>NZ_JAMPZF010000024.1:0-937749 GCF_024747315.1 Vibrio sp. HS-50-1 | reverse complement strand
GGTACAGTCTCCGTCAACCCTGATGGCAGCGTAACCTACACGCCAAACGACAACTATCATGGTGAAGATACTTTCACCTATATCGTCACCTCTGGTGGTGTCAGTGAATCCACCATTGTTAAAGTTGATGTCACGCCAGTAAACGACAAACCTGACAGTGAAGACTTTACGCATGTGGCCGATGATCAGCTTACGCACGTTGTGTTTGATACCGATACGAAACCTCTGGGTAGCGGTGATTCTCAAGATCATATCGCGGATGTTGAAGACGATTTAAAAGGCAACGATCTACATGTCCGGATTACTGAACTGCCAACATCAGGTACGTTGTTCTTTAAAGATAGTGACGGTGAGTTGCACGAAATTAAAGAAGTAAGCGATACGCTTTATGACAAAGACAGTCTTTACTATGAAGCTGATAATGTTGGCTTCTTATTAGGTATCAAAGATCGTCCAAATACGCCTAATGGCTCGGAATCTACAACAGATTTCAATAACTGGGGATTAAGTGAGGATGGTGGTCCATCACATTCCCGTACTGAGCATTTAGCAAATGGAGCCTCTATCACTATTTCTTCTGATAGCGATGAGCTTGCGCAATACAACCGTCAGGTGTCACATATCGGCAATGGTATCGCTGACAATGATGGGCAGGGTATTGAGAAAGGTGAAACGATTACGATCGATTTGTCTAATAACCCTGTGGGCAGCGTAAACCTTGGTCTAGATGGACTAGGTGGATTGTTTGATTACGGTGATGACAACGCAGCACTTATTACGGTTACATACTTAGATTCAAATAATGTCCAACAGACTCAAACGTTCGAGTTTTTGAAGCCTGAAGGCAACTTCATGCTATTCCAAGAAACAAGCGTTGGTTATGGGAAAGATCTAGCTCTTCCTGAAGGTTCGGTCATTACTCAGTTAGATTTTTCTACGAAAAATGAAGGTAACTGGGAGTTACGTTATGTAGAAGGTGTTCCTGCCGAAGACAGCTTTGGATATGTGGCCGTCGACTCTGAAAGTGGCGTTAGCGATCCATCTACAGTCAATATCGTTAATGAAATGCTAGATGGTAATGTTGCTGAAAATGGGCTAAGTCTGTCTGTGGTCGGTGATAGCGTGACTGAGGGTGACAATGTCACGTTCTCGGTTGTTCTAGATGAAGTCACCAGCACTGCCGTTAAGTACCAAGTTGATATGCTTGCTCAAGGTTCTTCAGTTGATAAGAATGACGTAAATCTATCAAATGCAACCTATACAAATGGTGTTGTTTTCTTAGGTGGTTACTTGATTGTTCCTGCAGGTATAAGTAGCTTCGAAATATCGATTCCGACTATTGATGACTTGGTTGTGGAAAGCAGCGAAACGATCGTTCTTGAGATCGGCGGTGAAACGGGGACGGCAACAGTTCTTGATAATGACAGTACAAAACTTAGCGTAGTAGATGCTGGCGATGTCATTGAAGGAACTGACGCAATATTTACCGTTTTACTCTCTAACCCTGTTCAAGAGGCCGTTGTCGTCAATCTGAAGTCAACAACAAATGATAGTTATACTGCGGAAGATGTTGATCTAGGCACTATGGTAGTGACCTATGTGGATACTCATGGTCAAACTCAAACATTAGATATAGCGCCTAATGGAGACGTTACTATACCTCCAGGTGTCGCTGAAATTAAAGTCGCAGTCCCGACCAAACTAGATAATGTCCATGAAGGTGATGAGAGCTTTGGTCTGACGGTTACGGAAATCGGTAGTGTCACCAGTAATGGTATTGTAACTGGTAACGCAAATATTGTGGATTCTGATCCTGCACCTTTAGTTAGTATTAGTGCCGATCAAAATAGCGTAAATGAAGGTGAAACGGCAGGCTTTACGCTGACACTTGATAAAGTTGCAGATGAGGGCGTTACGGTTCATGTCGAATATAGTGGCGTGGCCCAAGATGGAAAAGATTTTGTTGGCGTTCTGAGTGTTGAAGTTCCTGCGGGTCAATCTTCAGCTGCTCTTGACTTACTGACGCTCACCGATGGTATTTATGAGGGCGCAGAATCTTTCACAGTAACCATTAAAGAGGTGGATGGCGCTGATGCGAGCATTGCTTCAAATAACAGCGCAAGTGTTGTGATCGTTGATGCCCAAAGTGCACCGAAAGTGACTATTAGCTCAGATCAATCCTCAGTTGATGAAGGTAGTGATGCAAAATTTATCGTCAACATTGATCAAAAAGCAGATGAAGATGTGCTGGTAACATTCACAATCGGCGGGAATGTTGATGACAAAGATTATATTGCTCCAAGTACGTACACAGTCACGATTCCAGCGGGTAAAACGTCGGCGCCGATTGATATAAAAACTCTCGATGATGGTATTTACGAAGATCTTGAAAACCTAACTGTGACTCTAATTGGTACGGTTGGTGCAGATTCGACGCTTGCAAGTGACTCGAATGAAGCAACAGTCTCTATTATAGATGCTCAGCACGCTCCAGAGTTTATTTCTGGCGGCGATAGTGCTGGTGACAAACCAAATGATGATGTTTACGACTTCGGGTCAGTTAACGAAAACACGGTGAGTGGGTCCATTATTGGTACGGTCGTTGCTGAAGATCACGATAATGACGTGCTTGTATACCGCTTTGCAGATGGCTCGACCACTAATGGTATTTTTGATATCGACCCGACAAGCGGAGAGATTTCATTGAACAAGACAATCGATGATGTTGACTTGGGCGATTATACGCTTCAGGTTGAGGTTATCGATGGAACTGGCGGGATTGATACTGCCGAGGTCAATGTTTCTCTGGTAAATGTGAATGATGCTCCTGAATCTTCGCCTTCCGCGGTTGAGATGAGTGAAGATACCCAAGTGATGCTTGATTGGTCATCATTCGGTATTAGCGATGTGGACTCTAACGTATCAGAGCTCTCCGTCCAAATCACAACGCTTCCTAGCGATGGGTCATTAGAGTATAAAGATTCGCAAGGCGATTGGCAGTCTGTCCAAATCCATCAAGTGCTTGATAAATCGCTCTTTGATGAAAACAGTGTTCGTTTTGTACCTGAATTAAATGAGTCTGGCAGTGACAGTTTCGGCGGAAATCAAGTCGGAGACCAGGAGTCTAGTTACGCTCAAATTGGCTTTAAACCAACAGATGGACAGAGTACCGGTCAAGAGTCAACACTAACAATAGACGTAAACCCTATCGCTGATAAACCGAACTTAATCGCAGTGACGCACGAGAACTCATTACCCCAACAAGAGTTTAACGTTACGACATGGAGTAATGTTCAAGTTGGTTCTAGTGATGGTATGGGGGTCAATGGAGAGACTCTAATCTCAGCGATCAACGCTCTTGATGCAGCAGATGGTACTCAATTGAGTTGGTCAAATGTGGAAGATTTAGGGACTCATGCAACCTTGGCAAATGAAGCCGTTCTAGTCACATCTCTTGTTTATCTCGAAGCTGGCTCGAGTTACGACTTTGTCGGTCAAGCCGATGATAGCCTTGCAATCAAGTTGGGTGGTACGTTACTTGATCAAGCTCGTTGGGGTAGCGACAGTGGTGATATTAAGGGTGCTAGCTTTACACCTTCGGTATCTGGCTTTTATCCAATTGAAATTTATCACCATAACCAAAGTGGTCCGGGTAACTTTAATGTGGATGTATCCATTAATGGACAAACACCTGTCAATCTGAGCAACAGCAGTCTTTACGTAGTTAGTGATGAAAGTGCACTAGAAGCAACTGATATCAGAACGTCTGAACTACAAGAAGTTAATGGTGTTGCGTTTTACGAAACATATCAGCTGAACGAAGGGTTACAAGATACAGCGATACCGCTCTCTGAAATTAAAACAAGCTTAAATGATAAAGATGGCTCTGAATCACTTAAAGTCACGCTAACTGGCTTACCTGTAGGTGCGATCCTTTCAGATGGAAACAGTTCTATTACTGTAGCAACCATTGATGAAGAACTGGACGTGACAAGTTGGGCATTAGATACACTTACTGTGACTCCACCAGCTGGCTCCCATGATGACTTCACAATCAATTTGACGGCAACGAGTACAGAACGCGCGAATGGTGATTCAGCAGAGTCTAACTTAGCGATCAATGTTGTAGTACATGAGAACTTACCGACGGAAACGGAAAGTGATATTGGGAAGACCAACGAAGATAGTTCGCTACAGGGTAACGTATTGCGTAACGACTTTGATGACGACAACACCCTGATGGTTGATCACATTACTATTAATGGCACTGACTATGCGGTAGGTGAAAACGTATCTTTGACCAGTGGCACTTTATTAGTAAACCAAGATGGTAGTTATGTATTTGAACCTACCGAGCACTGGTCAGGTGATGTTCCATTAATTAATTACACCACAAATACTGGCGCAACAAATATGCTTGATATTAACGTTGTTGCAGTTGCAGATGCCCCTGCGATCACGATTAATGTTGGAGAGTTAGTAAAAAGAGATGCTGTTGATCCTAATCACAACTTAGCTACTTCTGCGATAGATAAAACGCCTACAGAGAATGAACTCGTCGCTGCTGATCTTGGTTTGGATGATGTCGAGCCAAAAAATCACTCATACGCCGGAGTGATGCTAGGAGACAACAACGACAGAAGTGATACCGATAGCTTATTCGTTGGGACTGATTACAATGACACCTTCTATGGTGGCGGCGGTGATGACGTATTTATTGGCGGTGGTAATAACGACTCTTTCTATGGTGATGATGCGTCCACTATTACAGATTATGATGGCCAAGATACGGTTTACTTAACTGGAAACTTCAGTGACTACAAAATGACCTTCAAAGACGATCATGGAGGTCAAGTCCCATATTGGATTTTGCTAGATAATCGTTCTATCGATTCGGTAAACGACCACACAGGTAGTGATGATCGTGGTGATCACTTATATGAAATTGAACGAATTGTTTTTGCAGACAAAGTCGTTGAATTGAAGCCCGACGGCACCTATGAAGTGCTTCAAGAGCGTTGGATTCCCGTTGATATTAACGTTGATTTGGTTGATGTCGATGGAAGTGAAAGCTTGGCGCAAACTGTTTTTGTGGAAGGTTTGCCGGATGGTGTAGAGCTGTATATCGATGGACATGCCGTTAATCAGGACGCAAACGGTAATTATCTTGTCACCCTGGATGCTAACGGTAAGGTCTCTTTAGATATCAGAGTACCGTTTGATTATGAAGGTAGTCTAGAGTTCCCACTAAGCGTTACCGCGACGTCGGTTGAAGAAGCAAATAATGATGCCGCTTCAACAACAGAGTCTGTTGAGCTTACAGCTCGTGACTATGTTCTAGAGTCGGGTTCACATGGGAACGATCAGATAACGGGCAGTGACGATCACGATATTATTGTTGGCGATGTCCAAGGGTTGGAGATCATTGCCGGTCAGGACTACAACATCGCCTTTGTTTTGGATACTTCAGGGAGCATGGGTAACTGGGTAGGAACTGCGAAGCAAGAAGTACTAGATGTGTTTGATGAACTGTTAAGCGCTGCAAATCAGGGTGAGAAGCCTGGAACAGTGAATATTCACCTCAGTGAGTTTGCTTCAAGTGCGTCAGCAGTTATTTCCGTTGACTTGAGTTCTCCAACAGCAAGAGATGAGTTTGTAAAAGAACTGAATAGTGCTATAGGTGATGAGGGTGACGGCGGCACAAACTATGAGGCGGGTTTACAGTCAGCTGTTGAATGGTTTAGCAGTCAACCTAACCCTAATGGCCAAAATATCACGTACTTTGTTACTGATGGTCAACCAAATAGAGCAACGCATCTCTACCATTTAGCGCAGAATGAATTCTCGAAAGTGATTTTGGATGTCGATGATTCTGGCAAGCTTGTTACCCTGCAAGATATAGTTAGTAGCAATAATTATTCATACGGACAGACGGTTATCTACAAAGGTGATGTCGTTATAGATAGTTACGGTCAGGTATATTCACCGCTAACAGGCAGAACCCTTGGTGATATCGACAGATATAATGGCTCTATCCGTTACTACGATGAAGGTGGCAGCTCAACACAAGCTCAACATATGTATCAAGTGTTAGCAGCATTGTCTTCAGTAGAGTCGATAGGTCTTGGTAGTGGTGTTGATGAACAGACACTTAAGCATTATGACACTGATGGTGTGGTAGAGTCAGATATCGATGTTACTAAACTTGCTGAAACGATATTGGGTCAAGATGTGCCCCTAAAACAAGGCTCAGACACTATTCAGGGTGGAGAAGGTGACGATATCTTGCTGGGTGATTTAATTGAATTTGGCGGTAATGAGCAAGGTTTGAGTGCGATTCAATCACATGTGGCACAGCAAACGGGTCAAGATGTTTCTACCATTGATGGTGAAGACATCCATGAATACGTTAAAAATAACTTAGAAGAATTCAACCAATCTCACCAAGGTGATAAGTCGGATAACTTATCTGGTGGTGCTGGCAACGATTTACTGTTTGGTCAGGGTGGTGACGACATACTCGTTGGTGGTGAAGGTGATGATATTCTGATTGGTGGTTTGGGTAATGATATCTTAACGGGAGATGAGGGCTCTGACATCTTTAAGTGGAGTGAAGTGACCAACGAGGTTGATACCGTTACTGATTTCAACAAAGATGAGGATACTTTAGACTTCTCCGATCTGTTTGATGACTTATCTAAAGATGAAATTGGAGAGCTTCTTAATGATCTTCAGTCCGGTGATCATACTAGTGATGTCGGAGAGTATCACGTAGAAGTGGCACCAGATGGCGGCTCGGAAGCGAACTTGAGTATTACGAAAGGTGGCTCGACATTAGACATCCATTTTGATGGTGCGAGTGTCGATGATGTGACTCAAAGCTTAATTGCGAGTTTAGAAGCTCAGTACAAAGACATGTAGTAGCGCTAAACTGTAGTCAAATTTAAAATCAAAAAAGGTCTAGCAATTTGCTAGACCTTTTATTTTTAAGCTCCGTTCATTGCGATGTTAGCTCTTAGGAAGTGTCGTGAAAACGGTCCACTCTTTCTTCACTTCACCTTTGTGGCCAATCACCGTTGCGGTGACTCGACGGTTCAACGCATGACTCACTTGGTCGGTGCCTTGTGTTGCAAGTACCGTGTCTCCATAGCCGACAATGGTGACTCTATCTCCACTAATGCCATTCATCATGAGTTCTTTTCTAACGTTCTCAGCGCGGCGTTTAGATAAGTCAAGATTGTGTTCTGCAGTACCAGTACGACTGGCATAGCCCTGAATCTCTATCGATGTATTTGGATACTCCTTCAAGAAGTCGGATAGTTCTCGAATTTGCTCCGTAAAGATAGGATTGATCACATCGGAATCGTTCGCAAATAGGACTCGAATTTGCATTTCTTGTGAGGAGTCGACATACGAACCGCAGCCATCGTTATCTATCTCGGCTCCTAAAGGAGTACCCGGACACAAATCGCGCTCGTTAATAACGCCGTCTGAGTCATCATCTATATGATCAGCCCACTGATCGGCAATTGGCGTATCAATATAATCATATTCATCGCCTTTATCGGATGAACTGCATGCCGAAATCATCAATGAGAGTGCAATAAGAGTTATGTGTTTCATAATTAATACTCCACTTCTTCTAGCCATTCTTTAGGCATTTCGACCCTTAATGCACTCAACAGTTGACCTGTTGCGTTCATCACTCGATATTTGGCGTACTGCTCTGCGTATTTAGAATCTAAGTAGTCTTTACGCGCCTCAAAGAGCTCGTTTTCAGTGTTCAATAGATCAAGCAGTGTTCGTTTACCGATGCGATATTGCTTCTCGTAAGCAATTACGGTCTCAGACGCAGAGTCAACATGATCTGACAGAAACTCTTTTTGTTGTAATGTTAAATCAAGCGCGCTCCATGAAAGCCTTAACCCTTCTTCAACATTGCGATAAGCACCTTCACGTAAGTCTTTCGCTTTGTTTAACTGATAGGCGAAGTTTTCTGAGTTTGCAGCGTCACTGCCGCCATTAAATAGGTTGTAGCGTAGACGCAGCATGGCAAGTGTCTCATCACTTCGACCTTTTAAACCATCAGCGTCGTCACGCCATGTTTGCGAAGCTTCAATGGAAATGGTTGGGTAATTAACACCTTTAGACTGTTTGTATTGAAACTTAGCAGAGTCCACGTCTGCGAGCGCGACTTGAATGACAGGGTGCAGCTCAAATGCCAAACCTACCGCTTCATCAATGGTGTATGGAATGAAATTCTGATCCGCTCTTGGAAAGATCAACCCTTGCGGGGTTTGACCCACTAAACGAGTGAACATAGTGTGAGAGTCGTACAAATTATTTTGAGCAGCTGCCAAATTACCGTGTGCTTTTGCCAAACGTGCTTCTACCTGTGTTAAGTCAGCGGTAGAGCCGATACCTGAGTTGACTCGTTTTTTAATGTCTTCGTAAATATCTTTGTGAACAGCCAGGTTGTTTTCAGACAGCTTGAGTATTTCGTAAGCTTTTACTGCATCTAGATACACTTTGGTGACTTCAAGTGCTTTATCTGATGCATCGGCTAAAAGTTGAAATCTTACTGATTCAGCGTCAGCTGCGGTACGATCTATATCATTTAAGGTTGCACTGCCATCCCATATGAGCTGAGTTAGTGTTACCGAAGCTTCCTTTCGAGTGTAATCTGTATCCCCACGTCCCACCTCGTCAGAAGGGTCTAATCCTTCATACCCAATTCCCGCATCTAGATCAATAGAGGGCAAGTAAGCACCCGAAGAGGCTTCATTTACGTATTTTCTGCTCGTAAATTCATTAAATGCACTCTTAATGTCAGGATTGTTTTTTAACGTCAATGCCACTGCTTGCTCTAAAGTTTGACCGAAAACGGGTATAGACACCATTAAACTACAGCAGCAAGCAATATTTAGTCGGTTCCATTTCACGGTATTTCTCCTAAAAATTCGTGTTGCTTTTTGCTATTTCATCTCATAACTGAGACGAAACATCATAAATAACAGTGCTTGAGTAAGGGATTTATCAACCTACTGTTAAAACAAAGCTTTTGTTTCAAAAACCCAAGATTTCGCCTTTTAAAACCTTAGCACATATGTCGAATGTTGCTTAGCAACATAGCAAGTTTAGCTCGGAGAAAAGCTTGAATTCTTAATATCATAGCGTTTCACGGCCTGTGTCACTCTGCGCTTTTTTGTAACTCTGCCCCTAGAGTTATCAAACGTCCTACAAGCTACACATACAACGAAAATATGATGATTTTGACTAAACTATAGACGTAAATGTAGAGGTGACAAACTTTTGACTTGGTTTGAAGTGGGGCGAGGTAGATATGGATCGAGTAACTTTGAGCTCATTGATGGGCAACATCGTGGTTATCGGGCTGGATGGGGAAATCAGGACCCTAGAAGAGGGACAACTACCTCAACCAGGAGAGTTAATAATTGATGAGGTATCAGATACTTCTGAGCTTGTGATCGAGCAGGTGACACCACAAGGAAGTTCGATAAACGTAACTGATGATATCACAGCGTTAATTGAAGCAATTGCTAGTGGGGAAGACCCGACTGAGCTGGGTGAAGAGTTTGAGCCTGCTGCAGGTGAAGGAAACGGGTCTAGCCCACAGAATACGGGAGCTATAGCTCGCACAGGTGCTGAATTACTCGCCAGTACCAATTTTGAGACAGTGGGAACTGACGGAACAGGATTTTCAAGTACTCAGGTAGAGACGCTACTCGATATTTTCCAAATACAACCACCAGAACCAACAGCAATTCCCGTTCCTACAACGATAATTGTTCAAGAAATATCTAGTCCGACTATCAACGAAGGTGATCAGGTTGTATTCGATATTACTTTAAACCAAGCAACAGAGGACAATACTGATGTCACTTTGTCGCTACTTGATGGCACCGCAAGTGGCGGTTCAACTGACGAGAGCAGAAGTGACTACGTTAATGAGCGTGTTCTCATAACATTTTCCGATGGCACAACAGAAGACATCTCAGTTGATGATAATGGTACTTTTACAGTCTCGGTCCCATTAGGTGAAAGTGGGTTTACGGTTTCTCTCGACTCTATAGATGACTCTATATTCGAAGGCCCAGAAACATTTACGCTTTCTGGCAACACAGAAGAACAAAGTACACCTGCAACTGGGATTGCAACCATTGTTGATGATGGTAGTGGGCCTGGTTTAAGTCCTGATGATGATCGTCCAACGGTAACGGTGAGCGATGCAGGGACGATTAATGAAGGTGAGTTAGCCAGCTTTAAAGTGTCTTTATCGAATCCATCAGCTACAGATGTTGAGGTCGAACTAAGTCTCAACTTAGGCGATACCGAAGCCGGAGATTTAGGCATCTTGGAATACAGCACGGGAAGTGGTTGGTTCACAGTACCAAACGATGGTGTGGTAACGGTGCCAGCCGGACAGACCGAATTTGATGTGCGCATTGCTTCTATTGATGACGCCGTTTATGAAGGTCCTGAAGATTTCAGTGTGACGGTGACTGGCATTGGGGCGGTACAAGGCAGCGATACGGGTACAGCTACGATTGTGGATGACGGCAGTGGTCCAGGACCAGATCCGGATGATGACCGTCCAAGTGTGACTATTACGGATGCTGGCACCATTAATGAGGGTGAGACAGCGAACTTCAAAGTCACTTTATCGAACGCGTCTGAAGCGGAAACGCAAGTAGAGTTGGGTCTTAATCTTGGCGATACCGAGGTTGGAGACTTGGGCACCCTAGAATACAACACGGGAAGTGGTTGGGTTGTAGTGCCAAATGATGGTGTGGTGACGGTACCTGCCGGGCAAACTGAATTTGATGTGCGTATCGCTTCTATTGATGACTCCGTTTATGAAGGCCCTGAAGATTTCAGTGTGACAGTAACTGGCATTGGCGCGGTGCAAGGCAGCGATACAGGTACGGCAACGATAGTGGACGACGGCAGTGGTCCAGGACCAGATCCGGATGATGACCGTCCAAGTGTGACTATTACGGATGCTGGCACCATTAATGAGGGTGAGACAGCGAACTTCAAAGTCACTTTATCGAACGCGTCTGAAGCGGAAACGCAAGTAGAGTTGGGTCTTAATCTTGGCGATACCGAGGTTGGAGACTTGGGCACCCTAGAATACAACACGGGAAGTGGTTGGGTGACAGTGCCAAACGATGGCGTGGTGACCGTGCCAGCAGGGCAAACTGAGTTTGATGTGCGCATCGCTTCTATTGATGACGCTGTTTATGAAGGCCCTGAAGATTTCAGTGTGACGGTGACTGGCATTGGCGCAGTGCAAGGTAGCGATACCGGTACGGCGACGATAGTGGATGACGGCAGTGGTCCAGGCCCTGATCCGGATGATGACCGCCCGAATGTGACTATTACCGATGCTGGCACCATCAATGAGGGTGAGACAGCCAACTTCAAAGTGACGCTATCGAACGCCTCTGAGTCTACAGTACAAGTCGAACTAGGCCTGAACCTAGGTGATACCGAAGCCGGTGACTTAGGCACCTTAGAATACAACACCGGAAGCGGTTGGGTGACAGTGCCAAACGATGGCGTGGTGACGGTGCCGGCAGGGCAAACTGAGTTTGATGTGCGTATCGCTGCCATTGATGACGCTGTTTATGAAGGCCCAGAAGATTTCAGTGTCACGGTAACCGGCATTGGCGCAGTACAAGGCAGCGATACCGGTACGGCAACGATTGTGGATGACGGCACGGGTCCAGGCCCTGATCCGGATGATGATCGTCCAAGCGTGACTATTACCGATGCTGGCACCATTAATGAGGGTGAGACAGCGAACTTCAAAGTGACGCTATCGAATGCCTCCGAGTCTACAGTACAAGTCGAGCTAGGCCTGAACTTGGGTGATACCGAAGCCGGTGACTTAGGCACCTTAGAATACAACACGGGAAGTGGTTGGGTTGCAGTGCCAAACGATGGCGTGGTGACGGTGCCAGCAGGGCAAACCGAGTTTGATGTGCGTATCGCTTCTATTGATGACGCGGTGTACGAAGGCCCAGAAGATTTCAGTGTCACGGTAACTGGCATTGGGGCGGTGCAAGGCAGTGATACGGGGACAGCAACGATAGTGGACGATGGCACGGGGCCAGGCCCCGATCCGGATGATGATCGTCCAAGCGTGACTATTACCGATGCTGGCACCATTAATGAGGGTGAGACAGCGAACTTCAAAGTGACGCTATCGAATGCCTCCGAGTCTACAGTACAAGTCGAGCTAGGCCTGAACTTGGGTGATACCGAAACCGGTGACTTAGGCACCTTAGAATACAACACGGGAAGCGGTTGGGTGACAGTGCCAAACGATGGCGTAGTAACGGTGCCAGCAGGGCAAACTGAGTTTGATGTGCGTATTGCTTCTATTGATGACGCTGTTTATGAAGGCCCTGAAGATTTCAGTGTCACGGTGACTGGCATTGGTGCGGTACAAGGCAGTGATACGGGTACGGCGACGATTATTGATAATGATGCTCCTCCTTCTATTTCAAATGTTGTGAATGCAGTTGTTTCGGAAGAAGGTTTAGCTAATGGTATCCCTGATAATACAGGATCACCTTCAGACACCACTAACTCCGCAAGTTTCTCAGGAACATTCACAGTTGCCGATCCAGACACGGCGAATGTTTCAGTGGTATTGGCAGGCCCTAACAACCTAACATCAGGAGGGGAGCCTATATCGTGGACGTGGGACAACAGTACTCAAACGCTGACTGCGAAAACTGTTCACCTGAGCGTTGTTGCTACTGTTGTGCTGAGCGAGCCTTCAGCTTCAGGTCAAGGCTCTTGGGACTATACTATTACTCTGTTTGAGCCACTTGATCATCCTGTTAATGATGTGGAAGACATCATCAACTTTGATTTACAGATTTCTGTAAGTGATGGACAAACAACAACATCTCAAAGCTTAAATGTGGCCGTTGAAGATGATTGCCCATACGTGCCTGTGGTTGTTCAACCCGTCGATGTGTCGCTTACTGGTGCACCTAACGTTCTGACAGGGCGCATAGATTTTGCAGGAAGTGAGGCAGATGCAACCAGTCGAACATTTGGGGACGTTGTTGTGACTGCAAACGGTTTTGTATCTGACGAATCTGTGATGCTGGGAACAGCTGAAATCAATCAATCATCAGAAGGGATTGGCGTTAAAAGTTCTGGTAACAACGGCTTCCAATTAGAAAACGAAGTCGATTATCGATTCGCGGGTAATGAGGGTGTATCAGAGCAGTTAATCATAGACTTAGGCAATAAAGTTGCTTACGGAGCAGAAATAGAATTTGAGAAAATGTTTGGTGGTGAACTTGAGAAAGGAATCGCATCTTTTTATAGAGATGGTGTATTAATTGCTCAGCAATCGTTCAGCTCTGACGCAAGCAGTGGTGATTACGCGGCAAATTTCAATGTTCAACAGGGAGGCTTTGATAAAATCATCCTCGAGGCGACCAGTAATGGCAATGGCCCGGATACTGAAGACAACAGTGACTTTACCGTTAAATCAATAACCTTTACAGGTGCGTACTCTGGCGTGCCAATTGCTAGTGCGGATGGGAACCTCGGTGCTGTATATGGAGCTGATGGCCCTGGTTCTATAGTCTTAAATGGAGGTGAGGTTGGTTTAGAGACTCTAGATGGTAAAGACGTGTTGATATACGTCGATCCACAAAACTCTAATAGACTGATTGCAGAGGCTGATGGAGAGCTTGCATTCGAAGTTCAACTTACACCTAGCACTGGAAAGTGGGAGTTCTTCCAATACTTGCCTTTGACCTCACCTTATGGCGATGGGGATATCGATTTTAACTACACGATTACTGATAATGATGGTGACAGTAAAACGGGGTACTTTTCTGTCAACCCTTACGCCCCACCAATTGTAGAAGGTGTAACACTAAACGTTTCTGAGGAAGGCTTAAGCAACGCCATTGCTGATGACTCTGCTCTAAACGGCTTTGATGACACAACTGACTCGAGTACTGATGTAGAACAATTGACGCTGGGTCAAACCGTTGATTCTGTTACGCTCAGTGAACCATCTACAGCTCTTACTAGTAACGGTATCTCTGTAACGTGGACGTTATCAAATAACGACCAAATGCTTATCGGTTCAGCGAACGGTGAAGAGGTTATCAAAATATCAGTCAATGATACTGGAGTGGTATCTACGGAGCTTCTTGGTCCGATTGATCACTCCAACCCATCTGGAGAAGACACCTTAAATATTGAGGTGCCTGTGCTTGTTTCGAATGCTCGTGGTCTTACTAACTCCACAACGGTCAACGTTATTGTGGAAGATGACTCACCAGATTCTGCATCTATTATTCACGATGTAGTTGCAGAAACTAAAGAAAGTGCCAACGTTCAGCTCATAATGGATGTCTCGGGTTCTATGCGAACGGATAATCGCTTGCAGATAATGAAAGATTCGGCAACTCAGTTATTGAATCAATATGAGTCTATCGGTCAAACGCGAGTTCAAATTATTACTTATAGCAGTACAGCATCCACTTACGCTATAGGTGCTGCGACGTGGCTGACGGTCGAGGAGGCCAAAGCGTATATTGAGACGCTAACTGCGGGTGGCGCGACTAACTATAACAACGCGCTAAATGAAGCAAAACAGTCATGGGATGATGTAGGTAAGTTAACCAGTGCGTCGAATGTTAGTTACTTCTTGTCAGATGGTCAGCCAAACCCTGCGTCATCATTTATAAACGACGCTCGCGAGCAGAGTTGGATTGATCACCTAACCGATCCTGATAATCAGATAACAGCCCTAGCGTATGGTATGGGCGTTAATCTTATGCCGGAGCAATTAGATCGCGTAGCATATGATGGCTTTTTGAATCAAGACCTTGATGGTGTTGTGGTTCCTGACGTAACTCAATTACCTCCGGTTATGTTGCAGTCAGTGATTCAACCTGTTGGGGGGAACTTGATGTATACCACTTCTCCAGATACAGGTATTGGTGCAGATGGTGGTTATATTAGCGAAATAGAACATGACGGTGTCACTTATTCGTTTGATGGTACAGACCTAATAGTAACTGACAATAACGATGGTATTTCGCATGCATTTGACGACACAACGATGCAGCTTACTATCTATATCGACAGCAAACATACTCTGGAAATCGACCTAAACGATGGTGCGTATGCATTTTATGGTGCGGTGGGTGATACAGTTGAAACGTTAGACTTCGATTATGTATTGACGGATAACGATGGCGATCAAAGTGAGAATACACTGCAATTCGTTATTGATGAAAACGGAGGAGTAAATGCTTCAAGTAATGGCTCTGCAAATATTATTGAAGCTGAAGTAGACGTAAGTCATGACATCTTGATCGGTAATGATAACGAGGCAGATGTCTTTAAATGGGTCAACGACTCCTTGGATGCAGGAACAGATCTAATTAGAGGTTTTGAGAGAGATTTGGACACCTTAGATCTGAGTGAAGTCGTTGAAGATGCAGGGCACAATACGATAGAAGAACTTCTTAATAGTATTGACTTGAACATTGATGGCGATGACTTATCTCTAGAAATAACCCATAACGATGGAAACTCAATTCAAACTATCGTAATAGAAAACGGGGCGACAGAGTTTAGTGATTTAATCGTGGGAAATGCGGACTTTGAGAGAGATGTGTTATCCGCACTAACTAAGGTTAACTTAGAGCCATAATGAAAAAGGGCCAGTAGGCCCTTTTCTTCTGCTTTGTCTTACTTATTCGTAGCCTAAAGCACTTTACATGCAAAACCTTTTAAGTAGAAACCTTCTGGATATGCTGTATCGGTTGGGTGGTCAGCGGCTTGTTCAAAGCGCTCCACAAACTTTACTTGGCGGTTAGCATCTAAGGCTGCGTCAGCAATGATTTTCTGGAACAAAACTTGATCCATTAAGCCAGAGCACGAATAGGTCAGTAGCGTACCGCCAGGTTTTAGGATTTGCATTGCTAGCATGTTGATGTCTTTGTAACCACGACATGCGCCGTTTAGTTGGGCTTTACTGTCTGCAAACTTAGGTGGATCCATGATAACCACATCGAACTGAGTTCCTTGGTCACGATACTCACGAAGCAGTTTAAACACGTCTGCGTTTAGGAACACGGCGCGCTTCTTCGAGATATCAAATTCATTCAGTTCTGCGTTGAACTTCGCAGTGTCTAGAGCAGGTTGTGATACGTCAGCATTTATCACACGCTTTGCATCACCTTTCAGAGCGTAAAGTCCGAAGCCACCTGTGTAAGAGAAGCAGTTAAGAACTTCCTTGCCTTTCACATATTTCATCGCTTGCTGGCGACTATCACGTTGATCTAGGTAGAAACCTGTTTTATGACCGCCAACGATATCTACACTAATCTTTACGCCATTTTCTTCGATGACGACCGATTTAGGTGGCTCTTCGCCGTGCAAGACGCCCGTGGTTTCTTTCAAACCCTCTTTCTTACGTACCGCGACGTCAGAACGCTCGTACACATTACAATCAGGGAAGCACTCAACTAGAGCATCAACAATGGCCTGTTTATTGTGTTCTGCGCCAGCACTGAGAAGTTGACACACAAAGAAGTTTTGGTAACGGTCAATCGTAACGCCTGGCATACCATCAGACTCTGCCGCGATAAGGCGGTAACCCGTAAGCCCATCACGTTTGATAATGTCTTCACGAAGAAGTTGTGCGTCTTTTAATCGTTTTACGAAAAATGCGGTGTCGATTTCTTCTTTATCAAAACTCCAAATACGAGCACGAATTTGTGAAGCTGGCGAATATGCCGCTTTAGCTAGCCATTTACCGTCGTGAGTGAATACATCAACCGTTTCGCCAAGAGCGGGTTCGCCCTCAACTTTGTTGATGCCTCGAGAGAAGATCCAAGGGTGCTTGCGCTTGACCGATTTCTCACGACCTTTTACCAAATAGATAGCAGCTGTCATTTCATTAGCTCTTGTTGAATTTTAAAAGGGGCGTATTGTCCGGGATGTGAATGGTAAAAGCAATATCCCTCGGCAATCCAGTACATTGTAGTGGCTTTTAAATACAAAAAAGGGTCACTAAAGTAACCCTTTTATTTGAACTGGTCGTAACAGATTACGTTGCTACGCTTTAAGTCCAGTAAGGAGCGACTCCATGGTGTCGCTTTGCTTACGCAGTTGATCCACGTTTTGTGAAGTCGTGCTGATCATATTGCACACGTTATCTGCTTGAACTCGAATCTCTTCAACGCTTGAGGCGATATTGTCCGCGACTACACCTTGTTCTTCAGCCGCTGTTGCAATTTGAATGCTACTGTCGGAGATAGTTTGATTTTTATCTGCCAAAGAGCCGATTTCGTGATTCACTTCCGTCATGAGGTTTTGTCCCTCATTTGCATTGTTGACAGTCACTTCCATCAGTTTAGTAAGTGATTGACTGTTACGCTGTAATGATTCGATCATCGTTTGGATTTCAACCGTCGCT
Source organism: Vibrio sp. HS-50-1 (assembly GCF_024747315.1). Lineage (NCBI taxonomy): Bacteria > Pseudomonadati > Pseudomonadota > Gammaproteobacteria > Vibrionales > Vibrionaceae > Vibrio > Vibrio sp. HS-50-1. Next base: position 920,249 of record NZ_JAMPZF010000024.1, on the reverse strand, counting down.
TGCTGAGTGCGTCCCGCAAGAGCGCGAACCTCATCCGCAACGACCGCAAATCCACGACCTTGCTCACCAGCACGTGCTGCTTCAATGGCTGCGTTCAATGCAAGTAGGTTAGTTTGCTCGGAAATCCCATTAATGGTTGTCACGACTTCATCAATTTGTGCGGCATTGGCATCTAACTCCGCTACTGCTTGAGACGCAGATTGAATCTCATTAGAGAGGTTCGAAATCGAGTGAAGCGTATTCTCTACTTTTACTTGTCCAGACTGAGCCACGCTGCGCGCATCATCGGTTTGCGCGCTTGAATCGTGAGCTAATGTCGCGACTTCTCGAATCGTTGATGCCATCTGTTCCGTTGCACTCGCAAGAGAGTTGAGGTGCTCTTGTTGCGTCGCAGAAATATCTGAACTGTGATGAATTGATTGATTCAGGTCTGAGCTAATTTGTTGCATTAACGCCACAGACTCTTGAATCGACAGCACCATTTGTTGCTCTCGTTCTGCAACTTTGTCTATCGTAATAGCAATTTCACTAAACTCGTCGCGAACTGGGAAGAAGTTCATTCTCGCGGTTAGGTCACCATCCGCTAGGGTGTTTAATGCTTTATTCATCGTGAACATTGCGCCGCCGATAAACGTCATGATGTAGTAAACGCCAAGCGCGAGAATAAACAAGCTCACACAGATGATGCTCACTTGAGTCGTTGATAGGGCAGACCATAAAGAAAGTTCATGGTTTGCAACCAAGCTGTACGCACCATTTAAAACTGACACGGATTGCGGCCCTGAGCCAATAGAAACGGTTTCTGAACCAGCTATGAGGCTTGTTACTTGAGATTGAGAAAGGTTGCCTGCCTCTATCAGACCTTTCATAAGCATGAGCTCTTCTTGGTACATACTTGAGATCAACGTATTAGCCGCGCTATTAAGGACGAGAGTGAGAATGACTAAAGCAAGAAGAGGGAGAACGAAGAGCAAATAGAACTTTTCTTGAATCTTTAAGTGAATGAGATACTTATCAATCCAGCGGAATGGAATTTCTTTCATAATTATAATAACCGTGCAAAAACCCACTATCCTTAGTGGGGTGAATAGACGAAAAGAATATATCACTCAGTAAAAAGAAGCGGTACAAAGATGAACGTAAAGTGTGAGAGATTTATAGTAAAAGGTCACGTTCAAGGCGTCGGCTTTCGTTACCATACTTCCCATCAAGGATTGAAACTGGGTTTGACGGGTTACGCGAAGAACCTAAACGATGGTGATGTTGAAGTTATGGCGTGTGGAACAGATGCACAAATAGCTGCGTTTTCCGAGTGGTTGAAAGAAGGCCCGCGAACGGCAACAGTAGAGAGTGTGATACAGGAGTCTGCGTCATATAAGCCGTTGCGCGGTTTTAAGATTTTGTAAATTCTACAAGCATTTAGCTGGCTTTGGTAGGCCGGCTAATTTAGTCGCTTGTTTGGCTGGCCCCTTTTTAAACAGCTTGAATAGATACTTACTGTTACCTTTTTCTGGGCCGTGCGCTTTTTCCATTGCTTTGACAAGCATACGCACAGCAGGGGAAGTATTAAACTCTTCATAAAAATCTCGCACAAAGTGCACAACTTCCAAATGAGCATCCGTAAGCTCGATGTCTTCTTCTTTTGCTAAAAGCTCAATCATACCTTCTTCCCATTGAGTATGATCCAGTAAGTAGCCTTGAGCATCAGTTTCAATTTCTTTGCCGTTGTAAACGAACATAACGTTTTATCCGTTAAGTGAACATGGATGTTTATAGATTAGCGACAGGTGAGGATGTTCTCAACAAAAGAATCTCGAAGTAGTGCCGAGCGAAGCAAAAGCGTACAAAATGGTGAGTGCTTTTTGACTGAGCCAGGTGCTTTGATACAAATGCTCTTTTATTCAAATATATAGGAAAATATTCAGTTTGTTAGAAATTTTTCGGGGTGAGTACCAATAAAATTGCATGGATATCCAGGCTTATTCATTTTTGTTTTGTTTTTTTCTTGGCTACTTGTCTGAATATGGAATTTTATCGGTGAATGAATAGCTTACGACGTTGTGTTTGCTCTTATAGACCGATATTCTCTTGGTTGATAAGCAACCTACATTCAGGTTGTAAACAATAACGATGACAAGGAGTTAGTCATGTCGAAACAACGTTACATTGAAATAAATGACAACGTAAAATCCATTTGGTCTATTGAGCGTATTTGGGAGCTCGCGGAGTCCCTACCTGTAGAAGAAATTGCTATTGATGATATCAAAGGCCCTAATGAAGTGACCTGGTTTAGTGATGATGGACCACAGCCAACCTGTCGTGAGATCGCGAAGCATTGCCAACGCATCAACAATGCCGATGTGTCGTATCCCGTAATTTTAACCAATGATTACCGCGTTTTTGATGGTATGCATCGAATCGCCAAGCAAATCATGTTGGGTGAAGATACGATTAAAGTGAGACGTTTTAGAGAAAATCCTGAGGCTGATGAAGTTATCGAGTTAGCAGTCGAACAGGCGTAATGCACTTAACCACTAGCAAAGAAAAAGCCCGAAGGAATTACCTTCGGGCTTCTAGTATTCACCTTAGAGCAAACGATTAATCGTCGTTCATAATACCTAAAATGCTTAGTAGGCTGATGAAGATGTTGTAGATTGATACATACAAAGTTACTGTCGCAGAGATGTAGTTTGTTTCACCGCCACGAATAATGCTTTGTGTTGTCATCAGGATCGCCATCGTAGAGAAAATGATAAACAAGCTGCTCAACGCCAAGTGTAAAATGGTTGATTGAATAAAGAAGCTTGCAATCATACCCACAACAAGCACAACAAACAGCGATAGCATCAAGCCGCCCATCATAGATAGGTCACGTTTTGTTGTTAGTGCATAAGCTGATGCCGCCATGAAAGATAGCGCCGTACCACCTAGAGCGGTTAATACGATATCGCCCATCCCAGCACCGATGTACATGTTTAAGATTGGACCAATCGTGTAGCCTAAGAAACCAGTGAATAAGAACGTAAACACAAGGCCAAGGCTGTTGTTACGGTTTTTCTCTGTTAAGAATAACAGGCCGTAGAAACCAACCAACATTAGGATGATTCCTGGATGTGGCAGGTTAAATGCCATTGCTACGCCAGCAACGACTGCCGACCATAAAAGCGTCATTGAAAGTAGTGCGTAAGTATTACGCAATACTTTGTTTGTTTGTAGAGCACTTTCTTGTGTTGAAGTGCGGGTAAACATTGGACTGTTCATAATCTTCCTCGATAAGAGACTTTCTTTTAAGTACATTTATGGGATTGAAAGTTCAAAAAATCAAGCCCTAACCATGCGTAACTTAGATAAAATAATAATAGAAATAAGATGTTATGTATTTGACAACTTGTAACACAATATTACTGCAGAGCAAAGTCATAGCAATTGTCACACAGAATTTTTGAATTTAGTAACAAAAAGCACTGACTTCATTGAAATCAGTGCTTTTATTATACCAGTTGCAAAAGATCTTAGTGATGTAAGATTTGCGCTAGGAAATTTTGAGTTCGATCTGATTGAGGGTTTTCAAAGAAATCAACAGGGTTGTTCTCTTCGATGATCTCTCCTGCGTCCATAAATATCACGCGATCGGCAACCTCTTTCGCAAAGCCCATTTCATGTGTCACACAGAGCATGGTCATGCCTTCCTCGGCGAGCTCGACCATTACATCCAACACTTCGCGAACCATCTCCGGATCAAGTGCTGATGTTGGTTCATCAAAAAGCATGACTTTAGGGTTCATACACAAAGAGCGAGCAATCGCCACGCGTTGTTGCTGACCACCAGACAACTGGCCAGGATATTTCTCTGCTTGGTCCGGAATTTTAACGCGTTCCAGATATTTCATCGCGACCGCTTCTGCCTCATCTTTAGGCATCTTCTTCACCCAAATAGGCGCGAGCGTACAGTTTTCCAGTACGGTTAAATGAGGGAAGAGATTAAAGTGCTGAAAGCACATGCCCACTTCACGGCGCACAGCTTCAATATTTTTCAAATCTTCAGTTAATTCCGTACCGGAAACATAAATACTGCCAGCTTGGTGCTCTTCGAGGCGGTTAATACAGCGAATCATCGTTGATTTTCCTGACCCTGATGGGCCACAGATTACGATTTTTTCCCCGCGCTTAACATCGAGGTTAATATTTTTTAGTACGTGAAACTCACCATACCATTTATTCATGTCCTTCAATTGGATCATATAGTCTTGTTGTTGCGTCATAATACGTCCTTGAGCTTGATGAGTTATCGTTTGTGACCGGTATGAAGTTTGTTTTCAAGCCATATCGAATAACGCGACATGCCAAAACAAAATACCCAAAACACCAACGCGACAAATACATAACTTTCAGTAGCAAAGCCTAGCCAGTCAGGGTCGGTGTTTGCTGCTTGTCCTATACCTAGTACGTCAAACATACCAATGATAAGAACCAAACTGGTGTCTTTAAACAATCCGATAAACGTGTTCACGATAGAAGGGATCGTAATCTTCAGCGCTTGCGGCAAGATAATAAGCCCTGTTTTTTTCCAATAACTTAACCCAAGTGCGTCGGCAGCCTCATATTGGCCTTTTGGAATCGCTTGTAAGCCACCCCGTACTACTTCGGCCATGTAAGCCGAGGCAAACATCACCACACCAATAAGAGCGCGAATAAGTTTGTCTGTCTCGGACCCTTCGGACATAAACAAAGGCAGCATAACGGAAGCCATGAACAGAACGGTAATCAGTGGCACACCACGCCAAACTTCAATATAGACGGTACAAATACTGCGAATGATGGGCATCTCTGAACGTCTACCGAGCGCGAGTACCACACCAATAGGTAATGAAACGACAATACCGACTAGCGCAATAATGAGCGTAACGAGTAATCCACCCCATTTGTGTGTATCGACCACTTCTAGCCCAAATATCCCACCGTATAACAGCCCAGCGATAATGAATGGGTAGATGTTTACGAAGAAAAGCCAAATCCAAATCCGTTTCGGTGTCTTTTCATACGCTAGCAACACAGTAAATATAGCCAATGTGATATAGAAAAGGCGAGGGCGCCACAGTTCAGACTCTGGATAGAAACCGTACATAAACTGCTCCCAGCGCACGCTGATAAATACCCAGCAAGCACCTTCTCGGCTGCAATCGTCACGCGTCGAACCAATCCAGTCCGCGTTGATAAACGCCCAATCAACGATATGCCAAATTGCACTAAAGACAAGATAAGCAAGAATTACGGTAACAATGGAGTTGACAGGTCCATTAAATAGGTTTTTCCGCATCCAACCAACAAAGCCGACGGTATTGGCTGGTGGCGGGAGATCCGGTTGAAATTGATGAGTACTCATATTATCTCTCCACCAGCGCGACTTTACGGTTATACAAGTTCATTAATGCAGACGTAATCAAACTTAAGGTTAAGTACACACCCATCGTCATCGCAATGATCTCAATCGCTTGTCCCGTTTGGTTCAGGGTAGTACCAGCAAACACAGAGACAAGATCTGGGTAACCAATCGCCATCGCTAACGATGAGTTTTTGGTGAGGTTGAGATATTGACTGGTTAAAGGTGGAATAATAATTCGTAACGCTTGAGGAATGACAACAAGCTTTAAAGTTTTCGAGCGTGGTAAGCCTAGCGACATCGCTGCTTCGGTTTGACCATGGCTAACCGCATTAATACCAGAGCGCACAATCTCAGCAATGAAAGAAGCTGTATAAACACTCAATGCCAAAAGTAGCGCAGCCAATTCAGGAATAATGCTAATACCACCTCGGAAGTTAAACCCTTTTAGTTCAGGATAATTTAGTGAAATTGGCATACCAGCAAGGAAGTAGACAATCAGCGGAAAGCCAACGACTAAGCCTAAAGCTATTCTTCCCATTGGCGTTTGTTGCCCAGTTAGGCGTTGCTTGTTATTCGCCCATACATTAATCAGCAAGCTGGCGATCACCCCGAAGATTAATGCAGCAATAACAAAGCCACTGCCTGGCTCCATGTCTGGTGCTGGAAAATATAAACCACGAACATTCAAGAAGATGGCTTCGCCAAGGCTCAAGCTTTGACGAGGTGAGGGTAATGCTTGAAGAACAGCGAAATACCAGAAAAATATTTGTAGAAGAAGTGGGATATTTCGGAACGTTTCGATATAAACAGCAGCCAAGCGACTCACTAACCAGTTAGAAGAAAGGCGGGCAACCCCCATGGTAAAGCCAATCACAGTAGCCAGAATAATACCTAATACGGAGACTAACGCCGTATTAAGAAGGCCGATGATAAATGTTCTACCGTAAGAGTACGTTTCATCGTATTCAATTAATGTTAACCCAATACCAAACCCGGCTTCTTGATTCAGAAAACCGAAACCCGTTGCAATACCACGAGCATCTAAGTTATTGAGAGCGTTGTTTACAATCGTGTAAAAGAAAAATACCAGTGCAGCAATGGCAATGATCTGGAAAATAGCAGAACGAAAGGCAGGATTATAAATCAGGCTCTTGCTTCCGCTTGGTTTGGACATCGTACTTGGCGATGCATCTTGTGTCGGTTTCATACAGCGATAACCTCAAACCTTAGTTATAGATATCGGCCTGTATAACGAAGTTTCGTCCTTGCTGGCTAAAGAATAACGCTCTCATGTCTGGTAACTTACGAACCTTTAAAGCCGTTCCACCAAGCGAGCGCTTTTCGCCATCCAATGAGCGATCCTTACTCATACAGTGAGATATAATCAAGAAAAAGGGCGGCATGCACCGCCCTGATTAACTCTTTCTATCGGATTGGTGGCGCGTACATAAAGCCGCCTGCATTCCATAGCGCATTAACGCCACGAGAGATTTCTAACGGCGAACCAGTACCGACTGTACGTTCGAAGCTTTCACCATAATTACCAACTTGTTTGATAACTTGGTAGCCCCAATCGTCGCGGATACCCAAACCTTTGCCTTTAGGGCCATCAACACCGAGGATACGCTTGATGTTTGGATCTGTTGACTTCAGCATTTCATCCGCATTCTTCGAACTAATACCGTATTCTTCAGCGTTAATCATCGCAAACAATGTCCACTTAGCGATGTTAAACCATTGATCATCGCCTTGACGAACGACTGGACCTAGTGGCTCTTTAGAGATGATTTCTGGAAGAACGGCCGCAGAGGACGGATCTTTCAAATTCAAACGTAGTGCATAAAGGCCAGATTGGTCAGTTGTTAATACGTCACAGCGTCCCGCATCAAAACCTTTCGAAGTTTGCGCCGCTGTGTCGAATACCACTGGTTTGTACGCCATGCCTTGGTTGCGGAAATAATCTGCAAGGTTTAGCTCGGTTGTTGTACCTGATTGAACACATACCGACGCACCATCAAGCTCTTTAGCACTTGATATACCAAGTTCCTTCTTCACCATAAAACCTTGACCGTCGTAGTAGTTCACACCTACGAAGTTTAGGCCCAGAGCTGTGTCACGGTGGAGAGTCCAGGTCGTGTTACGGGAAAGCACATCAATCTCACCAGATTGAAGCGCAGTGAAACGTTCTTTTGCGGTTAGGGGTACATATTTAACTTTCGTTTTATCCCCAAGAACGGCTGCAGCCAGTGCTTGGCAATATTCTACGTCGATACCTTCCCATTCGCCTTTTGAGTTAGGGTTAGAGAAACCAGGTAGACCGGTACTTACGCCACAAGTAAGAAAGCCTTGTTTTGTGACTTTGTCCAGAGTAGTGTCTGCTGCTTGAGCTGATGTTGCCATCATCGCAGTAGAAGCCGCTACGACGGAAGCAAGAACTGTGAGTTTATTTGCCATTTGTATCCTTCCTGTATGATCCATGTTTAATCAGGAGTGACCTGAAATAACGTGTCCAATTCGTTAGAGTTATCGTCCTACGTGATTGATTTTCGAAGAAACGGCATTCGATAGATCAACCAGTTATAAGCGTAGGAAAGGATCTGTTAATTCTCAAATATATAATTTAAATGAAGTTTTGAGAGAACTTACAAAGTGCCTTGAGATTTAGAATGACGAAATGTTAATTGTTTGTAAATAGTGCAATTCATGGACAATTTGGTGCATCAGAACAATCAATAGAAGAGTGAACAATACAAAAGAATAAAAAGTTGTTATTAAAACTGTCATTAGCTGAGCAAGGTGAAGTTCAGTAAAAATTCAAACAAAAATTATTTGTGATACCGAAACAGGGTGATGAGCTTGCCCCATTTTTGGTAGCATGGTCTACAACAGCTAATTAGAGTAATCATGGATTGAAATGCGATATTTTCCTCTGTTCTTAGATTTAATTAATAAACCCGTTCTCGTCGTGGGTGGCGGTGAGGTGGCAAGCCGAAAGGTGGAAGCGTTGCTAAAGGCTGGGGCGGATGTGACTATCGTTTCTCCGACGTTGGTTGATTTTCTGTCTAAGCTTGCTTCTGAGCATCAACTGCGCTGGGTACAACGTTTCTATTCGAGTGACATTGTCACTAAAAACTTTGTTCAAGTGTGGGCGACGACAGACAATCCTGAGCTAAATCACCAAGTGTACAAAGATGCCAAAGAGCTAGGCATCTTGGTTAACGTTGTGGATGATAAGCCTTATTGTGATTTCATCACGCCGTCAATGATTAATCGTGGCCGCATCCAAATCGCTATCTCTAGTGGTGGAGCTTCGCCAGTTTTAATTCGAAACATCCGTGAAAAGCTTGAATCGATACTGCCACAAAACATGGGGTTGATGGCGGATTTTGCTAACTCAAAGCGAAACTCAATTAAAGAGGCACTGCCTAGCGTCGATTTACGCCGCAAGTTTTGGGAGCAATTCTTCTCGAATCCCGAGGTGGAAAACGCGCGAGATAATCGTGAGTTAGAAGCAATTTACCAAGCGACCATGGCAACACCTTTAGATGAAAAGGGAAGTTGTACTTGGGTTCATGTTGGGAAAGATGTTGAGATGTTGCCAATAAAAGCCGTACGCTATATGCAACAAGCGGAGCTGGCTCTGTACTCAACTCGATGTGAAGCGAATGTGTTAGAACTAATACGAAGAGATGCAGAAAGAGAAGCTTTCTCGAGCGCTGCTGAGCTTTCGGATATGCTGGCCAAGGCTAAAGCTGAAAAGCTTCGTATTTGCGTGTTCATACCACAAGGAACGAGCGAATTCGTATTGTTGCAAGGGCAGGACTTGGTGATATAACCGCGTTAAAAAGTGGGCACTTGGCTTGCTCGATTAAAAGGCCAACAAAAAACGCCAGCGAACTATGCGCTGGCGTTTTTAAGCTAAGTTACTTCTCAGACTGATTAATCACGGAAGTTGTTAAACTGGAATGGGATGCCCATCTCTGCTTCACGAATCGCTGCCATTGTCGCTTGCAGGTCATCACGCTTCTTACCAGTAACACGTACCTTGTCGCCTTGAATAGAGGCTTGTACTTTTAACTTTGCGTCTTTGATAAGTTTCACTACTTTTTTGGCTGTTGGTGTATCGATACCTTGGCGGAAAAGCAGAGTTTGGTGCCAGTTCTTACCAGTTACATCTGGGTCCTGTGCATCCATTGCGTTTGCATCAATATTACGCTTTGCCAAGTGGCCACGTAAAATATCGCGCATTTGCTTAAGTTGGAAGTCACCTTCCGCAGACATTTTTACGTTTTCTTCTACTAGCTCAAAGCTCGCATTAACGTTGCGGAAATCGAAACGAGTAGACAATTCACGGTTAGCATTATCAACGGCATTACGTAGTTCAACCGTATCGATTTCAGAAACAATATCAAACGATGGCATGAAGATTCCTTGATTATTTTGTTATAGGGACTTTCGGGATTTAACGGCGTTTGCCAGCATATCTAGCATTGTAGCAGTATCTTCCCAGCCTAGGCATGGGTCTGTAATAGATTGACCATACGTTAGGTTGTTGATGTCAGTCATTGGCTGATTGCCTTCAAGAATAAAGCTTTCAGCCATGATACCCGCAATACGAGTACTGCCTGACTTAATTTGGTTACAAATGTCTTGGGCAACGTCGATTTGTTTTCTGTGCTGCTTCTGACAGTTTGCGTGGCTGAAATCCACAACCAAACGTTGTGGCAAGCCAAACTCGGCTAGAGCATCACACGCTTGTTTTACTGACGCTTCATCAAAGTTAGGGCCTTTCTCTCCGCCGCGTAAAATAATATGACCATATGGGTTACCACTTGTACGGTAAACCGTCATGCGGCCATTCTTATCTGGAGAGTAGAAGTAATGCGAGGCTTTCGATGCGCGAATTGCATCAATTGCAATTTTTACGTTGCCATTTGTGCCATTTTTGAAACCAACTGGGCAAGACAGCGCCGATGCCATTTCACGGTGAATTTGCGATTCTGTTGTACGAGCACCGATCGCGCCCCACGTGATCAAATCCGCGATGTATTGACCAGTAATCATATCAAGAAACTCAGTAGCAGTCGCAAGACCAAGCTTGTTGATATCCAGTAGTAGTTTACGTGCTTTATGGAGGCCAGCTTCAAGCGCGTAAGAGCCATCTAGGTTAGGGTCGGTAATCAAACCTTTCCAACCAACTACTGTACGAGGCTTTTCAAAGTAAGTACGCATCACGATAAACAGTTCGTCTTTGTACTTGTCTTGGATTTCACTCAGGCGAGTGGCGTAATCAATGGCAGCTTCAGTGTCGTGAACAGAACACGGACCTACAATTGCAAGAAGGCGATCGTCTTCACCCGATAAAATGTTTTCAATCTGACGACGAGATTGAGCGATACGGTCTGCAACGTCATCCGTAATAGGATGTACACTACCTAGCTCTGCTGGGGTAGGCATTGGACCCAAAGGTTGGGTTCTCAATTCATCTGTTTTTATAGGCATGTTATAGCTTTATTCTCTATTGCGAAGGGGTAAAGATAACGGAATTACAGGCAGGAATAAACCGTTTCACGGGAATCTTCGCCAGGAAATACCGAATTGTATACAAAGGTGTAGGTATTCATTTAAATGACTTATGTATAAATGACAAAACTTGATCATTAAATCAATATATATACATTTGAATTTATAACCATTTCATCTATCTCACCGTTACGCAATCAAGATAACTGCGGCAAACCTCATGTTTATCTGTGTGACAATGTCACTAAATTAGTGGCTAAATAACTCGTGAGATCGAGCTTTTGTTAACATTTCTTTGACATCTATTTCTTTCGTTGATTAACTGGTCTGACTAGATTGGTAAGGAGACCAAAATGTTATCAGCTGTACGTCGTGCAAATTTGTACCTAAATCTATTTGGCTTTTCTAAAGTGCCTCTGATTTGGCTTTGTCATCCTAAGATCATTGCGATAGATAGCGAGCACGTTGAGGTTCGAATCCCTTTGCGAAGAAGAACAAAGAACCATTTGAATAGCATGTATTTCGGCGCTTTAGCGGTTGGGGCGGATGTAGCTGGTGGTTTTCTTGCTATGAGCAAGGCGCAAGAAAAAGGAGAAGCGATCTCTTTAGCATTTAAAGGCGTCAAAGCCGAGTTTTTAAAACGTCCGGAAGCGGATGTACACTTTGTGTGTAACGATGGTCATGTCATTGATGAGATGCTCGATCATACGTTGGCAACGGGTGAACGAGTGAATCGCGATGTAAAAATCGTCGCGTTGTGTCCTAGCTTACATGGTGACGAACCTATGGCTGAATTCTCGTTGACTCTTTCGATAAAAAAAGCAGCCCAACAAAGAAAAGAGGCTGCTTAGTGGTTTGCTGTTTTTAAAGAATATCGCTTTAATTGAGTTCAATCTGCTCAATCGAGACGATTTTGGAGCGGTTTAAGACCACTTTCCAACGATAATAAACAGGCTCATCGGTGTGGTTGTCCTCTTTGACAATCACATTGAGCAAATGACGTTTCTCTACTGACTCTTTGGTCACTTGCCCTTCATTTAAACGATAAACTCGGTTTGAGCTTTTATCCATCAAACGGATGATAGGGCGCAAACTGATGTTCAGTGTTTCTCTTGTTTGCTCATAACCACTCAAGAATAGAGAGGTCGCCATTTCGGTTTTCTCGTGATAATGAAGTATCTGCTCTTCGCGCTGCACGACGCGCTTCTTACGTATTCTTTGAATCTTATCTGGCAAGCTACTTAACGTACGATAATCGAGCCACTCTAATTTTCTGCCGACCACTTTTTTCGTTGTTGGATCAACATACTTCTTACGCCACTTTGGCTTGCCTTTACGGATCCATCGCCACATCGCGTCGCGCAAATCATCTTTAAAGATTTCTCGTAGAGCATAAATAAATGACATCGCGATAATGAAGGACGCGGAAATTTCCCCAAGGTAATCGCGAGCGAGAATCACGGTTGAGGTCACGACAACCATCACCAAGCCAGTAGCAATACCTTTGATAGCACGCTTGATGTTGTTACCCATTGATATGGTTTCTTCACGAAGCACGATAGGGTGTTCAATCAAGCGTCTTAGCAAGCGCATTTTGTTAGATAGGCGAGTAACGTCTTCAACGACTCTTGGAGAGTTGTACTTGTTGAGTTTTCGATGGGCTTGCTCTTTTTCACAGAGCGTGATCAAGCGTTTCTTAATCGTGCCATAATCGCCTTCACGCGGGAGATGAGCCACTAGAGATAAAAACTTTTGCTCGGTATACCAAGACAGATAGTTATCGATGTTAACGTAGTACCGTTTTAAGTTCTCTTCATAAGGAATAGAACGTCGCAAGCGCTTTAAGATCTCAAGCGTGAGCTCGATAACTTCGTCAACTTCATCTTCCGTTACGGAGTTGTTCTGATGCTTGTTTAAACTTGCCACCGCTTTGTCTAGCGCGATAACGTATTGGTAAGCGAACAAACTCAAACTTACTCGGTATTGCTGATTCGACAGGCGTCCACGCTTGGCAAGTCGACTGTGTACTAGCGGTAGAAGGATTTCAGTACTGTAATAAGAGCGTTGCTGTGTGATTGAAGTGTAATAAAATTCGGATTCACTGATGATATCGGCGTTTAAACCAAGCTCACCAGGTATAAAAAAGTAAATATCTAGGTCGACACTTTTGCTCTTTGCGAGTGCATGACTGATTTTTAATGTTATTGAGTCTTGTTTATCGACGGTGACCAAAGAAAGCTCCTGACTTTGTTAAAGCATTCTTAACTTATGCGTACTGTTGAGCAGGTAAGCATAAAAGTGCTAAAAGAGTGACTGGGGCATATAGCTGAACGACAACAGCATAACAGAGCACTATGCTTTTCTCTCTGATTTTCTTGTTAGTTTAGGTATAATTCCACGTAAATTTAAAAAGAGACAAAATCAATGATTAAAATTGGTCAAATTAACAGCTTAGAAGTCATTAAAAAGGCTGATTTTGGCGTATTTCTGGATGGTGATGATTACGGTTCTGTTCTACTGCCTAATAAGTATGTACCAGAGGGTACTGAAATTGGTGAGCATGTAGACGTATTTTTGTACTTCGATTCAGAAAGCCAGCTTGCTGCGACCATTGAAAGACCTATTGCCCAAGTGGGTGAATGGGGCTTAATGAAGATTGAGGGCGTCAACGCGACAGGTGCTTTTGTAAATTGGGGCATCAAAGAAAAGGATCTACTTATTCCTTTTAGTGAGCAACGCACTCGCTTCTCTGCGGGACAAACTATTCTTGTCTATGTTTACACTGACAAAGCATCAGGCCGCATTGTTGGTACGACTAAGTTCAACAAATGGTTAGACAAAACTCCGGCGAATTATGAAGTTAACGAACAAGTTGATTTGATCATCGCAGAGCGCAGTCAACTTGGCTACAAAGCGATTGTTAACGGTAAGCATTGGGGCATGATTTTCCCATCAGATGTGTTTGGTAAGCTTTACATCGGTAAGAAACTGAAAGGCTTTATTAAGCAAATTCGTGAAGATGGTAAAATCGATCTCGCGCTACAAAAAGTCGGCGTGGCAAAAATGGACGATCTTTCTAGCAAGATTCTTGATCTGTTAGAGAAGAAAGGCGGCTTTTTACCTTTGAACGATAAGTCTTCTCCTGAAGCGATTTTTGATGCTTTCCGTACAAGTAAAGGTACTTACAAAAAGACCATTGGTGGATTGTACAAGCAGGGCAAGATTGTTATCGAGAAAGACGGCATTCGTCTGGCGTAACCCAAGCTCACGTATAGCGGATCGGCAGCCAAAAAAACGGCCCAAACTTTTCCTTTTTTGGGCCTAGGGGAAACGGCTCCGCAGAGCCTGCGCTAAACTTTTCCAACAATAATTTTGTTGGTGAACATAGAGAGAAATGCCATATCAAAGCATTACTTTGATACAACTAGTTTAGTACAGCGTATCCGGATCGCTAGCGAGCCCAGTTGCTTTCATACTTACGAATTAAAAAGCCATTGCAAATACGATGGCTTTTCATTTATTTATGATTCGCTACTTCTTTAAAATAAGTTCTTATCTCGTACTAATTCGCGAGGAAGACCGTTTTTAATTCTGTTGCTTACCCACTTTCCAAGGCCGATGACTGCGCCTTGATAGGTGACAAGCACTTCGCCTTTACCTGTTTTCATTCCCTCAGGAATCATTTGTGGGCGAACATCACGCCCCATGTACCATTCGCGCGCTTCTTCAATGGTTAGCTCGATGGCGTTTGCCTCAGAGCCCGTCGCTAATGCCGTTGCCACCTGATGCTGCCAACGGTAGCCATTTTTATGGGCTTCCGCGATCTTTATACCCATACGGGAGAAGCGTAATTCGCCGATCATTGGCTCTAAAGAATTAGGGAACAACCAGACATCTTTATCGCGAAGCCATACAGAACTGTCATTCGGAAGTTCAATACCTAACGCACTTTGCAGCTGTTGGGCAATTTCAACCGATTCTTTTTTCGATGCTTTGGTAAACGGGAACTTGCCCATGCGCTTTTTGACCTTTGGTGGTTCAACAGCAGCCAATTTACGAATTCTTGCAACAAAGAATCCCTCACAGTCGTAGACCTGTGGAAAAATATGCAAAAAACCTTCTTCAGTCAGGGCTGCATTTGCATCTTCAAACAAGTTTTCAAGGCTTTCAAACTCAACGGCATCACCAAAGGTTTCTTTCAAGTGATGACAAACTTGTTGGTTTTCTTCGGTACTGAGTGTGCACGTTGAGTAAACCATCACACCACCGGGCTTTAGTGCATGGAAGGCGCTTTCAATAAGATCTTTCTGTGTGTCAGCTATGTCGAGCACGGAAGCTTGCGTCCAGTTTTTCATTGCATCTTCGTCTTTGCGAACGGTGCCTTCGCCGGAGCAGGGCGCGTCGAGCAGAACCGCATCAAATTGTTCTGGTAGCCAACCGCCAAAAACGCGCCCATCGAAGTTACTTAGTGCGGCGTTACGTACACCACAACGTTCCACGTTGGCATGCAGCACTTTTACACGACTTGCGGCGTATTCATTAGCCACGAGAACGCCTTCATTGTTCATTAAAGCCGCGATTTGAGTGGTCTTTGATCCTGGTGCAGCTGCTGTATCTAACACGGCATCGTAAGATTCGTCATTCATAAACAGCGCAGATACTGGCATCATTGAACTGGCTTCTTGAATGTAGAATAAGCCTGACATGTGCTCTGCAGTGTTGCCTAATGGTACAACTGACTCGTCCGCTTCAATCCAAAACCCTGTGTCACACCAAGGCACAGGAGAAAGCTTCCAGCCTTTTGCGTCTGCACGTTCTAGAAACGCTTCAACACTGATCTTCAACGTATTAACACGAATACTTTTGCGCAGTGGCTTTTGGCACGATGCGATAAAGTCTTCCATGTTGAGGTGAGCAGGAAGGATAGTTTGGATTTTTTCCAGAAACGCGTCTGGGATGTAAACATTAGGATGCAATGTGGGATCTCGTTTGCAGAATTTGTGGCAAATAATATACGAAAGCGAAGCAGAAACGAATAGTGACAAGGGCCGAGCAATAAAAAAGAGCAGCGATTGCTGCTCTTTTAAGGTAATCAAACTTCAATTGTATGTGAATTGAGCTTTATTCTACGGCTTAGGAATCGCAGTACGCCATTGAGTCCAACCTTCTTCAGCTTGTGGATATAAAAAGAAAGATTGCCCACTTTTTGCCGCTGGTGGAATAGTCGATTGCTCTGGCGTTGAAAACGCAATTCCTCCGCGAACTAAACTATCAAATGTGCCCGCTTTGATGTTCGCACCAGTAATTCCGATGGAGACATCTACTCCTGAAACATTCCAAAACACACTGTTTTGACGAACGAGGTAAGCATATTCAGGCTGTATCTTGATGGTCGTGACGACGCGATCGGCAAATTCTCCTAGGCTCACGTCGGTTACTTGGCCGACTTCCATCTCGCGGTAAAGAATAGGCGTTCCGGCTTGTACTGAGCCTCGTTGTTCACTTTGTAAAGTAAACATCATGCCCTGAACACGTTCTGAACCGTTTTCCAACTGAAAATCAAATTTAGCTTTACCTTTACCTGGCTCAACACTGATGGATTTCGACACCAATGCGCCAAGGTTTTTCACGCCCCCTAAGCCAATCTCTGGCTCAGTTAGCCAAAAATGTGAGCCTTCAACCGCAATGTTTTCTACGTATTCAGGTAGAATTCTTGCGGTAATTTCAACCATATTGCGACGAAAATTCGGTACAACCAGTGTGACTTCACCAACTTTGACGCCTTGATACTCAATCGGCATTCCTTTAGCAATCTCTTGCGAGCCGTCGGTTTCTAAAGCAATGACGCGTCCAAACTTGCGAGCGGTTTTTTGATCTGTATATAACTTCCAGTTGTCTCCAATTTTGTTTTCAACGCCAGGAACAGAGTCAAAAGCGATGCCACCTTCGATTAACGATTTTAAAGGGTGAGCTTTTACACTCACACCGGCTAGCGATGCATCTATCTCTATCCCTGAACGGTTCCAAAAGACGGTTTGCGGTGTTACGAGGTAAGCAAAGCGGTTTTCGATGGTTGCTTTAATTAACACACCGCCATCAACCAATTGGAAATCGGAGACGTTACCAACAGGAAGATTACGATAGAGTAGAGGGCTGCCTTTGGAAATCGGCGGCAATTCAGAAGCAAACAGTGTGAGTGCTCTAGAGCCACTTTGGTTGTACTGTGCTAGTTCTGCCAATGATTCGTTTTGGAACAGTTGATACTCTTTTTGAATATCTTGCTTGCCTTCGCTTACAAAGCTAATGGACCCAGTTAACAACTGTTTTGCCGGAGGAACGGTAACGCTGAGGCCCGATTCCGTTAACTCTGCAGAGGCACTTCCGGTTACATAAAAACGGTTGTTTGATTTGATCAGGTGTTTGTATTCATGATCAATCAATACGTCCATAAATACTTCATGTTGTGATTTTTTACCTTCTTCAACTAAGCCTACGTTGATAATTGAACCGACAACGATGCCTTTGTAAAGCACGTTGGCACCGCTATCTAGGCCAAACGAGTTGTCAGACACTAAACGAATAGCGATGGACTTTTCTTGCTGTTGGTTAAAAACGTTTTTACGAATGGCAGTAAAGCGGCGAGAGCGATCACCGGCACCTGGCACAATGGTTAAGAAGTTTCCTCTCACGAGATTGGCAATGTTTTCAACACCAGAGAGAGACACTTTTGCTTCTTCTAAGACGAATCGGGTACCTGTCGTCAGCATGTCACTGAAAGCTGGTTGAATTGCAGCTGACGCTAATATCACTTCTCGCCCTTCGGATAGGCTTAAGTCTGTAACTTGGCCAATCTCGATTCCGCGATACATAATGGGTGCGCCTTCGCCACTGATTTTACTGTCATCAGGGAGGACGATTTTAACAGCGATACCTCGACCTGCGGTTTTCAAATCTTTATACAGACGGAATTCAGTATTCTCTTCTACAGGCTCACCGTCATCCGGAGAATCGACGGCGATCGCGCCTCCGAGTAGAGCACTCATGCTTTCTAGCCTTACATCGACGCCTTCAAAACCGATGCTGGCACCGATTCCACTTACGTTCCAAAACCGACTGCGGTTGTTAATGATATGTCGGTATTGACCCTGAATGTTGGCTTGAATCGTGATAGATTTTGCGTCTTCATCCAGCTGGTAGCTGTAGACTTCACCGATTGGAATTTTCTTATAAACAATTTGAGATCCAATCGACACACCACCTAAATCGCGGCTTTTGAGTTTAATGTTCAAACCTTGTGAAACGCGCAAATCTGTTGGTGCAGAGTCTAACGCATGGAACGTTGTTTCAAACTCTTGACCATCTCCAGGTTGAATCGATATGTAATTACCCGATACGAGCGCATCGAGCCCAGAAACTCCTGTTAGGCTTGCTGTTGGTTTTACCAGCCAAAAGCGAGTTTTATCGTTCAGCAATTTTGCCGCTTCAGGGTAGATATCGGCATCAACATAAATACTGCCGAGATCTTCAGTGAGGTTAATGTCTCTCACCATACCGACTTCTAGCCCTTGGTAACGGATAGTGGTTCGCCCGGCGACCAAGCCAGCAGCGTCAGAAAAATAGATTTGCACCCGTTGTCCTGCATCGTGTATCGACTTTACCACAAGCCAGCCAGCTAAGACCATGGTCAAAATTGGCAAAAGCCAAAGAGGAGATATGCCTTTGCTCCGCTTTACATCTGGTACGTATGACGTTTGAGAACTGTTCTGATCACTCATTCATTGACTCTTTTTCTGATTGTGTTGGGCCTGTTTGGTCCCAGATTAGCCTTGGATCAATACTTTCCGCTGCAAGCATGGTCAATACCACGACAACACCAAAGGCCACGGCGCCATATCCTGGTGTGAAATCAAGTATCTGACCACGATCGACTAAGGTCATCATGATAGAAATAACAAACAAGTCCATCACAGACCATTTACCGATCCATTTAACAACAAAGTAAACCATCATTCGTTGTTTCTTAAACACCGAACGTTTGAATTGAATGCAAAGCATGATGTAGGCAAGACCAAGTATTTTTACAACTGGCACAACAATACTGGCCACAAAAATGATCACTGCGATGCCATACATACCGCTTTTTACCAACCCAGCTACGCCTGAGAAAATAGTATCTTCCAAACGCTTACCATTGGTAAGCAAGATGGAAATAGGAATCAAGTTGGCTGGGAAAATCGCTATCGTTGCCGCAATGAGGTAAGCCCACGTCTTCTGAATGGAGTTAGGCTTGCGATGATATAACTCGTGGTGACAACGCCGACAATGATCGTCTTCAGGTTGAGACAAGTGGCACTCATGGCAATGCACGTCTTTGTGTTCAAAGGAATAAAGGCTTTCTGGTTTCCAGGCTTCCCAGTAACGACGCACACTGATTCGAGAAACTAACAAAACGGTAAATATCTGCAAAAGAACCAGACCAATTAACCCTGGGCCTACAAAAATGTCGGAATAATCTTGGAGTTTGAAGCAGGAAATGGCGATGCTAACTAAGAACACATCCAGCATTACCCAATGTTTCAAATGTTGAATTAGCCACAGTGAAACACGAAGCCCTCGAAACCATCGTTGATGCAGCGAGATATGTGCCGTAACCACTGAAACACAAACCGTCAGAGGCGCTAGAGAGCTACAAAATAGAATAAGCAGTGAAAGAAGAACAAAGCCTTCTTCCATCAATGTGATCATCCCTGATGGTAGGGTTGCCGGAATCATCACACCAAAGAGTCGAATACTAATAAAGTTAAAAAAGTGTGATGGAATAAATAGCAGGATACAGGTTATCGCGACGGCTAGATTACCTGAGAGGCTAGGGCTACCGCCTCGATACAACTGTGTGCCACAACGAGGACAGTGTGCATTTTTTCCATTGGGTAAGTCGACGATATCGACAGGCAATTCGCAACCTTGGCACAAGCGCACATTATTTGGCTGCATGGCGTGCTTAGACAGAGAGGTCATAACGACCTCTCTAACTTGAACGATTTAAGCGTGGGACTGTATGCCCCCATATAAGGTTTGATATAAGCCTTCTTGCTCAACTAACTCACCATGAGTACCTGTTTGCGTCACTTTTCCATCTTCAAGCACGTAGATCAAATCGGCTTGTTTTACGGCTGATAGACGGTGCGCAACGATTAATGTTGTTCTACCACGTAAGAATTCAGTCAATGCTTTGTGCAATGCCGCTTCAGTAGCGGTATCAAGCGCAGACGTGGCTTCATCTAAAATAACAAATTGAGGATCACTCAGCACCATTCTTGCGATGGCAAGGCGTTGTCGTTGACCACCTGACAAACGAATGCCGTTACGGCCGACTTGAGTATCCAAACCGTGGTTCAGTTGAGAAATAACATCTTGCAGCTGAGCTACTTCAAGAGCTCGCCAAAGTGACATTTCGTCAAAATTCCCACCGAGTGCTAGATTATGCCTCAAGGTGTCGTTAAATAGTATAGGTTGCTGTAATACCACGGCAATTTTGTCGCGAATTACTTCAAAACCAATATCTTCTGTTAATTCATCATTAAAGCGAATGCTACCGGAGTTTTGACGATAAACCCCAATAAGTAGTTGTATTAAGGTCGACTTACCGCCTCCGCTCGCACCAACTAACGCCACTTTCTTTCCTGCCGGTATATGTAAAGAAAGGTTATCTAGGACTTTGTTTTCATTATTATAAGAGAAGTCTACGTTTTCTACTTTAACATCGACTTCTCTGTCTTCTTTGAAAGGGTTTACCTTAGGTACCGGTCTTTGTTCTTCTTCTAATACTAATAAGTCGTTGATGCGTTTTAACGCAGCTTTCGCGCTGTACCAAGAAAACTGAATGCCGAGCAGCTCTTGAACAGGAGACAACATAAACCATAGGTAACCAAAAACAGCAAAGATTTGACCAATAGTGAGGTCACTAAACATGACCATCAGCATGGCGACGGCTCTGAATAACTCAAAACCGATTAAGAAGAGTAGGAAAGAGACGCGACCTGCCGCCTCTGATTGCCACGCATACTTGTCTGCATCCACACGAACTTGGTTCGCACTGTCTTTGAGTTGCTGGAGAAATTCTCGTTCTTTATTGGCTGCGCGCAGCTGGTAAATGCCATCTAATGTTTCAACTAAACGATTTTGGAAAATTTCAAAAGAATGATTTTCCTTCCGTTTCAGATGTTTAACCATACTTCCTAGTTTACGTGAGAAGTAAATGACAATAGGGTTAACTAGCAGAATAAATAGACCAAGTCGCCAGTCGAGCCAAAGCAGAACGATGGCAGTACCAATGACCGTTAAAAAACTGATAACGAATTTTGCTAACGTAGAACCAATAAATTTATCAATGGTCTCAATGTCAGTGATAAGGTGAGCGTTGATGCCTCCGCTGCCTTTGGTTTCGTATTGGCGGATGCTGATACGACCAAGCTTGTCGATCATTTTACTGCGCATCTCAAACGTGATCGTTTTAGAAACAAGTGTAAATTGTCGGCTTTGAAGGATATTTAACCCCTGACTTGCAGCTCGCATCAGGACGACCAAGAAAAGGGTGAAAAATATATAACCCGTCGGAGTGTGCCACGCTTCAGGGAGAATGGCATTCATAGCAGCTAAGCCTTTTGCTGGTTGGTCCAATAAAACCTCATCAACCATCAACGGCATGAGAAGGGGGATTGGAACACTAATCAAGGTTGCAAGCACCGCTATCAAGTTCGCTATGATCAGCTTGGACTTGTGCTTTTTTACTTGTGTTATCAACCAAGAACGGCTAATAGTGTCATTTTTCAGAAGCATTGTAATTGAGAATAAGTCCTATTATAAAGTAGGGCTGCATTTTAGCGCCATACAGTGAGAATGGAAGCTTTTATAGTAAGTAGGAAGTTAATATGAACATAGAACAATACCATAGACTAACCAAACAAGCCGTTGCTCTAATTGAGTCTGAGCCAGACTTTATTGCTAACCTAGCAAACTTGAGCTCACTGCTTTTCATGGAACTGGACGATCTTAACTGGGCTGGCTTTTACCTAGCAAAAGGTGAAGAGCTCATTCTTGGTCCGTTCCAAGGAAAACCAGCTTGTGTCCGCATTCCTATGGGGCGCGGTGTCTGTGGTACTGCTGCAAAAACTAACACTATACAAAGAGTATACGACGTTCATGAATTTGAGGGACACATAGCGTGTGATGCAGCGAGTAATTCGGAAATTGTGATTCCGTTTTCTATCAATGGAGAGGTGGTTGGTGTCCTTGATATTGACAGCCCAAGTATTGGTCGATTCAATGAAACAGACGAAGAAGGTCTCACTCATTTCATGGCTGAAGTAGAAAAGCTGCTTAATTCACACGCGAACGACGCATAAATTAGCCCTCGAGTGTGGTTTTTCCTTGGCATGTCACTATAATACGAGAATATTTTTTCTTAATGCTTCGCGGAAATCCGCTCAAATCAGGAACCCTCATGACTGAAAAGTTAAAAAACAGCAAAGAAGTTATTGCATATATTGCTGAATGTTTCCCTAAGTGCTTTACTTTAGAAGGTGAAGCAAAACCTCTGAAAATTGGTATTTTTCAAGATCTTGCGGAACGTCTAAGTGAAGACGAAAAAGTAAGCAAAACACAGCTTCGTGCAGCGTTAAGACAGTACACTTCATCATGGCGTTACCTACATGGTGTAAAACCAGGTGCAGTACGTGTAGACCTAGACGGCAACCCTTGTGGTGAGCTAGAAGAAGAGCACGTTGAACACGCGAAAGCGACACTTGCAGAAAGCAAGGCGAAAGTTCAAGCTCGTCGTAAAGAACAAGCACAAAAAGCTCGTGAAGAGGGTAAGGCGAAAGCGAAACCAGCGGCTAAAAAGCCTCAACAGCCTCGTCGTACTAACAAACCAAAAGTACAAAAACCAACTAAGCCTGTAGAAACGCGCGCTCTAAATGCTGATGAAATCACAGTAGGTAACGCAGTTAACGTGAACATGGGCAAAGGAAACATGGCAGCGACCATTGTTGAAATCAATAAGGATGATGTACGTGTTCAACTTGCTAACGGCCTACAAATGGTTGTGAAAGCGGAGCACTTGCGCGCATAAAGGAGATACTCCTACGCATGAATTGCCGTTCAAAAGTGACACTGATTGCTGCTAGCTTATGGCTAGCAGCATCAGCTCAGGCTCTCGAAGCCAAACTACATAAAGATGACTTGCCGGTTCTCGCTCCTGAAGTTCAGCACGAAACAGCTAGCAAACGAGTCACCTCTCGATTTACCCGCTCTCATTATAAGCATTTCAGCCTCAATGATGATTTCTCCAAAGCGATCTTTGAACGCTATGTAGAATTGCTTGATTATAATAGAAATATTTTTACTCAAGCGGACATCGACTCTTTTAAAGACTGGTCAATTGAGCTTGATGATCAGCTAAAAGCTGGTAACAACCAAATTGCTTTTGATGTTTATAACCTCTCAATGCAAAAGCGTTTCGAGCGCTTTGCTTATGCGTTAACGCTACTCGACGAAGAGATCAAGTTTGATACTGATGACGAGATAGAGTTAGACCGTTCTGAAGCTGCATGGCCAAAAGACGAAGCAGAGCTCAACGAGTTGTGGCGCAAGCGTGTGAAATATGACGCGTTAAATCTGAAACTGACTGGCAAAGAGTGGCCAGAGATTAAAGAGGTTTTAGAGAAGCGTTATAACAACGCGATGAAGCGGATCACACAGACTAATAACGAAGATGCATTCCAGTTATATATGAATGCCTTCGCCCGACAAGTCGACCCTCATACTAGCTATCTTTCTCCACGTAATGCTGAGCAATTCCAATCGGAAATGAACCTTTCTCTGGAAGGCATTGGTGCCGTTCTGCAAATGACTGACGATTACACAGTAATTCGTTCACTTGTTGTTGGTGGCCCTGCGTCGAAGAGCAAGCAGCTTGGCGAAGGGGATCGAATCATCGGTGTTGGACAAGACGGTGAAGAGATTGTCGACGTGATCGGTTGGCGTCTGGATGATGTAGTTCAATTAATCAAAGGCCCAAAAGGCACAAAGGTTAATCTACAGATCTTGCCAGAAGGTAACGATGCTAAGAGTTACATTGTCACAATTGTTCGTGACAAAGTTCGTCTAGAAGATCGCGCAGTGAAGTCGGAGATCATCGAAAAAGATGGTAAGAAGATTGGTATTTTAGAAGTGCCAAGTTTCTACGTCGGTTTGTCGAAAGATACCGATAAACTGCTTGCTGAGTTAAAAACCAAAAACGTTGACGGCGTAATCGTTGATCTACGTAACAACGGTGGTGGTGCATTAACGGAAGCGACAGCATTAACAGGGTTATTCATTAAAGAAGGTCCTGTTGTTCAAGTTCGTGACAGCTATGGTCGTATTAAGGTGAACGCCGATACTGACGGAAAAGTGAGCTATGATGGTCCGCTGACGGTGTTGATTAACCGCTACAGTGCTTCAGCGTCTGAAATTTTTGCAGCAGCGATGCAAGATTATAATCGTGCCATTATTTTAGGTGAAAATTCTTTCGGTAAAGGTACGGTTCAACAGCATCGTTCACTGAATCATATCTACGATCTTTTCGATAAAGAGCTAGGCTACGTTCAGTACACGATTCAGAAGTTCTACCGTATTGACGGTGGAAGTACGCAAAATCGCGGTGTTGCACCCGATATTTCGTACCCAACACCAATTGAAGCTTCTGAAACGGGTGAAAGTGTAGAAGACAATGCACTACCTTGGGATCAGATTGATAAAGCAAAATATCAAACCTTCCCAAGCAACGAAGCACTAGTTGAAAAACTCACCGCTCTTCATAACAAGCGTATTTCTGATGAGATGGAATTCCGTTTCATCAATGAAGACATAGAGAAGTATCGTAAAGAAAAAGACGATAATATGTTGTCTTTGAACGAGAAAGTTCGCAAGGCTGAATCGGATAAAGCGGAAGCACTTCGTTTGCAACGCATCAATGAGCGTCAAGCTGCTTTAGGTAAGGAAGCATTCAAAACATTGGATGATATACCTAAAGATTATGAAGCGCCTGATGTTTATTTAGATGAGTCTGTCGCGATTATGGTTGATCTACTCAAGCAGAAAAATCAGTCATAATAACTGGCAATTCAAAGTAAAAAGAGTGAGTCTTTCAGGCTCACTCTTTTTTTATGTCTTTTCATCTTTGTTTGTATTGAGTATCAAGTAAGATATTCGCTTATTTTTTCCCAATAATTTACGTGATCTACATCTAAAATTTCGCGAAAGTGAGGACTACTGCCTAAGCTAAAAGAAAACGATAAGGATGCCGATATGAAATGGTTCTTTATTTTACTTAGCTTTTGCTGCTTTAGTGTGTTTAGCGGAGAAAACACCAGAGAAGATGAATTAAGTCACTTTGACACGCCGTTTCTCATCGGAGACTGGTATTTAATGAACCCAAACCCCGAAGAGTCGGCTGAAAATTTTCGTGCGATAAAACTGTCACTGGGTTCCGACTACAGCTTTTCTATTGATATTCAAAAGAAAGATTATTCTGTCGATCATTGGGAAGGATTGTATAACGCCAATGAAGACACCATCGTTCTTGGCTTAAACACAGATGAGCCTCAAATTTATGCCTATCGCAATAATCACAATACGCTTGATCTTAATGGTGTGACTTTTACTAAAGGGTTGTCTAACTCGCTAGCGGGCATATGGTCTAGCTCTTATGTATCCGGAGATGGCCTTGTGGCAAACAACATCAACCATATGGATCTGATACTTCAACCTGACTTCGTGTTTATGTTTCGGGTATCCAACGAAGAAGGGGATGAGTCAATCAAGCAAGGTGTTTTCTACACAGAAGATGAATATTTAGTCTTGCTCTATGAAAATGGCGAGCACGGGACCACCTATAAGCTCAACAAAAATGAATTAACGATTGAAGATTCAAATGGCGATATGTACGCGGTACTTAATCGGGTAACGCCTTGATAGCTTATCTTGCTACGACAAATTACGCGAGCATACGGTAAATTGTCAATGTTGTTTAAATGTTAATCAAAAAACGGAGCTAGAGCACTAAAAGCTCCGTTTTTTGATGGAAAGACTTGTATTCTGATACCACAACCCCTACAAATAGCTTATATAGTGATACCAGAACTGCATTTTTGATCATGCAGTCTGGTATTTTTGTTGTTCGACATACAAGGATTTATGCTCATGTCCCAAGCTCCCCAGGCCAAATATCGTAAAGATTATCAAGAGCCATCTCACGCGATTACCGATATCGATCTTACGTTTGATCTTTATGACAATGACACCATCGTTACGGCGATATCAAAGGTTGTTCAAAAAGGCGATATAACAACGCTAGAACTCGATGGCGAAGGGCTTGAGCTACGCGCTGTAAAAGTAAATGGTGAGGATTGGGCTCATCACGAAGTGAAAGAATCATCGCTTGTACTGACCGATCTTCCATCCGAGTTTGAACTTGAAATCGTCACCAAAATTGATCCTGAAGCGAATACAGCACTCGAAGGTTTGTACAAATCAGGCGGCGCATTTTGTACTCAGTGTGAGGCCGAGGGCTTCCGTCGTATTACTTATTACTTAGATCGTCCTGATGTTCTGGCAAAGTACACGACAAAAGTGATCGCAGATAAAACCGCTTATCCATATTTGCTGAGCAATGGTAACCGAATTGCAGAAGGCGATGCAGAGAACGGTCGTCATTGGGTTCAATGGCAGGACCCGCATCCAAAGCCAGCTTACTTGTTTGCTCTTGTCGCAGGGGACTTTGACGTACTGCGTGACAAATACACAACGATGTCAGGTCGCAGTGTTGATTTAGAAATCTTTGTTGATAAAGGTAACTTAGATCGTGCAGGCCATGCGATGACATCGCTGATCAACTCGATGAAGTGGGATGAAGAACGCTTTGGCCTTGAATACGATCTGGATATTTACATGATCGTTGCCGTTGATTTCTTCAATATGGGCGCAATGGAAAACAAAGGCCTAAACATCTTTAACTCAAAGTATGTTCTGGCGAATGACCAAACGGCGACCGATCGTGACTACTTAGGTATCGAAGCTGTGATCGGTCATGAGTATTTTCACAACTGGACTGGCAACCGTGTCACTTGCCGTGACTGGTTCCAACTAAGTCTAAAAGAAGGCTTAACCGTATTCCGTGACCAAGAATTCTCTTCTGACTTAGGCTCTCGCGCAGATAACCGTATCGATAACGTACGTATCATCCGTGGCCCTCAGTTTGCAGAAGATGCAAGTCCAATGTCACATCCAATTCGTCCTGACAAAGTCATTGAGATGAACAACTTCTACACGCTAACAGTGTATGAAAAGGGCAGCGAAGTTATTCGCATGTACCATACACTCCTTGGCGAAGAGGGCTTCCAAAAAGGGATGAAACTTTACTTTGAACGTCACGATGGTACTGCTGCCACATGTGAAGACTTTGTTTCTGCAATGGAAGATGCCACCGGTGTCGATTTAAAACAATTCCGTCTATGGTACAGCCAGTCTGGTACACCGACGCTGCGCGTAAATAGCGAATACAATGCCAATGCAAAAACTTACGCACTAACGGTAGAGCAATTTACGGAGCCAACGCAAGACCAGGCTGAGAAGCAAGCGCTGCACATTCCGTTTGATATCGAGCTGTACGATTCGAAAGGTCGAGTTATCCCGTTGCTGATTAACGGTGAATCTGTTCACAACGTGCTAGATATTAAACAAGATAAGCAAACGTTCGTATTCGAGAATGTCGAAGAACAACCAGTGCCATCTTTGTTGCGTGAATTTTCGGCACCAGTAAAACTAGAATACGACTACAGTGATGATGAATTAGTCTTCTTGATGAAACACGCGACGAATGACTTTGCTCGTTGGGATGCAAGCCAAATGCTATTGGCTAAGTACATTCGTCAGAACGTGAAAAACGTTCAAGCCGGACAAGAAGTATCGCTTTCTGAAGGCGTGATAGATGCGTTCCGTGGTGTGCTATTGGATGAGACGCTTGAGCCAGCTTTCATTGCTCAAGTTTTCTCTTTGCCTTCAATTAATGAGATTACTGGCTGGTACCAGCAAATTGACATCGATGCCGTAGACAAAGTTCTAAACAGCATTACAGTGTCACTTTCCCAAGAGTTAGAAGATGAGCTAAGTGCAACTTATCATACACTGAAGCAAACAGAGTACACGATCGATCATGCTGCGATTGGCAAGCGTGCATTACGTAACCGTTGTCTGCAATACCTAGCACATACGGAAAAAGGTAATGATTTAGTGAAAGCGCAATACGCATCTGCAAATAACATGACAGATACGATTGCAGCGATGAGTGCGGCAAATAGTGCTCAGCTTGAGTGTCGTGAAGCTCTTATGGCAGACTATAGCGATAAATGGAAGCACGATGGTTTGGTTATGGACAAGTGGCTTGCACTTCAAGGTAGCAATCCTGCAGAGGATGCACTTGAAAAAGTAAAAGCAACCATGAACCACGAAGCATTTAGTTTGAAGAACCCGAACCGTACGCGCAGTTTGATTGGCTCGTTCTTAAGTGCTAATCCTGTACGTTTCCATGATAAATCCGGTGCAGGTTACCAATTTGCAGGAGAAATCCTTCGCCAACTTAATGATTCGAACCCACAAGTCGCATCTAGAATGATTGATCCTTTGCTTAAGTTCCGTAAATACGATGAAGGTCGCCAAGCTTTGATCAAAGCAGAACTTGAAAAGCTCAAAGCAATGGATAATCTTGCTAAAGACTTATTCGAAAAAGTGACTAAAGCACTAGACGAATAGTAAACAACACAATAGGGTGGTCATTAAGGCCACCTTATTGTTTATGTCACTTAGTTTTTACTTCATGAACTATTACTACTTCAACCTCAACATTTCATATCAAACGTTTTTATCCCATTATTCTGGCGCGGCAAGTGTTGTTCAAGTCGTCACACATAATGGTTTACGTTTGCAGTTACCCGCCGCACGATTTAGACCATTTCTTAGTCAATTAGGCATTAAAGGCCAGTTTAGACTAACAACTGACCAAAATAATAAGTTTCTTAAGTTAGAAACTCTGTGATGTATTGTATTTGCAGAGAGTTAAATAGGAATCTTAGTCACAGAATCGGACATTTCACCTCTTACCACCACGATTAGTTGTTAAACATTTGTAATTATGCTTTTACAATGGGCACATGCATTACCTATGCTTAGTTTCTAAGGTAACAACCTAGCTACTAAGTCCCCCTACAAAACAACAATTCTAATGTGGAGTGTGAATATGACCGCGCGTGAAAATGTAGTGCCGGTTCTGCTTGAAAAAGTTTACCAACTGATTCAAGACAAACTCGAGCTTTCTCACCAAACGCTTGTAACTAAACTTGCTCAACACTTATTCAGTAACATTGCTGATGATGACCTGATTCAGCGAAACGAATCCGATCTTTATGGTGCTGTCGTCAGCCTTTGGCACCATATCAATGAAAAAAAACCAGAAGAGATTTCGGTACGAGTATTTAACCCGACCGTAAGTCGTCAAGGCTGGCAATCCACACACACAATCGTAGAAATTGTTGTTCCAGATAGTCCATTCTTAGTGGACTCAGTCAAAATGGCTTTAGCGCGTTTGGACCTTGTTTGCCACCTAATGTTAAACAACCCAACACAGATACAGCGTGATAAAAAAGGCCAAGTTACCGACGTAAACGGTGAGGGTGGTGTTCTTCAATCACTGTTCCATATCGAGGTAGACCGCCTTACTAGTAAAGAAGAGATGCAAGCGCTTAAAGAAGAGCTGTTAAAAATTCTATCTGACACTCGTTTAGTCGTTGATGACTGGAAGCAAATGGTTGATAAGCTTAAGCTTGTGACTGATGAACTTGAGAAAAATAAAGATCGTGTTTCTATCCAAACGGATCGTATGGACGAAACGATCGCATTTCTTCGTTGGCTAGAAGATCATAATTTTACCTTTATGGGTTACAAAGATTATGACTTAGAAGAAGTCAATGGTGATACCGAGCTTGTTCCTGCTAAAGAGAAAGGACTTGGTCTATTTGCTGATGACAAGCGCGTCCGTAGCGTCAAGCTATCTGAGCTTTCAGATTCAGCGCGGTTAGAAGCGAAAAAGCCATACGCTCTGATCATCACAAAAGGTAACAAAGCATCTCGTATTCACCGTCCAGCTTATACTGATTACATCGGTATTAAGAAGTTTGATGAAAACGGTAAAGTAATAGGTGAGCATCGCTTTACTGGTCTATATACCTCTGCCGTGTATAACCAAGCGGTACAAAGCATCCCTC
The DNA here is from genome assembly GCF_024747315.1 of Vibrio sp. HS-50-1. Taxonomy (NCBI): domain Bacteria; kingdom Pseudomonadati; phylum Pseudomonadota; class Gammaproteobacteria; order Vibrionales; family Vibrionaceae; genus Vibrio; species Vibrio sp. HS-50-1. The sequence continues at coordinate 889,985 of NZ_JAMPZF010000024.1, read as the reverse complement.
TGATCCGTGAAAAAGTGGACCGTATCCTTGAAGCGAGCGGATATCGTCACGGATCGTATTCATACAAAGCATTGCACAATATCTTAGAAAACTACCCACGCGATGAACTACTTCAAGCAAATGAAGAAGAGCTGCTTGAGGTGGGTATGGGTGTTGTACAAATGCAAGATCGTGACCTACTGCGTTTATTTGTTCGTAAGGACCCATTTGGTCGTTTCTTTAGCTGCATGGTTTATGTCACTAAAGATCGTTACAACACAGAGTTACGTCGTCAAACTCAACGCATTCTTAAGCAGTACTTTGGTTGCGAGCAAGAGGTTGAATTTACAACGTTCTTCTCAGAAAGCCCACTAGCGAGAACACATTACATTGTTCGTGTAGACAATAACAACATTGACGTAGACGTGAAAAAGATCGAGCAAAACCTAATGGAAGTTTCTACCTCTTGGGATGACAGACTAAAAGAATCCATCATTGCTAACTTTGGTGAAAGCAAAGGCCTTCCTCTTTCAAAAGAATACATGAGTGCGTTCCCTCGCTCATATAAAGAGGACATGATGCCAGGTTCTGCGGTTGCAGATATTGAACGCTTAGAAGCGTTAAGTGATGATAATAAACTTGGCATGTTGTTCTACCGACCTCAAGAAGAGGGGGCGGATTCAAAAGCTGTTCGCTTGAAGTTATACCACCGCGATGAGCCAATCCATCTTTCTGACGTAATGCCAATGCTTGAAAACCTTGGCTTACGAGTGATCGGTGAATCACCGTATGAGATCGAGAAAAATAACGGACAGACATTCTGGATCCTTGATTTCTCTATGCTGCACAAGAGCGAGAAAACGGTTGATCTTCGTGAGGCTCGTGATCGTTTCCAACAAGCATTTGCCGCAATTTGGGCGGGCAACCTTGAAAGTGATGGTTTTAACCGATTGGTACTAGGTGCGTCGCTATCTGGGCGTGAGATTTCCATTCTTCGTGCTTATGCTCGATACATGCGCCAAGTCGGTTTCCCATTCAGTCAACAATACATCGAAGACACGCTAAGCCACTACCCAGACTTAGCAACAGGTCTAGTCAAGCTGTTCACCAAGCGATTCGATCCGAAACACAAAGGCAGTGAAAAAGGCCAAAACGATCTGATTAAAAAGCTAACAGAGCAGTTGGATCGTGTAGAGAGCTTGGATGATGATCGTATTATTCGTCGTTACATCGACATGATCATGGCGACACTTCGTACTAACTACTATCAATTGGACGAAAGCAAGCAACCTAAGCCTTGGTTATCTTTGAAAATGAAACCGAGCGATATTCCAGAGATTCCGCAGCCTGTACCCGCGTTCGAGATCTTTGTGTACGCACCAGATATTGAGGGTGTTCACCTTCGTGGCGGAAAAGTGGCTCGTGGTGGTTTACGTTGGTCAGACCGTCAAGAAGATTTCCGTACAGAGATTCTTGGTCTCGTAAAAGCTCAGCAAGTTAAGAACACCGTTATCGTACCTGTGGGTGCAAAAGGCGGCTTTGTTTGTAAACGCCAGCCATCTCTCACAACCCGTGATGAGATCTTTGCTGAAGGCCAACGTTGTTACAAACGATTTATTCGTGCGCTACTTGATGTATCGGATAACATCATTGAAGGTGAAGTTGTGCCACCACAGAACGTTGTGCGCCATGACGAAGATGACCCATACCTAGTAGTGGCGGCAGATAAAGGCACAGCAACATTCTCAGACCTAGCGAACTCTGTTTCTGCAGAGTACAACTTCTGGTTAGGTGACGCATTCGCTTCAGGTGGTTCTAATGGTTACGACCACAAAGCGATGGGTATCACTGCAAAAGGTGGTTGGGAATCTGTTAAGCGTCACTTCCGTGAAATGGGCATCAACTGCCAGACTACTGATTTTACCGCAATCGGCGTAGGTGATATGGCAGGTGACGTGTTCGGTAACGGTATGCTGTTATCGAAGCATATTCGATTGCAAGCTGCCTTTAACCACATGCACATCTTTATTGATCCAAATCCAGATTCAGCCACCAGCTGGGAAGAGCGTAACCGCTTGTTTAATCTGCCAAGATCAAGCTGGGAAGATTACAATAAAGATTTGATCTCTCAAGGTGGTGGTATCTTCTCTCGTCATTCAAAATCGATCCAATTGACACCAGAAATTCAGAAAATGTTAGGGACTAAGAAAGCATCTTTAGCGCCTAATGATCTGATTAAGATGATCTTGAAAATGAAAGTCGATCTGCTTTGGAATGGTGGTATCGGCACTTACGTTAAAGCCTCGACAGAAACTCATACGGATGTTGGTGACCGTGCTAACGACATGCTACGCATTGACGGTCGTGACTTAAGAGCAAAAGTGGTTGGCGAAGGCGGTAACTTGGGTATGACTCAGCTTGGTCGTATTGAATACGCACTGACTGGCGGCCGAGTGAACACAGACTTCGTTGATAACGTGGGTGGCGTTGACTGTTCGGATAATGAAGTCAACATCAAGATCTTCCTTAATGGACTGGTTTCAAATGGCGATCTTACGGTTAAGCAACGTAACCAAATTCTAGAGTCTATGGAAGACGAAGTGGGTGAAATTGTCTTAGATGATGCTTACCGTCAATCTGAGTCGATCTCCGTTACTGAACAGCAAGGTGTTGGCATTGTTAAGGAACAAATTCGATTCATCCATACCATGGAAAAAGCAGGGTACTTGGATCGTGCTCTCGAATACATCCCTGATGATGAAACGCTAATCGAGCGTGAAAAACAGGGACTAGGTCTGACTCGCCCTGAGCTATCAGTGTTAGTTGCCTACGGTAAAATGGTACTTAAACAGCAACTTGTTACGGATGAAATCGCGAATGATGAATTCCATGCGAAACAGCTTGTTGAATATTTCCCAAGTGCGTTACGACGTAACTATAAAGATCAAATGGTTAATCACCCACTGCGAGCTGAAATTATCGCTACAGCATTGGCTAACCAGATGGTTAATGAAATGGGCTGTAACTTCGTCACTCGTTTGCAAGAAGAAACCGGTGCAAGTGTTGTCGATATTGCTAACGCATACAGTGCGGCTAGAGAAATCTTTGATTTAGAAGCAATCCTCAAGCAAACTCGCAAACTTGATAACGTTGCGACAGCGCAAGCTCAATACGAAATTATGTTTTACGTGCGCCGAGCACTGCGTCGAATTGCACGCTGGTTGCTTCGTAACCGTAGCGGCAAATGCACGGTCGGTGAGTTGATTGCTATCTACAAGCAAGATGTCAATGTTATCACTGAAACCCTAGACACTATGTTAGTTGAGTCTGAAGTTGAAGAACACAATGAGTTGGCTCAAGGTTGGATAGAGAAAGGGGTTGAAGAGAAACTTGCACATCAAGTTGCCCGCTTATCAAGCTTACAATCTGCACTGGATATTTCATCAGTGGCGAGTGAAACAGGTAAAACGGTTGAGCAAGCATCGAAGCTCTACTTTAACTTAGGTGACCGTTTGTCGTTACACTGGTTCTTGAAGCAAATTAACAGCCAAGCCGTTGATAATAACTGGCAGGCACTGGCAAGAGCTGCATTCCGAGAAGATCTGGACTGGCAACAACGTCAACTTACGGCTCAGGTATTAAATTGCGGCTGTGCAACGGAAGAGCTAGACGTGATGAAAGCGTTAGAAGATTGGATGGAAACTAACGAGCAATCACTGCACCGTTGGGAAAGCATCTTGAATGAGTTCAAAGTTGGCTCTGTCCACGAATTTGCTAAGTTTTCTGTAGCACTTCGAGAATTAGTACTCTTGAATCTCAACTGTTCGTCGAAAGAGTAGATGAGCTAGTCAAATTGTAAGTAAAAGCCTCGTTATTTAGCGAGGCTTTTTTGTTGCTCATCGTTTCTACTATAGTGCGGGTGAGTTACAGCGTTGGGAAGTTAAAATAGGCTGAAATCGATTGCTTTAGGGTGGTTAGTTATAAATTTTATTGTTGAAATCTTACTCTAATTGTTTGTTTTATATTTGAAAATATTAGAAAGATATAGGTTTTTACTTAATACATTCATTTTCATTGAATTACGATGAAAAACAGTAAATAATATTGTCCCGTTTATACGGGGCTTTTTTCTTTCGGAGGCACAATGCTTTACCGTCTAGCCAGAACTGGCTTTTTCCAACTCGATGCCGAGAAGGCACACGATCTTGCAATCAAGAACTTCCAACGCTTTAACGGCACACCACTTGATCTCTTTTACCGCCAACAATTACCAACTCGTCCAGTTGAGTGTATGGGACTAACATTCCGTAACCCAGTAGGTCTTGCGGCTGGCTTAGATAAAAACGGTGAATGCATTGAAGCATTTGATGCCATGGGCTTTGGCTTTGTCGAAGTTGGCACAGTAACACCTCGTCCGCAACCAGGGAATGATAAACCACGCTTATTTCGCTTAGTCGAAGCTGAAGGTATCATCAATCGCATGGGCTTTAACAACCTAGGCGTTGATAATTTGGTCGAGAATGTAAAGCAAGCAAAATTCAGCTGTGTTCTCGGAATTAATATTGGTAAAAACAAAGACACACCAATTGAGAAAGGGGCAGAGGACTACCTGATTTGTATGGAGAAAGTGTATGAGTACGCAGGCTACATTGCGGTTAATATCTCATCACCAAACACTCCGGGTCTTCGTTCACTTCAATATGGTGAAGCGCTTGATGAACTACTTTCTGAATTAAAAGCGAAACAAGCAGAACTGTCAGAGAAGTACAACAAATACGTCCCGCTAGCATTAAAAATTGCGCCTGATTTGAGTGACGAAGAAATCTGCCAAATCTGCGATTCTTTATTGAAAAACAATATAGATGGTGTGATCGCGACTAACACAACTCTGGATCGCACGATCGTAGAAGGGATGAAACACGCCAATGAGGCCGGTGGTTTAAGTGGTCGCCCTGTGCAATCACGCTCTACGGAAGTTGTACGTAAGCTTCATGAAGAGCTAGGAGACAAACTTCCAATTATCGGTGTTGGTGGTGTGGATTCCTATGTTGCAGCCAAAGAAAAGCTGATGGCAGGCGCTAAACTTGTTCAAGTCTACACCGGCTTTATTTACCACGGCCCAGGCCTAGTACGTGATATTGTTAAGAATCTTTAACATACACATCAAAAACCACTGAAAAATCAGTAGCTATTACATAAAAAAGAGGACTTTGTTTCCTCTTTTTTTTTATCCGTTCGTTTGTAAAATTTAAAAATCACGAGTAGGTAATTAAGCGTCTTACCTCTTTACCACTGATTTAACTAGTCAAGAGAGAACGGAATAATGCTTAAACCCAGCGACAAATGGAATTGGTATTTTGACGAGCAAAAAGCTTGCTTAATGCTGGATCTGGGGGAGGAAATGATTTTCCAAACCAATTTATCCCGAAAATTGTTGGTTAACTGTGCCTTCTCAAACAATGAATTTACCGTTGATGACGCCAGTGCATTCCAAACGTTTAATGAACGTATTCGATGCCTCGATATCAGCGAATACCGCCAAGCTGAGTTAACACTGTATTGTGTTGCAGCAAAGCGCTTTCATAAACCTGTACAGCCTAAAAGCTGGTTCTTTGACGCACAGTCCTCAGGTTACGAGCCTGAAGAAGGGGACATGGTCTTTCTAACAAACCAATATTCTGATGGCATGTTCATCGTGTTAGAACCAGGCGAGACGTCGAGCTTATGTGCTTATGTTAACCAAGAAGCGTTTGTGCTTGATGGCAATAAGGCGCTTCAGTTTGGGCAGCCGATTAAAGTAATGCATGACCGCATGGCTTGTGCAAATCACCTCTTTGCAATAACCCCTATGGCAATGGTGGGGTAAACCTGTTTAATTTTTTCTTTATTTCGTTCCTTTGTTTGCATTAGTCGACCTCGTTAGGTCGATTTTTTTTGTCCTTTCCTTTGATACTAGAGCCCCATCAGCCATGAAACTGTATGTTTTCTATGCATGCAAACATGAAGCTGGTCACTTTTATTTTACTTATTTCAATCTGATGACTCCCTTAACTAGGCAATCTAGCGCTTAAAATGACCCCATTTATTCCCCTATAAGGCAAAAATGTAAGTAACTTACATCAATAACTATGTCCTGGTATATACCAAAATCAATGTAAATAAGTATTCACTTCTTGCCAAGGGAACAAAATTTCGTTCGTGAATAAAAAACACTCAAATTAAAGATGTTGAAAGTTTCAGATCATTTTGTTGGTGATGATTTGAACTAACAGGTGGGGAAATTCCTTTAAAAACGAGGCATTGATCGTAAAGTCAGGTATAATTGAAGCCATTTTTTATCAGCGAAAGAACACTATGAATCAATATCTCGCGGTAACTTCAAATGGCATGGAAAATTTGCTTGTTGAAGAACTGACTAAACTAGGCATTGAAAATGCGAAACCAGTACAGGCAGGCGTAAAATTTAAAGCGACAAACGAACAGGTTTATCGCTGTTGTTTGTGGAGCCGTTTAGCGTCTCGATTTGTACGTGTTTTATCTGAGTTCACGTGTAACAACGACATGGACTTGTATTTATCTACATCTGCTATTAACTGGGTTAACCAATTTCATAGCTCTAAACGTTTTGTTGTGGACTTTAACGGCACAAACCGTGAGATCAGAAATAGCCAGTACGGTGCGATGAAAGTCAAAGATGGCATCGTAGATTGCTTTGAAAATAAAGGTTTGCCGCGTCCCAACATCAGTAAAGAACGCCCAGATGTTCGTATTCACGTTCGTTTGCATAAAGATAAAGCGTTGCTTGGGATAGATATGGTAGGCAGTGGTTTGCATCAACGTGGCTACCGACCAGAATCGGGTCGTGCCCCGTTACGTGAAACGCTTGCTTCTGCGATTATCATGCGTTGTAGCTGGGATGGGCATCAACCATTACTCGATCCAATGTGCGGTTCTGGTACTTTGCTTATTGAAGCTGCGATGATGGCTGCCAACATGGCTCCTGGCGTTAAGCGAAAGCAATGGGGTTTCGAAGTGTTGGAAGACTTTGAACCAGAGACTTGGGCAGAGATTAAATCAGAGGCTAATGTTCAAGCTAGACGAGGTGTCAAGAAAGTTGACGCTAAGTTTTTTGGCTTCGATAACGACCCTAAAGTATTAAAAGTTGCTCAAGAAAACGCGCGCAGAGCAGGCGTTGAAGAATTGATTGAGTTCGCACAAGGTGATGCTGCAACCATTACTCGTCCTGCAGGATTCGAACACGGTGTTATCGTTTCAAACCCACCTTACGGTGAACGTCTAGGAACTGAGCCGGGGCTAATTGCGCTCTACACCGCATTTGGTGGACAGCTAAAATCTGAGTTTGGTGGATGCAAAGCCTCTATCTTCTCGAGTTCAGACGAGCTGCTGAGCTGTCTTCGTATGCGTGCTGATAAACAATTTAAATTGAATAATGGTGCGTTACCTTGTCACCAAAAGAACTACAGTATTGCAGAGCGCAGTGCTGATGAAGTGAAGGGTGCTGATACTAATGTTCAAATCGCACCAGATTTTTCAAATCGTTTAAAGAAAAACATTGGCAAGATTGGCAAGTGGGCTCGTAAAGAGAAGCTTGATTGCTACCGAATCTATGACGCTGACCTTCCTGAATATAATGTGGCGATAGACGTATACTGCGATCAAATCGTAATTCAAGAGTATGCTGCGCCAAAAAACATTCCAGAAGAAAAAGCAAAACGACGCCTAACGGATATTATTCGTGCAACGATTCAGGTGACAGGTGTCGAAGCGAACAAAGTTGTACTTAAAGTTCGTGAAAAGCAGAAGGGTCGCAGCCAATACCAAAAATTAGGTCAGGTATCAGAGACGCTTGAAGTAAACGAGTACGGTGTGAAGCTGATCGTAAACCTTCATGACTACCTAGACACTGGCTTGTTCTTGGATCATAAGATCACTCGTCGTCGCTTAGGTGAAATGGCGCAAGGTAAAGATTTCTTAAACTTGTTTGCATATACTGGGAGTGCGACGGTTCACGCAGCGGTTGGTGGCGCTCGTTCCACAACGACTATTGATATGTCAAATACCTACTTGAACTGGGCGAAAGACAATATGCAGCTTAACGGCTGTGTAGGACGTCAGCATCGCTATGAACAAGCAGACTGTTTGCAATGGCTAGAAAACGCGAAAGGTGAGTACGACTTGATCTTTATTGATCCACCTACGTTCTCTAACTCTAAGCGTATGGAAACATCATTCGACGTACAACGTGACCACATTAAACTGATGAAGAATCTTAAACGTTTACTAAGAAGTGAAGGCACTATCGTATTCTCTAATAACAAGCGCCACTTCAAGATGGATGAAGAGTCGCTGGCCGAACTTGGTTTGAAGGCTCAGAATATTTCTTCTCAAACGTTACCATTAGATTTTGCGCGTAATAAACAGATTCATAACTGTTGGCTAGTAACGCACGCGTAGTATAAACAAAAGGATTAATACGTGCTGATATTGTATAGCACGGAGGGATGCCATCTTTGTGAGATGGCATTTGCTCTAGTAGACCAAATTGGTTTGGCCGAGCAAACAGATATCATTGATATTGCGTTCGATGATGCACTGTTTTCTCGTTACGGCGTCACAATACCCGTATTAAAGTATCAAGATTCTGAGTTGAACTGGCCGTTTGACTTAGAACAACTCACACATTGGTTGGATAATAATGGCATTACTTACCATTCATAACGCACAACTTGCATTTGGTGACCACCCATTGCTGGACAAAGCGGAGTTCGCTCTTCAAGAAAACGAACGCGTTTGTTTAGTGGGTCGCAACGGAGCAGGTAAGTCCACGTTAATGAAAGTGCTTGCCGGCGACATTTTGTTGGACGACGGCAAGATTCAAATCACTCAAGACGTCGTTGTTTCTCGACTTGAACAAGATCCACCGCGTAATCAAGAGGGTACGGTTTACGAATACGTATCTGGCGGTTTGGCTGAAATCGGCGAACAACTGAAGATCTATCACGATCTTCTCGATCTTGTTGCTCAAGACCCGAGTGAGAAAAACATCAACCGTTTAGCCAAGGTTCAAGAGCAGCTTGACCATTCTAATGCTTGGCGTTTTGATGACCGTGTCAAGAACGTACTTGGTGCTTTAAAACTAAGCCCAGAAACCAAACTAACCGATTTATCCGGTGGCTGGCAGCGTAAAGCTGCTTTGGCTCGCGCGCTGGTTTGTGACCCTGATGTATTGCTTCTTGATGAGCCAACAAACCATCTTGATGTAACAACTATCGAATGGTTAGAGAACTTCTTAAAAGACTTCAAAGGCTCGATCATCTTTATTTCTCACGACCGTGCGTTCATCAAATCAATGGCAACACGCATTGTTGATTTAGATCGCGGGCAATTAGCTTCTTTCCCTGGTGATTACGACAACTACCTAGAAGAAAAAGAAGAGATGCTCCGCGTTGAAGAAATGCAGAATGCTGAATTCGACAAAAAGCTTGCTCAAGAGGAAGTTTGGATTCGGCAGGGCATTAAAGCACGCCGAACTCGAAATGAAGGTCGTGTACGCGCATTGAAGAAACTTCGTGAAGAGCGTCGCGATCGCCGGGATGTCCAAGGCAAAGTTAACCTTAATATCGATGATGCTTCACGTTCAGGGAAAATTGTATTTGAAGCAGAAAACATATCTTTTGCTTACGAAGGCAAGACAATCGTCGACAACTTTAGCTTTAACATTATGCGCGGTGACCGTATTGCACTTATCGGACCAAATGGCTGCGGTAAGAGTACGGTACTTAAATTGCTATTAGGGCAATTGGAAGCGCAGTCTGGTCGTTTACACTGCGGAACAAAATTAGAAGTCGCGTACTTTGATCAGTACCGAGAGATTTTGGATCCAGAAAAGACAGTGATCGATAACTTAGCGGATGGGAAACAAGAAGTAATGGTTGGGGGACGTCAGCGTCATGCGCTGAGTTATCTTCAAGACTTCTTATTTGCACCTAAGCGCGCAAGGACTCCGGTTAAGGCACTCTCTGGTGGTGAGAAAAACCGATTACTGCTAGCTCGTATCTTGTTGAAACCAAACAACTTACTTATTCTTGATGAACCAACCAACGATTTGGATATCGAAACGTTGGAACTTTTAGAAGAAATGCTTGCCAACTATCAGGGCACGTTGCTTTTAGTTAGCCACGACCGAGAGTTTGTTGATAATACCGTTACCACAAGCTGGATCTTCGAAGGAAACGGAGTGATTGAAGAGTTTGTTGGTGGTTATCACGATGCAAGACAGCAGCGTGAGCAGGTATTGGCGGTTCGTCAAGCGGTTGAAAAGCCAGCGAAAAAAGAAAAAGTGGTTGAGGAAACTCCCAAAACAACTCAACCTAAGAACAACTCGAAGAAGTTATCGTATAAGCTGCAAAGAGAATTAGAAGCTCTACCAGCTAAACTAGAACAATTAGAGTCGGATATCGAGAGCCTTCAGGAGCAAGTGAACGATCCAGAGTTCTTTGCTAAACCTGTAGAGCAAACTCAGCCGGTATTGGAACAGCTTGCTGCACTAGAGCAGGAGTTGGAAATCGCATTCGAGAGATGGGAAGAACTCGAAGCAATGCAACAGGATAGTTAAGAATTCAATGAATTGTAGTAATAAATTCAAATTGACCGCCATTGCGATGATGGTTGGTACCACAATGAACGCACAGGCGGCATTGTATCAAGTGGTTGAGGTTTCACCTCAGGATCATGGTTCAAACGGTGACTACCAAACGGCTTACGGCGTTGCAATTCAGCAAGGTGATGCGGGTACAGATCCTTCAACAGGTTCCCCTTTCGCTTTGGGCTGTTTTGATGCAGCAGCAAACTGTACACCAGACCAATTTAAGCTTGCGATGGAAACTCGCACAACACCGATTTCAGCGACACAAGCCGTGGATGGGAACAGCTATCGTGAGGAAATTCCATTTGGATTGGACGCGGGCTTTTATTACATCCAAGAACTCAAAGATTTTGAACGTTACTGTTATAACCAGCTTCGCTATTCTACTTGTGACTCTTGGGCTTCTGTAAACTGGACCCCATGGAACAAAGAGCGTAGTAAAGACTTTACTTCTAATGCGTTAGCATTTGTAGAAGGCGATTCTGCTGCTTATAAAAATGAATATAACAATGTTATCAATCAGCTTACCGAAGATGGTGCAGCTGTCGGTAATCAAAGTAAAGTCAGCAGTGAAAACCAGTCGACACTGGAAACAAGAAATACAGTCGTAGCACCTATTGAACCAAATTTTGTTACAGGTGATAACGACGCGAGCGTTGTGCAAAGCCACGCTTGGAAAACCGATGGCACTTTTACCGTTGGTAGTGTATCTCGAACGGCAAGCAATACCAATGGCGCTCACCACACATCGAAAGCAGCTATTTGGGATCAAAGTGGAACCGTCAGTGAGTTGGCTTGGCCAAGTGGCACATCTAAAGATGGAGAAAGACTGGCTCAAGGAAGCATGCGTGACCTTGTCACAGATGGAACAACGGTTTACGGCGTGGGTTACAACACATACAGTGATGATAACTATCTGAATGCTACTGTTTTTGTCGGAACCCTAGAGGCAGAAGGTAGCGTTGAAAACGCAACTTGGAAAAACAAAGTTGTTGTAGGAGCGAGACAGCGTGAGGGCGATGATACGGTTCATACAAACTCACGATTAACCGATGTTAACTCAAATTTTGTTGCTATTGGTGAAGCAAAACGTTCGGGCGGATACTTAATGCCAACGGGCTCTGCTCCGAATCGTCTCTTTATCGTAAATGATGTTCGTAAGGATTCTATTAACGCTTTTTACCCAAGTACCGGAATTTTCTTCAGCGGTGCTGGCGGTAAGATGGGCGGGATCAACTCTTACAATGAAATTGTCGGACAACTTGATGCGGAAACGACGCGTGAAGACGATGGTAAGCCACGTCGTAAGCGCGGTTTTATCTACCCATATAGTGTAGGTGGTGAGACTAGTGAACGTGCTTCAACACTATTTAATGGAAAAGCTTGGTTCCTAGATAGTTTGACTAATGGCGGTGACTACTCTGAACAAAACAACCAGTTCCGTATTCTTGACGCAACCGATATCAACGATGCAGGTGTGATTTCTGGTACCGCGATGAAATGTGCTGGCGGTTACAGTACAACAGCAAACAATGCGACATGTAGTTCTGATGAGCAAATCGTAGCTGTAAAATTGGTGCCTATTGCAGGTGCGACTGAGAAGGACATTGTGTCTCGAAGCGTTGACTCAACGACAACAGAGCGTCAAGGTGCAGGCCTTGGTTGGTTAGCTTTGACCATGCTTGGATTGTTTGGGTTCCGTAGAAAATAGTCAAAAATCGTCAGTAATTTTTAAATCAAGCAGAGGCTCACACATTTGAGCCTCTGCTTTTTTTATGCCTTGAGAAATCACTCAACTTGATCGATTCTTATAAGTGGAGTCATAAAAACTCCATCAAAGTTTCACAATAACAGCTGTACGTTAGTAAATGGACCTGTATGAGGAATTAACTATGAAGAGACAAAAGCGTGATCGCCTAGAACGAGCTCAATCTCAAGGCTATAAAGCTGGGTTGAATGGAAGGTCTCAAGAGGCTTGCCCATATCAACAAGTTGATGCTCGGTCGTATTGGTTAGGTGGTTGGCGTGATGCCAGAGATGAAAGACAATCTGGTCTCTACAAATAAACTCTCCACATACAAAAAGAAGGATTCGAAAGGGCTCTACGGAGCCTTTTCTACGTTTATAGACTAGGCAAACAAAAAGGCCCCTAAATAGGAGCCTTTATAAATCGATTAAAGTCGTGATTAGAAGTTTGAAGTGTCTTGGAACAAACCAACTTTCAAATCTTTCGCAACGTAGATTTCTTTGCCATCTACGCATACACGACCGTCAGCCAAACCCATTACCAGCTTACGGTTTACGACGCGTTTCATATGGATTTCGTAGGTTACTTTTTTCGCCGTCGGTAGGATTTGGCCTGTAAACTTCACTTCACCAACACCTAGAGCGCGACCTTTACCTTTACCGCCAACCCAGCCAAGGAAGAAGCCAACAAGTTGCCACATCGCGTCAAGGCCAAGACAGCCAGGCATTACCGGGTCACCAGGGAAGTGGCAATCAAAGAACCACAAATCTGGAGTAATATCCAATTCCGCCAAGATCAAACCTTTACCAAAATCGCCCTCTGTCTCAGACATTTTAGTAATACGATCCATCATTAGCATGTTTGGTGCAGGAAGCTGAGGGTAACCTGGTCCAAATAGCTCACCCTGGCTAGAAGCAAGTAGATCGTCACGGTTATAAGAATCACGTTTGTTTTGCATTATCAATTACTCCAATTTTTGATAGCTGCATCTTAGTGAACACGTGTACGCTAAACAACTCCGATCAGTACTAGACAAACCAGTTTTTGATGCGCTGCACAATTCCTTCTGGATGCTCATGTCTTTCAAAGTTTTCAATACGTTCCGCTATTTTGCCAATAATGCTATCGTCTTCGCCTCTGAAGGGTTTATTCATAACAATCGGAATAGCTTCATCTACCGTAGAGACGGACCAAATATGGAACTCACCATTTTTAATGCTTTCTATTACATCTTTATGTAATGCAAGGTGTTTAAGGTTTGATTTCGGCATGACAACGCCTTGATTTCCCGTAAAACCCTGATGTTTACAAACCTGATAAAAACCTTCAATTTTCTCGTTCAAGCCACCGACTGCTTGCACTCGACCAAACTGATCGACGGCTCCTGTAACCGCAACTTGTTGATTAATTGGAGATTCAGATAACGCACTCACCAAGCAACAAAGTTCTGCGAGAGATGCGCTGTCACCGTCAACTTCACTATAAGACTGTTCAAATACGATCGAGGCAGAGTAAGGCAGAGGTTCATCTAATTTTAGAGCAGAGCTTAAGAAAGCTTGCATAATCATCATGCCTTTCGCATGTAGATTGCCGCCAAGTTCAGCTTTGCGCTCAACATCGGAAACATCGCCATCACCAAAGTGAATTACACACGATATTCTGGCAGGCTCACCATAGCTCACAGGGTGTCCAGCCATATCGATTACGGTTAGGCCATTGATTTGGCCAACTTGCTCCCCAGTTGTCTCAATGATGACTTGTCCATCTAAAATATCGTACACGGCACGCTGAGGAAGATAGGATTCGCGGTAATACTTGTCGTCAATCGCTTTATCTAATGACTCGTAATCTAATGTTTGGCCATCACTGAACTGGCTGGCAAGTGTTAGAAGTTGAGAATGCCACATTACACCTAACGGCAAATAATGTTGATCTTCAGTAAATCTCATACCAGCTAGCAACAGTCTTCTAAAGCCACATTCCGTTAAGTGAGGCATCTGATATTGAGAACATATCCAGTTCACCAAACCAAAGTAATCTGTCAAATTCTGCTCTGACAAATGAATATCTTCTTCAACTTCGGTATACATGGTAAAGCCTGAACAAAAGTCCTCGTCGATATATTCTAGCTCTGCTAACTGACTTCTTTCCCCAGTTACAATCAGTTTTACATCATAAGCTTTAGATGGCGGTACTGAAGTAGGTAAGCGAGTAGGGCTTAGGTTCAGTGGCTCGATAAGGTTTTGTTGAATTGCAGACTTTATATTCGGCCAAAGTCCCGGGTTAGCCAGAATGAGATTAGCAGGTACAATCAAATAACCGTCGTCAGCTTGTGAAATCAAGCCAGGTTGGAAGGCAATATCACCACTTACATCAACACTGTAACGGTCAAATAAACGCTTGGCATCAAGTGATTCCGACAAAACAATCGCAGCGTTAGAATGACTCTGAAGAGCTTTACTGATGAACTCTCTATAGACAGAATTATCGACGCAGTTAATGAGTAGCACGCGTGTCAATCCCGACATTTTGGAAAAGCGAGATATCGTTGCCGACATCCTCGGTTGAAGATCAGTAAAAGACTTCTTTGGTAACGAAGGTGCAGACTTTAAAAGTGCTTCGTACTGCTCAAGTGAAGGTGTTACGTCTTGCCAATTAAGTTGGTTCATTAAAATTCATCGTAATTCAATCTTGCCGACATTATAACGAAATGGACTATAACACCCTAGCACCAATTTGGTTCGCTCAAGGCATTCAACACTCAATGAACAATACTTAGACAAATGAGTGATCAACATCGATACTTCTAAGAGTTTTATTTGCCCAAGTAAATTATCTGGGTTACGCTGTCACTAGGTTATGTTTATGGGTCGGAATAAATGAAATATCAGCAGCTTGAGAATCTAGAGTGTGGGTGGAAATGGAAGTATCTCATCAAGAAATGGAAAGATGGTGAAGCGATTACCCGACATATTGATACAAGTGAAGCAGATGCCGCGGTTGCAGAGCTAAAACGGCTTGAACACGAACCTACGCTTGTATTAGCTTGGATAGAAAACCACATGTCAGAAGAGTTGGACAACAAACTCAAGCAGGCTATCCGAGCGAAAAGGAAGCGTCATTTCAATGCAGAGCAAGTCCATACAAAGAAAAAGTCCATTGATTTAGATTATCGAGTTTGGGAAAAGCTTTCTAGCAGAGCAAACGAGCTCGGTTGTACGTTATCTGACGCAATTGAATATCTACTTTCTGAAGCATCGAGAAGTGAAAAAGCGAGTCAAAAAGTTACCTCAATCAAAGAGGATTTGAGTAAATTGCTATCTAGCTAGGATAGGGAGTGCCAAATGTTATATGTAATCTTAATTGCTGCCATCGTGATCTTTTGGTTGATCGCAGTTGATAGACCAGTGCTAAAAGTAAAGTTTGATAACGGCCATATCAGTAACGTAAAAGGGCATCTACCACCTTCTTTCAAACATAACTTACAAGATATTAGTGAACATAATCCGTTTAGTGGTGAAATGAAGGTATATAGCCAGCGAACCGGCATGCGCTTGAGCTTCTCCAAGGACGTTCCCAAAAAAATCCAACAGCGGATTCGCAACGTTTTTCCGCATCAAGGTTTCAAAGCGAGCAAAGGCAAGAAGCGAGCTTAATTACATATCAGTTACTTAATCGTGTTAAATGGGACGCAATATAGCGTCCCATTTTCGTATCTATAGAAAAATTATTTATCATTGATTAATCAATAAGATAAACGGGCTTAAATTATGCGATACGTTATAACTTTAATGTTCTTACTCTTCGTAAGCACTCCAGCTTTGTCTGACGACTCGGAAACGAACCCATTGGCTAAAAAGATTAAAACTAAGATTCAAAGGAAAGCGGACAATAAATTTGATGGCTACCAAGGTTATTGCGATGTCATGATAGAGATGGAACACAAAGGTAAAAAAGCAGTAATAAAAAGAGTAACCAGTAGTGGTGACAAAAAAGTTTGTCGGTATGTGAAATCCAACTTGAGGAAAGGAAAACGCTATCGTTATAAATATCCAGAAAAGTATATTCGGCTTCATATAGCCACAGGTTCGTGATTTCAATGTTGATTAGAAGCATCGGGCAGCAAGAGCGCAAAGCTTTCAGACTCGATGAACTAGATGAAAATGAAGTGGCTCTCGTGTAATTGGTTGGGAATGCAGGCTAGGTGAGATAAACCAATCAACTCTCAATGGATAAAAGCAATATGGGAAGGAATTGCAAAAAAGTTTAACGGACTTGGATTATCAAGCATTTCAATGGTTTGTGCCGGATTGGCTTTAGTGATTGCAAGTCCACAGGAACCATTATTACAGTGCGCATTATATCTGCTTATGTTGAATGCGATTGCATATGCGTATCCTATAAAATGTCTCTCTTTTGAGGGACAATTCAATGAAGTATCACGAAATGACTAAAAATTATATTTTTCGTGAATTTGAATGTGGTTTATCCGTCGAACAAGCTGCTGAACTTTGTTTAAAAACTGTGAGAACCGTCAAAGAATGGGATAAGGGGAAAACCATTCCACCGGAGTGCAAACGACTCATGAGAATGACAAAAGGAAGGGAACTGAGCCCATCTGTACAATGGGAACACTTTAAAATGCATTACGATAGATTAGAACTTCCAACAGGGCAGTTGGTAACGGCTCAACAAGTTTTAACTGGAATTGCTTTATTAGAGATTGGAGCATTGACTGATTTGGAAGCAGCTGCTCGAGTGTTGAAATATGCAAGGGCATTAAAAAATATGATGTAAAAAAGGCTCCGAAAGGAGCCTCAATACAAAATATATTTTTAACTGATTTTATTCACTCGAAAGAAATTAAACATTAAATCAGCAATGTACTTGTCAATGTATCCACTTGATACATTTCTGAGTATTTCCATATCGTATCCATTTAACATTTCAGAAAACCTAGTGTCGAATCTTCCATGTTGATCGAAGTATATATCGAAAAAGTAAGTAACGTCATCTATGGTAGTTGTTTCGAATTTAACACGTAGACGGGGTTCTCCGTCTTTGAAAACTAGCTCATGTTTTGAAACAAACTTATAGGTCAAAAACTCTATAGTCATAACATCATTATTAAAATCCACATTATCAGATATCGAAAATCTGCTGCCAAAGCTTCTGAAGAAATTTAAGTAGATAGGGAAAATATCTTTATTGAAGTATTGTAATTCTTGACTATTATCTATACTCATTGCTTTTTACTCACTTGTTACATAAATAATTCAATTACGCCATTTATAGGATGACAACAACAGACCTAAAACTCATTATAAAAAGCGTCAGTAATGGCTTTCTAGAAAGGTAACAGTCGAATCTTTAATGAGGTCCACCAATCCAATTTCACTTGACGCTCACTATTCTCACCCCACTCAACTCTCACTTGCTCATTATGAACATACGTCATTAAGCTACGAATCAATGGTGGCTCTTCAAGCTCAATAGAAGCACGAGTTCGATTGAACTGATCTGCATCCTCAATAGTTAAGCGATCATATCGCTGTAACGAAACCTCAAGCTGTAAATACTTTTGTCTCAACGTAGAATGAGTCGTTGCTTTTGACTTCGTATCTATTACCAAGTCAAATATTTGCAAAAATGCAGCAATCAAAGCTAAAGCGGCAGCTAAATTTTCATTTTTGTTCAACACAACGGCAAATGCAGCAGAACTGGCAAACAACGTAAAAATGGTTATAAACTTTGCAAGCTTTTGATAGTGAGATTGCGCGTATAGATGATATCTAATACCAAGTCGAGTGTTCCAAACTAGTTCCCAAAGCCGTTGTTCATCGCTATCTAGTTCTTGAGCTTGCATAACAACTCCTACTTATTTTTAGTACCGCCAGAGCCTGGTTTAGGTGGAGTCGAATGCATTTGAGTTATTTCATTGTCACCACGTTTCATTGAGTCTGGACATTGCTTTCTCTCGCGGTTGACGATCAAACCAACGTCTCGAACTTTGCCGCGTGATGGCTTTGGTGCACCTTTGTGCTCAGTATTGTTCTCTTTGCTCATCGGAAACCTTTATTTTTCGTGATAAAATTCTGAACTCTCAAGAAAAGAGCCAACTATTCGATTAAAATGAAAAACGATATCAGCAGAAGGTGAGTTGTTGATCTCGCAGATAGCATTTTTTTCGCCAAGAGGGATGATTTGGCTATATTCGTTAACCACAATATCAAAGTGAGCCACTTGATCTGAAAACACCTGAGTTTCAAAGCGAACTTTTAAAGCAAGTGAACCTTGGAAAATAACAGCGTGATGTCTCGACTCAAAAAAGTAAGATAAGTAGTTAAAAGAAATAGTCTGACTTTCGAAGCTTGCAAACTCCTCATTTTTCAACATCTCCCCCAATTCATTCCAATGCGCTAACAAGCGTTTATATTTAGAATTCATTGAGGGTCCATAATTTCTCTGATTCATAAAGCCTCCTTTATTGCTTTATAAACGTACAACCGATTTAATATCCATTCAAGTTCCTCTTGGTGATAATGTGAATATTAGTTGCATATCCATTTTTAGTGTCAGAAGCTGAAGAGTGAACGATTGCGAGATGTAACAGAAGTTGAAACGTTGGCATCTGGGGGAATTTATCCCCGTAATACACTATGGGGGCGCATAAAAGCTGATTTCTATAACACACCGAACAAAAACGATATGCTACCATGCACTCATTTTTTTATGAGTGAGGAACGGAAAGTGCCTGAATTACTGATACTTATATCCTTAGCGTGTATTGTGTATCTATTCACAAAGAAGGGTAAGAAACCTAAACGTAGGCTTAACGAATGGGAGCAAAGTGCAACGGTTAGAAGACCGAACAGCATACATTCTTTTGAACCAAAATCTGTAGACAATAGCCCCAAGATAGTCGAAGTACCTTTGCCGAACACTGGCAATAAGACTAATTCTGTACCTCACAAGAAAAGTACATACTTGGCCACCAAGACAGAGCGCAGATTCTATAAAGTGTTGCGGGAGCTTATACCTGATGAATACGTAATTCATAGCCAAGTGTCATTGATGGCATTGGTTCAACCGACCAATTTTAAAGATAACTCTCGAACTTGGGCTAAAAGAATGGACTATGTGATCACGGATAGAGACACAAAAGTCTTGGCGGTCATCGAGCTAGATGATTCCTCTCATAGGCAGAAGAAAAGACAAGAGCGAGATATATACGTAAATAATGCACTTAACGGACACCATCCGTTGCTTCGGTTTGAAGCTAGAAGCTCTTATGACAAAACACATATCGCAACCGTATTAGAGCGTGACACGATAATAAAGTGTAGAGAATTGGAAAGTGTATTACAGTACAGCTAAAGCAGAGCCGAACAGCAATTGTTCGGCTTTTCATTTTAATCAAAGTATCGTGGTTCTTATCGTTACTTTAAGCTCTTTATCGACCGTATTGGTCTTTTCTGACCGGAACAGAGCACCAAGTAAAGGTACATCCATCAAAACAGGTACACCACTTACCGAGTCGCGTTGCTCTTGGGAAATCAAACCACCCAAAGAGATCGTTTGGCGATCTTTGACCTTAACCACGGTTTGCAGTGTTCGCGTATTGGTGATGATGTCGGATGCGATAGAGGAATCCGTTACCGAGTCGGATTTTTGCATAATCTGCAACACAACATGATCACCAATTACATGCGGTACAACCTCAAGTGACACGCCCACATCTTTACGTTCTATTTGCTGGACTCGATTGCCACCGTCAGTTACCTCAGACGAAGTGAGGAACGGCACGTTCTGACCAACCGTAATATAACCGCGCTCTCTGTCCATAATGAACATGTTTGGTCGTGATAGGAGCTTAGTATTTTGATTCTTAGATACGGCTTTAATAAGCGCGTTAAAATCGCCGCCCTCATAGAACAGTAGGTTATCAACGGCTTTCTTAATTGCAGTAGGCTGAGAAACAAAGCCAGCCTCACTCAGAGCTAAGTCCATATTTACGCCGATTTCTTGAGAATCACCGAGCTCAGTTTCGGTAATCACCGCCTCGATAAAGACTTGCTTTTGTGGTCTATCAATCCCTTTGATGAGCACATCAATGTGCTTCAATTGGTTCTCAGAGCCTGTCACGATAATGCTGTTTGTGGTCGGCAGTACCTCAACCTTGTAATTCTTAATCGCTTTGTTGTTCAGTGTTTGATTCTGAGTTGCAGCAAGCATCGAGGAAATCAAATCAACGACCTTGGTATTTCGAACATTTTCAAAGAAGTACAGCTTTACTTGAGAGGGTTCGAACGTCTCCACCTTGTTTGCGTCGGCAATGATGGTAAAAACGCCGTGGTCATGCGTAAGCTCGTAACCGTGCGCACGAAGCACGGAAAGGAAAAAGGCAGGATAATCCTCATCTTTCAAATCCGGCGCGGTAAAGCTGACCTCACCAGTGACACCATGACCAAGCACAACTGTGTTTCCAGTATGAACCGAGAACCACGATGCGAAGTCTCCAATCGGTGTGTTCTTTGCCTCAAAAGGTGCAGAGCTTGCGGCAAAAGAAGTCGAGCTGAGCAGGGTGCACGCGAGCAATAAAGCGGCGATGCTGGATGTGGAAAAGTTGGAACAAGCCGTTGTTTGTTTCTCAACTTTACCACAGCGCATGGTCAGTAATGTGCGCGTAAGCAGTGAGCCTACGGCGCAATAAGATTCTTTTTGTTTTTTTGAAAGAAAAGCTGTGAGTTTTGCGATTATCCATGACATAAAGCGCACCTTTTTCCCTAGCACATAACTTTGAATGATTGACCGTTGCCGCCGCTAACCGTAATGGAGCAAGAGCCGTTAGATTGAGCCGTAAAGCCTTTTGCGTATAGTTGCGACGACGACAGACGCACATCGTCCTTAACCAGCACAAAAGATGGGGCAACGTTTGGGGGATTCATTGACGATTCGATTCGATAGCCGTCGAGCAAGTCACTCAATGACTCGCGAGGCACCGCCGTTTGAGTCGTTTCGGGTTCCGTCGACATGTTCGGCGTGCCAACTAAGGTGAACACCGCAAACGAGACGGCGACACCTGCCGCAAATACACTGAATCGAGAGTATTTACGGAGATAGATTTTCGTAATGCGCATGATATTTCTCAACGTATACGGGACAGTGTAACGTCCGTGGGTATAGTAGGGCGGCAATACTGAATAAACGCCGTCCTCATAGTTGTTTCTAAACATCTGCTTAGTGTCGTAAGAGCTGTATAAGTCCGTGCCCCAAAGCATCCATTTCTCGACGGTGAGCGAGTTCGCATTGTCACCATACTTCACAATGCCAACGTGCAGCTTAGGCATTTTCAACTTGAGTTGACCGAGTGTCAGAACGGATACCGCAGTGGAGACGATAGGGACTTGAAGACGGTCTAAACGGCGACAAAACACGGTGTGTTCAGCCAGCGCGAGACGCGCTTGTTTATCAACAATCGAAATGTCTTGAACGATGAAAATCACATCCCATCCAAGCTTTCGAATATGCAAAAGGTGATCAATTAACTTTTGTCGATTCTTGTCGTTCCATGTGCGCGAGTTAAACCACGTTCCGCACTCATCGAGCACAATCAAACCGTCTTTTTTGGTGTCATAGCTCTTGTTTGCTGAGCCAATCACCATCAAATCCTCTACCTGAGGCTTGTCCGGCAGACGATAAAGGCGAGTATTGCGCTTGTTGCGTCCAAGCATTTCTTTCAAGTTGATATCGAGGTTTGTCGCCACAGGCACACCGCGCATAAATGCCTCACGAATCTTACCGACTGCCGTTAGTGTTTTACCTGAGCCGAGCTTACCCGTGACAAAGTAGACCGATGCCATTACGCCGCCCTCACAATCGCGTAGAACTTCCACTCCCACACCCAACGCAGCAGACGCGCCGAGTAAATCGCACTCACGCAAGGAATCGCGTTATTTGGAATGAACATGCCAGCAGCTTGTGACCAAAACGGGGGCGCAACATAAGACAGACCCGTAGCAAGGGTGTAAATTGCCAAGGTGAGGGTGACGGTCAAACCGATTAGCAGCGTTAAAATGACCAAGTTAATCGTGACGTTTCGTGCTTTCGCAATGAAGAACCAACCAAATAACGTGGTCGCTATCTGCGAGATAAAGGCAACCAGAGCAGGGAGGCGCAACGCCGTCCCAATGGTGCTGACAATTGGTAATAGTTGAATCATTAGTAATATCTCCCCGAACCTGGCTTGTTACTTGGTACAGGCGTGACCTCAGTCAGCAGGATTTCAACAAGCGTCTTAATCGTGTAGATGTAAATCAGAATTGAGATGATCATTTTGAGTTTCTGCGAAAACTCACAAGAGATAGAAGCGCGACCACCGC
The DNA here is from genome assembly GCF_024747315.1 of Vibrio sp. HS-50-1. Classification (NCBI taxonomy): domain Bacteria; kingdom Pseudomonadati; phylum Pseudomonadota; class Gammaproteobacteria; order Vibrionales; family Vibrionaceae; genus Vibrio; species Vibrio sp. HS-50-1. The sequence goes on along the minus strand of NZ_JAMPZF010000024.1, from coordinate 867,211 downwards.
CAAGCGTAGGCAAGGATAGATTCATGCAGGGCGTAGGCTTAGGTAACACACTCAAAAACGAATCCGATATAGCATTAATATGCCCCTCAGATTCAGCCGTCAGATTCTTCTCAATCAAATCGTTTGCCGCATCAGTCACGGTCTTTTCATAGGAATTCATCGCACCGGACACGGCTTTATCCGCTTGAGTCAGCACATCACCGACATAATCCGAACCTAAACCATGAGGGTTTTCACAATAGTTGTTCTCCTCGGTGGGCTCACAAGGCTTGAGGTCGTCGAGCTTGTCCGATAACTCCGCAAATCCATCAGCGTTAGTGGTTTGCAAATCATCGAGTCCCTTAACCACCTCACCAACAGAGTTGGTGTTTCGATTGACCGCCGTCGTGATGTCACCGTTAGCTTGCTGAATCAGCGCCTTAGTGTTTTCGTAAATCTTGTTGTCGTTGATTTGCTGCTTTTGAATCGCTTGGGTGTTAGTCACCATCGACGCATTGAGCGCAATGATTTGGTTTTGAATATCAGCGCTCGATTGATTGAGGTCGACATTTAGCGCGTTGAGTGCTTTGTTCACATCCGAATTAAGCCCTTTGATTGCACCAACTACTGCCGTGTCAGTGTTTTCATCTGTGTCAAGGTCTTCAACTTCTGGCTCATCTTCGGTATCCGGTGGATTCACTGTATTGGTTGAATCGTCAGGAAGCACGCTCGGGTCTTCGATATCACCCGTTGGGTCGTCAGGGTCGTGAATCGGGTCATCAGGAATAATAGGGGTGTCAGGACCATCTTTACCCCAAAACAGCGTACCACCATCACACTGATTACCAGTGAATTGAAACTTACCGTGACAGCGAGTGTTTTGGGTAAATTCGCCCGAATCTACATCGGTACAAAGCGTAGTGTCATTTGGAATACGCTCAAGCTCACAACGGGTGGCGCCAAAATCGCCATAACATGCCCCCGTGACTTGCTCACCATAAACATAAGCCGACCAATGAAGTGATTGAGTGTCATTGATGGATTGCTTGAACTGGCAAGCATCCATACAAGTGCCGTCAGGGTTTTCACCAAACTCACATGCAGGAACGATAGGTTCACAGGTGTAACCATCACCGTCTTTTACTTTTTCATGGTCTGCTGGACACTTAGCAGTATCATGGCGGAACCATACAGTTTGAATTTTCGGGAAAGAAGAGCTGTCGGTATTACACATTATACGTAAGCCGAACTCATCGCTATCCATGTAACATGACTTAGTGGAGAAGTCTTTGTATCGAACAAACTTGTTTTCATAACAAGAGACATAAGAATAAGGATTAACTCTCATCCCCCTAGACAGTTTGCAGTCGGGATAAGCGATAACATCCCTCACAGCGTAAGTAGGTTGAGCAGCACTTACATTAAAAGCACTAAACAAAACACCCAGTAAAATAATCAGTGACGCTATGCTTTGTTTAATGTTCATTTGTAAATCTTCCTCGTGAAAAATAACGCCCCCATTCGGAGGCGTTGACCAATGGGTGTATAAAGCAGTCGTTAGGATTACGTTGCTTTGTTTGCACCTTTCTTGAATAGCTTGATGCCGATGAAACCAACCGTTAGAGGAACAGCGATACCCCATGTTGAGGTGAGCATGTCGGTAACGAAAGTCCCTAAACTAGTAAAGGCTTGCGCTGCCTGTTCCGGCAACGCTGCATGTGCACCAGATGCTGCCATAAGAAGTGCGCCACCAAATGCCGCACGTTTTGCTGTTACTACTGCGCCAGCCTTAGCCATTGCTGCGCGTACTTTGCTTTGCTTTTCCATAGTCTTATTTCCTATGTGTTGTTTATGAAGAAGTTGAAACCTCAGCCGCTTTCTTGAATCCGAGAATGTGGAAACCAATCGAGAAGCCAAGGATAAATGCTGTTCCAAAACAGCCGAGCATGAACTCTGTTGACAGCATTTATCTTTGCCCTCCGACCACCCAACCGAGCGCAACTAACAAGAAGCAAATGCCTAAGAACACCATCAATTGAAAGTTATCGAGTCGAGCCATTAGCTCTGCAAATTGCGTCTCGGTCATGATTTAGCCCTTACTTTTCGTTAAGTTGAGGTAGGGCGTAGAGGTGGAAACCGTCGATAGAGACGTGTTTACCCTCATCGTTACCAAAGCTGAATTTCTTGTGCTCGACATCAAACATCATGCGATTACCCACACAGCGCTTGAGCAGTTCGCCAGCCTTGCCGTTTTCCCAAAGCTCAGGAGAGACACGCACTTCAATAGTGTCTGTCGGGTTGGTCGTGATGAGACGCAGCTTGCCGTTTTGCTTTTGTTCTCCGTTACGGTCTGTTTTGGTTTCTTGAACGATGTCCGAAGCATCTAGAATTAAACCTTCCATTCTCATAGTGTTTTGCCCTTATTTTTACGTTGTTGGTTAGTTGAAAATTGAAATGACAGTTATTGACACAAGTCCAAGGGAAATTAATGCATCATGTCGGGCGGGGCTGCGCCCACCCAGCACGACGCATTAATTTCCTGAGGGTCAGTGAGCAACAGCGCTTCCATTTCGTCATAGAGCGCTAGGTGCTTTTCGTATTGTTCGTAAAGGTCGTCATACATACGCTCGTATTCTTTTTCACGTTCTAGCGCGTCAAAGTAATCGACCACGTTAGACATGATGCCTTGTTGAGCACGGATGAATTGCTCTTTGTTCTCGGTCTTCCAAGTTCGGAAGCGAGTCGCGATAAAAATCTTATGGAACATCAAGCCATTCAAACGCGCTTGAGCCATATCACCGTAGCGAGTCGATGAATATTCACCGCCTGAAGCAATCAGTTTTTCGATAGAGGTTGAAACGGTGTATTCCGCTTTTACTGGTTGGTCTTTGCGCTTAACGAACACACCGCCCATTGCGTAACAAAACGCTTTCCAGTCGCCCTCATCAGCAGAGCGGCGAACCTTTTCTAATAGAAAGTGTTCGTCTTGAGATAAATCTGTAAACAAAGCATCGTCCTCTTTGAATTCATCACGAAGACGACGAAGCTCACGCCATACCGTGACAGATGGACCACCAATAAATTGAAATTGACGAATTTGATTCACACGCGCCCAAGTCACGACACGTTCCGCCGCATCCGAGCCAGACAAAGACGAACCTTTGTCAGAATCAATGTGCTGACCGTCGATGTTTTTACTCAGGTACTTAGCGACATAACCAACGGCTGAACCTTGCGACCAGTCGATAACTTCCGCTTTGAAACGGGCTTTCTTTGCGCCTTTTTCGTTTGGCGAGTCAGCCATAGCGAGACGACGAAACTCAGACGTCACGAACTTGCGTGCGGATTTTTCCATGAAAAGCAACAAGTGGTGATGTGGCGTACCGTCTTGGTGAGGCTCGACAATGCGCATCCCGTAAACCTTGATTTTGCTCTTATCAATCGACTTGCGAAGATTCGCCCAAACGCCCATAAGGTAAGCGTGAGCCGCTTTCGCATCAGGCTTGCCAGCCTCAAGCCATTTCGGGTTGATGTCACCCTTAGAAACAGAGTGGAAACGAGACGGAGCCGTTACCGTGAAGAACACCGCATCGTGATTCGATTCTTGAGCGATTTCCTCAAAGCCACGCAGACGAACGAACATTTCAGCGCGGCGAATCTCAGCGTTAGAAACCGATTTAGCGGATAGCTCACTGAGTGTGAAGTAGTTAGACGGGTCAGCCTCATCGTAAGCAATCGTGTTTTCTAGCGCGATGCGGTTAGACGTATTGCGATCACGTTGACGGCTTAGAGAAAAATCCGAGCAGTAAACTTGCTTACGGCGTTGAACAAGCGCTAAATCACGCGCAACACATTCAACCTCGTAAGCACATTTACGGCGCAGTTGACGAACAAGCCAATGCTCATCAAGAGCACGGTTCACCAATGCGAAAAGTTCACAGTTGTTTTCTGCGTATTGAATTTGCTCAGGTGAGAATGCCAAGCCTAATGAATCAAGAAGCTGACACGCTTTATCAAAACGCGCTTGTGATTCTTCAAGCGGAATTGCACTTAACACGCGAGAAAAGTCGCGTGATTTTCGCTTGGCTAGATTGGTAATTTGTTCATCTGACATCGCGTAGCTGTAGCCGTGCTCAGTCAAGCGGTCGTGAGCTTCGTTAACTGCGCGAACGGCTTCCAGAGCGTTGCGTGTTTTCAGAATGTCGGTGTAAGCGCGTGTCATGTGTCGAGCGAAGTCGCCGTTACGGTGTAATGACTTCGGCAAGTCCAAGCAAGGATTAGAAGTAGGGCGCTCAATAAAATCTGACAAGTCGTGTGAGTAGATTGACGCACTCATTGCTGATTTCACAGCCGACGGAATGAAATCCTCAGGCGTTGTAAATCTGTGGTCGACGTACTCAAAACGATGGTCGAATAAGTTGTCAGGAATGTGCTCACATGAAGCCCAAGAATGGACAGGAACAAAATCAATCCATTCTTGTTTGCCGGACGCTAAATCAATAACAAGTTCACGCATTATTGAGCCTCTAAAGCAGTCGCTTTTGAAGGTGCCATACCTAAGAAACGACATAAAACTTCATGTTCGTCAGATTCAAAACGAAACTCGTAATCACCAACCGAGAGATAACCAAAGGACTCTTGAGTGTTCTCAAACGTGCTAATGCAGTAGCCAAAGTGATTGAAAGGAACAACGACTTCTTCAAAGATGTCAGTTGTAGTGATGTAACAGAGCTTGAAAGCCGGAACGTGAGACACTGCGAAATGACGGAGCGTTAACGTTTTAACGTTGACGTTTTGAACTTCAGTTTCTAATACGACCATAACAACCACCTTGACTAGTTGAGAGAGCGACCGCCAAAGCCAAGCGCGAAAGCGTCAAGGGCAAACGCCCAGAGCTAAGGCGGTCTGATACTGATTGAATAACCAAATTTGGTTAGTAGCGTAATCACCAAAATTGGTTAGCGCAAGACACCAATTTTGGTGATTGATGAGCTAAACTGACGGAAACGGAGGAAGCGGTATGTATCAAAACAAACTATTAGATGCCTACAAAAAGGCTCAAAGTTACGTGCAAGACAAACAAATTGCAGCGGATATGAATGTGCCGCCGCAGAGAATCAGTGATTTCCGCAAAGGAAAGCGTTATATGACTGATACACAAGCAATTTTTCTTGCAGAGCAATCAGGTTTAGACCCTGAGATTGCATTGTTGGGGTGTCACGCTGATCGCAATGATAATCCGCAGATAAAAGCAGTATGGGAAGGAATTGCAAAAAAGTTTAATGGGCTTGGATTGTCAGGAATCTCAATGGCTTGCACTGGATTGGCCTTAGTGATTGCAAGTCCACAGGAACCACTATCACAGTGCGCATTATATGTGAAAGGGTTAATATAGGTTAGACAGGGGCGCCTGCTTGTAAGGCATTGATTAAGCGGGGATTATTGTACTTATCATCTATCAAACCGAACACCAAATTTTGATCATCTAGTTCCAGTAAGTCAGCGATTTTAAAGGCTATTTCCCAATCCATAGAACAGCTACCCGCGCGCCAGTGGGCTACGCGACTACGACCAACGCCAAGTTTCTGAGCTAGTTTGTAGTCTGAGCCCAGTTCGTACTTAGCTTTTACTCTGTCTAAAAGTATGTTTGTGTAGTTCATTTAGTAACTGTTTAAAAAAGAAACAAGATTGTTAAATTGTAGAGCATCTTACGTGCTATTTCAGTAGTTTAACTCGTTTGTACGTTTAAAATAATTCGTTTACGGTTGCCATGTTCAAAAAAGAGACAGCTTGCGGAGGCTATGAACATGGAACGTATAATCTCAAACCCAATTCACTTACCTTGCCCTGATATGGCAGGGTGCACCAATCCAGACCCAGCTAAAACGGCAAACTCTATCAACAAGATAGCTCAACTACGCGAGAAGTTCGCCGAGCAATTCCCTAAGAAGAAACAGACCTACATTCCTACACGTTTTCGTCAGGGGGTTGTAGCATGAATCTTAGTATCTGGAAATCGCGCCGCAATCAGCGCCAACTTGTTGCATCACAAGACAACGGAACTCATATCTACTTCGATAGTTTTGAGCTTGAAGCCGTTGAAGCCTCACTTTGGCTTTACCAAGGGATGACGCTTGTCGCTTGCATCAAAGCACAAAACGACACCTTGGCCGATATTACGACTACTGCTAACCGTATGGCGACACTTGGCGCGCAAAACAACGGCCAACCACTACACGAAATCCGCAAGCAAGATGAAGCGCCCCAAGCGGGCGCGGATTCTTCCCTTTAATCAGGGGGATGCATGGACTTCGACACCAAAGCCATAGAAATCAAGATGGCGGGCAAGACGTTCGCCAATGATGCCATTCATCAAAGTGCCTTTTCACGCCGATTCTTCCCACGCTTACCCGCGATAGTTCGCAACGATGTGCGCCGTAAAGTAGAGGCGCGCACACAGCGCAAAAACGCCACACGTGAAAACGTGATTAAAACCGCCAAAGACGCGGTGAAATTTGGCCTGAAGTGCGCTCACCATATCGAGAATCGTTACTCGTTTGTTGACAGTCGAAAGGGCGCGCATAGCGAACCATTGACGCACAATATCTTGATGCGTGATGACGCGCTGACCAAGTTCGCGGAGAAGTACGCCGACCAATGCGCCGAGATTTTATCAAGCCTAAATGCCGAGGGTTACGCCTCTTTTGTCGAGGCGTTAGCCGCGGTTTATTCTGAGCAAAAAGCGTTACTTAAGACCATTCACATTAAGCCGCCGTACGTGAATTTCAAAGTGAAAGACGTTGAAGTGTTAGAGCAAATGCTAACGGCTGCGGTACTCAAAATGCAGTCTGAGAAGTGGGTCGAACGTCGTTTGCTGCGTCTGCGTGGTGACTACATCGAGTACGCCCAAATCACCATGAGCCGTGTGGGTGACAAAGGCCATCAAAGCAAATACGTGTCTGAGATTTCCTTTAGTAACTGGAAGCGCAAGCAACGCGAATCCGAGAAATACATGAAGTCGATGAGCGTGTACAACGAGGAAACAGGCGAGCACTTTCCATTAGAGGAAGTGGCAAAGCGCACCATTGCTAACCCTGAGAACCGCCGTATTGAAATGATGGTTCGCTCACGTGGCTTTGAAGAACTGGCCGACGAACTGGAATACACCGCGCTTTTCATTACGTGGACACTGCCGAGCCGTTATCACCGCAATTCACCAAAGTGGGACGGCTCAAGCGTCAAAGACGGACACGCTGAGTTAATGCGCCAATGGTCACTTGCTCGCGCTAAGTTGGCCAAGTTAGAAATTGAATACTTTGGCTTTCGTGTGGCCGAGCCACACAAAGACGCAACCAGTCACGCGCACTATTTCTTGTTTTGCTCTCACAAAGACAAAGCCAACATCATTCGTATTCTCCGCGGTGAGGCGATTGCGCCAGACCGTGAAGAACTGGGCGACGACATCACGCCACGCTTTGACGTCAAAGAAGCCGACCCAAGCAAGGGCGGCGCAACGGCGTACATTGCCAAGTACGTCTCGAAGAACATCAACGGTAAACACATGCCAGACACCGAAGCCGAAGAAAGCGCATTTAAAGTGCGCGCTTGGGCGTCGGTGCATCGCATTCGCCAGTTTCAGCAATTTGGCGGTGAGCCTGTGTCTTTGTGGCGCAGTTTACGCCGAGCGACCGCCGAACAAACCCAGAAAGATGATCAGCTAGAAGAACTGAGACAAGCGGCCGACTCATCCAAATGGGCGCTGTTTTGTCAGTTAGCTAAGGGCGCGAAGTTGGCTTACAAAGAAAACAAAAACGACTACGGCGAGCCAATCAAAAAAATCATTGGTTTTGAGTGGTGCGGTCAAGTCATCGAAACCGCTAGCGAGTGCTATTCGCTCGTGCAAACGAAAGACGTAAAGCGTCTTTTAAAAAGTCGCGGAGCGACGTCTTGGAGCACTGAAAATAACTGTAACTCCCCACTCATTACGGAGTTGAAGAAGCTCACCGGATGGAGCTTTGAGGGAGTGAAATGCCTATTAGAGCCGTTGGCTAATGGGGCGACGGTTTCCATCGACCAATATTGTTCAATCAAATTACAAAACAACACATTACGACTGATTTAACCCGTTTGGGATATTGCTTGCGACAACGATTTCAGCAACTAGGTAAGGACAACCCAATGAGCACCATCGACAAAATCACCCAAGAAATGGAAGCCGAAGTGAAGCGCAGCAAAGGCGGCGTGTTTTGGCGTCTATTGCTGGTCTGGATGAAAGAAGTCAACAAACAGATTCAGAAAAAACCGAACACCGATGAAGAACTAGCCGAGGCTTAAACAATGGAAATGCTATCTCTTAAAGAATGTCAGCAAGCAATGGCCGCGCTCGATGCGGCCGACAAACTCAACGCCAGTGTGGAAAAGGAGTTGAGCCAGTTTAAAAACATGGACACCAACGCGATTATCAAACGTGCAAGCAAGATGCTCATGACGGGTAACTTTTCGCTTGAAGCGTTCGGGTTAAATCCGACGTTGTTCGACCAAATCGAGCAATTAACCAAGCTCAACAACAAGGTGCGTGAAAAGTATCGCGGTTGTGTCAAAGGCAACATGCAGCAATTGGAAACAGTCGAGGCGGCCGCTGATGAGTAAACACCCCAACCCAATTCGCGGGCACGTATCGTGCCCCGTTTGTAGCTCGGCTTCTACCGTGCATCGTGTCGGTGAGGGCAAGCTGATTGCCGAGGGTGAGCCAACCAAAAACGGGCGCAATTTAGGGCTGCTGTATTACAAGTGTCCAAGCTGTGGTAACAGCCCAATGAGCAAGAGCATCAACGCGTTTGTGGAATCCAACATGGTTGACTCGGTTGAACAGCTAGAGTTGAGTGACGCCGTCACAATTGAGACTGAATCGCCAACGGTTGAACCAGTGGCCGAAACCGTTGCAAGCACTGATACGCCTAGCGTTGAAGTAATTGAACAAGTGGAAGCGCCAAGCGTTGAAACTGAGCAAGCAACCGAAGCGGAACCCGTTCCAACGCCCGTTAAAAAACCGCCGTTTCCGGTTAAAAAAGTCTTAGCGGGGATAGCGTTTGTCGCCTTGCTGATTTGGGCAATTCGTCAACTGATGCCAACCAAGAAACCAACCGAACCAGATACCGAACAAGGGGAACCAATCAATGCAGGATGAAATGGAAAACCAACCAGAACTAGATGATTGGGGCGACTTTTCCGCGGTTATCAGTGGGCTGGAACAAACCGAAGTCAGCGAACTAACCGACTTACCAACCGAAGCGGCCAACGACGACAACCACCAACCCGCGGGTGAAATGTTCGAGGGCGCATTGTCGGTGCTGTTCACCATTGCCGAACAAGCGACGTCGATTATTTCCGGTGTGGATTTTGAGTTTGACGAAAAAGGCAAAGCGGCGGTGATTGAAGCGGCGTTGCCTGTGTTGGAAAAGCACAGTGACAGCGTGTCATCGTTGTTTGGTGATTACATGCAAGAGGCCGTTCTCGGCTTGGCGGTGTTGTCGCTGGTCTACAGTGCCAAGAAAACCATGGCATACCAAAAAGAACTATTAGCCATCGAGGAGGAAAAACAGCGTGAGCAAAAAGAAAAAGACGCCGCTTAAATTCCCCAATCCGGTCAACTCCAATCCGTCACACGATGCCGAGCATGTCATTTACGTGGCGGGCACGGGCGGGGGTAAAACCTCCGCCGTTAAGCACTTAGGTTTGGTGCCAAAAGCCGCGCAAGCGGTTTTTTTTGACCCTTACCGCAACTACGCGGGGGCGAAATTCCGCGGCCAACAATGCCTTGAAACCAACTCGCGTGTGGTGTTTGTCAAAGCCTTGGTGATGGCACGTAAACGCGGCAAGTCGTTCAAACTGGCGTACATTCCTAAAGATGGCGCGTGTAGTGAGGAACTTGAATTTTTTAGTGCCGCGGTGTGGGCGGTCGGTAATGGCGACGCCAAACAACTGCATGTGATCATCGAAGAGCTTGCAAGCTGCGTGGAAACGTCCGGCAAACTCAAAGGCAAAGCGGGCGAATTGTGGCGCGGTGGGCGTCAATATGGGCTTGTACTGCATTCGATTTTCCAACGCGGGCAGGAAGTGCCCAAGACCGTCACCGAGCAATCGCCTGTATGGTGGATTGGTGCGGTGAACTCGATGGCCGATGCGCGATGGCTCGCGGATAAAAAAGGCTTGTGCGTCGATACCTTGGCGGGCTTGAAGTCAGCCAAAAACAACAAAGCCGCAATTGGCAAACCCATTGCCGAATATTTATTGGTTCGTGACGGTATCGGCAACGTGGAAAAAGGCGCATTCAACTGTCTAACCGGAGCACTTCAACGTTAAATCCAACCTATAGGTTAACCACTTAACCTATAGGTTGCGTCCGCTTTCGCTTCCTATCAAATCCCTGTTTCATGAAATCACTTTTTAACCGTGTACAACCGAAAGGGACAACATGAAACAGCAACACAAAAACCTACTGATGGCACTGATTATCACGTTAATCGTGATTGCCGCTATCAACAACATCAGCGTGCTCAATCCAGTGCGTGAAACTCTTAACGGCGAAAATGGGTGGTTCTAATGGAAGCACTAAAACAACCTTTTAACCCGCGTCCACGTGAGCTTGACCCTGTAGAGGGTGTGAACTGGGGCAACCAAGCCACCTTGCGTTTGGTATCGGGTCCAACGTACCAAAACATTGAACTGGTCACGGACATTCTCGACGCAGCAGACATTGAGCGCATCACAGTGAAAGTGAACGGCCGTGAAATCGTCAACGTGACGGGTCAAGACCTTATCGACTTGCAAGAGCACAAGAAAGAATACGTGCAAGCGGGTCGCTACGTGCTGAACTTCTCCGATATGTCGATGCGCACCAAACTGGGTATCCGTACAGGTGAGCTTGTGACGCTGCAAGGCGAAATCTGGTTCATGTATATCCAGCTAAAAGCCAAAACGGGTGCCGCGGCACCAATGATTCGCGCTCGTGCTCATACTACGGCGGCGCAAAGCCAACGTATCTACATGCCGCGCATCTATTCGCAAACGTGGTACGCCGCATCAAGTGGTCGCACACCGTTTGACTTTGCCGAGCGTAGCGCGGCGCTGTCTATCAAGCGTTTGCACCTCAAAGACAACACGATTGAACGTGTTCGCGTCCTGCGTGATGAACGTGAAGAGCTCAACGTCAACAAGAGCGATAACGCCTACGACTTAGCCGCGGCGGGTCGTGAGCAGAATGCGGGCTTCTTCTCGATGGACTTCACGCGTTGCGGTTTTGGTAGCGAAGCGCGTTTACCAACGGCGGCCATGAAACAACTGGCGTTTGAAGTGGAAAAAACGGCGCCGGGTAGCATTCCGGTTCTGATTGAAGCCATCGAACAAGTGGCGGTGCCTACCGCGCAGTAAGGGGGCGTTATGGCGCAAGAGCAAAGCATGTGGGGTTCCATTTGGGACGGCGTCCTAGAAACGGGCGGCGAACTGATGACCGACGTTACCGACTTAGGCAAGGACTGGCTTGGCGTGAAGATTGAAAACGAAGCCGACCGCGTCCAGTCGAGTAACCCAGATGAACAGCGAAAGCACAATAACGACTACCAACAACCCACGGGTGAGCCTGTGTACACCTCCGCGTTTGCGGGGGTGACCACCACACACCTGATGATGGGAATGCTGTTCGTACTGTTGTTATTGGCGATGTTCTACGTCGCTAAGGGGAAGAAGTAATGCCGTTTATTCCATACCTGATTGCGGGTGCGGTGGGCGTATGGGCGGGCATCAAAGTCTCGGGCGGGTTTGACCGCATCGGATGGGTGCTCGGTCTGCTTCTGGTGTGTTATGTCCTGTACAAGAAAGGATTCAAATTATGATTGGTGGGCTATTAGGTAACTCCGGTTCGATGCCAATTAGCGCCAACGGTGGACCCGCGGTCAGCGGTGCCGATGGTGAATCAAGTGGCAGCCTATCGGTAGGCAATATCAATATGGGCGGGGGCAATTCCACCACGTTGATGATTCTTGTAGTGATTGTGATTGCGGCGGTGTTGCTATGGAAAAAGAAGTAATTGAAGTCGTGACGCAATCGAAACGTGCGCTTGGTGAACTCAAGCCCGCGTTTCGCGCTTGCCCTGATGCGTATGTCGAACTGTGCAAAGCGGTCAAGGATGGCCGCGTGAGTCTGTATCGCCTAATCAGCAATGAAAATGATCTCATCATTGCGGGTGAGCGAGACGGGGATAACTACTTTTTGTGGGGCGTCGCGGGTCGCGGTCTGCGTTCGGGGATTATCCAGTTATGCAAAGTGGTGAAAGCGGCGGGCATGTCATCCATGACTGCCGACACCGCCTTTGATGGCGTTGCCCGTTTGGTGCGTTCAATTGGTGTGACCGCCAAGCAAGACGGTGACTTTATTCGTTTGGATTTGGGAGTGCAGTAAATGGGTAGTTCTAAATCAAAATCGAGTAATACCAGTAACACCACTAACGTCAGCGGTCAGAATGCCATTAGTGGCGATAACCTCGGTGTAGCGATTTCGGGTGTGAACAACTCGACCATCAATACCACCATGACCGACCACGGCGCGGTGAATGCCGCAATGGAGCTTGGCGGCGAGATGCTCAACAGCAATGAGCGTATTTCGCTTGAAGCAATGGACACCACGCACGACATAGCCGAAACCGCCATTGATGAAGTGGCTGATTTTGCGGGCGATTCCTTGGCAACGTACGCCTCAACCAACAGTGAAAACCTCGATATGTTGGCGGGACTGGCGGGCAACCAAGCGGCACAAAACTCGAAGAATCTGCAAGCCATGATGGACTTGGCGAAATTCAAACAGGACGGCGGGCAAGTCGAAACAAGCAAGATGATGGTGGTATTAGCAATCGTGCTTGTGTTGGTGCTTGGCTACGTAATGGTGAAGAAACGATGAACACGCAACTATTAGCGGGTCAAGCCATCCCGCTGACGCCAGATGGCAATTGGCTGTATCTGAAAGCGGCGCAAGCTGAAATCGAAATCTATCGGGAATCGTCAGGTGAGCGCGTCACGCTTGGCAAGTCGTCAGTGTTTAACGTGGGCGAGGGTAAACACCTTGGGCGTTTGCTTATCTCAAGCCGCACCGATAACCAGATTGAAATTCAGTTTGGTTTTGGGACATTTACGCCGCCTGTTGAGGGTCAAAGCGTCGTTGTTCAAGCACTGCCGAACGTGGTGATTGAACAACAACCCGCGGTAGAAATCGCGCCTAATCAACAACTGGCAGTGAATCAACTTCCCGCGGTTGAATTGGCTGCGAATCAACAGCTCGGCGTCACTGCTTTACCGCCTGTTGAATTCAAAGCGCCACAACCCGTGAATGTTCAATCGTTGCCCGCGGTCACGCTCGAAGCTGCGCAAGTGGTCAAAGTGGATGAGCAAGTCAGTGGAAACCTCATCACCGAAGCGGTGAGCGTGTTCCCGCACAACATTGCGCAAAACACCACACGCAAAGCCATCACGATTAAGGCGGCGAAAGCCAATGCTGCATCGGTGTTTATTGATGCGTTTGAACTGGAAGCGGGCGAGCGCATCACCATTGAAAGCACGGCCGACATGACCTTAACAGGCACGGTGGGTGACACCGTCACGACTATGGAGATTTAACGTATGGGACAAGTACGAGAGAACCTACCCAACGGCGACCCACGCAACAAAATTGAATACTTGGCCGATTGCATCGACGACGCCAAGGCCGCGAGTGCAGAGAGCGCAAGCGACGCACCGCAAAACCTATTGGTAAACCCTGAGTTATCGCATTCCGGTGTTGATTTGGCGATGGGCTCACCGCATCAACTGCGTTGGCTCACCAATGCCTACACCTACAAAGACCAAGCTGCAAACCAAATGCACCTTGGGCGCAGTTTTGGCCGTCCGGCTCCCGTAGGTTGGGGCGTCGAAGTCGTGCCGATTGATGGCGTGAGCGATTATCACAGCGTGGCGTACTCAAGTCTGGGCGGTGATATTGAGAAGTTCGACTACACGGCCAAAGCGTCCTATTTACTGGCGACAGGCTCAAACAGTCGAGTATTACATTTCAGTGTGTTCAGTGCGCCTTTTGACCGAGAGCTACGAGCACTCAACGATGAGGGCACTGCATGGGTGCCAGAAAATCAATCGTATAGCTTGTTTTTCCGTGGTGAAAAGAACACCGCCGTGCGTTTTGGTTTGCTTGAACTCGATGCAAACGGCGATTTCGTCGGGTATGTGGCACAAGCGCAAATCCCCGCCGAAGCAGGGTTTAACCAGTTTTCACAAGCTTGGTTACACGGCATTAAGCTCCAAGCGGGCGGTTTGTACGCTTACTTTGTGGAGTCAGATACCAGTTTGGGCGAGTTCACCTCAAGTCCTGTTAGTGCGGGTGTGTTTTTAAACCCCGATGAACTCGACACCATTCCAGACCTGACGCCGAGCGATACCGCCACACGCCGCTTTCGTCTGACGGAGTCGTTTGGCGAATTCAGCAAAGCAGACGTTGAAGCGGGCGTTCATCTCAACGTGAGTAAGTTCTTGATGCCGTTTGGCATGGAAAAGCACCTTATCTTTGCGAGCTTAAAAGGCACACCAGGATACTACACCGTGCAGAACTTACCCGCCGAAGTGGTGAAAACTCGTTATGACCAAGTCAGTGTGCGCGGAACGGTTGCTGATGCAACCACCGTCATCATGGCGTACTACTCGGAATCGCCTGTGCACTTGAATTACTTCAGCTCAGTCAACTATCAAGCGGTGTAGTTATGCCGCTATTTATCTTTGTCATCATACTCTTAGGGATGGGAGCCTTTACTATGACAACTTCAACCACATCAAGCGTTCGCGGAATTCGCATTCATAACCCGCTTAACATTCGCATTGCCTCTAATGCGTGGAAAGGCAAGGTGACGCCGTCACGTGACAAAGCCTTTGAAACCTTTAAAGCGCCCGAATGGGGCTTTCGTGCCGGAGCGATTTTGCTGCGTAACTATCAGCTACGCCATGAACTGCACACGCTAACCGAAATCATTCACCGCTTTGCGCCACCAAACGAAAACCACACGGCCAACTATGCACGCTTTGTCGCGGGTCGCGTGGGCGTTGGTATGGATGAGCGCATTGATTTAGTGAACAACAAGCCGTTGCTGGTCGAAGTGCTTCACGCCATGAGCATCATGGAAGTGGGTCGCCATTACAGCAAGCACACGGTGCTGAAAGGCGTCAATCTGGTTTAAAACGTCGTTGAAAACGTCATTGATAGCGTCATATGACGTTTAACTATATTAAGGAAAAAATTATGTTTGAACGTTCAACATTAAAAGGCTTAACGCTTCTTGGCTCTGTTATCGCTGCGGCAACGGGCTACGGCCATTTATTCAGCGTGGAGATGACCGACACGGGCGTGAATTTTGGCGGTGCGGTTGGTCTGGCAATTCCTGCCGTGATTGGCGCTTATGAAGCGTTGCCGGACAAGTGGAAACCGAGCAAAAAAGTAGGGGGCTTGGATGGAGAGCGCCCTAGTTAACGCCTTATCTGGTCTGGGCTTTTCGTCTGAATCGCTTGTGCTGTTTGCTTTGATGGGTATGAACTTGAAATACCAGATTGCTACCAATAAGCAGTTAACCCAAGGGCTGCAAGAAGTGCGAGAAAGTGTTTTGGTTCTAACGGCCACGCGCAACAATGAAAGTTAAGGCTTAAACCTTGCGAACTGGTTCGAAACGTTACTAATGACGATTTACACAGCGAGTAGGGGGCCGATACTTTTGGCGAGTCGATTGACCTCGACAGGCTTCAAATGAATGCCACCAAAGCAGAAGCCTAAAAAAGCCGAACCCTTAGCGATGGGGTTCGGCTTTTTTTATTTAGACAATCTTTTGAGAGATTTGATTCTTCAAGCTTTCTAAATTCTCATTACCGAAGTTTAGAGCCAAATCAATTAAAATATTCTCGTTATATTTGGCAAATCGCCCCGGCTTTGTTAAAACTCTAGCCAAGCATTGAAATATTTGCTTTCCACGAAGTTTCTTAGAGTATTCCTTTTTAATTTCTTCCACTAAATCAGGATCTGCTGGGGAATAGTTTATAGATGATAAAAAGTCGGAACACAAAGAGGTCGTATTAATAGGAACCACATTGTTTATATGAGTTCCCGTTTTTGCCTCTAATCCTTTCTTTAGCTGCTCAATTTCAAAAGAATACCAAATAGAAATTAAGTCAATCAAATGCCTATACTCGTCAACTTCACCTTCTGACATCAGTTTTTCTTTTATGTCACTCCTGTCATACAAGTCATTCTCCATACAATACCCGTTCGTAAATATAATATCTTCATACTCATCTGGAACTCCCATGTATAGATAATTATCCTTGTCAGCAATAAAAACAATCTTTTTTTCTGACAAATTTAGCTCTTTAATTTCCCTAAAGACTTTAAATAATACATCTCTATCGCCACAAGCAATTATAGACAACAAAGGTTCATCAATAGCATTAATCAAGTTTCTATATACATGAATATCATCTTTACCTTCAACTAGAATAGTTGGAACATTTGTTCTTTTCAATGAAGCAACAATTTCATCTTTTGTTAATTGGGCTCTGGCCATTTAGTTGCCACCTATAATAACTTCTTTGTCTTCAAATAATGTATAAATGAATGGGGAGTGAGTAGCAATGATAAACTGGTTGTTACTCTTCTGACGAAGCATTAGACTCAATAACAATCTCTGCCAATCTATGTGAAGACTTAGCTCTGGTTCATCAATAAAGAATGGACAATTAGTATATACCATATTGTAGCAGAGGAAACTGAGCATCTGCTTCTCGCCTGAAGAGAGCGCATCTGAATCAATAGCATCAACCGAGCAACCCAAGGTAAAGTTTTCATTAAAATTAATACCTGAATGCTTGAATATCGTACTTACCAAATCCGACAGATAATTAATTGCCCCAAACGCTTCTTCACGCCGCTGCTTAAAAATTCTCACACTCTCGCTTATATACTCAAGGCTTTCATTAGCAGACAGAAAATCACTAATGGAATCTTTCTTTGCCATTACATCACGGTTCTCGGTAAGGGTAAGAATTTTATCTATCATTTCTTTTGTTAGCTTACCAGACTGGTCGTTCGCCTCAGAAAACAATTGAGAGATTAACGATTTTATGTCTTTAGTTGATACAGATGAGACGAACTTATGACCATCAACGGAGATTTCTTTTGAAATATCATCAAGAACACTTTCTATTGGAAAGCGATTTCTCAAATATTTGCTGTAATTAGTGTTTCCTGCATTGCTAGTAATTGTATACCCACCCTCGATTCGCCTAAAAGTAGGGAAGTATATCGAACGTTCTGATAGCGTGATTACCTTCTTATTCGCTTCGTTTGCAAGTTCTAACCTATCTTCAGTTACTTGTTTTGTATAAATTGTTTCACCATCCATTCCCTTGATAGACAAAGCAAACACAAACTTATTATTCTTCGCAATTATAGTATCGATTAAAAATGTATATTTGTTTGTTACTAACTTTAAACTTTCAAACCTAACTTCTTGAAGTAAGCGCTCAATGTTGCCACTTATTATGTACCAAACAGACTTAAGTACGGTTGTCTTGCCAACACCATTTGAACCAGTGATGATGTTAACATCATCGAAAAATTTGATATTTAATACTCTGTCAGTACCATGCAAACCATGAATTATTAGTGATTCTATTTTCATACATTAACTTATAAATAGCGTTAAAAAATAGCGTCATGATAGCATATAACACTATAGGCATGTAAATGATTAGCATATGTATGAGTGGTTATTTTTGTCGCGAGGGCAGCCAAGCAGCCGATTTCATTCGACGGCCGCCACGAAACGGCAGCAAATTCTCTTTCGCAGGATAAACCTTGGGGTATTCAAAGTGTCCGTACATTTCTACAAACTGACGATGTTCGTCACGCCAAAACACAAAACTTTCCAATTCTTTAGGGCTGAACTCACGACCGGATGGTGTGATTAACACAGCGCGTTGCTCACAAACTCGAAAGCCTGACCAACGGATGTCATTAGGCAAATAACCAAGTGACTTGATGAGTAGAAGTTTTTCTGCCATCGGATTCACCGGAACGGTGCCATCTAACCAACGAACAACCGTCGGCTTGGTAACGTGAAAAAACTCGGCGCCTTGCTTAAGGGTTTTAAATTCGCGCCAGAATAGAGTGCAGAATGATTCGTGAAACATGACAACGCTCGCAATTTGATGAACAGACTAAAATTATTTTTTTCTTGTTTTTTCGCCTTAACCGAACGCCTCATAATGTGGCGGTAAGGATATTGGGCGAGTTTTGTAGATTGCGGGAAACAATCGCCAGTAATAGTACAAACGACTTAAACGTTTAAAACTCACAAAATTAAAATTTACGGCTTGGTTATCAGACACTTATGAAAGGCTTAATCAAAGAGTTAGACTTTGTTAACAAAATACCCCTTGGTGCGCATTATATGTGTTATGTTAAATTGAATGTGATCGTACGCCAAATGTTGCCAATGAGCACTCCTATTCCCCTGTCGATTTGAAATTTAAGGTCTCTATCATAACCATTAAACATAATGGCTATTTACCATAAAATACTTAATATAGATCTTAATAATCTATCGATTGTTAAGATCTATATTAATGCTTTTTCTACTTACAGAAATGGCTGTATAGCTTCAAAGATATCTTGTCTTCGAACTGGTTTGGAAATGAATCCATCCATACCTGCGTCAAGGCATTTATCTCTATCACTTTCTAGCGCATGAGCGGTTAATGCGATGATTGGAGTCTTGAAGCCTTTATCTCGGAGAAGCCTTGTTGCAGTAATCCCATCCATCACTGGCATCGAGACATCCATAAGAATCAGGTCGATTAAATCCTCATTTTCCTCTAAGAACGTTAATGCTTCTGCTCCATGACTTGCGATATGAACATTATGACCAAGCTTATTTAAAATAAGCTTTATTACAAACTGATTCGACTCGGTATCTTCGACTACGAGAAGATCCATCGCTTTTATTGGTTGGTTGTTTTCTATTTTAACTGGACGATTTTGATTGCACCGAGTTAAAACGGGAATCTTAATAGTAAATGTTGAGCCGACATGCTCGTCACTTTTAACGATAATCTTGCCGCGCATCATTTCAACTAAATGCTTGGTTATTGCTAGCCCTAGTCCTGTACCACCAAAGCGTCTCGTGATGGAACGATCACCTTGATGAAATGCCGTAAATAGATGTTCTTGCTTGGCTTTAGATATACCAATTCCGGTGTCTGATATTGAAATTACAAGCTCGGAGTCTTGCTCAGATACTGAAACTTTTACTTCTCCTTCATCAGTAAACTTTATTGCATTCCCAATAAGATTAAACAGGATTTGAGATAATCGCGTAGAGTCAATCCAAAACTGTTTGTCGGTAGTTACCATGCAATTGAGTTTAAATTGAAGGCTCTTCTTCTTAGCTATTTGTTTTTGTTGAGAAATAACAAAAGTGACAGTGTCTCTTAAATTAACCCACTGCTCATTGAGTTGAAAGCGACCTGATTCAATTTTTGAGAGGTCAAGGATGTCGCTGATAATCGCGAGAAGCAACTCCGCTGAGCATTCCATTTGGCTCAGGGCATCGATTTGCTCTTCTGATAAGGTGGATTGTTTCAGAATATCGAGCATTCCAAGGACGGAATTTAGAGGGGTTCTAATTTCATGACTCATCATCGCTAAGAATTCTGACTTTGAGCGATTTGCAAGCTCTGCTTCTTCTCTTGCTTTAGCAAGCTGAGTTGTCCGCACTTCAACAATACGCTGTAACTTCTCTTTGGTCTCAATATCGATGACAGCCCTCTCAATTAAAGGCCGAAAGCGTCTTAAGGTTTCCTTATTTTCTATGCTAAAGTGCCCTTTCTTAGCACCAATAAGTAAGATGACCGTTTGTGTTACTTCTGAACGTATGCCCGTTAGGACTACCGAGTTTACATGGCTTTTTATAAAACTGTTCAGGTTAATAAACTCCGCAAGCCTATCTGGTTCGAACAGCAGAATACATTCGCCATTCAGCGCTCTCTCAGATGCGTTACCGTGTAACCAAGATATGTTATCAAATACACTATTTGTCGATATCAACGTTTTGAAGGGGTACCTCTCATCATCACGAGTTAGAACGATAAAATCATCAAAGTTGATGTACTTCTTAAGGACATTATTTAATCCCGTAAATATCTCGTGCCGGTTTTTTGCTTCACTCATCGCGGATGTCGCTGAAAGAATAGCTTTATTCTCATCGGCGAGCAGTCGTTCTCTTTGCCTAGCCTGTTTTAGTTCGACTAACGCTTCTTGCAGCGCTTCCTGTTGGTATATGTCTAAGTATTTATCTTTCATAAGGTTTATGGAATATCGCTGATGAAATCATCAGGTTTCCATGTCCATTCTCACCACCAATAAATCTACCTTGCTCACCAAAAGTAAAAGGGCAAATAAAAGGTAACTGTTCTAGTTCTTGGTTAATTTGTTCACAAACGCTATTCATGTCTTGCATTAAGTGCAACATAGGACCTGCGCAAAAGATGTTTATCACCCCAATTTTTCGAGATTCTTCTAATTTTTGATTAAAGGCTGCATTTACAACTTTAGCAGCGCGTGCAACGAGGTGTTCTCTGCTTCCTTTCATTAAAGTGAGTTCATCACCCTCTTCTATTCGTGTAAATAGCTCAATTCCTCCATCTCGCGTCTCACGAATTGGATGGGACAATTTGTAATATGGACGCTCATAGAGGTGGCCAGCGACACGCCCTAGTGGATAAGCGCTCGAGTTTGTAAATAGCAGGTTGTTTTTGCCTACTTGGTTATCTTGATGGTTTGTCCACTTTCTATAAACATTGAGGGCTGGTTCGTCATCAATTTCTAGTAAGCACCTATCGTTAGTTTTGGTTGCAACCCCTTTAATATTGGTTGGAGTGTGCCCAGCACTAAAAGCAATATCTACAGGTTGTGAGGAGTAAAACAATGTCAGACTTAAACCTGCAGTTTGAGATCCTTGGGCGGTAATAACAGACCATTTTCCCGCGATATGATTATCAGCGGCTGAACCACCAATAATTGGGATCAGCGTACCAAACCTTTCATCTATAGATGCAATGATTGATTCCTCTTGCCCTGGAGTTGCATGAAGCAGTATTAAGTTTGGCACTTCTCCTACACGGTTAGCGTTCTCAAGAGCCATATCTAAGGCTCTAGTTACACTGTCACCTGAGTCATAGTTAGAAATACCAGTTCCATAAGCATGAGGGCCTGAATCATAAATTGCGAGCGCCGCAATCACTGGGCCCGTATGAAACCCCCGGTCTGTCATTACTGCTTGGCATGAACTAGCTCCATGAAAAGGCACTCCAGGAAAATGTTCAAGAAAAGCTTCTCGAATTAACTCGAAGTCGTACTCTTCCGTGTAGTAGCACATCACGTAAGACAAGTTCTGTTGTGTCAGCTCGGACCTAAGCGTTTCTATCGCTGAGTCTTCATCTTTAATATGAGTAAAAACTGATTGGCAATGCATACGATTTTATAATTGGGTATCACTCTGCTGTTATACCATTCCAACCAATTTTCTCTAGGTAAGAAGGTGAAAATTTCATTAAGAAGTTGCGATTATCTCGTGACAGATCGTATTTATAATTGAACTACAACAATGTTTTCGCCTTTTTTAAAGGTGATTTTTCTTGATTCAGGCATGGTGTCCCATTCTATTTTCTTATGTTCCCGATCGAGATTGATAAATTCGCCAGATTGATTTAGATCAATTTTTAGAGTGCTACTTTTCATCGTTTCGAGCGAAATTCCCGCCGAGTCACGATTAATTGTGATTATTTCACCTTCAATTGTTACATCACATCGTTCTTTTTGTGAACAGTCAATGCTAGTAACGCTCTCGTGTGTAAAGGTACGCCAGAAAAATGCGCCTATTAACACACTGAGCATGATTAAGATTTGTGCAAGTCGCGCCTTTGTTAACTTTTGTGCAGGCATAATTACTAATATCCTTGTTACAAACTTCAAACTTTTTAAATAAAAAATGATTTCCAGGGGGCCAGTAAGGTTACTACCCTGTCATTGAATTGTTAATTCAAGTATAGTGTCACGCTGAAAATGCCACTTTTTATTAAAGTCAGCAATGGAAATAAGGTGATGATAACACTTGAATTCTAGAGTTTACTTGGGTGGTGTTACGACGCAAGTCGTGTTGGAAGTAAAAGTGTAGTTAATTAGAAATTGGAAGCATGCAAATGAGCCAAGTAAAGCAGCTTGAACAAAACTACAACTATACAGTCGTTCGCCAATTTACCCTTGTGACCATTTTATGGGGCATAGTTGGTATGGCTGTTGGTGTTTTGATTGCCGCTCAATTAGTTTGGCCACAGCTAAACTTTGATACGCCGTGGTTGACGTACAGTCGCTTACGTCCACTGCATACTAATGCGGTAATTTTTGCGTTTGGTACAAGTGCTCTGTTCGCAACGTCTTATTATGTTGTACAGCGTACATGTCAAACACGTCTTTTTGGTGGCCCACTCGTTGCCTTCACCTTTTGGGGTTGGCAAGCAATCATCCTGGCAGCAGCCATTACTTTGCCTCTCGGTTTAACATCGGGTAAAGAGTATGCTGAGCTAGAATGGCCTATTGATATCGCAATTGCGCTAGTATGGGTATCATATGCGGTGGTGTTCTTCGGCACACTGGTGAAGCGAAACACGTCACATATTTATGTGGCAAACTGGTTCTTCGGTGCCTTTATTATCACAGTAGCAGTACTTCACATCGTGAACAGCATGGCTATTCCTGTGTCACTTGGTAAATCTTACTCGATTTACTCAGGCGCAGTGGATGCGATGGTTCAGTGGTGGTATGGACACAATGCGGTAGGTTTCCTACTCACCGCTGGTTTCCTAGGCATGATGTACTACTTCGTTCCTAAACAAGCTGAACGTCCTGTTTATTCTTACCGTCTATCTATCGTTCACTTCTGGGCGCTTATTTCTCTATATATTTGGGCAGGCCCTCACCACCTTCACTATACAGCGCTACCGGACTGGACTCAGTCTCTAGGTATGGTGATGTCGCTGGTTCTATTTGCTCCTTCTTGGGGTGGTATGATCAACGGTATTATGACGTTATCTGGTGCATGGCATAAGCTTCGTTATGACCCTATCCTACGTTTCCTAATCGTTTCTTTGTCATTCTACGGTATGTCTACCTTTGAAGGTCCAATGATGTCGATTAAGACAGTTAACGCACTTTCTCACTACACAGACTGGACCATTGGTCACGTTCACTCTGGTGCGTTAGGTTGGGTTGCGATGGTTTCTATCGGCTCTGTATATCACTTAGTACCTCGCCTATTTGGCCAAGAGCGTATGTACTCTGTTGGTCTCGTGAATGTGCATTTCTGGCTAGCAACAATCGGTACCGTTCTTTACATCGTTGCGATGTGGATCTCTGGTGTAATGCAAGGTCTGATGTGGCGCGCGGTTAACTCTGACGGTACGCTAACTTACAGCTTTGTTGAGTCTGTAGAAGCGTCTTATCCGTTCTACTTTGTACGTTTCTTAGGTGGATTTATCTTCCTATCTGGTATGTTCCTAATGGCATACAACACGTACAAAACGGTAAGTGCACCAAAAGAAAGCCTAAAAGCTATCCCACATCCGGCATAAGGAGATTTAAGAATGAGTAACAATTCTAATAATCGCCACGAAATCTTAGAACGTAATGTCGGTTTGTTGGCTATTTTTATCGTGTTTGCTATCAGCTGGGGTGCTCTTGTAGAGATCACTCCTCTGATTTTCCAAAAGCAAACGACTGAACCTGTAGAGAATCTACGTGCTTACACTCCCCTGGAGATGGAAGGTCGTGACATCTACATCCGTGAAGGTTGTAACGTTTGTCACAGCCAGATGGTTCGTCCTTTCCGCTCGGAGACTGAACGTTACGGTCACTACTCTGTCGCTGGTGAGAGTGTTTGGGAACACCCATTCCTTTGGGGCTCTAAGCGTACAGGTCCGGATTTAGCTCGTGTTGGTGGTCGTTATTCTGATGAATGGCACCGCGTTCACCTACTAGATCCTCGTGAGCTTGTGCCTGAGTCAAACATGCCAGGTTTCCCGTGGTTAGCTGAAAACGTTTTAGACGGTAAGCTAACTCAGAAGAAACTTGAGCTATTTCGTGATCAGTTCGGCGTTCCATACACTGATGAAGAGATCGCGAATTCGGCTAAAGAAGTAGAAGGTAAAACAGAGATGGATGCAATCATCGCTTACCTTCAGTCTCTTGGTCATGCAATGAAGTAAGGGGATCATATGGATTTCGGTACAATTCATAGTATTTATACCGTTGTACTCTTCGCTAGTTTTATTGGCATCGTATGGTGGGCATTTAGTAAAAAGCGTAAAGCACGCTTTGAAGAAGATGCCAACTTGGTGTTTGCTGACGAAGAACAAACGACCCCAAATAACCAAGGAGTGAAGAAGTAATGACTACATTCTGGAGTCTCTGGATTATCGTGATTACTGTCGGTACGCTGGTAGGCTGTGCGATTCTCCTGACTTGGTGCGCTAAAGATAAAATGGGCGTCGAGGAAGGAGAAGACATGGGCCACGAGTACGATGGTATTCGCGAGCTAAACAACCCTCTACCAAAGTGGTGGACTTATCTGTTTGTAAGTACATTTGTGTTTGCAGCAGTTTATCTAGCCCTATTTCCAGGTCTAGGTAGCTTCAAGGGCTTTTTAAATTGGCAGAGTTCGGCTCAAACCGTTCGCTCACTAGAAGAGTCAAAAGAAGCCATCGCTGCAGCACAAGAGAACAAGCAACTAAACCAATATGCAAAAGAACTGGATGATGCCGACGCTTACTTCGGCGAAGCATTCCGTAAACTCGCGCACAATGACAGTGGTCTACGCCCAATTCCTGAAATTGCGCAAGATCCTGAAGCATTAAAAGTTGGCCAACGTTTGTTTTTGCAAAACTGTTCTCAATGTCACGGCTCTGATGCTCGTGGTCAGAAAGGTTTCCCTAACCTAACTGATGATGCATGGCTATACGGCGGTGAACCAGCTGCAATCGTAACAACCATCATGCATGGCCGTATTGGTCAAATGCCAGCATGGAAAGATGCGCTTGGTGAGCAAGGTGTGCAAGAAGTTGTAAGCTACACACTTAGCCTATCTGGTCGTAAAGTGAATGCTCGTGAAGCAGCGGCAGGTAAAGCACGTTTCGTCGTGTGTGCAGCTTGTCACGGTACTGATGGTAAGGGTAACCCTGCAGTCGGTGCACCTGATCTTACAGACCAAGATTGGCTATTTGGCGACTCTCGTGCAGCTGTAACCGAAACCGTAATGAACGGCCGCTCAGGTGTAATGCCCGCGTGGAAAGACATTTTGGGTGAAGATAAAGTTCAGCTCGTTGCCTCTTATGTCTGGAGCTTAAGTAACTCAGAGAGTAAGTAACTGAGATATTAAGTAACATAGCAATAACAGCCCCTTTCATAGGGGCTGTCTTTCCTTTAAATTTAACGCCTTACATTTTTTCATTTAGCTGTTGAGAACTTTTTTATGGTAAAGCCTTGGTATAAACAATTTTGGCCGTGGTTCCTAATCATCCTTCCTCTTACTGTCGTAGTTTGGACTGTGATTACTGTGGTCGTTTTCTCGAACAACTCTGTTTCTTTAGTCGCCGAGGATTACTATAAAAAAGGCAAAGGCATTAACATCGACATTAGTAAAATGAATGTCGCTCGTGACCTAGGTCTTAACGCAGAGATTTCTTCTGAAAATAACAATGTTGTGATTGTTTTCGCTAAAGGGAAGCTATCTCATTACCCTGCTCTAACGGCCACTTTCACTCATCGTACTCTTCCTGACCGTGACTTTACAAAGCTCGTTACGGCGGATGCATCTGGTAATTACCGCCTAACGGCAGAAGAATCTATTCAAGGCCCTTGGTTTGTCGAACTACAACCACATGACCAACAATGGATGATCCAAGGTAAAGTTGAATTTCCAGCCTCGTCAACACCGTTAATGAAGTAAGCATATGTGTGAATCCTGTTATCACTGTGGTGAAGATGTACCAGCCAACACGGATTTTAAAGTTGATATACTCGGTGAATCCCGCAAGATGTGTTGTCCTGGCTGCGAGACGGTTGCTCAAACCATCGTAGACAGCGGCTTAGTATCCTACTATCAATATAGAACAGCGCCTGCGGAAAAAGCAGATTTAGTACCAGAGCAACTCCAAGCTTTAATTCATTATGATAATGAAGATGTACAATCAGAATTTGTGCGAAATCGTGAAAATGTCTCTGAAGTAACTCTTTCTTTAGAAGGCGTTTCATGTGCAGCTTGTGCGTGGTTAATCGAAAAGCAAGTCTCTAATACGGCTGGGTTAGTGTCTATCCGCGTGAATACAACCACTAACCGCGCATTACTAGCCTGGGACAAAACTCAGGTGCGATTAAGTGAGCTCCTATCTGTCATTCATAAATTGGGTTATAAAGCCGCACCATTTGAAGCTGATAAGCAAGAAGCCTCTTATCATCGAATGATGAAGCAATACTTATACAGATTAGGTATTGCTGGTTTAGCTACCATGCAAGTTATGATGCTAGCCGTCGCATTGTACCTAGAAGTTTTTGGTGACCTAGAACCGGAGTTTAAAAATTACTTTCGTTGGGTAAGTTTGATCTTTGCTACGCCAGTCCTACTCTACTCTGCTCTTCCGTTTTACTTAAATGCGTGGCGAAGCATCAAAGGCCGAACCCTCGGTATGGATGTGCCTGTCTCGATTGCACTTATTTTTGCCTATGTAGCCAGCTTAATAGCAACCGTTACAGAACAGGGCGAAGTCTTCTTCGAATCGATTTCAATGTTCACTTTCTTCCTATTGGTTGGACGATTTTTAGAGATGCGAGCGCGTCGCAAAGCCGCAGCGGCGAGTGGTAACCTATTAAAGTTGATCCCAGCGATCGCCACGACGCTGGATGGCGAGCAAATACCAGTGAAAACTCTAAAAGTTGGTGATCGTATTCGCGTCCTTCCTGGTGAACATATCCCAGCTGACGGCAAAGTTATTTCGGGTCGTATTCATATTGATGAATCCATGCTAACGGGTGAATCCGTACACGTGGTGAAACGAGAAGGCGATGCTGTTTATGCAGGAACATTAAACGGTGATGAGTCATTTGAGCTAGAGGTCATGAGTTCTAAAGCTGACTCAATGATTTCCAATATCGTGCGTTTACAAGATGAAGCTCAACACTCCAAACCTAAAATCGCAGAAATTGCAGACGTTGTTGCTCGTTACTTTGTTGGAGCGATTCTTATTATCTCTGCTGGTACTTGGTTGTACTGGCATCAAACAAAACCAGATGATGCGTTTTGGATCATGCTATCCGTGTTGGTAGCCACCTGTCCATGTGCCCTATCTCTTGCGACTCCAACTGCTCTCACCTGTGCTACCTCTCGTATGGGAAACTTTGGCATTTTGCTTCGTAAAGGTCATGTGTTCGAGACGCTATGTAAGATCAACCACTTAGTTGTAGATAAAACAGGTACTCTGACGAAAGGCGATATTGAGATCTGTGATACAAAAGTGTTGAGTGATCTTCCAAAAGAAGATTGTCTCTCTCTAGCCGCAGCATTAGAAGCTCATGCAAACCATCCTATCGCTCGCTCTTTTGCAAGTTACGCCAATGATGACTTTGTTGTGTATGAAGTGCAAAACGTGATTGGTTCAGGGATTGAGGGGATCTGGAATGGCAAAGTCGTTAAGATAGGCAGTACGGCTTTTGTTCAAGGCAAGGAAAGCGAAGAAAGCCACGCGGTCTATCTTTCAGTTGATGGCGAGCATGTCGCTAGTTTTTACTACCGCGACCCTATCCGAAAAGAAAGCAAAGCCTTTGTTCAACGTTTTGCTGACGCTGGAATTAAGACAACGCTGCTAACAGGTGACTCTCTCTCAAACGCTCGACCTGTAGCGAATGAAATTGGTATCGATCATGTCGTTGCGTCAGCAAAACCAGAAGACAAACTCGCGTATCTTAAGAGTCTTGATGAAGACAGTATCACTATGATGGTTGGCGATGGCATCAATGACGCACCTACTCTCGCCGGAGCTCATCTTTCAGTTGCAATGGGCGGTGGTACAGATGTCGCTAAAGCTTCTGCTGATATGACGTTACTTGGGGATAATCTCGAAAAGCTACTAGAGGCACGCTTGCTTGCACTGCGTACAAGAAAGATTATTCGAGAAAACTTGGCTTGGTCTTTGGGTTACAACCTGTTAATTTTGCCTTTAGCTGTCGCTGGTTTAGTGGCTCCCTACATTGCAGTAGTTGGCATGTCTGCAAGCTCAATTATCGTTGTATCTAACTCTTTGCGCCTGCTCAAAGAGAAATAAGTAGAGAAAGCAAACATGGAAAGTCTTTATATATTGATTCCTATCGCTATCGTTCTCGTTTGTGTTGCTGTTGCCGTTTTTCTTTGGGCAGTAAGAAGTGATCAGTTTGAAGATCTAGAACGACAAGGACATAACATTCTTCTTGATGAAGAAGACAAATCTAATAGTGATAAAAAATAGCAACCTTTATGACTCCTGACTTTATTGGTGCTTTGATGATCGGCCTCGTCGGGGCCGGTCATTGCATGGGAATGTGTGGTGGTATCGCGTCTCTGCTTACCATGGGCTCTTCTACTAAAAATAAAAGTACCCCTCTTATCCCTCTCTTCTATAACCTCGGACGATTGATCAGTTATGTCTTAATAGGTGCATTGGTGGGTGGGGCTATATCAGGTTTATCTGAGCTAAGTGGGTTAACGCATTCTCTTGCTTGGTTAAGGCTGATTGCCGCACTGTTCATGATTCTGGTTGCGCTTTATATTGCTAAATGGTGGCAAGGTTTACTGTTAATAGAAAAGTTAGGGCAGCACATTTGGCGCTTTATCTCGCCTGCAGGTAAGCGTTTGCTGCCGTTAAAGCACCCTCTTCATGCTTTACCATTTGGCTTCATTTGGGGCTGGTTACCATGCGGCTTGGTTTATTCTGCGCTAACTTGGTCGGCGGTTTCAGGCAGCGCAATAAACGGTGGTCTTATTATGCTCGCGTTTGGCCTCGGAACACTTCCGGCAATGCTTATTATTGGATATGGTGCCAACCATTTTCAGAAATTACAAAAATCGTTAATATTTAGAAATATTTCAGCATTAATCCTTATTGGATATGGTTCGTACACTGCTGTAGGAGCTTTAGAGTTACTCGGTTTCATATAACGTTAAACTCTATTGAGGTGACATTTTTGCTACCCTTTAGGATTAAGCGATGCTAAAATATTGATGTATATCAAATAGTGAAAGGTTGTTATGATTTCTGAAAAACCTGCAACAAAGCGTATCCAATCAGGCGGTTGCGCCATTCATTGCCAAGATTGTAGCATTAGTCAGCTGTGTATCCCGTTCACTCTGAATGAGGCAGAACTTGATCAGCTTGACCAAATCATCGAACGTAAGAAGCCTATCCAAAAAGGACAAGAGCTTTTTAAGGCTGGTGACGAGCTAAAATCTCTGTACGCTATCCGCTCTGGTACCATCAAGAGCTATACGATCACAGAGCAAGGTGATGAGCAAATCACAGCGTTTCACTTGGCCGGAGACCTAGTTGGTTTCGATGCCATTACAGGTGACTCCCACCCTAGCTTTGCTCAAGCGCTTGAAACGTCGATGGTATGTGAAATCCCATACGAAATTTTAGACGACCTATCAGGTAAAATGCCTAAGCTTCGCCAGCAAATTATGCGTTTGATGAGTAACGAAATTAAAGGTGATCAGGAAATGATTTTGCTTCTTTCTAAAAAGAATGCAGAAGAACGTCTAGCGGCTTTCCTATACAACCTATCAACTCGTTTTTCTCAACGTGGCTTCAGCCCTAGAGAGTTTCGTTTAACGATGACTCGTGGTGATATTGGTAACTATCTTGGTCTTACAGTGGAAACAATCAGTCGCTTGTTGGGTCGTTTCCAGAAATCCGAGATCCTAAGTGTAAAAGGTAAATATATCACTATCTTAGACCACGATGCATTGATGGAACTTGCTGGTGTAACTAAAGAATAATACACCCCAATTATTGATGTAGCTCGAAAATGAGCTACATCATATTTCTCATAAATTCCTTTCGAAAGTCCTCAAAAAGTTACCCAAACTAAGCTACAGTAAAAATGTACGGTGAGTACTCCAAAATACTGATTTAATTTATATTCAGTATCTGGTTTTGCAATAGAAGTGGGCTTAGTTATGAGTATATACAGTAAGATCCTTGTTGTAGCTGACATCAATAATGATGAGCAGCCCGCACTTGCAAGAGCTGTTCAATTAGCTCAAAAAAGTGTATCTAGAAGCCGAATCACTTTCTTTTTATCCATTTACGATTTCTCTTATGACATGACGTCAATGCTATCAGTGGATGAAAGAGATGCTATGCGTCGAGGTGTTATCCATCAACGTGAGCAGTGGATGCGTAAAATTGCTCAACCTTATCTAAACGATGGCTTCGACTTTGATGTATGTGTCGTCTGGCACAACCGTCCTTACGAAGCAATTATCGCTGAGGTCTATGCAGGCAGCCATGACCTAGTCATTAAAGGCACACGTAAGCACGACGTGTTAGAATCTGTGATTTTCACTCCGACCGATTGGCACTTGCTACGTAAATGCCCTATCCCAGTACTTCTGATTAAAAATGCAGATTGGCCAGAACAAGCAAGCATTCTTGCCTCGGTCCACGTAGGCTCTGAAAATCCAACTCATATTGATCTCAACGATGCCATGGTCGAGCGACTAAAAGAAGTCACCACCCGACTGGATGCCAAACCATACCTTGTTAATGCGTATCCCGTTACACCGGCGAACATTACCATTGAACTTCCTGAGTTTGATCCAACGACTTATACCGATGCCGTTCGGGGTCATCACTTAACTGCGATGAAAGTATTACGCCAAAAACACGGCCTTGATGAAGAGCAAACGATTGTTGAGCAAGGCTTACCTGAAGATGTCATTCCAGCAGCAGCTGAGCGCTTGAATGCTGCAATGGTTATTTTAGGCACTACAGGGCGAACCGGGCTTTCTGCTGTCTTTATTGGTAATACAGCTGAGCACGTGATCGATAAAATAAATTGCGATGTATTGGCTCTAAAACCAAAAGGCTACATTAGCCCTCTCGATCCAAATACAGCAACCTAATCTCTCTTTAGCATTGCTATATTGAGCGCTTTCAAACAGACGCTAATAAATCCCCCTAATAAAGGGGGATTTTTGTTTGTGGACAGTTAAAGCGTTGAATACAAAAAAGGAGGTCTAATTGACCTCCTTTTTACGAGTTAGATGTTCGTAACATCGATGAACATTGATTCATCAATATTCGTCGAAGAAACGACAGCCTCATTAAATTCATACTCTTCGCGGTTACCTTCACGGTCTAGCGGTAAGTTAACAAAGTCGAACAATTCGCGGTCTGCTAGTTGGCTTGGGCTTACGTTTTGAATTGATTTAAAAATCGCTTCCACACGCCCTGGCGTCTTCTTATCCCATTCAATCAACATTGCTTTTATAGATTGACGCTGAAGGTTCTCTTGAGAACCACAAAGGTTACACGGAATAATTGGGAAATCCTTGTGTTCAGCGTATTTGATCAGATCTTTTTCACGACAGTAAGTCAATGGACGAATGACCACGTTACGACCATCATCAGAGCGCAGCTTTGGTGGCATCGCTTTAAGGCGAGAGCCGTGGAACATATTCAAGAACATTGTTTCGACGATGTCATCCATGTGATGACCTAGCGCAAGCTTAGTTGCACCAATCTTCTCTGCAAATGAATACAACGTACCACGTCGTAGGCGTGAACACAGACCACAAGTGGTTTTGCCTTCTGGCACCTTCTCTTTTACGACTGAATACGTGTCCTTATCTACGATGTAGTAAGGGATATTCAGTGTTTCGAAATACTCAGGCAGAATATGCTCAGGGAAGCCCGGTTGTTTTTGGTCTAAGTTTACCGCAACCACTTCAAATTTGATCGGTGCGGCTTTTTGAAGATTCAGCAGGATATCAAGCATCGCGAATGAATCTTTACCACCGCTAATACATGCCATCACAACATCGCCTTCTTCGATCATGTTGTAATCAGTAATGGCATTTCCAACATGTCTTCTCAGGCGTTTCTGAAGCTTGTTGAATTCTAGGGTTTCTTTTCTTGTATCTATTTGGTTCATTGCGGGCTCTCACATCGCCGATAAATCGACTAGGACTTCCTAACATGGGTTTCTTTGGGGCGTGGATTATACGAGCTTTTTACGCAGGATTAAATGCTTGTCTTATTGAGACATTAAGAAAAGGACACGAAAGGTAGCTTAGTTACCGTCACAAATGAAAAAAGAGCCGCAATTGCAGCTCTTTCTAAACTCTCAGTGTTCACTTCTTTGCGTTAGGCAGATAAGGTAGCACTCGCATCGTCGGTTCTGGTAGTGTCATTGTGCCACCTTGCCCTATTTCACTTAGTGCGACTTGTATCTTGCCATTGACAATTGGCTTTTCGGTTCCGTTTGAAAAAATCACTTTATCATTCAGTTGATTTGCAAACTCCATCGTCACACCTTGAACTTCAGGTGTAAACCAACCCGCAAACATACCGCCTAAATCTTCCAACATCGTCTGCATTTGAGGTAGAAGAGGCTTAAGTTGCTCGTAAGAAACGTTACCCTGTAATGGTTCTTTGGTCATCACGACAAGTGAGTAATCGCAGCGAGTATCTTTTGGAGTATCGACAAAAACCAACGGATTCGCTGACTTTAAGTTTTTATCGACTGGCAGAGGCAACTCTTGTGAAGCAGGGATAACAAACTCTTCATAGTGCTCTTCTTTTTCCATCCAAGCTTTTTCTATTGTACAAATTTGCTTAGTTTTCGCGTCCACAAAGAAGACGCCAACTTTCACGTCGTCATGCCCTTCTTTATTGTTGTTTTTGAGTTGGGTGTATAACTTTGAGTATGTGAACATGTACTCTTGAGCTTGGGTTATTGGCGATACAAGAATTAGCGCCGCACTTCCCAATAGACTTAGGCTTAACTTTTTCATTTTATCCGTTATTTTATTGTGTCCAGTAGGCGTTATTATGACGAATCATAGCGCGAAGATCGTGTACATAAGCAATGCCACGTTCAGAATATGCTAGCAATCCATGAGTTAACTCTGACGCCGTTGCGACCGATAACAGGTCTTTGTTCTTTTCGGCTAGAGAAGCTCTGATTTCACGCAGTTCAGCATACGCTGGGTTTCGATTAACATTCATAAAGTAGCCATGAACCGACTGCTGTACAGAATCGAATTTTTCAACTTCATGAGCTTTGCCTGCGCCACGTTGCGCAGGAACAATTCCACAACCCTTTTTATAACACCATTGGCCGAACAAGTTGTTCGCTTGAGTGGCAAAACGAGAAGTGCCCCACGCAGATTCATTTGCTGCTTGAGTTAGAACCAGCGCTTCTGGTAAGACATTCACTCGCACAAGCATTTCTCCCAACCACGCGTGATCGACTTTGTTGTCGCTCAAAGGCAAAGAATACAGAGCCGCTAGTCGCTGAGCGTACTCTTCTTGCTCTTGAGTGATTTGTCCCACCTTTAAAGAAGTAAGAAACGCTCGTTCATGACGAATTCGTTGATTCTCAAGTGCTATTTTAGGCCTTAAGAAATCAAAAAACGCCGCTTTTTTCTCTTTAGTGTCTTTTATTGCGTTGAAGTCAGGAATATCACCAATGTATGGCAAATGAGATAAATCGACATGCTTAATTGTCCCGGACAGCACATCAGGATTCTCAACATATTTAAACTGTTGCTCGTAGTGTAAATACGGTCCAATGGAAATGAAAGTGGCGGCTATACAGGTAGCCGCCACTCGTAAACTTATTAATTTTAAAGAATTAGGCATCAAACACCTGTGAGTTACCATCGTGATCATTGTCGTTTTTCTGTGTTGCAACGATCTTGAGCTTAATTCCAAACATTTCGCGGTAGAGTATGCCTTTCAAATGAAAGAAGAATGGCAACACAAAAATCAAGCCAATACCGTAGAACATCGCTGCGACAATAAACATCAACATCACGCCTAAGTAAAGCCCTGCGACAACAAAAATCTTCTTGTTAATAGCGCGAAGTGATAACAGTAGCGCCTGCATTGGTGGCACTCTTTTTTCACAAATCAACAAGATAGAGTGACTAAACGCTAAAGAAAGATACAGGGACAGTAGAGGGAAGATCATACCAACTACGCCTTGCAGCATTAGGCTCATCAGCGTTGCTAGGATCACGGGAATAGTAAACTGCAGCCCTTTGCCTACATGGCGCAACTTAGTCTTTAGGCCCGCGATATGGCTCATCGCCATCAAGCTGATCCCTGCATAAATTGGGGCGCTGATCACCTCATAACTAAAGTTCGCGACATAAATAGAAGACACAATATCGTTAGTGAATGATTCTGGATTCTCAAATGCATCAAGAATAACGGTCAGATCACCCAACTGCAGTTGTAACGCGATATAGAAAATACCTAACTGGACAAAAAGCAATACAATAATAGCAGGAGAAAAGGATAAAAAGTGCTGGATGGTTGCTCGCCAAGCTTCATTGAAAACAGCCCCAGCTTTAAGCTCGTAGTTGCCAGACAAAGCTCGCTCTACACTCCCCCCAAGATTGAAATCTTTCTCAAAATCGTCGTTCATAGTTTATCCAAGATTAACTTGTAAAATTTTCACTGGAATTCCAGTCAATTAATGTGGCCGTTATTATAAAGAAATCTTTCCACATCTAACATCACAACTCACGTACTATCCTTGCAATCTCAACTGTATGGTTGATAATTAACCACTCTCAAAGTTATGAAATTGAAAACAATTATTGTACAGAGCTTAGTGCTATCAAACTGTGTTTAAATGCCAATTAATCTTATAAAAACAGTATGGTAAGGAATGATGACTTTTGCCTGCAAAATTTTTTCTGTTTCAAGATAAGAAAATGCTTTAATTTCACAATTTTGGTGATTATGATGCGCGCCTCAAAAGTGAATGGCTAGTGTCACATCAGCTGGGATTATCCCAGCTTGAACGTGGGGGAAATACAGACGTTGAACGCAAAACCGCAAGCAGGAAAGCCAGTTATTCGTTTATCTGGTATTAGTAAAAGTTTCGATGGTAAGGAAATCATCGGTAATTTAAATCTGGATGTTAATCATGGTGAGTTTCTGACGATTCTTGGGCCTTCTGGTTGTGGTAAAACGACTGTTTTACGAATGATCGCTGGTTTTGAAGCGGCGGATAACGGTCAAATCATTTTGGATGACCAAGATGTAACACAGGTTCCTGCTGAGCAGAGACACGTCAACACGGTATTTCAAAGCTACGCACTGTTTCCACACATGACCGTTTTTGACAATGTCGCTTTTGGTCTTCGTATGCAGAAAACACCTGCAGCAGAGATTGAACCAAGAGTAATGGAAGCATTACGCATGGTTCGTCTAGAAAAAATGGCACAGCGTAAACCGCACCAACTTTCTGGTGGCCAGCAACAGCGTATCGCAATTGCTCGTGCAGTTGTTAATAAACCAAAAGTACTTCTGCTCGATGAATCGCTGTCGGCGCTGGACTACAAATTGCGTAAACAAATGCAGATCGAGTTGAAGCAGCTTCAGCGTCAACTTGGTATTACCTTTATCTTTGTAACACACGACCAGGAAGAAGCCCTATCGATGTCAGACCGCATCATCGTGATGCGTGATGGCGTTATCGAACAAGATGGCTCTCCGCGTGAGATTTACGAAGAGCCTAAGAACCTGTTTGTTGCTCGCTTTATTGGTGAGATCAACGTATTCAATGCAACCATGCTAGAGCGCATCGATGACAAACGCATCCGCGCAGAAATTGAAGGTGTTGAATCCGTCGTTTACTACGATAAGGAAGCACAGAAAGGCGACAAACTACAAGTACTACTTCGCCCTGAAGACTTACGTATCGAAGAAATCAAAGAGTCTGAAGAAAAAGGCATTGTAGGTCACGTAACTGAGCGTACTTATAAAGGTATGACGTTAGATTCTGTTATCCAATTGGATTCAGGTATGCGTGTAATGGTAAGCGAGTTCTTTAACGAAGATGATCCTGATGTGGACCACTCACTTGGCCAGAAAGTCGCTATCACTTGGGTTGAGAGCTGGGAGGTAGTACTCAATGATAAGCAAGAAGATTAATCTTCAGAACGCGATCATTGCCTTAATCGTAGGCTGGCTAACACTGTTTGTGTTGGTACCAAACGTGATGATTATTGGTACCAGTTTCTTAACGCGTGATGAAGCAAACTTAATCGAAATGACATTCACTTTCGACAACTACTTGCGTCTGCTGGACCCACTGTATGCGAAAGTGCTGATGCACTCGTTCTACATGGCAATTGTGGCAACGTTGTTGTGTTTAGTCATTGGATACCCGTTTGCTTATATCGTAGCGAAAATGCCTGAAAAATGGCGTCCGTTTATGCTGTTTTTGGTGATCGTACCATTTTGGACGAACTCTTTGATTCGAACTTACGGACTGAAGATTGTTCTCGGTACACAGGGCATTTTGAACAAGTCGCTGATGGCAATGGAAATCATCGACAAGCCGTTGCGTATTATGTATACCGAAACGGCTGTAATGATTGGTCTTGTATACATCCTACTTCCTTTCATGATTCTGCCGCTTTACTCGGCAATCGAGAAGTTGGACAACACTTATATCGAGGCTGCAAAAGACCTCGGTGCGAACAAGCTCCAAACCATTACTAAAGTGATTCTACCTCTGACAATGCCTGGCATTATCGGTGGCTGTTTGTTGGTTCTACTGCCTGCGCTGGGTATGTTCTACATCTCAGATCTTCTAGGCGGTGCGAAGAACCTACTGATTGGTAACGTAATTAAGAGCCAAGTATTGAACGCTCGTGATTGGCCATTTGGTGCTGCGACCAGTATCGCCCTCACCTTCGCAATGGCGGTCATGCTTTACGCTTACTACCGAGCAGGAAAATTATTGAATAAGAAAGTGGAGCTAGACTAATGGGACGCACAGTTAGATTTAGCTTTATGGCGTTGGTTTATGCATTTTTGTATCTGCCAATCGTTGTACTAATCGTAAACTCATTTAACGCCAATAAATTTGGTATGAAATGGGGTGGTTTCACCACGAAATGGTATGAAACCCTAGTCAACAACGACAGCCTAATGCAGGCTGCATGGCACTCATTGAACGTGGCGGTATTTTCTGCAACAGCGGCTACTATTATTGGGAGCTTAACAGCTGTTGCCCTATTCCGTTACTCGTTCAAAGGCAAAGGTGCTGTAAACGGCATGCTGTTTGTCGTAATGATGTCTCCAGATATTGTCATGGCGATTTCATTACTTGCTCTGTTCCTAGTATTAGGCGCACAGCTGGGCTTCTTTACTCTATTGATTGCCCACATCACCTTCTGTTTGCCATTTGTGGTGGTAACCGTATACAGCCGCTTAAATGGCTTCGATGTGAAGATGTTGGAAGCAGCAAAAGATCTTGGCGCAAGTGAATGGGTTATCTTAAAGCAGATCATCCTTCCACTTGCAAAACCAGCAGTTGCGGCAGGCTGGCTGCTTAGCTTTACCCTGTCTCTGGACGACGTAATTATTAGTTCGTTCGTAACAGGTCCAACGTATGAAATCCTACCATTGAAAATTTACTCGATGGTTAAGGTGGGTATTTCACCGGAAGTGAATGCTCTTGCAACGGTCATGTTGGTGGTTTCTTTAATTCTTGTCGTAATTTCTCAGTTGCTCGCAAGAGAAAAAGTAAAGTAAAATCCACATCCGTTAACATCACGAAACAGAATGGTTACATGCCATTCTGTTTTTCTATCTACCGTCCAAAATGATTTGGACAACGTTTGGTTTGGAGCTAACGTCAATGAAAAAATGGGCTACTCTATTAGCTGGTAGTGCATGTGCGCTTTCTCTGTTCTCAGGTTCAGCAGCAGCGGACGATAAAGAATTGGTATTTATGAACTGGGGGCCTTACATCAACAGTAATATCCTAGAGCAATTTACCAAAGAAACTGGTATCAAAGTGATCTACTCGACTTACGAGTCGAATGAAACTTTGTACGCAAAGCTAAAAACTCATAACCAAGGTTATGATCTAGTGGTACCTTCAACGTACTTCGTAGCAAAAATGCGCGATGAAGGTATGCTACAAAAGATCGATAAGACTAAGCTTAAAAACTTCGGCAACCTAGATAAGAACTATCTAGACAAGCCTTACGATCCAAATAACGACTACTCTATTCCACACGTTGTTGCGATTACAGGCCTAGCGGTTAACGCAGACATGTACGATCCAAACGACTTCCAAAGCTGGGCAGACCTATGGAAGCCTGAGCTTGAAGGTCAAGTAATGCTGATGGACGACACTCGTGAAGTCTTCCATATCGCTCTGCGTAAACTCGGCTATTCAGGTAACTCAAAAGACCCTAAACAAATCGATGAAGCGTACGCTGAGCTACAAAAGTTGATGCCAAACGTTCTAGTTTTCAACTCTGACAACCCAGGCGCACCTTACATGTCTGGTGAAGTGGGCGTTGGTATGCTTTGGAACGGCAGCGCTGCAGCTGCTCAAAATGAAGGCCTAAATCTTAAACTCGTATTTCCTAAAGAAGGCGGTATCGGTTGGGTTGATAACTTCGCTATCTCTTCCGGCGCGAAGAACGTAGAAGCAGCTCACAAGATGATCGACTTCCTACTACGTCCAGAAATCGCAGAGCAAATCTCTCGTGATACTGGTTACTTAACAGCGGTAGAGGAATCGAACGCTAAGTTTAAAGATGTTGCACCGCTATTTCCTTCTCAAGAAGATCTTGATCGAGTGGAATGGCAAGATGCGGTTGGTGATCTAACCGTTAAGTACGAAGATTACTTCCTAAAGCTGAAAGCGGGACAGTAATCGAGCTTGTGTAACAAGTCATCGACTAAAAGAAAATAGGCAGCAATACGCTGCCTATTTTTGTAATTGACTGATATAATTATGCGTTGCTAGGTTTATCTGGCTCGATGTCTAGTTTTATCTTCTCACAAAGCGGAGATACAGCCCTCGAGCTAAATAAACAGATTTGTGCTTACTGCGATTTGGATCAACTTGATAACTCCAGCTAGTATTGACTTGTCCAATCGCGAAACAAAACGGAAAACAAATGAAAAGTAAATTCTACGCAAGCGCTCTATGTGCAGCGACGCTCATCGCTACCCCTGCAATGGCTGCTGATCAAGAACTGTATTTCTACAACTGGTCGGAATACATTCCAAACGAAGTTCTTGAAGACTTTACAAAAGAAACTGGAATCAAAGTTATTTACTCTACATATGAATCTAACGAGAGTATGTACGCAAAACTTAAAACCCAAGGTTCTGGTTACGACTTGGTAGTACCGTCTACCTATTTCGTCTCTAAAATGCGTAAAGAAAGCATGCTGCAACAGATCGACAAAGAGAAATTGTCTCATTTTGCCGATCTTGATACTAACTTCCTTAACAAGCCGTTCGATCCGAACAACAACTACTCTATCCCTTACATTTGGGGTGCGACAGGTATTGGTATCAATGCTGACATGCTAGACAAATCATCTGTTACTAAGTGGGATGATTTTTGGGATAGCAAGTGGGAAGGTCAACTAATGTTGATGGATGATTCTCGCGAAGTATTCCACATTGCATTGACTAAGCTTGGTTACTCACCAAACACGACTAACCCAGAAGAAATCAAAGCCGCTTACGAAGAACTGAAAAAGCTAATGCCAAACGTATTAGTATTTAACTCAGACTTTCCTGCAAACCCTTACCTAGCGGGTGAAGTTTCACTTGGTATGCTTTGGAATGGTTCTGCTTACATGGCTCGTCAAGAAGGCGCGAACATCGACATCATCTGGCCAGAAAAAGGAACGATCTTCTGGATGGACAGCCTGGCAATTCCAGCTGGCGCGAAGAACGTTGATGCGGCTCATAAGATGATTGACTTCTTACTGCGCCCAGAAAACGCAGCTAAGATCGCACTAGAGATTGGTTACCCTACTCCAGTGAAAACGGCACACGAACTGCTACCGAAAGAATTTGCTAACGATCCAAGCATCTTCCCACCACAAGAAGTGATGGACAGCGGTACTTGGCAAGATGAAGTTGGCGAAGCGAGCGTAATGTACGATGAGTACTTCCAAAAGCTAAAAGTGAACAACTAATTCGTTAGTTTTAAAGATATGAAAAAGCGGCTCATGAGCCGCTTTTTTTGTTCTTAATGACAAGACAAAAGCTCTCCTCTGTGAGAATTATTACGCTCTTTCTTTTCCTTCTAGAGCCAGTATCTCGTCAACTAATTTTGGAACCTCGACGCTTGCTTTTCCGTAGCGTTTTTCCTCAAATTCACTTTCTACCGCACTAGGCTCGAGGTTAATTTCGATGGTGTGCGCGCCATGCATTTTTGCATCATGAACAAAACCTGCTGCGGGATATACGACGCCAGAAGTTCCGATAGAAATAAATAAATCTGCTTCTTCTAAAGCCGCGTAGATATCCCCCATTCGCAGTGGCATTTCACCAAACCAAACAATATGTGGTCGCATTTGTGAAGGGATCTGACAGCAATGACAAAGCTCACCAGTCTTAATGTCCTCACTATGTTCTATAACTTGGTTTGATTCACTGCATCTCGCTTTTAAAAGCTCACCGTGCATATGAATGACGTTATGGCTACCGCCTCTTTCGTGAAGGTTGTCTATATTTTGAGTGATGACCGTCACTTTACCTTCTAACTCAGACTCTAGACGACCCAATGCTTCATGCGCTGCATTAGGCTGTATAGCATTGTCTTGAAGTTTCTTGCGGCGTTGGTTGTAAAAGTCTTGAACAAGGTCCGGATCGCGAGCAAACCCTTCAGGTGTTGCTACATCTTCAATACGGTGATTCTCCCAAAGGCCATCTTGCGCACGAAATGTTTGAATACCAGATTCGGCCGAGATACCTGCACCAGTAAGTACTACAATATTTCTATAAGGGAAATTCATAACTCATCCTTGCTGTTTTTTCATTAGCTTAACACTGAAAGAATAGCAACAGTAGTAATATGGATTAGACCATGGTCGTAATGGTCACTATTAGAATTACAATTTAAGAGGAACAGCAATGAGACAAGTATCTCTAGCGCTTATATTACTTACGACTTTAGCAGGTTGCCAACTAACCAATGTTGAAGGCGAAGTGGACGACGTAAAAGTAAGAGTCAGCACCAATGACGATAACCATCGTGGTAATGGAGATTTCTGTCCCCCTGGCCAAGCAAAAAAAGGCAATTGCTAAAAGAGCGGCTTTACGCCGCTCCCATATTGGCCTCAATCCTCGTTGGTCGAAGATATTTTATGAATGGCTAGGTCAGCGCCATTGAATTCGTCTTCTTCTGAAAGCCTTAGTCCCATACTGGTATTAATCGCGCCGTAGACTGCAAGTGCCCCAAGCACAGCGATGGAAATGCCCAAAAGCGTTCCTAGAAGCTGAACAATAATGCTCACGCCACCTAGCCCACCCAACGCGCTTTGACCAAAGATCCCCGCAGCAATACCACCCCAAGCGCCACATAAACCGTGTAAAGGCCAAACCCCTAGCACATCATCAATCTTGGTTTTGTTTTGTAGGTAGGTAAAAAGATAAACAAATAGCACGCCAGCAATCGCACCTGTCACTAAAGCACCGATAGGATGCATTAAGTCTGAACCCGCACATACAGCAACCAAGCCAGCCAGTGGGCCATTATGAATAAAGCCGGGGTCATTCTTACCAGCCAACAATGACGCGACAATGCCTCCGACCATTGCCATCAATGAGTTCATAGCCACCAAGCCACTTATGCCTGACACGGTTTGAGCTGACATGACGTTGAAGCCAAACCACCCCACACATAAGATCCAAGCTCCCAAAGCCAAAAACGGAATATTCGAAGGTGCAAAGTTGGTATGCTTTCCTGCTCGAACTCTGCCTTTTCTCATGCCCAAAAACACAACGGCAACCAACGCTATCCAGCCGCCAACACCATGTACAACGACTGAACCTGCAAAGTCGTGAAAGCCATAACCAAAGGTACTTTCAAACCAAGCTTGAACACCAAAGTTTCCGTTCCAGATTATTCCCTCAAATAACGGGTATACGATGCCGACAGTAAAAAATGTTGCGATTAGAATCGGATAAAAACGAGCTCGTTCTGCGATACCACCTGAAACAATAGCGGGAATCGCTGCAGCGAAGGTCAGCAAGAAAAAGAACTTCACTAACTCGTAACCATTGCCTTGAGATAATGTCTCTGCATCAGCAAAGAAGGTGCCGCCATAAGCGACCCAGTATCCAATAAAAAAATACGCGATGGCGGATATACCGAAATCGGCCAATATTTTAACTAAAGCATTAACTTGGTTCTTTTGGCGCACGGTTCCTACTTCAAGGAAAGCGAAACCAGCATGCATCAAAAAAACCATGATTGCGCCAAGTAGTAAGAAAAGTGTGTCGGAACTTTGCGTGAGAGTTTGTACAGCGCCGTGTACCTGATTGGCAGTTACACTCATTATGATTGTCTCCGTTGATCTGTAGCGCACTTATCCTGTGCATCAAAGTTAGGCTCATCACCAATTTGGTGAACTTAGTTTATAGAGCGTCTAACAGAGCAATTCTCATTCCATAATTTACATTTCTAACACTTACACTTTAATTTATTGTTTTGTATGAACTTTAATAAAATTATGCATTCTTGAAATGGTGCTTAACACGCTAATAAATGCACCAATATGGTTTTAGTGCACCAACATAATGCGCACTATATAACTCAACAAAACGTAAAAGCCACCTCATGAGAGGTGGCTTATATACTGAATTGCTAACTAAAGGAGTTTATCGAGTGAACTTCCCTGCTTTTACATCCTCTAACCAGCGCCCCTCAACGAGATAAGGAGGAAGCCAACCGGTTTCAATAGATAAACGATTGCCTTTGTCGTACCACATACAAGCCATACCAAGCAAAGGGAAAGAGATGAAAGTTTCTATAGAAATCAAGTCCTCTGGCTTATCGAGCCTCATTTGGTATTTCTCTTGGAACTGAAGGTTCTTAATGAGTACTTCTTCAAAGTCATAACCGATGTCAGTTGTCAGGGCAGCAAAAGTTTCCAAAATACCCATGGCGATTTCTAACGCCCAATCATCACCCTGAGCAACTGCCGCGTCCATCGCGGCCACCAGTTTATCAGGGTAGTCTGCTGTACGGTGATGGAACGACTGAATGACGTCTACTAACATATAAGACAGCTCACCCGCTTTGGTAGAGCTCTGCCTCATCAAAGAAATTGGAAAGTTCGCCAATGCGTCTAAACTTGGTCTATCACGCACAATTGTCGATATGAAATACATATCAATCCATCTATTAGGATTTATGCACCCCGTTTTTAAAATACCTTCCCCGTCCCACTTTACTTCAGGATAGTCGAGAATCTTTATAGTTAGTTCATCATTGGGATTCATAGCAAGTCTATGATAACAAGCCCCCATTAATGAAGTTTCGTAAAGACGTAATGTACAAATTTGTTCGTCTTCATGTGAAGTTTGAAACCATGTATACCAGCGAACCTGGTCAATGGCAAAATCACCAAAACTAACCAAGTTTTCTCGCCTGATTTTAAGACCTTCTTTGCGCTGATCTAATATCTTATTGATAAATTCTTTCTCAGAAGAAACTCCACTTTCACTCAACTCAGGATTTGCTTTGCGTTCTACAACTTTACTTTGCATTTTAAATTAGTCCTTTGGAATCAATTTTAAACTCTGCCGCATCTACTATTACGTCTGAGGCATTTCCACTTTCAGGGATGCTTGTTTGAGTATGTATATATCGAATAGGTATGCCGAACGAAGCTGCATGTTGAATTTTTCTTGCTGTTATTTTTTCAGTCGTTCCTTCTTTATTTTTCGACATTAGCCTGGTGATTTCTGCAGTGTATTCCGTTGTCCCTTGTTGATATGCCATATTTCCAATCTTGCGGCTGCCCAGCGGGCTGCTCCCTCCTTTGGCCTCAACAATTATAATTTCACCTGGTGGTGGCTCTTCCACCTCATAAACCATATCAAAGTCGCCCGGCTTCGAAATTGAAGTTCCAATATCTTTGGGATGAATTAGCTTAGCATTAGGACATTTACTCCGAACAAAATCATCCGCCGCCAATTCACCAATTTTTGCCGATTGTTTATTGATTTTACCTATTTGCCCGTTATATCCATCTTGACCAGTCCGAGCGTCCATTGCCTTTTGACGTTCCACTAAACACTCTTCAATCTTCTCTTTACACTCTTCAGAGAGTTTGTATTTATCATTATCGTTGAATTTTGAGTTCTCTTTGTAATCCGCTTCATTAAGCACTA
This sequence comes from Vibrio sp. HS-50-1, assembly GCF_024747315.1. Taxonomy (NCBI): domain Bacteria; kingdom Pseudomonadati; phylum Pseudomonadota; class Gammaproteobacteria; order Vibrionales; family Vibrionaceae; genus Vibrio; species Vibrio sp. HS-50-1. Next base: position 822,608 of record NZ_JAMPZF010000024.1, on the reverse strand, counting down.
GCTCCTCGGTTAAGATAGTACAACTTTCATCTCCACCGACTTTCTCTGAGTCAAAAACATGCGCATTTACAAATTCCTCAATCCCAACAACATACTGCACTTCGTGTCTGCTGCCATCTGAATGATTGATATGACGATAAAAAGTAATCTCGTTTCTCTCACAATCAATATGGTCTAAATCGTATTCATATCGAATATGATTTTTACCTTTGGGTTTGCGGATTTTGACTTGCGAGCGAACACCATCTTCTCCGACGGATGACTCTTTTGCAGCTTCTAAAATCTGATCGCAAACCTCTTGGGGGACATCGCTTTGCGCCTGATACTCAGTCAGCATTTGCTGTAAGCGTTTTAGCCCTTCTTCACAAAGGAAACCTGTTGGGTCAATCCACTGGATAGGATTGACTGCATATTGGTAATGGTTAATGCCACCAGCAATAGATATCGGGTCTTGTTGGATAAAACGTCCTAGCTTAGGGTCGTAATACCGAGCGAGGTTGTAATGTAAGTTGGTTTCTCGATCGAAGTACTGCCCTTGAAAACGCAATGGATTTGCTACATTTTCAATATGTACATGAGCAAAACCGTGAGCATCGTAACTTGCACTCCATACAACATTCCCTTCGCAATCGATTAGTCGCTCTGGTTTACCAACTTGATCGCACTGGTACCAATAAATAACGTCATTTTCTAGCAGTGCCACTGGCGTGTAGGTTTCAGGTTGATATAGGTACCAGCGGAAAGCACCTGAAGAGCGTTCACCAATTAAACGTTCACCTTCCCACAAGAACTCTGTAACGCCTTTTTGTGTAATTTTCTTCGTTCTGCGCCCTAGAGCATCATATTCATATTGACTGATGACATCGTCGGTGTGAACTTCAATGAGCTGATTTAACGCATCAAACACTCGAGTCTGAACTTGTCCTTGCCCCTCACGTTTTGTCTGGTTTCCTTGCGCGTCATATTTGAACCGGACACCATCGTGTACTTCAATACGATCAGCGAATACCTCTGAAGTTGGCAAAGTAGGATTGCCAAAACTATCGTATTCAAACTTAGTCACTTCTCCGGAAGCATTGACTCGTTTCAGTTGCCCTAAGGCATCGTACTGATAATGCGTTGCTCCTGCCGTATTATCAATGATTGATGAAATGCGGTTTTGTGCGTTGTAAACGTACTTTTTCTCTCTATCTGGCCAATGTTGTTCAACCAAACGACCAACACCATCATAAATGATGCGCTCATTAAAATGTTCCGTTTTAATTTGGGAAACTCGTCCCATTTCATCGTAATGAAATTTGATTTGAGGTAAATCTAGGTTTCCAAATCGAATCGCTGAAAAACGCCCATATCGATCATAAGAGAAGTTCAGCTCCGTATTATCTGGCAGTACCTGAGATACGCGTTGGCCAACTCTGTTAAACTCCTGCGCTATCTCAAACTGGCCTTGAATGCGCTTTGTTAAATGCCCGAATGAAGAGTATTGGTATTGCAATGTTTGATGGCGATTGAATGCGAAAGTAAGTCGCCCACCAAACGTATAATTGAAGTGGTTCTCTACAATACTGCGACCATTTCCTGCTTTGACGTGCTTGAGATAACCCGCAGCGTCATATCGGTACAGCACAGTCCTATCGGCGACTTGCTTACGATGGATCCGCCCCATATCGTCATAATCAAATTGGCTGTGTAGATTATCAAACCCGACAGTTCCTGATAGCTGGCCTTCATCGTCATACAGAAATTCGAATTCTAAGCCGTCACTCCGAACTAATTTAGTCAGGTTACGTTGTTTATCGTATTCATAAGAAATATGGCTGCCATCGGGGAAGATGACTGCTTCTTGTTGCGCGAGTGCTCCCCACTGATACGAGGTAATGCCTGCTGGCGTTCGAATCTGAGCAACACGGCTGTGCTCATCGTAAGAATATTCTTCGCTATAACCGACTTTGTCTTCGTCGTTAAAATAACGAACTGATGTACGCCTGCCAAATTGATCATAAGCGAGTTGAGCAATACACCCATCGGGATAAGCGACGCCATTCACCAGATCTTCTTCGTTGTAGCTGTAACGAAGTAATGTACCGTCTATTTCATTCGCGATAAGTCTTTGTTGTTCATCCCACCACCACTGACTTTTCTTACCATCTTCAGACTCTTTTTTGACGACTTGACCGTGTTTATCGTAATCATATTCCGTGACACAGCCGAACTTATCGGTATCCCAAACTCTTTGACCGAGGCTATTGTAGTAAGCCTTCTCGATATCCCCGTCAGGTGAAACCGTTTTAACTAACTTACCTAAGCCGTCATAACCATATTGAACTTCTTTGCCAGAGGAATGAAACTTAGAAACTAATTGACCATGCTGATTATATTGATAATTGACCGTTGACTGATCAGGATAGATAGCTTGTGCTTTTCGTCCTAATTCATCATATTGCCATCGCCAAGTTTTACCTGTGGGGCTTATTTTCTCGAGTAAGTTACCCTGCTCGTCATGCAAGAAAGACCATTGATGATCTAACGAGTCAGAATAAGAAGAATGATTTCCCTGATAATGGAAGCGATAGTCATAAATTCCTGCGTCCCCAACGTTCCTGATGCATTTCGCGTTAGCACATTCGCCATCCCATTCAAAATAATGAGTAAAGCCAGTTGGTCGTACACGTTTAACAATTAAATGGCCGCGGTATTGATACTGTTCCTTCAAGCCCAAATGATTAGTTGCACTGACCAAATCATCGTGCTCATCATAGGTATAAGTTGTCAGAACTTTTTGGGACTTTGCATTAAGCAGTTCTACAAGGCGTCCTTGCTTATCATATTGACATTCAAGAACCGGACGCTTGTTGTATGCAATCTCGATCAATCGATGGTTTCGAGAATACTGCAGTTGAAACGTTGAAAACGTGCCATTTCTGACTTGTTTAACAAGCCAACGATCATCTTTCTGTTCAAATCGATATTGATGCCCATTCGCGAGCGTCACGATCCGAGTTGCTGAATTTAGGAAATAACAGCTCGCACCAGCGTATATCTGGTAACTTGTTGCTCCAATATCTACTGGCTCAAATTCTGTGATATCTGCCTTATCGTCAACAAACTCCCAAGCGATAACGTTGTCTTTCTCGTCCGTCTTTTCGCGTAATTCAAACTGAAATGCATGTCGCCAACCAAAGCCCATTCCATGATTTACATCCGACTGCGAAGAGCGATAATTACGCTGCCAAGTAGTGCCTTGTTGTAGCTCGATATCATAGAGTTCGAGAATTTCTTCACCCGTCACAAGTGATACAGGATCACCGGCTTTCTCATGTTTTTCGCTGCTTTGTTGCTGAGGCTTGGCGGATGCGGCACTTCTGCCACTCTTTTTATTCGACTTCCCCTTTCCCTTCGATGGTTTTGCATTGACGGTATTTTGAGTCGGTGGAGGCGTAACCGCTGACGAGAGTGCGTAGTTTTCTCCAGTCGGTAAAATTCGAGCGACAAGCAAATCACCGTTCACCAATGCGTTAGCAAACGTTGAATTATAGTGTTGGGAAGTAAGCTCACCGTCAGGTATGTTTGGCTTGAATTGACCAATCAAATAGAACAAGTCTTCGACAGAGCGAAGGTCAAGCTCACCAAAGCTCTCAAGAAACTCTATTGCCTCTTGTTTGGTCACGAATGTTTTAGGTTCGCCGCTAGTAAGTAACTGACCAGAGAAGTGATAACTTTCGCCAAAGCGATTCGTGATAGGAATGACGAATTGAGGGATCATAGCCGTAACGTGTTTGTCCTTTTCTTACCTTGCCGCATCATTTAATGCTCGTTTCGCTCTTTTTATTTGTGAGAGCAAGATGCCTTAATCAAACATCCTCCGATAGAGATTCCTCTGTATGCGTAGACTGAATGTATTGATGGCAATTTTCACGTATGCAACTCTTTGAATTTCTGAGCGCAGCGTACTTTAACGGGACGATGAATCCTGAGTAAATGAACAATAGCGTGAGTGAGACTAATGTCTCATCGCGACGCGATTTTTTTACATGTTTCTTACTTAACTATGATTTTCTGCCCAGTTACGTAAATTCACTCAATAAGTTGCATCAAGTATCACCTGTGGGACTCAGCGCTTCATATTTGAGACATGACAGCAACAAAAAAACCGCCTATTACGGCGGTTTTGCTTAAAGAATACTGATTAAAGGTTTGGACCTGTCGATGGTCTGTGTGGTTGGTTATTGCGCAGTTGCTGCATCCCTTGAAACATTCGCATAAACCACACCAAGATGGCTAATGCAGCAAACACCATCCCTACCCAAGGAATAAAGTAAGCGATGGTTTCAAGCAAAGTACTATGCAACCAATAATCACTCACGCCAACGAGTACACCATTAGAAGTCGCGACGGTGACGATCAACACAACAAAAAACGTCAGGTAGAGAAAGAAGGTACGAATTAAACCGTAGTAATGAGAAATCACTACGTCGCTGTCTTCTCCCTTATCTAATCGGTAACCAGCATAGATAATTGCGATAACGCCTGAGATCAGAAACGTAAACGGAGTCAGACAGCTCAGGATGTACGCAACCCAAATCCCGTTATGAGGTTTGTTCATTCGCTTTCGCTCCTTTTGCTTCCGTTTGTGCCGTATCTGTTTCGCCCATCGCTTCTTTGGATTTCACTTCTTCATACCAAAGATCGTGATGCTCTTTCGCCCATGTTTCATCAACTTCACCTGTCACCATGCCTTCTAGCGCACCTTCCATACCGAATAGACCAATATAGATGTGGAAGATAAAGCCACAGATTAGAATCAGTGCCGAAATCGCGTGAACTAAGTTAGAAAGCTCCATGTCACGGCGAGTTTGGCCAAAGATAGGAAAATCTAGAACTAAGCCACTCACTGCCGCGATAGCACCAAAGAAGATCAATAACCAATAGATTGCCTTCTCGCCACCGTTTGAGAAACCAGCTGACGGATGTGTGCCTTTGTGTTTACCAACCATACCGCCCATTTTCATGAACCAACGAACATCAGTCATGTTTGGAATCGACTTGCGCCACCATTTAAAGAGCACGAGCATCAGCAAAATGAAGAACAATGGTCCCATGTAATTGTGGTACTGCTTCGCCAACATGACGATAAAGCCCCAGAACTCAGTAGGAACGTACGGTTTTAAGAAGTGCTTACCGTAAACCAGCATCAAACCACTGAATGCCAACGTTAAGAATGTAAACGCCATACTCCAGTGAAGCGCGCGGTCTAAACGAGACCAACGTTTCATCTTTCTGCCAGTACGCGGCTTGCTAAGCATTAAAGGGCCAACGAGTACGTAAGTCATGATTACCATTGCAATACTGCCGAAAATCGCGACAGCACCCGCAGGAGACATCCATTTCTCTTTTAGAATGTACCAAGTCTCACCAGGTTTACTGATCAATACGCCATGTTCTGGCGATTGAGACGTGGTGTAGCCTTCTTGCCCCTCTCTGACCTCGCGCCAATAGTCTGCCCCGGCGAGTTGCGTGATCTCCTGTTGAATAACTTTAGAAGATTGTTCCTCTGCTGAAGCAGGCATTGCGAAAGTCAGCAGCAATGCCGTCATCATTGACAGCATTGCTAGAGACGCACGTTTAAGCGTGTTTAACATGTGCCTCTCCTTACTTAGCTTTTCGTCGCATCGTAAGAAAGATCGTTTCCGTCTGTCCAACCTGCGTTTTTCGCGCCGCGTTCTACCACACGTTGACGGAAAATGTCAGAGACTTTCTCTGCGTCACCCGCCAGCAGCGCTTTGGTTGAACAAAGCGATGCACACATCGGTAACTTGCCTTCTGCGATACGGTTCGCACCGTATTTTTGACGTTCTTCCTCAGAGCCTGGCTCTGTTTCTGGGCCGCCCGCGCAGAAAGTACATTTATCCATTTTGCCACGTTCGCCAAACGCTTCTTGTTTAGGGAACTGAGGTGCGCCAAACGGACAAGCAAACAAACAGTAACCACAACCGATACACAGATCTTTATTGTGAAGAACGATGCCGTCTTCGGTATGTTCGAAACAGTCTGCTGGACAAACTGCCATACAAGGCGCATCGGTACAGTGCATACAAGCAACAGAGATGGAGTTTTCACCCGGTTCACCGTCATTAAGTGTCACAACGCGACGACGTTGGATGCCCCATTCAAGCGCATCGTCGTTTTCGTTCTTACATGCAGTAACACAGCCGTTACACTCGATACAGCGTTTGGTGTCACATAGGAATTTCATTCGTGCCATTGTCAGACTCCTTACGCTTTACGAATGTTACATAGGGTTACTTTGGTTTCCTGCATCAAAGTAACAGGGTCGTAACCGTAAGTGGTTGCCGTGTTGGCAGCTTCACCAACAACATAAGGTTGTGTGCCTTCTGGGTATTTAGGACGTAGATCTTCACCTTCGAACTTACCGCCAAAGTGGAACGGAATGAACGCCAAGCCAGGTTTCACACGACGTGTTACCATCGCTTTCACTTTGATGCGTCCCTTCTCTGCACCTTCAACCCAAACATCATCACCATCTCTGAAGCCAAGATCGTTCGCGTCTTTCGGGTTCACTTCAACAAACATTTCTTGTTGAAGCTCGGCAAGCCAAGGGTTTGAACGCGTCTCCTCACCACCACCTTCGTATTCAACCAGACGGCCAGAAGTCAGAACGATTGGGTACTCGCCAGATTTGTCTTGCTCTTGAATTGATTTATACAACGTAGGAACACGGAAGATTGCATCTTTGTCATCCCAAGTTGGGTAATCCGTTACAAGGTCACGACGTGGTGTGTACAGTGGTTCACGATGCAGTGGTACGCGGTCTGGGAACGTCCAAACAATCGCACGCGCTTTCGCGTTACCAAATGGGATACAACCGTGCTTGATCGCGACACGCTGAATACCGCCAGAAAGGTCAGTCTTCCAGTTTTTACCCTCTGCTGCCGCTTTCTCTTCAGCAGTTAGATCGTCCCACCAACCAAGTTGTTTCAACAACTTGTCAGTGAATTCTGGGTAACCGTCTTTGATTTCACAGCCTTTCGAGTAGCTGTCTTCTGCAAGAAGGCTCTTGCCTTCGAATTCCACACCAAAGCGCGTACGGAAGTTACCGCCACCTTCGGCAACCGTCTTAGACGTATCGTACAGAATGTGTGTGCCTGGGTGTTTCATTTCCGGTGTACCCCAACATGGCCAAGGTAGACCGTAGGTTTCACCGTTGACAGGGCCACCTTCCGCTTCCAATGTGGTTTTGTGGAACGTATGCCAGTTTTGTTGGTGCGCTTTCAAACGCTCTGGGCTTTGGCCTGTGTAACCAATCGTCCACATGCCTTTGTTGAATTCACGCGTTAGGTCTTCAATCACCGGCTGGTTATTTTCAACACGGATGTTTTTGAACAGAAGATCTGAATAGCCCAGTTTCTTCGAAAGCAGGTACATGATTTCGTGGTCTGGCTTTGATTCGAACAAAGGTTCAATAACCTGATCACGCCATTGTAGAGAGCGGTTAGAAGCGGTAACACTGCCGTATGTTTCAAACTGCGTTGTTGCAGGAAGCAAGTAAACGCCGTCGGTACGGTCGTTCATTACCGCAGCAACAGTTGGGTATGGGTCCACAATCACCATCATGTCCAACTTCTGCATCGCTTTTTTCATCTCAACACCACGTGTTTGAGAGTTCACTGCGTGACCCCAGTAGAACATTGCACGGATGTTTTCGCGTTGACGAATGTTGTCTTTGTTTTCCAGTACGCCATCCACCCAACGAGATACAGGAATACCCGCACTGTTCATTGGTTTTTGACCACCGTAAGCATTGTCATCGAAACGACCTTTAATCCATTCGTAATCGATTTCCCACACTTTTGACCAATGACGCCAAGCACCTTCCGAAAGGCCGTAGTAGCCCGGTAGCGTGTCAGAAAGTACGCCAAGGTCGGTTGCGCCTTGTACGTTATCGTGACCACGGAAGATGTTTGCGCCGCCGCCTGATTTACCAATGTTACCAAGCGCTAGCTCAAGCACACAGTAAGCACGTGTGTTGTTGTTACCAGTAGTATGCTGAGTACCACCCATACACCAAACAATACAGCCTGGGCGATTTTCAGAAAGCAGTTTTGCTGTTTGGTAAACGTCTTCTTCGCTTACGCCTGTTACACGCTCAACTTCTGCTGGCGTCCACTTCGCCACTTCAGCACGGATTTCATCCATACCGAATACACGTTGACGGATGAACTCTTTATCTTCCCATTGGTTTTCGAAGATGTGCCACAACACACCCCAAATGAATGCAACGTCAGAACCAGGACGAAGTGATACATAGTGATCCGATTTTGCTGCCGTACGTGTACGACGAGGATCCGCTACGACGATCTTACAGTTGTTCTTCTCTTTCGCGATCAGAATGTGCTGCATCGCTACTGGGTGTGCTTCAGCTGGGTTTGAACCAATGAACAGCATCGACTTACAGTTGTGCATGTCATTGAAAGAGTTGGTCATCGCACCGTAACCCCAAGTGTTCGCTACACCCGCCACGGTTGTTGAGTGACAAATACGCGCTTGGTGGTCAACGTTGTTAGTGCCCCAAAGTGATGCCATTTTGCGGAACAAGTACGCTTGTTCGTTGCTGTGCTTTGCGCTTCCCAAGAAGTAAACCGAATCAGGGCCAGACTCTTTGCGGATGTCCATCACCTTGTTACCGATTTCTTCGATCGCTTGATCCCAAGAAAGCTTTTTCCACTTACCGTTTTCAAGCTTCATTGGGTATTTAAGGCGGCGCTCACCGTGACCATGTTCACGCAGTGCGGCGCCTTTTGCACAGTGACCACCGGCGTTAAATGGGTGGTCGAATGCAGGCTCTTGACCCGTCCAAACACCATTTTGAACTTCTGCGTAAATACCACAACCCACTGAACAGTGAGAACAGATAGTACGTTTTACTTCTGTTTTCGCTTCTGGATCGACTGATTTTGCTTGCGCTTTTTTCATCATTCCCGGTGCGAATAGACTAGCACCAACCACTGCGCCACCAGCGGCAAGCGAAGTGTTTTTCATGAATGCACGACGAGATACGCCAAGCTGGTTCGTTTCTTTGCTCACACTGTCGGAGCGTTTGACAAGTTTCATCCGTTATCTCCTAAAGTGTGTCGTAGTAATCGCGAATGTGTTGAGTTTCACGATACCCTTTCTTCTTCACGTCTTTTTCAGAAGGTTCAACCGTTTCTGAAGCAACGGCCACTTTCGTGGTTCCCGCAACAACAGCACCAGCAACGGCAGCGGTTGTGAAGCCTTTTAGGAGATCCCTACGGCTTGTGTTTATTTCTTTATTATCTTTCATCATTGCTTCCTTACCTTACGGTAGATCTTTGGAGACTCATGCCTCTCTATCGATATGACCAAGTACTGCTCAATTACTCGTAATCAGTGACGTTTTTCACATCAATTTTTAATTTGCTCTTACTGCTTTTGGTGTTCACGCTAAAGCGCACTTGCTCTAACGTTAAAAATGCATCGCAAAGCTGTGCAGCTGGCTTGTAGAAGTTCACGCTTTCTGCGTTCTCTAGTTGGCGCGTAAAAGATTGGAACCAAGGGGCGATGTGTTTGTTAAACACCGCTTGTTGAAGTTCTTCCTCTTCACCCGTCAGCATTGCCATCACTTCGCACAGTGCAGAAATATGGTCTTCAGGCTCTTTCACGTTCTCTTCTCGTTCGATGCCTAAAAGTTCCAAATCGCGACGAATTTCCGCTAACGGTTTTTCCATCATCGAGCCAGTGCGATGCCAAGATCCGAATGGCACAACTTCACCACGTCCAATTCCAATAAACAGATCTTGATATTCTTCTTCTAACGCCTCTCGTTGCGCTTCGTTCGCGGCTTGTTGCAGTGCGAGCCAAGCTTTTTGCATCGCGCTCTCAGACGGTTCAATCTCTAGCGATTTCAAGAACGCCAGCATTTCCTCACTTGGCGCACTACGAAAAAGTGCGGATAGAACGAGATAAATGTCCGTTCTCAGTGTTTGTTCTTGTTGTGTATCCACTGCGAGCTCCTAGTATTTCAATTGATTCATTGGATCAGCAGCCATCGACTCAAACATGTCGATCACACGACAGTCTTCACACATGGCGATGCGATTAATGGCGGCTTCATCAGAGAAATGAGAATGACCACGAAGCTTGTTTTGCAGCATGTCGATCATCGATTGCGGAGCAAAAGGCTTGTGACAGCGAATGCACTCGGCTGCCTTTTCTTCATGAATCACAACCGCTTTCTGGCGTTCTTCTTTCACCCAGTTCATACGAGGAGTAAGCGTCAGCACTTTCTCTGGACACGCTTTCTCGCACAGCCCACATTGAATGCAGTCTTGCTCGACGAATTTAAGCGACGGAGATTGGCCGTCCGTATGCAATGCACGTGTTGGACACACCGCCACACAGCTCATGCACAACGTACAATCTTTATTTTCACAAGAGACTGTGCCGTAAGGTGCGTTCGCTGGAAGCTCAACAATGTTCTCAACTGGAATACGTGATGCGGACAACGCATCCAACGCCGTAAATAGACGCTGACGTTTGTTACCTTGCAAATCACCTAATGCCAAATCAAAAGACTCGGTACAAAGTGTCGGAGCACCTTCACGTAATGACTCTAGATACAAAATGTCGATGGTTTCTTTGGCGATACCAAGTTGGTCGAGCAGCTCTTGAGCAATACCTACTTCGCTATTAAGCACACGAATAATGGTTTGAGGCATAAAACGCGAAGCCGCAAACAGCACCTGAGTAGCACCGTTCACAAGCGCAGCAAACCAAGTATCTATACCAACCGAAGGCAGTTCTTCCACCACAATTGGAATTACATTATCTGGCAGTGCTTTTAGTGCCATCACGTTATAGCTCTCGTGGCGAGAACTACAAATCAATACGATAGGATCTAAACCACCCGCTTGCTCATAGTTGGCTAGCGTACGTTCAATAAACTTTTGTGTATCTTCGGGGTTTGGCAATGCGTAATGAATAGCTTCTGTCGGACACGCTGTAGCACAAGTACCCACGCCTTGGCACAGGTATGGGTTGATCTCGATGCGATGGCCCGTTTTGTCGCTGCCTTCACTCGATAGTGCCCCTGCCGGACAAGCATCCACACAACGTTCGCAACCTTTTACGCCACGAGAGCTGTGTGCACATAGGTCGGTATCTAAACGGAAGAATTTCGGTTTATCGAATGTCCCCATCAAGGTTGGAATTTCTTCCAACGCTTCAGCCAGTTTCGGATAGCCACGACCAACTGGGTAGTAGCCCGGTACTGGTACTTCTTCCGACATGCAGCTGTTTAGGCAAAGATCGAGTACGATATCGAAACAATCGCTATTGATCGCGACCTTGGCAAGATTGTTGGTCGAACCGTGATTTTCAATGAGAACTTCAAACGTACCTAAGAACCCTGAAACCTGAACCGAATTGGCGTAGTAAAGCTCGGGATTTGTTCCCTTTTCGCCATCGGTAGAAAGCAGTGTTAGGCTGTTCATTTGCGACAATTGCGCTGCCGCACTTTCGATGATTGCCGTTGGACCCACAATCAAAGTATTACCTCCGCTTTCATAGCTTACGGTTGGTGGAATAAGATTGGTCAACTCTACGGTATTTTCGAAAGCGTACAGCCTCGCTTTACCGTTATTGGAAGTTGCTTGTTCTAATAATTGTTTCAGCATTGCTCAATTCCATTTATGAACATGGATAGTCTTTTCCATCTCTTAGTGTAGTTAGCGCCGGAGGTTCTGCTGATTAACTTATCAATGAGCATTCTTATTCCGCCATCTATAGGCGATGAATACTACGCAGTGCGTCCGTACTAACTTCAACCAGATTGGTATTGAGCAACAAATAGCAAATGTCATGCCAATAAAATATCAATTAAAATTCAATAACTTAGATATTTTACCGACAAATAGTAGGGATAAAAAAACCGGTTGAGACATTTTGTCCCAGCCGGTTCATTGAGTGTTTAGTCAAAATGTACCTATTCTTTGTGTGGTATATTTTGTCTCACCTCGTTAGGCGGTGATTCCTCAGTAAAAGTATCACTTTCACCAGGAACTGTGTTTATATACAGTACATTGTCATCTTGGGTAATTTCGGCGCTTTTTTCGGCGTTTGGTTCTGCGTCCTCAACCACCTCAGATGCGATATCGTCAGTGTTAAGTTCAGATCCTTGCGTCGTTGCAGCGTCTGGTTCTTCTTCCACTTTTTCTTTAACCCAATCACGCAGCGTCTCTGCGACGTCTTTAGAAAGTGACTTTAAGTTACTGTAATCATCATCGTAATCGTCTAGGCCATCACGCACGTTAAATTCTTCGGACAAGAACATTTTGCGCAGCGCGGCTTTCTTGACGCTTTCTGAAGCTTCAGAAACCAGCAGTTGCGCTACAGACATTTCTTCGGGCTTTTCAGACTCTACACTCGCGGTAATGTCTGGAGCCTGACTAATCTCATTGACGTTCAAAGCGTCTGAGCTTTCGTCAGCGTTTGAAAGCGCTGTGACACTATCTTCGGATTGCTCCGTCTCTGCTATCGGCGTGATCTCTTCATCATGTTGGGAAGATTCTTCTAATTTACGTTTCGACCAACGGCTTAAAAAACTAGTTGCCATTTGCTCTGCCCGCTCCTTTGCGTTTCTTACGTCTTACTTCTAACAACTCACCGTGTCGACCGATAAAGGCTTCCATCCAAGCCTGAACGGCTAACGGCATATCGTTGGATAGTACAAGGTTGTCGCCATCCATATATTGCGCCGCGACAGATTGTGAAGCCGTTAGTAGCTGTATCGCTGGTTTTTCACCAGACTCGACGTTATCCATCACTAAAAAAAGTTTAGGTTGCTGAGAGCTTAAGTTAAAGCGGTAGTCTGTACGCTCGTCTTTGTGTAATTGCAACAGACAAACATCGGGAGTCTCTTCCGTCGGATTTAGCGCAAATCCCGTCAACTGCCATTGGGTTGTTACCCAAATCCCTGTACTGATCTCATGCTCAACAAGCTCTACGCCAATTGGCCATGCGTCTTCGGTCTTCTCGTAGTAATTGTTCTCGAAATCTTTCTTATCCGACATAACTCACCCAGTTTTTCTATTTTGGTCTGAAAGCAATCAGGACACTTTGACCTTACTTTCGACCATTTTATTGACTTATAAGCAATAAACGAGCCACACTGATAAATCTTAGCCTATTCATGTCCTCTGGCTATAAGTACCAAACTAGCCGAAACTCAAATGTACTGATGTGTCATTACTGCGAACTCGCAGTTTTAATGCATTGTTGACATAAAACCTCGCAATTTTTGTGGGAACCGCTATTTTGGAACGAGATTTGCTTTGCTAACCACTTAGCAAGCTAAATGCGTAGCAACCTAACGCTCTTAATCACTAGGACACGACTGTGCTGAAACCAAATATTATTAAAACCAGTGAAAATCCCCTGCAAACCATCGAAGTCGATGTGTACGACGAGTACGGCGAAAAGCTCACGAAGCAAATCGCGTGCGAGCGCCCTCTTACGGTCATGCTGAACTGGAAAGAAGTAGTCACGCTCATGACGCTAGGTTCGCGTCCAGAAGCGTTAGTACTAGGTTATTTGAAAAACCAAAGCTTCCTGTCCGATCCAGCAGCGATTGAATCCGTCATTATTGACTGGGAAACGCATTCCGCAGCAGTGATTACTAAAGAAAATACCGAACATTTAGAAGGCGCTCTGAAAAAGAAAACTGTCACATCTGGCTGTGGTCAAGGCACCATGTATGGCAATGTGATGAAACAACTTGAGAACTACCAAGTGCCTCAAGTTCTGCTTAAGCAATCAGAAATCTACTCCGCACTAGAAGCGTTGACTCATTACAACGACACCTACAAAAAAGCGGGCGCGGTGCATGGCTGTGCGGTTTGCAAAGGCAATGAGGTATTGTCATTTGTGGAAGATGTCGGCCGTCACAACGCAGTGGATACGCTTGCAGGTGAGATGTGGCTCAAAGAAGAAACAGGTGAAGATAAAATTTTCTACACAACTGGTCGCCTTACTTCAGAGATGGTGATTAAAGTGGCCCAAATGGGCATTCCTGTTCTGCTTTCTCGCTCTGGCGTTACTCAAATGGGGTTAGATCTTGCGAAACAATTTGGCATTACGACGATTGCGCGAGCAAAAGGTTTACGCTTCCAAGTATTTACCGGAGCCGACAAGATTGAGTTTGATGTGAAAGGCGAAAGTGCATCTCGTTAACGAGAAAATAATACAAAACCGTCGATTCGTGTAAACTTATAACAATTGGGATAAGTAAATCATCACGTTATGAAGGCTTAATTAAACGATATAAGTCAGAAATAGCAACATGTGTTGTAGCAATACAACGCTTGCTTTAATTGATGCTAACTACAGCTCATTCACAAAGGATGTGAACTATGGACAATGACCAACTGTGGAATTTTTTGCTCACGCCCAGTGGCATCATGCTCTCAATGATCATTACATTTGGTGTCGTCGGCATATATGCGTATATAACCGGTCAATTTAAGGATTAAGACCAATATAAAAAGCCTCGCTAAATAGCGAGGCTTTTGCTTTTTAAACGCTTCGCGAGTAATTACGCGTCAACGCCACGAGATTTTAGGAACTCAGAGTACGTGCCTTTGAAGTCCGTGATCTTGCCATCGCGGATTTCGATAATACGCGTTGCTAGCGAGTCTACGAATACACGGTCGTGAGATACGAAGAACAACGTGCCTTTGTATTGCTCAAGCGCGGTGTTCAAAGATTCAATCGATTCCATATCCATGTGGTTGGTAGGTTCGTCCATTAGCAGCATGTTTGGCTTGTGCATCATCAGCTTACCAAGCAGCATACGACCTTGCTCACCACCAGACAGTACTTTTACTGACTTCTTAATGTCGTCTTGACCAAACAGCATACGACCAAGGAAACCACGAACGACTTGCTCGTCATCACCTTCTTGACGCCATTGACCCATCCAATCCGTTAGGTTCATGTCTTCTGCAAAGTCATGCGCGTGGTCTTGCGCGTAGTAACCGATATTTGAGTTTTCAGACCATTTGTACTCACCCGCACGCGGTTCAAGCACACCAGCAAGCGTGTTTAGAAGTGTTGTTTTACCCACACCGTTCTCACCGATGATCGCAACGCGCTCGCCCACTTCAAAAATTGCACTGAAGTCTGAGAACAAGTCCTCTTCGAAACCTTGGCTTAGGTTTTCTACAATCAGAGCGTTACGGAACAGCTCTTTCGACTGTTCGAAACGAATGAATGGGTTTTGACGACTAGACGCTTTAACTTCATCCAGTTTGATCTTGTCGATTTGCTTAGCACGAGATGTCGCTTGTTTTGCTTTCGATGCGTTTGCTGAGAAACGTGCAACGAACGTTTGTAGCTCAGCAATTTGTGCTTTCTTCTTCGCGTTGTCGTTTAATAGACGTTCACGAGCTTGAGAAGCTGCCGTCATGTACTCATCATAGTTACCTGGGTAAATGCGCAGTTCACCGTAATCCAAGTCAGCCATGTGCGTACATACTGAGTTTAGGAAGTGGCGGTCGTGCGAGATGATGATCATGGTGCAGTTACGCGCATTTAGCGTGTCTTCCAACCAACGGATCGTATCCATGTCCAAGTTGTTGGTAGGTTCGTCAAGCAGCATAACGTCTGGGTCTGCGAATAGAACTTGCGCTAGAAGCACACGAAGTTTCCAGCCCGGCGCCACTTCGCTCATTAGGCCGAAGTGCTGCTCCATTGGAATACCCACCGCAAGAAGAAGCTCGCCTGCTTTTGCTTCTGCCATGTAGCCGTCCATTTCCGCAAACTGAACTTCTAGGTCAGCCACTTTCATGCCGTCTTCTTCACTCATTTCAGCAAGTGAGTAGATACGGTCACGCTCTTTCTTCACTTCCCATAGCTCTTTATGACCCATAATAACGGTATCGATTACCGTAAATTCTTCGTAAGCGAACTGGTCCTGGTTTAGTTTTGCAACGCGCTCGTTTGGATCGTAACTCACGTTACCGCTGGTTTGCTCAAGCTCGCCGCTGAGGATCTTCATAAAGGTTGATTTACCACAACCGTTAGCTCCAATTAAGCCGTAGCGATTACCTTCGCCGAACTTAACTGAAATGTTTTCGAATAGCGGCTTAGCGCCGAATTGTTGAGTAATATTCGCTGTGGAGATCAAAACCTTTACCTTAGCAATTGGGGTGTATTTAGAAAAACCGGGCAACGGTACTTGTTCATGCTACATACTGCAAGTGTTGTTTTTATTAATTCATCGCTAGTGAACCCATCGCAGTGCTTGTTCAAAGCAAAAAGCTCAAGCACAAATGCGTCATTGAATACAAAAAAGAGCCAGTATTATAACTGGCTCTTTCTTCCGTAATGCTTACAACAAGTGACTAAGCGATATTCGTCACCTCTAGGATCAGTTCGGCTTTTTTAGGTAGATAAATACTGAATTTACTGCCCTTTCCCCATTCCGACTCGGCTTTTAGCTCACCACCCGTTTGGCTAAGAATACTTTGGGATACGGACAGTCCCAATCCAGTACCCTCTCGCTTCGTCGTGTAAAATGGTGAGAAGATTCGATTCAAGTTTTCTGGCTTAATACCGCAACCCTCGTCAATAACATGAATCGCGGCTCCTTTCACTTCTCCCTCTTCAATCCAGTCTTCACTGACTACTGTTAACGTGCCTTTGCCGTTCATTGCGTGAATAGCGTTCATTTGCAGGTTAACTAAGATTTGTAGCAAATGATGGCGGTTTATCTCAACGGACGTATGTGCTTGTAGGTCAGCCACAAACTCGACGTCGCGTTTCTTGGTGCCAGTTTTAACCAAGGTGATGCTTTCATCAATGATAGGATTGACATGTTGCCAAGTGATTTCATCTTGAACACCACCCTGGCGACTGTATTGCAATAAACTGCGCGTGATATTGCGGATACGATCAATTTGCGCGTGAATCGCATCAATCTCCTCTTGTACTCGACTTGCATTGTCACCCAATTCAAAATGGATCAATTCTACGTTGCCAAGAATCACGGCGGTTGGGTTATTAATTTCGTGAGCAATCCCCGCGGTGAGTTCTCCCAGTGCTGCCAGTTTTTCATGAACAACGAGTTTGTCGCGAGTTTGGTTGAGCAATTGAATATGCAGCTCTAGATCTTGGGTTTTTTCTCTAAGGCTTGCCGTACGCTCTTGAACTTTGCATTCAAGTTGCGCTGCGGAGTTCTTCAGTTCAATTTTGCGCTCTTCTAGCGCGTCTAACATATCATCAAACTGTCTGGCTAACTGCGTAAGTTCATGATCTGCATCTAAGCCCAATGGACCAATCCGTTTTTCTTTTCCTTGTTGGACCTGCTTCACCACTTTATGGATGCGTTCGATCGGTCGAAACAGATCATAAGAACCGCGATATACCATCACGCCGGAAACCAGCAATAACATAACCGTAATCAAGCTAATTTCTGCAATGTTGGTCATGTAGGCTTTAACGAATGGCCACATTAGGTAACCGGTATAAAGCATACCAATGACGTT
Organism: Vibrio sp. HS-50-1; assembly: GCF_024747315.1. Lineage (NCBI taxonomy): Bacteria > Pseudomonadati > Pseudomonadota > Gammaproteobacteria > Vibrionales > Vibrionaceae > Vibrio > Vibrio sp. HS-50-1. Next base: position 805,029 of record NZ_JAMPZF010000024.1, on the reverse strand, counting down.
GTCGTATTGGTCTTTGATCGGTTGATACGCCGTAATATACCAAGCGTCATACACATAGGCTCGGTCAACCCACTGCTCACCTTTTGAAAGTACTTGGTTATACACCTCTGCGCTCACGCGAGTGCCTATGGCGCGCCCTAACCTATGCTCGCTGTCTAGAGGGACGTTGGTGCTTACACGCAAATCATCAAGAAATACGGTCAATGTGCCAACCGGACGAAGGCGATCATTATCGCTGAGATAGATTAAGTCGCGAATTTGATCTACCAATACAGTGCTGTTATTGAGAAGCAAACCACCATCAAGAAAGCCGATCAAATCATTCGTTTGGCTATACACAGGAATCACGGTTCGACTGACTAACCCACGCGCCTCCCTGTCTCCATCAGCAAGAATAGGCACTTCCGCTCGTTTAGCGAGTTCAGGATCGAGGCGTTCGAGTTCTTCTTTATTGAGTACATCAAAAAACGATTCTCGCTTAGTGAGATCCATAAAGCGGAATTTGTTTTCCATCGAGTTGACGCGTTGGAAAGAAAGAAAATCTAAAGCATATCGTTTCTTCTGCTCAGTGACCCACTTTTGCAGCTCATCTTGCGATATCCCTTGATTGATGCGAATGCGAAAATCGTACGAGTCAGCAAACGCACGTACGTAATTCGATTGCTTTTGCTGTAACAACGTTACGCTGTTATTCGCAACACCAAGACGTTCAGAAACATCCAGCAGTGCATTTTGCCACGTGTAATGGATGGACCAATAAATGGTAATCCCGATCAGGGCTATCAAAGTGAGGAAGATAGGTGCGGAGGTTAAAAATAATAAGCGATAACGCACCATGGTTTTAAAACGGTGCGTACATTTCGACAATCCTTTGTGCTGTGGGCCGTTAGTCGGCATATTCCTCATCCTCAGAATCCCATTCTTTATACTTACGTTCTAAGGTCTTACGCGCCACGCCTAAGTCCCGAGCAGCGGCTGATTTGTTGCCTTCGTGCAAGTTAACGACCTGTTTTATATGTGCTTTCTCGACTTCTTTCAGTGTCCAGTTGTTTGGATACCCCTCACCGGTGAACTCTCTACCTTCTTTAAATGTCGGTAGTTCAGCAGAGTGAGAAACAGTAATCGACACATTAGGCAATGAGTGTCCACCATTTAGCTCCCGCCAATAATGCGCAGGCGGTTTGCCAAGCAAAATGCATCGCTCAATCAAGTTTTTCAGTTCACGAATGTTTCCTGGCCAATCGTATTCGCTCATCGCTTCCATATCTTCATGTGCCCATTTGGGCGCAGGCATACCGAGCTCGCGCGTCAGCATATTGCTGAAAAATGGCACGAGCTCAAACAAATCGGTTTTGCGCTCACGTAGAGGACACACTTCAATTTTCAGAACGTTTAAACGGTAATACAGGTCACTGCGGAAGTTGCCTTGATTGACCTCTTCTTGCAGGTTTCGGTTGGTTGCTGCAACAATACGGACATCAATGCTGATTTCTTTTTCTGAACCAACAGGACGGATAGTACGCTGCTCTAACACACGCAATAATGATGCCTGCATTGCAAGTGGCATTTCCCCAATTTCATCGAGGAACAAGGTGCCGCCATTTGCTACGCGGAACAAACCTTCACGAGATTTTTTCGCACCGGTAAACGCGCCCGATGTATGACCAAATAACTCACTTTCAAGTAGCTCTGGCGCAATGGCGCCACAGTTGATTGGCACAAATGGGCCCGTTCGCCCACTCGCTTGGTGAATACCTCGCGCAACCAGCTCTTTACCCGTACCCGACTCACCTTCCACCAAAACAGAAGCACGCGACGGTGCAAACTGGTTAATAAGCTGCTTAAGCTGACGCGTTTTTTCTGAACCACCGATGATCTCGGAGGTATTGTGACGTTGGTAATCGCGCTTCATGGCGTACTGCATGCGCTCGTTCAAGCGACGATCCATGCAGCGGCTGACCGCTTTTAGCATTTGTTCTAGGTTGAAGGGCTTGAGGATAAAGTCAGAAGCACCAAGTTGAAGTGCGCGAATAGCAATCTCTAAATCCGCATAGCCCGTCATGAAGATCACATCGGCACGTTTGTCGTCATCTTCAAACGCTTCTTCCCACTCAATCCCAGAGCGCCCCGGCAGATTAATATCCAGTAAAATCAGATCATAATGTCGAGAATTACGCAGTTGCTCTGCTTCTTCGATGCTGCCAGCAGTGTCGACATGTGAGAAAAGCTTCCCCAATGCCTTTTTCAAAATGGCTTGCATGCCCAATTCATCATCAACGACCAGTACGGAAAAGGCGTTATATTGTTGGTTTGTACTAATATGGGATTGAGTAGACATATTTACCCCAGATGGCTTCGGATGGGACAGAGTGTACCAAGTTTAAACAGAGATACCCTACAAAAAGTGCGACATTTTGTACCAACGCAAACTTTTGTGCAAATAACCCCATGATTTAGTGCATAAATCGAGCACTTTTCGCTTGTAAAAGGTTGGCATCTTGTTTGCTATAAGGTGGCTACAGGGCGTATTCAAGTGATCTCAGGATGTTGGTGTTTGTTATTCCAACACCCTAAGGCAACTTGTGATTTGAGCAATCAAGATCGCTCCGGAGACTTCGCTGTCAACTAGACGGATAGAAGCCAAAGAATCATTGGAAAGGAAACACATAAAAATGAAAAAAATTGCGCTAACATTGGCCGCAACGTCAATTACGCTTGTAAGCTACTCTGCATTTTCTGCTCAAGACGCTGAACACGTCCGCCTAGCAACTACAACCAGTACTTACCACTCGGGCTTGCTTGACTACCTACTTCCACAATTTGAAAAAGACACTGGCTACAAAGTCGATGTTATTGCCGCCGGTACTGGCAAAGCGTTAAAAATGGGCGAAAACGGTGACGTAGATTTGGTGATGACTCACGCACCAAAAGCCGAAGGCACATTCGTTGAGAAAGGCTACGGCGTTCTACCTCGTAAACTGATGTACAACGACTTTGTGATTGTTGGCCCTAAAGCAGACCCAGCAAAAATCAAAGATGACGAAAGCGTGTTAGATGTGTTCAAAGAGATCGCGAACAAAAATGCAACGTTCATCTCTCGCGGCGATGATTCTGGTACGCACAAAAAAGAAATGGGCTTTTGGGCTCAAACTAAAATCGAACCAAACTTTGGTGGCTACCGCAGCGTAGGTCAAGGTATGGGCCCAACTCTGAACATGGCGTCTGAAATGCAAGGCTACACAATGTCAGACCGCGGTACATGGTTGGCTTACCAAAACAAATTGGATCTAGAAATTCTGTTCCAAGGCGATGAAAAACTGTTTAACCCGTACCAAGTTATTCTTGTTAACCCTGAGCGTTACCCAACAATCAACTACCAAGGCGCAAAAGCTTTCAGTGATTGGTTGGTGAACCCTCGCGGTCAGGAACTTATCAATGGTTTCCGCCTGAACGGTAAACAACTGTTTGTTGCGAATGCTGAGAGCAAATAACGCAATATGAATCTTGCTGATACAACACTGGAAGCGCTTCGCTTATTGGTGAATTTTGATGCAGACCTATGGGAGATCGTCGCGGTCTCCTTTAGTGTTTCTATCACGGCAATATCCTTAGTGGTATTGCCGGCTATTTTGATGTCCTTTGTACTGGCGTATACCGACTTTCGCGGCAAATGGTTTTTGCTGTCGATCGTGAATACGCTGCAAGCGGTTCCTACCGTCGTGATTGGTCTTTTGCTGTATATGTTGCTATCACGCGCTGGCCCTTGGGGAGACTGGCAAATGCTGTTCACTCAGAAGGCGATGATCTTCGGCCAAATGGTGATCTGCTTCCCTGTTTTGGTATCGATGATGCATGGTGCATTGCAATCTAGCGACCGTCGTGCAGTTGAAACCGCCATCACCCTAGGCGTCTCCATTCCGCGCGTGGCCGCTACGATGATTTGGGAAACCCGCTTTCCTCTACTTGCAGCTATCATTGCCGGGTTCTCACGTATCGTAACCGAGGTGGGCTGCTCAATGATGGTAGGTGGAAACATTATGGGCGTGACGCGCAATATTCCGACCGCTATCGCAATGGAAAGCAGCAAAGGTGCTTTTGCGCAAGGAGTTGCATTAGGAATTGTATTACTATCTTTAGCGTTGGCACTAAACTTCTTCTTATCAAGTATGAGAGGCAAAGGCTACCTCAGAACATAAAACATGAAGCAAACAAACGACTCACCATTAACCCCATGTAGAGGCGCATTATGACTATAAAAATCACCGCCGAGCAGTTATCCATGCGCTTTAAAGAGCGTGTGCTTTTCCACATCCCTGAGTTAGCCATCGGCCCAAATGATGCCATTTATCTCAAGGGTGACAATGGTGTGGGCAAAACTACCCTACTCAAAATCCTTGCTGGCTTGCTAAAACCTTCTACTGGTGATGTTGTTGCGCCAAAAGATACGTGGCTAAAAAGACTGACGCGCCGCAACGGCCGTGTCGATGTGATTTATCTCCATCAATCGCCTTACCTTTTTGACGGCACTGTTTATGAGAACGTAGTCTATGGAGTGAAATATCAACAAGACACACCAAAAGATAAGCGAGCTCAAGTTATTCACGCACTACGCATGGTAGGTTTAGAAACATTAGCGGACGAACATATCTCCGTGTTGTCCGGCGGTGAAAAACAGCGTGTTGCCATGGCAAGAGCTTGGATTTTAAAACCGTCGATTTTATTGATGGACGAGCCAAGTGCGTCTTTAGACCAAGAGTCCATTGAGCGATTGGTGGTGATGGCGAAAGATCTTTTGGATCGTGGTTCCAGTATCGTGGTGACAAGCCATCAAACCAACGCACTGACCGACTTATGTAAAAAACAGTGGTGGATTAAAGACAAGACTTTGATAGAGTCTCCTCTGTTGTATGTCATACCAAAAGAAACATCCCAAGAGAATGCATATGCTTCAACCAACACAAACTAGTTGGGTCATTTTGGCTGGTGGCCAAGCCAGCCGTATGGGTGGAAAAGATAAAGGTCTGATTGAATTAAATCAGAAGCCACTCATCGAACACGTTATTGAACGTTTATCTCCACAAACACCACGCATTTTAATTAATGCCAATCGAAACCAAGATGCGTACAGCAAATTTGGTTTCGTATTTAGTGATCAATTCAAAGATTTCCCTGGACCTATGGGCGGTATTCACGCGGGTTTGATGCATGCAGATACTGACTGGGTTGGATTTGTACCTTGCGATAGCCCACAAATTAACACAGACCTTGTCGAGCGTTTCTGCCAGGCAGTCAAAGAAGACAGCGATATTTTGGTCGCTCATGATGGTGACCATCAGCAACCTGTTTTCACGCTCTACCACAAGCGCGTACTGCCAAAACTCACCGCATTTTTAGAACGTGGCGACCGCAAAATCATTCTGCTCTACAAAGAGTGCAACACCAGTTACGTTGACTTTAGCGACTCACCAAACTGTTTCGTCAACTTGAACACTCCGGAAGAACTGGCGCAATTTGGACAATTAGAATCATGAAACACACGCTAAATATTCCTATTCTTGGTTTTGCAGCTTATTCAGGCACAGGCAAAACCACGTTACTTGAAGCGCTATTGCCAAGGTTGACTGAAGCAGGTTTACGCATTGGCATGCTAAAACATGCTCATCACAACTTCGATGTCGATAAGCCAGGTAAAGACAGCTACCGTTTACGCAAAGCTGGCGCGTCTCAAATGCTGATTGCTTCTCGCAACCGTTTTGCGTTAATGATAGAAACGCCAGAAGCCGAAGCGGAGTTTGAATACCTATTAACACGTTTTGATGAAGACATGCTTGATGTGGTTTTGGTCGAAGGCTGCAAAAACATCGCGTTTCCTAAAATTGAATTGCATCGTGAAGAAGTCGGCAAGCCTTGGCTTTACCCTCACGATGAAAACATCATTGCTATCGCTTCCGACAGTGCGGAGTTAGATTCTGAGCTCCCTCAAATGAACATCAATGATTTGGATGCCATCGCTCAATTTGTTCTTCAATACGTTCAAGATGCAAAAGCACCAAAATCTAAAGAGAAAGACGCCGCATGTTGCGACACACTTTCTCCGGCTTTCCTTTCTGTGGTTCAAGGCCAAGAAAAAATCCTTTCTTTGGTGAACACGGTTTCGGAAATAGAAGCATGCAAGATTGAAAACGCCTATGGCCGCGTTCTCGCGGAACATATCATTTCACCAGTAAACGTGCCGCAGTACACCAACTCCGCGATGGACGGTTATGCCATCCGCAGTGATGATATTGACCGCGATAGCTACCAAGTGGTTGCTGAAGTGATGGCGGGCCATGCGTACGATCAGCCTCTGGAAGTTGGTCAAGCGGTGAAGATCATGACCGGCGCACCAACACCACTTAACGGCGACACAGTGGTCATGCGTGAGCAAGCCTCTCAAGAAGGTGACAAGGTCACCTTTAACGGTGCGAATATCAAAGCAGGCCAAAACGTTCGTCAAGCAGGTGAAGATCTCGCTATCGGCAGTGACGTCTTTACCGCAGGCACTCGCCTAGCCTCTCCAGAAATGGGCATGATCGCTTCGCTTGGTTTTGGTGAAGCGAATGTGTTCCGCAAATTGAAAGTTGCCGTGTTCTCCACCGGTGACGAAGTACAAGCGCCGGGAACAGAGCAAAAAGCGAATTCTATCTACGATTCCAACCGTTTTACCATCATGGGCATGCTTGAAAAGCTCGGCTGCGAGATCTTGGATTTCGGTATTCTGGAAGACAACGAACAGTTAATGATTGAAGCGTTGGAAAACGCATCGGCGCAAGCGGACGTGGTTATGACTTCTGGTGGCGTATCCGTTGGTGATGCGGATTACATCAAACTTGCCTTGGATAAACTTGGTCAAATCGATTTTTGGCGAATCAACATGCGTCCGGGACGTCCACTCGCGTTTGGTCAAATCAACAACAAGCCGTTCTTTGGTCTGCCGGGCAACCCTGTTGCCGTGATGGTCTCTTTCATTAACTTTGTCGAGCCTGCAATACGTAAGATGCAAGGCGAACAAGGCTGGAAGCCTCTGAAAGTGAATGCCATCGCGAATGAGAGTCTTCGCTCTCGACAAGGTCGTACCGAGTTTAGTCGAGGAATCTATGAACTGGATGAAACTGGCCGTTTAACCGTTCGTACAACAGGCAAGCAAGGCTCTGGTATTTTGCGCTCAATGAGTGAGGCAAACTGTTTGATCGAAATCTCCCCAGCTATTGATACAGTAAAAGCGGGAGAAAGCGTGACAATTATCCCACTTCAAGGCAGAATCTAGCCCAAACTAGAAATTCAAAGGTCAGCGAGTCTGGCCTTTTTGTTTAATACAGAAACCTTTTCAGAGAGACAGCTATGGCTCGCACCATTCTTTACACTTACAAAGACCAAGACAAAGAACTGACGTTCTCATACCAGCAGCACCGCAACATTCAAGAAGCGGTTGCCGAAGCAGAAGGTATCGATATCACTGAGTTCCTAAAGATGGAGCAACAAATTGAAGCAGTGTCTGACACTAAAGCGGTACGAAACTACCGCGATAACTACTTCAGAAAATTAGGCTTTAGCAAAATCACCCTAGCTCAAAAAGAAAACCTGGGCGTAGGCAAAAAGAACAAATAAGCTTAGCTGCAAACAGAAAACTCGCGATTCGTCGCGAGTTTTTTATGCATGTTGCCGATTCTTGATTTAGACCCACTAGTTCTTTAAATCGCCGCCTCGTCTACAAACCAAGTTATTTTCGCTGACCCAAGCATATCGAAATTACTTGGGTATATAAGTAAAACGCCCCGTTTTTACCTTGATGGTCTAAACGGGGCGTAGATTTCTTCTTACTTTATATCGAGTAACGTTTCAGTCATTACTTGATGTTTAGGAACGCAGCACCGCGTACACCGCCTGAATCACCGTGTTTTGCTTTGATGATCTTAGGACACTTAGCCACAGACAATAAGTGTTTAGGGATGCGTTTTGGCATCTCTTCATAAATCAATTCGAAGTTTGAAAGACCACCACCCAGCACAACAACATGTGGGTCAGTCGCTGTAAAGATGTTTGCAAAACAGATAGCCAGCAACTCCATAAAACGCTCAACGTGCTCGACGGCTTTCGCCTCACCTTCTGCGTGCGCTTTAATGATGTCGATCGCTTTCTTCTCTTCACCGTAGTAATGGGCATACAGAAGCTCGAAGCCTCGACCAGAAAGGTAACTGTCTAAACACCCCTTCTTGTCACAACCACACCCCAACAGAGGTGCATTTTCGCCTAAGTGGAACCAAGCATCGATAGGTAAACGAGTATGGCCCACCTCACCTGCTACGTGGTTACGGCCAGAGAAAACTTTACCATCGTAGATAAAACCGCCACCAAAGCCAGTACCTAGGATCAAACCAAGTACGGAAGGCTCATCTTGAAGCTCTTCGTCCCATGCTTCTGATAGCGCAAAACAGTTTGCATCGTTTTCAATCTTTACGCTGCGACCGATTTTCGCTTCAAGATCCGCGCGCAGTGGTTTGCCTTTCGCCGCAGGAACGTTAACCGTTAATACCGTTGCATCGTCTGCGTCTTCCATGCCTGGTAGGCCAAGACCAATTGTGCCTTCGCAACCAAACTCTGCATCGTATTTGTTAACCAATTCCGCAATGGTATCAACCAGCAGCTCGTAGTTGTCTGTTGGTGTAGGTACACGTTCCGTCGCTACACGCTCAAGCTTCTCGTTAAATGCACCAAATTCAATTTTAGTGCCACCGACATCAAAGCCGTAATACATGTATTTCTCTCCTAAAAAATGCTTAAACGACTCCAAAAATGGCTGGAGTCAAAAGTATAAACTAGTGGCATTATCCATATCTGTACGCCTGCAAACCGTGACCGAATGCAGATTTATACCCTCACCGCAGCCAGTTGAACAACATGCCATCAACAAAAGTTCATTCCTTAGAGTCAGCTCTCGGTTTTCACCCACTCTTTGAAACGTTTTAAATGCGGTCGGTTGGGATCGTTTTTGACTCGGGTCTTGGTCAACATGTAGGTTTCTCTAAAGGCTTCAAACCACAACTGCAGGCATTCCGATGCTTTATTCTCACCGGCTTGTTTCAAAACTAACGTCGCGACTTCGGCGGTTGAAAGATGCTGCTCATTCTCAGAACGGCGCATGATGTATTCAGACAGAGATTCTGGCTCAATAGAAAGCACAGGCAAAGATTTAAGAAAGTCAGAACGACGGAATATCTTTCGTGCCTCACGCCAGCTACCATCAATAAAGATCAGCAACCATTTTTTGTTCTGAGCCTCTTCGTTTATTAATCGCGCAGGCTCCAGATCTTCAATTAAACGAGATGGGTCATCCACATAGTCTGCAGGAAATACAATCACTGGTTGGTAGTTGTCATCCTGTAGTAGCTCCAGCATCTCCTCAGACGGTTCTGTTCGGTTCCATTGATACACGTAAGTCTCTTGAATCGTATCAGCAATTAGACGACCGGTATTACTTGGCTTAAATACTTCGTTTTCAGAAACAATCAACATACATGCAATATTAGCCTTGATGTTTGGCTGAAGATCGCACAAACAGTGTTGCTCAGAAACCTGGCAATATTGGCAACGAACCACTTTACATCCACGCGCGTTGAAAGGCTTGGTTGAGATAGATTGTCGGTACTGATATAAACGGTGGAAAGCGTGAATTCTCATGGTAAGTAATGCCAAGTAAAAAGTAGAGCGCGATTCTACTGACATTATGGTTTCGCCTCAAGATAAGCCCTTCAAAGCACCTTACGGTTTGTTGAAATAATTTCACCCTTACCTCGGTCATAGATAAAGTAATAAATAAGGAAATGACAGTGACAGAAACGACGTTTCAAGATCCCTCGTGGATAAGATTAGGCTTTTTTCTCGGCGTATTATTACTTTGTGCCCTTTGGGAAAACAAACTGCCGAGAAAAACACTTACCGCTTCACGTGGGTTTCGCTGGGTCAATAACTTATCACTGGTTGCTGTGAATAGCTTGATTGTTGCGTTAGTCATGCCTATCGCGGCCTTTCAAGCTGCAATTATCGCTCAGGAGCAACAATGGGGACTATTTAATTTGCTCTCCCTGCCCGCTTGGTTAAACGTGCTTCTAGCGGTTATTCTGCTTGATTTCGTCATTTACGTTCAGCATGTGGTCTTTCACTATGTAAAGCCACTGTGGAAGCTTCATCGAATGCACCATGCCGATCTCGACATTGATGTCACTACTGGCGCACGTTTTCACCCCATCGAAATCATCATCTCGATGGGTGTCAAAATTGCCACTGTATTTATCTTAGGCGTTTCTCCTATCGCTATCGTGGTATTCGAAATAGTGCTCAATGCCAGTGCGATGTTTAATCACAGTAATGCAAAACTGGCTTTATCAGCGGATCAGAAACTGCGAAACGTCATTGTAACGCCAGACATGCATCGCGTTCATCATTCCGTGATAGCAAAAGAAACCAACTCGAATTTCGGTTTCTTCCTTTCTGTTTGGGATCGACTTTTTGGGACATATCGAGCTCAGCCTGAGCTTGGCCATGATGATGTCGTAATTGGTATACCGGAAATTAGGAATGAAGCAGAACAACGATTAGACAAGCTGTTAACGCAACCTTTTCGCTATAACCGAAGAAGACGCAACAGTTGAAGAAAAGTTTTTGTGGATGAAGTGCGTAAACAAAGCGAATAGACTAAACCTAAACACCAACCAGTTAAACACCACTTCATCCTTACGATGCTAGCTAATGGATTCACTCTCCGTTAGTTGACGTTTTTTGTTTAACTGAGTAATACCAACAAATAAACCAACCACACCAAGCACCGTGCACACCAAAGCATTAGTATTCATTGCTTGTTGTGCTTCTATTGAGCTGTATAGAAAAGCCAGACTGAAGAAAGTGGTACCAAAGCTTAAACCTGTCAGTACGCTGAAACCAGCGAAACTGGCCAAGTCTTTAAAATCGTTCATAACGAATCCCTGTTTACTATCCTTAATTGAGTGATGAAAAGTGAAAGTTAACGAAATATCTGGCGTGATTGTCGATGTTTACGCGCGTTCCATAACCAGATAGATACGCCGAATGAAAAACCTAAAAAGAGTGTTTTCATTTGAAGTGCGGCATTGTTGTCCAATATTTCTAATGTATAGTGAGCGTGCGAGCTAAAAATAACATTGGTCGTCAGAATCAATAGCATAAGCACTAATCCGGAACGACGGTGCTTCACCAATAGATATACCGCTAGTAAGTCTAACAGCCCCAATGAGCTCCAATAAATATTCAACCAGCGTGGCGCAAAATCATAAGGCAAAAAACCGTTAGCAATGTTGTCATAAAGATGAACCACACCGCCAACTGTCATAAAAAGGCATAAGAGAAACACGACGAATTTATCCATTATCGTTTCCTTATCTGAATGAATGCGCAAAGCATATAGAAGTCAGTTAAACATTTGTAATCTCATAGCCATTTTTGAGATCGACAGTGCCTTTAAACAGTACGTGAGGCGTGCGAAAGAAATTTATTCGCTCCTGATAGAAGCATAGTGTTAGCTTTGGCATTTCGCTCAAATACACCAATGTTAGAACAGAAGTCTCACTCAAACCGCTCCTTGGTCTATCAGTTTTCGAACTTTTTCCAGTGCGTTCTGAAAAACGGTATGCGCTTGTGAGGAAATATCGCTCCCTATATCGTGCCAAAAGAACGCAAAATCATGTCCGCCATCGTCTTGCGTATGAAACGTCCATGAATCCGCTAGATCAGCACACTCGCACAAAACAAAGTGCCATACTTGATTTTGAAAGCCACTGTCCCAGGAGCATAAATACCGAGCGGAGATAACGTGCGCAATTCCAGATTCTTCAGCGAGCTCCCGCTTTGCAGCCGTGATGTAACTTTCATCAAACGTCTCAACAGTGCCCTTGACGAGCTGAATACCCGCCAACGGATGTTTAAAAAGTAGGAGCTCTTGGTTTTGCTTACGCAGAACGACGGGACAAACTTTATCGATCACAAAACCACTCCTCGTTGTTTAAGCAGAAAGCTTTGGCTTGTTCTGGATATAAAGGAATCGCATGAAGTTGCTCTACACGCACCCACTTTAAATGGTACTGATTAACATCTGATTTTCTGATTTGCTCTGGCCCAGCCCCCAGTTTCACTTTTGAGTTCCCGACATAAGAGAGAAAATAGGTTTCTAAGCGCCCTTGATTTTCGAGTTCAAAAACCTTCTCAACCCAATTGAGTTTCAATGAGGTTTCTTCCAGCGCTTCTCTTTTCGCGGCTTCAACAGGCTGCTCTCCTACCTCAACACTGCCACCGGGGAAAACCCAATAGTGTCTATCGTTTTGAAAACGCTGAATAAGCAAAAGTTCTTGCTGATGATTAACCAGTATAAGGCTAGCTCTTTGTAATAATTGCATGATTCATTCCTTTGAATTCGGACAACATTCTAGCCATCTTGTTTCACCGAGATAGCATTAACACCACGTAGTGATAACTCAGCCCTTAAGAAATGAGCAAGATGCGATATAACTCACTTTTGTGATTTGAATAGCAATCAGAGGGTGCGTAGAAGCAACGAAAAAGCAGAACCGAAGTTCTGCTTTTAGAAGATGAAAACATGTCACTTATGCGGACTGATGTAGCTCGTATTTATGCAACATCGCTTGTTGATGCCCCGCAATTTCCGCCACTTGCTCAGAACTCTCAACCATAGACTCAAGCTGCAGCTTTGTACGTTCGCCAAGATCAGAAATATGGGTAATGGATTGAGATACATCTGCCGTCGCTCGTTCTTGTTCTTCTGTAGCAACTGAGATTTGCTCAACACGTTCTTGAATGTGCTTAACCGCAAGGTTGATATCAGAGAATGTCGATTTCACTTCATTGCTGGAATGCAGCGCATGGGCCATTTCTTCTCTTGAATCACTTACCGCTTGGCGCGAACGCTCTGCGGCAGTAATAAGCTCGCTCATCATTGCTCGGATGTTCGTTGTTTGTTGAGAAGTATCACTTGCTAGTTTGCGGACTTCATCCGCGACAACTGCAAACCCACGCCCTTGTTCACCAGCTCGAGCGGCTTCTATTGCTGCGTTAAGAGCAAGCAAGTTTGTGTTGTCAGCAATACCACTGATCATATCGACCATTTCACGAATCTGCTTAACACGCTGGTTTAGCTCTAACATAGATTGCTCATTCATATCCAAAGAGCTTTCAAGTGATTCCAAACGTTCACGGTTTTGTTCCACAACTTGAACGCCTTTTTCGGTATGCTTGGTAGCAAGCATCGAGTCCTGTGACGAGGCATTTGTCACTGTTGCTATTTCACGAATGGAGGCTTCAAGTTGCGTAATGGTCGTGATCATGCTCGCCAACGCTTCATTTTGTGTCGTCAACCCATCGCTCGTTTGTTCAGCTGCACTGTGGCTTACTTCGGCCGTCTGATAAAGCGTCTCACAGTTACGTGTAACTGTTTGGATAGAGTTGTTTGTTGAATCAATCACTTGGTTTAGTTTTCGTGCCACTTCTTTTAGTTCATAAGGACCAACCTCTTGTGCATTGTCACGGAAGTCATGCTCGGTAAGTGCAGAAAGACGCGTTAGTACATTCCTTAACCCTCGGTTTGTCCATGACTTCAGACTGAACCAAGTGATCAGAATAATGAAAGAAATCACACACGCTGCAAAAACGATCATAACACTCACTGACTGAATAGTGTCATTGACCACACTCTCTTTATCCGCAATCAACTCACCAGCAGCTTGTGATATTTGATCAAGCAACAGCATGGTTTCATCCGCAAGAATCGAAGCCTGTTTAAACTCTGAACGTTGCAGTTCCCCTTGTTCTAGTTTGGCGAGGATCAAACGCAGCACGCCCTTTTCACTAAAGCCTTGCTTCACCATCTCGTACGGTGCCGTTAAACTCGCGTATTCGCTTACTTCTGGATGTAAAGACTGGAAATCTTCATAGGCGAGATTAATACCTGCAATACGGTTACGCATTTCTCGGTATTCTTTTTCAGCTTTGCTCAGCTCAGAATGCATCATCATTACTAAGAACGTGCTTTCCATTGAGCTCGCTGAGGCAATAAATCGGTTGGCGGCATCACTCGATTCAGGATTTTCGGCACTAAGAAACGAGCGGATTCGATTCATTTCCGGGCCGATAGAGCTGAGCCCATAGCGGAACCCACCAACTCCTGCATCAATATCCATTTGAATTTTTATCACTGAAGATTGCTTCAGTAAAATGGACTGCGTGATGTTATGTAAACGCGCTAAATTTGTATCTAACTCCTCAGAGAGTTGTTCAGCAACACCAGAAGCTTCTCCAACCAAACTTTTGCTTTGAGTCGCAAGTGAATCGATTTGCTCTTTTATTAGAGGCAACTCTTTTGGCTCAGTAATTTGCATACCATGGTTGAGTAGCTTAACCATCTCCAATACATTCCTGGTTAACTTTGCGTTCGCCATCGCGATTGGTAACGCTTTTTGCGACAAGTCTTCAAATTGCTCTCCTACCTGTTCCATTCCTTTGAAACTTGAGACAGAAAGGGCTATAACAAGAGCTATGATAGTTAAAAATGTTGCACTAACAGCCTGAATCAGTGAAAGTGATGTGCGTGAGCGTTTTCGCTTTGCCATAATCAATTTTTATTCTTTCTTAAGGTTGAATCGGCTTTGCAGTAATTCCGTCACATTTGTGAGACAAAACCGTGATTTGCAGCCCATACTATGGATTGGTTATGACACTAATATTTCAGTTGTGAGTCGTAGAGATGACAGGTGGTGATTTGCGTCGAGTATATTTTCCTTTGATAATCAGTGTGCTACTAAGCGCCTGCTCTTCTGGGCCTGAACCTAGTGAGCAAGCACAGGTGACAACACCTACAAATCAGCTATTGTCGGACAACCCTGACTTATTCCAGTTTTATACAGAATGGCATGGCACACCTTATCGCTTAGGCGGCACACAAAAATCTGGTATTGATTGCTCGGCATTTGTGCAAAAAGCCTTTGTCGAGGCTTATCAGCTATCGTTACCCAGGACAACGAGACAACAATCGAAACAAGGTGTGGAATTAAATTGGACGGACGCCAAACAAGGAGATTTGGTGTTTTTTAAGACAAGACGGACGACCTATCATGTAGGGATTTACTTGGGTAACAAGCAGTTCATGCATGCGTCAACGTCTAAAGGTGTGATCATTTCAAGAATCGACAACCCATACTGGGCATCTAAGTTTTGGCAAGTAAGAAGAGTTACAATGTAACTCTTCTTACTTTTAGAATTGGAGATGACTGGTATCAAACAATATCAATCGTAAGTAGCAACGGCAGTATCGAATAGGTTTTTAACCAAAGCGATGTATTCATCAAGGAACGTGATCTGTTCATTAGTCGCTTTTTTATGCCATACACCAGCCAATATCTCACCAAGATCTTCAACAACCGCATCCGCTTCTTTTAGTAATTTGAAGCGTACGCTTGAGTGAAGCTCTGGGTTTTGCTCAAAGATCGCCATGATGTTTGAAGCCACCATATCGGTGACGACATCTTCGATGCTTTCGGATCCAGTGTCGCCAATTTCAGTCGTGAAAATATCTAGATTTAGCGACAAGTGCTCGATAAGAGCGAGATATCCATCGGTTTCTAAAACCACTGTTTTTCTCCGTTTATTGCAAGCCTTCGAAGCTGAAAGCGGAATAGTTTCAATAGTAAGACATGCCGAGAAAATTTCATTAACTTATTTCATATTAACAAACATTCACGAACCAACTGGATGTTTTTCAAACAATTGCGCTTTGCCTCACTGCGTTCGGATACAGGGTTTCTTCAAACCTTTTTGTATTTCAGTCATTTTCATGCAAACAAGTTTGGTTACGACCGTTTTCTTTTGCACGATACAACGCAGCATCGGCACTCTTTAACCATTGAGTGTGAGTTTCAAAATAAGGTTTATACTCGCAAACACCAATACTTATCGTGTAATTAATCAAAAAATCTTCCACTTTCACGATCTCTTGCTCAATTCTTTTACGTAAACGCTCCGCGAAATAGCAAGCTTGTTCTTGATTCGTATGAGGAAGCAATACCGTAAACTCTTCTCCGCCAAAACGACCGCACACATCACTGCTTCTTGCTGTCTTTCTTAATAACGAAGAAGTACGACGAATGACTTCATCTCCCGTCGGATGACCATAGGTATCATTCACTTTTTTAAAGTGGTCGATATCAAATATTACTAACGAGCATGGTCCGTCGATAACTTTTAGGTGAGCAAACTCTTCTTTCAGCGATTGCTCCCAATAAGCGCGATTAAATAAACCTGTTAAACCATCTTTGCGACTGATTTCAGACAAATGTTGATTTGTTTCTTTCAAATGAATGCGATTTCTTGCCGTTTCAGAGACATCATTCACTTGAATAGCAATGTGGCTGACCTCTCCTGAGAGCCCGATTAACGGGGTGATTACGATGTCTTGATACATGAAATCACTGCTGTTTGAAACCGGAGAAAAATTGTTGAATTTAAAAAGGTACGGTCGGTTTTCCCAGCTAGAGAAGGAACGAGTTTCCAGATCGGCGGCGGTTTTTATCTTGGTTTCTAGCCAAGTTTTTGGCAGCTCTTCAAAATGATCAAATAAACATTGGCCAAGGATTTCTTGTGACAGAACGCCACTGTATGACTGCATAAAACTGTTCCACACACAGACCTTATACTCTTGATCCAACACGATAAGCCCTGAATCCATCGTATCGAGAATTTGTGTGACCCAATGAAAGTCTGCTATGTCCAGCGTAATATCGGACATTAGATTAGCTCCATGATTTCATAAATAATTTCTACGGATGGTTTATCAATTAAAAACAGTACCTCACACTCAAAATCGAGCGCTTCTGCCATGTAGGTGTATTCGATAGTAAACAGCTCACCTAATTCACCCTGCTCTTCACAGTAAGGCGTTAACGTATCCACAATGCCTGGCTGACGAAGTGAGAATTGCTTGTCGAGCTGATCCCCTAACGATGTGAGAAATGACGAAACCAGTAAGTTCGAGATATTCAAAATGATTTCATTATGAGGTGTAAACTCAAGCAGGTAGCCTAACTTCTCGCCAATTTGATTGATGTCTCTACCACGCAAACACACCAGAGCTTCACCATGAATACCGCCACCAACAAACCTCTGCGCAACCGCGACGGAGCCATCACGCCCAACAACGTCGACAAGCGTCATATGAAGTTCGCCGTAGGATAACGGACCAACATGTGGAACAGGAAGTTGGATGAACTCGTGTAAGTGGTCTGCCATAATCGCAGCCCCTTTACCAAGTGCAATGTTTGCAATCTCGCGGAATTTGGCTAGTGAGGAGAACTCCTCGCAAATCTGGCTTTTAGGATCAATCGAATGGCTAGGCTTGAACGCATAGTGCAGCCCCAATTGTTCATAGAGCGGTATCACCTGCTCTTCTGTCAGAGGCTTAGCGATAAAAGCTTGAGCACCTAGCTCTATGCAGCGCTGTTTTGCCTCTTGTTGAACATCTCCAGAAATAATGACGATTTTAGTCTGGTAGTGACTAACAGGTAATGACTCGAGGACTTCAAAACCGTCCATGATCGGCATCGTTAAATCGAGAAACAAAATATCGATATTTTGCTCCGCAAGAATATTTAGCGCCTCATACCCATCTTGAGCTTCGATCAGGTGCAATGATGTATCTAGTACGATGGAGCGCGCAATGAGCTTTCTTGCAACCGCTGAGTCATCACATATCAGTATTTTCATGTCACCAATGGAACTAACGTCAAAAAAATAATAATACCTGTTGTATACGTTCATCTCCATATGCTATGCCGACAAATCAGAGGCTTATAAGCGATTTGATTCACATTTATACAAATTGACTACACTGAGAGGAAGGTTTCTTTACGAAGTATGCTCAACGTAGCGCCAACACCTTGCTTTTTATCCTAAACTGTTGGTGGTCAAATAGATTCGCGAGGTTTTGTATGTGGCAAGCAATATCGCAACAGCTTTCTGATACTTTATTATTCGAGTACCAGATCACGGAAAAAGTAAGACTGTCTGGTGGGGATATCAGTGAAAGCTACATGATCAATGACGGCGAACAGCGCTATTTCGTGAAAATTAACGATCGCGAGTTCTTGTCTAAGTTTGAAGTTGAGGCAGAAAGTCTGCATCTTTTGCGTGAGACATCTACCCTATTTGTTCCAGAGGTTGTGTTGGTTGGTAAAACCAAAAACGCCTCATTCCTAATTCTTAACTACCTTCCAACAAAGCCATTAGAAGATGGCCCAAACAGCTTTAAATTAGGACAGCAATTAGCTCACCTTCATCAATGGGGCGAGCAAAAGGAATTTGGTTTTGATACGGATAACTATCTCGGTTCCACTCTACAACCCAATAAGTGGCACAAGAAGTGGTGTGTCTTCTTTGCTGAGCAACGCATAGGATGGCAATTACAACTCCTTAAAGAAAAAGGCGTCACTTTAGTTGATATCGACGACTTTATAGATGTCGTAAAACAACTGCTAGCAAACCATGCTCCAGAGCCTTCCTTGCTGCATGGCGATTTATGGAATGGGAATGCGGCTCTCACGGCATGTGGCCCTATCTGTTACGACCCCGCCTGCTACTGGGGTGACAGGGAGTGTGATATTGCGATGACTGAGCTTTTTGGTGGATTTCAACCGGAATTTTATCAAGGTTATGAATCTGTTATGCCACTTTCTGCTGGTTATCAAGAGCGTAAAGATATCTATAACCTTTACCATGTTCTCAACCATTGCAATTTATTTGGCGGCCATTACTTGGAGCAGGCTCAACAAGTTATTAATAAAATTATTTCTTATTAATTTGGAAGCCACTGCATATTTCAAGATGTAAAACCTCGAGGCACATCACTACAGAAAATGACCCTAAGTTCAAGGTTGAGTTTGGGGTCAAGTTTTATACTTATTTCGACTCAATTAGCAACAACTCCACCTAATATCAAAGGAGACTTAACTTTGGATTGTGCCTATTTTCCTTGTAGGCAAAGTAAGTGAAGGGCTGTACTTCCTTAAAGAATAGAGTGTTTAAAAGCCCTGCGATATTAGGAGTTGTTGTATGAAAAATTATACCGAAAGGCATGTCAAATGCCCCCATTGTGGACATTCAATCGGCATTACACTAGATGCAAGTAATGGTGACCAAGAGTTTTATGATGATTGCCCAGCTTGTTGCCATGCCATTCACTTAAATATGCGAGTAGATGAGCTGCAAGATAAAGTCGAACTGTTTATTGATGACAATTACGAATAACAACTCGAGCATGTAAGCGTTGGAAACACAAAGTCACTTGAATTAAAAAGGAGCGCTTGGCTCCTTTTTATCATTCTAAAGCTGTTTTGCTGCGAGAACTCGCTCAACAGTATCAACTATGGCCTGAGTCTGAGGGTCAAACTCGATATTAACGCGGTCCCCTACTTGTCTTACTCCAAAGAGTGTTCGTTGCAAGGTTTCTGGAATTAGATGTACTGAAAAACGACACGCTTCAACCTCACCAATCGTCAAAGAACAACCATCCAAGCCGATATAGCCTTTCGCTAACACATATTTCATTGATTCTTGCGGCAGTTGGAACCAAATCGTGCGGTTATTAGGCGTATCGATGATCTCGACAATATCAGCCATCAAACTAATATGGCCAGACATGCTGTGTCCGCCAATTTCATCACCAAACTTGGCAGCTCGCTCAATGTTTACGCTGTCACCTTCAACTAGCTCGCCTAAGTTGGTGAGAGCCAATGTCGCTTGCATTAAATCAAAGCTGATAAGGTTGCCATTAATTTTGGTCACGGTCAGGCAGCAGCCATTGTGAGCGACAGATGCACCTATTTCTAATCCTTTACAAAGCTCATCGCTTAACTCGACAACATGCGTTTGAAAGCGTTCTTTTTTATCAATTTTAACGACCTTCGCCGTACCCTGAACTATTCCTGTAAACATTCTTTTTACCTATTGATTTCATACAAGCTGCAATCGATGACAGAGCCTTAAGCACAGCACTGTGTATCGAGATAAAACCTGTAGATTATAGAGCAACGACCTATTGAAAAATGGAGCCTTGTTCTCATACATGCTTCTAACATTAACATGATTTATTACAGCTCTCAGTATTAGCGTATCCTGAGCTTAGCGAGCATTAAGTTAGTGTTATCCACTATTCGCAACCTAACTATGGAATATAAACATACAATTGTTTATCATTTGCGCGGAGTTTCTCCGAGGCATTTTTTCACCTTATCGTGACTAAAATCAACCATCAGATCAGTTCACCACATCTTTTGTCCTCGAGCGCTCTCATTCTTTCAACTTATTGTTCCGCTCTGGAGTATTTTTCGTGCATCGCTATAAAGAAGAAGCATCAAGTCTCATCAAATTGGCGACCCCGGTATTGATCGCATCTGTTGCTCAAACTGGTATGGGGTTTGTTGATACCGTTATGGCCGGAGGCGTTAGTGCCACCGACATGGCTGCGGTTTCTGTCGCTTCAAGTATTTGGCTTCCATCCATTTTATTTGGTGTGGGTTTGTTAATGGCGTTAGTCCCTGTTGTCGCACAGTTAAATGGCTCTGGTCGTCGAGTAAGAATCCCGTTTGAAATTCAACAAGGCGTCGTTTTGGCATTGTTGATCAGTGTGCCGATTATTGCAGTGCTGCTTCAAACCCAATTTATTCTCGGATTTATGGATGTTGAAACGCTGATGGCAGAAAAAACAGTGGGGTACATTCATGCTGTTATCTTAGCAGTCCCTGCCTTCTTGCTTTTTCAAACGCTTAGAAGCTTTACGGATGGTATGTCATTGACGAAACCAGCAATGGTCATTGGCTTTATCGGTTTACTGCTCAACATTCCCCTAAACTGGATTTTCGTGTATGGCAAGTTTGGAGCACCTGAATTAGGCGGTATTGGCTGCGGTGTCGCAACCACGATTGTTTACTGGGTCATGTTTGCCCTACTATTGCTTTATGTAATGACATCAGATCGACTTAAAAGCATCAACTTATTTGGTGAATGGCATCGACCACAATGGAAAGCGCAAGTTCGTCTGTTCAGACTCGGCTTTCCTGTTGCAGCAGCGCTGTTCTTTGAAGTGACACTATTTGCTGTCGTTGCATTATTGGTATCACCATTAGGACCAATCATCGTTGCTGCGCATCAGGTTGCGATTAACTTCTCTTCGTTGGTATTTATGCTTCCAATGAGTATCGGTGCCGCAGTGAGTATTCGTGTCGGCCATCGACTTGGCGAAGAAAACGTAGATGGCGCTCGCGTTGCTTCACGAGTGGGCATCATGGTTGGTCTAGGTCTATCTGTTCTTACAGCGATATTAACCGTATTGTCTCGTGAATGGATCGCCGAACTTTACACTAGCAACCCAGAAGTCATCACTCTAGCGATGCAACTGCTCGTATTTGCTGCTGTTTATCAATGTACGGACGCAGTTCAGGTAATCGCGGCAGGTGCACTGCGTGGCTATAAAGATATGCGAGCCATCTTCAACCGTACTTTTATCGCCTACTGGATTCTTGGTTTACCAATGGGTTACGTCCTTGGCCGCACAGACTGGATCGTCGATCCAATGGGTGCGCAAGGTTTCTGGCTAGGCTTTATCATCGGCCTTTCTTCTGCCGCACTTATGTTAGGGGTAAGAATGCGCTGGATGCACCGCCAAGAACCAGAGGTGCAATTGAACTTTTCAGTTCAGTGATAATAAGAAAAAAGCCAGCACACGCTGGCTTTTTTGATCGAATAATAACGCTGTTGAGTATACTTATAACAAGATTACGAAGCGGTTGATTTTGCTCTCTAGACAACGAATACGAAGTTATAAAAAGGATATTTGTGCGGTCTATTTTATTGTTTTTAGTCTTGTTTCTTAACGGTTGCGATAACTGGTTCAACCCAGAGAACGCCATGTTTGACAAGTATCACCAACGTGTCGCCAATGTGTTGGACGCTCCTACTCTTCCAATCGAATCGCAACCTACTGTGACCATACCTGCAAAACGTGACTTATTCGAGCCACTTCCAAGGCTATCGATTGGTTTACTAGAAAGCTACCAATTACGCCAGTGTGGATTATTCAATCTACTTGCCGAGAAAAACTCGCAACTTGGTAAGGTGCAGGATGCATTTCATGATTTTGATTATCAAACTGCCCTTTTAAGAGTCATGAATCGATGTCTATCCGAATTTCAGCTCAGCGATGAAGAACGTACTACATTAACAGAGCTTTATTCGACTAAGTGGCAGCATTTAGGTACTCATCTTGACAACTTGCTACTCGCGAGTGGTGCAATGCAAAAGCAGCTAACGGCGTCGGATTGGCTATCTCAAGAAACACCAAATGATGTTGCACGTATTAACGACGTCTATCGCCTTTTCAGTGAAATGTACGGCTTGCCTCATCGCGCCATTTCACGTCTGCCCGATATTGAGATTGTGCAGTATCAAGAAGAGTTAGAGAAATCTCGTTTACTCGGACGACTTTACTATTCGATGGTAAACACATCCCTTTGGTTAAAAGCGACAACTCAGCTACTTGAGCAGAATCAGAATAATGTGTTGTGCGGACCAAACCGAGACGTGACCCAGTTCCGCTACCTAAGAAATGTCTTTCAATCCATTTACGTTGAAGAAGTGCAACCTTACTTAGCCTATTTAGACAGTACCTATCAGCAACTTCATGATGGCGCCACCTTGATAGAAAAGCGTATGCAACTTCATGGTCATCAATATGGCATAAAAGAAGCACACAAAACCTTTAGACAAGAAACCCTAAACCACGTTCAGTTTTGGCAGGGGCTCTTCAAGCGGTGCGGCGTAACCGTTGGCAACTAGTAAGTGCAGAGCGTTCTATTCCTTCAGCCTCTCACGCAAGAATCGGGCAAAACGTGGCTTACCGGTATGAGTAAAACCGTTGTACCTGAACGTGACGGTTGAACCTATTTTCGGAGGCTGACGACGCACTTCATCGGTAAACCCACTACCAATGTAAAACTCTGTACCATCTGGCAAGCGAACTAACATCGCCCCCATCATACCCAATAAACGCCCCGTACCTGGCTTATAGCCCACGACTAGCGCTTCATCATCCGCGTATCGTTTCAGTTTAAGTAAATCACTTCCACGTCCAGCTTGATAACGACTTGATACCTTACGTAGCATCACCCCTTCACCATCGGATATTGAAATCTTATCCAATTGCGCAAACAGGTGAGCTTCATTTTTGATCGCTCGGTGTTCGACATATTTGATATGAGCTTGGTCTACTTCGAGCACTAAGTCTTTGATGTTGTAATAACGCTTCCGGTAATCACCAGCAGAATACGGCATATCAAAGATCATAAAATCAATGTTTCGCCAAGCTGACTCCACAGGCGTTTTATCCAAAACCGTTTGTTGTACGAGATGAAAATTGCCTCGTCCCGCCCATAGCTCACCATCTAACGGATAGTCAGGTAGTGAATCTATAAACCAATCTGGAGCGTAGATTCGGTTACCATTTCTCGTCACGAGATGTTGTCCTGTCCAATAGGCGCGAATGCCGTCGAGTTTTTCGCTATACCAATATTCAGATACATCGATACCATCTTGATAGCTTTGAGCAAGAGAAACTGGAGGCGTGAGAGAAGTATCAGCTTGAAGCTGTGAAGACGCTGTCATAACAGCCAGCGCGATTAATGTCATTTTTAATGGCATAAGAAGACCTTGTACAAAAAAGCGCCTTTATTGAACCGTAACTCCTCTCGATGACCTATTTGTTACTAATCATTCTTCGACTCAGAACAATCAACTTAAGTAATGATTTGCAAGGACAATCATAAACTTTAGACAGATTTTGCATTTAATATTTACACATTGTTCACAATAAGATGGGTGAGTCTCAAATCAAGTCGCAATCTAATCTCGATGAGACTCTTGCTTTAGCACTCGATACTAATTCGACCTCTCTCCTGAACAAGCCGTTTGTCTATGCGTTTTTGATTCTCAAATTGAGAACCTATTCCTTCTCAATTTGAATGACACCACCAAAAAAAACATAACTATCTGATTTTATACGCATTTAAATCTGGCACGTTACCTGCTCTATATCCAAGTAGAGAAAACAAACGGAGATAGAGTCATGGAATTACGCAAACTAGAAATTAATCAAGACAAATTAGCCATTGAGTTTTTTGGTGACTTAGACGCAAGTGGCTGTCGACAAGCACAACATCACATTGATGAAGTAATTCACGACAATCATCACAAAGAAGTCGAAATTAACCTACAGCACGTCCAATTTCTTGATTCTTCAGGGATTGGTGCCATTGTTTACTTATATAAGCGTCTAGTTGAACGTGAAAGAAGCATGAGTATTGAAAACGTATCAGGCCAACCTTTAGAAATCATGAGCTTGCTTCGTATTAACCATGCTATTCCCGTTAACTCAAAAGGACACTAAAAATACCGGTTTAAACGGAGGTTGGCATGGTAAATCTTATACGACGATATGTAGTAAGCGGTCTTGTTGTCGGCATGTTTGGTTGTTCGTCGTTTGACTACCCAGACCACGGAAAAGGTGGCTTGGCGGAAAACTATCAAGATATCTCAATTGAAAATTATCAGTTTTCCCCAGTCATGCCCGATGAACCGTTAGGTCCAGAGCATGGGTTGAGGTTTGATTGGCAACTCACCAAGCTACACCTAGACGCGTTGATTCAAGAAGGCGCACGCTGGTGCTTTCCTGCAGCAGTCGTGCAAGCACTTGAGAAGCAAAACAGAATCGCACGTGAGCTAGAAGGGGGACTTCTACTCGATGCTGCTAACGATCTGGTGATTCAACGTCGACGTTTAAACCAACTTGAACAGCAACTCGACTATGTATTAAGCCAAACCACTTGTACGCCACCCGATGATATTGAAGCATTGCGTAGCGATTTGAACGTCGTCGCTGAAATTTATGCACTCCTCAATATTGATAATCAATTTGCTGTCGATTCAGCAGAAATTAATCCAAAGTACATGGGACATTTGGCAGAAGCTGCCTACATTTTACGTGACCACCCTAACCTAACTCTTGTGGTGACTGGGCATGCCGATGTCACTGGCTCACCAGATTACAACCAGAAACTCGCTCAAGCGCGTGCAGAACAAGTGAAGCGTTACCTGACTGTATTTGGCATCACTTCAGAGCGCGTAACCACCAAATCTGTGGGAGATAGCCTGCCGCTTTATGAAGGTGAATCACCTGCCGTGCGTTTAACCAATCGCCGCGTAAGCATCGAGGTTATTAGCCCTAATTCAGATAGCGATACCTCAGTAAATCGCAATCTATCTGCAGGAGGTACGCTATGAACACGATGAAACCATTTATCACCTTAGTTCTTTTGTGCTTGGTTGCTTGGGTACCTACTTCGTCAGCAGATGAAAACAATACTGTTAAGGTCGGCGATTTAATTCAGATTAACCTACCTGGAGAAGCGTCTTTAAATAAAGGATTTCAAGTCGATCGCCGTGGGCGTATTAACTTACCGGAAGTCGGCCCTGTATTTGTTGCTGGATATAATGAGCAACAGCTCCAAGACGTGATTATCGAAACGCTAAAAACCGTGTATCGTGACGTAAACAACGCTCGAGTCTTTATCAAACAACAACAGTTATTAGTGTCAGTCCAAGGCTACGTGGTCAAACCCGGGGAATATACCTTACCTTCAGGTTCCAACATTCAAATGTTTGTATACGAAGCTGGCGGCCTTCGCGCTGGTGCTCAGCTCGATAAAATGATCGTTAAACGCGGCGACAAAAACATCGAGTTTGACTACAAACGTTTCCTTGATACTGGTGATAATAGCCAGCTCCCGAAATTGGAATCGCTGGACGTACTGTTTGTTCCAGCATCTCCACTCGTTGGGA
The DNA here is from genome assembly GCF_024747315.1 of Vibrio sp. HS-50-1. NCBI lineage: Bacteria > Pseudomonadati > Pseudomonadota > Gammaproteobacteria > Vibrionales > Vibrionaceae > Vibrio > Vibrio sp. HS-50-1. Next base: position 779,016 of record NZ_JAMPZF010000024.1, on the reverse strand, counting down.
ATATTGAGCAAGAATTTGATGCAGCAAAACTCGCGAACTCAGGCGATAGCGCAGACTCCGCTCGTGCCATCAAAGTCTTTGGTGAAGTTAATGCTCCCGGCTCATTCTCTTACAAACCGAACACCACGCTCGTTGATGTCGTGATGAGAGCTGGCGGCGTAACACGATATGCCAGTGTTGAGCAAATTCGCGTGATCACAAATAACAACCCAACCATGTTTAATCTAAAAAAGTATCTGGATACGGGTGATCAAAGCTTACTACCAGAAATCCTACCGGGTGCCACCATCTTTGTTCCAAAACAGGAAGAAGAAATCAAAGCGGGCGCAAATGTGGTTTATGTCATGGGTGAAGTTGCCCACCCTGGCGCGTATGAAGGAAAGCAAGACGCTAGCTTCATGGATATTCTCGCCAATGCAGGCGGGCCTACTCGCTATGCAGAATCTCGCCAAATTCGTGTCATAAAAGCCGATGGTAAGGTCATCAAATTCGACCTAACCGCGCATACCGAGGGGCAGTCTTCGGTTAGACCACCGAATGTCGGACCTGGAGACGCGATTTTCGTCCCTGAGAAAACCGATTTCAACGAGAAGTCATGGCTAAAAGTGGCGCCAAGTCGAGCGGTCGCTGTGATGGGAGAAGTCGTGCGCCCGGGACGTATTGAATGGTCAGACGAAATGGATTTAATTGATCTGCTTGCCCATGTCGGCGGCCCAACACGTAGAGCTGACACCACCAAAATTGAAGTCGCCAATAATGGTCAAATGACACAGTTCGATTTAGATCAATACATTTTAGATGGCTCACCAACATCGAATCTGCCCCGAGTTTCAGCTGGTACGGTAGTAAGAGTCCATGCATTACCTGACGATCCATCAGACAACAAATCGCAATGGGTAAGCCAGAGCTCTGATGCCTCGATATATGTTTTCGGTCAAATCAATGCCCCAGGCCGCTATCGCTTTACCGAAGAGATGCACTTTCTGGATATTTTATCTGCCGCCGATGGACCAACAATGGATGCCGATATTCACAATATTCGTGTGACGCACCGTGGCCTAGGCTATGCCAAAGTGAGTAAATTGAATTTGTCGATGTACTTTGAAACGGGCGATGAGTCTATTCTGCCCCACGTTCGTCCCGGCGATACCATTTACATTCCGGAAAAAAACAAAAACTGGTTGGATCGCTCCAAAGAATCCACCGTGCGTGTATTAGGTGAAGTAAGAGACCCTGGGCGCTATGTATTTAATGACAACATGACGGTACTTGACTTGCTGGCCGAAGCAGGAGGCCCGACAAACAATGCGTATCTTGAAAAAATCAGTGTGGTCAACATGTCTTGCTGTCAGGGCCAAGCTCGAACATTTGATTTGGTGAACTTTAGCAAAACCGCCAACATTTATGATTTACCAGTCATCCGTGCAGGCGACACTATTTACATTCCACATAAAGACGAAAGCTTTGCTGAAAAAGCGAGAGCCGGATTAAGAGATATTTTACAAATCACCACAACCATCGTGTTAATAGGAGCGTTGTAATGACTATTCCTGCCACTCACGCTGAGATTGAGCAAATTTATCTTCAGAGTGAACAGAAAGGCCACAAAACGATTTGTGTTGTGGGTTGTAAGTCTGAAGACGGCGTCACTTCCGTGGCTTCATCTCTAGCAGAGCGTCTGGTTTTAGCTGGGCACAATACTTTGTATGTGGATCTTAACCTGTTCAAGCCCGCTTATCGCACCATTCACGAGTTTGATGATGCCGAAAAAGTTGGCCACCTGATCACAAGAGAAAATACGCATCAAACCTTAGTCGGTCTCCCTGCTCCATCTCTCGCCAGCACTCAATTGGCGTACCGAGACCCGACAATGCTGAAGCGCAATATTGCAGAGTGGTTAACGCAATACGAGCGCGTCGTGATAGACACATCTCCACTTCTGAGTGTCAACCGAAGCAATATTGCCCCTCAAGTGATTGCGGGCGTATGTGATGCCACCTTATTAGTCGCACATTATGGCTCTACGACGGCAACCCAACTCGAACAAGCCAAAAAACTACTTGATGCTAGCGATGCGAATTTGATTGGTTCCGTGCTGAATATGAAGCATACACCTAGCCTGAAAGATGAGTTGATCCGACAAGTTTCCAAGCTACGCTTTTTACCCAAAAAGTGGAAAGAAAAGATATCTCAACAAATTAAGAAAAGTGAACTGTTTATGTTATAGGGAGCGCCAATATGACTGCAAATAACACACCGACTATCGAACAGGAATTGGTGGATGAACACATTCTCCAGCAAATGATCAAAGATACGTGCGCCGAAATCATCCCTACGCTGATTGAACACTATATTGAAGAGTCACGAGAGCGCATGGAGAAAATAGAGCAAGCATCAAGCGCGAAAGACCTCCAAACATTAGAGTTCGAAGTTCATACACTCGGCAGCTCTGCCCTTGCTTTAGGTAACCGAACGCTTTCCAGACAAGCAAGAATGATTGAGAAATATTGTGTAGAAGGGAAAACACTAGAAGCATTGGCTCTCTGTGAGTCTCTTTCCCAGCTGGCAATTGAATCGTTTGACGCGCTAGAAAAGCGAAAAGATCAAGGGTTCGAGTAGCGGTTTCAAGGACAAATTATCTTATCAATCATCGCACTTATTAAAGTGCGATGCCGATATCATCTAAGACATTTACAATTTAACTTAATCAATTAAAAAGTATGGATTTTTCGCAAATTTCCCACCTTGTGCTAATACTTAGATAACGCTTTTCTCAAATTGAGAATATTCAGCACTAGAGAGCACTAAGCCATATAACTCGCTCATCACGCCAAATAGAAATAATAGTGCTGACAAAAATCATAAAAGTGAAACGAACTACGTTGGGATAGGACTATGAGACCAAGGGTGTTACTGGTAGAAGACTCTACTTCACTAGCCATACTTTATAAGCAGTATGTCAAAGACGAACCTTATGACATTTTTCATGTCGAAACAGGTCGCGAAGCAATTCAATTTATTGAAAGAAGCAAACCTCAGCTCATCATTCTCGATTTGAAACTGCCCGATATGTCTGGTGAAGACGTATTGGATTGGATCAACCAGAATGACATTCCTACCTCAGTTATTATTGCTACAGCGCACGGCAGCGTAGACTTAGCCGTTAACCTAATTCAAAAAGGTGCGGAAGATTTCTTAGAAAAACCTATTAACGCCGATCGCCTAAAAACTTCTGTTGCATTACACCTCAAACGCGCCAAATTGGAAGATTTAGTAGAAAACATTCAGTCCAAGTTTGATCGCCATAACTATCACGGATTTATCGGTTCAAGTCTCCCAATGCAGGCGGTATATAAAACCATTGATGCCGTTGCTCCAACATCTGCCAGTGTCTTTATTGTGGGTGAAAGCGGCACAGGTAAAGAAGTCTGTGCTGAAGCCGTGCACCGTCAGAGCGATCGTAAAGACAAGCCTTTTATTGCTATTAACTGCGGGGCTATCCCACGAGATTTAATGGAAAGTGAGATCTTTGGCCACGTTAAAGGCGCATTTACCGGAGCCACAACAGACCGAAAAGGTGCTGCGACGCTGGCTCACGGTGGTACGCTTTTTCTCGATGAACTGTGTGAAATGGAACTTGAGATGCAAAAGAAGTTGCTCCGTTTTCTTCAAACAGGAACCTACACACCGCTTGGTGGCACTCGAGAGATGAAGGTGGATGTTCGAATCATTTGTGCCACCAACCGAGATCCATTAACAGAAGTGGAAGAAGGTCGTTTTCGTGAAGATTTGTATTACCGCGTACACGTAATACCTATCGATATGCCCCCCCTACGCGAGCGAGGAAGTGACATTGTCATGCTAGCCAAGCACTTTTTGACCACTTATGCCAAACAGGACAAAAAGAAATTCTCAACAATCGACAGCGAAGCTCAACATATCATCAAGCACTACGAATGGCCGGGTAATGTAAGGCAATTGCAAAACATCATACGTAACATTGTAGTGCTTAATAATGACGAAAAAGTCACGGTGAATCACCTACCCGCTCAACTGACTAGAAAGTCTAAAACGGTGAGAACATCCACTCCCGCACATGTAACTCAAGAGCCAGCAACCCCTCCAACAATAACCTCCCAACCTGTGTATGTTGAGGAACAGTCGGCCCCCGCTAGAGAACCGTCAATACCGACAACGGAACCTAGCATACAATCCTCAGCGGCTGCCTCGCCTTACTTTAACTCTGATGGAACCATTCGCCCTATGTGGCAAGTGGAACGTGAGGCGATTCAAAACGCAATCGCATACTGTGATGGCAACGTCCTCAATGCCGCCGTAATGCTGGAGCTAAGCCCATCTACGGTTTACCGAAAAAAACAAGCGTGGGAAGCGGATGAAATTAATCTCGAACAATCTTGAGAAACCTGCCGTTGGTGAAATTTGGATTTTTCTTGATAGCCGCCTGTTTGGCGGTATCGAAAGTCACGTCATAGAGCTTGCTCGTGGATTAATGACATTTGGGCACAAAGCACGTGTTGTCTTAACGACTGAGTACTCGCCACCAGCACAGATTGTAGAGAAAGCAGAAGAATCCACCATCCCTGTGAGTTACTTGAACCATTTGTCTGGTGAGCCACATAAGGCATTAAAGATCAAACACCTAACAAGCGCGGTCGCCAATCACCAACCATCGGTCATTCACTCCCACGGTTACAAAGCGTCAATCTTAGCGCGCTGTGCCAAGCTACTCACGCGCACATTTCCTCGCTTGATTTCAACTTATCATGCAGGAGAATCATCCTCGGGCAAACTGTGGCTCTATGATTGGCTTGATAGAAGTTCAGGCTACCTCTCTAACCACTGCTTTTCCGTCAGCCCAAGCATTCAGCGTAAAATCATTTTCCCTTCGGAGCTGCTGAATAACTTTGTTTCGATTCCCGATCGTAATCTCAACTATCAAGAAATCGCTTTCGTCGGCCGATTGAGCCAAGAAAAAGGTGCCGACCAATTTATCGAAGTGGCTGAGCTCTGCCCAACACTGCATTTTAGTGTTTACGGTGATGGACCAGAAAGAGAATCACTCGCCCAAATTGCCCCTTCAAATGTGAAATTTTTCGGTCATCAAACTGAAATGGAGACCGTTTGGAAAAACATTGGCGTGCTGGTAATTTCTTCTCGCTATGAAGGCCTGCCTATGGCGGCGCTTGAAGCAATGGCTAGAGGAATAATCGTGATGAGCCTACGCGTGGGTCGCTTGCCCGATATTATCCAAACTGGCGAAAATGGCTTTATTGTCAATGACATCCCATCTCTCGCTCAATGCCTTAAACATTGGATGTCTCTTGATGAAGCGCAGCAATCTCTCATTCGTCAAAACGCTCGGCAGACCATTATTGATGATTTCTCGGCGCAAAGCGTTATTCCTGTATTGCTACGAAAATATCAAATTGAAACGGAGCAATAAGCCATATTGGTTCTCAATATGAGAATATTGCTTCTCCACTTAAGTCCAAGCACAAATATCTAATAATATTCAAACACATAAACTAATGGCATATTTTGGCATCTCTGTTGCAACTCAGCAGTTAACACAAGTTAATGATGAGACAGAGGTGACTTATGACTACTCCAAAACGCATTCTATATGTTCATTATGGTGATAACTGGATTCGCGGCAGTGAAGTGGTACTTCTGGATCTCATCTCAGGGATTGACCGTGATAAGTTTGAGCCATTCGTGTGGTCAAACTGCCAGCCACTAATCGATAAGTGTCAATCGCTCGGAATTGAAGCGGAACATTCTGTTTTCAATCTCGTTGGTGGCTGGAGTGCGCCTCGCTGGGATATTAGCGGATGGAATAGCCTTATCAAACAAGGCTCAGCACTGATCGAAAAACACAATATCGACTTGGTACACGTTAATAGCGGTGGCCCTTGTCAATGGATGTGTTTGGCTGCACGCATGAATCACATCCCACTTGTCACCCAACTTCATTGTCACTATACATTGCGAGATCGCTTCTCTCTTGGGCTACACCTCTCCCCAAAATTGATTTGCGTTAGTAAAGATGTCGGTCGTGAAATTATTCAGGACGGTTACCCAGAAGACCAGCTTTATGTTGTGCACAACGGTGTATCGCTTCAAGACTCTGATACGCCCATTGATATCAAGGCTCACCTCGGAATACCTCCACAAGCGTTTACCTTTCTCTCGGTAGGTTCGTTGATTAAAAGAAAAGGATTCGACCGCCTTATTCGCGCTATGCGCATGCACAATTACCATCACGACAATCCTCATCTTGTTATCGTTGGCGATGGCGAGGAAAGAGAAACATTGCAACAACTTGCTTCGGATCTCGGTATCCAAGACAGAGTCCACTTTGTCGGGGAAAAAAGCAATGCTGGTGCATGGATGTCTGGGAATGCAGACGCTTTTATTAGCGGCGCCTATGAAGAGGCCTTTGGTCTCGTGCTCGGGGAAGCGGCTTTAGCTCAGCTGCCTATCGTGGCTCCTAAAACAGGAGGCATCCCTGAGTTGTTCGAGCATAATCACTCTGCGCTACTGTACCAGAATCGCGGAATGGCAGGCTTATTAAACGCTATCCAACAAGTCATGCAAGATGTAGCTCTAAGAAACAAGCTAGCTGAAAACGCCTATCTTCATGCTAGCCAAAACCTCACGACTGCAGCATCTATAAGCGCCATTGAACGTATTTATGAAGGTGAGCTTGAGAACAACAGTATTACACCAATGCCAATGACTCACTGCATGAAGCCTCTTTCACGCTGGTTGAGTATCAATTGAGGAGCCCAGTCATGAAACGTGTATTAATGTTCGACGCCATCCCAATGCAAGGTGGTTCTAAGATTGCGAATGCAGAGCTCCTCAAACAGTGCGATAAACTGAACGTAATTGGTTATCTGCTGACCACGAATCCAGAGCATTGGGAGTCACTACTTAGCGATACGCCTCGTGTGCAGATTATCAAAATCAAACCATCACCATTGAGCTCCACTCATGGCCTCACTTACTGGTTAATGAACGCGTATTACTTTATCCAACTGATTTTTGCGTGCATGAAACTACCAAAGATAGATAGCTTTTTAGGTCTATCTTGCCCGAGTAATGATATGCCTTTGTACCTACTGAGATTAATCAGCAAAAAGCCTGTGGTACAAATGGTTCATGGTCCAGTTGGTCGTTCAAGATCTTCCGGCTACTGCTTGGTAAAAGCATCCGCAATTTATTACTTGGCAAACACCCGAGAATCGATGCTAGAGGCCTTACAGGTCTACCTCAAAACAGAGAAGCCAGCTACTGAACGCTATTGGTGTGGTTTGAATGCTTCTACGTTTGTTAACGGACTATCGAGAGACCGCTGGCCAAAACAAGCAAATCCGATTTCAAACCGCGTCTTCTGGGCGGCCAGCTTACTAAAATGGAAGAACATCGATCTTTTTCTTGATGCTTTAACACTTGATAAGACACAAGAGATCAAATCTACCGTGTGTTACATCAAACCAAATGTGGCAGGTGTGGAATATTCAACACCAGATTTCACCACAAAAGGTGTTGAATGGCATGAATGCCCAGATAACCTCGATGACCTACGCTCTCAGTGTGGTGTGTTTGTTTCCACCAGTGTTAACGAACCTTTTGGATTATCCATTTTAGAAGCTCTCGCAGCGGGCATGTGCATCGTCATCCCACATGATGATAGCTACTGGGATCGCGTATTGACGCATGGCCGAAATTGCATCAAGTACACACCAAACAATGTGGCGTCGTTACATAACGCAATTCGCCTTTTGAATGAGTCTCCATGGATGAAAGTGACAATGGGTATCGAAGCACTCAACGTTTCTCAACTTTATACGGCCGAACGTTGTTATCTGCCAATCGCTCAGCACCTTGCAGCAGAATCCGCACCGAATGGCGATTGTAAACTTAAAACACCGCGATACATCAAAGGATATGACCATGTCTAAAGCAATGACCAATATGTCGCTGTTCGCTATCGCGTTAGTGATAAACAAAAGCATCAGCTTAATCATGCTGCCTGTATTGCCCCACTTTCTCTCACCAGAACAAATGGGCAAGCTTGAACTGCTTACCACCTTTGGCGTTGTCACAACCTTATTCGTCAGTTTCGCTTTGCATGAAGCGCTGTATCGATTCGTCGGGGTTGAAAAGGATCAAAATACGCGCACAAGCCTTCTAAACCAGCTGTACTCGCTTGCTTTATTCATCGCTGGCATCGTGGCTTTATGCCTACTCGCTATCATTATGCTCGCGCCTATTCCTGCACCTTTTACGCGAGTCGAGTTTGCTATTGTTATGTTTGCTATCGTTCTAGAAGGCAGTATCGCAATCGGCACAGCTTGGTTGAGAACACAGGACGACAAAGCAAGAACCCTACTTAACGTCATGGTGACTACCACTGTTTTTCAGGTCATTTTCATCATCAAGGCACTGTCTATTCACCCACATGTTATTTCTGTTTTATGGGGTGGCTTGTTGGCTGCTATTACTCAGTTTGTCTGGCTGCACATCATTAACCGCTACAGCATAACTCTGCCAAATCTGACAGTGGCGAAACAATACCTAAATTACTGTCTTCCAATGATGATGGCTGGATTGGTTGCGTTTTGTCTCAATGGCGCTGAACGCTGGTTCATCGGCGCGAACGCCTCACTTGCGACCTTAGGGATTTACGCGATAGCCGTAAAATTTGCGGTTGGCATGTGTATTTTAGTTCAGCCATTTGGCATGTGGTGGATGCCACGTCGATTTAATTACCTAGAAGGTCGTAAGAGTACAGAAGCTGTGCGCATCACTCATCTAGGCATGATTTACATTACCGGTTTAAGTGTTGCAGTCGGCACATTAGCAATGGTGATGATCACTTACCTGTTACCAGAAACCTATCATGAGGCGGTACTGTTCAGCTTGTTCTTACTGCCTATCGCCATGCTAAAAGAGTGGAGCGAACTCATTAATATTTCCATTTTGTACAAGCGTCGTACTCGCTGGTTACTGGGTATTAATGTCGTCTCAGCATGCGTTGCAATTGCTTTGCTGTTTGGCCTATCGTCCCTGGGTATCTATGGAGTTTTCATTGCGCTTTATTACGCTCAACTGTGTAAGCTTGGCTTTACTTATGTGGTAGGCCAACAATGCATGCCGTTGCCTTTTCACCTAAGTCTGATGGTTTTATTGCAGATTATCTCCGGTGTGGCACTGTTCCTGCTTCACTCTTCACAATCAATAGGCATCGCCATCGCAATTTGCATTTTGACATGCACTTTGCTGGCAGGGATAGCCACTCGCTATATGAGTAAAGAGACGCTAAATGCGCTCACTCGATACATGGTGAAATGGCGTGGACAGGTGAAGAGATACTCGTTATGACTGAAACCAAGGTGAGAAGAAAGCAGTCCATCGCAGCGCTGACGATTACCGTCTGTATCGGCCTGCTTTGGATTGTTATGCCTCACCCTATTTTGATTGTCGCACTATGTTTCGCCCCACTTGCTTTACTATTCGTTCTCAACCAAACGTTTTGGCTTGTCACGCTGTTCGTTATTTTTTCATTCTTTCGTATTCATGAAGCGTTTCCCGTTATCTATAACTTTAAGATCCCATTGCTACTATCATTAGGGGCACTGGCCGCACTTGCTTTCCACCTTTTGATAAGTCGCCAGCTTACTGCTTTTTGGCACCCTTCATTAAAATGGCTGTGCATATTTTGGGGGTTGGTGATCATCGGTATCGTCTTTGCCTCCAGTCGTGACATTGCCATTACGGTTTTCAAAAATACCTATTGGAAAATCATCATTATGACATTGGCGATCACCTGGCTTATTACCAAACCGGCTCAGTTGGCACAAATGTCGAAAGCGATAATTTTCGCCGGATTGTTGATTGGTTTAGTCGCATTACAAAACGCAGCGAATGGCATTGATTTAGTGGAAGGGACGCGCGTATCGATTGGACGCTCCATAGGTTCAGTACTCGGCGATCCGAACGACTTGGCGCTGGTATTAATGTTTCCCCTCGCCTTTACCGTTAGTCAGTTGATGGAGAAACGTTCACCTAAACATCTCCGACTCTTCGCACTTGTTACCTGTTTGGTATTGTTTTTTGCGATTATTGAGACACAAAGCCGCGGGGGCTTGTTAGGCTCTCTATCGGTATTTGCGTACTTTGCCTTTAAGCACATCAAAAGCAAAACGTTAGTCTTAGTACTAGGCGCCGTCGCAGCCATCGTACTCTACGCATTTGCTGGTATCTCAGGGCGAGAATCGGGTGGTGCAGCCGAGGATGGTATAGATGCCTCTGCGATGGGACGACTTTACGCGTGGGAAGCCGCATTTAAAATGGCTCTCCACCATCCGTTAACTGGGGTTGGGCTTGATAATTTCTACTTCAATTACTATTTCTATAGCCCTCACTGGGATGGCATCAATCACGCCGTACACAGTACTTGGTTTGGCGTATTAGCAGAAACAGGGTTTGTTGGACTCGCCGTGTTCATTACATTGATAGTGTCATTGATTCGAACCTCTTTGCATTCTATTTCACTACTGACGCCAACATCGGATTACACGCTTTCCGTTGGGGCAAACGCAGTTTTAAGTGGGCTGATCGGGACCATCGTATCAGGCACTTTCCTCACTCAAGGTTTCACTTGGCCAATTTACATTCTGGCAGCATTAACAGTAGTCGTTAGCCGAATCGTTCAAAGTGATTGTCAAAATGAGAAACCCTAATTTCAAATACCAACAGAAAGTCCAATTACCTGTTTTATAAGAAATAAATCCTTGGCACGTATTGTGATTACTCTCTTGATTAGTAATCAAATAACAAAGACTCAAGGAGAGCCACATGACAGACATCGTAGTATTTGGAGAAGATTTTGGCGGGTTACCCTCCTCCACTCAACACATTGTCAAACGACTAGCAACGAGCCACCGCATCCTTTGGGTTAACTCAATCGGTCTTCGTCAACCTAGGCTGACCACTAAAGACATGCAACGTGCGTTAAACAAGCTCACTCGTGTATTTAATAACGCTGGATCGCATAAGCCAACGTTAGAGTCTGCAATAAACCCAAATATTCACACCATTAACCTACTCACTATTCCTGCTCCAAGTTCTGCGCTGGCAAGAAAAGTAGCGGCTAAGATGATGAAATACCAGCTCAATAAAAAATTACACGCTCTTGGTTTTGATAAGCCTATATTTTGGACATCGCTCCCAACGGCCGCAGATGTTTGTGCGGAAATGAATTCACGTGGGCTAATTTACTATTGTGGCGATGACTTTAGCGCTTTAGCTGGTGTTAACCACGACACGGTTGCCAAGCATGAACGTACACTGGTTAACGCGGCTGATGTGATTTTTACAGCAAGTGACAAACTCGCCACTCAATTTCCATCTGGTAAAACCGTCACTTTGCCTCACGGTGTCGACTTTAGTCTGTTTTCTGAGCCAGCACCTAAGGCTGAAGATTTTCCTAATAATGGTCGCAAAGTGCTGGGCTTTTATGGCAGTTTGTCTGAATGGTTAGACTACGACTTAATTGCCCAAGTCGCAGACCAAGCGCCTGACTGGGATCTCGTGTTCATCGGCCCCAACGAGTTCAGTGACAATCCACTTCCACAAAGAAGCAACATATACTACCTAGGCCCGAGAGCGCATCACACTCTGCCACGTTACTCTCAACACTGGGATGCCAGTTGGTTGCCCTTTGTTGATAACGCTCAAATCAAGGCATGTAATCCGCTTAAACTTCTTGAGTACTTGGCAACAGGAACCCCTGTTATCAGCACACCCTTTCCCGCATTAATGCCCTACAAACATATGCTCCATGTGGTTCAAGATGTCGAAGACGTGCGTGCCAGTCTCGATCACCTCCTACCGCCACCGACAGATTCAAAGTCATTTGTTCAACAGCAAAGCTGGGAAGCAAGAGCCAACCAAGTTGATAAATTAGTGAGGGCGCTATGAACGATTTAAGAGAAAACCTCAGCGTACTGTTACATGGTGCTTGGAGACGTCGCTACATGATCGTTATTCCTATGCTTGTATTGCCTGTGCTGGGTTTCATCGTAAGTAAACTGGTTCCGACGACTTATGTCGCTCATACAAGTATGCTTATCCAAGAGACAGCGAAAATGAACCCATTCCTTCAAGATCTTGCCGTCTCAACCATGCTGAAAGATCGATTGAGCGCACTCAGTACCTTGCTAAAAAGCCGACATGTTTTGTACTCAGTTGCCAAAGAACAAGCGCTGATTAGTGACGAAATGAGTGCCAAAGAGCAAGAGTTCATCATTAAAGATCTCGCGTCGCGTTTGTCTGTTCAGCAGCTCGGTAAGGACTTCATTCAAATCCAACTACGAAGTGGCAAACCGAATGGCATGGAGTCGATGTTACTCTCCGTCAGCGAACATTTTGTCGAACAGCTTTTAGCTCCTGAACGATCTTCAATTAAAGATTCAAGTCACTTTTTAACCATCCATATTAATAAACGCAGAGAAGAGCTGGATAAAGCAGAGCAAGCGTTCGCGGAATACAAGAATACTTACTCTCACGCGACGCCTGAAATGCAAGCACAAAGCCTGACTCGTCTGGCAAGCCTTAAACAAACCTTGGCAGAAAAAGAAGCGGAGCTTGCTGGTGTTACCCGAAGCCTAGGTAGTTTGGACCAACAGCTTTCTAAAACCAACCCGGTTATCGGTAAGCTTGAAGAACAAATCATCGACATTCGTAGTGAGCTCACCTTGCTTCGCGCCAAGTACACTGAGGCACATAGCATGGTTCAAGGCAAGCTACGAGAGTTAAACCGCTTGGAGCAAGAGCGCTCAGTACTATTGAACTCTAAACAACCGGAATTAAACAGCGCCCAACTTTGGGATATCGCAAGCAATACCACCGTAAACAGTCTTGGAGAAGCTCAGCCTCTTCTGGTCTCTCAGCTTCACCAACTGCAAATTATGCGCGGACGCTTTGAAGCCCTCACAGAAGAAACCAATAGCTTACGAACAATGATTCAAGAGTTAGAAAGTAATGCGCATCGATTTGGTAGCACAGCAACAGAAATTAACCGCCTAGCTCGTGATGTCGCGGTAAAAAGAGAAATGTATGATGACCTTGTAGAGCGTTATGAAATGGCTCAATTAACTGGTTCACTTGGCGTATTTGAAGAGAATAAACGCGTGAAAATCATTGATGAACCTTTCACACCAACCATTCCGTCTAACTTACCTAGTTTTGTGTTTGTCATTTTAGGGTTTATCGGTGGCGCGGGTTTGGGCATTGGATTAGCGACGATACTTGAGTTAGCAGATAACTCTATCCGCTCTAAAAGAGCATTAGAAAAGCATCTTGGCGTTCCTGTGATCACCACCTTACCTAAAGTGGTATACGGAAGCTAACAGCCGTTAACACTCTATTACAAGCACTCGCTCAGCGAGTGCTTTTCTTTTTGTGCTTATTCTAACTCTGCATAAGGTTTCCACTAATATGAATCTCAAATTGAGAATAAACATCGCCCTTCATATGCGCCACCATTAACTCCATGTTTTTAAAAACTTAATTTTTTGGCACGCAGTCTGCAATTCCTGAATAAACAAAGAACTCAACGAGGGTTTGAGAATGGAATTCAGACAAAAACAAAATAGCACTCAACGCAATAAAAAAGTGATATTACACGTCGTGCAGCACTTAGCTCCTGGCGGTTTGGAAACGCTCGTATTAGAGATGCTTCGTTTTGCGCAACCGAATCATTCCGTGTTTGTCGTAAGTTTAGAGGGAAGCAAAGCGCAAGCACTGCAATGCTGGTCAAAACTCTCGGCCTACCAAGGCCAACTGCACTTTCTCAATAAGAAACCTGGATTCAGCGGAAAAACCATCAGTACGCTGACTTCCATGCTCAAAGGACTTAAGCCTGATGTGGTCCACACTCACCATATCGGTCCACTATTATATGGTGGGATTGCGGCACGCTTAGCGCAGGTGCCAGTAATTATCCATACTGAGCACGACGCCTGGCATCTGAATAACAGAAAGTCAGCTCGACTTCAGTCCCTACTGCTAAAAATGATTCGTCCACATGTGGTTGCCGATGCGAACTTTGTCGCCGAACAAATCCAGACAAAACTGAATTACCGCAAAGTCTGCACCATACATAATGGAATCGATTGCCAGAAATTTCAAAGCGGTAATCAAGCAACCAAGAGAAACTTGTTTGGGCTTCCAGCCAACAAAACCGTGATTGGAGTGGCTGGACGTTTAGAAGCAGTTAAAGGCCATAAAGTGCTTATCGAAGCCTTCTCTCATCTTACGCCAAACACACACCTAGCCATTGCTGGAGATGGTTCTCAGAGAGCTCAATTGGAAGCACAAGTTAGAACGTTAAAACTTGAGGATCGCGTTACCTTTTTAGGCTTGGTCGATGATATGCCCAGCTTTTACCAAAGCCTCGATTTATTTTGTTTACCGTCGCTTCAAGAGGGTTTCCCCCTCTCAACACTAGAAGCTCAAGCATGTGACATTCCTTGTGTCGCAACCGATGTTGGTGGCGTGAAAGAGACGCTCTGCCCGATTAACAGCACATTGGTTGAAGCCAACCGAGTGTTCTCTTTGGCGGAAGCTTTATCGCTGCAATTGAAATCAACCCATGGTTCTCCTCGAACTTTTATTCTCAAACATTTTGATATCAGAGACATGGTGAGTCGCTACTCACGTTTGGCCAAGGAGGCTAGCTATGAATGATTTACTTTGGATTACAGGTTTTGGTTTATCCGCATTTTTGATTGTCTATCATCATGTTGGTTATCCATTGCTACTTAAATGGCTTCCTTTAAAACAGCAAAAAACCACAGCACCATTTGTAGAGCGAGCTTACAAAGCCTCTCAAACAGACAGTCAGTTACCATCTATTACTGTCATCGTGCCCGCCTACAATGAAGAACAATGGATAGCAGAAAAGATCCGCAACCTTGCGAGCTTAGATTACCCAAGAGATAAATTGAAAGTGGTGATCGCATGTGATGGCTGCACAGATAACACAGCCGAGATTGCTCAAGCGACGATTCAAGAAGCAATCTGCTCCGATACACTGTTCATCATTAATGACCACCAAGTCAATCGCGGTAAAGTTGCCCTACTCAACGAAGAAATGCGTCATGTTAGCTCGGACATTACCGCACTGAGTGATACATCGGCATTGATTTCTTGCGATTCTCTGTTGCTAGCTAGTCAGCATTATCAAAATGAGAAGGTTGGAGTGGTTAACGCGACATATCAAATAATGAGTACCGATAACCAAGGTGAAGCAGCGTACTGGCAATACCAGTCTCGAGTGAAGCACCAAGAATCCTTGCTAGGTTCAACGATTGGTTCTCACGGTGCGTTTTATACATTCAGAACCCACCTATTTGAACCACTTGAAGTCAGCACCATTAATGACGATTTTATTCTCCCTATGAGAATCGTTTTGCGAGGCTATAACGCTATCTACGAACCTAACATGCTGGCTCTTGAACTCGAACAAAGCTCAGACGACGCAGACTTCAAGCGACGCCTAAGAATTTCAGCGGGTAACATGCAGCAGCTCATGCAATTAAAGAAATTACTGTTACCTCGCTATCGTGGCACTGCCTTTGCATTTCTATCGGGAAAGGTTCTGCGCTTGGCAACACCCTATTTGATGATTGTTTGCTTGGTTTGTTCACTGCTACTGGCACACAACCCGCTGTTTCAAATAATGCTGCTCGCTCAAGCCTGTGTTTATGGTATCGCACTTGTCACTTACTTGGTGCCTGCACTTAACACAGTCAAGCCTTTTAAACTGATTAGCTATATCGTCATTGGTCATCTCGCCAATTTCATCGGCGGTATGAAGTATTTGCTAGGAATGGAAAATGGACGTTGGAAACGCGTCAACCAATAAGGAAAGCATCATGAAAAACTCACGCTACGATTCAAATGTATGCCACGCGAAAAGAACGTTTGATGTACTGGTTGCAATGTTTATTTTGCTCGTCACTGCACCACTATTCCCATTTATCGCGCTAGCTATAAAAATCACATCAAAAGGCCCAGTGATCTATCGTCAACTGCGTGTTGGGCGCTGTACACCAGAAAAAATGGATCTTTTTCAAATCATGAAGTTTCGCACCATGTATATTGATGCGGAGCAACGCTCCGGTGCAGTTTGGGCAACCGAGAATGATCCTCGAATCACACCAGTAGGACGTTTTTTACGTAAGACGCGTTTAGATGAGTTACCACAGCTGTTTAATGTGTTGAGAGGTGAAATGTCGATGATCGGGCCACGTCCAGAGCGCCCTGCTTTCTACCAAAAGTTGGAAGATGAAATCCCTTATTTTGTAGAACGCACATATGGCGTATTACCAGGAATTACAGGCCTAGCACAAGTTAACCAAGGCTATGATGCTTGCATCGAAGATGTACGACGTAAAGTTGGTTTTGACCACAGTTACGCACTAAGCTTAGGTTCGTTCTACTCTTGGATTTCAATGGACCTTTCAATCATGAGCAAAACATTCGTTGTGATGATTGACGGACGAGGTCAGTAACCCCTGGTTCTGGTAACGGTCACTCTTGCCACTGGCGTCGCATCTTTTCGATGGTCGCTGGTGGTACATCATGAATGCTTTGATACGCTCCGCGACACACCTTAACTTCCACCTCAATGCGCTTCTTCACGCAGTAGTCCAAGTAACGCTTCATCTCCCAGTGCCGAACAAACGTATTACTCACAATCACGACTTTCCCTTTGTTCAACCACTCTCGAGTTTGCTGAAAACACCATTCGTGCGCTTGGGGTAATTCAGTTGGGTTAAAGTGATAATCACCTTCATCATTTTCAAAATACATGTCAGCTTCAAAATGCTTAGCACCAAGCTCTATCGCCAGTTGCTTTGCTAAGGTTGTTTTACCTGAACCTGGAAGTCCACGAATAAGAATGAGTTTAGCCAGTGACATAATGCTGTTAAATGAGGTGGGAATAAGCCCAAACTGTAACGGAATTATTGAAAAAGAAAAGTAGAAATAAAAAATGCCGAGCGCATTAGGCTCGGCATTTAAATTCAATAGTGGATAGTGTTTATTTGTAAGCTGACAGTTCGGTTCTTAACCCTTTAACCAAGCTTACACACATCAACAACAGAACAAAGGTAAACGGTAATCCCGTTGCAACCACACCTGACTGCAATGCTTGCAAGGCTTCTTTGCCACCAACCCAAAGCATAACGGCTGCAATTGCACCTTCAATACAAGCCCAGAAAATACGCTGTGGAATTGGTGCATCAATCTTACCACCCGCAGTGATACTATCGATAACCAGTGAGCCAGAGTCTGATGATGTAATAAAGAACACCAGAATCAGCACGATAGAAAGCATTGAAATCACTGAGCTATACGGTAGCGCATCGTAAACATGGAACAGAGTCAGTGAAATATCAGTTAGACCATTTGCACCTAGCTCCCCCACTTTATTCACCACTTGGTCAAGCGCGATACCACCGAATACAGACATCCAAATCAAGGTAACGACTGTAGGAATAACGATCACTGCGAACAGGAATTCTCGAACCGTACGACCTTTAGACACACGCGCGATAAACATACCAACAAACGGTGACCAAGATACCCACCAAGCCCAGTAGAATACCGTCCAGCCATGCATCCAAGTTTCATCTTCACGACCGTGGGGGTTGCTCAACGGAATAATATTTTCAATGTAAGCCATTGTTGTGTCGCGTAGCGAACCCCACGCCGTATCAAACGTGATAAAGGTAATGAAAATAAGCAGGGCAAACGCAACCACCATATTGACGTTACTCAGTAGCTTAACACCACCATCAATACCACGAATTACTGATAGCACCGCGATAAAGGTAACAAAGGTGATCACAATCATTTGTGTACCAATGCCGCCTTCTAGACCAAAGACATGGTTAATACCACTGGTCGCCTGCTGAGCACCGAGACCCAGCGACGTTGCAAGACCAAACAGCGTGGATAAAACGGCAAGAATGTCGATAACATGTCCTAACCAACCCCATGCTCGGTCACCAAAAATTGGATAAAACGCCGCGCGCAATGAAAGCGGTAAACCCTTGTTAAAAGCAAAAAACGCAAGTGCTAGTGCAACGAGTGCGTAAATACTCCAACCATGCACACCCCAGTGGAACATGGTGGCACCCATCGCTAGAGATTTCGCTTCTTCTGTGTATGGCACTGCGTTCAGTGGCATTCCCCACCAATCAGTGAAGTACGCGGTCGGCTCCGCCACACTCCAGAACAGAAGGCCAATACCCATACCAGCTGCAAAGAGCATCGACAACCAAGAAACGGTTGAGTGATCCGGCGTTGCTTCTTTGCCACCTAAGCGGATTTTACCCAGCGGAGAAAAAAGAAGAGCAACAGCGAATAATAAGAAGAAGTTTGTCGACCACATAAAGAACGCATCAAACTGTTCGATAATTCCGTTTTTCAGACCGTTTAATACATCACGAGCAGTGGTTGGCTCAACAAGAAGAAGTGAAATTAGACAGAAAACAACGAGACCCGCACTGATGCCAAAAACGGGGTTATGTATGTCGAATCCCCACTTTTGAACGTTGTCCTGTCCAACCTGATAGTCTGTTGTGTCGATACTATATTTTTTAAATGCATTATCCATAAATACAAATTTAACGTGAATTTGAAACGCCCCTCAGGTGAGAAGAACTCCAATACCGCCCTCCATTAATTTGAACTCTAAAGTTTTAAAGCGGGGCAAAGTTTAGCAGCAATCACATATTTTTGCAAAAAATCGCCATTTATTGCATTTTTGGCTCAGTTAAAGGCAGATAAGAACAAAGTAATATCAACACAAAAATTATGAGGTCTAACGATTGATTTTATCGTAATTTGATCGTTAGAAAAGCACTGGAAATACTTGCGCTCTGTGGCTTTATCATTGATGGACGCGTAAATTGAGATAAGTAACACTGACTTGGTTTCAAAGCTAGCGATGAAACCAAGTCAGTAAAGATTTCATAGATACTGAGTATTATAGGAAATGGAAGGTAATATTCCCCGTCACACTGCTCACGGTGTCACTATCGCTGTCAATATCCACGCCAAACGCTTGATAGCTTGCCCCAATAGAAACATTATCGAGCAAGAAGTATTCGGCACCGACACCATACATGTAAGAGACACCATCATCTTTATCTAAATTTCTCAGTCCGCCGTCATAATCAACATTGAATGCATTGATGCCACCTTTGGCATAGACATGAAGCGGCCCAAAGTCGATGCTTGGTTTCGCTGCTAAATAGAATGAATCAAAATCAGCACTACCCCTGCTGCCACTCACTGATAAATCTACTTTGCCGTGGTTAAAGTAACCTGCCTCAATGCCAATGAATGGCAAAATACCAGTACCTACATGAATACCGTAGGTTGTATCGTTTTCGCTATCGATATCAGATTGACCAATTTGACCGCCAGCGTAAATCCATGAGTCAGCCATTGCTGATGTTGAGCACAACGTTAGAGCTAATAACGAGAGTGTTTTTTTCATACTATCCCTTCCTGAGCGATTCCTAAGCGAAACATTACGCAAATATGCGCATTTAATCGCCACTATATATTGGAAAGCATGAGCATTTTAAGAGCCAAAAGTGAATAATTTATGTTCAACTTTTGTTTTGTGACTTCCAGACAAAAAAACACCGACATAAAGTCGGTGTTTTTCATATGGGTGTTAGAAAGCTAGACGCTTATAGGAAATGCAGTGTTGCGTTAACAGAGAACGTGCCGATATCGTCTTTACCCGCCGTGTAGTTCATGTAGCTAGCACCAACAGACATTGGACCAAAAATGAAGTACTCAGCACCTACACCATACATTAGATCCAAATCGTCATCGTCTTTGCCGCCTTTCACTTCTTTGTCCCACTGGTGGAAGCCACCTTTTGCATACACATGCAGTGGACCAAAGTCGATGCTTGGCTTAAGTGCTGCGTAGTAAGACGTTAGCTTAGTGTCTTGACCATTTACGTTAAATTCACCGTGTTGCGTCACACCTGCTTCAATACCAATGATAGGTAGGATGCCTGTACCAACGTGAACAGAGTATGATGTATCCGTCTCACCTTTGTAGTCAGACTGACCTACTGTTGCACCACCGTAAATCCAAGAATCTGCCATTGCCGCAGAAGATGCGCCAAGTAGCGCCACTGCTAATAGAGTTTTTTTCATCATCTACCTTTACTCTTTATTATTCCCACGTCTGCATAACTCAGTCGTTGGTACTACAAATAAAGGGAGGCGAACCATTGCCTCCCAGAACTAAAAAATAACGCTTATTGAGTTACTAGCAATTAGTGTACCAGTAACCTCATACGCGAGAATTACAAATCTGACACTATTTTACTGGTTGATTAGCAAGCATCAATCGCGTTTTTGACTCGTTTATCAGAAACAGGATAAGGAGTGCCTAATTGTTGAGCAAAGTAACTCACGCGAAGCTCTTCAATCATCCAACGCACTTCTTTTACGTTTTCAGGAATGGCCACGCCTTTCGGGATCTTATTCAGCAACTCTTTATAGTCTTGAGTCACAGATTCAATCTTCAGCATATGTAAACGATCTTTGTTTGGATCGATTGGCAACTTCTCCATACGACGCTCTATCGCACGCATGTAGCGAAGAATATCCGGCAAGCGTTTCCAGCCACATTCCGTCGCAAAGCCTTTGAAGATCAAGCCTTCAATTTGTGCTTTGATATCGGACAGAGCAAACGCCATAGTGAAGTCGATTTTGCCTTTTAGCTTCTTATTGATGCTGAACGCCGTTGTCAGAATAGTCTCAACCTGTTTCGCGATCTCTACAACGGTATCACCCAGTTCAGCACGAACGTGTTCTTTCAACGCTTCGAACTTCTCTGGCTCCCAAGCTAAGCCCCCCTGCTCTTCAATAAGCTTATCGACACCACAGGCGATACAGTCATCGATCAGATCAAGCACTTTGCCGTAAGGGTTAAAGTACAAACCCAACTTCGATTTGTTCGGTAAGTTAGCGTGCAAGTATTTAATTGGCGACGGTACGTTCAATAAAATTAGGCGACGCTGGCCAGCACGCATTGCCGTTATCTGCTCGTACTCCGTTTCGTAGAGTTTGATTTCAACGCTGTCTTTGCTATCAACAAGTGCTGGATACGCTTTTACATCGTAGCCACCGCGTTTTTGTTGATACACTTTCGGCAATTCACCGAAGCTCCACGTATGCAGACCTTGCTGTTCAATATCGTCATCCGCCACTTTAGAAAGCGTTTCTTGAACTTTGTCTTTCAAGCTCTCTTTCAATTCGTGAAGATCTTTATGTTCCTTCAGTTTGCGATTTCGATGATCAACCGCTCGGTACGTGACTTTCAAGTGTTCAGGCACCTGTTCCAAGTTCCAGTCTTCACGCAACACTTCTACACCCGTCATGCGGCGCAGTTCTTTTTCTAGCGAGTCTAGCAGCGGCGCTTCCATTGGTGTTACGCGTGCTAAGAATGCATCGGCATAGTTCGGCGCAGGTACAAAGTTCTTACGAATCGTCTTCGGCAGCGATTTAATCAAACTAACAATAAGATCATGACGCAAACCCGGGATCTGCCAGTCAAAGCCCGCTGGTTCAACTTGGTTTAAAATCGGCAACGGCAAATGCACTGTGACACCGTCACTATCATCGCCTGGTTCAAATTGGTAACTCAACTTGAGCTTCAAACCATTTTGATGCCAGAAGTTCGGGTAATCCAAATCGGTCACATGGCTAGCATCACCCTTGAACAGCATCTCTTTTTCAAAGTTCAGCAGTTCAGGATCTTCTTTCGATGCTTTTTTCCACCACGTATCGAAATGTTTACCAGACACCACTTCGGTACCAACACGTTGATCATAGAAATCAAATAACTCATCATCATCCACCAAGATGTCACGACGACGAGATTTGTGTTCAAGCTCTTCCACTTCTTGCAGAAGCTTGCGGTTTTGCTTAAAGAACGCGTGTTTGGTTTCCCACTCACCTTCAACCAATGCACTACGAATAAAGATTTCGCGGCTAACGGCCGAATCGATACTGCCGTAGTTCACCAAACGTTTCGGTACGATTGGCACGCCGTAAAGCATGACTTTTTCGTGCGCCATCACCGCCGCACGTTTCTTCGACCAATGCGGTTCGCTGTAACTGCGCTTGATAAGGTGTTTGGCTAATGGCTCAATCCATTCCGGCTGAATCTTGGCAATGATACGGCCCCAAAGTTTCGAGGTTTCCACCAACTCGGCTGACATTATCCACTTAGGTTGTTTCTTAAATAGACCCGATGCAGGGAAGATATGGAAACGAGCGTTGCGCGCGCCTTGATATTCATTCTTTTCTTGGTCTTTCATACCGATGTGCGACAACAAACCAACCAAGATCGCACTGTGTACGCCATGGTAAGACGCAGGCTCATCGTTCAGTTTGAATTCCATTTCACGCATCGACTGGTGAATTTGGAAGTACACATCTTGCCACTCACGCACGCGCAAGTAGTTCAAATAGTCTTGCTTACATTGCTTGCGGAACTGGTTGCTAGACAAGGCTTTTTGCTGCTTTTGGATGTATTCCCACAAATTTACAAACGTCAGGAAGTCCGACTCTTCATGGAAGAAACGACGGTGCTTATCATCTGATGATTGTTGTTTGTCTGAAGGACGCTCGCGTGGATCTTGAATCGACAAGGCCGCTGCAATGATCATCACTTCTTTAAGCGCACCATATTTTGGCGCTTCCAAAACCATACGCGCCAAGCGTGGATCGATTGGCAAACGCGCTAATTGGCGACCAATGGAAGTTAGGCGTTTTTTCGGGTCTTTTACCTCAGAATTAATCGCGCCAAGCTCTTCCAGCAAACGAACACCATCTTGGATGTTACGTTTGTCCGGCGCTTCTACAAATGGGAAGGCTTGAATGTCGCCCAAGCCAAGTGCCGTCATCTGTAAGATAACCGATGCTAGGTTGGTACGCAGGATCTCGGGATCGGTAAACTCTGGGCGCGACTCAAAATCTTCCTCTGAGTACAGACGGATACAGATACCCTCTTCCACACGACCACAACGACCTTTACGTTGGTTCGCACTCGCCTGAGAAACCGGCTCGATTGGAAGACGCTGAACCTTAGTTCGGTAACTGTAGCGGCTAATGCGCGCCGTGCCCGGGTCGATAACATACTTGATGCCCGGAACGGTTAGCGAGGTTTCTGCCACGTTGGTTGCCAGTACAATTCGGCGACCAGCATGAGGTTGGAAAATCTTGTTCTGCTCGCCCGCCGACAAACGCGCGTAAAGCGGCACAATTTCGGTGCTCTTCAGATTGCGTTTAGACAGTGCATCTGCGGTATCACGAATTTCACGCTCACCGTTCATGAAGATCAGGATGTCACCTAAACCTTCATCGCACAATTCGTCGACCGCTTCGAAGATGCCTTCAAGTTGGTCACGATCATTGTCGTCATCACCACTTAGTGGGCGGTAACGGGTTTCTACTGGGTAAGTACGACCTGACACTTCAATAATTGGTGCATTGTTGAAGTGTTTTGAGAAGCGTTCTGGGTCGATGGTTGCCGACGTGATGATCACTTTCAAATCAGGACGACGTGGCAGCAACTCTTTCAAGTAACCCAAGATGAAATCGATGTTGAGGCTGCGCTCGTGCGCTTCATCGATAATGATGGTGTCGTATTGATTCAAGAAACGGTCATGCTGAATCTCAGCCAGCAAGATACCATCTGTCATCAATTTGATTTGGGTATTTTCAGAGATCTGATCGTTGAATCGAACCTTGTAACCAACAAACTCACCAAGCTTGGTTTCCATCTCTTCGGCAATACGGTTAGCAACCGAACGCGCTGCAAGACGACGAGGCTGAGTATGACCAATCAGGCCGAACTTACCGCGACCAAGCTCAGCGCAGATTTTTGGCAGCTGAGTGGTTTTACCAGAACCGGTTTCACCCGCGACGATAACCACTTGGTTTTCTTCAATAGCTTTAGCGATGTCGTCACGCTTTTGGCTGACGGGCAGAATTTCTGGGTATTCAATCGTTGGTTTGTAGTTGCTGCGTTGTTCCGCAACCATCATCGATTTAGCAATGTCGAGTGCAATTTCATCAAACACAGCATTACGTGCTGCATCTTTCTTAATTTTGCTCGCACCAGAAATGCGTTTACTTAAACGGAAGCGGTCACGCATCATGCACTGGCTTAACGCTTTGCGTAGAGACGCCGCGCTATTCACTTGAGCCTGAGGTGCTTTATCTTGTTTCGCTGTCGCCTTTTGCACACCATTTGACGGTGTCGCTTGCTCTTCAGCGGGATTCTTTTTTGGGGGCTGTGACGAAGTCAAAGCGTTTCCTATTCTTTTCATTACAAAAACTGCGCGGATTGTATCACACAAGATCTGCAACAAGATAACCGAAACCACATTCAAATTTTTCGAACATGTTCAGCGAATCCCTATACTTTTTAACCAACGTGCCTCGCTTATAATGGCTCCCATAGTCAAAAGTACTTATTTAAGGAATAACCATTATGTCTCGTGTACTAGCTCTAAAATCAAGCATCCTTGGCGATTACTCTCAATCAAACAAACTGGTTGAAGACTTCATCAAAAATGTAGACCAAGACAAGCTAACTGTTCGTGATTTGGCTGCCAACCCATTACCAGTTTTGGACTTCGCCGTTGCCACTGCACTTCGCGCAACGGAAGATCTTTCACAAGAACAACAAGCGGTTGTCGAACTGTCGGATACCCTTATTGAAGAAGTAAAAGCCGCAGACACTTTGGTTATTACCGCACCAATGTATAACTTTACAATTCCAACTCAGCTTAAAAACTGGATTGATTTGATTGCTCGTGCTGGCGTGACATTCAAATACACAGAAAACGGCGTTCAAGGCCTGATCGAAGGTAAGAAAGCGATTGTCATCACGACTCGCGGTGGTATCCATAAAGATTCACCAACAGACAACGTCACACCATACCTGCGTACCGTGCTAGGTTTCGTTGGTATCACTGATGTGGAATTTGTTTATGCGGAAGCGCTAAACATGGGTGAAGATTTCGCTGAGAAAGGCATTTCTGAAGCGCAGAGCCAACTTGCAGCGATAGCGTAAATTGCCCTAAGCTCGATAGTAGAATGTAAATAACAAGGGATTGGTTCGCGCCAATCCCTTGTCGATCAAAATGCCCTAATCGTGTTTAGAAATTATCTTATTTCTCCCAGAGCGATTCACTTTCTCTAAGTTGTGTAGCGCTTCGTGATAGAGCTTTTCCAAAGACTGCTCGGCTTCGTTTATCATATTCTCAATCATCGCATCAAACGCGACATCACTCGGAATTTCGAGATCGTCTCCAACGTCAACCTCAAGAGAATTGACGTACAACACTAACCATTCGTCACCCTCTAAATGTCCTTCCCCGTGGACGACAAAAAAGCGCTTGGCAAATTCATCGTTGGTACAGTTTATCGCCTCAATTTGAATATTGAATGAGGAGTCGATACTCATGGTGCTCATGCCATCCGATTCATCAGATGCATCACAAACAGCCTTAACTTTGGCACGATACACGAAGGTTCGCGTTGAAAGCAGCATTGTATTATTCATCATTACTCATAATGGGTGATAAAGAAGTCAGTTGCAAATCCGACCTATATGCATCTTACGATGCACTAAAACTCGAACTGGAAGTAAATGGTATTGTAGTTGCTCCCGCCTTTAATGCGCCCAAACTGGGACGCACTTTCGAAAATTGCTGAGCGGTGATGCAATGAATAACCCACCCACATATTTTCCCAGTTTTTTTGGTTGAATAAGTCACCTATATTTACATCAAACGAGAAGTCTAAGTAGTTCAGTAGCTTACTTGGTGTATAACCCTTGTCTTCCATTTCGGTTCCTTCGATGTAGGTAATGTTGTCGACGTATGACATACCTTCCGCAACACCAAATCGCCAAGTCGTTGGCCAATTAACGGTATAATAAGCCTTAATCGCCATCACGTATTCTGTGCTCGCGGACTGAACACTTGACGACCAGTGATGAACCAAACCTGGCGTTAAATAAATATCAAGAGGAAAACCAAACAACTCGTCCGTTAGCGGGTGCCCATAAAACAGTGAAGTAAGTTGATTGTTGTATGGGTCTTTTTCTCTCTCAAAGCTAAATATTTCACCAATATTTGAAGGCGTCGCCCAACCATGCGCGATACGTAGGTATGGTTTATTGCTCAGTGCTGATTTCGGAGCTTTGCCTTTATCGTTGAAAAAGCCAAAACCGACAAACACTTCACCTTGATATCGGTCTTCTACAAGCTGGCTGTTGTAGGCATTATCATCTAAGCGAGTGACACTCGTTTCCCCCAATAAATACAAGTTGGAAGTCACATGATAACGCGCTTTGATGCCGAGGTTGGCGTCAAGTCCTGCTCCAATTCTTTCCCCAGTAACATCTTTAAACGCATAATATTCACTGTTGAAGTCAGCGTCTTTGTATCGAATCGTGATAGATGGCTCTAACTCCCAATCACCAAACGCATAATTAGCGGCAAGGCGATAATTAGAGTGAAACTGGAGTTCATCGTCCGTCATTAATTCTACTTCTGCGCGCCAGTTGTCGTTAATGCTATAACGAACTTGACCACCGAAGTCGACTCTGTCCCCTTCATTGGCATTTTGTAGCGACATGGGAATATCAACAAATCTCAATCGCATGATCGCACTCGCGCGCCAGTCAGAATCACTCTCGTCATACAGAAAAACGCCGCCTTCAATGCCATTGATATACAAATGCTCGTTTTCAAAGAACATCATTGGTACAAATGTACTCACCGTCGAGTCATTATCGGGGGTATAAAACGGGATCGATGCGGTGCGATACATCGCTGCAATTCCCCATGTTTGCTCTTCTACACCATACGCAGAAGAAGCCATCGCAGCTAAAGGCAAAGTGAGTGTTGTTAGAATTAATCTCTTCATGAGTTCGAAAAATGTTGGTTGAGAAGCAGGCAAACATCAATGATTTGCCATTTAAAGCTTATGTTCTTCTGATGATAGCCGTTACAATGACAAATGTTGTCATCCTCGTGACAGTTTGAGTCCCAAGATTATATTAATATTGCACGACTAGATGAGCTTATTTGTGAATATTTTACTATCGTAACAAGCTCTTAAAACTCTAGCTTAGTTCTAAATCAAACATAATGAAGTAAAAAGTGAAAGCATCAGAACTTATCTCTACCTTGAATCATTTACCCGCAGACACGGACCCAGACATTGTGATGGGAGAAGCATGGCTGCCTGAAAGGTTGATAGGGACTCAACTTGATGGTGACATGTTATTTTTGCACTTTGATAATGCTCCAGAAGATGGTCAGGGAGACGAAGAGGGACGCGGCTTCGTCGAGCACGAAATAGATCTAATCAGAACGCGACTTCAGCAGATTTTGGATGAAGACAGTGATAACGCGTCAAAAGCCGATGCTATGCTAGGTTTATTCCTTATGGGACATGAACTTAGCAGTTCCCAAGTTATCGAAATATTAGAAGAAGAAGCTGACACATAAGGAGCCGTTTTGCCAGCATTGATGAATACGACTGAAACATCTTCACTTCCTCTTATCGTTGCAGGTCCGATTTTGCGCAAAGTGACCGCAACTGAAATCAATATTTGGCTAGTCACCACCCAACGCTTGGAGGGTATGGTGCAAATTACGGATGAAAACGCCTCCGTCCTTCATCAAGCCCCCTTAAGTGAGCAAAAAGAACAGCTTCAAATCGGTCTCAATGCGTGGTGCTGTTTGTTGCAATTAAAGGGCGAGTTTCCGCCCCATCAAACGTTACGCTATCAAATACAAACGCAACACGGCTCCGTAACGGAACTGCTTCCTCATCTGACTTATGAACGAGATAACAGTCCAAATTTGGGCGTTGAGTTCCTAATCAGCGAAAAAGCAGATTATGTCCTGCATGGCTCGTGCCGGAATCCCCACCACTTCAGTAAAGATACATTGGTCGCTGCAGATCATAAAATCGCATCTCAAACCATCGAAGAAAGACCAGATATGCTCATCATGAGTGGTGACCAAATCTACGCAGACCATGTTGCAGGCCCTACTCTGGACGCCATCGAACAAGTCATTGCCCTACTCGGTTTACCGGGCGAAGAATTCGAGCAAGCGCCGATAAAAAATACCAATGCCCTCTACCAGCACTCAGCTTGTTATTATGGTCGGGACAAATTGTTGCCTCATTATGTGAATGATGGCAGTTTACTGAGTACGTTTTTCCCGCACAGAGGGACGCCAATATTCAGCGCCAAAGAGTGTGAAAACCATCTAATAAGCTTTGCCGAATGCTTTGCAATGTACTTATTGGTTTGGTCTCCGACCTTATGGAAGCTTATTCGGACAGATCGCTTATTAGAAAATGAGTTTACTGTCGGCGGAGCAACTCTCGACCCCAAATGGCAACAGCAATGGCGAGAAGAAAAAGCTCAAATAGATAAATTCGTCTCAGGTCTAGATAATGTTCAACGCCTACTTGCTCACATTCCAACCTACATGATCTTTGATGATCACGATGTCACCGACGATTGGAACCTTACCATAGGCTGGGAACAAGCCGCGTACAGCAACGCCTTTGCAAAACGTATTATCGGGAACAGCCTGATTGCCTACTGGCTCTGCCAAGGGTGGGGAAACGCGCCAGAAAAATTCAATGATGAGTTTATGAGTATCGCTCAACGCTTTTTCAACGAGCGTTCCTCACAAACTCAAGATGCATTTATTCAATATTTGTATCGCTTTGAGAATTGGCATTACACCATTCCGACGACGCCAAAAGTTGTCGTGCTAGATACGCGAACCAGACGCTGGCGTTCTGAGTCTAAAATGAACAAGCCCTCTGGGTTAATGGACTGGGAAGCAATGATTGAATTCCACCAAGAACTTGTTCATCAAGACAAAGTTATCATTGTTTCTGCCGCGCCAATGTTCGGAGTGAAGTTTATCGAAGCACTGCAGCGAGTAGTGACGATGCTTGGTAAACCATTGATGGTCGATGCTGAAAACTGGATGGCGCACCCCGGAAGTGCGAATACGCTTATTAGTATTTTTACACATACTAAGACGCCGACCAATTTCGTTATTCTCTCTGGCGACGTGCACTACTCTTTTGCATACGACATTAAACTTCGCTACCGAAAAAATAGTCCGAATATCTATCAAATCACCTGTAGCGGGATTAAAAATCAGTTCCCAACCCAATTGCTCAATATTTGTGATGGTCTAGATAGGCTTCTATATAGCCCTCGTTCGCCTTTAAACTGGTTTACAAAACGTAAGCGTCTAAAGATCTACAAACGCGCACCAAGTACGCACAATTTTTATCGCTTAGTTAACCACAGCGCCATTGGTGAGCTGCGTCTTGATGACGAAGGAAAGCCGAGCCAAATTAGCATTCTAACGAGCGATGGTGAAGAGGTACATTTTCCACCAACTCGTGCAGAAGGCTAAATCTCGCTCCCAAAATGACTTGCCCTTTCTTGAAGGCAAGTCATTTTGACTGAACTTAAAAGTACGAGGGATTTGGGTAGATGAGCAAAGCTCTTGACTGTCAACGGCGTGCTAAATTTGATACCACACCTTGAGATCTACCGTATTTATGACCATGTTAACCAAATAAACAATAGCTCGGTGTTCAATATGTTTAACTCTCTTACCTCATTATTTAAACAGCTCATTGAAGGCTCTGATTTAAGCCAAACCAACACACTCTCTCCGAATATGGCTATCGCGTGCTTGCTGTGTGAAGTATCTGACGCAGACCATAACGTCGATGATAAAGAGCAAGAAACAAAGCGCTCTTTATTGATGAAACTGCTTTCGTTAAATGAAGAAGAATCAAATACTTTGTTAGAGCAAGCGCAACAGAAAATAAAAGATTCCGCTTCGCTGTACGACTTTACCTCTCAACTAAGAGAGCTGACTCAAGAAACTCGTTACAACTTAATCAAAAGCATGTGGGAAGTGGCGTATGCCGATGGCGAAATTGATCCACTAGAAGATGCAGTGATCCGCAAAACAGCAGAACTACTCTACGTTGAGCACAGTGAGTTCATTCGAGCAAAGTTGCAATCTCAGTAAAGAAACAAGGTAAACATGTAAGTCGCGCAAGCTATTTCAAGTCTACCGTGAAATGATGGCGAAGATTGAATTCTATAGCCATAAAAAAACGCGCATTACGCGCGTTTTTTCGATAAGCCAACGACATTGTTATTAAAATACTGGTCAAGATATGAATATGTTTGACGAGCTCTACACTAAACAGATTCCATGACAAAACAACAATGGTTGAATGACGATTTGATTACAAGTTTGCCTATCTATATCGGACCATTAAAGCATAGTCAGAGCAAGCTTCGCTAAATTGTAGGCATCCACATAACCAGAATGTTGGCGCCCTTCCCAATCAATGCCTTTTGCTTCTTGAGCTGCTCGGTGACCAATACGCTTATCCTTAAGACGATTTTGAATGCGATAAAGCGTCGCTAAGTTGATGAACTCCGTAAATGGCGCTTCAATACCTTTTTGCTTACACTCTTCAAGCAGGATGAGGTCATCTCGGCCCCATGATGCATAAATCTTGTTTCGACCACCAAAGTTCTTAACCATGGATTTAAGCACTTCTTCTAATGGGCGCCCTTGTTTTTCAATTTTACGCGGCGTAATACCTGTTAGCTCGGCACAAAACAGCGAAACTTCATCATGTTCAGGTTTTACGTAGTATTGAGCTCGCTTGACTATCTCGCCTCTAGACAAATCTATTTCAGCCAACCCAACTTCGATAATTTCACCCGTGCTGCCGACACCATTTTCGTTCCAGCAACACATTTCTAAATCGAAGCATACAATACGGTTATGGTTCATAGTTTGTCTTGATTCCTAACATAAAATTTTAAAGCGTGCGATTCTACCGTAACACGGTGTAAAACTCGAATTTGCACGCCCATTTAATCGCCAATCGACACATTATTACGACCGTTTTTTTTACTCAAATAAAGTTGATTATCCATTTTGTGATACAAGCTTTCAGGATCTTCATCTTTATGGACAGCCGCGCCGATACTTAACGTGCAAATGATTGAAGCATCGCCATAGTCAAAAGCCGTACTTGCCACGATGCTCCGCAACTTTTCCAGATAAGCTTCCAGTGCTTCTTTATCAATGACTTTAGAAATAATACAGAACTCATCACCACCAGCACGATAAAATCGGTCTCCAGGCTTTAGATTCGCACTGACTAGCTTAGTCACATGCTGCAATGCTTCATCGCCCCCTAAATGACCGTGCTTGTCATTGATAACTTTGAAGTGGTCGATATCAAAACCAACCAATGCGAAGCTAACACCTTTGTTTATCTGGCTAAGCAAATGATCGTTAAACGCTCGGCGATTGAGTAACTGAGTTAGAGGGTCACGTTCAGCCATCCTTTTTAATTCGACGGTTTTAAGCTCTAACATGACCGCCAAGCGCTCTTTTTCTCGTGACTGTAAATTCACAATCCAACTAATCAAAAAGGCGATTACCAACCCGGCTAATGTCGTGCCCGCTAAAATAGAACGCTCCCAAGCAGAGACGGCATCAGAAAGTTTAAAATCAATCCGCCACTCACGATTAGGCAGTTGAATGGTACGGCTTATAACCGTCCCTCGAATGTTGTCCCAGTTTGAACTTTGGAAGAGAACGGGGTCATCTGCTGCGTCAAAGCCTAAATCTTCTACGCGCACCGACATATCTAGCTCAGTCGCGGTTTTCGTGATCAAATCCTCAAAGTAAACTGTACTTCGAATCACCCCTGTCACTACACCTAGTAAATGTTGGTTCTCGAAGTCAAACACTGGATGGAACACTAGCAGCCCAGTTTTAGGAATGGACTTGTCATACCCATCTTGCAGTAAGCGAACTTTATCCGAGACATTCGCTCGCCCATTTGTGGATATATCATCCAAGATGAGATCGAAGCGTTTACGTGAAAAATAGAAACCTAGTAGAGAAAGGTTTTCTGGTGTTCTTGGATAAATATCCGATGCGATAAAAATTGGCTCTTTGTGTTCAAAAATGTACCCGTAGGTTTTGGGGCCATCTTTAGGAACGGTAAACGGTTGGAAATCAGGAAATGTTTGACGGGTCTTTAAAATATGCTCATCAAGGTCTTCGAATTCGACCTTTTGCATCCATTGAAGTCCAATTAGACTTCGCGAGCTATTGATTACTTGTTCCGCATACATTGGGAACGAAGACCAATAGGTGCGTTCAATCGAATGAAAAAAGTTTGCACCTGCACCAATAAACTTTAAATCATTTTCGACGTTCGCTTTCAGTGATTCTGCTTGTCGGTCAGCTAAAGTATCAAACGTCGTCTGCGTATACCGTTGCTGCATCGTATAAGCAGCACCGACCACACCAGCAGTGACACACAACGTCGCTGCAAAAGCTAGAATAGAGTCTGAATGTCGTTTGATAACGCTCTTGTGAGCGGTGCTTTGTGTCATATCGTAATTTTGATACTTCCGTAAGTTAAACTTCGGGATCTATTGAAATACTGCGTTAGCAACGCACAAACATCAAGCAACAACCTATGCTGGGCAGTCCGATCGTCGATTTTTCACGCTGTTCGTACGGTATAGTCACGAATTATTACAGCCTTAAGCCTTGAATATGCTACCATCCGTCATCATTTTAATGTCTAAACTTGGTGCAAGATCGCAAAGACGATCGTTTTAGTGAACACATATGAGCCAATACTGAGCACCAATAATCAATAGAAAGAGAAAAAACGTCATGAACATTGATTTGAACCTAATTCCTCAAACGTTCGATATGCTTCACGCTGGCCTAACCGCATCGAGCGTTTTGCTTCTTTTAGTCGCGGTCTCTCGCAAATCAAAAGTGGTTGAGAAAGTCGTAGAAAAACCGGTCGAGAAAATCGTCGAAGTTGAGAAGCCAGTTGAGAAGATCGTCGAAGTAGAAAAAGTCGTTGAAGTTGAGAAAGTCGTTGAAAAAGTGGTTGAAGTTGAATCGAAACTTGCAACAGCATCAACAGACTCTGCAATGCAGCTGCTTTCTATCATGCAGCAAGAAGCTCGTCTGATCGACTTCCTACAAGAAGACCTAACGTCATTCTCTGATGAAGAAGTAGGCGCAGCAGCTCGCGTAATTCATACTGGTGGCCAGAAAGTATTGAACGATTACGTAACACTTGCGCACGTTCGCAACGAAGACGAAGAAACTCGTATTACGGTTGAAGAAGGCTTCAACCCACAAGAAATCCGCCTTACTGGCAACGTGACAGGTAGCGCGCCATTCCAAGGCACGTTAGTGCACAAAGGCTGGAAGGCAACATCAATGAACCTTCCTAAGCTGGCTGAAAACTACGATGCATCTGTGATTGCTCCAGCCGAGGTTGAGCTGTAATGGAACACATGAACCAAGAAAACCACTCTCAAGAAGCGTCTGTTGAAACTCAACAGACGCCTAAATTCAGTGTTGGTATCGACTTAGGTACAACACACTGTGTCATGTCTTTTGTTGATACACACGACGAAGATGCTCGCGTAGAAGTAATGCCTATCCCGCAGCTGACTGCGCCGGGTACAGTAGAGACTCGTAGCCAATTAGGCTCTTTCCTATACCAACCACACGAACACGAAATGAACCCGCAATCACGCGTTCTTCCGTGGTCGAGCGAGCCAAAAGCTCTGGTTGGTGCTATTGCACGTAACTTAGGTTCAAAAACACCAATTCGTCTTGTTGCAAGTGCGAAATCTTGGCTTTGCCACGGTGGTGTAAACCGTCGTGACGCATTCCTACCAGCGGGTAGCCCAGAAGAAGTGGAGAAAGTATCCCCTCTTCGCGCGACAGAGCTTTACCTAGAGCACCTAAAAGACGCTTGGAATCACACCAATCCAAATCACAACCTTGCCGATCAAGACGTAACTATTACGGTTCCTGCTTCTTTCGATCCTGCTGCTCGTGATCTAACAGCCGAAGCAGCACGCAACGTTGGTTTTGTGCACCTAACGCTTCTAGAAGAGCCTCAAGCTGCGCTTTACAACTGGATTGATAACAGCAACGACAAATGGCGCGACGAAGTTGAAGTTGGCGACATTGTGCTTGTGGTCGATATCGGTGGTGGTACAACTGACCTTTCTTTGGTTGAAGTAACTGAAGACGACGGCAACCTAACTTTGAACCGTATCGCGGTAGGTGAACACATCCTACTTGGCGGTGACAACATGGACCTTGCACTTGCGTACCGCTTGAAGATGAAGCTAGCGCAAGAAGGCAAAGAGCTACAGCCGTGGCAAGTTCAGGCGATGACGCACGCATGTCGTGACGCGAAAGAAGCGCTATTGAACGACAGCGAACTTCAGTCAGTACCAATCGTGGTACCAAGCCGCGGTTCTAAACTGCTTGGCGCAACGTTGAAGACAGAACTGACTCAAGAAGAAGTACAACAAACATTGGTTGACGGCTTCTTCCCTCAAGTTGCGATTACGGACCACCCTGTTCAACGTAACCGTGGCGCACTAACGCAAATGGGTCTTCCTTACGCACAAGATGCGGGTATTACTCGTCACATTGCAGCGTTCTTGTCTAAGCAAGCACACGCGCAAAGCGGTGGTGAATCAGCGCAAGCTCAAGATTTCAACCCATTTGCAAACATGCCAGGTATGCAAGGCGCGGATGCAGCGCAATCGGCTGACTTCATCAAACCAACGGCAATCCTATTCAACGGTGGTGTGCTGAAATCAAAACTTCTAGCCACTCGTCTAGAAGACACGATTAACGAATGGCTAATTGAAGCAGACGCAGAAATGGCGAAACGCCTAACAGGTGTGGATCTAGACCTTGCGGTTGCTAGCGGTGCGGCTTACTACGGCTCTGTGCGTCGTGGTCAAGGCGTTCGTATCCGCGGCGGTATTGCTTCGGCGTACTACGTGGGTATCGAAAGTGCGATGCCTGCGATTCCGGGCATGGCGCCTCCAATGGAAGCGCTGTGTGTAGCACCATTTGGTATGGAAGAAGGCTCAAGCGTTGACGTACCAAGCCAAGAGTTTGGTTTGATCATCGGCCAGCCAGTTAACTTCCAATTCTTCGGCTCAACCGTTCGTCGTGACGACCTAGCAGGTACTCACCTTGACTACTGGGCACCAGAAGAGCTTGAAGAGCTACCAGAAATCCAAGTAACGCTGCCTGTATCAGAAGGTCGTCGTGAAGGTGAAGTGGTTCCAGTTACCCTAGCTTCTCGCGTAACAGAGCTTGGTACGCTTTACTTAGAAGCCATTGCCGCTGATAACGGGCAAAAATGGCATGTTGAGTTCGATGTGCGCGAAGACGCGAAAAGTGACTCAAACGAAGAACAATAATTAGAAGTCAAACGGCATCCAATCGGGTGCCGTTTTTAAATACACGAAGGTTTGGTTTTGTATGGCATCTCCTCGTTTCCTTGTTGGTATTGACCTCGGCACCACAAACACTGTGGTGGCCTACTGTGAAATCACCGACAACCTTGAACAATCCGAAGTATCCCTATTTGACATCGACCAACTAATTGGTCCGGGCGAAGTCGTTCGTAAACCACTTCTGCCCTCTTTCCGCTATCATCCAGCTGTAGGTCAAATCTCCCCTTCTGACCTCACTCTTCCTTGGGACAACGAACCTGTTGCTGGCGACATTAACAATGTCATCGTTGGTGAATGGGCTCGTGAATTAGGCGCGAAGGTGGAAGGACGTCAGGTATCCAGTGCAAAAAGCTGGCTATCGCACCAAGCGGTAGATCGTAGCTCAGACATTCTCCCTTGGGCTGGCGCGCAAGACGTAGATAAAGTCTCGCCCGTCATTGCCAGCGCAAGCTACCTTAACCACATTCGTCAAGCATGGAACTACCGACATCCTAGTAACAAGCTAGAAGACCAAGATGTGGTGGTGACCGTTCCAGCATCGTTCGATGAAACCGCTCGTAAGCTCACGCTTGAAGCCGCAGAGTTGGCAGGTTTAAAGAAAATCGTCCTGCTCGAAGAGCCACAAGCCGTATGTTACGACTGGTACGCACGCCATCAGAAAACCGCAGCTGATGAGCTCAAAGAGTTACCGCTGATTCTGGTGTGCGATGTGGGCGGTGGTACCACCGACTTAAGCTTGATTGAAGCAAGTTTCTCTTCTCAAGATGAGCTAGCCCTTGATCGTATTGGCGTTGGCGAACACTTGATGCTGGGTGGTGATAACCTCGACCTAGCATTAGCGCACCTTGCGGAAAGCCGCCTTTCTCAGAATAAAGGGGAACAAAGTAAGAAGCTCACTGCAGCAAGCCTAACAAAGCTAATTCAGCAAACACGTAAAGCGAAAGAGAACCTGCTTTCAGCGAGCGCACCTGACGAAGTGAAGATCACCATGTTAGGTAGCGGCTCTAAGCTACTTGGGGGCACAAAGAGTATTGCTCTAAGCAAACAAGAAGTGCACCAAATCGCATTAGATGGCTTCTTCCCGCTTTCTGATTTCAGTGACGTACCAGACAAACGTCGTAGCGCGGTTGTCGAGTTTGGCCTTCCATACGTTGCTGACCCAGCGGTGAGCAAGCACGTTGCCGAGTTCTTAACTCAGCACCAGCAAGTCGCTCGTGCCGCTCTTGGCATTGAAGACGATAAACAAAACGCGATTCCAGTTGGCGTGTTGTTGAACGGAGGCGTGTTTAACAGTGATCTGGTGACTGAACGTGTCACCGCCCTACTTTCTGACTGGCGCGGCGCACCAGTTACGGTATTAGATAACCCACATCCAGATTGGTCTGTTGCACTGGGTGCTGTTGCGTTTGGTAAAGCACGTCGTGGTGCGCAGCTTAAAATTGGTGGCGGTGCAGCGCGTTCTTACTTCTTGCATCTTCAAGAAAAGAACAAAATGGGCAAAGCGCTCTGTTTGCTTGCAAAAGGAACAGAAGAAGGCCATGAGATCCGTTTAAGCGGTCGTCGTTTCTCGCTCACTCTTGGAGAGCCAGTCCGCTTTAATCTGCTGACTTCTACCCACGACACCTTAACCAATAACACCGCCATTCAAAATGGCGTGATGGTTGATGTTGACCCAGACTTGTTTGCTCCGCTACCGCCTTACATCACGACACTTGAAGGTGAAGGTGCCGAACTGCAAGCCAACCAGAAAGAACGTGTCGAAGTGCAATTGGCTTGTCAACTAACAGAAGTTGGCACTCTTAAGATGGAGTGTGTCAGCGCCGAGGACGACAACAAACGTTGGGAACTCGAATTTGAAGTCCGTAACAAGCAAACCGATGACAGCGAGCAAGTTAAGCTTCACCCTAAACTGAACGAATGTAAGGAGCTGATCGCTCGCCTTTACAGCGGTAATAAGAAAAGCGCAGAAGGCAAAGAGATCAAAACCTTAGCCAAAGATCTTGAGAAGAAGCTCGGCAAACGTGACGAGTGGGATTTCACCACACTCCGTCAACTTTTCGATACCTTTGCACAAGGTCGTAAGCGTCGCCGTCGTTCTGAACAGCACGAGAAAAACTGGCTTCGTTTGGCAGGTTTTGCACTGCGTCCAGGCTTTGGCGATCCAACCGACTCATGGCGCATTGAGCAAGTTTGGGGTCTCTACCAACAAAACATTCAGTTTAAGAACCATCAAGGTTGGACAGACTGGTGGGTGTTCTGGCGTCGTATCGCAGGTGGCTTGAGCCAAGAGCAACAAGAGACCATCTTGGCGGACATCGCGAAATACCTACACCCTGGCGCGATGAAAAACCCACAATCCGCCAAAGCGGCACAAGACATGGGTTATGAATCCATGGTGCGTCTTTCAGCCTCTCTAGAGCATCTAGAAGTGGAAGATAAAGTTCTATTGGCAACGTGGTTCTTGAGTAAAGCGATCAACCAAAACCAGTTTGAACAAGCGCACTGGTGGGCGATCGGACGTTTGGCTTCTCGCACACCACTTTATGGCAGCCAGCACAACGTCATTCCTCGTGAACAAGCAGAACAGTGGTTGCCTAAGTTGTTAGAGCAGAACTGGCAGAAAGAGCCAATGATCGCTTTCGCAGCCGTAATGATTTGTCGTAAGACGGGGGACCGCCTGTTTGATATTTCTGACGACTACCGTGAGCAGGTCTTGGTTAAGTTGAAGCAAAGCAAGGTGCCTGAATCTTGGGTATCACTGGTTGAAGAAGTGAAAGAGCTCTCAGAAAGTGAGTCAAAACGTGTCTTCGGTGATGCTTTACCAAGCGGTTTAACGCTGGTTCATCATTAAATCCACTCTACACAAGAACACGAGTTAGACGTACAAAGCCCTTCCGACGAAGGGCTTTGTTGTATCGCATTCTTTTGGTTTTGGTCGTGTACAACGCGCTAATTCATTTCTGTCGTAATTACTACATCACGCGTTTCGTTATCCATATCACTAATACCGACCACCGACACTTCTCTGTCCGATAGAGTCTCAATTAAGCTGTCTTCTAATCCGCCATCAGCCAGCCAAGTATAAAATTTATCCGCGATACGCTCCGAACCTTCCCCGACAAACGTTAATGTGACCTTCTTCATTTGTGACACTCCATCAATTTACGATTCAGCCACTTAAGCGTAGTATGTTTCGCAAATATCGACATAAACTAGGACTAACTTCTTTTATGAGTATCGAAAAATTTGACGCGATTTATCAACGTGCTGCTGAGCGAAAAGGCGGAGAAGATCAGCTTGAAGCGCTATTGTCTCACCCATTAAGTAAAGAGGAATTAGCAGCGATTCCCGATGACCGTTGGCTCGCCGCTTTTTCGATGAAGGTGTTCCAAAGCGGGATTTCGTGGAGCGTGGTTCGCAACAAGTGGCCGAACTTCGAAGAAGTGTTCTTCGGCTTTAAGATTGAGCCACTATTGATGCTGTCTGACGAACAATGGGAAACCAAAGCGACCGACAAACGCATCATTCGCCACCTCACTAAAGTCATGTCGATTCCGGCCAACGCTCGCATGATCCATGAAGCAAGAATCGAATATGGCTCGTTCAGTAACATGATTGCTGAATGGCCTCGGGAAAAGATCACGGATCTATGGGGCTACTTGAAGAAGCATGGTAGTCGTCTGGGTGGAAATACAGGCCCTTACACTTTACGCCAAATGGGCGTGGACACTTTTATTCTGTCTAACGATGTCGAAGCTTATTTACGCAACTGCAAGATCATTGAAGGCGGCAAAGACACGAAAAAGTCCTTGGACTCTGCTAATAAAGCCTTTATTCAGTGGCAGCAAGAAAGTGGAAGAAGCTTGACCGAAATCAGTCAAATTATCGCGTTTAGTACTGGTGACAACCGAATTTAAACAAGCACTTTGTAGCTCTGGGGGCGAAATTCCGGCCCCCCCTATAACGCATGATATTTGCACGAATCACTCTACTTTAGCTCTTACTGATATTACTACTTTCTCGATTCCTCCAAAAAATCCCTCCTTAAAGTGGCAAAATCCCCCTTCAAATCACAAAAAGTTATCATATCG
Organism: Vibrio sp. HS-50-1; assembly: GCF_024747315.1. Classification (NCBI taxonomy): domain Bacteria; kingdom Pseudomonadati; phylum Pseudomonadota; class Gammaproteobacteria; order Vibrionales; family Vibrionaceae; genus Vibrio; species Vibrio sp. HS-50-1. Next base: position 739,348 of record NZ_JAMPZF010000024.1, on the reverse strand, counting down.
ACAAATTATTTTTCTTGTTCAATATTTTTATTTATCAAATATTTAATTACAAGTGCCCAGTTTTTAGGCACTAAATATTGATGACGCTCAATTGCATTGCGCTGACAAACTGACTAGGATACACGCCCTTCCTGAGTGAACTATCAGAAACTTGATCGAGGAATTTATTCAAATTTCTCAACACTTCGTGAGCACTCACAACAATTGCACTCACTTTATAGATTTAAGGATCAACAGATCCGTTAATACAAATTCGACAGCGCAATAGAGTGCTGACTAGAACAACCATGACGCGATGTCACATGAGTGACTATTTTCGTGGTTTTGTGCTGGAAGTTATTTATTACATCAAGGCTGGTTAAAAGGATGAGCCCCTTGAACGCATTTACTGGGGGACAAGAAATGCCAAAAGGTCTAATGCTGACTGACTTAGCCATCGCTGGCTTACTATTAATTGCAGCAAAAGTAATTCGTGTACATATGCCTTTACTACAACGCATGTACATTCCATCTGCTGTATTGGCTGGGTTATTTGGTCTTATTTTTGGCCCAGCTCTGCTTAACGTATTACCTTGGACAGATACCTTTACCGCAAACGCAAGCCTCTTAACTGCTGCACTTTTTTCTGCGTTGGGTTTAGCAACAGATGTCCCGTCACCAAAAGTGGTTGCTCAACGAGCAGGCTCATTGTGGGCGTTTAACCAAATTGCATCCGTGTCGCAATGGCTGTTTGCAGCAATGTTTGGTTTAGTACTTACCACCTTCTTTTGGCCTGAGATTAATCCTGGGTTTGGCGTAACCATGTCCGCTGGATTCATGGGCGGACATGGTTCAGCATCTGTAGTCGGTGAAATCTTCACGGGACTTGGTTGGGAAGATGGCTTCACGCTCGGTTTAACGTTCGCCACAGTTGGGATCTTTATTTCAATCTCTGTGGGCATGTTAATGCTTCAGTTTGCGTTGAAAATGGGCTGGATTCGTAGCTTTACGACATTCGACAGCATGGACGAACACGAACGCAAAGGCTTAGTGAAACCTGACGATCAAGAACCTGTGATGAAAGATACGATGTCATCATTGTCAGTCGATTCTTTCGCGATTCACGCGGCGCTGGTTGTAGTGGTAACGGCTTTCTCTTATGTAGCAGCCAACTACTTATCTTCTTTCCACGATAAGGTACAAATTCCGACTTTCGTTACTGGCTTTCTAGGCGGTATGTTAGTTCGAATCATCGCTAAGCAAACCAAGGCATCTCATTACCTATGTGACGGCGCATTCAAACACGCAGCGGGTATTAGTACGGATTACCTGATCATCTTTGGTATTTCAGCTATTAAGATCACGGTTCTAGCGCAGTATTTAATGCCAATGGTAGTGCTCGCAATTGGTGGTATCGCGTTCACGCTATGGCTTATCTTTTGGGTTGCACCTCGCATCATGGGAGATGACTGGTTTGAGAAAGGCATTTTCTCTTGGGGATGGTTAACAGGTACAGTCGCTATGGGTATCGCGTTATTACGCATTGTCGACCCCAAAATGCGCAGTAAAGTGTTAGACGACTATGCTATCGCTTATGTTCCAGGCTCAATTACGGACATTTTCATCATCTCGCTTATGCCAATCGCAATGTATAACGGCATGCACTGGCAAGCGTTAGGTGTAGGTCTAGCCTATATTGCCGTTGTCTTATTTATTTGGCGATTTGTATTTAAGCGCAGCGGTCAAGCCGTCGCAAACTAGTCTTAATTGCTCATTTCGGGAGGTATTTTATCCTCCCGAATTTAACTCTCTTCTCTTATTCGATAGCCGCCTCCCAACAGCATGCAAAAAATAAGCAACTTGTTTTATACTTAAGATCTGCAAGCTTGGTCACCCCTTCCCATCCTTTTTTAATACTTGACCTACGCATTTTTATATCAAAATAGCCGCCAAACTATTCATGACTCATGGAGAAAAGGCAGTGCATCGCTCTCAAGGATTTACCCTCATTGAACTCATTGTGTGCATCATTATCCTTGGTGTCGTTAGTGTTATTGCCCTTCCTAAATTTCTTGGTCTGCAAAAAGATGCCCGAGTGGCAGTACTATATGGCGCGAGGGAAGCGCTCATGACTGCAAACAACTTTGTGTACACTAAAGCCGTTATTCAATCTCAAGAGACGATAGATGGCGGCAAACAATATAACATTGATCTAGATAATGACGGCAATAACGACCTAATTGGTTACTTTGGATTTATTAAGAATGTCATTCCCGCAAAAGAGCTGGCAGGTTTCGACCCTCAACTCACTATCAATACTTGGTACGGGGTAGACAGCCCGGACGAACCCTATTTCCTTATCGGCTTTGCAAACAAACCTGTTGGTCCAGACCATATGTGTTATGTCGAAGTTTACTACCCAGAAAATCCAGGTGGCCAAGTCAGCTACAAAATACAAACTGACGACTGCTAGTTCCCCTAGTGAGTGAAAGTAACAGTTGCACTTTTGGTGCTTTCATCGCTTTTAGCAGAATACTGGCCCCAAAACCCATTATTAACAACTATTTCACATAATGTTGTTTCATAGTTAGCTTGCAGCGAGAAAACAAGTAATTCGCGACCGCACACGCCCGTAATCGAAACAATCTATCGTTTTTCCGACCGCCAATAATTTGTGCTTGTAAACTCATCATTTCGCTCAATAATAGTTCTATAACAAATTCAATAATTTAAAGCGGGAGGCGTGATGAGAATATTCTGGCAGTTACGTTGGTATTTCCAACAAAAGTGGAAGCATTATGTCGGATCGATTTTGCTTTTCGCTGTGATATCAACTCTACAACTTGTTCCTCCTAAAGCGGTCGGTATCATCGTTGATGGGGTCGTAGATAACACGTTAGATACAAATACGCTGATTCTGTGGCTCTTGGGACTCACTGCACTGATCTTTGCCATTTATGGATGCCGTATCTTATGGCGAATTTGGCTTTTCGGCGCAAGCTGGGAACTCGGAACCATTCTACGTAATCGTCTCTATAGGCACTTATCGACACAACCACCCCGATTTTTCGAACGTTATAAGACCGGTGATCTCATGGCGCGTGGTACTAATGATGTACGTAACATCGTAATGACAGCCGGCGAAGGGGTTTTAACGGCAGCCGACTCCTTGATCACGGGTATTGCAGTTTTAATCATCATGGTAACGCAAGTTAGCTGGAAGCTCACTGTTATGGCACTTCTTCCAATGCCGTTTCTTGCAATCATCATCTTTTTTATCGTCCGTATACTGCATCAACGTTTCCGCATTGCTCAGGAAGCCTTTTCTACCATGTCAGACATGACGCAAGAGTCACTTAACGGCGTGCGAATGTTGCGAGCTTTTGGGTTAGAGAATCAAGAACAACAGCGTTTTGAAGATGTAGTCGATGATACTGGTCAGAAAAATATCGCCGTCGCTAGAGTCGACGCGAGATTTGATCCAGCTATCCAACTCACCATCGGCCTCTCTTTCCTTCTCAGTGTCGCTGCTGGTGCTTACCTTGTCGATAAGGGAGAGATCACGCTTGGTGATCTAACAGCCTTTACGATGTATTTAGGGTTAATGATATGGCCTATGCTGGCCTTCGCTTTCTTATTTAATATTTTAGAGCGAGGCTCCGCAGCATGGAATCGCCTACAAGAGATCTTTGATGAAACACCAGAGATTGTCAGTGGAAATAAACCATTAGAAGATAAACCACTGCCATTAAAAATTGATATCGATGCTTTCCACTGGTCCAGTGATTTACCACCAGCTCTGGCCGAAATAAAAATCGAACTTGAACCCGGTAAAATGTTGGGAGTAGCTGGCCCTGTCGGAAGCGGAAAATCAACCCTGCTAACGCTGCTTTTGCGTCAGCACGACCTAACAAACGGTTCAATTACATTCGGGGATGTTGAGATTAAAGATGCCCTACTTCCTCAGTGGCGCAACCGCTTTGCCGTGGTTAATCAAAGCCCGTTTCTATTCTCCAAATCTATCTTCGATAATATTGCCTTAGGTAACCCTAATGCAGAGAAAGAAGAAGTCTATAGAGCTGCAAAGTTAGCCTGTATACATGACGATATTGAGAAGTTTCCTGAAGGCTATCAAACTGAAGTTGGCGAGAAAGGCATTACTCTCTCTGGAGGACAAAAACAACGAATTGCGATAGCACGCGCTATGTTACTAAATGCACAAGTCTTGGTATTGGATGATGCGCTTTCGGCTGTTGATGGCCGGACCGAACATCAAATCCTTAAGAATTTGGAAACACACTACCGTAATCAAGCCCTAATCGTTATTGCACACCGCCTCACCGCATTGGAAGCAGCAGACGAGATCATTGTCTTGAATCACGGCCACATTACTGAACGTGGGCAACATAGCGCTTTATTAGCGCATCAGGGATGGTACGCCGAAATGTTCGAGTACCAAAAACTAGAACAGGCGATGGAGAAATAATGAATGAACCAGACCAGTACGTTTAAACGGTTGATGTCTTACCCATTATCTCAACCAAAGCCAATGATTAAAGGACTTGCTTTGCTGTTTATCGCAGCGTTAGCCAGCGCTGGCGGCCCTTGGTTGATTCAATATTTCATTGATGAGCACATCGCTAAAGGTGACTATTCACAGAATGTTCTGATTTCGCTAGCAGTAGGTTATATCGCTCTTCAGATGGTATCGGCAACATTTCAGTATTTTCAGTCATTGCAATTTAGCATTGTCGCGGCTAACACGATCAAAACGATTCGTAAGCAAGTATTTTCTGGTGTGATTAAGCAGCCGTTATCTGCGTTTGATTACACTCCTGCGGGGAAATTGGTATCGCGAATCACCAACGATACGGAATCTCTACAGCAATTTTATGAGCTCTTGATCGCGACCGTGGTGAAAAACGTGGTCATGATTGTGGTGATGCTTGGCGTTATGTTTTTCATGAGCTGGAAACTCACACTTGTTGTGCTTGTATTGCTACCGATCGTCATCGGCTTTATGTACTTGTTTAAGCAGCTAAGTACAGAAAGCTACCGAAAGATGCGTGACCTATTGACTGATATAAATGCGAATCTGAGTGAATCCATTCAAGGGATGAGTGTCATTCAATTAATGCAACAAGAAGAGCGTTTTAATAAACAGTTCAACGAGCTAACCGCAGAGCATTTGGTGGCATCTAAACGAGTGATTCGGCTAAACGGCTATCTGCTAAGACCATTGATGGACTTGCTCGCTGGCCTCGCGTTACTTTGCTTGGTTGCGATCTTTGGCTTTAACGGTATTGAGTTGATTGGTGTGGGGGTACTGTATGCGTTTATCAGTTATCTTGCGCGCGTTACTGAGCCATTAATTGAAATGACTCAGCAGCTTGCTCTACTTCAGCAAGCGTTAGTATCAAGCGAACGTGTGTTTGAATTGATTGATGCGAAAGAACAAACTTATGGGGACGACCATCAGCCATTAAGGTCAGGTGCTATCGAACTTAAAGACCTCACATTTAGTTACGATGGTAAACAGGACGTCCTAAAAGACATTTCGTTGAAGGCCAACCACCAAGACTTTATCGCGCTTGTCGGGCATACCGGAAGCGGTAAAAGCACATTAGCGTCACTGTTAATGGGCTTTTATCCAACGCAATGTGGTGAACTGCTTATCGATAGTCGTCCACTTAAAACACTAGGGAAAGACGTCCTTCGTAAAGATGTGGCAATGGTTCAGCAAGATCCGCACATTCTCCCTGCTTCAGTCAGAGAAAACATCTCTCTTAGTCGAGCGGTTGACGATACTCAAATATGGGATGCGTTAGACAAGGTAGGTTTGGCAGAGCAAATTCACCGTTATCCCAATGGGCTAGACACGCAGTTAGGTCAAGGTGAAACCAATCTATCTGCTGGACAAAAACAGCTCTTAGCGTTAGCGCGTGTGCTTGTGGTAAAACCTAAAATATTGATACTAGATGAAGCAACGGCCAATATTGACTCAGGAACAGAAGCTTTAATACAAAAGAGTTTGGCGGTACTCAGACAAGACATGACACTAGTCGTTATCGCTCATCGACTTTCAACTATTTTGGATGCGGACCAAATCATTGTTCTTCATCATGGGGAATTAGTAGAGAAAGGCACACACAAAGCACTGTTAAAACAAAATGGTCGTTATGCCCAAATGTATCAGTTACAGCAAGCAAACCGACATTTACAGCAGATTGAAGAAGAAACCAAGCAACTCGAAGAAGCGGTGTGATTTTTATACCCATGCCTTCTTTTTATTTGGTAGGCATGGGCATAATCGGCCCAACTTCAAAAGTTAGCCTGATTAGCTTCCAATTTCTTCATAATGTGAACTAATTTTCTATTTCTTACCTATTATTGACATAACCCCTCGCTATATCACGCAAGGTCGTTGTAAAATCGTACGGTACTTCAGTCTGGTGTCCTTTGCACTAGACTGTTTTCACTTTCTAATAATGCATATTAATCTCATGACACAAGTCCATGGACAAAGATAAGTTTACTAACATCTATCGCTTGCCTGGTTCGATTCAAATTCGTATCGGTAAATGGCAAAAAACGTTCCGCGGCACCTCTGATTTAGTTTTACATCAGGCGCTAATGGAGCGTAATAAGCAATTTAAGAAGCCAGACTTTTTACCCAAAGGCTGGTGCGTCACTCCTATTGACGAAAAAGATATTACTGTCACGCACCACGGTAAATATATCCAAACCGTCATGCGCACAATGTTGGACAGAAAGGTCTCGTACAAGCGACTGTTCCTATCTCGAATGAGTGCGGAAGAAGGTGAAAAAGTGCTCCACGATTACAAACTGGAGTGGGTAAGAAAACATAACCAGATCGCCAAAAAGTACAATCAAATTAAGAAGAAACAGTACATGAACTTTGCAAGAGAAGAAGAGGAAACCCTCTACCCTTCGATTCCAAAGGGTGAGTTTGACAAAACGTTATGGAACAAGCTCGTCGTATCATCGTTTGGTCCGCAGAAAAAGTACAAAAACCCACACTTTGTCCGCAAAGCCGATTTCTAAATAAACACCCCTACACTAGGGGTGTTTATTTATCCGTTAAATCACCAATCGTAAGTTAAACTGGCAATAATATTTTGTCGATCGCCATACCAACAAAAACCATCACATGTCGCTATGTACTCTTTATCAGTGATATTTTTGGCTGCGACTTGTAGCTTGTAATCTCCAATGCGATAGCTGACCGTCGCATCCATTAAAAAGTAACTTGGTACTTTTAGTCTCTCTTCATTATCTCCGTATGACTCACCTGTATAGCGCGCACCTAAGCCAACAGCAAAGCCATCAAGAGGTCCATCAAAGAAACGATAATGTGCCCAAGCTGATGATACGATATTCGCGACTTGAGAAGGTGTTTTGCCAACCCATGTCTTATTGACGTCTTCTTTTATCTCTGCATCAACATAGGCTATGTTTCCGATTAATGTTAAAGAAGGTGTCACATTGGCTACAGCTTCAAACTCAACGCCGTTATTTTCTATTTTTCCTATTTGCGTCAATTCACTCAAGTAGATACGAGCCAAGTTTTCTTTTGTTGCCCGATACGTTGCGATATTGAAATAGCCATCGAATGAATCCGGTTGGTATTTTACACCGATTTCAAATTGATCACCGCTTTCCGGCTTCGCTGGCTTACCATTGCTGTCTTCTTGGATAATTGGATCAAAGTACTGAGAGTAACTAAAATATGGCGTGAAGCCAGAATCAGAAATATAAGCCGTTCCCACGCTAAACGTCCACTCTCCATTATCGACTTTCGTGCGAGCACCCGTGGTAACATTATGTACTTCATTACTTGTATCGTCGTAACGCGCACCCAATAACATTGTCCATTTATCGTTAATCAGCATATGATCTTGAAAATAGACACCGAGCTGTCGGTTCTCAACTTTCGTTCTTTGCTTATCGGTTTCGCTCAATGGCTGTAGCGTATTCGGATCGAGTAACGTTATATTATCCGAATAAGTGGGATTAAATACATTAAACCTAGGGTCAGGCAAAGCTCCCATTGGTGTGTTTAAGAGCGCATTACCATCAGCAACGATAGGATCATTCGCAAAGTCCTTACCATCGATACTGATCATTTGAAAATCTAAACCCAACATCAAGTTATGCTCAACGCTTCCCCAATTTACTTGGTGCATCAAACGATTATCAATATTAAAAGCATCGGATGATCCATCTTCTGTTGAAGCGCCCCGAAGTATGGTCTTGCGTTCATTTGATGGATCTAAAATCGGCCCCAACCCAGGTACATCAGCCGAGTAAACGTACGAATACATTTGTCTCAACTTAACATCCATTTCACTGTAACGAGCAGCTTGAACAAATGAAGTGGTATCATTAAACGCATGATAAAACTCATAGCCTAAAGACACCTGCTCACGCTCAAACGTCTCCCAGTTGGGATTGCCTATCGCTAAACTATCACTGATCTTTCCATTTTTGTTTGGCGTTAACGTTCCTTCAACTGGCAAAAATTGCAGATAAGGATCTGAGTCGTCTTTTTGATAGCTCGTTAGAAAGGTAATTTCAGACGTCTCATTAAATTTGTACGTCATTGATGGAGAGAGAAGAATGCGCTCTGCTTCTACCCCACTAATTCTCGTCCCATTTTTTCTCGCTAACCCTTGAAAGCGGAAAACTAACTGCTCACTCACCTCAGAGTTTACGTCAAGAGAAAGTTGTTTACGGTCTTCAGAACCGTACTCCAAAGATACAAGCCCTGAGCCCCCATCAAATTGAGGTCGCTTACTGACGACATTGATGACCCCACCTGGAGGGTTTTGCCCATAAAGAACAGAAGCGGCACCACGTAAAACTTCAACCCTTTCCAAAGCAAACGGATCTATTTGCCAACTATAAAAACCAGAAGAATACAAACGGGTACCATCTTGATACAGCCCGCTGTTCGCCTGTTTAAAACCACGAATAATAAACCAATCTTGCTTGTTATCTTCGCCAAAATAATTAGTTTGAATACTTGGTGTGTACTGTAGTGCGTCAGAAATGCTAATAGAGGCACGATCATCCATTTGTTCTCGCGTAACAACAGACACCGCTCTTGGGGTTTCATTGATGGCAATATCAGTTTTCGTCGCTGCCCGACTCTTCGCTCCAAGATAACTAAAATCAGGACCAACTGCACTGTCTTGCTGCTGTCCAATCACAACTATATTTTCATCTTCCTGAGCCAAGACATTTGGTGTTGATAACGCTAATACAACCGCCATTGACGTTGGTGTCAGCATAAACTGCCGAGTCATATTATTCTCCTTTTTTGTCGGCAGCCAAACTAACCCTTCATGACTTCAGCGAACGCTGAAAGAAAAGCGAGTTACGGCATCGCCAGTTGTTTCCATAAAGACAAACCAGAGGTTTTTGCATAAGGCACTCGCAGTGGCATAGGTTACCAATGCCATTGCGAGTGCTTGTTTGTTGTATAAGTACTTTCTTCGTTGAGGCTTAGCTGGTATCTATAAACGGCGTAATCCCCACATCAGATACAAACCGCCAATGAGAGACGCCATCAGCCCTGTTGGTATTTCTTGCGGGTAAAGAACTTGTCGTCCCAACCAATCGGCCAACAACATCACGCCGGAACCCAATATCGCGGCGCATAACATGTGTTGTGACGCTTTGTTAAAGCCAAATAAGCGAGCTAAATGCGGAGCCAGTAACCCAACAAAGCTAATAGGACCAACAACCAATGTCGCACTGACCGTGAGACAAGCAACTAAAAGCAGCAGTATCGCGCGCGAACGATCAACGCGAATCCCAAGTGCTTTAGAGGAAGCGGCGCCAACAGGAAGAATATCTAGCCATCTTACGCAGAGAAAACTCAACCCTATAAAGACAAGCGCAGATAAAGACAATGGGAGTAACGTTTCAACCGAAACATAGTAGGTAGACCCAGACAACCAAGCCAATGCTTGATAACTTCTTGGGTCACCAGTGGCTAGAATAAAGCTCTGTATTGCATTCATCAGTGCGGTAATAGCAATACCAGTCAACAAAATACGCTCCGGCTGAAAACCTGATTTACGGTTTAGCAGCACAATGACCAATACCGTCGCTAATGCACCTACAAGCCCGCCTAAAGAAAGAGTGAAAATTGACGAACCAAACCCAGTAAACATCGCGATGATCAATCCCATCGCTGTCCCTGAACTGATACCGATCACTTCAGGACTTGCCATTGGGTTTCCACTTAGGCGTTGAATCATGGTCCCAGCAATCGCCAACATTGCCCCCGCAATTGCTGCTGCAAATAATCGAGGCGCGCGCCATTCCAAAAAAATCCAATTTTGGCTAGAAAATAAGTTTGTCCACCCTTCATTTTGCACAGCAACCGTGGCAAAAAGAACAACGGAAATTAACGTGCCGATCAACGCCAATGAGATCGCTTTAGGGTTTAGCTTGTAAACATGTTGACGGTGTCGAGTTAACACTGTTTGAGTATGGCCCTGCGTCTTTTGTGATAAGCGAGGTAACAACCATAACAGTAGTGGAGCGCCCAATGCAGCCGTTGCTGCTCCCGTTGGTATAAAACTCGCCATCAGCCCTGGCAGTTGCTGAATAACCAAATCGGTTAAAGTCAATAACATGGCACCAATCAGCATTGATACCCAAAGCTTATGCTGGATTTTATTGATACCTATCAATCGAGTAATCGCAGGCGCTGCTAACCCGATGAAACCGATAATTCCTACTGCAGAAACTACCCAAGAAGTGATTAGTACCGCAAGCCCAAGACAGACAAAGCGCAGTTTGGCTAGCGAGACACCTAAACTTTTAGCACCTTGCTCAGAGAGCTCCAATAAGCTTAACGGCTTTGCAAACACAAATGCGATAACCGTGGCAAGTGCGATTCGAGGTGCAAGATACGAGAAATCTCCCCATCCGCTTTGAACAAGCGAGCCCGCTCCCCATATCATTAATCCATTCAGCTTTTCGGTATTCATCATCAGAATAACCGTACTTAATGATGCAAAGTACAGGTTTATCACTAACCCAGAAACGACGACAACCGTTGGAGATAACGCTCGTCGCCATGACAACAACATCACCAATCCCATCGATATCACACCGCCGATGAGAGCAACCAAATTAGGCGCAATATCCAACATCCAAGGTGCAAATAGCGTAGCTAACATCAGAGCAAAACTTGAACCGCTCGCCACACCAAGTGTCGTGGGTGAAGCGAGAGGGTTACGCAGAACTTGCTGCATCAATACCCCAGCAACCGCTAATCCAGCACCAGAAATAATCGTGGTGAAGACTCGAGGCCACCAGCTAAAGTGAAGTAAGACGGAATCGATAGATTGAAAGTTAGGTTTCCATAAACTGCTAAGAGCCAGTGAGAATGAACTTGCTTGATACAATTGGAAAGCACCAATAGAAAAGGTAAATGCCGAAAGTAACACCACAAGGCTTAAAGGCATGGTTTTCATTGTTCTAACTCCTCGACCTTACTCGCCGTAACTAACTCCGCGAACCGAAGCGCTGAAGGCATAGAACCAAAACTCCAAACAGGCGCGACTTGCATGACCTTCTCACCAGACTGTTGAACAACGTATTGCCAAAACGGATCTTGAGAGAGCTGCTTTTCGCCACCGTGAGGCAATGGCTCAACGATAACAATTTGGGCTCTTATACCTGCTAACTTATCGATGCCGACTAAGCTGAAGCCCCAGCTATTTGTCTCTTCGTTCCACGCATTACTCAGCCCAATCTTTTCGATAGCCTGAGAGTAAAGACTATTCTGACCAAAAACACGAACGTGCTTCGTATCCATAAACTGAATCATTAAAAGCGGCGGCTGGTCTTTGTTTATGCGCTGTTTTAATAAAGAGAAACGTTCTTCATATTTTTGTATAAGTGCCTCAGCTTCCGCTTCTCTTCCTAGCTCTTCACCAAACCTCCGAGTGAAACGAGTAAGTACCGACCAATCTGTAATCCCGCTTTCATATAAGTCAATCGTGGTAACGGGGGCGATATCGACTAAGCGATGCTTCATTGAGGAGAAGTACGGGGCAATAAAAATACGGTCAGGTCTGAGCTCGTAAATACGCTCTATATTGGGTTGAGTTCTTAACCCTACATCCTTAGTTTGAGGTGGTAACGGTGGCGATTTTACCCAAGCATCGTAATCTTGCCCTTGAGCGACGCCTACGGGCACGACCCCTAACGCCAACATCGTTTCAGTTTGTGTCCAATCAACCGACATCACCCGAGGTGACGCCTCAGCTACTGCTTGAAAGGAACTGACCAAAAGCGCACTAAGTGAGAGAACGAAAGAGAAATGCTTAAGTCGAGTGTTTGTACTGCTCATTATTCAACCTCTAGCTTGGCATCGCCACCGGATAACCCGCAGGGTGGTCAGAGATCTTCATCTCTATCCCGTATATGTCCCTCAGCTTAGGTTCAGTAAACACCTGTTCAACATTGCCTTGTGCAATCAAATCACCTTGATGTAATGCAACGATATGATCGCAAAAGCGCGCCGCTAAGTTGATGTCGTGCAATACGATAATAACGCCCAAACCCAACTCTTTACTGAGTTTAGAGATGAGCCTCAACATATCGACTTGATGGCTAATATCTAACGCAGACAAAGGCTCATCAAGAAGCAAATACTCGGTTTTTTGCGCTAATAGCATGGCTAGCCACACTCGTTGGCGCTCCCCTCCAGATAGCGTATCAACTAAGCGATCTGCGTATTTTAGTGTTCCTGTCATCGCCATTGATTCTTCAACAATGTCATGATCTTTCTTGCTCAAACGACCAAGTAAACCATGCCATGGGTAACGACCAAAACCGACTAAATCACGACCTAAAATACTGTCGGTCACCGGAAGATGCTGAGGCAAGTAGGCAATGTGTTGGGCGAATTTTTTCGCTGAGAGATCGTTAATGCTCGTTCCATGCAGAACCACGTCACCAGCGGTGTATGGCTGTTGCTGTGCCAGCAACTTTAACAATGTGGATTTTCCTGAACCATTGTGCCCAACAAGAGCGTATGTTTTTCCAGGTTCAAATGTCACATCAAACGCTTTTAGCAATGACTTGCCTTCAATCTCAAACTGGAGTGCTTTAGCTTCCAACATCCCTACTTCACCTAATAGCCATTCACAAATGAAAGCTAATCAATCGCTTTCATTCGTTCATCACGTTTGCCGTTCTTATTCAACAGAACGATTGATAAGGGAGGTTTTATATAACAACAAAGATACAAATGCAAACCGTTGTCATTATCATTACATCAGCAAGATCATTGAGAGAATTACTAAGCGTTAATGATTATTTGTTGCGGATGACTTCATTAGTGGATTGTCGGCAGGTCAACGAGAGCAGCGGTCTACCACTGCCCTCGCATAAATTTAAATGAATACTGCGGCGCATGAAGAAATGAGAAATGCCGCAGTGAATAAATTAATGACGAGCGTCAGCGCCAAACTCTACTTCTTTATAGATATCGGCCAGCGACTTTTTACCTTGTTTGTCTTTGGCTGAACGCTTTTTCTTCGTTTGATAATGGTATTCTTGCTCCTGAAGTGCTTGTTCGTGCTCTTTTGCTGACTCAACAAACTCAGGATTTGCAAGTGCTTGTTGGCGTAAGCGGTTTACTCTTTCAAGGGTTTCCCACAACATACTTCACCTCCAAACTTATTACTGTATATAAAAACAGTATTGTTTAAATATTCCTCCTCGTCAACATTTCAACTTCGTTACTGCTCTTCACATTAACCCCAAGCCTGTATAGTGCTCCGGATATTTGTGGATGATTTTCTTTATATAACCTTGATGCTCTCGCAGAGCATTAACACATTCTCGAGATAACCATCCCTGATATACCCATTTTTCAAGTTCTAACAATGCGTATGGGATGGACCACGCTTGTCTGTACGGATGGTGCGTCGTCATAAAATCAAAGGCATTCGCGACAGCCGTAATTTGCGCGGCGATTGGTATATCGTCACTGGTTAAACCATACGGATAACCAGTACCATTTAAGTTTTCGTATTGATAAGTAACCATCTGCAAAAACAAAGTCACACTCGGGTGAACCGGATTTCCGATACGAGCCACTATGTCATCGGCCGAGTCGATGCAACGCTCAATATGTTGCATCAATATCGCCTCTTGTTCTTGAGTATAATTTGTTCGGCGACTAGCAATTTCAACTGGCAGCTGAACATCACTGAGCGCATGGAATTGAGCAAAAATACCAATATCTTCGACCATTTCATCATTCAGGTGATAACGATCCGCTAACTGCGTTGCGATGACTTGGCTGTAGTACTTCATTCGTTTGGTATGCGCGTAAAACTCAGGGGAGTAGCCTGGCATCATACATTGCATTCGGTTCGCCAACGTTTCTATCGCGCTAACGACGTGGTCTTCTGATTCAACCGCAAATTGAATCATTTCGAAATAAGGTTTGAGACTATTCAACGCTTCTAAGCTAAACGCATTGGGCTGAGTGGAATTTAAAAACACAAAGCCTGTAAATGCTTTATTGTCGTAACAAGGAATCGCAACCGACGACTGGTATCCGTGTTTGAGTAAGGTTTGAACCCGAGGACAATGATTAATATCGTGAAGGTCTTCGACGATGCGAGGAATCGCGTTTTTGGAGGCAATATTGAGGTGGTGGAGTTTACGGAATGCTGACTCATGGTGGGCTAAACACCAAGTGTCGAACTCACTTTCTGCAAATGATTTGAGCACATCTTGGTCTGGGTGATATTTAGCAAATGACACCCTATCAATACACGGCAAGTGCGCCTGCATCCTGCCCTTTAGCGTTTGCAGTTGCTCATTAAGCGGTTTTGCAAACGGGTAAAAACTCCGGTGCGCCATACTTCACCTCCACACCCAAGCAGAGAAACAAGAGAAGCTCATTGTGTTGCAAATTCAATGGTATTTTGAGCGGTTTTCTCCACTTAAATTATCGATATACCACAACTTAAGTGTACGAAATAAAAGCACATTTCTACCAATTCTTTCACCGAATATCTTACGGTAATTTGATCCAGATTAAAAAAGCCAACGAGCGAAACTCGTTGGCTTAACAATACTGATTGATTACGATGGATTCAGTAACTAGAGGTTATTCAGAGAACGTTCTAAATAACTAGCCCAGAGCAGGAAGCACACCCAGCGTAATTAACAGCTGAGCTAATACGATACCTGTGCCAGCGATACCCGTTATCACTAATGCGCCTTGGCCACCAGCTACTCGGTACTCTCCTGTAAAATCATCCGATTTACGAACCTTGATCACCATAACCAGAGGTAAAAAGATGGCTAAAATCGCTAAGGCAATCGCTGCATAACCCAAAGCCATAATAAAGCCTTGAGGGTAAAAAAGTGCGAAGCCCAGCGGTGGGGTAAACGTCACGAGTGCCGCAACCAAGCGATTAGGCTTATCGTTGCTCCCTTTGATGGTATCACCCAAAAATTCGAATAGACCCAAACTCACACCAAGAAATGACGTTAACAGTGCCAAATCAGCAAATACACCGACAATGTTGCCTAAGTTTGATTGGTGCACCGTCTGCGATAGTTGACCAATAAGGGCGCTCAACCCGCCGTTTTCAATAAGCGTACTTTGGCTAACCACACCCAATGTCACGATCTGCCAAAAGATGTAAATCACGAGCGGGATCGTCGAGCCAATAATAACGGCTTTGCGCAAAGAAGAAGTATCGCCATCTAAGTAATTCACAATTGCCGGAATACTTCCGTGAAAACCAAACGAAGTAAAGATAACAGGAATCGCCGCTACAATAAGACCTTGCTCAATCGGCATACTCAATAAGTAAGATTCTGTAACGTTTGGAGCAAGAAAAGAAAGCACAGCAACCATCGCAACAAGTTTCATCGCGAACAACACGCGGTTAACTTTATCGACCGTACCTGTACCAACTGTCACAACTAAAGTCACAATCAAGGTAAAGATTATCGTTGATGTAGGCCCTGAAATATCAAGGTCAAACCATTGTGCAAGGCGCTCTCCGAACTGAGCACCACCGCCAGCGATGTACGCTGCACACAATGAGTAGAACAGAAACAGCATCGCAAAACTTGCCACCCACTTGCCTTTTTGGCCTAGGATCTGTTTCGCTAAAGTATGAAGAGTTGCACTACTTTCTGCATGCTGATGAAGCTCAAGCATGAGTAAGGCAGTGAAAGCCATCAGAGCCCATAAACTGAGCATGATGATGATTGAAGTTGAAAAACCAATGCCGGCAGAGGCAAGTGGAAGGGCTAGCATGCCAGCACCGATTGTAGTTCCCGCGATAATTAGAGTACTACCGAATACTTTAGAACGACTCATTGTATATTTATCTTTACACTTTATTAGGAATTATCGGTATTAGATCGGGCAACGGCGTACCGAAACCAACACCATATTTGTAATGCTGTCGATATTGTAGGATCTTCAGCAGAAGATCAAGCAAAGTGTAAGGATAAAAAACCATAAGTGTAAATAATAACTTACACACTACTAATTTCCAACAATAGCTGAGTACATTCTTCCCTGCTCATGAACTTAGGGACAGGGTAATTCCAGTGCGCCTCTTTC
The DNA here is from genome assembly GCF_024747315.1 of Vibrio sp. HS-50-1. Classification (NCBI taxonomy): domain Bacteria; kingdom Pseudomonadati; phylum Pseudomonadota; class Gammaproteobacteria; order Vibrionales; family Vibrionaceae; genus Vibrio; species Vibrio sp. HS-50-1. The sequence goes on along the minus strand of NZ_JAMPZF010000024.1, from coordinate 722,712 downwards.
AGAATTAAATCTACAAGCGCATCAGCATCTTCGCGCTGAATGAGTGCACTTTTCTGCTTAATATCAATGCTTGCAAACAAAGACTCCACATGCGTCAAAAAGTGTTGAGCACTCGCCTCACCTGACTGCCCTTCGGCCGTCAACGCATCGAGTTTTCTTAGTTGAGGCTCTATCTCTGATAATGAAAAGCGCAGCACAGGTAACAAGGCTAATCCGTTTGCCATGCCATGAGGTATTCCATATTTCGCACCGAATGTGTGAGCAAACGCATGAACATAACCCAAACTCGCTTTCGTAAATGCTAAACCTGCGTAATAGGATGCCATGGCCATTTTATGTCGAGCTTCAACATCATCCCCTTGTTCTACGACCCGAGGAAGATACTTAAAAATTAACTTAATGGCCGCAACAGAATAAGCCCTAGTTTCTTGAGTAGCATTTCTCGACACATACGCCTCAATAGCGTGAGTTAATGCATCAACGCCAGTATCAGCCGTGATCTTAGGAGGCAAACCAATCATTAAATTCGCATCTAAAGCTGCCATTAGTGGCACCAACTTTGGATCCATCAAAGGGGTTTTAATGTGTGAGGAGGGATCTGATACGACCGCGGCGATGGTGACCTCACTTCCTGTTCCTGCGGTCGTTGGAATAGCAAACAGAGGCGCTGGCATTCGCCATACTTTCAATAGTCCAGCTAACTTTTTTATTGGCCGTTTATTGGTAACTTTCGCAGCAATGACCTTTGCGCAGTCCATTGCCGAGCCACCACCCAAAGCTAATATGCCCTCACAATGAAAACGATAGTAAGCCTCTAGACCGCTTTCTACCTGATCATAGGTAGGATCGGGCTGCACTTTCGAGAAAACATCTAACTGTAAATCGAGTTGTGCTGCCGCCTTGAGCACCTTATCGACAATACCGACTTGGACTAACCCTTCGTCGGTAACTAATAAGACGCGTTTAAATCCCAGTTCGGTCATCGGTTCTAATAGCTCATTCATCGAACCAGGGCCGGAAAACAAGGTTGGTCTCGGCATAGGAAGGATAAGAGCTGCTATTTTTAGCCCTGCGGTGTAGGTCCGATATAAGCGATGCTTCAACATACGAAATCCTTTTCATTTAGAGCTATCATTCTAGCTACTTTTATCACCTATGCTTACTTTGCAATCACACATTTTTTAATTAAGTCATTCCATCAACACATAAATGCTGCTGAGGGAGTAATACCGTTATCTTGATCTCCCCACACCACATGAGCTGTAGAGAAAATTATTTTTTATGATTTTCCATTAGCGTTACCTTAATAACTCACCCCCCTTCGGCTTTGCCGATCATAAAGTGGTTATTGAAGGTGCCTTATCATTCATACAAACTCAAAAATATGGATTCTGCTTAATCACATAACGGTACGGTATATCAGTAATCTAATCCGAACATCACTTATAAAAATACAAATAAGAATGCGTTACATCATGATTTATTGTCGTTTTCAAATAAGTCAATAAAAGCAACAATAATCTTTCAAAACTAATACTTAGTTCAAATAACTGACTCTTAATCATGAGCTTCAGGTGATATTGTTATGCAACTAGGATTATTATCCGCCCCATAATTAAAACTACGTCTAAACGCCCACCTTTTTGGGGTCTATTCGCTGTCGTACCCAATTTTCCTATCACCTTCTGATTTGGGTTTCGCGTGGGCTAATTAGCAATGTCGGTATAAACCATGAATCATTCTTGCCATTCCCATACGGACACGGGCTTTGAAGTCGATCTAAAACAAGCACTTATCTGGGTTGCTCGAGCACTCGATTATGTCGGTGTTGACGATACTCACCACAGCCATCGTGTCGCTTATATCGCTTACCAATGTGCTCGCGTCATGGGTTGGGAGCCAGAAAAAGCGGAGTTTTGTTACTTCGCGGGTATGATCCACGACTGTGGAGTCTCCGAAACACAAGAACATAAAATGTTACTTGGAGAGCTGGTGCCACAAGACGTGAAAACACACTGCTTAAGAGGGTACCGAAGCCTCAAGCAGTGTCGTTTGTTGCGCCAATTTGCGACACCAGTTCTTTACCACCATACACATTGGAGCGAACTAAAAGAGCTCGATTTACCGCCTTTTGAAAAAGAGGTGGCCGCCCTGCTCTACTTATCAGACCGCCTTGATTTTATGCGCTCAAAATACGTCATGAACTGCCACTGTGACATTGTCACGCTTCATGAGAAATTGATTGCTGAGTGCATCATGGCAAACGTTGGAACCTTGTTTAATCCAAGCATGGCCGAAGCAATGATTAAACTCGTCATGACCGACGCGTTTTGGTTCGCGATGGAGTCGGAAAATATTGAAACCATAGGCCTAAATTTTAAAAGCATTGATTGGCTTCAAAAACAATTAACCATCCAAGATATGAACAGTTTGGGAATGTTTATCGCTCAAATTGTCGATGCAAAGAGCCCGTTCACTTATCAACATTCACAAAAAGTAGCGGAATTATCTCGTTATCTAGCAATTAAGCTTGGGCTAAACGAGCACGACCAAGAAATGTTATATATTGCGGGGCTGGTGCATGATATTGGAAAGTTAAAAACACCAGATGAAATCCTTCACAAAGAAGGCTCTCTAAACAAACAAGAGTACACACGCATTAAACGCCATACCATTGATACTCAGCTCGCATTGCATAAGGTCTTCCCTAACGCGAAAATAGCGGAGTGGGCTTCCAATCATCATGAACGTTTAGACGGCTCGGGCTATCCCTATCACAAAACAGGCGACGAGCTCGATGTTCCATCGCGTATCATTGCTGTCGCGGATGTCTTCCAAGCCCTGTCTCAAGATCGCCCCTATCGAGGACGAATGACTCAAACACAGATCGCCGACATTATGGGTGAGCAAATAGCCAAAGAGGAGCTCTGCTCTAACGTTTATGCGGTATTAGAACGAAACATGACAGAGTGTTACGAACTCTCAACCGACGTTTAATCAAAACAGGGGCGAACACACGCCCCCTTTTTTAGGATGATAAGACTAGGCCGACAAACAGCTACCTAGCAATATCAAGTAAATTATCTCGCACACCATTGATTCTGAACCAACCAGCGATACTAAAACGCTCGGCATTAGTTGGTAACACCTCATGTGGGAACTGCTCTGATAAGAATACGAACAAACGCCCTGAGCGTGGGGGAATGGTTGCAATTTTATTGTCATTCAAATCGTATACTACTAATTCACCCGCGTCTTCTTCCGTCCAGGATTCGTTCATATAAAAAACGGTCGTCAATCGACGGTTTTCGTTACCTTTGAAGCAATCTAAATGTTTTTGGTAGAAGTCCCCTTTCTCGTACTTGGCAAAATGAGCTTCGTACTCAAAAAGTCCAAGAAACAAGTGACGGTTCACTTCTTGGCGGATCTCTTCCATTTTATCCAAGTAAGAAGCAACAGCATGCCCCATATTTGGCGATAACCATTGAATCTTGTCACTTCGAATAGATTCAATACGAGTCACATCATCGTTACGACCAATACGTGCTTTTTTCCAATTGCTTGGAATGCAATCTCGCAGTTGAGCCACCTCTTGTTCAGAAAGAAAATCATCCCAGATGTAGTAGCCATTGGTTGCTAACGCATCGATCATTTTATTCATTATTTTCGTTCACTCGTGTTAGTTGGGCGCTCTATATAAAAAATCTGCGACACAACAACAAATGCGATTTTTTATCGAGACGACAATGAAGCAAAACGAGAATTAAAAATGACGATACAAGATACAAAAATGCCGCTCATGTGAGCGGCAATGTCGTTTGTTATTGACGAGCTTCTAATCTCGTTGCTCGAATTCGCAACGGACGAAGACGCTTAATGCTAGGACGCTGTTTGTTTTTTAGCTGGATATGACAAAGTTCCAGAATCAAACCAAATGCCATCGCAAAGTACACATAACCTTTATTGATATGAATTGCGAAGCCTTCTGCCATCAATAAGCCACCCAATAAAACCAGGAACAGCAATGCCAACATTTTAAAGCCGGGATAGCGCGTCACCAGATTATTGATTTTTTCAGCAGTCATTACCATCACGATTGCAGACGAGACAATCGCCGCGACCATAAGCGGGACATCACTTGTCAAACCGACGGCGGTTATCACCGAGTCCATTGAGAATACCGCATCCACAGCAACAATCTGCAGCAGTACTACCGCTAATCCAGTACGAGCATGAGTCGAGTGGCCAGATTCATTGTGATTTAACCAGCTCCACAACTCTTTCAGGCTTTTTGCCAATAAGAATGCACCACCCGCGATCATGATCACGTCTCTTCCGGTAAACGCTTGGTTTGCGACGGAAAACAGTGGTTGAGTCAACTGCATAATCCAAGAGATAGAAAAAACCAATGCAATACGAGCAATAACAGCAAGGCCGATGCCAAGGTTTCTTGCCAGTTTACGTTGGTGCTGTGGCAATCTTTCACATAGGACGGAGATAAAAACGACGTTATCAACGCCTAAGACAATTTCAAGCGCAAACAAAGTGGCAAAAATCGCCCAAGCCTCTGGTTGCATGAAAAGTTCTAACATGAGTACGCCTCCAGTGATGGGAAGACATACGGTGAAGGGTTCTGTCGACTAAAGGGGTCGTCCATTAATTATTTATACCTCTGTTACTTAAGGATCTTGAGTAAATCACCAAACAATCAACAACACAATGGCTATTTTTAATAGGTAATGACGGCTTTTCATTCGTACACAAACTATTCAGCCCTCGCACTAGAAAGATAAATAAAATAGAAATTCTAAAATTGAAGAAAGGAAAACGCCAAAGACCTAACAAATCCAAGAGAGTTCTTTAATCTTACAAAGCTCAAATTATTTTTACGCAACACGTTAAATACATTGAGCTCAAAGCGAAAGATGCTCATTTACGAGATAAACAATAGTAAAAATTTGTTTCATCCTGATATACTGCCAAAAATCATAAGAAACCATGCTATTTATGGACTACATTGCTCTTTCACGCATTAGCCTAAAACATCTCACTGTATTGCATATGTTGTTAACCACTCACAGTGTTACGCTTGCCGCAGAGCGCCTGTGTGTAACACCTTCGAGCGTCAGTAAAACACTTGGGCAATTACGTGAAACGCTGAAAGATGATCTTTTCTATCGCGATGGTACTCGCTTGGTACCAACAGCATTTGCGCTGCACATTGGCCCCTCAATCCATGGCATACTCTCTAGCATGAATGGATTATTACATCAGGGCTCATTTAATCCAGCTTACTATCAGGGCAGTTTCTCATTAGCTATGCGTGAAAGTTCGTTTGAGCTTTTTGCGCCAGTTCTACAACATTTATCTCAGCAACTCGGTAATCACGCACATTTGAATGTGCATGCAAAAGAGGAAATGAGTTTCGATGCGTTGGTAAGAGGCCAAGTGGACTTTTTGCTGCTTCCACACGATCTTAGTCAGCCGCCCACGCAAAACAAAGACTTGGTATGGCAAACCATTCTGAAAGACGAAATGGTTTGTTTAATGGGACCATCAAATCCACTCTCTAAACAGCCTTTGTCTGTTGAAAGCTACCTCTGTGCAAGACACATTGGGATTCATGATAAAGATCTCTCACAACCTTATTTCGAGCAGAACCTCACACAAAGGCACTCGAAGCGAAACATGGCTATGCGTGTAGCGGATTTTGGCTCAGCTGCGGTGATGTGTCAGCACTCAGATTACTTGTTCACCTGTTCCAAACTTTGGGCAAGGGCGGCCATGCAAGCAAAAGGCTTGGTTGAACAATCCCTTCCATTCGATTATGGACAGGTAGCCTACAGCCTCGTTTGGAACAAAGCGAGCTTGAACGATCCGGCTTTAAAATGGCTACAAAAACAATTGCTCGATGCCTGTGCCATGCTAGACGCGTGCGATGCGTGAGTAAGATAACGAATCAAAACTGCATTACGTGAGTACAGTCGGCACTGCGATGGGGTTACTCACGTAACGTAAAAGTTCTGATTTTAAGCGTTCGATATCATGGCGAGAGCACGCATCCCAGGTTAGCGCCTCCCCCATGACTCCGTGATGTTGAAATGCATTTAAACGGATAAGCACCGATTCAGGTAAAGTACTCAAATAGCGCCCAATCGCTACGATTTCTATATCTAAATCACTTTTCCCTGGAATATGCAGTAACCGAACTTCATACAATTTTTCATGCTTTGCAAGGTACTGAAGCGTTTTGAATACACGATGATTATCACGCCCAGTTAGCCACTGGTGCGTCTCTGTCTGCCACGATTTCAAATCGATCATCGCACCGTCCAGAAAAGGAAGCACACGCTGCCAACCTGTCACTGATAAAGAGCCATTGCTGTCGATGAAACAAGAAAGGTGCTGTAACTCAGGATCTTGCTTCATCCCTTTAAACAGCTCAATAATGAAAGGAAGTTGTAAGGTAGATTCCCCACCGGATACTGTAACACCACTGATGAAAAAGCGATGCTTGCGTATCAAATCGAGCATTGTTACCACAGAGTAGTCAGTAATTTTTGGATTAGATTGGTTCTGACATATCTCTATACAATGATCGCAGTGGGTGCACTCCTCTTTAAGCCAAACAACGTTGTTGTTTTCGTCGAACTTCAGTGCGTCTGCCGGGCACTCACTCACACAATCACCACAGTGATTACAATGGTTTATTGTATGAGGGTTATGACAGTTCAAACACTGATAGTTACAACCCTGTAGAAAGATGACTAGACGATTTCCTGGCCCATCAACACAAGAGAAAGGAAGGATACGAGTGACTTTTGCCAAAAGGCTTCCACTTCGTCTAGACATCTTGTTCTTTCCTAAACCGACCTTTACGCCTGCGTGTAGGTCGGTGTCATTTCATGACTCACCACACGTGGTGAGCGTTCTAAAATCCCAGTATTTCTTGCCGCCTCTGCTCCCAGAAACGTCGTATTGGTTCTCGAACCTTCTGCATCATATTTTGCGATATCAGAAAGTTTGACCATGTATCCCGTAACGCGAATCAAATCATTTGAGGCCACATTCGCGGTAAACTCACGATAACCAGCATTTAACGCCCCTTTGCACAAATTGAACATCGCTTCTGGGTTTGATTTCACCGTTTCATCAATCGTCAAAATATCGCTGATACCTGCACGATAATACTGGTGATGCTCAGCTGTTGCTTGTACATAAGTGACAGGGTCTGGCTCCGTGCCATAAGGAAGACGCACACCTGGCGTAACGCCAAGATCTAAGCTAATACCACCTTGAGCATGTAAGAGCGCTTTGCCATCCAAACCATATTTCACTGGGGTTGACTCCACTAGTTTCGCCAGTGTGGCTGAAACATCATGAGCAAAGGCATTCGCACGTTCATCTTTTCCGTACTGCCCCGTTTGGCCTTCTTTTTCGAACAGAAGATTCACCGCTTCTGCCATACCATAAATGCCATACATTGGTGCGAAACGGGACTCTTCAATCAACCCTTCTTGCGTCAAAAATCCTTGAAAGAAATTGGACTTTTCATGCAAGTGCGTACTTCTAGCGTCCATCAACTCAACCATTAATTGATGGTATAAAGGCAAAACACTGTTTAAGAAGTCGTTACAATCCGATGCTCGTTCTGCAACTTCTTTTAGGTTCATTCGCACCAGCGTGTTTGAGCCACCAGCCAGTGGCAGTGAATTGTAGCAACTTACAATACCAAAACGTGAACCGCTGTAGGCTTTCGAGTGCACAGGGTAATTGGCAATATGAGGCTTACTACACTCGCAAATATTCTGCGTCGCTTGACGAAGTAAATCATCAGGCGTGACCGACTCGTCGTACATGAAAGTAAGATTTGGCGCAATCTGCTTGAGCTCGGCGTCCACTTTTAAAATAGTGCGACAAATAATGTTGTCTGTCGGTCCGACATTCACGTGCATAAACGCATCTGGCAATGTGCGATCCAACATGATCCAAAAATGTTTTAACTTTTTGTAAATTTGATTCTCTGTCAGGTCGCCTATGTAAGGCAGTAAGACATGATCCAACTGACCTAAATACACCGGAATATTCGTTACCGATGGAACATGATGGTAAATGATGGTGAGCATATTCAGCGCATCATCGAAATCGGCAGCTGGAAGCAACTCTAGATACTCAGAGCCTTGCGATAGGAACTTAGCGTAATCAGGCAGCACATAGCGTGGTTTGAAAGGTGCATGGCCTTCAAACATATCACAGATGATTCCTTCATCCATTGCTTGTCTTAGCGATGGGGAAATCGACATGTAAGGAATACATGCTTCCGCCTCCAAGGCCAAAAAGTTCGACTTTTGTTTTGGAGAAAGACGAACATCAGTCGCAATGTCTAGAAAACGTTGTTGTAGTTCAGAAAGGCTTTTCATCTGAGATGTCCCTGAAAAAGTAACCACAAACCCACAAGATAAAACATGGATTCTACCCCTAAAGAGTAACGTGATTTTACTCCGGCTTACCTGTTGCCACTAATGAAAATAAACAAAACGTCTATTTCCATAATGGAAATAAGCTAACGCTAAATTAGGTTATTGCAACTTACGCTATTGAAATAATCCAACCATGCACCGAACACGCGCTTTCTCATCGGTTTGCCGTCGACAACATGACGCCCGCGCTAATAAATACTCCGCCAGTCAGGCGATTGAACAACTTGGCTCTTCCAGCGACAAACAGCCAGTCTGAAGCTTTTACACCTAATAATGCATAAAATGTTAGCCAACTTAGCTCAAACACCACAAATGTAGATGCAAAAATCGCGTATTGAGCCAGCAAAGGCGCAGAGGGATCAATGAACTGAGGAAACAAAGCGGTAAAAAAGACAATCGCTTTCGGGTTACTAGCGCCAACAATAAAACCACTGGTGAACGCGCTGATCGTATTCGAGGAGCTTTGGACGGCTGCCGTTTTGTCAAAATCCGTTTGAGAAGAGCGCAGCGCTTGAATGCCTAACCAGATTAAATAAGCGGCACCACACCATTTGATGATATTGAAGACCAGCTCAGATGAGGCAATCACAACCCCTAACCCGGTAAAAGAAAGCGTTAATATAATAGTGATCGCTGATAAACTGCCTAGCGCAGTCATGAGGGCAATACGAAACCCACTACTCACACCTTTACTTAAACACAGCAATGAGCTTGGCCCAGGCGATGCAGTGAGCACCAAAATGGCCAGGGTGTAAAAAATCCATGTATCAATTTGCATTGGCATCCCTTCCCGCAAAAAGTTGAGGGTTATATCTCAATCTTTATTGAGATATTCCTAGCTCAGTTTCCATCCATGAAACTCGATTCTTTAATAACCACCTAGTCCCTACATAATTTAGAAACCATTAATAGATAGTTATGCAATCAAAATACGCTCTGCATGCAAGGTTGTAAAGCATGTTTATTTTTCTTAATCATAAAAAGGCTTGGGATCGATTTCTAACGATGACGGAGCGACTGCTCTTTCTATTTTGTGTAGGCTATTTTTCAAATCGACCATCGCCACATCGATATAACGCTGATATTTGCGTGAGTAAAAACACTTCACTTCTGGCTTTAAAGCTTGAGAGTCATTTGAGGACCAAACAATACCAACACGCCCATCACTCAACTCAACAATAGAGCCCACTGGGTACATCCCAACGCAATTAATGAACTTGTAGACTAGGTCTGCATCTAAATGAAATGGCGTTAAACTCAACAATATTTTAAACGCCTCTGCTGAGCTCATGCCTTTTTTGTAGCAGCGATCGGCCGTCAATGCATCGTAAATATCAACAATACAACTCATGCGGCCGTGAATCGGAATCTCATCGCCCTTCAAGCCTCTAGGGTAACCATTGCCATCTAACTTCTCATGATGCATCAAACAGACATCGCGACTCACATCACTAAGGCCCTTTACATGGAGAATAATCTCACCAGCGAACACTTGATGTAGCTTCATGTGTTCAAACTCTTCAGGTGTTAGCTTTGCTGGTTTATGCAAAATCTTGTCATCAACTTTAATTTTACCTACATCATGAATGATGCCACCAATAGCGAGCTGCTTTAATGTCTGCTTATCTAACCCCAAGTACTTACCAAATGATACTAAAAGGCAAGCCACATTGACGGAGTGTTCCAACAAGTAGGAGTCTTTTTTTCGGAGTGCAGAAACACATTGCAACGCATCTGAGTCGATAAAAACGCTTTCAATGACATCATCGGCCCAAGCTTCTACCTCATCAACTTCAATGATTTTGCCTTCAAAAGTTTGATTCAATAGTTTCTGCGCCAGATCTTTTGCTTCCGCAATTAGCTTTTTGGCTCGTTTATGTTGAACATCTCTCGAGCGATAAGCGCGTTGAACCTTCGAAAAGTCAGAGGACTTGGGCTCTCGCTCCTCTTCTACGGCAACAATGGATTCATCCACAGGCTTAAAGACACACTTCTGAGAAGATAATGTTTGATCTACCCAAACATACTTCACGCCGCTCGCGGTAAGCTTCTTAATGCCCTCTGGGCTAGATATCCGCCCTGCATTGGCTAAATTTACGCGCTTGTTGTGCTCTATCGCGGTAACAAACATACCAACGCCGACATCAGCGAGCGCAATTTTGATTGAATTTTTTGGATCGTACTGCATAAAAAGAAAGCTTACTCGATATTAACGGCAGTATTATAAGAGATTTGATTAATTGGCGTGATAATAAATTAGAATTGATTACTATTAATGAGCATCCTGTCAATTAATAACCCATCGCTATCACTAAGCCCTTTTTGTTAATATGGTCTTTAGCCTAGCAAATATACAGATATGACACTCAAGAGCAGAACCTCTAACCGACACGTCTTAAAATAACTTGAGGATAATTATTCATAAATATTTATAGATTGCGGACAGCATCAATAACTGTATTTTATAAATGATTTTTACTGTTGACTATTTTTTATAAATGTCGATGATTAGCCGCCTAATCTTAGTATGTTATTAACCTAGTAGCGCATAAAATGATAGCCAAACAATTTGAACTGATACTTTTGTGATTGTAATGTACGCCAACAGATCAACTCTATGTTATCAAACCCCCACACTCATCTCTGATGCTAACACGCTCGAGGAGGAAATATCTTGACCACCATATTTGACCAACAAGCCTCAGATAGTGACCGAGAGTTCCTGAAAATCGTTGAAGAACGATTCATTCATATCTTCGACGTATTTAACGAAGGCCTCTTCTACATGGATGAGTTTGGTACCATGGTATTTTACAACAAAGGCTTCTATGAACAGCTCGGTATTAACGCTGGCCGAATCAGTTTAGAGCAATGGTTAGAGCTTGTTCACCCTCTTGATCGAGAAAGGCTGTCCACAAGAGTCGATGCGCACATCACGACCAACAATAAGAGGGTTACAACCACTTACCGAGTGCGTAAACCCAATGGACAATACGTCTGGATAGAAGGCGTAGCCATGACCAAAGAAACAGAACATGGCCATTACATGGTTGGCAGCCATCGCGATATTTCTGAGCGTAAGCTGATGGAAAGTTACATCCATCAAGTTGCATTTCATGACAACGCGTCAGGCATGGCTAACCGCGCCCATCTCTTGCTGGATATCGAAGACAGTGTACGTACCACCGATTCTTGCGCGTCTATTTGTTATATTCAGATCGAAGACATCAAATCTTACTTGAATCAATATGGCAGCGAACTGGTCGATGGATTAGTAGAGAAGTTGCTACAAACTCTCAGTCACTTGCCCTCTCCAAACAGCTCGGTGTATCGCGTGCATGATGATGACTTTGCGATTTTGATTCACGATGAGTGCTCAATAGAAGCGCTACAGAGTTACGCTGAAAGTTTAAAACAAACCTACCATGAAGCGGTGATTGAAGAAGGCCAATACCTAGGTAGCAACATTAGCATTGGTTTGTATCCTTGTATTGACCCTAGTCACTCCGCAGAGGAGATTTTACGTAAAGCGGCAAGAACTTGTCAGTACGCGAGCGAACAAAATAGAGACCGCGTCGCGGTCTACAGTGAGAAGACGCAGCATGCCGTTGATCGCTACTTCTTTATTGAGCAAGGTCTTAAAAGTGCGCTAGAAAAACAGACATTAAGTGTTAAGTTTCAGCCAATTATTGACGCCAAAAGCTCAAAAGTGGTGAGCTTCGAATCGCTAGTTCGCTGGCGTAGCAAAGAGTTTGGCGAAATTTATCCTGACGAATTCATCCCCGTCGCAGAGAACAAAGGATTGATCGTCGAACTAGGATATCAAGTATTTGCCAAAGCGTGTGAATTCATCAAAAACTACCGTGAACGTTACCAAAACCAAGTTCGTGTTAACGTGAACGTTTCTGTACTTCAGTTGATGAACAGCGAATTCCCTACGCGAATTAAAGCCATGGCGGATGAAGCTGGCGTTGACCCCGAGTCTATTGTTTTGGAGCTGACAGAAACGTTTATTTTGGATAATAACCAAACGGCTATTGCCCCTCTAAGCACGCTCAGGGAGTTAGGTTTTGCACTCTCGCTCGATGACTTTGGCTCTGGTTACAGTTCATTAAATAGCTTCTTCGACTTGCCGATGACACAAATCAAAATTGATAAGTCGATGGCATGGAAGACACTGACCAATCGCTCTTCTCAAGAGTATTTGAAGTTTCTTATCACTATGTGTCAGGAAAATAATATTGAAGTGGTGATAGAAGGCATCGAAAACGCAAAAATGTGTGACTTCTTTTCCGAGATGGGCGTCGATTATTTGCAAGGTTATTGGTTCTCTAAACCACTCTCTGTTGCCAGTGCCAGTCGCTATTCATTGAGCTAAACCGTTCTTCGGCGAAATAATCCCAGAATTAACGATATTCCGCACGGCCACGTTAAGCATGCTGAACTACTCACAGTAAATTTCAGACACTAACTGGCCGTGACGAAAACAACCTTAGAGAGCCTTGATTAACGTAGGCGCTCAAAAACAACACTCTGATCTAAGTGTTCGTGATATTGAGTGTAATCTAAGCCCATATCAAAGATATATTGAGTCACCAAGTTTCTAACGCACTCAATCAATTGGCTCGCTTGCCATGGCTTCTCAAAGTAGCGATCAATACCTGCGGAGTTAATCGCATTAATGGTATCCGTGTGCGTCGCCTGCCCCGTCAGAAGCACTTTACGTGTGCGAACAAAACGACTGTCTTGTGATACCTCTGTCAGTAGTTCCACTCCTGTTTTACCTGGCATGACATGATCGGAAATTATTAATGCGATCATCTCGCCTTCTGCATCAAGCTCATCCATCAGTTCTAGAACTTCACCTGCGGATTCGCAGTCTTCGATATTCAACCACTGATGTAACGGCTCTAAGTCTTGTAGAACCGCGCTTAATACCTCTCGTTGGTCATCAACGCAAATTACATTAAGCTTCTCCATGTTCACCCTCTACTGGTAACTTGATTCTAAAAATTGTTTTTTCACTGTCGCTCTTTACCACAATAGAGCCGTTATATCCGGCGATAATGCGTTTCACAATCGACAGCCCTAATCCTAAACCAAACGACAACCCACCCTTTTTAGTGGTGAAGTTTGGCCGGAAAATTTTTCTGCGTGTCGCTTCATCGATTTCTGGTCCGTTGTTAGCAATCGTGACCAAAATTTTCCCCTTACTCTCTCGAGTATGTATTTCGATCCCCGGGTCTTCGGTTTGACCAAGTGCATCACACGCATTCTTTAAAATATTGACCCAAACTTGTACGAGTTCGGTTTGAGAGCCAACAAAGTCCGGCAACTCCGCTGGGCTAAAACGTACGCTCACGCGTCTTAAGTCACTTTGCAATAGGGCCAGCGCTCGATTGATTGAGTCATTAATATTAAACGCTTCATCCAAATCGATATCCGTACGCCCCAATTGTTTCACTGAACGTACAATGCCAACAGTATGTTTAGAGGCAATACGCAAATCATGAAGGTCTCGCCCCATTTGCCAGAAACGTATCGCTTCTTCGGGTCTTTTTAACCAATGCTCCGACAGGAAATTATTTGGAACGGCACGTGCGAGATCACGCGCGAGATCCTTGGGTAAGCCGTAATATTTTTCGAAGTGACGCCCCCGCTTTCTCGCTTCGCTGGAAGAGACTTTCTGTCCTTGCATCAAACCAAAATCAAAAAACTGACTCGCTTCCGGATGAACTTCTTCAAGCAATTCCATGATGACCGACTCGAGACGCTCAGATTTACTGCTTACCACACCAATAGCATTGTTCAACTCATGAGCAATACCCGCGGCAAGCTGCCCTAACGTTGTCATTTGCTCTGCGGTATGCAGCTTTTGCAACGCTTTTTCTTTAGCCAAGGCCTCTTGCATTGCACGCCGTTGACGCCGAGATAACTCGTTCACCATCACAGGCATAAATTGTGTCGTCAATGGTCCGTATGTCGCCTCTTCCACCGCGGGCGTATCACGCTGTATCCAAGCCAGTTCAACATCGGTTTGAGCAATCACTGTCGAAGAGGCTGTCCATGTACCAGAAAAGAAACTATGTACGCCAATAAACGCACCTTGAGACGCAGAAAATACCTGAATTGGCTTCTTGTCGTCTTCCGCATAGTAGCCAGCCAACTCTCCTGAAAGCACGTAGTACAACCGATCGTTGTAGCCAGCTTGCTCGATCAGCACCGATCCGGATAAAACCGTTAATCGGCGTTCAAGATGGTTAAAATAGCGTTGTACTAACGCATCTAGTTTCGTTTCGTACATGGGTTACCCAATATGCCCAACTGTATGTAAAATCCAAACCATAACAAAACTAAGTAATACACCAATCACGCCCAGCACTGCACCGATACGAGCCATTTGGCTGCTTTCGACATGCCCAGTAGCATGAGCTAACGCGTTTGGTGGCGTACTGATTGGTAACGACATACCGAGTGACGCGGCAAATGTCACGACTAAGATCAGCGTCACTTCTCCACCCAATGGCGTTAACGAAGTCATCGAGGTACCTAGCGCAGCCATAATCGGCATAAGCAAGTTTGCAGTGGCCGTATGCGACATAAAGTTTGCCATTAACAAGCACAAGAACGCCGCACCAAACAAGACCACATATGGCGAGAACTGATCAAACGGAATACTGTGTACCACCAGCTTCGCAAGCCCGGTTTTATCCAGAGCAAGCCCCAGAGCGATACCACCTGACACCAACCAAAGCACGTCCCAAGAAATTTTCTTCAAATCTTCTTTGTTGATAATGCCCGTCAATGAGAATACCGCGACCGGAATTAATGCCACTGTGTAAGAGTTCATTCCATGTGCTGAACCCATCAACCAAAGAATAATCGTACCTGCGAAGGTGACATAGACAATCATCGCTTTTGGTGTTTTCAAAAACTTGCTCTTAATGTTCAGATCGATGGTGGTTTGCTCGGCTTTATACAAAAAGCCAATCAGAAACCACGCTAGTGCCATCATCACAATGACGAATGGCACGCCAAATACCATCCATTCACCAAAGGTAATTAAGTTGTCACCAACCAAATATTTCAGCGCGATAGCATTCGGGGGTGTGCCGATTGGTGTACCAATACCACCAATGTTGGCGGCAACGGGAATACACAAGGCAAACGCAATTCGACCGGGATCTTTAGGCCCAAATACCGCAATCACAGGGGTTAGAATCGACAACATCATCGCTGTTGTTGCGGTGTTTGACATAAACATGGAAAAGACAGCGGTGATCAACATCAAACCCAACATAACGAACTTTGGGTTTTGCCCAAATGGTTTTAGCAACACGCGTGCTAAGTTGACATCCAGCCTGTACTTTGTCGCCGCCATAGCTAAAAAGAACCCGCCGAGGAATAGCATAATAATCGGGCTAGCGAAAGTCGCCATTATCTCGTTATATTGCAACAGCTCACCAAAATGTGGCTGCCCTTCTTGCAAGCGAAAAAGCACGATGCTTTTATTCGAAACAAGCAATAGTTCGAGCACAATGATAACGACCGAAGTGGCGTAGATTGGAATGGGTTCAAACACCCAACAGAGTGCAGCAAGCAAGAAGATTGCGATCACTCTCTGCTGGACGATAGTAATGCCATCAAATGGGAATGCAGAGAGGGGCATTAACCAAATAAGCAATGGTATCAATGTTGGAATAATGTATTTGAGATAAGGGCGCATAGTACTACTTCTCTTCCTGAGATGGTTAGCCAGACACGTTTGGCGTTTGGAACGCCATTACCCACCGCAATACCGAAGCTTTTAGGCTCTGACTAAGCCTTCAGAGACGAAAAATGCAGTAATGGCTTGTTCCAGAGAAGATTATGCACACTGTTTTCAAACAAAACTTTGGTGCGAGATCAATGAACTTGTTTTCACATTGGAAAACATTTTATATCTGTGTTCAAGCTCACTAAATGCTCACGATTTCAATGAAATATACTTTTCCATCATAAAGTTAGTTAAGGTTTCTCCCCTAACTTCAGCACGTTGCTGAACCTTAACTGTGAACCCCATTTTCTCGTAGAAAGGCCGGGCAGTGATACTCACTTCAGAGTACAGTCGCTCTATCCCCTTTACTTTCGCCTGTGAAAATAGAAAAGACATCAAATCACGACCAATACCTTGGCCTTGATATTCATGGTGACAAAAGAAATGGTCAATCAAGCCGTCACTTTGCAAATCACAATAGCCAACGACCTGCCCTTCTATTTCCGCAATATAGGGTTGAATAACATCCATTGTGCGTTGCCATGAATTGAGATCAAAATCTGATGGGGCCCAAGCTGAAACTTGTGATTCGGTATAATCGCGACGATTAATGACTCGTACAGTGTGGTAAAAAAGTGTCCACAATATTGGAGCATCCTCTGTGCGATAGCGACGTATTGAGAGCATCGGTTCAACCATTCCTATTCGGTAAATACCAAGTATTAACGCAAAGTAATACTGGTGAACTCATCATTTTCAATACCAACCACTAAAGGCTTTTCAAGCTGATCGCTGTTCATCAATACGGTGGTATTCAGCTCTCGACTTGATCTGCGTATTTTGCTTTTTCTGATGATATGTATATTAACAATGTAATCGGAATATTCCTTCGTGACTCCTCCAGAAAACTCCACATGCTCACTTTCATTATCTTGGACCACATGAAATTTTCGATTTGCTTGAATATCAGCACTGAGTGAAGAGTCACCATAGTTCAGTACAACGGACGTTGGTTCACTATCTTGATTGGCAAAACAGCCAAATGCGAACATGCATAATGCAAGTATACTTTTTGATTTAAACATTGGTTATTCAATTTCTAGTTATTTTTCTGCCATTTGCATTACCAAACAGCACTCCTCAATAATCGCCTATTGTGCCACAGGTGTACGCAAGTCTCTAAATACAGTAAAAGGATGTACGATGAAATTCCGCTAAAAATGGGGAAATCACAATGCAGCTGAGGATAAAACAGCCTATTTAATCGCCCCCAACAACACCCAAGCAATTGTTTTTATTGAATTTAAAGGTAATAAATAGTGTAAGCAATATACGTACAAGCTCTTACTTTTTCATACGCAACTAAGCAAGTTAATAGAGAGAGACAATATTGTCTATGCCACATGTTACAAATCTGCTTACCTCATTATTACGTATGATCCGATATTGTGGCGCTAGCCTTCCCTTCTTTTTAACGAAGGGAAGATTTAACAATAAGGCTTGCACCTATTTTATAGCTAAAATCAATAAAGCATTTCCAACATCGGTTGGTCTAGGAGCGATCAATGAAAAACTCTCTCAGTTTTACTCATCTATTAAAAGTTGGCTTGATATCAATCGCAGCTTTGATGGGTGGATGCACTCAAGGAGATTGGCGTACCGCAAGCAGAGAACCTGCCGGTATCGCGCCCGACCCTTCCAATGTAAAACATGCCGTAATTGAGTTTTATGCCGCAGATGCATTTGGTTGGCGAGGCTGGTTTGCGGTGCACACTTGGTTTGCGATAAAGCCTGAAAATGCGAACGAATATACCGTGTATGAAGTGGTCGGGTGGCGCGTGAATCGTGGACAACCCGCTCTGTATCAATACCAAACGGGCACACCAGATCGCTACTGGTACGGTGCGAAGCCAGAAAAAATACTCTCAATACAAGGTGAAAAAGCCGATAAACTTATCCCAAAAATACAAAGCGTTATCAACCAATACCCTTGGGCTGAAGAATACACGTTGTTTCCAGGACCAAATAGCAATACATTCCCGGCTTGGGTGGGCAAGCAAATTCCAGAGTTAGAACTCGACTTGCCATTTAGAGCAATTGGTAGCGGCTACGCCAACGAGTAAAACAAAAGCTTGGTAACTGGCGCGTTTTACGTTCAGCGCATAGCACTATACCTATTGTGCGTCTTCACCCAACTCGGTTCTGTTTCTTCCGTTGCGTTTTGCTTTATACAGAGCGTTGTCAGCGTCTTTCATTACCGCTTCAATTGGCATATCGTTGCCTTTCCAGTGAGAAACACCAAGTGATACCGTTACCTTACCAACGACTAGGAAATCGTGTTTTTCTACGTTATGCCTAATCCGCTCAGCGACATCAACCGCGTGATGAACATCCGTCGCTTCAAGGAACATCATGAACTCTTCCCCACCGGAACGGCAAAGATGATCATTCGCTCGGGCTTGCTCTTTCATCAACTGAGCGAATTCTTTGAGTAGATTGTCACCCACATCATGACCATAGTTATCATTGACGCTCTTAAAGTGATCAATATCCAAAGCTAAAATAGAAAAAGCGGTGTTTTCTTGCTTAAACAAGCCTAGAACTTTGTCTAAGCCGCGTCGATTTAACAACCCAGTCATCGCGTCTGTTAGCGTATCCAATTGCAGCTTATCAATGGTTTTTGAAACGATACCAAACGCTTTGAGAAAACTGAGCTTCAAATGTGAAACCTCAAAATACCAAGACTTAACCAGCTTCAAATCATCGATGGATGAGGAGTGCTCTTCTACTCCTCGAACAGCGCCAGCCAATTGCCATAATGGTCTTGAAATAAGTAGCGAGAAGAACCAGATCAACAGCAGAGTTAATAAACCAATTGGAATCGATTTGAAAAATACACTCCACATCTGCTCATCTAGCACCATTAACGTCATTGATTTCGGGCGCTGAGCGACAATGCCCCACCCTGATGATTCAACTGGTGCATACCCTGCTAGCATTTCAACACCGCGAGAGTTCACAATTTCTTTGTTACCACGCTGACCCATTGTCACAGCGTTAATTGCCATATTATCGTTGATCACTTCACCAACCCGCGATTTATCTGGGTGGTAGATCAGCGTATTGCTTTCGTCCACAACGTAAAGGAAAGAGCCATCTTTGTAAGCATGCTGGCTAAGTAATTCCGCAAGAATATTGTCCTTCTCTAAATAGATAGTACCGCCGATATAGCCTAAATATTCATTGGACTGAGAAAATATAGGGTATGAGATCGTTAACAGATAATTTCCTGCGGGTGAGATGAATGGCTCAGTGACAACGGGCGCTTGAGCATTTAAAGATTGACGTTTTCTTTCACCAACGAGCTTTACACCTTTCACCTGAAGTGTCTCTGGTGATACAGAAATAATGACGCCTTTCGCATTAACGACAACCACAGAGTTGAATGATTTGGTTTGCTTTCTCAGCCTCTCCGCCTCTTCGTCAAGAAACTGAGCATCGTGCATCTTATCTTTTAGCAAGTTCGCACTGTATTTTAACTGCGACATTGAGCTTTCTATGAAAGAGTCCGTCATTTCTGACATTTTTTGCGCATAAACGCGGTTGGACTCTAACGTGTTATTGATGATGAGATCTCGTTGCACTCGATAGATCGAATAAAACGCATTGATCAAAGTGACAAGCACACTGAAAACACACAAGATTACAATAAGGTTTCTAAGATTAAGTTTTTCTTTTCTTCTAAAGGACATTTGCCAACTGCCAGCTTCGATGGCTTTTTGTATGAATGAGCGTATAGGTTATATGAAATCGATTTAATTTTCAGGTAGGAAGTTGGGAGCAATATTAAATATTTCCTCACATAATAGGACGCAAAATGAGCTAATAAGAGAATTCAGTGACACAAAATAAATGCCGTGCCACTGTAATATCGCACAACTTTAAGCAAGCTCTGTGCTGGTCATTACCATTGTCTTTAATACATCGACAACAAGCTGATGATCATCTAACTGCGGTAAACCCGATACCGTCACAACCCCAATTAAACCAGAACCCATGATTCGAATTGGGAACGCGCCACCATGAGCACAATACTCACGCGCATCGAGATGTGGCTGATTTTCAAAATCACGCTGCTTTTGCTTATTGTATAGCGAGAGGTAGTAAGAGCTGCGACCATATCTCAATACTGAGTTTCGCTTTCTACGAACCCAATCCAAATGGTCAGCGCACGTTCCTGTCATCGCGTATTGAAATAGCGTTTGTCCAAAACCGTAGACCTCAATAGCCACAGCCGCGTCACAGGCTTCCGCCGCTTCTTTTAAAGCTAAACCAATAGACCACGCAACTTGATGGTTAAACTCTTTCAATTGAAGCTCATGCTCTTGTTGAGCGACGAGCTCAAGCGTTAAGCTCATGATTTCACCTGAATCGTTTTACCCGTTTTACTGCTTTCCAATGCCATCTCAATCAGAGCGATATTCTGTACTGCTTGAACGGCAGGAACCGGGTTATCAGTCCCCAAACGAATGGCATCTGCCACACCAACAAAATAAGCTTGATACGCACCTCTCTCCGTTTTGATGGTTTGCGCACCGTCTTCGTCGTAGCGGACACCGTATAACGCCTCGTCCTCTTCTGACCAAGCATCGTTCTCCGGTAATCGACCTTCTTTTAAGTAACCTTCTTGAGGATCTAATCCGTATTTTTCATATTTAGCCTCAGTACCCAATACTTTATAACGCAGGTTTGGTTCTGGGCTGTATAAGTTTGAATGTAAATGCACAATATGGTCTGGGTAATGAAGCACTAAGTTGTAGTAATCAATCGTCGTCGCGCCCGGACGCATCATTCGACACTGTGCGTCTATCGCATCTGGCAAACCAAATAACACCAAGGCCTGATCGAGAAGATGGGGAGCAAGATCGAATAAAATACCACCGCCATCTTGAGCCTGCTCTCGCCAGCGTTGACGAACTTCAGGACGGTAGCGATCAAAGTGCGACTCAAACAGCCTCACATCACCTAACTTACCTTGTTCGATAAGCGATTTAACGGTGAGAAAGTCGCCATCCCAACGCCTATTATGAAAAACGCTCAGAACCAATCCTTTTTCTTCTGCTAAGGCGATCAACTCATTCCCATCTTCTATGCGCGTTACAAACGGTTTTTCGACAATGACATGTTTCCCATTGTTCAACGCGCGCTTTGCGAGCTCGTAGTGCACATCATTTGGCGCAGTGATGATCACAAGCTCAGCGTCACTGTCATCGAGTAAAGTATTGGCATCAGCAAACCACTGAGCATCTGGCCAATCATTTTGGACCGCTTCCTGTTGACGAGAACTTATTGCGCTCAACGTCAAGTTTGGCAGTGCTTTAATGAAGGGTAAGTGGAAGGTTTTTGCTGAATATCCGTAACCAATCACGGCGGTCTTTACGGGATCGTAAGCCATACTAAGATTCCTTATTTCGGTGAAACAACAATACATTCAATATCATTGTGGTCGAGAAGTTGTTGAAAATCTGATTGAGGAGCATGATCGGTAATAACGATGTCGATCTTTGACAAATCACATACATGGTGAAAATTGTCGCTTCCAATTTTGCGGGATTCACAAACGACAATGACTTGTTGAGCTTGCTCTATCATGGTTTGTTTCATGGTTGCTTCTAGCTCATTATTTGTCGTCAACCCTCGGGATGACAACGCGCACACACCAATAAACGCCTTATTCACATGATATTGCTTCATTTGCTGTTCTGCTTGTGCACCCAAGATCGCTCTGGCGTAGGGGTCAAAGTGTCCACCTAAGAAATGGACGTCCATTGATTCACTTTTTTCAGCAGCGATTAGTACGTCAATACTGTTGGTGACCACGTTGAGCTTATCTCCTTCACAACGTGCTTTTTCTACGTAAAGTGGGAGCAAAGATAAGATAGTGCTGGTATCAACAACAAGGTGGTCACGCTCATCCACAAGCTTAGCGGCCGCTTGAGCGAGGCGATGTTTAGTGTCGCTAATTGCTCGACTGGAGTACGCCTCTGTAGAGGAAGATATCGGGGCAAGCATGACGCCACCTCGGATTCTTTGTAATCCCGGTAGTTGGCTCAACTTGACTAAGTCTCGACGCGCTGAATCTCGAGAGATGCCAAAATACTCGCAAACTTCCGATAACGTTATTTTGTTTTGTAGCTCTAGCTTGGCTCTGAGCTCTATCAATCGCTCTTCTTGCGTCATTACTTAAATTCACTTAAGTGGTTTTAAGCAATGATGCCACACAGCAATCAAATAACCAATACGGACGCACGCAATATTTGCTTATGCTGATACCAAACAGAATTGTTAAGTTGAGGAGATGAAGAGCGTTTTGCTCATCACCCCCTATCAAAAAATTTTTGGTGTAATGTTTACGTTGGCTGGGTCGCTACTTTTTCATGGCTTCTTTAAAAACTTGATTCCAATCTTGTTTCATATCGACAAACAACCAACCTTGCTCTTCACCCACTTTAAATGATTTGTCTAATTTCCCCACGTGAGAGTCTTTATCATACGCCCATTCACGCTTGTCATCCGTGTGATGGATAACCGCTGAAAATCGTGGGCCAGACCCCGCTTTAGTCCACTCTAGCATTTGTAAGTCACCGTCAGAATTACCAAATGCCATCACCGGGCGCTTACCAATGAAGTTCTGGATCGTGACAGGCTTCACCGCTTTATCATTCACAAAATCAATTTCTGGCAAGCGTTGAATCGTTGGCTTTCCATCAACGACCTGATACTCCGCTTTTAATGTCGTCCCAACGATATTTTGCGTTGGGATCCCGTACACTTCTGGTGCCCAAACACGCATGAAATCAATGCCACCTCCAGAAATTATATAGGTCTGGTAGTCATTTGCTCTCAAATAGTCGAGTAACTCAAGCATCGGTTGATAAACCATTTCAGTGTATGGCTTTCCCGTCGTAGGATGCACGGCCGTTTTCATCCACTCCTTCACTTCTTGATGGAACTGATCAGTCGACATTCCGGAGTGAGTCGCCATAACAAGCTGCATCACACCTTCAAGGCCTTGCTTGCCAACCCCCTCCAAGTCACCTTTTATTGCCGAAGCAAAAGGTTCTGTTGTTTTCCAATCAGGATGCTCAGAGGCCATCTCTTTCACTTTATCGATCGCAAAAAACAGCTGTAGATAAACGGGTTTTTCTGCCCACAGCGTCCCGTCATTATCAAACGTAGCGATCCTTTGGCTTTCAGGAACATAAGCGTCCGAGCCTTGAGTCGTCGTTTTAGTAACAAACGCCACAATAGCTTGCTTCGCACCGGTGTTGTTCCATGACGGCAGAGGATCTTGCACATCAGCAGCAATGCTATAGCTAGACAGAGCAAAACTTGTCGCAAGGACAATCACCTTTAACTTTATAGCCATTTTAATTCCTTATATTGAGGTACGGGATGCAAATCCAAATGAAAGTATAGTTCACGATTAACAAGCGCAATTCAGAGCAACATATGTAACGACACCAGAAAGTGACCTTGTAACTAGAAACACGCTTTAATTAAAGAAGCTTACTGATAAAGTGTTGAGTTAGCTGGCGTCAACCTGCTCTGAAGTACTTTGACGTCCCTTTTTCTGATTAAGCTCATCAATCACGTAATCCGGAGCCACTTTCTTAAGTTCCGCTAAACACTGTTCAGACTTGGGGTTATCGTAACGAATGTAGATATCACACACTGCATAAAGCTGCTCCGGCGCGCCAGAGATCAAATAAGCTTTTTCAAAAGCGTCCACAGATTTTTTAAGATCTAACTCTTCTTGCAGAACACCATTTAAGTACCAAAAATAACTGTTGTTCTTTGCCATGTTAGCGGCCTTTTCAATTTCGCTAGCGGCATCATGCTTCTCACTAAGTCTTACTAACGCCAACGACTTCGAGTAATGCAAAGCAGCGTTATCAGGAAAAAGTGTGATTGCTTCATCAAGTACTTGGATAGCTTGTCGATCTTTTTGTTGCGCTCGAAAATTGTCCGCATAGCTTAACCAGACTTGCGGGTTACTTGGCATCAGCTTGGTTAGCTCTGGATAAATCAATGCCGCTTTGTCCCACTCTCGATGCCAACGATATACATCGGCAAGGAGTAATCTAGAAACGTTGTCAGCTTTCTGCGACAAGTAGGATGTTAAATCAGTCACCGCGCCTTCGAGTGACTGTTGCTGCTCCGAACTTAAACTGGCGTAATCTCGAACCAAGTTTATCGCTGCGGTAATTCGAACCATTGCATCGTCATCACTTAGCAACGGGGAAACCAGACGCCAGCGATGCTCTATCATATAGGGTTGAGCTCCTACAATTGCTGCTTCACGAATTCCAGCATCTGCATCTTTCAAACCACGAGCGACGGCAACCAAAGCGTTTTGGCTGGGGTAGTTGGCCAGTTCACGTAAAGCATCAATACGCTTTTCTGAAGACAACTTCTTGTTTTGTGCATCATAAGACAACTTTTCGACTTGCTGTACTAGCGTCATTGGTTCTTCTTGAGATGCTATCTCAACGGATGAAACTTTATCTGAATTGAGCAGAGGTTTATCCTGAGCCCAAGCGCCTTGGCTTAACGCTACACTCATCGTGAACGTTAAAAGTGACTTCGTAAAACGCGTTATCTTTTGCATTGATGAGACCTTATTTTTATAAAACTGGACCAGTTGAATCTTAGAACTTAGTGTCAAAAACAGGTCGATTAGACGCTTTCAGGTGCAAAGCCTTATCACTGTATTTGCCGTGTACCACAGGGTTGCCCATCGCTCGTAAAATGTACGCCATTGATTTGTCGACATGCGCAAAAAACTTCTTCCAACCTGCACATAGATAGTTAAGGCCGGGCTCACCTTCTCTGGTGCGAATAAAGCGGTTTTTAGGGCATTCTCCAAAACATGCAAACTGATAATCGCAATTAACACACTGCTGAGGCAGTGTACGACTTTTAGCAAACCCGAATTTCTGCTGGTCAGGGCTATAAGCGAGAGTATCGAGTTTTTCACGGTGAATATTTCCGACCTTGTATTCCGGGTAAACATAGTGGTCACATGCAAAGACATCACCGTTTGGTTCCATTGCTAAACCTTTGCCACAGATTTCACCTAGCGTGCATAGTGGGTTTTTTCTTCCCATCCATGTTTCCAAACTCGCTTCAAAATACTGTACAAAAACGTTACCAATATCATGCACGACCCACTCATTGAATATCGCGATAAGGAAGTTACCCCATGCTTCATCCGCCACACAAAATGGCTCGACAACCGAATCCTTGTGGCCGGGAATCAGACGTTTATCACCTTGCATTAGTTGCTCATTGGGCTTCCAAGTTTGTGGCGCTGTTGTTCTGAAAGTTTTCTGCTCAACAATCGGAATAAACTGCATTTGAGGGGAACGTACTTCATCTCGTAAGAAGCGATACACTTCCAATGGGTTACGGCTGGTCAAGTTGTTCACACACGTGAGCGTTGCGAACTTCACTTCATGCTTATGTAATAGCTCAACGGCGTTCATCACTTGTTTAAATGTGCCTCTTCCCGCTCGATTTGTTCGGTAAGCGTTGTGCATCATCTCAGGGCCATCGATGCTTAAACCGACAAGAAAGTTGTTCGCTTTTAGAAACTCGCACCACTCATCATTAAGAAGCGTGCCATTAGTCTGAAGATCGTTAGAGATCGTAATACCATGAGGGCGGTAGTTATCTTGTAATTCAACAATTCTTTTGAAGTAATCCAACCCCAGCATGGTTGGCTCTCCACCTTGCCAAGAGAAGATAACTTCAGGTGTGTTCTGCCCTTCTATGTATTGGCGGATATAGCTCTCTAAGGTTTCATCATCCATTATTAGCGAGCACCCTTGCTTATATTCCAACAAATCTTGTTTGCTTAAGTAATAACAATAAGTGCAATCGATGTTGCAGGCAGCACCAATGGGCTTTGCCATCACATGTAAACGCTTAGATGCTTTTCCGTTGAACTGAGGCCCTTGAGTTATGTGCATTCATCACCTTCTTAGTTGCTAACCTGTCCCCAATGATGTCAAACCTAATCATCGAGTTAATCACCTAGGGTGATGATAATGTTCAATTATTCTCGGCGCTTGTTATAGTGTGTATAACCGTTTGTTATGGTTTTGCTTGCTAGACTTTCTGACCAAAGTCGTTGACGGAGTCGCCGAATGAAGCATCCCAAAAGTAAGATTATTTCCCTTGTCTCAGCCATATCGGTCACGCTGATAATTAATGGGTGTGCAACAACCCCACCACACTCTCTCGCTCAGAAAATCGATCAAGATATGGTTCTTGTCGAAGGTGGGCAGTTTACGATGGGCGCAGATAATCCATCAGCCCAAAAGTCAGAGCGCCCAGCTCGCACTGTTAACGTTGATGGATTCTATTTGTCAAAATTTGAGGTAACTCAATCGCTCTTTGAAGCTGTCACTGGCTCCTCTCTGAGCTACTTTCGAGATCCAAATACACCCGTCAATAATATTAGTTGGCAACAAGCCAATTATTTCATTAAGAAATTGAATGAAAAAACGGGAGAGCATTACCGTCTACCAACAGAAGCAGAATGGGAGTTTGCCGCTAAAGGCGGAATTTTAAGTAAAGGCTTCACTTTTTCTGGATCAAACAATATTGACGATGTGGCTTGGTATGCGAATAACTCGCACAATAAGGCTCATAAGGTAGGTCAAAAGCAACCAAACGAGCTCGGGTTGTACGACATGACAGGTAACGTAGGCGAGTTTGTGATTGATGCTTTTGACGAAGGTTATTACAAAACAGCGCCCAGTGATAATCCGGTAAACGCAAAAGAGGAAAAAGAAAGCCTTGCACACAAGTCTGTACGTGGCGGCAGCTTTGCTTATGACGCAGACGAATCTGAAAACTATCGCCGCGATTTTGCCAGCCAATCCGTCATTATGTCTGACATGGGCCTTAGACTAGCGAAAGACGTAGACTAAACTAAGTAGAGAAAGTGGCGCGATAAAGGCTCCACTTTTTACTATTGGTGTTTAATCTCTACAGATTCGCAATAGATGCTTTCAGCTGATCAATAGCCTGCTTAGGTGCATAATTACTCAGCTCTTTTAGACACCTATCGAAAGCAAAAGCGACAGCACCTTTTTTATGATTTCTCGCTAGAACTTCGCATTGAGCATATAAATGTTGAGGGTTCCCACCAACTTTAAACGCAGTCTGCAATGCCTTACTGGCTTCCAGAACTTCACTTTTTTCTAAAGCTAGGCCATAAACATACCAGTAGTGAGCGTTAGTCTTTCCTAGTTCTGCGGCATGTTTAAGTAGAGCTTTGGCCTCATCTTCCTTGCCTTGGCGTAACAAAGAAAGACCGGCACTGTAAGGTAATGAGCTGGATTTAGGCTGAGCTTTCATCCCTTGTTGTAACACCGAGAGCGCAGCTTTTTCTTTCCCAAGGCGCCGATACAGGTCCGATAAATTCACGTAACTATTTTCGAAATAAGGCTCGATACTTATCGCTTCTTGGTACAACGCAATTGCCTTATCGATTTCGCCTAAGCTGCGGTATACATTTGCCAAATTGGTTCTGCCGAAACCACGATCGGCGTTAAACTTTTGAATGTCCATGTACTCTTCAAGCGGTGGTTGAATCCTATCTTTTTGTAACGGCGTCATTTGTGCATAGCTGGTCACTAATACCGAAGCCGCCTCCGCCCTCACTGAAAGTACGGGATCATCCAGCAGTGGTTCTAAAATTCGCCATCGATCATGAAACTCATAACCAGACGAGCCCGCGACTGCGCCGAGCCGAATCATTTCATTCTCATTTTTAACGGCCCTTGCGAGCGAAACAGTCGTATTTTGGTCAGTATTGCCGCCCATTCGCTCTAATGCAGAAGCTCGTATGATGTCTTTTAATGATGAATCCTGAGCAGAGTAAGCCAGAGCATTCGCCGCCCCTTTGTGCCCAATTGCATCGGCATAAAACGCGACAGCAAAGTGTTGTTGATTGCGGTATTGAGAGTGAGGAAACCATTCGGCTATCTGCGCATCCGCCCACTGGTTACTCTTATCCTCATGACAAGACGTACATACATTGGGCGTATCGATGTGTTTGCTCAAGTCAGGTCTAGGTACGTGCCAACTGTGGTCTCTACGCGGGTCAACCTGCATATAAGTCGTTTCTGGCATGTGACAAGTCGTACATTGTGATGCTTTGGATCCTGCTTCATGGAAGGTGTGGTTTTCTGGGGTATATTCTGACGCTATATGACATTGTGAACATACTGACTCTTCTGGGATGTTTAGTTTTGCCGAATGAGGATCGTGGCAATTGGTGCATGTTACGCCTTTTTCAGCCATTTCAGACTGAAGAAATGAACCGTAAACATAGTCTTCATCGTAAATTTGGCCATCGTGGTAGTAGAGTTCTGGAGTGATCAGGCTTAACCGATATTTATCTAAAAATGAGCCTTGAATGTGATCACCAGTCTCATTTAACTGCGTTCGACGGCTGTGACATTGTGCGCACGTCTGAACTTGATTTGTTTCTGCGATTGCTTTTGGTTGTAACGTTCTGTGGCCCTTCTCAAATACCCACTCGGTTACCGCTTTAGATAAATTTCGGTCAAAACCATAGTGACTATCTGTATCGAAAGAGCCTCCTGTAGATGCGGATTTTTTCGCCAACTCGATGTGTCCACTTGCAGGGCCATGACACGCTTCACAACCAACATTGATCTCGGACCAAGACGTGTTGTAGGTATTTTTGATTGCGTCATAGTTCTTCTTTACATTGGTCGAATGACAGTCTGCACACATGAAATTCCAATTTTGCCCAGTGTTAGTCCAGTAAAACTCATCTGTCGTTGTTGTCTCTGGATAAAGGTGAAACCAGCGCTGACCACCTTCCGATTTCGTCCTTGAATCCCACGCAAAAGGAATGAGCTGTACACGACCGTCTTCAAACTCCACCATATATTGCTGTAACGGTTTCCAGCCAAATGTGTAGCTAATTTTATAATCATGCCATTGACCATCAGGGCCTTGAATATTGACCCAATACTCCTCGCCTTGTCTAAAAAAACGGTTGGGTTGCCCCTCATGCGTCACTGTGCGGTTATCAAAATCACCTTGAACAGATTCTGAGTTTGCATGTTTCATTGCCATATCGTGATGAGAGCCCTTCCAAGCCTCCACCTCTTGTTGGTGACATTCCGCGCACGTTTGCGTGCCAACATATTCCAACCCAAGCTTCGTGGTATTTTGGGGGCTCCCTATCACTGATGCCTGGGAAAAAAACGAACCACTCACCATGACGATACCCAGAAATAGACACCGAAACCGACCTGACCACTGACTCATAACTATCCTTAGTATTTAGATGGTGCAACTTGAATCAATATAGTCGCTAACCCCTTGGTTATACAAATAATTAGAAGTGAAAGGCCTTCAAAATGAGTGCTCCATTCTTCGTCCCCCGATTAGGGAGTATCTCGGTGTTTTTGCTGAAACTTTATTCGTCTCACCAGCAACCTGCTCTGGTGTTCATTAGTGACCCATCTCTATTTTTAAAACCTCCCCAAATCATCAGAATGACAAGTATTTTTATTTAGAAACAAATAGTTAAATACCCTCAATAACTTATGGTTATAAAGAGTATAAGAGGATTTTTCTATACACATCATTAACTTATGCAGCACCTAAGCACAAGGTTTACTTGTGCTTCTCGTTACTCTCAACCACCTGGAGTTTTTTATGGCAAACCAATTGAGAAAAATCGCAGTAGGCGTCGGACTGTTAGCAACGTCCAGCGCAGCGATGGCGGCAGACAAACCCAACATACTTGCAATTTTCGGTGACGATGTCGGTTACTGGAACATCAGCGCATATAACCAAGGTATGATGCGTTACAAAACCCCTAACATCGATCGTATCGCGAACGAAGGTGCTTTGTTTACAGACCATTACGGCCAACAATCTTGTACTGCGGGTCGAGCAGCATTCATTACTGGCGAAGAACCATTTCGCACTGGTTTGCTGACGATTGGTATGCCGGGTTCCAACCATGGAATTCCAGATTGGGCACCAACTATTGCTGACTTACTAAAAGATCAAGGTTATATGACAGCTCAGTTCGGTAAAAACCACTTGGGCGATCAAGATAAGCACCTACCTACCAATCATGGTTTTGATGAATTCTTTGGTAACTTGTACCACCTTAATGCAGAAGAAGAGCCCGAAACCTACTACTACCCTAAAGACCCAGAGTTCCGTAAAAACTATGGTCCTCGTGGTGTAATTAAATCTTATGCCGACGGTAAGATTGAAGATACTGGCCCAATGACGCGTAAACGCATGGAACACGCGGACGAAGAGTTCCTCGAAAGCACTTTATCGTTTATGGAGAAAGCTGTTAAAGCAGATAAGCCTTTCTTCATCTGGCATAACTCTACGCGCATGCACGTTTGGACCCGATTACAAGAGAAGTACCGAGGCAAATCCGGTGTTAGCATTTACGCTGATGGCATGTTAGAGCATGACGATCAAGTCGGCGTATTGCTCGACAAACTCGATGAGTTAGGCGTTGCTGACAACACCATCGTTATTTATACAACAGATAACGGCGCAGAGACCATGACTTGGCCTGATGGGGGCGCAACCCCATTCCACGGTGAGAAAGGCACGACTTGGGAAGGCGGTATGCGTGTGCCTCAACTTGTGCGTTGGCCTGGTGTCATTAAGCCAGGAACGAAAATCAACGAAATGATGGCTCATCAAGACTGGTTGCCAACATTGTTGGCGGCAGCTGACGTTCCTGACGTGAAAGAAAAGCTTGCTGAAGGTTACAAAGCAAATGGTAAAGACTGGCGTGTCCATATAGACGGCTACAACTTCATGCCATACTTCGAGGGCAAAAAAGAGAAAGGACCACGTGAGTCTCTGCTCTACTTCACCTCAAATGGTGAACTAAACGCAGTACGCTGGAATGACTGGAAACTTCACTTTGCAACTCTAGAAGGAAACCTAAGCGACGCCGTGCGATCTGTGCCAAACTGGCCTAAAATCATTCACTTACGCGCTGACCCATTTGAAAAAGGTCCTAGCGAGTCACAAATGTATCTACGTTGGATGGCAGACAACATGTGGTTGTTTGTACCAATTCAAGGCGTTGTTGGCGACTTCTTTAAAACGTTACCTGAATACCCAATGCAACGCGGTACAACTATGAACCCTGCTTCTTTAAATTACGACTCTTTGCAGATGCAAGAAAAGATGCAGCAGTTAGAAATGCTTAAACAGGAAGTGAATAAAGTTAAGTAATTTTATTAATCACTCTAGATTGCGTTACTGAGCCAGCAGAGTTCTGCTGGCTTATCTGTATCTCTACGGACACACTTAGCTCGGTAGTTTACTCCATGCAAAGCGGGCTATATTGAGAACACAAAAAAGGAGAGCAAACCTGCTCTCCTTTATATTTTAACCATGAATAAACTAAGCCACATTAACCGATTTAGTTAAACTATTGCTCTGAAAGAATTCATCATGCAACGCGCAAATCGCACGCTGATATTCTTTATCACCCACTACGAACTGAACGTTTACATTTCTCATTGATGAGTGAAGTGCAACTGGCGTTACGCCATTGTTCATCAAAGAAAGTACACCTTTCGCCAGTGTCTTGTTGGTGTCAATTTGAGAACCGATGGCTGAAATCAGCGCGACCATACGGCCTTTAATCGATGCATTCGGATAGCGTTTTTCAGCTTTATACAATACTTTGTTCAAGCTATCAGTACTGCCACCTAGATAGTAAGTAATAGAGTTCGCGTTCATCTCTTTACCAACTAAACTTACGCGAGCATCAGAGATAATTTCCATTAATTCGTAGCTAACGTTATCGGCTTTTCCCACCATCGCTTGGTCAAACAAATGCAGTGCGAACACCTTTTCTTTACCTGCGATAATTTCGACTTTGTCTTCTTCTGGGCGGTAGCTTGAAGAGATCAAAGTGCCTTCGTGTTCAGGTTCAAATGTATTTTTAATCTGTAGCTCAATACCACTCTCGCGTAAACCTGCGGCTGCATTTGGGTGAATCGCTTCCATGCCAAGGTTAGCAAGTTGGTCTGCTACGTCATAGTTTGTACTACCAATTGGCAAAACTTTTTCAGGACCAACAACACGCGGGTCTGCAGAGCTCAAGTGATATTCTTTGTGAATTACCGCTAAATCCGCTTTTGTTATCGCTGCAATTCGGCTAAATGTCATCTCACTATAACCTCGGTCATAAGTGTGCATTAGGCCTTCCTTACAGTAAGCATAACCTGTAACGATTGGCAGTTCTTTTGACACATCGATATCAGCAAACGCATCACTGATCGATTCATCAAGGCTTCTTGGCGCTTGATTGTCCCAACCGGACAGGTCAACGAACTTAGCGTTAATACCCATATTTTTTAGTTTCAGTGCCGTGTTGTAAGCACTGTGCGCCTCACCGATAGACGACAGAAACTCTCGAACTTGAGGCAAATACTGACGTAGCGAAAACTGACCGTACTGACACGTTTCTAAAATGTTCGCAATACAGTTTTTTGCTTCAGCAATACGTGAGCGAATGAATTTATCTGCACGGATACGATTCATTGGGTCCGCGAAAATATTTTCATTTGTGAGCAGCATACGGCTTTCTACATATGCTAGCGCTTCTTCCCATTTGTCATCACGTTTCGCGATAAGCTGATAAACACCTGGCTTACTGGTTTTTTTACATTCGAGTAGCGCGTCGGTCATACCGCCGTATGCAGAAACGACAAAGATACGATTGTATGGCGATTTAGGACGAAGAATAATGTTGTCGAGAACAGCATCAAATGCTGTCATTGATGTACCGCCGATTTTTTCTACGGTAAATGTCATGATAAGCCTTTTTTGATTGGTAACTTTAAAAGAAAAAAGAAGAGATAGTTGATCGTGGGGCGACAAGCACCCCACCTCTATCTTTTAGTCAACGAGAGGATAAACACCGTTTTCATCGTGCACTTCAGCGCCGGTAATTGGTGGGTTGAATACGCACGCCATTACCATTTCTTTATTCTTATAAGCTCTCAAGTAGTGCTCATCGTGTTTATCAAGGATGTATAACGTACCCGGTTTAATCGGGTAAGTTTCTCCACCAACGACTTCAATTTCACCTTCACCGCTCATACAAAAAACCGATTCTAGGTGATTTTGATAGTGAATGTGTGTTTCAGTACCTTCATAAATCGTAGTAATGTGGAAAGAAAAACCCATGTTGTCATCTTTCAACAACATACGGACACTTTCCCAGTTATCTGAAACCACACGTCGCTCACTGTTGCGACACTCATCGAGTGTTCTGACGATCATAATTAATAATCCTTATTAAGATGCTTGTTTGAAATGTTTCGCAGCGATGGTTTCCACTGCACTTTCAAAGATGCTTAGTCCTTGGTCTAATTCTGACTCGCTAATCGTAAGTGGGCAGAAGAACTTAACGACTTCGTCGTCAGGGCCAGCTGTCTCAATTACCATTCCGTTTTCGAAACAGTTTTTCGCGATTTCAGATGCCATATCACCGTTGATACACTCAATACCAACCATCATGCCGCGACCTTTTTTCTGCACAAACATTTGTGGGAAACGACGAACGCAGCGATCAATAACAGCACTTACTTTGTCTGAACACTGCTTGATGTGTGTTTCAAAGTCATCATTTGCCCAATAAATTTCTAATGCTTTCGCCGCGGTAATAAATGCATGGTTGTTGCCACGGAACGTGCCGTTATGCTCACCTGGCTTCCACTGGTCTAGCTCTGGTTTAAGTAGAACGACGGCCATTGGCAAACCGTAACCACCGATCGATTTCGATAGCGTCACGATATCTGGTTGAATACCTGACGGCTCAAAGCTAAAGAAAGTACCTGTGCGTCCACAACCAGCTTGAATGTCATCGACAATCACAAGAATGTCATTGGTTTTACAGATTTTGCTCAAACGTTGTAACCACTCGTTTGAAGCAGCATTTAAACCACCCTCGCCCTGCACAGTTTCAAGAAGTACAGCGGCTGGTTTATCCATACCTGCAGAGTTGTCGTTTAGCATGGTTTCGAACAATGCTAGACCATCAACGCCAGCGTAACCTTCAAATGGAATACGAGTGACGTTACTTAAGCTAGAACCGTTACCTTGTCTGTGATGCTGGTTACCCGTTGCAGCCAGTGCGCCAGCTGTACAACCGTGGAAACCGTTGGTAAATGCAACAACGCTGTCGCGACCTTTTACTTTTTTCGCTAACTTAAGTGCTGCCTCAACGGCGTTAGTACCGGTTGGCCCAGTAAACTGAACTTTGTAGTCCAAGTTTCTTGGTTTAAGGATGTAAGTATCCAACGCTTCAAGAAACGATGCTTTCGCTTCTGAGTGCATATCCAAACCGTGAGTAATACCGTCCATCTCAATGTACTCAAGCAGTGCTTGCTTAAGTACTGGGTTGTTATGGCCGTAATTTAGAGATCCCGCTCCAGCAAGGAAGTCTAAGTATCGTTCACCTTGTTCTGTTTCCAGCCAGCAGCCTTTCGCTTTACGAAAAACGACTGGGAAATTGTTTGAATATGAGCGTACGTTGGATTCCTGCTTTTTGAAAATATCCATGATGAGACCGTTTTTAATTCCTATTGTTTGAGGATTATTTGAGAGGAATGCGATACAAATATTCTGTATCGTGTTTGCCTTTAAAGTGGGCTTCTTCGTCCAAAAATGTGCTTACTTGGCCAGAGTTGCCGTTCATCGCATCTAACTTTTTGAACAATGCCCAAGAGGCTTTATTATCTTCCGTGATGGTAGTTTCTACCGATTTAACACCGCCCAATTCCTCTCGGGTGAGAAGTTCTTTCAACATGCGGAATGCTAAACCGTGACCTCTAAAGCGAGGTGAGACTGCAACTTGCCAGACAAATAAAACGTCTTGCTCGTCTGGTTTCTGATAACCGGAAATGAAACCTGCGATTTCGCCTTTTTGCTCAACCAAAATACTGGTTTTGCTGAAATGCGTAGACTGTAGGAAATTGCAATAAGATGAGTTCATGTCCAATGGAGGACAGTCTGCAATTAAGCTGTAAATGTCGTCACCATCAGAGATTTTAGGCTCACGAAAAATCCATTTTTTACTTGAGTCTTCTCCAATCTCTGGATAAAGAACCCAAGGTGCTGATGTGATCATGTGGAAATACATATCCTTTGAGGTCTAATTAAATTTCCTTTTTATTATGGGCATTCCTCGCGACTAAAAATCAAATAATCCGCCTTTTTATCGATATTTTTGTGATAGAGATCACAAAAATATACCATTTAACCAAATCTTAAAATAGTTCGAGGTCTAATTTATTAAAAAATCACTTAAAGAATAAGTATAAAAAACGAACAGAAAAAACAGTCCTCCATGGTCTTCATTTCTCAGCAAAAATTCAAAAATAAAAAAAAGCGGCATGCTTTCGCATGCCGCTTTATTCAAATATTTAACTGCTGATGTTGGTTATTTCGATTTCTTCTTAGAAACCGCTTTTGGACGAGGTTCATCCATCAGGCCTTTTACTAGGGAAACCGTTGCAACAAGCAGAACAATCGTAAATGGTAGGCCTGTGGTCACGGCCATTGCTTGAGCTGCCGCTAGGCCACCACCAAGCATCAATGCAATCGCAACTAAGCCTTCAAACGTACACCAGAACACGCGTTGAGGCGTTGGCGCATCGACCTTACCGCCCGCAGCAATAGTATCAATAACCAGTGAACCAGAGTCTGAAGAGGTAATGAAGAATACCACCACCAAAATAATACCGACGAAAGATGTAATTTCAGCTAGAGGCATCACATCTAACATGGCAAATAGTTTTAACGGTAATTCCGCGTTGAACACGGCTTCATAACCATCGCTCACGTATTGGCTTATAGCGTTACCACCAAAAGCGGTCATCCATAACACACAAACAGAAGAAGGGATAAGGATAACGCAAATAATGAACTCACGAACTGAACGACCACGAGATACACGCGCAATGAACATACCTACAAATGGTGACCAAGAAATCCACCAAGCCCAGTAGAATGCTGTCCAACCTTGAGAATAGTTTACGTCTTCTCGTCCAAATGGCATTGATAGGGCAGGAATATTAGCCACATATGACACTATATTTTCGAAGAAGCCCGTTAAAATCGCGATCGTCGGGCCGACAACAATAACAAAAAGCAGTAAAAGCGCAGCGAGACCCATGTTGATCTCAGATAAGATTTTCACGCCTTTGTCTAGTCCCGCAACAACTGAGATTAAAGCGAGTGCGGTGATGCCAATAATCAATAGTACCTGCGTAGTATTCGTCATTGGAACATCAAACAGGAAGTTCAAACCCGTTGCGGCTTGAGACGCACCGTAACCTAGGGACGTTGCCAGACCAAAAACTGTCGCTACAACAGCAAGAATGTCGATAATGTGACCAGTCCAACCCCATACACGCTCACCAAACAGTGGGTAAAAAATGGATCGCATGGTAAGTGGTAAGCCTTTGTTAAACGAGAAAATCGCCAAACCAAGGGCCAATAGCGCATAGATTGACCACGGATGAAGCGCCCAGTGGTAAATCGTCGCCGCCATGCCTAGTGCAGATGCAGCACTTGCATCGCCTTCTGCACCACCTAGAGGGGCCCAGTCAGTACGAACACCATTCTCAACGTTCACGCCACCAATAGCAGAACTAAAATGAGACATAGGTTCTGATACACCAAAGAACACCAGACCGATACCCATACCTGCTGCAAAGAGCATTGCCAGCCAACCCGCATAGGAATAATCTGGCGTCGCTTCTGTACCGCCGATTCGTACACGACCTAGCGGTGTAAAAATCAACCCAACACAGACAATGACAAAAATATTACCAGATGCGAGAAAGAACCAATCCAAATGGTGTAACAAACCCGCTCTTAGATCTGCGAAAAACGGCTCTACCTGTTCTCGAAATAATAGTGTTACTACAACAAATAGGATGATTGCTAAACCAGAAATTGCAAAAACACGGTTATGAATATCAAGGCCAAACGGGCCTACTTTTAACGCGACGTTATCCTGACCAATTTGATAGTCAGTGTCTATCGCGTTTACCTTTCCATCGGGGCGTTGAATGCCACCGTTATTATCGGTGCTCACGGATAATCTCCTTAAAAATACGTGACCAAATTTAAATTACTTTCGTCGGAGTTTGAGTGATGAAACCTCCCATCACTACCAAGCACATGTTCAAAAAACATAGTTCTTATAAGCGGTTACTCAGTCCGCCATCATAATCGCAAAGCCCCCTACCTTTCATTGCATTTTATTGTCTTCATCATAAACAACGCTTATTGCCAAATCGAAGAGATTGGCATGCTTCGATTAAAATGATATTGCAACTGTGCTTGAAACAGTTCAGCAGTTGCCAGCGCATCGGTCAAAGCATGATGAGGTTGATAAGCAGGAAGGTGATACCTTTCACGAGCATGCCCCAGCCTGACAGAGCCTGGCTTCTTACCTTTTAACTTATTGAATAGGCCACTGCATTCACGGCGCTGTATCGCGTGTTCAATGTCTAGCGTATCGACAACGGGAAACTGTATCCCCTCCCCAATGCTATTTAGCAACGCGTTATTAAAAAACTGCCTTTCGATATTTTTATAATGAACAAGCACAACTTTGCCTGACAGCGCATCCAATATTTCCCCTAAAATGTGGGTTAATTGGGGCGCGTTTTTGACTTCAGAATCAGTGATGCCATGAATCACGACTGACTCTTCGTTTAACTCACGATTAGGGTTAACAACCCAATGCGCAGAGCCACCACATTGAACACGATCAATGGTAAACGGCACAAGTCCAATCGTGAGAATTGCATC
The DNA here is from genome assembly GCF_024747315.1 of Vibrio sp. HS-50-1. NCBI lineage: Bacteria > Pseudomonadati > Pseudomonadota > Gammaproteobacteria > Vibrionales > Vibrionaceae > Vibrio > Vibrio sp. HS-50-1. Next base: position 684,528 of record NZ_JAMPZF010000024.1, on the reverse strand, counting down.
CTCTTCCGCATTCAAACCTGTCGTTTCAAAATCTACCGAGACAAATGGCACTTCCTCAACTGGGGTTTCCCCATTAACCATCGGTGTCGAGTAATAACGTTTGAGTCTCTCGTCTCTTGCTTCGGTCGCGAGCTGTTTGAATAACGTTGACCACTCTGGCGTCCGAGACGTATCCAACAACGGCTGATCTTTTGCTGCCTTTTTTGAGAACCACATTATTTGCTACTTCTCTGGTATCGGAACTTGATGAAGTTCTGTGCATTACTAAGGATTTGGAAAGCAGCTTTTAAGTTTCGGCGCTCAAACTCTGACATGTTCTCTGGCTCAATGTTGTTATCTGGTTCATCTCCATTTTCGATATCGAGTGCTTGATGACGAATTCGAACCATGTAGATCAATTCCATTGCATCCCTCAAGTCCATTCCTCGACCTTTAGGTAAAATGCCCGCATCATTGATATCGTCTAAACGGTCGAACGAGTTTTGCGAACGGGAACCAATTGCTAATGAATGTACTCGAATCAAATCTGCCAATGGCGCAGTACCTCTTCTTTTCAAGTTAATAGAATTGCGGTGACGACCATCTTTCTCCATAACAAAATCTTTGAAGAAGCCCAATGGCGGTGTACGACGTATCGCGTTGTAAGCCATACATGCAAGGAAGCGGTTGTTTCTTTTCGCGCGCCTAACAATAAAGCTGCTTAATTGTTCCGCCCACTTCACTCGCCCATGAACACCTAATAAATCAAAAAAGATATTACTGTTTAACAACCTTTCAGGAGTTGGGTTATCTATCCAGTTGCCAAAGCACTCCTCCCACTCCGCTCGGGTTTTTCGCCACTCTGGATTGGTTGCCATAATGTCGCCAGTACAGTAAGCATAGCCGCATGCTGCTAAACCATCACAAACAAATTTGGCAAACTTTTCAAAGTACTCCCCGTGCATCTCAACATCATAACTGTTGTCGAGAATAAGGGCGTTGTCTTGGTCCGTTACAATTAACTGCTCATCCCTGGCCATCGATCCCATAGCGACCAAACAATACGGAATTGGCGCAGGGCCAAGCTCTTGCTCTGCTAATTCAGCTAAACGCTGTTTAAAGCTACTACCAATTACCGACATGGCTCGACCAATCATGTGAGCGTTGGCATCTTCATTCACCATTCGTACAAAGCAGTCTTTCACTTGTTCAGAAACTTGCTTGAGATCTTCAACGCTGGTTTGTTGGAAGATGGAGCTAACGAGTAACAAACTGTTTTGAGATTCATAACGGACAATATCCGTCATGCCAATAATTCCTATCGGCTTTTTATCTTTTAAAATAGGGAGATGGTGCACGTTGTAGCGCAGCATGGTTAACATGGCTTCAAAGACATAAGCGTTGTAATCCAGAGACACCACGTCATAACTCATGACCTCACTCACTGGGATATTGGTATCAATGCCCTGAGCTAATACGCGAATACATAGATCGCGATCAGTCAATATTCCAAGTAGTTGTTCATCATCTTCTTCTGTGAGTTCTTCTGCTGGGCGAACAATAAGCAAAGAGGTGACATTTTCCTCCGCCATCAGTATCGCGGCTTCTTGAATCGATGCCGTCGCCTCCAACGTTACCGGATCTCTCGCTAAGATCTTACGTGCCTTGGCAGTGGTAAAGTCATTGCTTTCTGAGCGGCTGGATATTGCGCTTCGCAAACGCGCGCTGTCTTCCAGTTCCATGTAGTCAGCAAAGTTTTCAAACTCGTCACAAAGCTCGTTGAAAATACCCTCCGGAATACAGTAAACCAAGGTGTCTTCTATCGCTTTGGCCGGCATACGCACACGGTTGTTCATTAACAACCCCATCTGTCCAAACAGTCCACCAGCGTCAATCCTGTTATAGAGTTCGCCTTTACGTCGGTAGATCTCCACAGCGCCGCTTCTCACCATATATAAGTCGCGGATCGTGTCTCCAAAATTGAGTATCTCTGTGCCTTGCCGAAAGTATGCAACCTCGGCATTTAGAGCGATCTTTTTTAACTGCTCTTCGGGTAGATCATCGAAAGGTGGGTACTGACTAATGAAGTTGAGCACTTCTAACTGTTCGGCTTCCATCTTTTATTCCATACGTTGCCTAAACTACAGCGATAAATATCACCAAGATTGAAATCAATCAATGAATAAATCTAAGAATAACAACACCTAACCCAGTTCGCAGAATAAAACTCCAATCAAAAATTAGAGCTCTAACGTTTTTAAATATAGACCTCTAATCTATTTCTCCTTATAGCTATGCAGGTGGGCTGAGTTGAAATGTACTAAAAACTTCAAAATAAATTCAAACCAATGTCATAGAAAAGTTATGCAAAGACAAGACCAACCGTAAGTATCTATTTTAATTAATAAAAACACCATTTGACCACACCTCCTTCATTGTTCATTGTATGCACATAAAATCCAGTTAACCGAACCCCATTCGTTGAAAGTTGAACTAAAATTAATTAGAGTACAAATCGTTAAACAGTTATAAACACACAAAAAAGGACAGATAACATGGATCCCATACTGGAAGTTAAGGGACTGTATAAAGTGTTTGGAGAAGACCCAGAAAGAGCCTTCTCGCTTATCGAAAAAGGTATCGATAAGGACGGTATTTTTGAACAGACAGGTTTAACAGTCGGCGTAAACGATGTATCTCTCACCATTAACGAAGGTGAAATTTTCGTAATCATGGGGCTTTCTGGTTCGGGAAAATCTACTCTCGTTCGACTCCTAAACCGACTCATTGAGCCAACGAAAGGCAGTGTTTATCTCAAAGGGAAAGATATTGCCCATATCTCTGAAGACGAACTTCGAGAAGTTCGTCGCAACAATATCTCAATGGTGTTTCAAAGTTTCGCACTTATGCCTCACATGACGGTGATCGAAAACGCTGCATTCGGTTTAGAACTTGCTGGCATTGATGTTAATGAACGTCAGAAAAGTGCCCTTTCCGCCTTGGAAAGAGTTGGCTTAGACCCTTATGCAGAATCTTTCCCTGACGAGTTATCCGGTGGTATGAAACAGCGCGTGGGTTTAGCAAGGGCATTGGCTTGTGACCCAGACATTCTATTAATGGACGAGGCGTTTTCCGCTTTAGACCCATTAATCCGTTCTGAGATGCAGGATGAGCTTATTCGTCTACAAAACGATGACAAACGCACAATTGTATTCATCTCTCATGATTTGGATGAAGCAATGCGTATTGGTGATCGTATCGCCATCATGCAAAACGGTGAGGTTGTTCAGGTTGGCACACCTGATGAAATATTGCACAGTCCAGCAAATGATTATGTCGAAGCGTTTTTCCGCGGCGTAAACATCGCAAGTGTCTTGACAGCAAAAGATATCGCTCGCAAGAAGCCAGCCGCCGTCTTTAAGAAATCGGAAAATGATGGCCCAGGCTCCGCGATGCAGATTCTGATGGATCATGACCGTGATTACGGCATTGTCGTCGATAAATCTAGCCGATATTCCGGCATCGTGTCTCTTGACTCACTACGTTTGGCTCACAAAGAAAACCGCTCTCTAGCCAGTGCTCAATTGACGGATGAAGTCACTCTTCAGCCAGAGCAGTCAATCAATGACATTTTGGGGCTAGTTGCAGGCGTTCCTTATGCCGTACCTGTCGTTGATGAGCAAGGTACTTACTTTGGTGTCGTGACTAAATCACGTCTTCTACAAACACTAGATAAGGATTAACACGATGTCTTCAGAGCAAACTAACAATGATCCCTGGTCGAATACCGCTCCTGCACAAGATGATCCTTGGTCACAAGGTACAGGTGCTGACGCTGCCCCAAGTAATGACTGGTTAAGCTCAGAAACTGTAGAGCAAGCGCCATTCGACATTATGAACCCATTCCAAGATGCGGTTCTACCGCTTGATAGCTGGGTAGAATCGGGATTGAACTGGTTGGTGGAACATGGTCGCCCTGTTTTCCAAGCAATTCGAGTTCCAATCGACTTTATTCTTACCTCGTTTGAAACTGCTTTGGTGTCCACACCTGCGCCTATCATGGTGCTCATTTTATTTTTGCTGGCGTGGCAGTTTTCCAATGTAAAACTCGGTTTTTCAACACTTGTATCCCTTGTTTTTATCGGCCTAATTGGTGCGTGGTCACAGGCGATGACAACGCTCGCACTGGTTTTAACCGCCGTCTTCTTCTGTTTGCTTATCGGGCTACCGATGGGGATATGGTTGGCGAGAAGCCAAACCGCAGCCAAATTTGTTAGACCAATACTCGATGCAATGCAAACGACCCCCGCGTTCGTTTATCTAGTCCCAATCGTTATGCTATTCGGTATTGGTAACGTTCCTGGCGTTGTAGTAACCATCATTTTCGCACTGCCTCCCGTTGTGCGCCTGACTATTTTAGGGATTCAGCAAGTACCTGAAGAGCTGATCGAAGCGGGCCACTCTTTCGGGGCAAACAAAAAACAGATGCTTTACCGCATCCAATTGCCATTGGCGTTACCAACGATTATGGCAGGGGTAAACCAAACCTTGATGCTTTCACTTTCTATGGTCGTGATCGCTTCAATGATTGCGGTTGGCGGCTTGGGCCAAATGGTACTTCGTGGTATCGGCCGACTTGATATGGGTCTTGCTGCCGTCGGTGGCTTAGGCATCGTAATTCTTGCCATTTTATTAGACCGTATTACCCAAGTATTAGGGGTTAATGCGGGTAACACCAAGCTTCGCTGGTATCACACAGGTCCTGTTTCATACCTATTAAAACTGAAAACAAAGACGAACCAAGACGATCTAAAACTTAGGAGAAACATCAATGAATAATTCATGGAAGAAAGCGCTCTCTGTTGGAGCTCTAAGTACTATCGCATTTTCAACTTATGGTGTGGCAAGCGAACTACCGGGTGAAGGTGTGACTGTTCAGCCAGTTCAATCAACCGTTGCAGAGGAAACGTTTCAAACATTGATCGTAAACCGTGCACTTGAAGAGCTTGGTTACGATGTAAAACCGACTAAAGAAGTCGATTACAACGTAGGCTATACCTCTATTGCTAAAGGCGACGCCACTTTCTTAGCTGTAGGTTGGTTCCCTCTTCACGCCGATAAGTACACGATGTCTGGCGGTGATGATAAGTTTTTCCGCAAAGGTCAATATGTAAGTGGTGCTGCGCAAGGTTACTTGATCGATAAAAAAACCGCTGAAAAATATGGCATCACAAATATTGGTCAATTAAAAGATCCAAAACTGGCCAAGCTTTTCGATGCCAACGGTGACGGTAAAGCGGACTTAACAGGTTGTAACCCAGGTTGGGGTTGTGAAATGGTCGTTGAGCATCAGTTGGATGCGTTCAAGCTTCGTGACACAGTAACGCACAACCAAGGTAACTACGCTGCGATTATCGCTGACACGATTTCTCGTTACAAAAAAGGCGATCCGATTCTTTACTACACTTGGACACCTTACTGGGTAAGTGGCGTCTTAGTTCCGGGTAAAGATGTTGTTTGGTTAGAAGTGCCATTCTCTTCACTTCCCGGTGAGCGTAAGGACATCGACACAACACTAGAGAACGGTAAGAACTACGGCTTTGAGATGAACTCTATGCGCATCGTTGCGAACAAAGAGTTTACTGAAAAGAACCCAGCAGCAGCGAAGCTGTTTGAAATCATCAAGCTAAACATCAATGATGTTAGTGCGCAGAATATGATGATGAGCCAAGGTAAGAACAGCTCAGCAGACATCGAGTCTCATGTAAATGGCTGGATCAAAGCGAACCAGAAAAAGTTCGACGCATGGGTAGACGAAGCTAAAAAAGCAGCCATGTAATCGGCACAACCATTAAAATACGTGACACCTAACTTTAGAGCCAACCGATCACATCGGTTGGCTCTTATTTTATTCACCGTAGTAAAAAGGGTTGCAACAATATTGAGCTCTGCTCCTCAGTATTTTCTTAAAGTTTCTACTTAATTTCATTCCTTAAGAGTTTCTTAAGTTTCGCGTTTTATTTTGTTGATAACCAATCAAACAAAGGAAGCGCTCATGAAACACCATGCACAAATTTCTGCAGATGGCTTTACTTTAGACATCGTCTATCCAATGCATCCGCTTTGGAGCCAAGTTATCGAGCATGTTTCTCAGCGTTATCAAGAAGCATTTTTTGCCGAGCTCAAACAGTTTATGCCGGCGTATTTAACCCTCATCGAAGGCGCTCACATTGTTTCCGTATGTGGCTTTCGCATCGCCGAAGATGAACCCTTGTTCCTTGAACAGTATTTAGAAGACGACGCCCAAAAGCTGGTTTCTAACGTATTTAACTGCGACGTAAAACGTTCGAACTTAGTGGAGTTTGGTCACTTGGCATCTTTCGCTAAAGGCATGTCATCTCTGCACTTCTACCTCATCGCAGAAATGCTGGTCAATCTCGGTTTTGAATGGTGCATCTTCACCGCGACAGACCCACTTCACGCCATGATGGCGCGCCTAGGATTGGAGCCTCATATCATCGCGCAGGCCGATCAAAATAAAGTCCCCGATGCCGAGTCCACTTGGGGGGCGTACTACGAGCATCAACCGCGTGTGTTAGCTGGCAATTTGCAAAAAGGACTCGAACGCCTTCGATTAGTCCAAGAAAGAAAACGCAAACAAGCCTAGATAGAAAAGTAAACGTCGTTAAAACCGCAAACACAACCAGAACAACTTGGTTAAACACCACGCCAGAATATAGGTGACGTATGAATATTCTCCTCGATGCCATTACAAAATGGGCAAAAACGACACCATGCCGAGTAGCACTTGTCGGCTACGAAGCGAATCAAACCGTTGAACTGACTTACTCTGAATTGTTAAACAAGATCGAACTCGTTGCCGCCGAACTTATTGCACAGAACATCAAAGCACTCGCGCTACGCGCAGAAAACAGCATCAATTGGGCCATTGTTGATTTGGCGGCGATGGCGGCAGACATAGTCGTCGTACCTATTCCGACTTTTTTCTCTGATGCACAGGTTGAACATACGTTGGAGCAATCACGCGTCGATGCTTTAGTCGGCGATTGGCAAGCATGGTTGGCTTCTAACCCTAAGCAAAGCTTTAATCAGCAAGACCATCCGTTTTCCATTACCAATTTGCCTTTGCTGCGTCGTAACCAGTTGGGAGATGAAGATACACAGGCAGCTTATCTACCAGAAACCGGAAAAATCACATTTACGTCTGGCTCGACTGGTCAGCCTAAAGGCGTGTGTTTAAGCAATGATCATTTGTGTTTGGTGGCGAAATCGCTCGCCGATGCAGTAAATAGCACGGCGCACTCGCACTTAGTACTGCTTCCGTTATCGACGCTTCTCGAGAACATAACCGGTGTTTATGTACCACTCATGTTGGGCGTGACGTCATATATTTTACCCGGAGAGCAAACCGGCCTACTCGGTTCAAGCCAATTCGAACCGCGTTTGTTTGCACAAGCATTAGCGACCATCAAACCAGAAAGTTTAGTGCTAACACCGGCTTTATTGCTTGCGCTCATTCACATCGCGAAACAGCAGCCCTCTCTTGTGGATTCTCTAAAATTTGTCGCCGTTGGCGGTGCAAGAGTATCGCCACAACTGATTAACACCGCGCATGCGCTGAACATCCCTGCATTTGAAGGTTATGGCTTGTCTGAATGTGGCTCCGTCGTTTGTTTGAATACACCAGCCGCATTTAAAGCAGGAACGTGTGGCAAACCGCTTCCCCACGCTCAGATTCGTATCGCGGAAGATGGTGAACTGCTCGTCAAAGGCAACGTTGCTCTTGGTTATTTGAATGAGCCGTTTACTCAAGAATGGTTAGCGACTGGCGACTTAGCCCAAATTGACGCACAAGGTTTTGTCACTCTCTCGGGGCGTAAGAAGAACCTTATCGTCACCGCATACGGCAGAAATGTCTCACCGGAGTGGATTGAATCAGAAGCGTTGGCGTATTTGCCGATGACGCCACTGATCGTTACAGGTGATAGCCAACAAACATTATGTGCTGTCATTGCCAATAGCGAAGACGTCGAAGCAAAGGTTCATGCATTAAACCGAACCCTACCCGATTACGCTCAAATCCGAACCTTATTGCTGCTGGACAACCCACGAGCCATCTCTGGTTGGTACACGGATAACGGCAAGCTCAAACGAAATCAAATCGAACATGATGTGGCTCAGTTATTAGCGAGCACAACGCCTGAATTAACGCTGCAAGCGCAAAAGCTCCAACGCATCGATTTGCCCTTCCAGCAACACATTACGTCTTTCCAAACTGCATCTTAGTTAACGGCTTCTTAAGGAGAAGGTTATGACTTTATTTTTCGAACAACTCAAACAAAGCACTGCCGCTGCTCAACAAGCAATGTTAACTGCGCCAGTCATCGCAGACGTTCAACAAGGCAACATTTCCAAAGATATGTATATCGCCTTTCTAACCCAAGCTTACCATCACGTTAAGCACACTGTTCCCTTGCTGATGGCGTGTGGAGGCCGACTATCTGGCGAATACGAATGGGTACGAGATGCCATTGCCGAGTACATCGAGGAAGAGAAAGGCCATCAAGAATGGATTTTAAATGACATCAAAGCGTGCGGCGGCGATGCCGAAGCGGTGCGCAATAACAAAGATGTAGGTCAAGTCGGTGCGCCGATTGAATTAATGGTTTCCTACCTTTACCACAATATTGACCGCCACAACCCACTCGCGCTGTTTGGCATGGTGTGGGTATTAGAAGGCACCAGCGTCGGTATTGGTGGCCAAATGGCAGAAAAAATCCAGTCAACGTTAAGCCTACCGCCTTCAGCAATGACTTACCTAATTTCACACAGCGTGTTAGACCAAGATCATCTGAAATTTTTTGAATCACTGATGAACAAAATCACCAAAGTGGAAGATCAACAAGTCATCATCGACTCCGCAAAAATGGTGTTCGCATTGTACGGACAAATGCTGCGTTCTTTGCCTTCTTTCTCAACCCAACAAGCGGCGTGAGGTGAAGCATGATCATTAACAACAGCACCATTCTCCTGACAGGCGCAACGGGCGGAATTGGGCAAGCCATCGCGCAAGAGTTAGCAAAACGCGGTGCCAACCTCATTCTTGTTGGGAGAAACGAAGAGAGCTTGCAAACACTACAGCGTGAACTGTCGAATCCAGAGCGCCATAACCTAGTCGTTGCAGACATCACCTCATCAGAAGGATTAACTGCGATTAAAGATCGAGCACGCCAACATCAAAAAGTGGACGCACTGATTAACAATGCGGGCAGCAACGATTTCTCGTTGTTAAGCCACAAACGACCAACGCAGATTGCAGACGAAATCCAGCTCAATCTCGTTGCGCCGATGCTACTGTGCCAATCGGCGTTGACGTGGTTAAAGCAACCTGGGGTGATTCTCAATATTGGTTCAACATTCGGCTCAATTGGCTACCCAGGCTATACCTCCTATTGCGCGGCAAAAGCGGGGTTGCACCGTTTTACCGAATCGCTCGACAGAGAGCTGTTCGCAACCGGAATCCGTGCGCTGTATTTGGCACCAAGAGCGACAGAAACCTCGCTCAATAGCGATGCCGTCAATGAAATGAATCGACAACTGGGTAACAAAACGGACTCGCCGCAAGTTGTAGCCGATCACGTTGTCACCATGTTGGAAAAAGAAATTTCCGCGAAATGGATTGGTTGGCCAGAAAAGCTTTTTGCGCGCATCAATCAACTGCTTCCAAGTGTGGTTTCTTCTGCGATTCGTAAGCAACAAGAAACCATTCACCAATACGTAAACCGAGTCAGTCATTGAAGAGGACATGGACGATGAATACCAAACAACTACTTTGCGCTTTGACGGTTTGTTCAACGTTAGCTTCGACCGTTGCGTTGGCAGGTAATGCTCCATTGCAACAGGTTCAAAAGAAATGGGCGGAATGTCAGTACAGCACGCCTGACGGTGACGAAAAGGAACAATGCTTCCATCGTGCGATTGCCAAAACCAGTATTTATCTCGACAGAGAACCGGGCAATCCCGAACTCACTGTTTGGCTGGCAATCAATAAAGCATCGCTGGCTGGTGCTCAAGGTGGCTTGGGTGCACTATCACTCGCCAAAGAAGCCAAATCTTTACTCGAAGGGGTAATCGCAACTTCACCGCAAGCGCTTGATGGATCTGCATACACCAGTTTAGGTTCTCTGTATTACAAAGTTCCGGGGTGGCCAATTGGCTTTGGTGATGACGATAAAGCCGAAGAAATGTTGAAAAAAGCGTTAGAGATCAATCCAAAAGGCATCGATCCGAACTATTTTTATGGAGACTTCCTTGCAGAAGAAGGTCGAGACAAGGAAGCGAAAGTGTATTTGACTCGCGCAATGCAGGCGTCACCTCGCCCTGACCGACCTTTGGCTGATAAAGGTCGAAAACTGGAAATTGAAGCGACTCTTGGGAGTTTGAAATAATCCATGCGCTTATTACTCGTAGAAGATGACAAACTACTCGGTCAATCCATGGTGACTTCATTAAGTCGCCATGGGTACACCGTGGATTGGGTGGAAAAAGGCTCTGGCGTGACTAGCGCACTCAAAACAGAAGCGTTCACCGCCGTAATATTGGATCTCACTCTCCCCGATATCGATGGATTGGAAGTTCTGCGTAATATTCGCAAAGGCGGATTTAAGCTCCCCGTGATGATACTTACCGCACGAGACGACATTCGCGATCGCGTTCAAGGCCTTGATGGCGGCGCAGATGATTACCTCGGAAAACCGTTTGCACTCGAAGAGTTGCTCGCTCGCTTGCGTGTGTTGATTCGCCGTCAATCCGGTAGTGCAGAAGAAATCATTCAAGTTGGGCAGTTATCTTTATCCTTATCGGAACAAAGCATTCGCTACGATGACGCGCCGCTTAAACTCACACGCAATGAATTTAAAATCCTCACCAGCTTGATGACGAACGCCGGACGCGTGCAAAGTAAGGAGCAATTGCAACAATCACTACACGGCTGGGATGAAGGTTCAAGCGACAACGCTATCGAAGTTCATATTCACAATTTGCGTAAAAAAGCGCCCAAAGTGGTCATTAAAAATATTCGCGGTGTGGGGTACATTCTTGAAAGATAAGAAGTCGTACTCGATCAAACGTCAGTTAACTCTATCAGTAGGCGTGTTGGTAAGTGTTCTCTTACTCATCTCACTTTATTTCAGTTTCCAATCTGCGAAGCACGAGGTCGAAGAAGTTTATGACGCTAGGCTTGGACAATCCGCAAAATTAATGTTGCTGACGCTCTCAATTTCAACGGAAGAGAGGGCTCTCGCTAACCATCGAGAATTATTTAATGAGTGGATGGAAAACATTGAGTCAATGTCAAAGTCTGACGATGACAATGTCACAACGTTCGGCCACCCTTATGAACAAAACTTGGTTTTTCAATTCTATCGAGACAACACACTAATCTGGAGCTCTGATCAAACCTTGCACGCACTCTCTACATCCTTTGATAATAACGGCTACGCTGATATCGTAAAAGACGGCACACAATGGCGTACATTTCAGATTTCACTGCCACAAACAAAACATGATAATGAATACGTCGTGGTTGCAGAAAAATACAAGATACGTAAAGAGATCATTCACGAAATTGCCCTATCCACATCAATAGAACAATTGCTGATACTACCAACTTTGTTGCTTTTGCTGTTTTGGTTGATCGATAAACATTTCCGACCGATTAACGACCTGCGCACCGCCATCACACAAAGAAACGTACACCGATTAGATCGCATTCATGTAAAAGACAACACCGTTGAGCTCGCACCACTTGTCGATTCGCTCAACTCTCTCCTCTCTGAACTAGAGTTAGCCTGGCAAAGAGAGAAACGCTTTACACGTGCTGCAGCGCATGAACTAAAAACCCCACTAACAATCCTTCGTCTTAACGTAGAAAATGCACTTGAAAGTAATGATCCGGAGCAACTGAGAGGAGATTTACACAACATTCTGCAAGGCATTGAACGCACTGACCGCCTTATCCATCAGCTACTGACTTTAGCTAAAGTAGATAGCTTATCAGAACGTGTATTCGACACCGTTGAGCTAACCCCTTTGTTGCAAACCGTTGTTGCTGATTTGGCACCGTTAGCATTGAAGCATAAGCAAGACATCAGTTTATCATCTTCCAACATCGCTATATCCGGTGATCGAATGTTGTTAGAGGTGTTATTTCGTAACCTCGTCGATAATGCGATTCGTTACTCCGGCGAGCGCAGTGACATCCAAGTCAGCGTCACAGAGAATAATAATACAATCAAAGTCTTAATTTCCGATACAGGCCCAGAAATCCCGAAAGAAAGTCGTGAAAGAATCTTCGAACAGTTTTATCGGGGTCATTCCGAACATGGCGACGGTGCGGGTTTAGGGATGTCAATTTGCAAAGACATTACAGCACTACACCGTGCAACACTTGAGCTCATTCCCAGAGAAAATAGTAGGAATACGTTTGTCGTCACTTTCCAAAAGTGCTAACAAAAGCGATACAGACCATAACCTGTTTAATTTATGTTCCAGCCGAACATGAGCTTCATTCCACACTTACATAGACATACCAACACTTACACTACTCGACCATAAACCCACATTATAATTCACGTTTATTTCACGCTTGCTTTGTTAAAAACAACACAACATAACAATTAAACTATTCGAATAAATATGAAAAACTTATCTAAGGGCTCTGTGTGGGGGCCTTTGCAGCCAATTGCTGCTTTTTCTTTGTTTTCACTTATATTTTTGTCTATCTCACGCGTTTTGCTCGCCTTTTGGCAACTTGATCGAATTGACTCTTTCAACGACTTAATTTACATCCTAGGCCAAGGCTTACGCGTAGACATTGCAACATTGTGCTGGTTATTCATCCTCCCTGCACTGCTTTCAGCCCTAATGCCATTAAACGGCAAGATTGGGCATTTCTGGAAATGGATATTGCGCATATGGATGGTTTTAGGGCTTTGGATTCTCGTTTACATGGAACTGGCAACGGCACCATTCATTCAAGAATATGACCTACGCCCAAACCGTCTGTTTGTGGAATACCTTATCTATCCGAAAGAGGTCATGGGCATGCTTTGGACTGGCTATAAGCTAGAGCTGTTTATTGGCGCGTTAGGCACGGCATTAACTCTAGTTTTGGGTTGGAAGTGGAGCAAAAAACTGACCGACAATGCACAGCAGATCAACTGGAAGTGGCGCCCACTATTAGCCATTTTTGTTGTACTTCTTGGTGTTGCAGGCGCACGCTCGTCTTTAGGCCACCGCCCACTAAACCCTGCCATGGTGGCATTTTCTAACGATCCACTGCTTAACGACTTAGCATTAAACTCATCTTACTCACTGCTGTTTGCTGTCAACAGCATGAAGTCAGAAAAAAGCGCAGAGCAGTTCTACGGCAAGATGGATAATCAAAAGATGCTGGAGCTAGTTCGCGCTTCGTCAAAAAAGTCCGACTTTGATCCAACATTGCTTCCAACCATGAACAGTAACCCCGCGACTTACCATGGTAAACGTAAGAACTTAGTGATCTTGCTACAAGAGAGCTTAGGAGCGCAATTTGTGGGTTCTTTGGGTGGTCTGCCTCTTACGCCAAACCTGGATGAACTCATGGCTGAAGGTTGGCAGTTCACGCAAATGTACGCAACGGGTACTCGTTCTGTTCGTGGTATCGAAGCCGTAACCACGGGTTTTCCACCATCCCCTTCTCGCGCAGTGGTGAAACTAAGCAAAAGCCAAACAGGCTTCTTTACCATCGCAGACTTACTCAAAGCACAAGGCTATCACACGCAATTTATTTATGGCGGTGAAGCAAACTTCGATAACATGAAAACCTTCTTCTTCGGTAATGGTTTTGATCAAATCGTCGAAGAAGATGATTACAATAACCCAAGCTTTGTTGGCTCTTGGGGGGTCAGTGATGAAGATTTATACAACAAAGCAGACGAAGAGTTTGAACGTCTTTCAAAAAGCGACAAACCTTTTTTCAGCTTAGTTTTTACGTCAAGCAATCACAGTCCTTATGAGTATCCGAAAGGTAAAATTGAGCCATACGATTCCGAACACATGACGCGTAACAACGCGGTGAAATATTCAGATTACGCTTTGGGTACGTTCTTTGAAAAGGCGAAAAACTCATCCTACTGGGATGATACTATTTTCATTGTCATTGCAGACCACGATGCCCGCGTGTCTGGCGCTAACTTGGTTCCGGTTAAGCATTTCCACATTCCTGCCTTGATCATTGGTAAAGACATTCAACCACGTAAAGATGACCGTATCGCAAACAACATAGATATACCGCCTACGCTGTTGTCTCTTATTGGCGTAGACGCCAAAACGCCGATGATTGGTCGTGATTTAACGAAACCACTGGCTCGCGAAGATGAACGCGCAATGATGCAATACGACAAAAACTTTGGTTATTTAACGCGTGACAACCTAGTTGTGCTTTCTCCTGGTGAAAAAGTATCGACCCTGGCGTACGACTTTGAAAGCCAAACCATGAAACCGCTAGAAGTCGATGAATCCGTTATTGAACGCGCAAAAGCAAACGCATTGTTTGCATCTAAGGCGTATCAAAACAACTGGTACGCTTCGAAACGTACCAACTAATATCCGCTGATTCAGTTAAAAAGGAGCCAACTGGCTCCTTTTCTTTATTCTGTAAGACTCTTCACTCTTAGAGTACATGGAGGAACGCACACTTTGTATCTAGAAAATCGTAGTTCATATGTAGAGAATGAACTTTTCAGGATTGTGTTCGATAACTAAGGCCAACACGTAAACAACGAGGCTTGTTGATATCAAGCCAAACAGAAAACTGACCCGAAATACCATCGTTGTTATCGTGATAAAACCATAGGCAAATACACCACTATTAATCATAGCGTACAAATTATCCAGACCAAAACTTGGTAAGGGTGCGCTAATAAATAGGAGTGAAAACATCATAATATTTGAAAATTTTTTAACCCAACTTGGTTTTTGTAGATAAAAACCCGAAATAGAAAAGGACAACAACAGCAATGGCACTAACCCATAATAAGTAAATTTGTAATATGGCGTAATCCAATCTGAACTCTGGTTTAAGAATAGTATTATGCAAGTAACAATGGTCGATGATAACGCTAAAGAAAAACACTTTGTTCCTTTGTAAGGTTTGTCCTCAAAGTTAAATAACCTAAAAATTCCCACTGCAATACCAAGAACAACCCATGAAAATGTCACTAGCTGTAAAAATGCGATCTCTTCGCGGATGGCAAAAAAGCCAAAGTAAATAGCATGATAAAAAGACCAAACCATACCAATTGGTAAACCCAAGGAGAGTTTTTCTAGGAGAATTTCTGACTGCTCTTCGTAATGAATAGTCCACCATACTAGTGCGACATAAGCGAGCAACACACCAAAAATGACAACATATTGCGCTTCTGAGATACTGATAATCATTGGAACTAAGGCTAGGGTTAAGCCAATGATAACAAATAGAATCTGGTAACAAATCGCGGGTAATGTGCAAATAAGTCGCCAAAATACCCTACCGATATCTTGAAGAAGTTCGTAGGTTTGAGCGATAAAATAAGCAACAGCAGCGATAAGAAGCAACACTCCACATAGTTTCATCAAGTTAACTAAGTTAAATAGTTTCACCCAGTCACTGCTTTCTTCGGCTTGCTTCAGTTCTTTTTGAGCGTCATCAATGTGAGCGAGTTTCAATAAGGCATTTTTTCTGTCTTCATTTTCGAGAAAGTGTCCAAACTCTTGGTTTGCTTCACTCTCCGTTATCACTCCATTTTTGTAAAGAAGATAGATAGTTGAAAGGCTCACTCTTTCTATTTCTGTAAGATCACGAATTTTTTCTTTATTATTGATTTCATTGATAGTTAAAATTTGACTTTCTTTCTTTTCTATATTTTTTGCTGAAATACTTAATGAACATGTAACACAAAAAATAATAATTAACAGTGAACTAATCGTTTTACACATATGAACGGGATTGCTTTTGACAAGGAAATGTCGAGAAGATAAATGGAATCAAATACAAAGCAAACGATATGTTCATATGCTCGATCCTGAGCAAATAAAATTGAAAGTGATACTTCTCACTATTTCAAACAAGGTACTTTAACTTGGTCTACTGACAAAGCCTGTCTTACCCTTCCGTTAGATTCAACCTCATACTTCTAGTAAATTGAGAAACAGACCATGCTAACTATCAATTCATTCGTCCTCTATGTTGAGGACATCCACGTAAGCCAAGCTTTTTACTCGAAACTGTTTGATTGTGAGGTCACGTTTTTGTCTCCAACATTTGCTTCTATGCCACTCGCAAATGGCTTAAAACTGACACTCAAGCAAAGTGATGTTCTTTCCCCTTCCAGCGACATCAAAGGTGGTGGCACCGAGTTATCATTTGCAGTGCGCAACCGCCATACGTTAGAGCACGTTTACAACAGTTGGAAAAACATGGGCGTTGAGTTTGCTCAACCACCAATGACTTCGGTGTATGGCTTAAATTTTGTGGCTACCGATCCGGATAAACATCGCATTCGCGTTTTTATTAGTGAATAAAAATGCGTTAAAAATGCTTTTTACCCATTCCCAATGTGACTTCAATAAATTAGACTCAGGGAAACATCAAAAGCTGCGTAGTATATAAGAAGGAATGCCCATGAGCTCAAGTATGATCCTTAGCGAATCTCTAATCGAGAGTGGAAGAGATATCCCCCTCAAAGAACTGCTTTATGCAAAGCGCGTGCTGGATAACTACATGGCGGTAGCAAAAGAGAGCAGCCCACTTGAGCTGTTGACAGAGATGAAATCGGCAGCAAAGCAAGTGGAATACTTTACCACTACGAGTAACCCGTGTGAGGCTCGTAATGTCATCAGTCAGATGATTGAAAAAATCGACACCGCGGAATCTTTTGAGTCGTTCAAGACTTTAGCAGGCAAGCCCTCACTAGCTCTCAATGAACTGATTGAAGATCGCGCCCAACTGATTAAACATGAGCGAGAATTGCTGCTTGCTTCAGGCTATGACGCCTCGCGTATCTAAGAATAAACGCTAGCTCCCGAGTTTAAAGCTAGCAACGAAAAAGGAGCTCTTAAAGAGCTCCTTTTACTTTCCAAAATCAGGTATAAAAGATCTAAAGGCCGATATCTTCAGTTATTGCTTTGATTTGCTTGAGATCCATTTTATAAACTTCAATCATTTGATCGACCTGACTTAGTCGTGAATTGGCTTCATCGTGTTTATCACACGCGTCCGATTTCACGTCCCAAGATTTACCTTCCAAAAACACATCACACTCTTTTTTGAGTTTCTCGATCTTAGGCAATAGTTTCGCCCTTTCTTTCTCTAGAGACTCCAATTCTTGCGAAATTTTCAGCTCTTTTTGAAACACCTCGCGCGATCGTTCAAAGATAGTCGCTTGCATATCCGCTTGACGACTCAGCTTCTCATTTTCTGATTTTGTCGTATTGATCTTATCTGCCTGTTGTTTCAATTGAGACTCTAGCGACAGGTTAACTTTCTCGACCTCAGTCAATTGCTTTTGTAACTTCTTAAGCGCTTTCTCGTGCGCTTCATCTTTCGCTGCGAGCAGTTCAGTGACTTTATCTTGTATTTCTTGGTCGAGCGCTTCTTCGCGCACTTTTACTTGAGACACCAACTGCGTTTTATCTTGCGTCAACGCTTGGTATTTTTCTTCTAGCACATGATAAGTCGATTCCCACTTGTTCGCAGTGACAATCGATCCAACAAGGCCACCAAATGCTAAGCCTAATACCGCAGCAATCGCGATATAGATATGAGTACGTTTGTCACGCTCTTCAATGACAACAACGTCGTCTTGTTCTTCCATCTTGTTCTGAGAACTCACCGTATACTACTCCAAGGACTCTTTTACTTTGCTAGCGGATCAATTCCGCAAACATAATCGATGCTGTATAAATCAGAAAGGCGCCAATTAATGTTATAACGGTCGCTTTTTGGACTTTTTCATTGGTTCGATAACGAAACAGCACAAATGCTACTGCAATCAACACCGCAATGGCTAATAATCTGGTCATACCGCCTCCTTGTCCACTCATGAAAAACTGCCTAGGTCCATAGACGGTTTCACAAAGATTTATTGTAACTCATTTATACGCCCCATAAGGTCAACTTAGCGTAGATTTTAAAATAAGTGCTCCGATTTTAATCAAATTTGTGTCCTTAATTGAATAACTTATGTCGTAATAATCGAAACACATTTATCGTTCTGAAGTGTGTTCTTGGTTCTATTCCCTAGCCCAATGAGTTTTGTTTATGCAGTTGCTCACACAAAAAACTTGGTAAACATAGCTTCGTGAAAATAAGTGGGGTTATTTCGTTGAAAATAAATTGACATAGGGTGTTGAAATGGACCAAAAACATGATAGAGTTCACACGCTAATGATGACCAGCATCATTAGCTAACCTTTACTCATTTAATTGAGTAATTGTTCCGATGAAGACTGCAGGAGAGTGGTTATTAATCAAATTTTAACATTTGATTAGCATAACTCGCCGAAGAATTAACTATTTCAGGTGCTACCTAGGTAGCGGGGACTGTAGTTGGAGGAACCTCTGGAGAGAACCGTTAAATCGGTCGCCGAAGGAGCAAGTCTTGCACTCACGCAAGGTGAAACTCTCAGGCAAAAGGACAGAGGAGTGGAAAGTTACAACCTAACTATTTTGCTTGGCCTTCCCGCCTACAACCAATAGCTTAGTTCTTTTAGAGATCGTTGATCTCGTCCTTTCCCTCTTCTCCTTATTAGTTGTTTTATTAAGGGGAAATCATGAACGACCTACAATCTTTACTACAAACCATCGATAATTTTGTCTGGGGTCCACCACTGCTTATTTTGCTAGTGGGTACCGGTGTTTACTTCACTTTTAGCCTCGGCTTGATCCAGTTTAAACATCTCCCAACAGCGCTAGCGATGGTATTCAGTAAAGATAAGTCATCTGATAAACAAGGTGACGTTTCTAGCTTTGCAGCACTTTGTACTGCGCTCTCAGCAACGATTGGTACTGGTAACATTGTTGGTGTTGCCACCGCGATCAAACTTGGTGGACCAGGTGCCCTATTCTGGATGTGGCTCGCCGCCCTTTTCGGAATGGCGACTAAATACGCCGAATGTTTGTTAGCGGTTAAATACCGAAGAGTCGATGATAAAGGCCAAATGATTGGTGGCCCAATGTACTATCTGCAATACGGTGTTGGCTCAAAAGCCCTCGCGATCATGTTTGCAGTGTTTGCTTTGGGTGTTGCTTGTTTTGGTATTGGTACGTTTCCACAAGTAAACGCGATTCTGGATGCAAGTGAGATATCTCTCGGTGTTGACCGTGAGCTCTCTGCCTTTGTACTGACTCTTTTGGTTGCTTTCGTGACTTTGGGTGGCATCAAATCCATTGCTAACGTTGCAGGAAAAGTGGTTCCTACCATGGCTGTATTTTACGTGTTGGCGTGTTTAAGCGTGATCATCATGAATGCAGACCAATTGTTCAACGCCGTTGAATTAGTGTTGGTATCAGCATTTACATCAACAGCAGCGACTGGCGGTTTCTTAGGTGCAAGTATCATGCTGGCGATCCAATCAGGTATCGCTCGTGGCGTATTCTCAAACGAATCTGGTTTGGGTAGCGCGCCTATGGCAGCAGCGGCAGCGAAAACAGACTCTTGTGTGAAACAAGGCCTGATTTCAATGACAGGTACCTTCTTTGATACCATCATTATTTGTACCATGACGGGCCTAGCCTTGATCCTTACTGGCGCATGGCAAAGCGACTTTTCTGGTGCAGCAATGACGACTCATGCCTTTGCAGTAGGTTTGAATGCGGATACATTTGGCCCAATGCTGGTGTCAATTGGTTTGATGTTTTTTGCATTCACAACCATTCTTGGATGGAACTACTACGGTGAGCGTTGCGTTGTGTTCCTCTTTGGTACAAAAGCGGTGCTTCCTTATAAGCTGATTTTCGTTGGTTTGGTGGCATCAGGCGCGTTCCTCCATCTAGACATGATTTGGCTACTCGCCGATATCGTAAATGGTCTGATGGCGATTCCTAACCTAATCGGTTTGATCGCACTGCGTCACGTCGTGCTGGCAGAAACCAAGCTGTTCTTTAGCTCAGCATCGCAATCTGATGAAATTGAAGCAGTAAAAGCTTAGTGACATGACAAGTGTTCAGTAATGAACCGTCAATCGCTGAAAGTAAATTGGAAATGGTAAAAACATAAAGCCCGCTGGTATTCAGCGGGCTTTATTTTATCTTAAGTTAAGCGGTTAATCTCTCAACCATTGATGCTCAACCTTTTCTCCACGTTCTTGAAAAAACTTCGCATTTTTTTGCTTGAATTGATCCGACTTCAGCTCTGATAGCGGCCAGTCTGAAAACGCCTCTGTTACGAACGAATCTCCAACCCCAACTTCAATCGATTCAAGATGCTTCCCGATGTAGCGATAAAAGTAGCTCTGCCCCAGTGCATCACAAACCATCGGCACATGTCTCATGCGTTGATGGTTGACGGATACTGAAGCCCAAGTTGTCGTTTTAGGTTTGCAGCTTTGCTCTTTTACAACATCAACTTCAAATTTATTGTCCATTGTTGTCGAGACAAAAACGACAATACCGTCATTCATATACACACGTCGAAGTAATAGCTGTTTCGTGTCTTGAGTTCGCGTCTGTTGTATTCCATTGGAAAATGGCTCGAAATAGCCCCAGTGCCAAGACCAGGTCATGCCACGTTGCGCAAACTGTACCTGTGGCCATGTCTGCCAAACAATGGCACCAACCACGCCAGTAATAAACACAACGAGCAATATCAAAAGGTGGTAAATATTGCGCATTACACGGGCTTTTCAATCAATAACTTTACGCCAAGTGCGACTAAGACAGCGCCCGTCGCCCCTTCCATCCACTTCATAAAGCTTGCATTCTTTAACAGGCTCTTAGCTGAGTTAAGTGCGCCAGCCAAACCACACTGCCAAACCATCGCAATAATAAAGTGCACGGATGCCATCATCATTGATTGAAGCAAAGGAGAACCTTCTGGATTCACAAACTGTGGCAAGAACGCCAAGTAGAAAACTGCCGTTTTTGGGTTCAAGACGTTAGAAAGAAAGCCCTCTCTAAAAGAGCGTTTGCCATTAAACACTTCATGAACCTGCTCAGTCACTGACAAACCATTCTTCGACGACATCAGGGCTTTTAAACTGCTCAGACCAAGCCAAATAAGATAAGCTGCACCAATCATTTTTACGATTTGGAACAACTCTGCAGATTGCGCCAGAATGGCCGAAATACCAACCGCTGAAAAGAAAGCATGCACAAATAAGCCAAAGCAAATCCCTAAACTGGTTGTACATCCGTCTTTTAAACCCGCGCGACTGGTATTACGGATAACAAGGGCCGTATCTAAACCCGGCGTTAGCGTTAAAATAGTGATGGCAATAATAAATGCCTCAAAATTCAAGATATCCATATTATCGTGATAATTAATTGTTAATCCGTCATCAATACCGTCAATCCACGAGATTCGCAAGCTTCTTTTTTAAGAGAGCTATACAACTGAGTGAATTTATGGACAATGAGTGACGATTAATTGTTAATTATTAGTAAATTAACGCAGGTTGTTTCGTGCAACTCGACGTAAAGGACCCGTTATAGGGTGTTTAGGGAAAGAACAAAAGAATAAGAGTAGTCACATGAAAGCATTTACAAAACTCATTGAACATTCCAAAAAAGTGGCAAATTTTGAGCACCTCTCTGCCATCATAGGTTGGGACCAAGCAGCGGTCATGCCATCTGGTGGCGCTGAAGCGCGCTCCAATGCTATGGCAGAGCTTGATGTACACATCCACTCATTGATGACTCAGCCACACTTGGGCGAACTTTTCGCTCAGGCAGAAGAAGAGACGCTATCTGCAAGTGAAAAGTCCATCCTACGAGAAATGAAACGTGAATGGCAACAAGCTAACTTGCTACCAGAATCATTAGTTCAAGCTCAATCTCTTGCTGGCTCCAAATGTGAACATGCATGGCGTACGCAACGCGGAGAAAACGACTGGTCTGGCTTTGAAAAGAACTGGGCAGAAGTCGTCAAACTATCGCAAGAAGAAGCGCAAATTAGAGCCGAAGCAAACGGCACAACGCCTTACGATGCCATGCTAGATATTTATGAACCAGGCACAACGTCTGCATCGTTAGACACGCTTTTTGCTGACGTAAAAACGTGGCTACCTTCCTTGATAGACGAAGCGCTTGAAAAACAGCAATCAGACAACATCTTATTGCCAACTGCGCACTACCCTGCGGGAAAACAAAAAGCGCTGGGACTGGAAGTCATGAAGCTACTTCAATTCGATTTTGAACACGGTCGGCTTGATGAAAGTGTCCACCCATTTTGTGGCGGTGTGCCAACAGATGTGCGTATTACAACACGTTATGATGAAAGCGAGTTTGTCCAATCATTGATGGGGATCGTCCACGAAACTGGCCATGCCCGATACGAGCAAGGGCTACCAAAAAATTTAGCAGGAACGCCAGCTGGTCAAGCCCGCTCTATGGGAATTCATGAGTCACAATCGCTCTTCTTTGAAATGCAAATAGGACGAAACAACGCATTTATCGACCACCTTGCTCACATGGCTTCCAAGCATTTTTCTGGGGATGAATTTGAAAAAGACAATCTAGCCAAAATCTACACTCGCGTAGAGAAAGGCTTTATTCGCGTAGATGCGGACGAATTAACATACCCTGCCCACGTTATTCTTCGATATGAGATTGAACGTGATCTTATGAACGGTGCCATCAAGCATACAGACGTACCAGAGCTCTGGAACGAAAAAATGAAAGCGTATTTGGGGCTCTCAACGGAAGGGAATTTCAAAAACGGTTGTATGCAGGACATTCATTGGACGGATGGAAGTTTTGGATATTTCCCGTCCTACACTCTCGGTGCGATGTACGCAGCCCAATTCATGGCCGCAATGAAGCAAACGGTAGACGTGGACGCGGTTATTCGCTCTGGCGATCTGACGCCGATATTCGATTGGCTGTCGAAGAACATCTGGAGTAAAGGCAGCGTATTAACAACAGATGATCTCGTAAGAGACGCAACGGGTGAAACACTAAATGCTAAGCACTTCCAAGCGCACCTAAAAGGCCGCTACCTGTAAATAGAAAAAGAATAGAACGTAAAAGCCCAAGGTTCGTATGTTCCTTGGGCTTTTTTAAGCTCTTTCTATGCTATGCCAAGCTAGGGATAAGTCTAGGCTTGTACAAACAATCCTCGCCTTCAGGTCTGGTTTTAAACCGACGGTGCAGCCACATATATTGGCTCGGACTTGCCATGATGGACGTTTCAACTATCTTATTCACGAAAACTGCCGCACCTTGAGGATCTTCTTTCGGGAAACCGTCGACTGGCGCACTAATCGTCAAGGTATAGTGTCCGTCCTTTTCTCTTACCATCGTAAAAGGCACGATGGCACAATCTGTCGAATCAACCAGCAGACTTGTACCTGTCGTCGTGCAAGCATTTTTAACGGCAAATAATGGCGCAAACGTTGAGCGTCGGTTTCCATAATCATGATCCGGTGCATACCAGACCCGCTTACCCGTTCTAAGCGCTTCAAGCATGGCTTTAACGTTCTTGCGATCAATAAGCGTACGATTAGAGCGAGAACGACCCTTGTATTGAAAGTAATCAAAACACGGATTGTTGTTTGGGCGATAAACACCAGTTCCAGACTTTTTAATGCCAAAAGCACGAGCACCTAACTCTAAGTTCATCGAGTGTACGGCCAACATTAATGCCCCTTTGCCTGATTTTTCTAAAACCTCGAGGTGCTCCATTCCTTTTATCGTAACGTGTTTGTTTACCCGTTTATCAGACCAAAACCATGCCATCGCCGTCTCAAATAGCGCAATACCTGTATTGTCGATATTGTCTTTTAAAATTGCTTCGCGTTGGCATTCTTCCATCTGAGGAAAGCAAAGCTCAAGATTGCGTCTAATCGTAACTTGACGTTTTTTCATGATTCGCATGGCTAAACGGCCAATGCCACGTCCTAATGCTAACTGAACTTTGAAAGGAAGAAGACTGAGTAAGTACATCACGCTGATGATAATTAAGGTTCCCCAGTAACGAGGCAAAAGAAATTCAGCCTTGAATTCAGGCTTTTGGTATTTATTCATGTGAGTATTGTCAGATGTGCCCATCTATAAGTGATAAAAACAATGATAATGGACTGCACTTTTATCATTGATAGCGCTAATAACATAAATTAAAGCGCGCGGATTCTATGGTTCTTCGACACACTACACAATAAGAACTTTGCAGAAATATGTAGGGGGATGAAAAAGCAGCAAAGATGAATCACCACGTTAACATCGATTGGAGTGATTAATCTACCACACTTTCATAAAGTTTGGACAAACATAACTTTGTGTTTTCAATGCGCTAGATAATGGTGTTTTTTTAACCCCATAATGCAGCTATCATGAAAATAACAATAAACATGATAACCATTACCCTGAACAAGTAAGACAACTTTCCGGTGCCACCTTTTGGCGCTTGGTTACAGCATCCCATTGTGTTTCTCCATCGTTTCATTTCGATATGGCGTTAATGTACTCCTTGACCTTAGGGGAAAGTCAAACCTTTACCTAAAGGTTCTAATTTATCGCTATAAGTGTTTATTTATCCGACATATCACTCGTTTATATCCCATGGAAATAAAGCGCGTTGTTTTCAGCTCATTTTCGGATAAATACATACCGTTTTTCGCTATATACCCACTATTTATGAGGAATCTACAATACGCGAGTCTTACTTGTAGCACGCTACTTTTACAACCTAGAAGTTGTGCGCTCATCCATTAAAGGTATCGAATGAGCAATATCGTTAAATCCGCCGTTAAATTGAGTGTTTTCTCTATCATCATGATCAGCGTAACTTCGGTCGACAGCATAAGGAACATTCCTGGGGCGGCTTTGTTTGGTAGCCATGCCATTTCTTTCTTCTTACTTGCTGGACTCTGTTTTTTTGTCCCTACAGCGCTAGTGTGTGCTGAGCTAAGTACCACTTATCCAAAGCAAGGTGGTGTATATCTTTGGGGCAAAGAAACACTAGGGCCAAACTTTGGCTTTGCCACCGTGTGGTATCAATACGCTGAAAATATTGTTTACTATCCACCGTTAATTTCATTCATTGTTGCAACGGGGGCCTACCCTTTTTTCCCAGACCTGGCGCAAAACAACATGTTTATGTTGGTGATGATTAATGTGATTTTTTGGGCGTTAACTTTAGTTAATATCTTTGGCTTGCGCCTCTCTTCCCTGATTACAAATGTATTCGGCACCCTAGGTTTGATATTTCCGATTCTATTGATTATCGGATTAGGCGGGTACTGGGCGTATACCCATCCTGGTGAGTCTCATATCTCGCTTCGCCACGTATCTGACTGGTTGCCGGACCTTTCTCAAGATGGGATCGGAGCTGGTTTTACTGCGGTAGTTCTGTCACTTACAGGCCTTGAAATCACGACCTCTTATGCAAGCGAAGTCGAAAATCCGCAAAAAGCCTATCCCAAAGCTCTGCTGATCTCCACAATCTTAATCTTGGTTTCTCTGACGGCGTGCTCACTGTCTATTTCTTCGGTCGTTTCAAGTGACCATTCTAGTTTGAGTGAAGGAGTGATGCTTGCCTTCAAAGCTTTTTTTGATGATCTGCACCTCTCATTCCTGCTGCCTGTCATTGCCCTTGCTATTGTTTTTGGCACGCTTGCAAGCCTGAATAACTGGATAATCGCCCCAACGAAAAGTCTGCATGTTGCCGCAAAAGATAGTTTCATGCCGATGTCGCTCGCAAAAGAAAACCGCAACCAAGCCCCCGTCTCATTGTTGCTCTTGCAAGGCGCGATTGTTAGCGTGCTCTCTTTGGTTTTCATTTTTGTTCCAAACGTCAATCAAGGCATGTGGCTATTGAATATCCTGATGACTCAGCTCTATATGGTGATGTACATCTGTATTTTTGTTAGCTTTTTGGTCTCACGCTACAAACACGCAGAAATTGAGCGCCCATTTCGAGTTGCGGGCGGAAAAATAGGAATGTGTTTAGTGGCTGGGTTAGGCTTAATGAGTTGTTTGGTGACTGTTGTTGTATCTTTTGACGTGCCAGCAGGAATTAGCGCAAAAACTGGTGCATATGCACTGATATTAGGATTTATCACATTTAGCCTCCCAGCGTTCGCCGCCGTGATGTATCGCAATCGAAAACATCGTCAACAAAGCAAAATGCTTGAGATACTGGTAAGTTAACTATTGGATTGACATTAAAAAGCCGCAGCAATTTCTCGCTACGGCTTTTTATTTGGCATCACAAGTTGTGTTAGTTATCCGTGTCCTACAGTCTTGGATAACAGGTTAACAATCATCACACCAGTGAGGATAAACCCAATGCCAACAAGCGCCGGCAAATCTAGCCGCTGTCCATAAACAAAGTAGCCAACCGTCGCAACTAAAACAATACCCGCCCCACTCCATATGGCGTAAACAACCCCAACAGGCATCGTTTTTACCGTGACGGAAAGCAAGAAGAAAGCAATGCCGTAACCAATCAGAACGACTGTACTCGGCATCATTTTCGTAAATTGCTCTGTTTTGGGAATATAGGAAGTGGCAATCACTTCACATACAATCGCGATCGACAGCGCCAACATTGGCGGCATAGAGACAAGCATTTTGAACATAAGGCATTAACGCTCAACAGAAATGTAACCGACAACACGTCCGGATAATTAGGTCGCGCATTATACCCAACTCATCTCTCGATGGAATACCTCTTACTCAAGCAGCTTCAAAATGCAGGATTCACAGCGTGATCACTTGGGTATAGAGACATTCACACGCCATCGCTTTCACTCACTTCTTGATGAGTAAGCGACAGGCCTGCTTTTTGGTGCTGCCGAGCAATTTCAAAGTAGATGTGCATATCAATTGGCTCTGGTGTATTGAGTAGCATCTTGCCCACTTCTCGTTGAAAGTGACCATAATTACCTAACTCATCCGTCAGCCCTAGCTGCTCGTAAGAAGCTTCATTGGCAAACATTCCATAGGCATACTGATAATGACTTAGATCCTTGCTCTTATCATGACCAAGCTCTTGAAGGGCTTGATCAATTTCTTTCGGCGTATAAGTGTCTTTATCGCCAAACAGGCGCAATAGTACGCTAGGAACCTCTTGAGCGATGCTCTGAATTTTTGTCTTTCTTTTAAAAATACCGAACATAATGTCCTCCACTGACGATGTTTCCAAATACACACTTTAATGCATATTGGTGAGCTGATTGTTTTTAGTATGGCTCATTAATCTGAGACTTCCTTACAACGAAGTCACTTTCGCATATTAACGTGATCACATAATTACCAGCAAATAGTACGACCAGCGTTTCAAACATATCTCATCAGAAACTCCGCTCTAGTCACAATTGTGTGACAGCTTCGAGCTCGGTTTACCATAATGTAAAGAGTAGATTGAAAAGTCATATTTCGTATCGACATCTAAACTTAATTAAGTTAGCTTTAGAAGTATAGACGTCTAGATTGACTATACTGAGGGAGAGAAAGTCGTGCCAATTAGAATTCCAGATCAATTACCAGCCACCGATGTGCTAAGGACAGAGAACATCTTCGTAATGAGTGAAACGCGTGCTGCGAGTCAGGAAATACGTCCTTTACGAGTGCTGATCCTGAATCTGATGCCCAAAAAAATAGAAACTGAAACTCAGTTTTTGCGTCTACTCTCAAACAGCCCATTACAAGTCAATGTCGAGTTATTGCGCATTGATAACCGCCCAAGCAAAAATACGCCAACCGAACATTTGGATACTTTTTATCGTCAATTTGAAATGGTGAGAGATAAAAATTTCGATGGCATGATCATTACTGGTGCCCCACTAGGTTTGGTTCAATTTGAAGATGTCATTTATTGGGACCACCTAAAAACCATCATGGAATGGGCAAAAGATCATGTGACATCGACTCTTTATGTCTGCTGGGCAGCACAAGCAGGGCTGAAGTTGCTCTACGATCTACCTAAAAAAACGCGTAAAGAGAAACTTTCAGGCGTGTACCATCACCAGATTCATCATCAATTCCATCCTATGTTACGTGGGTTTGATGACACATTTTTAGCGCCTCATTCACGCTATGCCGACTTTTCACCTCACTTTTTAGAAGAACATACCGACTTAGACATCCTAGCCACATCGGATGTTGCAGGTGTTTATTTAGCGACAACAAAAGACAAGAGAAATGTGTTTGTTACTGGGCATCCTGAATACGATTCGCATACCTTACATAACGAATATATCCGCGATTTAAGCGAAGGCATGGAACCAGCCATTCCCGTCAACTACTATCCAAACAACAATCCTGATAATCCACCAATTGCCAGTTGGAGAAGTCATGGACATCTCCTCTTTTTAAACTGGCTGAACTACTGCGTTTACCAGCAAACACCTTATGATCTTGATCACTTCAGTGAAGACGCTTTTACTAAAGACGATTAACCTCAAAGCACGCAAACAAAGCGCTTATGATGCCTAAATGTAATATGTGAACCAAGCCGCCATATGGCGGCTTTTTCATACCAGTTTGCAAACCTGATCGCATAGTGTTTTTTCCTCAATAGGCTTTTGCTACGTAATTCATATCATGCTGGGAGATTCAGGGATGTAGGGACAAAGAATGAAAACAACAAAGCTCGGTGCACTACTATTAATCTCTCAGTTTGCACTTGTGGGCTGCGTGACGGTGAAAGAAGATGGTAGCCCTGTCGTTAAAGCCGATCCTGTAGCAATGGCAGAATCACGTATCGCACTTGGCCTAGGTTATTTAGAAGGCGGCAATATGATTCGCGCGCATGATAACTTGCAACAAGCCTTAACCCACGCACCTCAATACTATCGTGCTCAGTTATCGATGGCTCACTACTATGAAACGGTTGGTGAAGATGCTAAAGCCGAGCAAATGTATAAACGCTCTCTACGCCAACACACCAAAAACGGTAACGTGCTCAATAACTACGGCACCTTTCTTTGCAAGCGGGGTGACTTCGAGAAAGCCGATCAAATGTTTAATCGAGCCATTGAGCAACCTTATTACTATCTCATTCCGGCCAGTTATGAAAACGCCGCATTTTGCGCGTTGAAGTCACAAGATAAAGACAAAGCGAAATACTACTTCGCCCGAGCTATTGATCATGACCCTCATAGGCCAAAATCTATTTTGCAGCTAGCCAAGCTAGAAATTGATAGCGGCAATTACACTGAAGCCAGAATTCGATTAATGAGATTTAATCAAATGTATGGCGTTAAGAAACCCTCTTTACAGCTCATGATTCAACTTGAACGTGCAGCAGGTAATGAAGCACTCGAGAAAAAATATCAAAAGCAATTGGAGATATTTTCTTAACACGACATCATGATAAAGAAGGTGTACTCGCTCACAGACACTACTGAACTTGACTAAGAATCCAGTGAATTAAAACCCACGGTGACACATTCATCCTGTACATAAACTTCAAATTCGGTACTATTTGAACGGAATAAGTGACCAAGTCACATTATAAAAGTGCGCTAGTAAAACGAAATTTGTACATCATACTGTTTCTACTATTGATTTGGGGCGCATTGATAAATGCTAAATATTACTGACATGCACCAGAAGGAAGTTGAAGCCGGATGAAACCTGCCTGCACTCTGTTATCACTCACTTTGCTGAGTTCGCCTTTTGTCGTCAGTGCACAAGAAAATATTGAAAAAACATTCACGTTTGGCATTGTTTCCAATAAAGCTCAAAGCAAAATCAAAAAGTCGACGCCTTTCACGCAGTACGTGACCAATGGTTTGGCTGAATACGGATACACCAAGGGTGCTGTAAAAGTATTTAAAAATTATCGCCAGCTCGCGGTGGCACTTGAAAATGGCACCGTTCAAATTGCAACAGCCACCCCCTTCAATGCAATGACCCTCGAGGCAGAGTCTGGTAGCCAAGCCATTGCCATACGCTGGAAAAAAGGTTTACAAAAATATCATACGGTATTCTTTACCCACAAAGAGAGTGGTATCGAGTCGATTTCTGACCTGCGCGGAAAAACACTTGTTTTTGAAAAGCGTACATCCACCAGCAGCTATTACTTACCCGCTATTACACTGCTTAATCAAGGGGAGAAATTAGAATACCTCCCCTCCTCCGATGACAAACCAGCCAAAGACAGTATTGGATATTTATTCCTTGACGAGCACTTGGCTCAATCGAATGAAATCAACCTTTCAGTATGGGTGTATAAGCAGAGAGTCGCAGCAGGAGCGTTCAGCAATTTCAATTGGAGCAACCCTAAAGATCTTCCAGAAAGCATGAAAGACAAACTAACGATTTTCGCTCGCTCGGTAGAAATACCTAGAGACTTAATTCTCGCCTCTCCGACCTTAAGCCAAGATCAGCAACATAAAATCACGTCAATATTGCTCGGTATGGAGACATCTCAGCAAGGTGCTCTAGCACTTAAACAGTTCCAAAACACGAAAAAGATCACCGCTCTAACGCCAGAAATGTCCGCGTCCTTAAATACCGTTCGAACATCTATTCACTTGTTACCGAAGGTGGATTGATGTTCCACAAACTCTCACTCGAAACTAAATACATTTGCTCGACCATTTTTGTTGTCCTGTTTGTCGTAGTGATAAACCTCGCACTATATATGCATGGTTACGATACGTACTCAAATAACTTAACCCGCCAAATCACCGAGAACTCACAAGAAAAAACAGAGTCTTACGTCAAGCAAAAAGGATTGGTTTACGCAGAGTTATTATCAAAACAACTTTTTGACCCACTCTATACGGATAATATCAGCCAAGCGTACGAGCAAATTAAAGCGACATTAAGCCAACCAGATGTCTCGAAGATACACGTTGTTGATAATGAAGGGCTAATCTTTCACGACGGTACGACTCAGCTGAGTATGTTTGCCCAGCCTCATTACCGTTCTCGCTTTATTTTGAAAGCAATAGAAGAGTCTAGAATTCTCATTTCTTTTTCTAAACATCAATTAGAAATTGCGGCACCGATTCAGCAATCGAATATCACACTGGGCGCTGTGTATCTTGAACTGAACCTAGCACATCTATTAGAAGAGAAAGAACAAAACATTGCGCAAGTACAAGCGCTTACCTCAAACGATAAGCAAAAGATGTTTAACTTGCTGCTCACGATCAGTGCGATATCCGTTCTGCTCGGAAGTGCCATCGCGTATGCTTTGGGTCGCTCATTAATAAAACCACTCAAACAACTTAAAGAACAATTTACAGAGTCAAATACTCAAGCACTGCCAATCACTGATATAAAAAGTAAAGATGAAGTGGGTGATCTTATTTCGGCGTATAACAAAATGTCGAACAAAGTGAACCGATACACAAGCCGGGTGGAGTTCATGGCGTATCACGACATTCTTACCTCCCTGCCTAACCGAGAAAAGTTGCTCATTGATATCCAAAAGCAAATAACGAACCGCAGATCTCCCTCACTCGCGGTTGTTTTTATTGATCTGGATGACTTTAAGCATATTAACGATAACTACGGGCATAGCATCGGAGATAAATTGCTAGGTCATCTCGCCTCAGAACTTCAAGGTCGTTTGCCGAGTTACTTCCAGCCTCTTTACCGTCTTTCAACCATCGTAAGCCGAGTCGGCGCTGACGAATTTGTGCTGGTCTTTCCATGCAAAGACAGCCTCCACGCTAGAGAAAAAGCGGACGATATTCATCGCCAATTGCTTTCTCCTTTTAACTTGGAAGAGAACGATATTCAAATTACGGCAAGCCTTGGAGTCGCGGTGTATCCGGAATTTGGCTCAAACGCAGAGTCTCTTTTACAACTCTCCTCATTGGCGGCGCAAGAATCTAAACGACGCGGCAAAGATATCATGACGATATACGATTCCGCGTTTGATGAGACCGTGAAGCAGCGCTTATACATAGAAAAGGAACTGCGCCGCTCAATACGTGATTTATCTCAGTTCGAGCTTTGGTATCAACCCCAGTTCGACCTCAACACCTACCAGTTGATTGGTGTCGAAGCATTGGTTAGGTGGAATCACCCAGAGAAGGGTTATATCAGCCCAGAATTATTTATCCCGATTGCAGAACAAAGTGACTTAATTTTAGAGCTTGGTGAATACCTCATCGAGACAGCAATTAGCCAGCGAGCACAATGGGCGGGTCATTTCACTGCTGATTTTCATATCGCATTAAATTTGTCTCCTAGGCAGATCTACCGCCAAGATTTAAGTCAGCTCTTTTCGAAATATTTACAACAATATCAAGTCCCCCCTCAAACCATTCATGTTGAAGTGACAGAGTCTCTGTTTATTGATGATATTGAGAAAGCGCAGTACGTGCTCAAAAAATTACAAGCTAACGGCGTAGAAGTGTGGCTAGATGATTTTGGAACTGGGTACTCAGCCCTCGCCTACCTACAACAAATGTCGTTTGATGGACTTAAAATTGACCGTTCATTTATCGCTCAAATCCAAAAAAATGAACAAGATGATTCATTAGTCCGTGCGATTATATCCATGGCTCATAACTTAAGAATGAGAGTGGTAGCTGAAGGCATAGAAACCCAGACCCAACTAACAAGGATGGAATCACTTCACTGCGACGTTGTGCAAGGCTTTTTCTTGGGTAGACCGGTGCCGGCAGAAGAAATCATAGAGTTTGAGCAACAACGTCAAGCAATAGATGATTCAACCGCCAGCAGCTATGCTTAACTGAATAATTTATCGCGTTCATTGAATTAAAGGGGATTCGTTCTGCAATATTGGTCACACTTCGCCATCTCGCCAGTATGAATTTCCTCTTAAAATCTAACATTTGAGATAGGTAAACTACACTTTTCATATCAACTCTTTGGATATGGAAACGCGTGTGGTCGGGATATTTGCTTGGAACAACCTGTCTGTAAAGCAGAAACTTTTTGGATTGGTCCTACTACCAATCTTATTGTTATTGCTTCTGGCGGGCAAACATGTACAAAACCTCTCTATCCAAGCTCAAGAACTTCAAAAAGCACAACTCTTCTCCCAATATATAGATCGTGTTTCCTCACTGTATTATTTGACGAGCGATCCAAAGGTCGCGAATAACGCTCAAGAAACCCGCCAACTCGTTCAAACTTTACAAGATACAGCTTCACCTGTTTTTGGTGACAATGCCGATATATTAAATCAGCTCACGAATTTCGAAGAAGCAACACTATCAATGCTCTCGTCCAATAATACAGAAGATAAGTTAGATGCTGCTGAGTGGCGTGCCGACACATTCAAAGAGATTCTTTTGAGTTTGGATAGAGTCTACTTCAGCCATGTAAGTTATGAAACCAACACTCACCTCTCCTCATTGATGCAGCTTGAGTGGTTAATGTTTTGGTCAAC
The DNA here is from genome assembly GCF_024747315.1 of Vibrio sp. HS-50-1. NCBI lineage: Bacteria > Pseudomonadati > Pseudomonadota > Gammaproteobacteria > Vibrionales > Vibrionaceae > Vibrio > Vibrio sp. HS-50-1. The sequence continues at coordinate 650,965 of NZ_JAMPZF010000024.1, read as the reverse complement.
AGAAGAGCATAGACTCAGCAAATACTTGGTGGAATCTACAGAGCAGGGGCAGATTTACGATCCAGCTATCCAAGCCAGTATTCAATCATTAATCCAGAACCAACAACTGCTGTTCGAACGTTTTGTCACACTTAATGCGAATAAGCAGCAAGTCCATCTTCTCATCGAAACCTTTACCGATAATGTATTTGTTAAAAGCCAAGCATTTCGAGCCAATTTGTTGCAGCCATCAAACCTTAGCGTGTTGACCCCCGCTCAAATAGATGACGGGTTGTCTGCGCTTTATAAACGCTTAAGTTTATTACGTAACGTTGATGACCAGATGGAACAACAACTTATTGAGGATATAACCAAGACGATCAGTGAAACAACACAGCACCGCATTGGCTTCATTGCGCTAATGAGCCTCGTGACATTACTGGTCGTGAGTTTAACCCTGAGGTTAGTGCGTAAGGTCACTGGCAACTTGAATTTAGTCCTCGAATTCCTAAGTCGAGACACTTACGAAGAGGACAACAATGAAAACTCACCACTGACAGAGTTGACCAAAGGGAAAGATGAGCTCAGTAAGTTTGCTAAAGAGGTAAAAAAACTGAGTTATGAACGTGAGCAGTCAAGACAAAAGTTAACTCAAGCTAAAGAAGATGCTGAAAAGGCGAAAGATGATGCCATCGAGGCAAGCAAAGCCAAAAGTAGCTTTCTGGCGAATATGTCTCATGAGATTCGAACCCCGTTAAACGGCGTTATTGGCATTTCAGAAGTTTTGTCAGACACGCCGCTAACGGCGACACAGCGTGATTATGTCGACACGATAGAAACCTCCTCGCAATTACTGTTGAGCCTAATAAATGACGTTCTGGACTTCTCTAAAATTGAATCTGGTATGTTGCTTATCAGCCCTCATTCAACCTGTGTTCGTGAATCCATCTACGATATTGCTTCTATTATTTCCCCGAAAGCGAAAGAAAAAGGCATCGACGTTCAAGTCAGCATCAGCCGCAATACGCCCTATCACGTTATGTTGGATGATCACCGTATACGCCAAATTATCATGAACTTCATGTCCAATGCCGTAAAGTTCACCGAACAAGGCTGCGTTGAACTCTCTGTCATCACTAGAGAAATCAAAAATGGTGAAGCGAGCATCGAGTTTTCAGTCAAAGACTCAGGGATCGGTATTGATGAGCAGCAACAAAAAAAGATATTTGCTCCTTTCGCCCAAGAAGATAACTCCACCACCCGACAGTTTGGAGGGACAGGGCTCGGGCTTGCAATTAGCACGCAGCTGGTAGAGTTGATGGGCGGTGAGATTCAGCTTGAATCCGAGAAAGGAAAAGGTAGCCGATTTTTCTTCGAACTTACGGCTCCAATTGTGACTCAAGAGTTCAATGGCTATCACTCCCTTAATCACAACGATATATGGATAGTTTGCAACAACCCTACTTTGGAGCAAAAGCTGCGTGACGAGTTGAGCTTTTTCCACATCAATGTTCAGCAATCAGTAAATACACTGGATGCTCTGCCAACGTGGATTGATAACGAGCGCATCATTGTTATCAACGTAGAAACTTCTCCAAATACCGCAGCCAAACATCTAGGTGAAATGAAAAGACTTTGCATGCAAAATGTTCGAGTTTGTCTTATTAAACACCTTCATAGCGCCCAACGTGATTTTGGTAACAGCATTAGTGCATTGGTCACTCAACCCCTCTTAGGACAGCGCTTAGTAAAAGCACTTGAAACTTGTGCTGCAAACTTCCCTCAAGTAAACAAAGAGAACACGACCACACCCAATGCTAAGACTTTCCCAAAAATCTTGGTGGTCGACGACAACACCGTCAATCAAAAAATCGCTGGATTACACGTCACAAAAGCGGGCTTCGACTTTGATATCGCCGTAAACGGAGAAGAAGCCGTAGATATGTTTCAACAAAATCAATACTGCTTAATCTTAATGGATTGCATGATGCCGGTGATGGATGGGTTTGAAGCAACCAAAATGATCCGTCAAATTGAAGCCAAAGAAAAACGGACGATCAGAATCCCAATTATCGCGCTAACAGCAAGTGTAGTCGATGATGACATTCAAAAGTGTTTTGATGTTGGAATGGATGATTATGTGCCCAAACCTTTTAAAGCGGGTTTGTTGAAAGAGAAATTAGATAAAGCCATTGGACTACGCATTTCCAATATTGCTTCTGATGAAAAGCGACTGGCAACAAACACCACTCACACTCCTGAAAAAACCTCGCATGCTGAACAATCAGAAGCGACCGTGACGCCTATTCGCTCAGAACGGATTTTGCTCGTCGAAGATAACAGAGTAAATCAAAAAGTCGCTTCGCTGCTGTTATCCAAAGCTGGTTATCAATTTGAAGTGGCCGAAAACGGACAGGTTGCGGTCGAAATGTTCCAAAAAGACGGTGGGTTCGACATCATTTTGATGGACTGCATGATGCCGATCATGGATGGGTTCGAAGCTTCGCGACAAATACGCGCCTACGAAGCAAGTAAGGGTCTTCCGAAGACTCCCATCATCGCGCTAACGGCAAGTGTTGTGGATGATGACATTCAACGCTGCTTCGATTCAGGCATGGACGCTTATGTACCCAAGCCTGTTCGTAGAGAAAAGCTGTTGTACCAGATTGAAAATGCGATATAGGTAGCGATGATGAGCGGCGACATTTCTCTCCTCTGTTTTCTTTTGCGCTGCATAAAACGCTACCTATTCATTGTTGTTTTCCTTCTACCCATAGATAGTCAAGTACTTGCTGCAGAGAGCTACGCCGTTTTCTCGTTTAATAATGAGTTCTCGCCCCTAACCATCAATAAAGCGCGAAAGTTGTACAGAGGAAAAACGCAACTCTTACAAGGGCAGAGAATTGAGCTATCTGACTGGCCAGCGACATCAGCGGAGAGAGCGGAGTTCTATCGCTACCTTCTCAATAAAAACTTGGCGCAAATGAACGCGCACTGGGCAAGCTTGTCTTTTTCAGGCAAAGCGAGACCACCCAAAGTGATTGCAAACTCTAGCATTGATGCGCTGATCACGTGGATGCGAGAAAAGCCCAATCGGATTGGTTATGCCCCTGCGTCGAGCGTGCCTGGAAATGCTCGTATTTTGTGTGTGGTGAGCTCGGAGGATTAATATGAAAAAATATTTGACCATGTTATCACTGAGTGTTGTCGCCTTTCCGAGCTTAGCCACCATTGAGTTATCAGATCACCTGTCTTTGAGTGGTTTTGGTTCGACATCTTGGTCTAAGTCGGATAACTCCACAACGGTTCTCGTCAACCGCTTTATTCATGATGAAGCCTGCTACGATTGTGACACAACCTTCGGCCTGCAACTTGATTACTTTTACAAGGCATTTCGAGCATCCGCACAGATAGTCAAGCGTCCGCAAGATCATTGGAACTCGCCCCAATTAGAGTGGGCATATTTAGCTTATACCTATAAAAATGTAGAGATACGTGGGGGACGATTGAGGCTGCCGCTGTTTTTGATGTCTGAGTATAATTATGTCGGTCACGCTTTTACTCAAGCTCGACCACCAAATGAAGTGTATGACAGCATATTAGGCATCACCGCTTACAATGGTTTATCCATTCGCTGGAATCACGACCTCAATGAGCAAATCATGCTTACTGCAATGCCGTTTATAGGGTTTAAAGACAGCAGTGATGTCACCCTCAACGAAGACACTGAACTGAAGATCGAATCAGACAACACAGCCGGAATAAACTTAACACTCAGCGGAAATGCCTACCGTTTGAACTTTTCTTATCTACATGGCGATTATGACCAAACTACGGTTCTCTCCAATACCAAGCAATCCACACCTGAAGGGGGAGCCATGTTAATTGACCGCTTGGTTCTAAAAGAAAAAGGCAACACGATTGACCAGTTTTCTCTAGGAGTAAGGTATGAGCTTGATAACCTTGTGATAATGGCTGAAGGACAAAACAGCAACATTTCCTCCTCTTGGTACGCAACAACGAGTTACAACGTGAATAAATTGACCCCCTACATAGTTTACGGCCAACAGTTTAATAACAATGATACAAAAAATGGGGACAGCTATCTGTTTGGGGTGAGATACGACCTAGATTATAACGTGTCACTGAATGCTGAATGGCAAAAGTTTAACGCCCACAATAACGATACTGGCGCGTTTTCATCGATACCAGAAGATAACAGCGCCAATCTTTACACCCTGATGTTAAATTTCGTTTTTTAACTTTTCTATACTGACACCGTATAAACCATGGGCATTTACCTTTGTTATCGTTGATACATGTTGTGCGTGATTTGACGCTCTTTGTAATAGAATTCTTTGTCATGTTCGCCTATCTCTCGCAATACACGACACGGGTTCCCTACCGCAACAACATTACTTGGTATATCTTTCGTTACCACGCTACCAGCACCAATTACGCTGTTTTCTCCAATCTTGACGCCAGGCAATACCACTGAGTTAGCGCCGATCCATACATTAGCACCAATATGAATAGGGATATTGAATTGCGCAACTTCTCTTCTGAGCTCCGGTTCAACCGGATGGCCTGCCGTTGCTAGTGTCACATTGGGCCCAATCATGACACTATTGCCAATGTAGATATACGTATCATCGACTAGGGTTAAGTTAAAGTTTGCATACACGTTATCACCAACGTATGTATGCCTCCCCCAATTCGCCCGAAGCGGCGGCTCAAAATAGCAGTTGTCACCAACAGCGCCGAGCAAACGTCGTAATATTTCTGTACGCTTTTCAGATTCAGAAGGCCGAGTTTGGTTGTAATCGTAAAGAACTTCTAAACACTGTGTTTGCTGCTCGACTAACGCTTCATCATTACAAAAATATATTTGCTGACTATGAAGCATTGATTCACTATCCATAAAATCCTCCGTTCTATCTGCCCAGTAGCTTCAGGCTGCTGGAACACCTCGCGATACGAGTTCCTGTCAAGATTGGCTAACAGAATGCATGATGTCGTTTTTTGCAATAAGTTTAATGACATGCTTGCGAGGCCTAACGCAAAATACCGAATAACTTGAAAGAAATATGTGAATCAGACGATTAAATAACACAAAGATCGATGCAGAGTTAGCTTTGTTTATCTCGATTCATTTTCAAGCGCTTTTCTTTACGTCGTAACGCTCGGAAAAACTTCGACTCCTCGTGATACCAGCCGATAACACTAACCGGGAAGCCCACTAGCATCATGATAAAAAGATCCGCGGGCAGCTGCTCCAAAATATCACTCAGGGAGTGCAGCTCACCAAAAATGAATAAACCAATGACTTTACCAAGCAATAGTGCGCAACAAATCATAAAAAAAGACTTCATGATGTAATGCCATTTGCCTTTTTTACGCTCTTCTCGCCAATAGGCATATTTATGTTGTCGGTCGTACATTCATCCCCCCAAGTGACAATGTCACTAGCCACAAACATTCAGGCAAAGTAACGGCTTTAGCTGCACTCTAATGATAGTGTGAATCAGAAGCGAATGCTTGTCATGGCAATGAGAAAGCGGCACATCATGCTGCGCATTTTACGACCTTATGGACGCTAGCATGATCGTGCAATACAGGGAGATATCAGCTTGTTAATTACGGAGTGAGTTAATGTTTTCGGAACACCCAAATTGGACCAATAAGAAGAAACTGCAAATCTTCGAAAAAAGACGGTTTCTTCCCTTCTATTTTGTGACCAATGAACTGCAAGATCCACAGTACACCGAATAGGAGCATCGAAATATGCAGTACGGGCAGCGCCAATACCTCCAAAGACCATATCAGGCCGATGCACGCTAATGTATACCCTAACATCATCATAAAGACGCTGAGAGACAAACGAAAATAGAAAACCCATACGGGTATGACAGCAATCCAGACCCAGTTAAACTCGAAACCCAAGATGGAGATTTGAGGAATTGACCAAATTAGACCGACCACAGATAGGTAAATACCCGGAACTGCGATTGTGTGAATCTTTTGGTTGATGGGGTTTTGATGGCTCTCCCCATATTCTTTTAGCCATTCAGATAATGCTCGCATATCATTCCTACTTTTCCGCCTACTTATTCTTATATAGCTTGAGGATGGAAAAGGTGCGAATTTTTCTGTAATAGCTATTACTGACCAAGCAATGCTCGTTGCACTTTTGGTAGTTTGGCAACGACGAGAGTATAAGAGCGTTCACATAAATCCTGAATCAATCCATCTTCCACATCACCATTAAAATAAACCGTTATCCAGTGACGCTTATTTAGGTGATAACCAGGAGTGATGTCCGTAAACTGCGATGTTAAGACTTCTCCATCTTCTGGTTTTACTTTTACGCTGACATACTCCCGACCGTTTCTCTCTGCAATAATCGCAAACATTTTACCTTTGATTTTGTATACAAGTGCTTCTGGCCCAAATGGGAAATCACTCTCTGCACACATAAAGGTACTTAAATAACCTTCTAACTCTTTGCTTCTCATTCCGTCCCACCCTTCCTGTATCTTTTACTCAAACAAAGGCAATAGTAGCCTTAACGCCTGGTTAACCTGCGCTTTCTCACTACCTTCTAAACCATGTAGTAGCGATTGCTGAACGTCCACATGCTCTAAGATCAACTTGTCAATTAAGGTTAAGCCCTTTTCGGTTAACTCAACGGTGACACTGCGTCTATCTTCTTTACTGTGTGTTCTGGTAATAAAGCCTTTCTTCTCGAGTTTATCTAATCGGTTCGTCATCGCGCCCGAAGTGAGCATCATCGAATCAATTAGCGCCGAGGGAGTAAGGCAGTATGGTGAACCTGCTCGGCGAAGTGTCGCCAACACATCAAATTCACCCATCTTAAGATCGTACTTCTTATGTAGGTCTGCGACCCGACACTCCATGTGCTTAGCAATTCGCATTAGCCGACCCATAATTGCCATCGGTTCAGTGTCGAGCTCTGGCTTCTCCTTAGCCCACTGCTCTACCACTCTATCAATTGCGTCCATGGTTTCTCTCCAAACGTCATTTAATTTTTATTTTAACATAAAGATACTTTACAAAAAGTAACCTTACCGATATCTTTACAATTAATTATCTCAACGTAAAGATATTTAACATGAATATTTTGCTTGCAATGATCCCGGCTTTTTTTTGGGGGACAACTTATGCTGTTACTCAGTTTACGCTTCCGGACTGGCCTCCCGTTTTACTTGGTGCGCTAAGAGCATTGCCTGCGGGTCTTTTGCTCCTCGCAATAAAGCCATCTTTCCCGAAAAAGAGTGAATGGAAAGTGCTGCTTGTTTTAGGAACTATCAACATCGCTTGCTTCTTTGGTCTCATTTTTGTCATGGCGTTGACGCTTCCTTCTGCGATCTCAGGTGTAGGTATGGTATCAGTGCCCGTTTTTGCGATGCTGTTTGGCTGGGCAGTCTATAAGCGCCAGCCAAGCGCAATACAGGCAATAAGTGGAGCGACTTTGATTGCTTTGGCTTGGTTCTTATTTGATCCTAGTTCTATTTCGCTCAACCCTATGGGTTTGCTGGCGATGATCTCCGCCATCATGTGTATTGTGGTAGGCAGTAGCGTAACGAAATCACTAGGAACGAAAATGCATTGGTGGACAGTATTAACATGGCAGCTCATTTTGGGTGGTGTGATTATGTCTGTCGCAACAAGCGTGCTAGCAATAAACAATCCAGAGCCATACGTTACAGCCATTCAAAACTTATCAATGACGAACACCCTTGGGCTGCTGTGGGTGATCATTCTGAACACTGCATTAGGCTACGGCATGTATGTTTGGCTATTGCAGCGTATGTCGGTCGTTGACTTTACTTTTGGTGGCATTGCCAACCCCGTTGCGGGCATTGTGTCAGGTTTGCTGCTATTAGGTGAGACTTTCACCCCTCTCCAATACAGCTTGATGCTAGGGATGATTGTTATGTCATTGCTCCCTCAATTGATCGCTTCATTAAAAACCAAAAAAGCCGCCCTTTCTTCCTAAGTAAAATCCTAACGCCCGATGCTAGAATCGGGCGTTCATATTCTCTGTAAACTCCGTTTGAATTCTAAGACCTCAACAGGTGTTCTATCGAACAGTGAACCCAAAAAGGTTAAGTAATAAAAAAAGGTTAAGTAATAAAAAAGGTGCCGAAAGACACCTTTAATAATGAATACGCCCCATTATGCCTTGCTTTAAGTCATCACAAGGTTGTTAATAGGCTCTGGTTTAGCGTAGACATACCCTTGAATAAGGTAAATAGAATGCTGAGCCAAATACGCGACTTGAGCCTCGCTCTCTACACCTTCTGCAATCATCTCACATTCCGCTTTCTTTGCTGCCGAGACAATAGAATCTAACACTTTCAATTTTTGGTCATCAGAGCCTATTGGATCGATGAACATCTTATCCACTTTTAAGCATCGGATACCCAGATCTTGCAAATAAGAAAAGCCGCCATACCCAGTCCCAAAATCGTCAATTTTGAACTTGTAGCCTTTATTCGCCAGATACAAAATCTCTTTTTTCGCTGCCTCTGTATCTTTTACAGGAATTCGCTCGGTCAACTCAAAATGGACTCTCTTCGGACATGGCCAATTCAGTTCTGACAGTAACTTAGTGAGTTCACCTGACTCTAAATGGGAAGAAACAATATTGATGCTGACCCACACATGCTCAGGTAACACACTAAGATCTTGTATGATTTTACGAATAAGCTGATTCGTCATTGGGACAATCAGACCACTTTCTTCTGCAGCGCCGATGAACATGTTTGGCGGCACCATACCATCACGGCGAGACCACCGAATCAGTGCTTCATACCCCACTGTTACACCATCACGACTATCGACAATCGCTTGGTAATAAGGGACAAATTCCGCATTATTAATCCCATTCTGGATCAAGCCTTTGATAGACTTTCTCAAGCTCTTACTGGACACATATACAAACGCAAAAGCCAGCCCCATAAGCACACTGACTAGGCCTCCCCATAGAAAGACTCTTTCCTGAGCATAACTCTTCAGTTTCTCGCCACTGTGTATTTTGATGAGCATATTGGCTTGAGACTCAGCCGAGAAGAATAACTCCTTTGAAACTGCCGCTTCTTCTGCTGCAATGGCTGGTTTTCCTCGACTTATTGTTAAATCTCCAAATACAGGCTCATCATATATAAACTCGACGAACAAACAGTCTTCACAAGGCGTTTTTATCACTTCTTTAACCCAACTATTATCGAGAACCCAGACAACTTCAACATGTTCATTTTCATAAATGACCATCCACTCAACTTGATCTTGGTGTTCCGGTAAAATAAGTGATGCAAAAAAGTTTTCGCCAAGCTGAAATCGTTGCGCATTGGATAAATGAGATACTTCACGACCAATCGTGGAGCATGTTTTACCGTCACTCGTTTCCATCGCAATGAAACGGATGTAATGGTTATAAAAACGTGGGTCGCGTAATGTTCTAACATCACTATTACTGCACGTGAAATCTAACTGCGAAACCTGCTTTACAATCGCCTCATCCAAATACATGGATCGTTGGTGTAAATAATCGACATAGGTGTCTATTTTAGTCTCTTTGATATAGCTGATGTAAAAATTGGCTATTGAATTAAAAGCCACAACAAAAACTGCAATGGGAACTAGGCCAAGCAAAATGGCATTTCTTGTTATCTTTGTAATCAAAGTTCCTCCTAACGTTCAGCCAAACAACTTAAATTAAAGAGTGACATGAACACTATCTCACGTTCACACACCAAAAAGTGAGGATCGAATCTCAATAAGAAGTATAGAAGTGCAAGGCTTGCCACAGAAAAATGAGAGTACTGCTGCATATCCAAGATAGCAACTCTCTTGAGTGAGACTTACCGACGATAATCGCGAGAAAAGAGGGGGTTATGCTCAACATAACCAATGTATAAAACGACTTTTTTGCCATCCAATGACTCGCCACAGTCACTAACTTTCTAATTGACCTTTGAAGGCACTAGCAACACACTGCATGATAAAATAGGAAAAGCTACTTAGAGCTTTTTACCAGCATTACAGGCTTATCGACCAGGGAGGGTCATGAAATGAAATTAGCTCAATTAAATATTGCGCTTGCTAAATATCCTTTGGATGCACCAGAAATTAAAGAGTTCGTAGACAATTTGGACTTAATTAATGGTATAGCTGAAGAAAGTGAAGGCTTTATTTGGCGTCTAAAAGACGACTCCGGTGATGCAACAAACATTAAATTATTTGATGACCCGAACATGATTGTAAACATGTCTATTTGGGAAAGTACTGACTCACTTAAAAACTTTATGTTTCGTACCGGTCATAGAGATTTCATGCGCCGAAAAAGCGAATGGTTTCATCGTCTAGCGGAGGATAGCTATGTTCTGTGGTGGGTAGAAGACGGTTATATACCAACACCACAAGAAGCCTTGTTACGCCTTCAGCATTTGCGCGAAAACGGAGATACACCATTTGCTTTCACATTTAAAACAAACTTTACAGAAGCAGATCTTGTGTAAAGTACGTGTATAACAAAAAATCACGTTCAAATTTACACTGACTATAAGGTTAATTGGTGTGAATCACTGTCAGTTCTACCGACTTACTCGGGAAGAAATGCAAGTGAACGCATAAAATGCGTTCACTTGGTTTATCGCTCATAGGGTGTTCTATTTCAGAAATAAAGTTCATTCGTGCTAAATTTACGGTACCATGCACAATTGACCAAATTGTAGTTATTCATGATTATACCAACTAAGACTCCCTCTCCCCTGCCCTCTGATGTATCTTGCTCTAACTGTAAGGCTTGTTGTTGCCGTCTCGAGGTTATGATTATTTCAGATACTGGCGTACCTGAAGAGTTTATTGCGCGAGACCAGTATGGAGGCGAAACAATGATGCGGCTAAATGATGGTTGGTGTGCAGCTTTAGACAGAGACACATTAATGTGTACGATTTACGAAAATAGGCCTTGGATTTGCCGCGAATTCGAAATGGGCTCCAATGAATGTTTAGATGAACGAGTTAAATTCTTGTAAAACCACTCAAATTTACACTGATGGCAATGCGGAGTATTTGTAGAAAGTGTGCAAAGGAAAAGTAAGGTGTTTAAATCTGAGTATCAACAAATTATGGATACAAAAAAGCCCACCGTTTGGTGGGCTTTTTCTAAAATTTGGTGGGTCCGGGCGAACTCGAATCGCCGACCCCTACCATGTCAAGGTAGTACTCTAACCAACTGAGCTACGGACCCAAATTTTGTGTTCCTAACCATTCAATTCAGAATGGTGCGTCCGAGTGGACTCGAACCACCGACCCCCGCCATGTCAAGGCGATACTCTAACCAGCTGAGCTACGGACGCATTTCTCTGGAACGACGAGGATATTAGCTATAAGCGAACGACGGTGCAAGCACAAATTTACCAACTTTGAACCGTTTGGCGAAAATGTAAACTCAACACGCGTTTTCAGATGATTTTATCGACAAGGACTGAGCCTGCAGGGTTTAAAAGTGTGATCTATATAACTTTTATTATCTCACTTAATTGTCGTAAGGCACTTCACTGAGCATCCAAATCTGTAAGGTTTGCGATACCTTAGGGCAAGTGCCGAACAAAATCTGATATTTAGGTTTAAATGGTTCGCCGATATAGGTTGTACGAATCAACTCTCCTGTTTTGACGTCCACTTGAGTGCTCACCCTGCCTTTGAAGTTTTGAAATATGACAAACTGCTCACTGTGGTAAACCATTTGCTCTCGGTAAAACAAGAAATGATCTTGGGGTGTCTCTGTCAATTCACACTCCAGTGGTTTCAAATTAGGTATCGCACTAACATTAGATGCGATGAACAACGCTGACAAAATCCATCCGTATCGCATATAGCTTCCCTATTCTGCACTCTTTTTCAAAGTATAGGTCTTGCCTTGAGGACAGATACAAAAAAGGCTTTGATCATCTCTAATCAAAGCCCCTTATTTCTGCTGGTTAATTGTCGTGTTTAGTCGTCCGCCTCAAACACAACGTTATAATTTTCGGTGTATGTACAATTTGGTTGGCGGCTGCAAGTAAAGAAGCGTCGACCTTTGAATTCACCTTGGCTTGCGGTTTTAATGATCATCGGACTGCCGCATTTTTTGCAAAAGCGCACTTCTTTATCAGGCTCAATCAAATCTATATGTGCCGCAAGCAAACGACGTAATCGCCCAACTTGATAACTGTGCTTTATCGAAGCGCCGATTAAAGGTAGGTTTGCTGTCTTACAAACATGGATCAGTAACTTTTGTCTTTCTACCTTGCCCTTGCTTAACTCTTGCCCGTTATCCAATTCAACGATCACACGCGGCTCTAGCGTCCTAGGATCACAAATAACGTAATCAAAATAACTTCGAGATATGCGATTGTTCGCGACAAAAAACTGCTTCTTATTTTTGATTTCTTTTGGCGTAACCAAACTGGACATGTTTACTTTCGCGAATACCACCGCATGTTCACCTACCGCTGCCCTCAACGCATTATAGAATGCGCTCTCTTGCCCCCTGAGTAGCGGTCCTTTCGAGCGATAAGGATAATCACGCGTGTCATCGTGCTTAATCACGTACTTTTGAATAACAAAGAAGAATAAAACCAGAAGAACAACAATGATAAAAATGTTGGTCATAAATAAAGTGCATCCAAAACAACTCGTTGCTCAAAGCGTAAATGGAAATGTTATGCAGAGCAACAAAACCTCGCAATTTTGAGGCGCCACGACGATAGCGAGAAACAGAAAATTTTGCTCACCAATAAAAACGAGCCAATCACACACTTGGATTGGCTCGTTTAAATTTTGTTAATACATTATGTATGCTAAGAATCAACTATTAGCGTCTGGCTGATTCTCTGGCATCGCATCAATAAAAGCTGGCAGTTGATTGCATGACTGCACAACAGCGTTAATGGTTGGATAAAGAGAGGTATCTACACCAAAGCGTTGTGCGTTATAAAATTGTGGTACCAGACAAATATCGACAATAGATGGCGAGCTTGTCAGGCTAAACTTGCAATCACCATTTAGTTTACGATGCTTCTGAAGTTTCTCTTCTAATGCTGTAAAACCTTTGTGGATCCAGTGATGAATCCAAGCGACTTTACGCTCTGGTTCGCAAGCTAGCTCCCCCTCTAAATACTGTAGAACTCTTAAGTTATTCAGGGGATGAATCTCCATTGCAATATCCTGAGCCAAAGCTAGCGCTTGGTATCGAAGCGGCGTTTGCTCGGGGATCACAGTGACATCCGGGTAGTGTTCTTCTAAGTATTGAATGATCGCCAGTGACTGGGTTAACTGAACCTCCCCATCCACCAGCAAAGGAACCAGTTCAGAAGCGTTTAACTCATGGTACTCGTCACTGTGTTGTTCGCCACCATTGCGCACCAAGTGTACCGATTTTGAATCATACGATAACTCTTTAAGATTCAAGCAAATACGCACACGATACGCCGCCGATGATCGCCAGTATCCGTATAAAATCATGCTATCGCTCATATCGTCTCCCAACCAGCATTGTTAGTGCTTGAGATATTGGCTAACTTGTTGGTCAATCGAGCCGAATATGTTGTTGCCATCCGCATCGAACATTTCCAATCTGATTGAATCTCCAAACGACATGAAGTTAGTCGACGGTTTACCATCACGAATGGTTTCAATCATGCGAACTTCCGCGATGCATGAATAACCAACACCTCCCTCCTCAATCGAAGTGCCATGTTCGGTGCCTTGCTTATTAGATACCGTACCTGAGCCAATAATCGCCCCAGCGGATAGCGGGCGCGTTTTAGTCGCATGAACAATTAAGTCTGCAAAATCAAACGTCATATCGATACCCGCATTTGGGCGACCAAACGGCTTGTGGTTGTAGGTCGAGACCAGTGGTAAATGCACTTTGTTTTCGTACCACGCATCGCCGAGTTCGTCAGGTGTTACTGCCACAGGAGAAAACGCAGAAGAAGGTTTAGATTGGAAAAAACCAAACCCTTTAGCTAATTCTGCGGGAATTAGGCCACGCAGTGAGACATCATTCACCAGCATGATCAAACGAATCGACTCCTGAGCCTCTGCAACACTCGCGCCCATTGGTACGTCACCAGTTACCACAGCGACTTCACCTTCGAAATCAATACCCCATTCATCACTGCCAAACTCGATGTTGTCACAAGGTCCAATAAAGGCATCAGAGCCTCCTTGGTACATCAACGGGTCCGTCCAAAAACTCTCTGGCATTTCAGCGCCGCGAGCTTTTCGAACCAACTCAACGTGGTTTACGTAAGCACTGCCATCAGCCCACTGATAAGCGCGAGGAAGCGGCGACTCGCAGTAGTGCGCTTCAAACTCTTCATACCCTGCAACCGTGCCATTGTTCAGTGCAACGTATAGCTCTTCCAGTTGCGGTGCTAGCGTATCCCAGTTATCAAGTGCCACCTGCATCGTCGGTGCTAAGTTCATGGGGTGGAAAATTTCTGTCGCTGGTACGCAGCGCGTTAAGTCTTTGCTCACGACCATCAACAAACCGTCACGAGTGCTATTTTTCTTGGTTGCTAATTTCATCCTTGCCTCTTACTTCTCTTGCCAGCTATAGACGTATTCTTTGTTTTCTACTTTTTCCAGCTCATCCGAAAACTGAAGTGCGTGACGCGTATCAATCATGACCGCAACTTCGTCGGTGAAAGTCTTCTTATGCTCTCGCCCTGCTTTGAATGCTTTCGGGTGAGGACCATGCGTAAATCCTGCTGGATGGAATGTCACCATGCCTGCTTCAATGTTGTCACGGCTGAAAAAATCACCTGCATGGTAGAACAAGACTTCGTCATAATCGTCATTGTTGTGGTAGAACGGTACTTTGAGCGCTCCAGGATCACTTTCAATTGGACGAGGAACGAAGGTACACACCACAAATCCTGCTCCTACAAATGTAGTATGTGCAGAAGGCGGTAAATGGTAACGATGTGACATAAGTGGACGAATATCACGCCAGTTCACTTTTACTACCGCCAAATCACCATGCCACCCAATCGCATCCAACGGGTTGAATGGGTAAGTGATAACACTGACTTTATCGTGGCGTTTCACCTGAACCTGTGTTTGATTTTCAGAATATTGAGCACGGAACTGATCGTTGATCGACGGCGTTTCTAGAACCGCCGGATCAAACACCGCGTGGTTTCCAACCATGCCTTTTTCGGGCAATGTATAAGCCGCATCGGTGTTTTCGATCATCAGAATGAACATCGGCTCGCTTGGCTCTAAACGCCAGCTCGTTGAGCGCGGGATCATGACATAATCCCCTTCGCTCACTTTCAAATGACCATAATCACAGTAGAGATCTGCCGTACCTTGGTGGATGAATAGCAGTTCGTCGCCATCTGCATTTCTCACCAAGAAGTCCATTTTTTCATCCATACGCCAGACACGAACTTTACAATTCGTGTTGTGTAATAGATGTGGGACTGCCCAAGGGGTAATATGGCTGGCTTTCTCGACTAGATTAAAATCAAATGCTCGTGGACGTAGCTCGCCTTCCCACTCAGACCACTCCGTTGGGGCATGTTGATGATGAAAATGTGTTGCGGGGCCGAAGAAGCCACTTCGACCTGCCTCACGTTCATAAATTGCCTCTTCCGGGAAGTCAGCATGCGCTTGTTTAGAGCACACTCCCTCCCGGTGAGGGAATGTGATCCATTTATGCATCGCTCAATACTCCTCGGCGAATTTGGTCTTCTTCTATCGATTCAAACAACGCTTTGAAGTTACCCTCGCCAAAGCCTTCATTGCCTTTACGTTGGATGATTTCGAAGAACACAGGGCCGATAACGGTTTGAGTAAAGATTTGTAGCAAGATGCCATCTTTCGTTGGCGCACCATCAATAAGAATCTGCAAATCACGAAGCTTGCTTACATCTTCACCGTGGCCTTCAACACGCTCATCGACTTTCTCGTAATAAGTATCTGGCGTTGGCATAAAGTCCATGCCGCGCTCACGCAAGGTTTTGACCGTTTCGTAGATGTCGTCTGTGGTCAATGCGATGTGTTGAATACCTTCGCCATTGTATTCACGGATAAACTCTTCAATCTGTGATTTATCATCTGACGACTCATTGATAGGAATTCGGATTTTGCCGCAAGGTGCGGTCATCGCACGGCTGACAAGACCTGTCAGCTTACCTTCGATATCGAAATAACGAATTTCGCGGAAGTTACCAATGCGCTCATAGAAACCAGACCAGACATCCATGTTGCCTTGCTTAACGTTGTGCGTTAAGTGGTCGATTTCGTAAAGACCAACATTCGCTTTTGATAAACGCTCATCAGCATCATCATAAAAACGAAAATCGACATCATAGATGCTCTGCTTTCCATAACGATCGACAAAATAAAGCAAGCTTTCACCGATGCCATAAATAGCAGGAATGCTTAGCTCCATCGGCCCAATTTCCGTTTTATATTCTTTACCGCCATTCTCTAACGCATGCGCCAGAGCAACGGTGGCGTCTTTCACACGAAATGCCATGCCACAAACCGACGGACCGTGAACTCTGGCGAATCCCTCAGCTTGGCTATGCGGCTGCGCATTCACAATAAAGCTAATGTCACCTTGTCGATATAACCACGCTTCTTTTGAGCGATGCTTTGCAATTTCCGCAAAACCTAACGATATAAACAGATCTTTAAGCTGTTGAATGCCTTTGTTGTCAGCAGCGGTATATTCAACAAACTCAAATCCGTCTGTTCCTAGTGGGTTATATGCATCAACCATGACTTTCTCCTTGTCTCAGTAGCTTTTGTTTGGACTTATTTTTCTAACTTGGCGCAGGTCTTGAGAAATTGGAATACGTGGGGAGAAATCTTTACCTTGGCGATTTTTACGCATAATTGTAAAATATATGTTACATACAGGAGGCGCGTCGAATCCACTTTCGTAAACATCAAATAAACTGCTTATTTTCAATATATTAGATTGATATTTTCGGCTTTACGCCAACATATAAAATGTAAACAAGTTGTTACTTTGGCATTTTATCTTGGCAACGTAGCTCAAAAAGCAAAAGGGGATGGAAAGTCTATTGCACCCTATCTCTATCCGATTTATTCATTTGATCCTGCAAAACATCAAAAGTAATGTTTCGTGACGCTTCATACAGTTCGAAAGGCTCATCGGTCAGAATCGTGTCATGGATACCCCTTTATTGATTCACCTCAGTTTTATTTAAAAGTAACTGTGCCATAAGTGGTGCTCTGTTCCCTATCGAGCCGAGCCACAAGGCTTCACGCTCGATCAGAAAAAGAGACATCTAATGACACACATCAATCAAGAACGCTTAGTTGAACATTTTTGCCAACTGGTACGTATCGATAGCGAATCAACAAACGAAAAACAAATTGCAGAAACACTGGCAGAGCAGCTAGGCGAGCTAGGCTTTACCGTGCACAAGCTTCCAGTACCTAAGCACATTTCTAACGGCTTTAACGTGTACGCCCGTTTAGACGGCAAAAAAGATGGCTCTATCCTAATGAGCAGTCATATGGATACAGTCACACCGGGCATTGGCATTGAGCCAATCATCGAAGACGGCGTTATCCGTTCAAAAGGCAATACGATTCTTGGTGGCGATGATAAATCTGGTATTGCTGCCATCATGGAAGCCGTTCGTTGTATTCAAGCGGAAAACCTTGAGCACAAAACGTTAGAACTTGCTTTCACCGTGTATGAAGAAGGCGGTTTATTCGGTTCACAATACTTCGATATGTCACACGTCACTTCAACGGAAGCAATCGTGTTAGATACGGGTGGTCCTATTGGCACTATTGTGACCGCAGCCCCAGGCCAGCAAAAAATCGTGGCAACAATCAAAGGTCGACCAGCACATGCAGGGCTTGCGCCAGAAGAAGGCATCAGTGCGATCATGGTGGCGGCAGATGCCATCAACCAAATGAAGCTGCTTCGCATCGACGAAGAAACGACAGCCAACATCGGTATAGTGAATGGCGGTCAGGCCACAAACATTGTTATGCCTGAATTAAAAATCGTGGCAGAAGCACGCTCCCTGAATGGCGATAAACTAGATGCTCAGGTCAATCATATGATCTCAACATTAGAGTCTGTCTGTGAAAAACACGGTGCAGAAGTCGAAATTGAATCTAGCCGAGCCTACGACGCTTTTGTTATTGAAGAAAACCACCCACACGTAAACGCTATAAAAGCAGCGTTTTCAGAGTTGGGAATTGACGCCTTCACAAAAGGCACTGGCGGCGGTAGCGATGCCAACAACTTTAACAAGAAAGGTCTCACAACTGTCAACCTTTCAACTGGCATGGCAAAAGTACACACGACAGAAGAGTTTATCGCGGTAAGTGATATGGTCAAAGCCACTGAGTTCGTGAAACATTTCCTAGTCAGTTAACGTCATGCCTTTTGAAAAGCAGACTGACTATCTTCCCCTTCTAGCCTGTGCTTGAAGGGGATTTTAATTTGTATCGAAGCAAAATTACTTCCCGTCATGCCAACTTGATATCAGATCTTCAAAGAAATTCCCCTAGCTCACTTTTTGAGACTAGACAGCTCAACACCTGACACCCTGTTACAGTAATGTTAAAACTCGATTGTGTAGACAATTTATACAATATACATTTTTGGCATCTTTCAGGATGAAAAGAGTGAGACAAGGATGAAATTACCTAAGTTGCTTTTATTAGCGTCGATGATGAGTCCAATACTGGCAACATCAAGCTATGCCGCGCCGTATCCCGTAGGTGTGACCCTCGATGAGACACAAGAAATTACGCTAAACAATGGGGCTGAAGTTACTTCTATTGACCCAGCCAAGCAAGCCGCAGAGCCCGCTTTCAATCTCGGTCGAGACCTGTTTGAAGGTCTGGTCATTCAAGATAAGCAAGGTAAAACCATTCCTGGTGTTGCTGAATCTTGGTCAGTCAATGACAACAATACGGTTTATACCTTCCACTTACGTGATGCAAAATGGTCAAATGGCGAAACGGTCACTGCACAAGATTTTGTCTACAGCTGGCAACGCTTACTGAATCCAAGCACTGCTTCACCGTACGCTTGGTTTGCGGCCATTCCAAATATCGAAAACTCGCAAGCCATTATGAAGGGCGAAGCCGAGCCTGAGTCTTTGGGCGTGAAGGCGCTGGATGAAAAAACATTCCAGGTTACACTCGAAGAGCCTATTCCCTTCTTTACGAAACTATTAAGTCATCCCGTACTTGCACCCGTTCATAAAGCGACCGTTGAAAAACATGGCAACCGTTGGACCCAGCCTGAGCATATAGTTACAAATGGTGCGTTTACTGTCTCTGAATGGAAAGTTAACGAAAAACTGGTGATGGTTAAAAATCCACATTATTGGGACGCAAGCAATGTAGTGCTGGAAAAAGTCACTTGGCTACCAATTGGTGATGCAAACGTAGTGCTAAACCGCTACCTAGCTGGTGAGATAGACCAAGCGGTTTCCATTCCTGCCGCCCAGAAGAAAAAGTTAATTCAACAACGCCCACAAGAAGTGGCAAGCACCAGTGCTTCTCTTGGCTCCACATTCTATTACCTCAACACTCAACAAGGGCCAACAAAAGACGTGCGGGTTCGTAAAGCCCTCTCATATGCCATTGACCGTCAACTGTTAACGAGTGCTATTTTGAGAAACGGTGGGGTTCCAATGTATACCCTTGTGCCACCTCAAACAGATGGTTTTAAATCTCACACTCCTGAGTTCGCAACTTGGAACCGCCATAAACGTATCGAAAAAGCGCAGCAATTACTGTCAGAAGCTGGATACGATAAAAGCAATCCGCTTAAGTTAACGTTTACCGTACCAACTTTCTCGATGGACGTAAAAATGGCAACCACCATGGCAGGCATGTGGAAAAGCCGACTGGGTGCGCAAGTCACGATAAAACAGCTAGAACCGAAAGTGTTCTACGCACTTAAAGAGCCGACCGACATTACTCGCGGCGGCTGGACAGCCGACTACAATGAAGCCTCTACGTGGTTAGATATCTTTGTTTCTAATGGCGAGTACAACGATTCTCGTTATAACAACCCGCAATACGACGAGTTAATGGCTCGCTCAAAGACCATGAGCAACCCATCAGAACTGTATCTACAAGCAGAAAGCATGCTGATTGAAGACATGGCCATTATTCCTATTTATCGTCCGGGTAACGATCAATACCTCATCAAGCCTTACGTGGGCGGCTACGAACTGACAAACCCTGAGTCGTCGTACTACCGCAAGAATGTCTATGTAAAAGCCCACTAAAAGCATGTTTTCGGTCTGAGTCGGCAAGTTCAATGTTTACTTGCCGTTCCTCATATCTCTCGGTGGAGAAGGCAACCTGAGCTCAGACCATTTTTTATTCATAACCGTTCGAAGTGATTTCGGATGACCAAAGGATGATGGATCATGATTTGGTACATTGTTAAGCGATTAGCTATCGCTATCCCCACGCTTCTATTCATCGCACTCGTATCATTTTGGCTGATGCACATTGCACCAGGGGGGCCATTTGATATGGAACGGCCTATGCCAGAGGTGGTACGTGCGAATATCGAAGCAAAATTCCATTTGGACCAGCCCTTCCTTACTCAGTTTTGGATTTACATTGGTAATTTCATACAAGGAGATCTCGGTCCGAGCTTCGTTTATCAAGACTTCAGTGTTACACAGCTCGTCGCACAATCATGGCCAGTTTCAGCAGTATTAGGCGTACTCTCCTTTTGCATTTCCGTTCCACTTGGCATGTTGCTTGGCACCATTGCGGCATTGAACCGAAATAGCCGCCTAGATTACGGCCTGATGACACTTTCGATGACTGGAGTTGTGGTTCCGGCTTTCGTGCTTGCTCCAGTTTTAGTCATGATCTTCGCCATTCAGCTCGGCTGGTTCCCTGCTGGTGGTTGGGAAGGAGGAAAGCTGGCTTTTCTTGTTCTTCCCGTGCTCAGCCTGGCGATTGGCTCCATTGCGAGTATTGCACGCGTCATGCGTGGCGCAATGATTGAAACACTCAACCAACCATACATTCGAACGGCAAAGGCCAAAGGTTTGTCCACAACCTACATTTTATTCCATCATGCTTTGCGACCATCCCTTATTCCCGTCGTTGCGATGCTCGGCCCTGCGTTTGTGTCTGTTGTGACAGGCTCGGTGATTATCGACATTTTCTTTGGTACAGGTGGCATGGGACAACACTTTGTGTCTGGTGCTCTCAACCGCGACTACGGCCTAGTAATGGGCATTACTCTGATTGTCGCTTCACTCACTATCTTCTTTAACCTTGTGGTCGACTTGCTATATACGATTATCGACCCTCGTATACGCGTTTAGGAGTACGGCATGTTAACGATCAAAAAACTGGATACACAAGCTCTTCAAGATCAAGTCGTCGACAATATTGAAGCCGTCGAAGGTCGCAGTCTTTGGCAGGATGCATGGACTCGATTTCGTAAAAACAGAGCCGCGATGACATCAGTGTATGTTTTGGCGTTCATTACCTTATGCATCACCTTCGGCCCCTCTCTTGCCGCTTTTGGCCATGATGAAATTGACTGGGAAGTGCTCATCGATCCATACGAGCTAGGAAAACCTTCACTGAGCAGTGGTCATTACTTTGGTACCGATGATCTCGGGCAAGATGTTTTCGCTCGCACGATGCAAGGTGGCAGGCTCTCTATTTTGGTAGGTTTTGTTGGCGCCTTAGTCGCCGTTGTTATTGGTACGATTTGGGGAAGTATTTCCGGCTATCTTGGCGGCGTTGTCGATAGCGTAATGATGCGCATTATTGAGGTGCTCGATTCGGTGCCATTTATGTTTATGGTTATCCTGTTTGTTACCCTTTTTGGCAACAACATCTACCTGATTTTTATCGTGATCGGAATGGTATCTTGGCTGGGCATTGCCCGTGTTGTACGTGGCGTCACCTTCGGTCTAAAAAAGCGAGAGTTCATCGAAGCCGCACACTCTATTGGGGTTTCTAAATTGACAATTGTCCGACGCCATGTTCTGCCTAATGTTCTTGGGATCGTGATGGTTTATTCCTCCTTAATGGTACCAGGATTCATTATGTTCGAATCGTTTTTGAGCTTCTTAGGGCTTGGTGTTCAACCACCAGACACGAGCTGGGGAATCCTAATTTCCGAAGGCGCAAAAACGATTGACGTTGCATTGTGGATGCTGCTTTTTCCCTCTCTGTTTTTAGTTGCCACCCTCTTTTGTTTTAACTTCATCGGCGATGGCTTGCGTGATGCTCTTGACCCGAAAGACCGATAAGGACAAACCCATGCTATCTATTGAAAACATGAACGTGCGCTTCGATACGCCAGATGGGCAAGTGCAAGCGGTCAGTAATCTCTCCTACTCGATTAAAGCGGGCGAAACTCTTGGGATTGTTGGGGAATCAGGTTCGGGAAAAAGCCAGTCTGTTTTCGCATTAATGGGGTTAACCGCGGATAACGGCGCCGTGTCTGGAAGCGCAATGTTCCACGGTGATGATTTACTCGCGATGTCTAAAAAGCAGCTCAACCGCATCCGTGCAGAGAAAATCGGAATGATCTTTCAAGATCCGATGACGTCACTCAACCCATTTATGAAAATTGGCAAACAGCTTTGTGAAGTTCTCATGATTCATAAAGGAATGACCCGAAAACAAGCAAAAATTGAATCGATTCACATGTTGGATGCGGTGCGTATTCCCTCTCCCGAAACTAGGATGAATCAATACCCTCACGAATTATCTGGCGGAATGCGTCAGCGAATCATGATAGCGATGGCCTTGTTGTGTAAGCCCGAGTTGTTAATTGCAGACGAACCAACCACCGCGTTAGATGTAACCGTTCAAGCTCAAATTTTGACGCTATTACGAGACTTACAACAAGAGTTCAATACGGCTATTTTACTGATCACTCACGATATGGGCGTCGTCGCCGAGATGTGTGATCGCGTATTGGTCATGTATGGTGGTCAAAAAATGGAGCAATCAGATACCGAGACATTGTTCGCTCAACCTGCGCACCCCTACACTCAAGGCCTGCTAAAGGCGATTCCTTCCATCACTGAAGATATGCCGCGTTTACCAACCATCCCAGGTAACCCACCAAGTGCGTTGATTAACCATCAAGGGTGTCCGTTTAAAGAGCGGTGCGAGCATCGAGAGACGCGTTGCCAATACGAAACCCCACGGTTTTCTCCATTAAACACGAGCCAGTCCATTGCCTGTCACGTTAAAGCACCCAGTGTTATCACTCCCATTCAAATAAAAGCTTAAGGAGGCGTTATGAATAAAAAAGAAGTCCTCATGTCTGCTCGTGATTTAAACGTCCACTTTCCTGTTTCACGTCATCTTATTCCAAGTCGACGTAAAATCGTGAAAGCGGTCAATGGTATCGACTTAGATGTTTACCGAGGTGAGACACTTGGCATTGTGGGGGAATCAGGCTGCGGAAAATCAACACTTGCTCGCGCCTTACTTCGCTTAATTGAACCTACACATGGCGAGTTGACTTGGAAAGGTCAAGACATGCTCGGGTTTAGTAAAAAAGAGCTTTCCTCTCGACGCAGAGAATTTCAGATGGTGTTTCAAGACCCATCCGCTTGTTTGAATCCGAGGTTAACCATCTCAGAATGCATCGCCGAACCACTGCTCACCCACGAGCCAAAGCTTAAACGGGCAGAGGTAGAAAAGCGTGTCATCGCTATGATGGATAAAGTGGGTCTCTTGGCGAGCCAGCGAAACCGCTATCCACATGAATTTTCCGGAGGTCAATGCCAGCGTGTGGGCATTGCCAGAGCATTAATTCTCAATCCAGATTTGGTCGTGTGTGATGAACCCGTTAGTGCACTAGATGTCTCCATACAAGCTCAGGTCATCAATCTTCTAGATGATCTTAAACAAGAAATGGGGTTAACACTGGTGATGATTGCGCATGACTTAAGCGTGGTGCGCCATATCAGCGACCGCGTTATGGTGATGTATCTTGGTAAACCTATGGAAGTAGGACGTTACGATCAAGTATTTGATGATGCTCAACACCCCTACACCAAAGCACTGTTATCTGCTGTCCCGATAGCTAATCCGCAATTAGCACGTGACCGTGAAATACAACTATTGCCCGGCGATCTTCCTTCTCCACTTAACCCACCGAGCGGTTGCGTTTTTCGTACTCGATGCCCAGAAGCAACAGAAGTATGCGGGCAACAGAACCCAATAAAAACAGGCTCGGAGCAGCATCATATCTATTGCTCAAATATGACTTTAGGAACCATTTAATGAACAATACTAACTCAGTAAACCAACGCCTTACGTTATTGCGTGAGGCAATGTCCTTTCACAACGTGTCTGCATATATCGTGACCAACAATGACCCGCATAACAGCGAATACTCAGCGGATCATTGGTTAGCGCGAAGCTGGATTTCAGGTTTTACCGGCTCAGCAGGCGATGTCGTCATTACCCAACAAGGTGGTGGCCTGTGGACTGATGGTCGTTACTATATTCAAGCTGAAGAACAGTTACACGGCACAGGGCTTGAACTGTTTAAAGCCAAACAACCAGAAACACCGACAATTGCCAAATGGCTGGCTACCACGCTCCCAGAAAGCAGTATTGTCGCAGTTGACGGACGTGCCATCAGTTACGCTTTTTATCAAGGCCTCAAACAAGCCTTTGAAGCGAAAAACATTAAGATCATTCTCGACCTGGATTTACTCACACCGATTTGGCTTGAAAGATCACCTCGCCCAAGTGCACCCGTATTCGAGCATCCCACCGCTTTTGCTGGCGTTGATACAGAAAATAAGTTAGCGAGAATCCGTTCTTGGTTAACCGAGAACCAAGTAGATAGCTTATTAGTGTCAACGCTAGATGATGTCATGTGGACAATGAATATTCGAGGTGGTGATACGAATTATTGCCCAGTTTCTGAAGCTTATCTAATCGTAGAGCAATCACTTGCGACACTGTTTATTGATAAAGCCAAACTGCCTCAAGACGTTGAAAAGTCGTTGACCGAGCAGAGTGTACACATTCGCCATTATAACTACGTAAGTCAGTATTTGAATCAGCAATGTGAGGGATTATCGCTCGCTTTTAGCCCGACCCACACAGACAGCTTATTGGTGAGTTCGATTGAACAGAATGTGAATCTAAAACCAATGGCTTGCCCTGTAACGGCAATGAAGGCCATAAAAAATGCGACCGAACTAACTAGCCTAGAGCAGACATTAACGGATGATGGTGTGGCAATAGTAAGGTTTATGAACTGGCTAGAAGAGCAAGTTCCAAGCGGACTCGTTACAGAATTGTCTGCTGAGGCACAACTGAATCACTATCGCCGTCAAACCCGACATTATGTAAGTGACAGTTTCCGCACTATTGCAGGCTTCGCAGCTCACGGGGCAAAAATGCATTATGCCGCCGATGAAGAAAGCAATGCAGTAGTCAATGAAAGCAACTTCTTTCTCGTCGATTCTGGTGGTCAATACCTTGGCGGGACAACAGACATCACCCGTACTTTCCACTTCGGGTCACCGACCGTTAAGCAGCGCAAAGATTATACCTTGGTGCTCAAAGCGGTCATCCGACTGACTCAGACTCGATTCATGAAAGGCTCTACGGGTGCCAATCTTGATATCATGGCGCGTGGCGTCTTATGGCAAGATGGTATTGATTACAAGTGTGGCACTGGACACGGCGTAGGTATTTGCTTGAATGTTCACGAAGGCCCACAAAATTTCTCGCAAAGCCACCGCGAGGTTGAGCTAAAACCGGGTATGGTCATTACTAATGAACCAGGCGTGTATCGCGAAGGTGAGTACGGAGTAAGAATAGAGAACATTCTTAAAGTTGTAGAAGTAGAACAAAATGAGTTCGGCACGCTTTACGGTTTTGAGACCATCACTCTTGCTCCAATTGCGACCAACGCCCTTGACTTATCAATGCTAGATCAAGCAGAGCTAGACTGGCTTAATCATTACCATTCACGTGTCTATCAGGCGCTTAGCCCTTTTCTTGATACGCAAGATAAAAACTGGCTTCAAAGCACAACCCAACTTATTGAGAAATAGGATATCAGCAAGTTTTATAACGTTTTCATTTTCATCTCAAACTCCTTATTTGCCAGCCTTCGGGCTGGTTTTTTTATAGAGATAACGGCGTAAAAACAAAAACGCCCCGCGATGTTAGCGAGGCGATCAATTAAATTAAAATGATGCAGTTAAACTGCCCTACTGACGACACTTCTGAACATCAAAATCAACGACGATGGCGGCATTCTCAAAGTCACCAGAGACTTTAACGTAGCCCCAGTAGTTACTCTGATTTGACAACGTAATACACTCTCCATTACCAATATTATCTGACCATCCGTGAAGATTAGTACCATCCGGCCAACCGGAGTTACTGTATTCAAGCTTTAGGTTGCCCGTACCGTTCCCCGTCGTTATCGCCAAATTTGAGCTCTCATTCACCGCTGGCACGCTCAGCCAAATGGTTTGTTGATTTGCCAAGCAAACAGGCTCTCCTGCTGTTAGGCGCCCACCGCTTACTTTACTTTGCACCGCGCAGTCTTGTGGCAATGTGTCATTACCGCCCAACGCTGAGATAACAACACTATGAGTGGTGGTTGCCGTCAATCCTTCACTGTCTGTCACACTTAGGCTGACCGAATACTCCCCTTCACTCCCATATTGGTGCGTCGACTTGGTTTGTGTACTTGTCGAGCCATCACCGAAGTCCCATAAGACGCTGACGATCTTCCCGTTTGGGTCTGTACTGTTTTCACTGCTAAATGTAATGCTTTCACCGACTTTCCCCTTGTTGTTTGCGGTTATGACTGCATTAGGTGCACCATTTGAGACAAGGGCTTGCTGCCACTGCTCAAACTCACTTTGATATAAATTCGCCCATTGGGTGATCGTGGCCTTGTAATTGCTCCAATTCCCTTGGCGTATTTCCACCAGCATTTGGTTTACGTCATCTTTATGATTTTCAAACATAAAACGTACAGCTAAGTACCCCCAACGATAAATTCGATCGACATCAAACCCATCATAAGTAGTCTCGAAAATCTCACTTAAGGTATACGTCGAGCCGTCTAAAATCGTCTCAAGTGCTGCTTGGTTGTCATTTTCTTGAGCGACATACTCTGCAATGCCTTCACTCCACCACACTATTTTTTCAGTTGGATGACTAAACCCTCCATAGAGATCAAATCGACCATCTAAGTAATGCACGTATTCGTGCTCTAGGTTCCAGACAAAGTGATCCGCGTTCGCATAAGAGGCTTCATAAGCAATAAAGTTGGGAATATTCCCCGGCTGGGAAGGGTCGCCCTCCAAGTACATACCGCCATTGTCAGTACTAATATCGAAAATTGGCCCTGCGTACTTACCATAATCGGTGCTTGAATCGAATATATTGACTTGGAGCTGAGTGTTGTGGTCATCTTTTACTGGCTGTTCACCAGTTTCTAAAGACTGATGAAAGTAACCCTCTTCGTAACCCATTTTAGAACATGCGGCCGCGTGTTGCTCTTGCGTCATATTCTGGGACAATATTCGAATTGTCGGGCTACAAATATAAGTTTGCGATAGCACCAAGCCTTTTAGCTCAGTTTCGAAATTACAAATTCCGAACTCACTACAATCTGCGTAATATGAGGCGGTGTCCGCCGCCGCAAGCCAAACCGCGTCACTCCGACCATACATTTCATACTGTTCAAAGATTCGACTTAGCTGACTCTTCACCACAGAACTCGCGTTACCCGTATACTTGGTCAGACGCCCGAGCTCTCGCCCCGCATTCGCGGCCATAAACTCATCTTCAGCACCGATTGATGACGCCCTTAGAGCAAAATCGCCTAAAGCTTTGGCAAGGTCTGTTTGGTTACCAATTACTTGCACAAATTGCTCGTTCCACTGCCCACCAAACAAAATAGTGAAAACACCATTAACCGCATTGCGCATATACCAGTGCTGGGCGTATTGATCATTCCAACGTGTAAGCCACTGGGTCACTTGCGGTAAGTACGCGTGCTGCAAGCCCGCACTATCCATAGTGATGATGACCTCACTAAGCACTTTGCCGTGACGGTCGCTGTTCTCGTAGAAGCTTGCGTTGTTAACAAACGCATCCACTGATTCTTTCACCGCTGGTGTGACCCATTCAATAAATGAGATGTTGTCATTGTAAAACTCGGCGTAATAGCCCGCGCGTAGGTATAAGAACAACGTTTCTAGTTCATCGCTCCCGCCACCTGTATACCCCTTCGCCAATGTCGTAGTGTGCTTAGCGATGTTGTACATATGGTCGGAGCTAAATACCGACTCTTGAACCCGACTTTCAGCAGAGAATAACTGGTTCACGCACGTCGCGCCCTGACTTAAAATTTCGCTGATCAATTGGTTACTGCTTTCGGTAACCAATGCCTCTAAATCACAAGCTGTGCTCGACTCATCAAGGCTTTCAAGTGACTGTACTCGAGTTACCTTGGAGTTCTGAATAGGGAGAGTTGCGGTTGGTTGGTATTCAACTCGATTGGATTCAACACCGTGTGTATGAGCCGAATGTGCATGTTGCTCTGTAACTTGAGAAACTGGCTCGCTTAACGCAAATACGCCAGTGCTGGTTAATGTTGTCGCAATCGCGACACTCAAAATCTTCAGTTCCATCTAATTTCTTCTATATTGAGTTTTCCTTAGATGCATTACGTCTTTTGCATCGCCACTGCCCTTATTACTGCAAGAGCATCTCCATATAATCTACTCGCAAGACAAGAAGAAACATTTTGTTAACAACTGGGTGTGGCGGTATCAGTTTTTGGTACCAGAAGGAACACGGAGTGAGCTTTAAAAATTCGTATTTGTTAAAAAATAGAGATGAGCTAGAGAAGAAACGTGTAGTTAAACGGGTATACCCAGCACGTTAAATGGCTAGGTATACTCCAAAGCGGGTCGGTAAAAATTCGCGAATCAAAGCCCCTAAAGAAGGAATCGGACAATGGGCTAATACTCTGTAGGTTCTAGGCTGCTTTGTGGTCGAAGAGTGCGGTAATTTGTTCTTTTAACGCGTGCAAAAATTCGGTATTTGGTGTGTTTTCAAGGTACATTTCATACTCTTTAGAATTATAAAAGTACTCATGCGCTGATGCGTTAAGGATCTTACTAAAAGACAGTGTTTCCAATTCATCTTCAAGAGCACGGCAACTCAATTCACCATACCCTGAGTCGCTATCTTTAGCGAATTGGGTTTCAATGTTGCTGATATATAAAACACAATCCTTGATAAAGAGCTCAACGTTACTTATGCGCTGTTCGATATCTTTAAGCTGACCGCTGTTCCACTTAGACTTTTCTTGCTCGAGCTTATCAATAAGTCCACTTTCACGTAGTCTGGTATTGTTATCTTTAATTCTTAGTAACTCATCGAGCACTTTATTAAACTCAGACTCAGCCCTAAGTCTTAAGATTTCCAACTCCTTGGAGAACAGCTTTGCTTTTAACTCACTTGCTTGATACAAGCCAGATATAGCAGCATTTCTTTTAACTCCAAACATAAAAATCCACCCAAAAGATACTTACTAAAAAGTAGCACACAAAAAGCAAGATAGAAGACGCGAGGTTTTCGTCAGCACGCTACACATTACTACCTAATCTCGATTGTAACGTAATAAACAGAATTTTCATCACTTAGAACCACCAACTATTTGAATGAAAATCACACAGTTACTTTGATAAAAGTATTTATTTTAGAAAAGGCAATCCCAAGTATGTAACGGTATAAAATTGACACTATAAAAACAAAAACGCTCACACTCTACTACCAAAGTCAAATATCAATGTCAGAGATTGGACAAAACACTCACTATTTACAGTAATGAAAAGCCACTATTTCATTGAGAACCAAAATTTCAACATACTACATCGGACTATGCTGATCATAGACGGGGTTACTGATGAAACGTTAGAATGCCACTACTTTAGTAATCTTCCATAATATTTATGACCGACGCTGATATTGAGCTACAACACCTTTGGTTAGAAGTCCAAGCCGAACGCTGGCAAAATCTGCCACGCTTTTTATTCAGTTACTACTGCTACAAGCACAACCTTGTCAGTAAAACCAACAAAGTTTGCTGGGAGACGGCACGTGCAAACCTGCCCGCTTCAACATCAATAAAAGAGCGAAAAAACGCGGTGGTTGAACCGTTAGTCTCTGAGGAAACCGTCGTTGGGTTATTGAAAGCCATCAGCAAAGATGGGGAAATGACGTTTGACGTGATGGTAACCACACTTAATACGTTTTTGCACTATGTTGTGATTAGCAAGGAAGAAAAAGCGCAACTTAAATCAAACATGCCAGCTAGTTGGTATCAGCAATCGAACAAGTCGCCTTTGGCACGTTTCGAGCAAGCTGGCATTAAGCTACAAGAGTGATATGTCAGTCATCGCTGACGACAAACACAAAAGAAAAGCGCCTACAATGAGGCGCACTTGGTCAAAAATTGAGGTGCCCCTAAACAAAAGTGCAAAGTGACCAACAAAGCAAAAGTTTGGTTATTCTTGAATGCCTCGAATGCGTACATTACGTCTACGTAAAACTTCTAATGTCACGAGCAAACACACCGACATAAAAATCAACAACGTAGCGACCGCCAATATGGTCGGACTAATTTGCTCTCGAATTCCTGACCACATCTGCCTCGGAACGGTTTTTTGTTCTGCCCCAGTCAGGAATAACGCCACCACAACCTCGTCGAACGATGTGCCAAAGGCAAACAAGCCGCCAGAAATCATCCCCGGACGAATCAGCGGAAAGGTAATGTGTCTGAAAGTATAAACAGGGTTTGCTCCTAAGCTAGCCGCCGCTTTTACCAGGCTATGATCAAAGCCGCTTAAGGTCGCAGTAACGGTAATGACAACAAAAGGCGTACCTAACGCGGCGTGTGCCAAAATGACGCCTAGATAAGTTTGTGATAAGCCAAGGCGTGTGTAGAAAAAGTACATCGCAGCAGCAGAGATAATGACTGGTACGATCATAGGTGAGATCAACAGCGCCATAATCGTATTGCGAAAAGGCAAATTACTACTGGCTAAACCCAACGCCGCCAGAGTTCCTAGCCCTGTTGCAACGAGTGTCGCCATAAAAGCAATAAACGTGCTGTTTTTCAGCGCCAACAGCCACTGATCACTAGTAAACATTTCTTGATACCAGCGAGTAGAATACGCTGCCGAGTCAAGGTTTAACATCCCCTCGGTAAAAGTAAAGTAAGGCGTTGCATTAAACGATAACGGGATGATGGTCAGAATTGGAGCGATTAAAAAGAACAGCACCACCCCACAAAAAGCTAAGTAACCTGCGTAAGCAACTCGCTCTACTTTTGATGCATAGTTTGGTAATGCCATGGTTATCCCCCTACCTTAAGGTTGTTAATGCCAACCACACGGTTGAACATATAAAACAGAACCAGTACAACGAACAAAAGCAGTCCACCCAATGCGCCAGCCATCCCCCAGTTCAGTGATGTCTGCATATGATAGGCAATCATATTGGAGATCATCTGTCCGCTTCTTCCACCAACCAAAGCGGGCGTAATGTAGAAGCCAATAGAAAGAATGAAAGTAAGCAAGGCCCCCGCACCTATCCCCGGTAACGTAAGCGGCATATAAACTTTGATGAACGCAATGAAAGGCGTCGCGCCTAGAGAACGAGCGGCACGGAAATAAGTTGGGCTAATTCCTTTCATTACGCTATACAGAGGCAGGATCATAAAAGGCAACAGGATGTGCACCATAGACACCACCGTTCCGAAGGTATTGTGAATCATCTGAATTCGCTCAGAAGTAAAACCCGACCAAATAAGGAGATCATTAATGACCCCTTGGTTTTGCAGCAGAACAATCCAAGACGTGGTTCTGACTAATAGTGATGTCCAAAATGGCAGCAGCACAATGATTAAAAGTAAATTCGCGCGCTTATCAGGTAAATTGGCAAGCAGGTAAGCAACGGGGTACGCCATCACCAAACAAATTAAGGTGATTGAAATAGACATCCAAAAAGTTTTAAAGAAAAGGTCGACGTATATTTGGCGTTTTTCTGGTTGGGGTTCAATGTCTCCAAACTCATTCACTTGCAAGTCTAGCGCAGCAAGATAATGACTGAATGTTAATGCGCCACTAAGATTCTTAAACGCCGCCCAATATTTAGGATTAGCCCATCGCTTATCCAGCTTAGCCAGCTGTGTCACCGAGCTCGGCAGCGACGTCAAACGAGACAACTTTCTGCCGGTTTTCATGAGTAAACTGCGCATACCAGACTCTTCAATATTCATCCGGTTGGCTATTTTCGGCAGCTCTTTGCTTTGATAAAGCGCAAGTACTTCAACAGAGAATGCCTCAATGACTTCTTGATGAGGCTGACCTTGATAATCCCAACTTTCTAAGGCTTGAATAGTTTGTGGTAGTGACTGGGATATTTCTCGGTTATCCACGCTTCGATAAAGCATATCGAGGATAGGAAAAGCAAACGTAAGCAGAATAAAACACACCAATGGCGTTGTGAGCATAATGGAGCGAAGCTTTTTTCGGCGCTCTGCCTTTTGCAACTGCGCTTTCAGATTGGTTTCTTGCTGATGAACTTGGCGTTCGATTTCCAATACAGAATCTAATGCGGTTAGCTCTCGACTCATGCTGCTACCTCGCTACTTTGAGTTTGTGTCCCATCAAGAGCATGGCAATTGTCACTTTGCCAACCAATACGACAAATTGAGCCAGGCGTTAATTGCAAGTGTTTACAATTATCGTTAGGTACTTTAACGATGAAGTGACCAACGCTCTCTACTTCGACGACCAGACGGTAATGATCACCGTGATAAATCAATTCTCGTAGGACGCCTGAGACTTGGTTCTCACAAGACGCTTTCTCTGGTTGAATAACAATCTTTTCTGGTCGAATGGAAAGTGTTGTACTCTGCCCTTGCTCAGATACTCTGACAGGTTTCGCAGTAAATAACTCTTTCCCAACGAGCACTTGGCAATACTTTCCGTTCCACTCTTTGACTAAACCTGAGAGTTGGTTGTTTTCTCCGATAAACTGCGCAACAAACGTATTACTCGGAGATTCATAAAGCTCGGTTGGTGTCGCGAGTTGTTGCACTTCGCCGTGATTAAAAACCGCAATACGGTCGGACATAGTGAGAGCTTCGTCTTGATCGTGCGTCACATACAAAATGGTGATGCCAAGCTTTTCATGCAAATGTTTAATTTCCATCTGCATTTGCTCACGCAGCTGCTTATCTAATGCGCCTAGCGGTTCATCCATCAACACGAGTTTAGGCTCAAACACTAATGCTCGCGCTAGCGCAACACGTTGTTGTTGACCGCCTGATAACTGCTTCGGGTATCGAGTCGCAACATGCTCAAGCTCGACCATTTCTAATACACTCTGAACTTTGCTTTGAATCGTGTCACTGTCGAGTTTTCGCACCTTTAAAGGAAACGCAAGATTCTCGGCAATGGTCATATGTGGAAACAACGCATAGTTTTGAAACACCATACCGATATCGCGCTTGTGTGGCGCGAGATGATTAACGGGAACGCCATCAATATAAATGTCTCCACCGGTCGCGGTTTCAAAGCCCGCTAGCATCATTAAGCAAGTGGTCTTGCCCGATCCTGACGGCCCCAACATAGTAACGAACTCTCCAGGAGCAATATCTAAGTTGAAGTCTTTCACCACCAAATTCGTGCCATCGTAGGTTTTCTTAACGTGTTGAAAGCTGACATAGTCCTTGTTTTCCGTGCTCATGACTTCCCTCTTCTCATTTTTTGAATATTACGAATGAGTAGAGCGTCAGTTAACGCTCTACTAAACAGCACAATTACAGATTGTATTTGGATAGGTCTAAGCGGGTTTCTAACGCATGTTCAACCATTTGAATGACCTGTTGACGCTCTTCACCTTGTAAAAGTTGGCGTGGCGCACGAACTTGTTCAGATCCACGTCCGCAGACTTGCTCGGCCAGTTTAATGCACTGAACCAGCGTAGGAATGGTGTCTAAACGCAGTAGCGGTAAGAACCAACGGTAGATTTCTAACGCTTCAGCATAACGACCTTGGCTTGCCAGTTTATAAATCGCGACGGATTCTTCTGGGAATGCGTTGGTTAAACCAGAAATCCAGCCGGTCGCGCCTAGCATCAATGATTCAAGAGCAATGTCATCAACACCACTGAACACGGTAAAGCGGTCATCAAATTTATTGTAAAGCTCAGTGATACGACGAGTATCAGTGGTCGACTCTTTAATAGCTACAATGCTTTCAAACTCAGCCAGTTTCGCCATGATATCGAGGTTTACATCGACACCATAAGCAACCGGGTTGTTGTAAATCATGATTGGCATTTCTGGCGTTGCTTTTGCTAGCGTGCGGTAATATTCGAACGTTTCGCTCTCAGACGTGCGGTAAACCATGGCAGGCATCACCATACAACCATCGATACCAATTTTGTACGCATCCTGCATGTAATCAACAGCTGCTGTGGTAATAGACTCTGCTGTACCAGCAATCAAAGGCACACGGCCATTTACGACTTCTTTTGCAGCTTGCAAGACCTGGCGTTTCTCCTCCGGGTACAACGCGCAGTTCTCACCGACGGTACCCAAGCAGATAATGCCATTCACACCATCTTTAATTTGGTTATCTATAACAGTTTGCGTTGCGTCTAAGTCGATTGACTGATCTTGACGAAATTGCGTACTGACCGCCGGATAAACACCTTTCCAATCAATTTTCATGAACTACTTTCCTTATATGTATATTGTATGCAATTTAAATAAACGAGCAAAAATGCTCAGGCATGGCTATCTATGCCACTTTCTAACAACACCGCCTTTACAGCGGCCAAATCAGCCAAAGCACTGCCAACTGATTTGTATAAAGTAATGACCTCATCGTTTTGACGTCCTGAGATTTGTTGGGCGCAAAGCTGCGGTAATTCCCCTTTGATATCGTCTGACGTGAACACGCCCTCTTGAATTGGAATGAGAAGATCGCCCGCTTCGGCTAATACGTTAATGCGACTATCAACATACACCTGTGCTCGTTGCACTGCTTCAGAGTCGCATTCACGCTTATCCAAGTCATGATTACCGACCAAATCAATATGGGTGCCCGGCTGCACGTCCGCACCATTAAACAAAGGCTCAGCTGATGCGGTAATACAGCTGATGATGTCAACGTGTTTGATAACGTGGTCCACTTTTTCTACGACTGAAATACGGAACCGACGCTCATCAGGAAGCGATTGATACTCTGAAGATGACACAATGGCATCTACCGTCGCCTCGGCTTTGTCTGAGTTACGCCCCCAAATATAAACCTGCTTAAGTGGGCGAACCGCAGCGTATGCCCACGCAAAATAAGGCGCAAGATTGCCCGTTCCGCAGATCAACAGACGATCAGCACCGGGACGCGCCAAATAGTCCGCTGCCAACGCAGAAGCTGCGGCGGTGCGCCAAAACGTTAAAACTTTACCGTCCACGAGTGCGAGCGGCTCACCATCGTTTCGTCTAAAAACAAGCAGCTTAGATGCAAGCGTATCTTTTCCTTGCTCGGGGTTATGCGGGAAATACGTAAAGGCTTTCACCGCAATTAACTCCTGGTTCCAAGCAGGAAGTAGCGCAAACGCCTCGTATTCTCCCTCTTCTAAGGGCATGACTCGGCGTTGAGGTATTGTTGCTGGCCGCGAGTACATTTCACGCATCGTTTCAATAAGAGACTTCATTGTCAAACATTGCGCGACTTGCTGTGCTTCGATGACTTTCATCATTTCTCCGAAAACATAAATACAGTTGAGGAAAAGTACGGAACCTCGCTTATGGATGAAAACTCGGCCCCATACAAAAATTAACGCCTAGTTAAGCAGCCAGGTGTTGAACTCTTCATTGAGTTCATCCGCGTAGTCTGACCACCATTCATCGTTAATCAGGAAGGCGGTTTGGAAGTTTTGAGGTGCGGTAGGAAGGTTCGCTAAAATGTCTGGGTTCACCTCCGCCGAAGACGACTTACGCGTAGGCCCATAGGCAACGTACTTAGCTTGATCAGCTAATGGTTTTGTTCCTGAAGAAAAAGCAAT
The DNA here is from genome assembly GCF_024747315.1 of Vibrio sp. HS-50-1. Taxonomy (NCBI): domain Bacteria; kingdom Pseudomonadati; phylum Pseudomonadota; class Gammaproteobacteria; order Vibrionales; family Vibrionaceae; genus Vibrio; species Vibrio sp. HS-50-1. The sequence continues at coordinate 614,788 of NZ_JAMPZF010000024.1, read as the reverse complement.
GAAGTCCAATGCAAGCTTTGTGTTCTCACTCCCTTTAGGTATCGCCCATCCATTCATGTAACCCATTTGACGGTCCCATATAATCCGAAATGGTTGACCTTCATCTTTACGGGCATTGTGGATTCGGCCGTTAAACGCCGAGGCGATCACCACTTCTTTGTCTGCAAGCATTTGAGGTGGCTGGGCACCTGTTGTCCACCACAGCACTTCTGATTTGATCGTATCCAACTTAGCAAAAGCACGCTCACGCCCCGCTTCGGTTTCGAGCAGGCTGTAGACCTCTTCTGGTTTTACACCATCAGCCAATAGTGCCCACTCAAGATTACCCTGAGGTTGTTTTTGCAATGCACGTCGACCTGGAAAAGTTTTTAGGTCAAAAAGATCGGTCAACTTGCTAGGCAAAACCTTACCTTTAAACGCGTCTTCGTTCACCGCTAATACTGTGGACACAACGATGGTATTGATTGCGCACTCGTGAATCGCACCATCAATGAAATCCTCTTGTGCTGGTGTTCCATCTGCGCCCGGAGGCAAAATACTTGGGTTCACTGGTTCTAATAACCCTTCGGCACAACCACGAACAATGTCCGGCTTGTCGAGAGACACCAAATCCCAGCGCACGTTGTTCGCTTCCACCTGCGCTTTAATTTCGGCTAATCCGCCGCTGAAATCCTCGGATACGATCTCAACACCTGTTTTTTTAATGAAAGGCTTGTGATATGCCTCCACTTGGCTCTTTGTGAATGCACCACCCCAAGATACGACCGTCAATTTGTCTTCAGCATAAGCAGAGGTCCCCAACAGCATTCCTGAAATCAACAGCGCCAATGGTGCTTTGGTCATTCGTGACATGTTTTACTCCTTTTGGTTGTTCTTCTGGAGGCATCCGAGTACGGCTGTTGGATACCAGCCTTGTTAAAATTAAGTTAACATTAGCATTTAATATATTTTATACAATATTTAATATTAAATTTTTTCAGGTAAATCGTTGTAGTGAAAAAGGTGAAAGATCAATCGATGTCGGCTTTCCTTCGATAAGCTCTAAAAGGAGATCTGCCGTAATCGCCGCTTGAGTTAATCCAAGATGTTGGTGGCCAAATGCCAGTAATACATTTCCATCCCAAATGCTATCAATAACCGGTAACGAGTCGACTGTTGAAGGCCGATTCCCCATCCACTTTTCTCCTTGCTTGAGTGGATCTAACCCCGACTCAAACATCTCATCACCTAACTGAAAAAGCATTTCTGAACGTTTCATATTGGGTGGTGACTCTACATCGGCATACTCAACAGTGCCTGCCAAGCGTAACCCACCTGACATAGGAGTCATGATGAATTTTCTATCGGCAGAGCTAATAGGAAAAGGCAATACATTACGCCTGTCGTCCACCATTAGGTGATAACCGCGCTCGGCTTGAATCGGCACTTTGACTCCGGTTAGTTGCCGTATCAAAGGCTTAGAATGTACACCAGCGGCAACAATGATTCGGTCAAATGAATGTGTTTGAGACTCAACCAACACATCACCATTTTTCGCCAACGCAGATACACCTTTTTGTAAAACCTTACCGCCAAGAACTTCAAAAGCTTCATTTAGCTCAACACAGAGCTGATAAGGGTCTAGCGTATGACCTGTTTCGGGAAAAAAGACTCCGACACGAACCTTATGGCTGAGATCAGGTATCCGCTCTCGAATCTCCTCTTGTGTCCAAACTTGATACGTCACACCGTTTTTAGCCAGTGAGTTAAGCGTACTTTGATAATTCTGAAACAGTTTCTCGTTTTCAAAAGTGAGCAATGAACCATTCATTTTTATTAGATGTGCTTTTCCGATTGAATCAAGCACGCCACGCCAACTTGCCACTGACCGCTCGTTAAGACTCTTAATCGCGTTTTTTGCCCGCTCCGCAGCTGATGGCTTTGTTTGTAATAGAAAACGAATCATCCACCCGATTGTGTTTGGAATATCTTGCCAACGGATCGAAACCGGACTTTTGGGATCTAGCAGCATTTTAGGTAATTGTGGAAGCAGCGCTGGCGTTGCAAGAGGGAAGATTTGCTCAGTCGCGATATGACCTGCATTTCCCTTAGAGCATCCATTCCCCACGCCATTGGGATCAAAAATCGTGACTTGATAACCTTGCTGCTGCAATTTCAAGCCAATTGATAAGCCAATAATCCCCGCACCTATCACAGCGATCCTTTCCTTTTTAGTTTCATCCTTGACCAACATAAACATGCTCCGAGTCACACTTGAAAACGTAGATTGTATACAATATATTTTACATTACGTTAACATCACTATTGTTTAATTCAACCATTTTTTCAGCAAGGAGCGAAAAATGAGACAAGGAACTTTTTTCTGTATTGATGCCCACACCTGCGGCAACCCAGTTAGGCTGGTAGCAGGCGGTGTGCCTCCACTCGAAGGCAATACCATGAGCGAAAAGCGCCAATACTTTCTTGAGCATTATGATTGGATTCGTCAGGCACTCATGTTTGAGCCTCGCGGCCACTCAATGATGTCGGGGTCCGTTGTCTTGCCTCCTTGCAGCGATAACGCAGACGCTTCAATTCTGTTTATTGAAACCAGTGGCTGCTTACCAATGTGTGGCCACGGCACCATTGGAACCGTCACCACCGCTATCGAGAATCGCCTTATCACTCCCAAAAAAGAAGGTCGTTTGATACTTGATGTCCCAGCAGGACAAATCGAAGTGCACTACCAAAAAAAAGGTGACAAGGTCACGTCGGTAAAGATATTTAACGTACCAGCTTACCTTGCCCACCAAGACGTAACCGTGGACATAGAGGGCTTAGGTGAGCTCACCGTCGATGTTGCTTATGGCGGAAACTATTACGTAATCGTCGACCCTCAAGATAACTACGCCGGACTTGAACACTACTCTCCAGATGAAATTTTGATGCTTTCTCCAAAAGTTCGCGAAGCGGTATCTCGAGCGGTTGAGTGCGTACATCCAGAAGATCCAACAGTGTGCGGTGTTTCTCACGTGCTATGGACCGGAGAGCCCACTCAAGAAAACGCCACCGCTCGAAATGCTGTGTTTTACGGCGACAAAGCGTTGGATCGCTCGCCATGTGGTACGGGCACAAGTGCACGCATGGCGCAATGGCATGCAAGAGGCAAACTCAATCAAGGGGAAGACTTTGTTCACGAAAGTATCATCGGCAGCCTATTTCAAGGACGTATAGAAGGCATTACCGAAGTGAATGGCAAAGCCGCTATTTTGCCAAGTATTGAAGGATGGGCACAAATATACGGTCACAACACGATATGGGTAGACGATGAAGACCCATATGCGTACGGATTTGAAGTGAAGTAATAAGGATAGTAAGGAAGAATGATGAACCCACAAGAACCAACCACTTTTTACGCAGTCAACGCCTTTACTGGTGAGCCTCTACCCACAGAGTTTCCGGTACATGGAGAGCAAGAAGTTAATCAAACCGCCTCAGCCGCCCAAAACGTTGCGCGTGAGTTTCGCCAACTAAGCAATGCAAAGCGAGCGAGCTTACTTTGCTCTATCGCCTCTGAATTGGAAGTGAAGAGTGAAGAAATCGTTGCTCGTGCTCATTTAGAAACTGCCCTTCCCGAAGCACGTTTAAGCGGTGAAATAGGACGTACCGCCAACCAATTACGACTATTTGCCGAGGTTGTGAGCTCGGGTAATCACTATCAAGCAATCTTCGATACGCCAAACCCAGACCGCCAACCACTGCCAAAACCAGATATTCGTCGTCAGCAAATCGCAATTGGCCCTGTCGCCGTGTTTGGTGCGTCTAATTTTCCGCTCGCATTTTCTACTGCAGGTGGTGATACGGCTTCGGCACTGGCTGCTGGCTGCCCTGTGATTGTAAAAGGCCATACCGCCCACCCTGGCACCAGTCAACTTGTTGCTGAGTGTATTGAGGCTGCACTTGAGAAAGAGTGCTTACCGCAAGCCATCTTCACGCTATTGCAAGGTAACAAACGTGCACTTGGCCAAGCACTCGTTACCCATCCAAAAATTAAAGGGGTTGGGTTTACAGGTTCAGTCGGTGGTGGCCGTGCGCTGTTCAATCTAGCCCAGCAAAGACCAGAGCCAATCCCCTTCTATGGCGAACTAGGGGCGATTAATCCAACATTTATTCTCCCTTCAGCCATACGGGCAAACGCATCATTGGCTGAAGAATTTGTGGTTTCTATGACTTTGGGCTGTGGACAATTTTGTACAAAACCAGGCGTTGTATTTGTCTTGAATTGCCCAGAAACGCAAGCCTTTATCGAAACCGCTCAAGGGTTAATTCGACAACAATCAACGGCCACTTTGCTAACGCAAGGAATCCGAGAAACATATGAATCCGAAGTGGATAAGCGAGCTTCCGAAACAGGCATTAACGTCACTCGTTCTGAACAAGCAGAAGCGACCAATGTCGCACCAGCACTGTTCGTGACGGACAGTAAAAACTGGCGTAAAAACCCGCAATGGGAGGAAGAAATATTTGGTCCTCAATCGTTAATCGTAATCTGTGAAGATTTCGATGACATGTTGAAACTGAGTGATTCACTGACTGGCTCGCTCACCGCAACCCTTCACGCTACCGCTGAAGACGAAGAACAAGCGAAGCAACTGCTTCCAAGTTTGGAAGAAATCGCCGGACGCCTTGTATTCAACGGTTGGCCAACTGGCGTCGAGGTTGGTTACGCTATGGTTCATGGTGGACCATATCCGGCTTCAACCAATTCCGCCTCAACATCTGTCGGAGCGGAGGCTATTCATCGTTGGTTGCGTCCCGTCGCTTATCAAGCTTTGCCAGAATCTTTATTGCCGGATTCATTAAAAGCGTCGAACCCACTGGGTATTCAACGCGCCATAGATGGCAGAGTGTCCCAATAAGCTCACCAAATGGCTCAAAAAGGCATCAACTGATGCCTTTTATTTCACTCTACTTCTCAAAACCTTCTTTCCTAGTTGGTTTGTGCCAGAAAAACAATAAACTACTAAAGTAAAATGGACTGGATACAATATTAATTTAACGGGAGACTTCAATGTCACAGAAACCTGTTTTTAAAACGCGCACTCAGCTCGTTGAGGAAGCAATTCGAACTCAGATCTTGAAGGGCGAGTTAAAAACTGGTCAACCTTTACGTCAAGATGCGTTAGCAAAAGAGTTTAATGTTAGCCGCATTCCTGTGCGTGAAGCTTTAGTTCAATTGGAAGCACAAGGACTCGTTAGCTTTGAACCTCACAAAGGTGCGACGGTCACCGAGCTATCTCCAGAGAAAATCAATGAGCTATTTGAACTGCGCGCTGTCGTGGAGTGCCACATTTTAGAGCGTGCGATTCAGAACATGACGGACGCTGACCTAGAACGCGCGCGAGAAGTTCGCGAACGTTTCGAGTCAGTAGTGAACAGTGGCGACGAAGTAGAAGAATGGAGCAACTACAACTACGAGTTCCACAAAGCCCTATATGCGCCAGCCAACATGCCTGAAACTATGGACGTCATTTACAACTTGAACACAAAGTGTGACCGATACATACGTATGCAGCTATTGTTCACAACAGGCATTAAAAAGGCAGAAGAAGAGCACTTAAGCTTGTTTGAAATGTGCAAAAATCGCGATATAGAAGGCGCCAAGTATCTGCTGAAAAAACACATTCTAGAAGCAGGCACAGCGATTCGAAACCTGCTGCTTGAAAGGCAAAATATCAGCCAGTAAACGGAATAACGAATAAGGTGATATTCAAGGATGAATGTTGGACCAAAGTTTTTACTCGCAGCGCTACGACAAAAGATTAAAGAAGAAGGGCTTTGCTACAATTCCTTGTCAGAGAAAAGTGGCATCCCTCTATCTAGTATTAAACGCCACCTACATAATCCAGCTTTAGGTTTGGATAAAGTACTTATTTATCTGAACTACCTAAATACCGATCTCATCGAACTCGCAACCTTAGCCAACGAGCTTCAGCACCAAAACGAGCAAATGCTAACAGATGAAGAGAGCGCCCTTTTCGTTGAGCATCCTTATTTACTTGATTTTATTTATATGCTGACTTCTCGTGATATTAAACCGCAAGAGATAGCCCATACTTACGGACTTTCTGATACAAGCTTACGATTCTATTTGCGTATCGCGGAAATTCTAGGATATGTCGAAAACTTCGGAGACGGCTTGTTTTACCGTTCTGGTCGTCGATTTATTATGGAAGAAGGTACGGCATTAGACACCTTATTCAAAGAGCGATTTCAACAAGAGTCGCTTTCTCATGATATCAACCCAGGCGTATGTATTGGCCGCATTAGGCTCACCGAAGAGCAAAAAGTGCAAATAGAGGACGAGCTTTGTAATAAATTAGCGAAACTTAACGCAGTTAACACTTCCAACAACGAAGGTGAACTAACAAATATATTAATGCGCTGCACTCCTGGCGCTCAGATATTTTTCGCAGATGACTTGCCGGATATTGATGGAAGCCTGTTAAAGCACGTCGCCCAATTGACTAAAATAAATTAAAACATCAGATTAAAAATTTACCCCAAACCTAGAACGCATCATTTATTCCTACCAAATCTCTGATAAGTAGAGTTTCCCGTCCCGAAACTTACTTTCTATTTAGCAAACAACAATTAGTCGACTAAGAGAACCCTCCATTTCATCTTTGTTTTTTCCTTATTATTACGCTGAAACTACTAAGGAACTTAAGGAATAACTAATGGATTTATAAGAATAAAAGATAAACATTTTTACGTTATTTACCTCACACTCTTTAAATATAAATTTGCAGACGAACGAATTAAATTAATACATTCACTTAGCTAATAAAAACAAAAGCAAAACAGATAATTATAATTCTATTATTTATAAGGACATAGAAAAGTGAAATTTAAGTATTCTTTAGCAACGGCAGTCACTCTCGCATTATTACAAGGTTGTGGCGGTGGCGGCGGTGATGGTTCATCTACTCCGTCAACTAGCAGCGCAACCGGACCAACATGGAAAGCCGGTGATTTTAGCCAACCATCAAGCTCGTTTGTCAACCAATGTGAAACCCCACGAGTGGGTCGAGACCCATATAACAATTATGCCGCCTATCCAGATGAATTAGGTTCTGCTTTACACGAAAAACTCTTTTTAAGAGCTTTTACTAACGAAACTTACCTTTGGTATGACGAAGTTCCTGATAATAATCCAGCAAACTACAAAACCGTGACGGATTACTTCAACACATTGGTCACCTCTGCTACTACCACGACTGGTAAACCGAAAGATCGCTTCCACTTTACCGTCCCTTATGAAGATGATATGAAGTCATCGCAATCTGGTTTAGTCGCTGGGTTTGGTTTTAACTGGGCATTCCTACGTGGCGTACAACCTAGAGACGTTCGTATCTCCTATACTGAAGAAGCCTCTCCAGCTGATAGAAGCGGCATTGCTCGTGGTGATAAGCTTCTGAAAATCAATAATATTGATGTGGTTAACACCGGTAGTCAGTCCGACATTGATTTTATTAATAGAACGCTGTTTAACCCTGACATCAATCAAGATTACACCTTCACATTTGAGAGTGTTGACGGCCTAGAGAAAATCGTGACGCTTACCGCCTCTGATGTCATGACTTCTCCAGTTAAAAATGCCAAAGTGATCGCACACAATGGTATGCAGATCGGCTATCTACAATACAACTCATTTGAACCAAGCGCTCAAGCCCCACTTATTGAGGCGTTCAGTACGCTCTCGGCAGAGAATGTTGACGAGATCGTCGTTGATTTACGTTACAACGGCGGTGGCTTAGTACTTCAGTCCTCGCAAGTAGGCTACATGCTAAGCGGTGCTGGTCAGAACCGAGTCTTCAGTGAGTTGATTCACAACGACAAAGTGATGCGTACCATTAAAGATGGGGATAACATCTATCGCTTTACGAATCTAGCAATAGACTGGGCAGCACAAAAGTATTCGGACCAAGTGCTGCCGACACTGAACAAAAAGCGCGTATATGTGCTGACTTCAGGAAGCACGGCTTCCTCAAGTGAACTGTTGATCAACGCTTTGCGCGGCATTGATGTTGAGGTTATCCAAATAGGCTCAACAACCACAGGTAAACCGTATGGGTTCTCAGCAGAACAAAACTGCGGCACTATGTACTACACTATTCAGTTCAAGTCAGCGAACGAGAAAAAATTTGGCGACTTCTCTGATGGTTTTATTCCTACTCCAAAGAGCCAAATCAATACCGAGCTAGGCTTAAACAATAGAGTGGAAGGTTGCTGGGTCAATGACGACCTAACAAAACCATTAGGCGATCCGTCTGAAGGTATGCTTTCTGCGGCACTAAACTACATGGAAACAGGAACCTGTCCGCCGGTCTCCTCTTCTAGTTTCAACGCCATGCCGCGTAACATTCCATCTCCGGAGTTAAGCGATCTTCGCTCTCCGCTACGAACAGAGGCAATTCATGTTGAGATCAACTAACTTTTTACGAATGCTAATTCGGGTTGCGCTTTTCTTAGGCACTTCGATTTCTTTGATAGGATGCCAAGCTATGTCACAAGAACCCGTTGAAGCATTGAGTAAAAAGAACTCTCCGGAAACAGTCATAGAAATTCAAAACGCGATCGCAGAAATCCAAGGGACACCAGCACCTAGAATCGCAAATAACGTATTTGAATCTTCACCGCATTTGTTGATTGAAAAAGGACGAGTAAAAGGGAACAACAATCAACTGTTGGATGGCAGCTATACGGATCTTCCAGACCAATATACGTTGCAGATCAGAGGTGAATCCTGTGGCTTGTACTACGCCAAAACAGATACCTTTGTCACTCTCAGTTCACTAGATTGTGAGCCCATCATTAAGTTTTAGATCTCCCAAAAAGAGAAGCCCGCTGATATCAGCGGGCTTCCTACTTTATTGTTCAGTGTGAAATGGTCAACGTTACTTTAGTTCAATCCATGCTTTGCGCTGTTGCTTATCCATGTATGACCAAGCTACAAAGCGGCTCACTTTCTGCCCTTGACTCATTTCAACCACACGAATGGCTTTCACACCCAATTTTTCAAGCTGCTTGCGCATCGGACGAACGTTGTCTTTTTTGGATATAAGTGTTGTAAACCACAAGACCTGCGCGGCAAAAGCTTGGCTTTCATTCGCCATTTTTCGGATAAACGCCGCTTCTCCACCTTCACACCACAATTCAGCGTTTTGACCGCCAAAATTCAACTCAGGCTTACTTGTCTTTACTTGTGCGGTTTGAGGTTTTAGCCCTTTCTTACGCTGGTTTGCTTTTAGATTATCGATTTTACGCTGGCTGCCCATAGCGGCATCTTCCGCCGAACGGTGGAATGGCGGATTACATGTCGTCACATCATAACGATCATTCGGTTGAATGATACCTCGATAAATATTGGCATCATTGTGTTGCTGTATTAGTGCAATTTTTCCCGTCAAAACACGATTGTGCTCTACGATCGTTTGAGCCGATTGGATGGATTTTGGATCGACATCGCTGCCCGTATAGTGCCAACCGTATTTTGTTACACCAACAATCGGATAAATACAGTTTGCTCCCACGCCAATGTCCAACGCTTTCACTTTTTGGTGCGCGTACTGACCTTTTACTTCACCATCAAGTAGTTCTGCCACTCGGTGAATGTAATCAGCTCGGCCCGGAATCGGTGGGCAAAGGTAGGTGTCGGGAATGTCCCAGAACTCGATACCATAATACGCAGCAAGCAATGCTTTATTGAGCATTTTAACCGCGTTAGGATCAGAGAAGTTTATGGAATCTTCCCCTTTCGGATTTTTGATAACGAATGGCTTTAACTGTGGTTCACTTTCCACGAGTTTTTTAAAATCGTAACGACCTCGATGAACATTACGCTCATGCAAACCATTCTTCGCTATTTTTATGAACTCGACTTCGCTCTTTCCTGCAGGCTGCGGGGATTTGCGCGCAACTTTGTCTTTAACACGCTTCGGCTTGGCTTTATTCGCGTCTTTATTCTGAGCCGCCTTTGAAGTCTTTGGCTTTGCTTGCTTCGCGTTGTGATTATTGTTCTTCATTCAAATTCGCTTTTAAATCGAGGTAAATCATAAACAAACGAGCATCAAATTCGAGTTGGTGATACTCAGGCTCCATATAGCAACATAGCTGATAGAACGCCTTGTCGTGGTTTTTCTCACGAGTATGCGCCAACTCATGTACCACCAGCATTCTTAATAGTGGCTCGGGCGCATCCTTAAAAACATTGGCAATGCGAATCTCGTTTTTCGACTTCAGCTTACCGCCATGGTTTCTACTGATTACACTGTGCAAACCAAGCGCGTTGTTTACCGCGTGAATTTTCTTATCGTAGACAACTTTACTGATTGGCGCGGCTTTCTTCATGTAGCAGTTTTTGATTGCCATGGCGTACTCATAGAGCGCCCTTTCGCTTTTGATTTGGTGCCTATCGGGATAACGCTTTTCGAACCAAGGAACAAACTTGCCACTCGCTATCAATGAGCTCACCTGCTCTACGATGTTTTGTGGGTAGCCTTGAATGTATCGAAGTGACGGATGCATAGAATTAACGTCTGTTATGACAAAATAAAGGCGCTCAATATACCTGAGATAAAGGACAGTTTCACCTTAGCTTTCGCCTTTCATTTATGGTGAAAGGCCGTTAAACTTCGCCTCCCAATGATAATGGAGAGAAACTCAATGAAACGTGTCGTCCTTTACGTCAAAGACAAATGCCCTCACTGCAAAGATGCTCAACGTTATCTTGATTCGAAAAACATTAATTACCGCCTTTGTAACGCGAAAATGCAACGTGGTCGCAAAGAACTTGATGCGCTTGGTGCTCGTTCAGTGCCAGTTTTAAAAATTGGTGATCGGGTAATGATTGGCTGGAACCCAAAGAACTTCGAGAAGATGTACAAAGGCGGCTAGCGCTCGAACGATGAATTTGCGCTGCGTTTAAACGTAGCGCTTGATAAACTCGATAAACGTTCGATCTGCTATTGATAAATACCCCTGCTTGCGCCAAGCAAGTGCCAGATCCAGCGTAACGGGTGGTTCAAACGGTAGGCCAACAACGCCCGACTCATGTTGAGTCACCAATTCCAGTAACGCGGTAATCGCAAACTCTTGTTTCACAATACTCAAAATCAAAGGCAGTAAGTTGGTCTCGAATGATGACTTCATGGTAAACCCATGCTCCTCACTCACCTGATCCAAAAATTCGCGGTGAAAATAGCCATGCTGAAACATAACCAAATCGTGTTCAAAGAACTCATCAAAAGTAAGAGAGTCTCGCTGGGCTAACTCATGCTCAGGTGAAACAACAGCGACCATTTGGCTAGTAAATAAATGGTCAGTTTCTAGGTCATCAGGCACGTTATCACAACTGATCACACCGATATCGAGTTGACCATTAAGCAGCATACGACGAATCGATTGAGTCCCAGCTTCGACCAAGGTCAATTTTAATTCCGGGAACTGGCTTTTAAACGCCATCACAATTCGTGGAAAGAAATAACTGCCCATCATTGATGGCGTCCCGAGTCGTACTTCGCCTTTCGCTAAACCTTTCAACTCATCAATCGCGAGCTGCGCGTCGTGCAACTGTTGAATCACCCGCTTGGCATGTATAAGTAGCGTTTCGCCCTCTTTCGTTAAGCTGATTTTTTTATCATCACGGCGAAATAGGGTAACGCCCAAAGACTGCTCAAACTTTTTGATAGAAATGCTTAATGCGGGCTGGGCAATATGCAGGGCTTTCGCCGCATGGGTAATGTTTCCGTGTTCAGCGACCGCCAGAAAATGTTTAAGTTGTTTCGATTCCATTAGATCAAAAATATATGGTGTCCATATTTTTAATATATTTTTTTAATTTATAATGAACTGATAGATTGATCACAGTCTCTCCATTTGCTCACATTAGGCAGGATTCATGGTCAGTTTTGGCACACCAGAATACAAACGCATTACGCTCTCGCTAGCGCTTGGTTCCTTCTTGGTTTTTTCAAATTTATACCTACTACAGCCAATGCTGCCCACTTTTGCCCAAATTTTCACGATCTCAGAAACGCAAGTGAACTGGTTATTTGCGGCCTCAACACTCGCTCTCTCTTTTAGCCTCGTTCCAATGGCTGTGTTATCAGAGTCAGTGGGACGAAAGCCAGTCATGATGGCCGGTCTGTTTTCGATTCCTACCCTTTCCGCTTTGATGCTGTTTGGTGACTCATTCCTGTTTTTGGTGATATGTCGAGCACTGATCGGTGTCGCGCTCGCCGCTTTTGCGGCGGTCGCCGTGGCTTACATGGCAGAAGAGCTCGACAAGCACGCTTTCTCGATGGCAATTGGAACGTACATTGCGGCTAACTCATTAGGCGGTATTGCAGGGCGTATTAGCGGCGGCTTATTGGCGGACAATTTCAGTGTTGATGTCGCCACTGAGGTTATGATGGTGTTCACTCTTCTTGGTGTCATTGGCGTTCACTATTTATTGCCAACACAGCGCAACTTCACTCCGTCATCAAGCAGTTTACGCCATCAAAATCGTGCGCTTATTGGTCATTTTAAAAACCAACGCGTGTGGTTTGCGATGCTGATAGGAGGACTCAACTTTGCTTTGTTCGTCAACCTTTATTCCGTAATGGGTTTCCGTCTGGTGAGTGAACCTCACAATGTGCCCGTCGGGTTGGCCTCACTGATCTTTATTTGTTACTTGGGAGGGACTTTCTCCTCTCGTTGCGCAGGCCACTGGAGTAAACGTTATTCATCAATCCTCGGTATGTTCTTAGGCGCGATAGTGAGCATGGCGGGGATGTGGATTGCGGCGGTTGAAAGCTTGACTGCAATGCTAGTTGGATTGTTGCTGATAAGTTTTGGTGCGTTCTTTACTCATACCCTCGCCTACGGTTGGGTCGGGCAGAACGCCACTCGCGCCAAAGCCACCGCAACAGCGCTCTACTTAGTACACTACTACGTAGGCGGTAGCTTAGGAGGATTCTTACTTCTTTATTGTTGGCAGCATGGTGGTTGGTCGAGTGTTCTTATGGGGGGAAGCGCAGTCTACCTAGCGATGTTTGCTGCGATTGCGTATTTGAAACACATTGCCGAAAGAAAGCATACTGACCAAACACCTGACGCTGCGAGTTTAAAGAGTAGCTAAGGTACGCTCATTTGCGTAATACCTCTCTGGTTACTTGGATAACCAACTCTGCTATGCTTGGGCTACTTTAATAAAAACCAGAAAGTCGTATGTCAACGCGTTCAACACAAAACACAGATATCGAAGCGATCACTCAACAGGTCGATCAATGGCTCAACGATGTGGTAATCGGGCTCAACCTTTGTCCGTTTGCTGCCAAACCGCAACGTAATAAACAAATCAAAATTTTTGTTAGTGAAGCGACTCAAGAAGAAGCGCTTCTTGAAGATATTTTATTGCAGCTGATTGAGCTGAGTAACACAGAACCCGAACAGCTTGATACAACGTTGGTTGTGGTTCCCAACATGCTACAAGATTTCTGGGACTACAACTTTTGCATAGATTGGGTTGAAGGATTAATTAAGCAGCAGAACTGGGAAGGTATTTTCCAAGTAGCGACTTTCCATCCTGATTACTGTTTTGGCGGCGCAAGGCCTGAAGACGACGAAAACCTAACCAATCGTTCTCCTTACCCGATCTTCCATTTGATTCGCGAAGAGAGTATGGAAAAGGTACTAAAACACTATCCTGACCCTGAATCCATTCCCGATTCAAACATCGCTCGTGTTTCCGCCCTTTCAGAGGAAGAACGTAAAAAGCTGTTCCCTTACCTATTTCGTTAAGCACCACCATTCCCCAAAGGCAGATTTATCACCAGTTAGATGCAATGCCCTTGGGGTTCAAAGTGCGGTTTGATATCATTGCCGCTTCAATCGATTCAATGGAAATTAGAATGCAACTGTCAAAGCTAACCCAAGAGATTTTTGATCACTTATACCGTGATATCACCGAGTTCCGTAGTACGTTCGACTTACCAGTCGCAGACGCTGCAAGCCTTGATGCGCAAGCAGATACACTACACACCTCTTTGGCGATCGAAGAGCTAACAGAGCTAGCAGAAGCAGATTGTAAAACTGAGCAAGCAGATGCCATCGTAGACAGCGTGTATGTATTAATGGGCCGTCTCGTTCATCTTGGCCACAGCAAAGTAGAAGACAACCTGGCGATCAGCTACTTAATTGATCTTCTATTAAACGTTGCGGTAAACCGTGGTATCGAATTTATTCCTTGCTGGGATGAAGTACATTCAAGCAACATGAGCAAAGTATGCCGTAACGAGCAAGAGTACTCAGAAACAGAGGCATTCTACGCGGAACAAGGCATCAAGTTGATGGCGGTACAGAAAGGTGAATACATCATCGCAAAATGCGCCGAAGATTTCGTATCGGAAGGTAAAACCATTCGTAAAGGCAAAGTACTCAAATCAGTTTACTACCGCCCAGCAGATCTAAAACCGCTAACTCAGTAAGCGTTGAGTGTGGCTATCTCGATTAAAAAAACGACCTCAAGTAGGTCGTTTTTTATTGTCCCTAAATACTAATCAAAGATTAAATAAGGTTGCTCATCTACGATGACCTTTTTGACTTGAGTATTGAACACTTCCCCGAGAGCTTCTTCCGTTAGCACAGTATCGGCACTTCCTGATGAGTGCAGCACACCGTTGTTAAGCAGCAATACTTTATCTGCGTGCTTTAATGTGCGATTGAGATCGTGATTAGCAACCAATACTCCAATTCCCTGCGCCGCCATAGCGTTAATCAATTGATAGAGCAGCCCCTCTTGCGCAATATCTAACGGTGCTGCTGGCTCATCCAAAATTAAAAACTGCGAAAAAGGATTAATGGTACGCCACACCTGCAAACATACACCTGCTAATCGGACACGCTGCCACTCACCACCGGATAATGTTTGAATACTGCGATGAAGCTTATCTTGCAGTTGTACCAGCTCCACCACCATATTGACGGCATCACGCACTTTAATATCCGCAATCTCAGCACCACTAGGCAGAGATAAAGCGAGATACTGAAACACATCAACATTAAACGCTGGGCGCGATTGCTGACACAAATAACCTCGAACATGAGCTTGCTCTGACAACGGTAAAGTAAGCAAGTTTTTGTCGCCAACGCACACTTCACCACTCATACCCTCTCGGTGGCTTAACGTGCCAGAAATCGCAGCCAATAAAGTACTCTTACCTGAACCATTAGGCCCAACGACATGTACGATTTCGCCTGCTTTGCATTCAAAAGAAAGAGGCAATAATCGACTACCAACCGACATATGTTTAACGTGCATCATGACTCTTCACCAGCATCCAGATGAAAATAGGTGCGCCAATCGATGTTGTCATGACACCTAAAGGTAACTCTGCGGAGTCCAATAACAGTCTTGCGCCGATGTCAGCAAATACAAGCAACGCAGCACCAGATATTGCAGAAAGTGGCAATAAATAACGGTTTTCCGTACCAAAAGCCAAACGCAACAAGTGCGGCACCACCAAACCAACAAAACTGATGATGCCACCCAAAGCGACTGAACTACCCACCAAAACAGAAATGGCGAGGATCAATTTCCAACGCATTTGATATACATCGACGCCCAATTGGGTCGCATGAATCTCACCCAGCATCAATTTATCAAGCGACTTGCCTTTACAACATAACCAGATAAGCACCGGTAACATCACTAAAGTAACGATATGTTGATACCAACTTGCACCGCCAATACTGCCCATTAACCAATACATCAGTTGGCGTAAACTGAGATCATCACTAAAGTAAAATGCCCACGTCACAATCGCGCTCGATAAAATACCCAATGCGACCCCAACCAAAAGCAATCGAGCCGTCGTCAGGTGCATTGCCCTTGCTATCGCCACCAAAACAAACGTGAATACCATCGAGCCTGCAATCGCTGCCAACATAAAAACAATCGGGGTAGGAAGAACAGGTGACGCGAACATGATTAAGACCATTGCTAAGCTTGCACCACCAGATATACCAAGCACGCCAGGTTCAGCCAACACGTTCCCAAGCAACACTTGTAACGTCGCGCCAGATACCGCTAACGCAGCACCAATAATTGCCGCAGACACTAACCTCGGTAAACGCAAGTCCACCAATAACTTCTGTTCAAATGCAGATAAGGATTGAAAAGGAGAAAGGAAAATTTCTCCGACCATCAAGTGAATGGCAGAGAGTACAGCGAGCACGATCGACATAACCATCAGGTTACGTTGCCAGCGTCGTTCCTTGTTCAGGATAAGTTGTTGAAAATCCATAGCGGCCGATAAAAACAAACGAGGCTTAACCTTACAGTTAAGCCTCGGTAAATTGCAATTAACTTCTCAAAGCAATGTTGGATTAATCGTAAACCAACTCACCCTCTTCAAAACGGGTTTTCACTTCACAAACCATCAGAGCTGCACGTTGACCTATTGCGACGTGGCGGTTCGGGAAGACAATCGCTTCGTTTTCATTCTTAGCCATTAATGGTTTGTCGCCATCATGACCAAACACTTCGCCGTGAACAAATGAAGTGAAGTTTTCAACATTGTCGTCGAACATAAAGTCAAAATCTTCGTTCAGGCGAACGATTGTGCGACTTACGCGATATTTAATGCATGGTTTTGGTAGGTGTTCTGGCTTCGTTTCCGCAATCAAATTACGTAAAGACAAATCAAACGCAGTCAATTTGTCGAGGTCATTTTCACCAATACGAGCCACACGTCCAAGCTCCATTGTCAGAGCCTGCGCACCAAAGTTCTCGGCACTGTACCAGCTAAACGTGCTCGATGGTGAGTTTGACAAGAGCACAGCTTCAATGTGTGCACTGTCCAAGAAATCGATTAATGCCTTGCTTCGCACAGGATGACGAGTCTTAGGACTTACTGCAAACGTATAGTGCTTCGAACCTCTAATCGCGCAGTGTAAATCAAGATGCCAGCGTGTTGTCGGGTCGGTATCCTGATAGAAATCGCGAACGAGCAACTTTAGCGTATCAGCGATGACAAGCTCTTTTGTCTGCTTGTGTTCTTTTTCGTCAAACAGACGGTTGAGGTTTTCTTCAAGGAATCGCGTGTGCGCCAGAGTGGATTCTGGATGAGCGATAATGAATAGACAACGGGTATCGACCGTCTGGAACCCAGATTCTATGTCTTGAATAATGGAATCCACCAGCTCCATCGGTGCCGTTTCATCTCCGTGAACCCCACAAGAGATGATGACGTTCTTCGTATCCTGAGTATAGTTCTCAGGGATCACTTCTAATACACCACGCTGATAGAGTTTAAGTTTTACACCGTTAGAAAGCACCTGCTCCGCTGGTGCAACATCGATATGAACATCTAACGTGTCAGTTAAAAACGATTGGCGAAAGAGAGACTTCGTCATGCGTTACTCCTTAATAGCACGGCGGGTATGTTAATAAATTGTACAAAGGATTTTTGTTGCTGCGATCTCACTTATGAGTAGAAATCACTATTTCCCTCGAAAATCCGATACCTTTTCGCGCCAGGCACTCAAATCAAGCATTGAGGCGTTTAATTTTTAAACAATTACAAAGTGTTAGGGCTGTGAACTTTACCACAGCCCTGATTAAGATCATTATGATTTGATCAAATTTTTGTAGCTATAAAGCAGATTATGCATCAACAATGCGAAAAACTTAGCCGCGCTGTGCGAGCAAACGCTCAAACTCATCGACTTTTTCACGCACTAGCTCAACACTCTGCTGCCAAAACGTTGGTTGAGTTAAATCCATCGATAGATGCTTTTCGACAACATCTTCCGCCATCATGCAGCCGGTATCGCGCAGCAAATTGATGTAATCGGTGTAAAACGCTTCGCCTCTGGTTTCTCGCTGTGCATAAATACCCTTGCTGAATAAGAAACCAAACAGGTATGGGTAGTTATAAAAACTCACACTATCGATAGAAAAATGCAGCTTGCTTGCCCAGAAGTACGGATCCGGCTCGCTCATTACGTCGCCATACCATTCTTTCCAAGTTTCAGACATCAACTCACAGAATTCATCTGCGGTAAACTCTCCATCCTGGCGGCGTTCATAGAACGATTTCTCAAACTCATAGCGGACCGGAATGTTGATCATTAAAGCGAGCGCAGATGACAACTCTTCCCACAACATCTCTAGCTTTTCATCGACGCTCTCCGCTTTCGAAATCAAATGATCACGAACGATGTTTTCTGCAAAAATAGAGGCGGTTTCTGCTAACGTCATTGGATAGTAAGTTTGGCAAAGTGGCAAATCACGAATAACCCAGTTATGGAACGCATGGCCAAGTTCATGTGCCAGAGTCATCAGGTCTGAGCGGCTACCACTCCAAGTCATAAACACAAGTGGTGTTCGCGTTGCTGGTAGTTTGGTGCAGTATGCACCAAGGCGCTTGCTGGCATTTGGCGCGGCATCAATCCATCCGTTTTGTACCATCAAACGGACAAACTCCGACATCTCAGGGTTTACTGTTTCAAATGCTTCACAAATAACATCAATCGCTTCATCAAAGTCGTAGACCTTCGCTTCACCGCTCAAAGCAGGCATAGCCGCCAGATGATTCCAAGGTTTCATCTCATCCAGACCATGTACTTGCGCCATCAATAAACCTGCTTTCTGACCAATAGCTCGACTATCTTTGGCTACTGTCATCATCGCATTTAAAGTTTCAGCTTGGATTCGGTTACCATGCAAACTCGGCTCTAGGAAGTGAACTTCACGCTTCGTAGAACGCTTTTTGTTTTCAGTTAAGCGCCATCCTGCTAACGCATTTAAAATCGCAGCGAATGATTCTTGGTGCGTTTGCATTGCATCTTGTACGCCTCGCCACGCGGCTTCTTGACGCTCAAATTCAGCCCCATAAAGGATGCTTGCCGCTTGAGAAAACCCAAGCTCTTCACTCTTACCATCTGCATACTCAAGCTTCACTTTCAATGAGCCAGTCAGGTTATCGTATAGGTTACCCCAAGCCGATTTACCATCCACACTCATCGCAGCCAGTAACTGTTCTTCTGCGTTGCTAAGACGAGTATCCGCCAACTTTCTAGAATTCAAGATAGAAAAAGCTTGCCCACTGATATCTGGATTCTCATGGTCTAACACGCGCAAGATAAACTCTTCGTCGGCATGCGTTAGCGTCAAATCAAAGGGACTGAACGCTTGGGAAAGCTCCGAAAAGATGCGGGTCATTTTACCAAGTAACGATTTCGCTTCGGCGTTTGTTGCATCAACAGAAGCATAACAACTCGCAAAATTTGCAACTGTGCCCGCTAAACGACTCGCGGCTTCATTGGTCAAAACCGCATTTTGCATGATCTCTACGTTGCCACAATCTGCTGATTGTTTATTCAAAAGATCAATACATTGTTCAACAAGAGCAATATCGTCTTGAATTCGTGGGTCAGAAAGGTCGTTATAAACGATGGACAAATCCCAACTCGGCGTTGTCATTTCTATATTTCCTTTTTATGTAACTGAGTCAATTTTCGCTTCCTGCACCTAGCAGATGGGCTTCCACTGACATCTTCCGTGACTATGCCCTTAAGCAATATCGCTCTGGGCATTTTAATATTTATAAATTAACGATTTAAAAGAGGCACGCCAATCGAACGGACCGAGGCGTAAATTTGCTCATCGATGGTAATTGTTATATGCGTGACAGACGCATTCCCTATCGACAACGTCGAGTACCACTTGGGGTTACGCCAATCTAACTCCAATACATGAGCAAGAATCATACGAATGACGCCACCATGCGTGACGATAAGTAGATTGTCATTGATATCGTTGATGATTTGAGACCAAACGCGACATATGCGCTCAGAAAATGTGCTTAAGCTCTCAGCGTTCGGCAACGTATGTTGTGCTGGCGATTGCCAAAAAGCATCTAGCTTTTTCCACTGCTCAGTGAGCATATCAAAAGGCATACCATCAAAATCACCAAATGCCATCTCTTGTAAAGATTCATCCGTCATTACTGGTAATAATTGCTGTTCAGCAATTATATTTGCCAGTTCTTGACAACGTGAAAGAGGAGAACAAATCACTCCACCCACACCTCGTCCACTCTCGATCCAAGCCCGAGCAATGCTTTCTTGGTCAGCAGGCGTAACTTTTACATCTGTTTGGCCATGGAGTCCTGGTGGAGCGTCTACTTTTCCATGACGCACAAGATAGATATTGAGTGTTTTCATTTCTTCCATCCTACTCTTTAAGAACCAACGGCAAACCAGCAGCAACAAAGGTAACACGATGGCAAACACTGGCTAGTTTTTGATTCATCCGTCCTGCATTATCCACAAAGTAACGACTAACCGCCCCCAAAGGCACAATACCCATTCCAACCTCGTTAGAGACGAATATTAACGTCGCATCTGAGCCACGTACCACCTGTATAAGCTTTTCAATTTCTGCTTCTAGCTTCTCATTGGAACATTCATCACCTAACTCAAATATCCAATTATTGAGCCACAAGGTTAAACAATCGACCAGTACAACATCGGTGTTAGCGAAATTTGTCAGTAACTCAGATAAATGAAGGGGGCATTCATGCTCTTGCCACTCGCCCCCTCGTTGCTTTTGATGATGCGCTATTCGCTCTCGCATTTCTTGGTCAAATGGCTGCGCGGTTGCAACATAATGTAATGAGTGTTGAGAAGTGGTCGATAATTGCTTGGCTGTTTTTTCCGCCAAATGCGACTTCCCAGAGCGCGCGCCACCGAGTATCAATTGCTTCATGAGATGTGATAAAACCCAATCATAGTGAGATAAACAAGCAGTTCCGATAGCTGCTGCGCTGCGCCAAGACAATCCCCCGTAAAGCCGCCAATTCGCTTGGTTAACCAACGTTTGAACATCAAACGAAATACCACGAGAACAAGCGATATAAAGATCGCCTGCGTGATACCAAGCACAAGCAATGTTATGCCACCAGTAAACAACAAAATGGAGACTTCTAAAGAAGACTGGCTATTTGCCAGCGGTTTACTTTTCGACGTATCACTGTCACTGACATAAGGCATGTCATAAATAAGCGTCGCGGCTAGTGCTCGGCTTGCGGTATAAGCGACGACAATGACCAACCAAAACTGCGGCAAGTTAGCCAGTTCACTCCAAAAAACATACTTAGCCAATAACGCCATAATGAGAGTGGCTGCACCATAAGTGCCAATGCGGCTGTCCTTCATAATAGAGAGGCGTCGCTCGACAGTCATGCCACCGCCAATGCCATCCGCCATATCAGTCAAGCCGTCTTCGTGAAATGCCCCTGTTAACAATAAGCTAAACACCATTGTTAATACTATGGCTACCGATTCTGGGAAAAGAATTGAGGTGAGCAAAAATACCAGAGCACAAAGCGCTCCAAGTACGAGACCAACTAACGCGAAATAACGTCCGGCCTGATTCATGCGTTCTTCACTGTATGGCAACGCTTGGGGTACGGGTAAGCGACTAAAAAAACTGATAGCTAATAGAAACAACTCCCACTGGTATCTTAACGATGACGGCGTGACGTTCTCAGAATTATCAGGGACTGACACTATACTGTAACTCCTGCACTCTCAAAGCTCGCCATCTTGTTGTAAAACTGGGCAGCAGCTTTTAACAAGGGTAAGGCAAGAGCGGCTCCGGTTCCCTCCCCTAATCGTAAACCAAGATCGAGTAGAGGTTCTGCTTTTAGGTACTCTAATACAAACTTATGTCCATTTTCTTCGGAGCGGTGGGCAAACAACATGTATTCGCGTGCTTCTTCGTCTAGCAACGTTGCTATATACGCAGCAACCGATACGATAAATCCATCCACTAAAACTGGGGTTTTAAGCCGCTTGGCTTCTAAAAAAGCGCCCACCATTTGTACGATTTCAAACCCTCCAACCTGTGCGAGAATCGCTTTGGTATCCAGAGTTCGACATCGGTTCACGCCCTGTGCCACTAGTTTATATTTACGGCTCAACTGCTGTTGATTGATTCCGGTGCCAACGCCAACACAATAATCAATATCTAATGAACTCAGCGCCGATAACAGTGCGGAAGCCGAACTGGTGTTACCAATGCCCATCTCACCGAACATCAATAGATTTGAGCCAGACAAAATGGTTTGCTCAGCAATCTTCGCACCATACTCTAAACCTAGCGCCACTTGTTCTAGGGACATCGCTGATTGTTTAGAAAAATTAGCCGTACCGTTACCCAACCGTTGTTCAACCAAGTTTGGATGAGACTTAAATTCTGGAACCAGCACATCAATAGGTGCCAACATGCCGCAATCTATTACTTTAAGTTGAATACCATTGATGTCGCAAAAGCAGTTGATGGCAGCGCCGCCGGCGAGAAAGTTAGCCACCATTTGCTGAGTGACTTCGCTTGGCGCAATGCTTACGCCCTCCTCTGCAACGCCGTGATCTCCAGCAAATACCAGCATGCTCGGTTTACAGATAGCGATGGAATCAACTGGCTGAGGTTTATCTTGACTTTGAATAAGAGCTAGCTGTAGTGCCACCTTTTCCAATAAGCCTAAAGAACCGACGGGTTTGGTTTTGTTATCTATGCGCGCTTGTATCTCCACTGCAAAAGAGTCATCCATTTTTTACGTTCCTTTGATGTTGTCTGGGTGAGAGGTGTTCCATTGATTAAGAAATCTTGCTCAGCCCCAGTTTTGAGCGTCCACTATTGTATACCCTTGCATCCGCTTGGGGCAGCGCTAATCAGATTTCTGTTAGGAAAGTCTACTGAGTTCGCAGAGCGTCTCACCTTTCGAGCATTCGATTATATGTAACTCCTTGAAATCCGCTACAATAGCTTAGGCTATATTCCCATATAGGAGAAAGGACATGGATAACAACACCTGCGCCATCATCGCTGGGGCAACTGGCTTAGTCGGTTCAAAAGTCATTACAAACCTCATAAATCAATCAGGTGTTGGTACCTTATATTATCTTTCTCGCCGCCCACTCGATGGCGTCCTAGATGCGGACAATAAGCTTGTTCCTCTCATTGATGCCGACCTCTCTATCCACCAATGGGATGATAACCAACCAACACCGACCATCGGCTTTATTTGTTTAGGCACAACTCTTAAGCAAGCAGGCAGTAAGGATAATTTACGTAGAGTAGATGTTGATCTGGTGTGTAAAGTCGCCCAACAGATGAAAACGATCGGAGTCAAACGCCTTGCGGTTGTTTCTAGCCTTGGTGCAAATAGTAAATCACCATCCCATTACTTAGCCTGTAAAGGACAAATGGAACAAAGAATCGAAGCTATGGGTTTTGAGGAAATCGTGTTTGTTCGCCCAGGCCCGCTTGTTGGTCAACGTCAAAGCCCAAGAACGGACGAGAAGTTAGTGCAAACTCTGTTTAAGGTAATTCGCCCATTCATGCTTGGCAAACTGTCCAACTTTTTACCTATTCGAGCGGAAGATGTCGCCAAAGCGATGATTTATCAACTTTTCAGTTATCAAGAAGACTCGGTGGTTTACTTACAAAGGCAAGAAATGCGTGACTTACTGCATCACTACGAATAACCATTTTGTACATTTAACGTGCTAATTCACACTCTCACGCGACTTAGATCTCGTTTTTATATTCATTTTAGATCTAGCTAATACCCGTTTGTCATTTTTAAAGTTATATCGCGAGCGTTATCTTACGCCCCATAAACAAATCCGTATAAAACCCCGTATAAAAAACAACCGCCATTTCGGCAGGTTGATAAGGTCAGATTATGAATTTTGCAGTGATAGCCTCTCTAGCCGTCTTTGTTGGCATATTGTTCTTTCTATTTAACCAACAACAAAAGAAACACACACTTTCTCGTCTCGTTTTAATCGGTCTTGTTACTGGTTCTCTTTTTGGTCTTGCTTTGCAACTCATTCACGGTGAAGGCAACAGCGCAATTGCTCAAACACTTGAATGGGTAGGCATTGTAGGCAGTGGCTACGTTGGTCTACTGAAAATGGTCATCATGCCACTAGTATTGGTATCGATGATCTCTGCAGTTGTTAAATTGGAGAAAGGTGGATCATTAGGTAAAATTTCTGGCCTGACCATCTCTGTTCTTCTAGTAACGACTGCAATTGCTGCACTTATCGGTATCTTGGTGACAACAACATTTGGCCTGTCAGCAGAAGGGTTAACTGAAGGTGCTCGTGAAACCGCTCGTATCGCCGTTTTAGAAAGCCGTGCTGGTACAGTAAGTGACCTGACTATTCCTCAAATGCTAGTTAGCTTCATTCCAACCAACCCATTTGCTGATCTAACAGGTGCTCGCTCGACCTCAATTATCGCTGTCGTTATCTTCGGTGTATTAACCGGTATCGCCGCTCGTAAGGTGATGATGGAAAAAGCAGAGTTAGAATCACCGATTCGTACTTTCGTAGAAGCAGCTCAATCAATCGTTATGCGATTAGTGAAGATGATCATGGCGTTAACGCCATACGGCATCGCAGCACTGATGGCAAAAGTGGTAGCGACATCAAGCGCAGGCGACATCCTAAACCTACTTGGCTTTATTGTGGCGTCTTATGTTGCTATCGCTCTGATGTTTGTTGTTCACGGCGTATTAGTCTCTTTTGTCGGCGTTAGCCCTGCGGAATACTTTAAGAAAATCTGGCCTGTACTGACCTTCGCGTTTACATCTCGTAGCTCAGCAGCAACGATCCCACTAAACGTAGAAGCGCAAATCACGAAGCTGAACGTTCCACCAGCGATTGCAAACCTATCAGCATCGTTTGGTGCCACTATCGGCCAAAACGGATGTGCAGGTATCTATCCTGCAATGCTGGCAGTGATGGTAGCTCCGACAATGGGCATCAACCCACTGGATCTGCACTTTATCCTGTCATTGATTGCGATTATCACCATCAGCTCATTTGGTATTGCTGGTGTAGGTGGCGGTGCAACGTTTGCAGCATTGATTGTTCTTCCTGCAATGGGCTTGCCTGTCACCATCGCGGCGCTGCTTATCTCTATTGAACCATTGATCGATATGGCACGTACCGCACTGAACGTTTCAGGATCAATGACTGCGGGTACGATTGCTAGCCGAGTGCTGAAGTCACCAGAAAGCGAAACAGCATTGGAAGAAACACGAGCGTAAAGCTCAAACTACTTCCCAAGCAATAAAACGTAAAATATCAAGCCGATGGTTCGCCATCGGCTTTTTCATTTTCAAAAATTCAACTTGCATCTTTCGTTGCTAGTCAAGGCGTTGAATGGTCTAATACTGTTATCGGTTTTGTAAACGGTAAGCAGAATGCACCAAGATAATCAGCCCACTTTTTTCTTCTTTGATTATGAGACATGGGGAACAAACCCCGCGAAAGATCGCCCAAGCCAGTTCGCTGGTATTCGTACAGATGAAAACTTTAATATCATCGGCGAGCCTTTAGTCATGTACTGTCAACCACCGGCTGATTATCTTCCGTCTCCTGAAGCTGCGCTTATTACTGGTATTACTCCGCAAAAAACGGTTCAAGAAGGCCTTTCTGAGCCTGAGTTTATCGCTAAGATTCACGCTGAACTCGCGAAACCAAATACCACCAGTTTAGGCTACAACAGCATTCGCTTTGATGACGAAGTGACCCGTTATACTTGTTATCGCAACTTTATCGATCCATACGCATGGAGTTGGCAAAACGGTAACTCGCGCTGGGATTTACTCGATGTGCTACGCGCATGCCACGCCCTTCGCCCAGAAGGCGTAGAATGGCCAGAAAACGAAGATGGCTTCACTAGTTTTAAATTAGAGCACTTGTCTGTTGCTAACGGCATAGAACATAGTAACGCGCACGATGCGATGGCAGACGTGATTGCGACTATCGAAATGGCGAAGAAAGTCAAAGCAGCGCAACCAAAATTGTTTGACTACTTCTTTTCTATGCGCCAAAAGCGCAAGCTCAATGAATTAGTCGACATCGTCAACATGACGCCGTTGATGCACGTTTCAGGCATGCTAGGGCGCGAATGCCAGTACACTAGCTGGATTGTGCCTGTTGCTTGGCATCCAACCAATAACAACGCTGTTATCACTATCGATTTAGCGAAAGACCCTCAACCTATTCTTGAGCTATCCGCAGAAGAGCTACACGAAAGACTCTACACTAAGCGAGAAGATCTTGGTGAATTGCTACCAGTGCCAGTTAAACTAGTTCATTTGAACAAATGCCCTATTCTCGCCCCTGCAAAAACGTTAACGGCTGAAAATGCAGAGTCTATTGGCATTGATCGCCAGCAATGTCTCGCTAATCTCGCTTTGTTGCGCCAACATCCTGAAATTAGAGAAAAGCTGATTAGCCTCTTTTCAGTCGAGCGTAAATTCGATAAAAGTGATGACGTCGATACGCAACTTTACGACGGATTCTTCTCTCCGGCCGATCGCGCAGCCATGGATATCATTCGAGAAACCGACCCGAACAATCTTGCCGCATTGGACATTGAATTTGATGACAAGCGCATTAAACCTCTATTGTTCCGCTATCGTGCGCGTAACTTCCCAGGCACATTAGACGAGCAAGAACAGAGACGCTGGGCATTACACTGTCGTGAAGTGTTTGAAAGCCAAATTGAAGAGTACATGCTGAATTTAGAAAACTTAGTTCACGAACATGAAAGTGACGAAAAGAAGATTGCGATATTAAAATCCGTGTACCGTTATGTAGAGAGCTTAGCTTCTTAACTCCTCCTAATACAAGCGCACCTTATGGTGTGCTTGTTGTTTATATACTGTCAAAATGATTAAAGAACGATTCTTACAACTGATCCAACTGCTCATTTCAATCTTCCTCATCATGGGGGCACTTGGCATCGGAATTACCATTCAAAAGTTCACTGGCGTTTCCGTCCCAGGAAGTGTCATCGGTATGCTCGTACTCTTTTTCTCCATGACTCTTGGGCTTGTAAAGGTCGATTGGGTCAAACCGGGCGCCACGCTATTTATCCGCTACATGATTTTGTTGTTCGTTCCTATTAGCGTGGGATTAATGCAACATTTCGATATGCTACTCGCTAATGCCCTCCCTATCATTGCTAGCGCAGTTGGAGGCTCACTCATTGTACTGGTCAGCCTCGCTTGGTTGCTGGACTACTTGCTAAAGGAGAAGCACTGATATGTGGTTAGTTGTTACCATTGCGGTTTTTCTTGTCGCGCGCCAAATCGCAATCAAAGTGAATAATCCTCTAGCAAATCCTTTGCTAATCAGTATTGCAGTGCTCATTCCTTTGCTTACTTACTTAAATGTACCGTTTGAAACGTATTATGCGGATAACGAAGGGATCAGTTTTTTACTTCAACCAGCCGTAGTTGCTCTGGCTTACCCGTTATATGAACAACTACCACAGATTAAAGCAAACTGGCGAATCATCACTTTTGCTTGCACAGTAGGCAGTGTGATGTCGATGATGACAACCACCTTGATCGCAGTCGCTTTCAAAGCGGATATCAGTTTAATCGCAAGTCTAGTGGGTAAATCCGTCACTACGCCAATAGCAATGGAAATTTCGAGTCACCTCGGTGGTGAAGCTGCCGTTGCGGCGATCTTGGTTCTGATTGTTGGTTTATTGGGCGCGATTTTGGCATACCCAATTTACAACTTAATTGGAATTAAACACCCGATTGCACGTGGCCTAACAATGGGTACCGTGTCTCATGCCTTAGGCACCGCGACATGTGCAGAGAAACAGCCCATTGATGCCGCGTTCTCATCACTCGCATTGGTTTTATGCGGCATCATCACTTCTATTTTGGCTCCAAGCTTTTTTGCTTTGGCTGTCTGGCTATATCAATAGTTAAGCGCTCTCGGTCTGCCCTCCTTCCGGCAGGCCGTGGCCCTCCCGTTTCTTCCTTATCCCTTCCAAAATTCTGTATTACCTCATCTAACAACCCGTTCTAGTAAGATCGTTAAGGTACTCTGACGAGATACACACTAATAACTTCAACATTCAGTGCAATATTACTGACTCAACGTTGCTTAGATATCTAGGAATAACGTTGTGTGGACATGTAGGCATCGTAATTAACATATCCCAGCGTCTTGGTCATATGAATATATACGGATATGGTTAATTGTGAGACGGAGATAACGCTTCACGTCAGTGCAATCGAATACATGTGTGAGCTCACTCTAATTATGTAACAGAATTATCAATTGCATTATTTATCGTGATCTAACGCACGGAACATTTCTATCCTTCACATAGAATAACTGTCCATGCAATAACAAGGATTCAACATGAAAAGTCGCATTGAACAGGCGCTAGCAGGCGCTCCAGAAGCACTTTCCAAACAACTTGCTCCTATCATCCAAGCTGATGATTTTGATGCTACGCTTTCAGTTCAACAGTTTGAGCAGTTGCTTTCAGCTACCGGTCTATCAGATAAAGAGCTTCGTGTTGCTCTACTTCCTTTTGCCGCAGCATATTCCTATGCTCCTCTTTCTGAATTTTATGTCGGTGCTATCGTTCGTGGTCTCTCAGGTCGCCTTTACTTCGGAGCCAACATGGAATTCTTTGGTGTTCAGTTAGGTCAAACAGTTCACGCTGAGCAGTCTGCAATTAGCCATGCTTGGATGAAAGGTGAACGTGGTATTAAAGATATCACTATTAACTTCAGCCCATGTGGTCACTGCCGTCAGTTCATGAACGAGTTATCTACCGCAAACGAGCTTAAAATCCAGCTTCCAGAACGCGAAGAAAAGTCGCTGCATGAATACCTACCTGAAGCCTTTGGACCAAACGATCTCGGTATCGAATCCGGCTTAATGGCAGAAGTAAAGCATCAGTTCTCATGCGATGATGAAGACACTCTAATTCAAAGCGCTGTTGAAGCGATGAACATGAGCCACTCACCATATACCAACAACCTGAGTGGCTTAGCATTAGAAATGGCTAGCGGCCGTGTATTCCAAGGTGCTTATGCGGAAAATGCGGCGTTTAACCCTAGCTTGCCGCCATTACAAGTTGCGCTGATCCAAGTACTACTTGCGGGTGAAACTTTTGACAATATCAAAGCCGCTGCTCTGGTAGAAAACTCAGAAGGCAAGATCAGTCATTTGGCTGATACGCAATCAACGTTAGAAGCGTTGAATCCAGATATTCCACTTAGTTTTGTCAACGTATAAGCGACAATTTCAGTATAAAAAGCTCTACGGCATGTAGAGCTTTTTTATTGCCTAAAAACCAAAAGCAAACGTTTGCTTTGTCATGAAACTTCAGTATGATCTCCTGCAATTTCTGTCTCACCACTCTATTTTGTAAGGGAACACTATGTTTGGCACTGCAACCAGCGCAAATGCTACCCGTGTATTACTTTTAGGCTCTGGCGAACTCGGTAAAGAAGTCGCAATTGAATGTCAGAGACTTGGTTTAGAAGTGATTGCTTGTGATCGCTATGCTAATGCTCCAGCGATGCAAGTTGCTCACCGTAGTTACGTCATCGATATGTTAGATGGAAGCGCCTTAGAAGAAGTTATTACAAAGGAACAACCTACTTACGTCGTACCTGAAATCGAAGCTATCGCAACCGACAAACTGGTAGAGCTTGAAGAAAAAGGGCTGAATGTTGTTCCAACCGCTAAGGCAACCAAGCTAACAATGAATCGTGAAGGTATCCGACGTTTGGCTGCAGAAGAACTAGAACTGACGACATCACCTTATCGTTTTGCAGATACTTTTGAAGACTTCAAAGCCGCGGTTGAGCATGTAGGCATCCCGTGCGTAGTAAAGCCAGTTATGAGTTCTTCAGGTAAAGGGCAAAGTGTCATCAAGACCGAAGACGACGTAGCAAAAGCATGGGATTACGCACAGGAAGGCGGACGTACGGGGGCAGGTCGCGTGATCGTGGAAGGTTTTATCGACTTCGATTACGAAATCACTTTATTGACCGTCAGAGCCGTTGACGGTGTTCACTTCTGTGCTCCAATTGGCCATCGTCAGGAAGATGGCGACTACCGCGAATCATGGCAACCACAAGCCATGTCAGAAAACGCAGTAAAAGCAGCAGAATACACGGCAGAGAAAGTAGTCAACGCACTCGGTGGCTACGGCATCTTTGGTGTTGAGTTATTTGTTAAAGGCGATAAGGTCATTTTCAATGAGGTCTCTCCTCGCCCACACGATACAGGCATGGTCACTATGATTTCTCAGGAAATGTCAGAGTTTGCTCTCCACGTACGTGCATTTACCGGAATGCCGATTAATAATATCGTACAATATGGTCCATCTGCGTCGGCCGTTATTCTTGGTCAAGGGACTTCCACAAGCATTCGCTTTGACAACCTAACCAAAGCCTTAGCTCAACCTCAAACGCAAGTTCGTCTATTCGGCAAGCCAGAAATCGATGGTCGCCGTCGTTTAGGTGTTGTCCTTACGCGACGAAAAACCACCGAAGAAGCCGTTCAAGATGCTGTTGAAAGTGCATCAAAAGTGAATATCACATATTAAACGAGCTCCGCTCCTACAAAAAACAGCGCAGCTCTAATTGCTGCGCTGTTTCGTTTTACAAGCCGAAAAAACTATTTACTCTCGATTAAGTACACTTCTTCAGAGAAGCGACTTAAGCCTTTTTTCGCAATTTTAGGATGGTTTTCATCAGCTTCATCTACGTTCAAACAGGTAACTTTGTAACCTGAAAATAACTGCTCAATCTCTTCGACTGGCACACTAAATGGAGGCCCCGCCATCTCTTCTTGAGGATAGTTGAGTGTAACAAGCAAAATACGACCACCTGGATTCAAAAGTTGCTTGAGACGCTCTACATACTCCTCTCGCATATCTTTCGGTAAAGCAACCAACGCGGCGCGATCATAAATGATATCGGCTTGAGATACTGGTGCAGTGAAAAAGTCCCCAGTATAAATAGAGAGCTCATCAAATTGATAAAGCTCGTGCATACCATTAACAGGCGTCACGGTTGGCGTATAAAAATGTTCAGCAAAAAAGGCACGAACAGCGATATGGCTCAGCTCAACACCTTCAACTGAATCATGCTTCATCGCTAACCAAATCAAGTCTTCTGACTTTCCACACAAAGGCACTAACACTTTGTCTTCACGCTTTGGGTTTGTGTGTTGCCAATATGCAGGTAATAGCGGGTTTACATCTTCCAAGTGAAATCCGATTTGATTACTGGCCCATTTATTATGCCAAAACTCTTGGTCTCTCATTTTACTTTCTACTTGTCGGCTGATTTTCATTTTGAGAAGTAAGACTAACGATTTTTTTCAATTTGTCTATGCCGTTCATCTTTGGTTAATACAGCGGTGGTAGGATATAAACGTTCTTATAGGAACCACGCCTTTATCTGATAAACAGAATAAAGAAAAGAGAAATGGTGATCTAACGCACGATTCCACTTCAAGACAAAACTGAAACCTTGGAATCTTTCGTAATGACCCCATTAATAAGTTAGTACCTGATTTGCCGAACTTAGCGACCTTTATGTTCCCTATTTTCTAAGTACAAGCAAGTTAAGGAGAGTGAATGAGCTTATTTCTTCGTACTACAGCATTGATGCTTTTGGTACTTAGCCGTGCACCGGCATTTGCCGCACTTCCAATTACCCCAGCGCCGAGTGGCGATCAAAATCGTTCAACAAGTCAAAACGAAGTTTGTTCGAAACTCTTTAAACATAGCCTTAGCGGCTTGTATGGTATTCAGTCAATCGACGCAACTCCAACTCAGCCATACACTGACTTCGACATTCTTTACAGCAAAGCTCACCAAGCACAATTTGAGCTTGAAACTATCTGTAAAAGTACCGCACTTCTTAATGATGCTCAGCCATACTTCGCAGGCGTAAAGTCCAAACAACGAGCAGAAGAAAAAATAGCTTTGGAGTTAGATGGCAAAGTCGAACGCATTACTGACCTAGCCCGTGCCACGATTGTTGCTGAAGACGTCGCGAGCTTAGTCTCCATTTATGAAACCTTAGAGCGTGAAACAACAATTGTTAAAGTAAAAAATCGCTTCAAAAAACCTGGTCCTTCAGGCTATAGAGACTTGAACTTACTCGTTCGTTTACCAAAGACAAATCTAGTTGCCGAAGTTCAACTGCACTTAAAAGCCATCGCAGATGTGAAAAGCGGTCCTGAACACGACCTATACGAAAAAATCCAGAAACTAGAACGCCAAGCGATGATGGAGAAACGCGAACTAAGCGAACTAGAACTCACTTCTATTCGCAACATGCGTGCACAGTCTAAAAACTTGTACCAACAAGCATGGCAACCATACTTAACAACGCACCTAGAAGCAGCGTAATCCATATCATTAAGATATACTCAAAAACAGAAAAACCACCGCATTGCGGTGGTTTTCGTTTATATGCGACACAAGTTTTACGCAAAAAAAAGACCACGCCTTAGCGTGATCCATTTATTCGGCTTACTGTACTTTCTTCAGGTTTTCTACACGAGCTTTTAACTTCTGACCCGGGCGAAAAGTCACTACACGTCGAGCAGTAATTGGAATATCTTCACCGGTTTTCGGGTTACGACCAGGTCGTTCATTCTTGTCACGAAGATCAAAGTTACCAAAACCTGACAGTTTTACCTGTTCGCCACTTTCCAGTGCCTTACGAATCTCTTCAAAGAACACTTCCACCGTTTCCTTGGCGTCCCGCTTACTAAATCCTAATTTATCAAACAGGTTTTCTGCCAGTTCGGCTTTTGTGAGCGCCATAAAACTTTCCTCAAAGCTATGTTAAACAATGCTACGTTAGTGTAGCGCCAGAGCAGTTTTACCCTACCAATTCAACAACATATCGGGGTTACATCAGGAAGTGTATGACAAGCTTATGATTTTCGCCAACTTTTTTCTTGGCGAACAAAAGGAATAGCACTATGTAAATTATTGTTAAACGCCAACATTTTGATATTTTTGTTTTTGTTTTCTCTTTAATAGGAAAAACATCCAGCTGATAAAACTAAAAGTAGTTTAAATATCAACATTAAACACTATTTAATAAAAATATCAGATATTGGTTATTTAACAGACACTTGACATAGAACTTGTCGTAAATTCAGTGATTTGTATGTAACTCGATACGTAACAATTAGATTAAAAGGTATGACCACCTGTACTTTGCAACTGTGCTTAGAAAGCTTGATTAAACCCACGCTTCTCGCTGTTTAACGATGACGCCATATACAAAGATTGATAATGTGGAAGTTCGTGTATTTCCTCATTAGCTTCTTACACTGCTTCTAGGCGACCATGATTAATCAAATCATAAATATTCTTTTCCCTGTTTTTGCTCTTGTCGGCGTCGGCTATTTGGTAGGTCGTTACATCAAGCCTGACTTTCGTCCAATCAACCGCATTAACATAGAGGTTTTCACACCTGCGCTGGTGTTTTCTTCGCTCGTTAACATGCCGTTAGACTCGAATCAGGGACCACTCCTTTTTGCAGCAATTGTCGCGGTTTTGGTTCCCGCACTACTCATGATCCCAGTATGTCGATTGACGTCACTGTCGTTTAAAACCTGGGCACCACCACATATGTTTCGCAATAGCGGAAACCTTGCTATTCCTTTGTTTACCTATACGTTTGGAGAAATTGCGCTATCCTCAGCAGTACTGCTATTTGTCGTGTCAGCATGCTTGCACATTAGTTTAGGTGTAATGCTACTTAGTCATGGCAACCCTTTTAAGCAAATAGTCAAGATGCCAATCTTTTTAGCTGCGTCGTTGGCTCTGTTTCTCAACGTGTCAAATGTGGGTGTATGGGCACCTTTATACGAAGCGACTGCTCTACTTGGCCAAGCGGCAGTACCCGTGATGCTTTTATCCCTGGGGGCGCAAATGTGTCATTTAAGAGTGGACGGTTTAAAGGTTGGTGTATTGTGTACCGTGCAGTCGCTTGCAACTGGGGCGGTTGCATTTGCACTTATTTATTGGTTAATTCCCCTTCCAACGATGCAATTGCAAATGATGGTACTCTTCACAATGCTGCCACCAGCCGTCATGAATTACCTATTTGCGGAAAGGCTGAATATAGAGCCCATGAAAGTGGCGTCAATGGTACTATTTGGCAACTTTTTCAGTATTCTTACGCTCCCACTTCTGCTTAGCTATACCCTCTCACTCGCCGCCTAGCCGCCAATAAGCTAGCGTTAGCGTCTGTTGGCGGAAAAACGATATATGCCAAATCTCGATTAAGCGCTACCTCAAGTTTGGTCCAGATTTTTGAGGTTGTGGGAGGTGACGTAAACGGCCTAGTACGTGAATCACAATAAGACAATGCTCAACATAAAAAACCCTGCCGATTTGACAGGGTTTTTAGTTTCTTAAGAGAGATAGTTCATCTAACGCTTAGTCACGTAGAGACGCACCAAACTTCTCAGAAACGTGAGCAACGATAGCGTCTACCGCACCTGCGATATCTGCATCTTCAAGCGTGCGCTCAACTGATTGTAGAGTCAGAGCGATTGCTAGGCTCTTCTTACCTTCTTCAACGCCTTTACCTACGTAAACGTCGAACAGCTTCGCATCTTTAAGGAACTCGCCACCTTGCTCTAAACAAGCATTAACGATGTCACCAGATGCTACCGCTTCGTCCACAACTACTGCGATGTCACGACGGTTTGATGGGAATTTAGAAAGCTGAACAGCTTCTGGGATCACTTTACTGTTGATTGCAGACCATTCGATTTCGAATACGATAGTACGACCGTTTAGACCGAACTTACGCTCAAGCTCAGGGTGAACGGTACCGATCACGCCCACTTCTTTGCCATCTACGATGATTGCCGCAGATTGACCTGGGTGAAGTGCTGGGTTAGCTTTTTTGCTTTCAGGTGACAGTGCAGCGAAAGAGTAGGCTTTTTCGTTCGCAGATAGCTCTAGAATCGCTTCTAGATCGCCCTTAATGTCGAAGAAATCAACGGTGTTAGTTTCGATATCCCAGTGCTCTTCACCACGAGTACCAGCAATAACACCTGCAAGCATAGGCTCTTGGCGCATGCCGTTTTCTGCAGATTCACATGGAATGAAACGTAGGCCGTATTCGAATAGACGAACGCGTGGCTGTTGACGTTTCTGGTTGTGAACAACCGTGTTCAGCAGACCTTGGATAAGACCAAGACGCATTGCTGACATGTCTGCAGAAATTGGGTTTGGAAGCACTAGAGGCTCAACACCAGGTACAACTAGCTTTTGTTGCTCAGGCTCAACGAAGCTGTATGTGATTGCTTCGTGGTAACCACGGTCAACAAGAAGATCACGAACGCGTTTCAGTGGAAGATCCGCTTCAACGTGGTTGTGCATCTTAAGTGCTGCTGCTGGGTGTTGGTTAGGAATGTTGTCGTAACCGTAGATACGGCCAACTTCTTCAATCAAGTCTTGTTCGATAGCGATATCGAAACGCCATGTTGGCGCTACTGCCATCCAACCTTCTTCTGAAGCTTCAACAGTCAAACCTAGGCGCTCTAGGATTTCTACTACGTCAGCATCAGCGATGTGGTGACCTAGTAGGTTGTCTAGCTTCGTACGACGTAGAGCAACTTTGTTTGGCTTAGGTAGGTCTGCTTCAGACTCTACTGCAACAACAGGTGCTACTTCACCGCCACAGATTTCAACAAGAAGCTGAGTTGCACGCTCCATTGCGCTCACTTGTAGTGCGTAATCCACACCACGCTCGAAACGCATTGAAGAATCAGTGTGAAGACCATAGCTACGAGCGCGACCGCGGATATGGTCAGGTGCAAAGAATGCACACTCTAGTAGAACGTCTTTAGTCTCAGTTGTTACACCAGACTCTTCACCACCAAAGATACCTGCGATTGCAAGTGCTTTGTTGTGGTCAGCTACAACTAATGTATCTGCATTTAGTTCTGCTTCGCTGCCGTCAAGAAGTGTTAGCTTCTCACCTTGCTCAGCCATACGAACTACGATGCCACCTTCGATCTTCGCTAGATCGAATGCGTGCATTGGTTGACCTTGCTCTAGAAGAACATAGTTAGTGATGTCTACAACAGGGTCGATAGAGCGAATACCACAACGACGCAGTTTCTCTTGCATCCATAGTGGCGTTTCAGCTTGAACGTTTACGTTCTTAACAACACGACCTAGGTAACGAGGACACGCAGCAGGAGCTTTCACTTCAATAGACACTTTATCGTCGATTGAAGGGGCAACTGCTTCTACTGATGGCTCAGTCACGTCAGCACGGTTTAGTACGCCAACTTCACGAGCTAGACCACGAATGCTGAAACAGTCAGCGCGGTTTGCTGTTAGATCTACGTCTACCGTTACGTCATCTAGACCTAGGAATTCACGGAAATCAGTACCGATTACTGCGTCTTCTGCTAGTTCCATGATGCCGTCTGACTCAACATCAATGCCTAGTTCAGTGAACGAACAAAGCATGCCGTGAGATGGCTGGCCACGTAGTTTCGCTTTTTTGATTTTGAAATCGCCTGGAAGAACAGCACCAACTGTTGCTACCGCTACTTTCAGACCTTGGCGACAGTTAGGTGCGCCACAAACGATGTCTAGAAGCTCTTCTTCGCCTACATCTACTTTAGTAACGCGAAGTTTGTCTGCGTCTGGGTGTTGACCACATTCAACAACGTGACCCACTTTAACGCCAGTGAAAGAACCCGCTACAGGAAGAACGTCGTCTACCTCTAGGCCGGCCATTGTAATTTGATGAGTGAGTTCGTCAGTAGTAACCGCTGGGTTTACCCACTCACGAAGCCATGATTCGCTGAATTTCATGTTGATGAACCCTCTGGATTACTTGAACTGTTTTAGGAAACGAAGATCGTTTTCGAAGAACGCACGTAGATCGTTCACGCCGTAACGAAGCATCGTTAGACGCTCAACACCCATACCGAATGCGAAACCAGAGTATTTTTCAGGATCGATGCCTACGCTACGTAGTACGTTCGGGTGAACCATACCGCAACCTAGAACTTCTAACCATTTACCGTTTTTGCCTTTCACGTCTACTTCAGCTGAAGGTTCAGTGAATGGGAAGTAAGATGGACGGAAACGTACTTCTACTTCTTCTTCGAAGAAGTTACATAGGAAATCGTGCAGGATGCCTTTCAACTGTGCAAAGTTTACGTTCTCATCAACCAGCATACCTTCCACTTGGTGGAACATTGGCGTATGCGTTTGGTCGTAGTCGTTACGGTATACACGGCCCGGTGCGATGAAACGGAATGGTGGTTTACCATTTTCCATCGTACGGATCTGTACGCCTGACGTATGAGTACGAAGCATCAAATCTGGATTGAAGAAGAAAGTATCGTGGTCAGTACGCGCTGGGTGATCAGCGGCAATATTTAGCGCATCAAAGTTGTGGAATGCATCTTCGATCTCTGGGCCAGCTTCGGTGTTAAAACCAAGTTCGCCAAAGAACTTCTCAATACGCTCTACAGTACGAGTTACTGGGTGTAAACCACCGTTCTCAATACGACGACCTGGTAGTGTTACGTCGATTGTTTCTGCTGCTAGTTTCGCTTCAAGCTCTGCACGTTGTAGTGCGTCTTTACGAGCTGCGATAGCTTGCTGAACTACGCCTTTCGCTTTGTTGATTTCTTGACCAGCTTCACGGCGTTCTTCTGGTGGTAGTTTACCTAGGCTTTGAAGTTGAGCAGTTAGCTCACCTTTTTTACCCAGATACTGAACACGCACTTCATCAAGTGCGACTAGCGATTCGGCAGCTTCAATTGCAGTGCTCGCGCTAGCAATGATCTCTTCTAGATGTTGCATCGTTTCCTCATCTACCTGTTGGTAGTGTCCATAAGGGAGTGATTGGTTTTTTGATAGCTGTACATAGTAGCCAAACCGGGCACCAATGCCAAATTGAATTACGAAAAGAAGAGGTTATTGAATAAAAAGAGCACAAAAACGTCAAAAATGTCATCTTTCATTAATCTGACGTTAAGTTGTGCCCTTTTGTTTTAGAAATAATATTGAATAGATAGCTCGATAAAATCGTCATCTCGGGCGAAATAGAGCAAATCGTTTGGCGTTTCATTTTTGAACAACCAAGCATCAATTTGCCACTTAAAGTTATTCGATATTCGGCTCGAGGCTTCTAACTTGGCATTGTAAACATCGGCGTTATCTAAATCCTTTGTGATTCCCGTCAACACTTCCGTTCCGTCCTCGTCGTTGAGCGCCCAACGAATGCCTGCAAACACATCATTTTGACCGATAGTTTGTGCGTTATTCCCACGACTGTCGTAGAGGTACTCACCAATCACACCCACATCCCAAACCGTGTCAAATGCGCCAACGAAGGTGTACTCAAATCCCGTCACAAGACCGACATGATTATCAGCACTATCTCGATAAACACTTTCCAGTTTCCATAACCAATCGCCAACGATTCCTTGTACATCGAGACCGACATGACTCATCAGAGCGTAGTAAGGCTTTAATTCCCCGTACTCAAAACGAAAGTAAGGATCCCGGTTTGTTCCATATAAATAGCTCAGGCCTACGTCCCAATCGCCAAGCATTTTCGAATACCGAAAAGCCACATCTACCTGCTTTTCTTCTCTGCTTGATTCATAGATAGCATCATCTGAGACAACAGGTTCGGTTCGCAAGCGCCCGTCAGTACCCGCAAACGTTCGTTCCCTAAAGTAAGGTAATAACATTGCATGGACGGTGCCCCACTCTTTGAATGAGGTAAAATGCAACATCGGCTGACCGAGCTTATCTTCACCATCGACGGCTTCAATGGCGTCTGTCTGGTTTACTACATCAACCAAATGGGCGGATTCCGTCACTCCCCAAAAGACCTTACTAATCCCAACTCGAAGCTCATAATCATCCCAATAAGTCAGATAAAGCGCCTCTCTTATGTCTCCATGACTTCGCTCATCGTCTAGACTATCCAAACGATAGAAAGGTGTGAGGGTAAAGCTCGCATCACCATTTTGCATCTCCCAGTAAAATTCTGGCTGCAAAACCAATGACGTTTGCGCTTTGCTCTGACCCTGAGAGCCAGAATCAAAAAACTGACGATGCTCAATATTGACTTGTCCTGCAAGCTCAATGGCGGCAAGAGGCATCGAGTAAAGAGAGGTTGCTGCGCTAAGCAACAACCCAACATTTGATTGCTTCATTTCTCCCCCATTACCTCACTCGCTTTAACACATTCTTATGAAAATCATTGTCTTCTAGCCCAGTGTTAAAGCGCATTTCACTTGTTGTTAGCTCAGTGCTTTTTCCTGTTTGATGATTTGTCATCGCCATGGTGTGCGCTCGCCAATATTGGTTGAGGTACTGCTTGTAATCTGAGAAAGAAAGCGTTTTTAACAACGACCCTTTGCGATCGTAAAACTCAACTTTCAGTGGGCGATAATGCGCTTTATCTAACCACACCGTTTGCTTGGTATAACCTGAATTTTTGTCTGTAGGGATTTGCTCTATGACGAAAACATCTTGCCCATTTATGGTGTCATCTTTTAAGTAATTGAAACGATATTTTTCGATCTCAAAAGAACTGAGATCCTCATACGCAAATTCACTACCCATAAAAGGGCCTGATTTGTTACGCGAGGAAATACGTTTCACACGCTTCAATGCTGGAAGGTAAAGCCACTGGTCATCGGCACCCACTGTATGAGAGTGGTTGAGAAACGCGGTGCCTTTCACATCTCTTGGTTCATCAAATATTGTGAGTCCTTTGTCACCATCGTCCTCAACTTCGAGTGATTGAAGGCGCATTAAACGTGTGCTGCTTTCTCCTTGTGCGTTCCGCAGAATCATTTTCATAGTAGCAACAGAATCCCCCCACCCTTCATCACGGGCTTTGCGCTCTTGAGCAATTTCTAATCCTTTCGCTTCATCCGCTAACACCGCATGACTCATAAAAAGCGAGACAGAAAGTGCAGATACTTTTAAGGCATTTTTTAGTAAATTCATGTTCAATCCTTTGATTCGTTATGACTGAATAACAGCCGTGGTTTGAGAGTCAGTTGATTTAAGCTTGTTTCGGCGGTCCACCTCGTCGTAGACGCCTTTGTCAAACAACATCAGTAGAGTCGGTAGAAAGATGAAATCCACAACAAGAGCAATGAAGATAACAATGGCACTCAACTGTCCCATATCGGCATTTAAGCGGAAGCTCGACATCGCCAGAACAGAGAAACCAGCAACAAGCACGACAGTCGTAATCCAAAGCGCGCGCCCCACTGTGCGAAAAGCGTAACGAACCGCTTGTTCCGCGCTATGGCCATCTTTACGAGCGTGTTGGTATTTAGAGAGAAAATGAACGGCATCATCAACCACAACGCCAAGCGTCAACGTCACAACAACAGACAACCCCAAATTAATTTCACCAGAAACCAGCGCCCAAATACCAAAACCAATAAGCGCAGGGGCGATATTCGGGACCAGGCTGATTAAACCGAGCTTGAACGAGCGTAAGGCAAAGATCAGTAATGCCGAAATTAAGACCAGAGTGATAGGCAAGGTTGACAGCATGCTAGCCATATTCGTTTCGCCAATATGCGCAAACATCAGTGATGGACTAGAAGCAACAACATCATACTGAGGCGCGTTTTCGTTAAACCATTGGTAAATACGATTTTCCAAATCAACAAGCTCGACGCTGCCCAAGTTCTCCACGGTGAGAACCATCTTGATTGACGACTTATCAACATTGATTTGGTTGTTCAAATCTAAGCCATACGGTAGTGACATTTCATAAAGCAGCAGATATTGAGCCGCTAATTCTCTGTCTTGAGGGAGCGAGTAATAAGCCTGATCATCTCCATGCATGTTCTTGTTTAGGCGCTTATAAACATCGCTCAAGGTCGCAACATGGTCCGTTTCTGGCTGCAACCTTAGCCAGTCAGTAAATTTACCCACGGTATTGAGAAAATTAGGATCCGCAATACCCTGCGATTCGTTAGTTTTTATCGCGATACTGATGTTCGCCATGCCACTGATTCGCTCTTCCATAAAATCAGCCGCTCGACGAAATTCATTGCTATGACCAAAATATTCGACGGATTCATCGTTGACTTTGTTCAGCGGAATCAAACTCGCACTCGCGACAATAACAAGCACCGACAACGGCAATAACGCATGTCGCTTTGACACCACGAAATCCCCTAAGTGATCCATAAAGTGCTTTCTTTCATCAGCAGTGTCTGACTTCACCCTAACAGGAAGGATATGAAGTAACGCCGGAAGTAATGTGATGGAAAGGAAACAAGCAATCATGACGCCAAGGGCTGATAGGTTGCCAAAATCTCTCAGGATTGGAGAATCCGACATATTCATCATTAAAAAGCCGATCGCGGTGGTAATGGAGGTAATCAGGATGGGCATGAA
Source organism: Vibrio sp. HS-50-1 (assembly GCF_024747315.1). Lineage (NCBI taxonomy): Bacteria > Pseudomonadati > Pseudomonadota > Gammaproteobacteria > Vibrionales > Vibrionaceae > Vibrio > Vibrio sp. HS-50-1. The sequence goes on along the minus strand of NZ_JAMPZF010000024.1, from coordinate 573,429 downwards.
ATTGAGTGCAATACTTCGCTCAATAGAATGGGCTTTACTAAAGCCGTTTTGCATAGACTGACGCATCGTCGCTATGATATGTACACAGTCGGCGACGGCAAGCGTCATCACCAAGGTAGGCACATTAACTGTCGCCGTGCTTAAGAACATACCAGCCCATCCTGATAAGCCCATTGTCACCATAACTGAGCCGATAATAACGATGAGTGTCGCGATGACGCTAAGCAATGAGCGCAACATGATGGTCAGAAACACCAATATCACTAGTAACATAGTAGGCACTAATGTTGCGCTATCATCTTGGGCAGCGGTCATAAACGCGTAGTTCATTGCAATAATACCAGCCTTGTGGAACTCAGTATCCGGGTACACTTGCTGATAACGCTCAATCATTCCGTTTATGTAGGCAACCACTTCTTGTACTTCAGCGGTTTTATCGACCTCAGGGAGTTGGACCGTAATATTCACGACCGTGACATCCCCTTTTTCGGAAATCAGTGAACTTTTCAGAACCGGTTCACTCAACGCAATACTTTTGACTTTCTCGATTCTCTGAGGCGTCAATTCATATTCGCTATACAGTAAATCTTCGACAAGAAGATCATCTTCAAACGCTTCGGTATGCTGGTAGTTGGCAAGGGAATCAACACGGGTGGAGTATGGGACTTGCCACGCCTCGTCAGTGATCTGCTGAATAAGAGATAAGGTGTTAGGAGTAAAAACAGTGCCACTTTTTGGCGCTATGACCAAAGCAAGACTGTCAGATTTTGCAAAGGTAGTCTGAATTTCATCAAACGCAAGTAACTGCTCATTTGTTCCATCAAAAAAGATGTCGTAATCCCCTCTAAAGTAAAGATTTTTTCCTCCAATAGTTGCTATAACAATCAATAAAACGGTAGCAAGCACAACCAACACACTGTAATTCGTTGGTAGCTTGACCCAGCTCATTCGGGCTTGTTGTTGAACGTTGTGATGTGGCATCACACTCTCCTTTTGTGACGTTTCGTCAAATTTAAAAACTAAAAAAAACAGCGAATGCTGTGATAACCAGATAACTTCAACATATAAAAATCAGATCGAATTTATTTGGTTATATAAGTTAGTTTTTGAGTAACTTCCTATACTTCTCGAGATCGGTAACTTGAGTACCAATTTCTATTTTTTGACGATTCGTCACAATGGTGTAATAAAAAAGCCAACTAAAATATTAGATGGCCTCTATAACGATTAGCGATTCACAGACTCTAAATAAGCAAGCTCTTCGCTGAACAATTCCTGTTCCACTCGACGCCACGTTTTACGGTAATCCCACTCTGTCGATAAAGGTGACCACCCTAAACCATCAAGTAACATATTCGCGTTATGCAGTACTGAGAATGGATCTTGAATTCGCTGAATACATCGACTGTTCGATGCATTTTGCGCTAGAGCGTTTGAACCGAAGGCAATAGACCAGTTAGCAAATACGATGGCATCAGAACCAATTGCGGGAGAGAACTTAAGGTCTCCACATTCCACCGCATTATTCACCAACGCATCAGCACCATCTATTACTTGTTCTTCTAAGTTGTTCAATTCATTCACACGCTTAGGCGAAGCTTTCTCTAGGACCCAAGGCGTCTTTGCAACAATCGCACAGGTTGATAGTACAGGCTCCATACGAGCGTAAATACGATAACCTACATGCATAGCAATGATTTTTTCTCTGGTATTGCCATTGAACTTAGCGGTACGTTCGAAAAATATTGCCTCGCTTCTCAGCGAGTGAATACAAAGCGCAAGAATCACATCTTCTTTGCTGCAAAAATGATTGTAGATCGTTCCCTTCGAGTAAGGGCTTGCCGCTGTGAGCTTGTCCATCGTTAAGTTGGCAAAGCCTTGCTCTTGAACCAGAGACTTAGCCAATTGAATAAGCTCTATTTCACGATCAGCAATCGCCTGTTGTTTTTTAGTTAGCCCTGAAGACGTACGACATCCGTCTTGCTTGCTATCTTTTTTACAGCGAAAGTTAAACATAATCCTTTGATCCGTATACCAACACACTCCCAATAATTGTAACACGATTCTTGAATACAGGAACGCCACTAAATTTGACGAACCGTCATAAATGACACTTCGTCATAATAGATCAAAAAACAAACATTGCAAGTATGAATTTATAGCTAACCGAAAAATAAGCATTACTTATATATAACCAAGTAACATCAAGATGCTTGGTTCAGCGAGAATGATTTGATTGTAAGGAAAATCTAGAGTGGAGTGCGGGGACACAACCCCAAAAGTCAGAACTTTAAAAATTGGACAACGAGTGATATTGAAATGATGTTATTCAAAAAAGCCCAAAACACTTAAAGTTTGGATTCAAAACAGCAACTGGATGCTCTATTTACAAAGTGTGTTCTGTCTTGGGCTTTTCTTTTACTGCTTCCTTTCAATATTAGAGCTGAAAAACTCAATAACATGGTGAGAAAAGCGATTCTCTTTAAGTAAAAGACTGAATTTCTAAATCGAGAGGCTTGGTTTATCACCTGCAGATGCAATGGCATAACGAATATCGTCAATAAATCGCCCTTCTGTCTCGATAATTCCATCAGAGAATGTGACTGGTTGATGTGGCCCTGCAAGTAGAACAATATTTGTAAAATCAGAGACGTTGAAGTTCTCTGCCACTACATTTTTGGAATGAAAATCGATAACCGTTTTCGCAACTTGATCTTCCAACTGCAAAAGCTGCTCTTCGGTAATTTTCATGCGCGCCAACGCCACACGAACGCATTTATCGTGGGTTGTTGTCTGTTCTTTTATGATTTCCGTATATTTATCATTGAGCTTGGAATTTTCTGCATAGCTGTAATATAACGGCCCGTGCAACGTTATATTTTTATCTTCATCAACGTAAACAAGATCCAATAACTCCAAAGCGTTTAGGTAATCAGACATGCTCTGCTCAGACAAATCATACTTTTTCTTTAAAATGGAATATCCATCTTTGCCTCGCAGCATTCTCAATTCACGATAAAAATCGTAAAGATGGGGAAATTGAAAAAAGACTTCATCTTGCGTACGGCTAAAGTAATCCTCGTCTTCACCTTGTAATTGATTCGCAAGCTTTTGTAGTTCATCTAACGTGCAATCAACAGCTCTACAATATTCAAGCAGTTTATCCAAAGCGAGATTTGTGCTTGTTAAGTGTCTCTTAAAAGTGGACAGGGGCATGCCCATTTTCTCAGATAGCTCTCGATATGTTAGCCCTTTTGTTTTAATCGCTTGGCGTAATGCGGCTAGCAAGTATTCGGGAGTCAGATCTCTCATCTACAATTCCTTTTGGCAATGTTACAGCTGTATAGTATTTGTAACAATTTAGAACCGCTTGGCAAGGTATAAGTTCATATTTTTATAAGAAAAATATGAATTAATATATCGAAATCAAAATTCACACAATAAATGGAAAATTCAATATGAATTCAATTTCATTATGAATATAAAATGATACACAAAACAAAAGTGAAGCAATTACTCTAAATTATCGCAATTAATTTTAATAGTAACGTAGAGTTGAGAATATAAACCTATTCGCTCTGCAAAAATCTAGAATAATTAACCTAAAAGGAACAGAACGGTAAATGCATAATAATTCACCGCTCTCTGTTAGCATTTTTGCAATGCTATTCAAGTAGACTAGTCCGCCAGTTTCACTGCAGTACCAAATGCCAAAATTTCCGAAGAACCATCTACGATTGAGCTTGTGGTAAATCGAATCCCTACAATTGCATCGGCACCTTTAGATTCAGCGTCTGCTACCATGCGCTGTATAGCTATATCACGCGCGTCGGTCATCATTTCCGTGTAACCGCGAATTTCGCCGCCAACAATGCTTTTGATACCCGCCATGAGGTCACGACCGATGTGTTTTGATTGAACAACATTACCAGTTACAACCCCTCTTATTTCAGAGATCTGCTTGCCCGGAATGCTTTCTGTCGTTGTGTAGATCATTTTTAGTCCCTTATAAGCGTAAAATATATACCCAAGCCATTTTATTACCAACAGAGCAGCGATCACTAATCAAATCGGGAAGACTGATAGACAAGATTCTGAATGGCAAAACTGAAAAATATTTGGGTATATATTTTAGCAATAAAAAAGGAGAGCTAATGCTCTCCTTCTCTTAATCCTAAACTGCTAATTAAAGAGCAGCTTTCGCTTTTTCAACTAGAACTGCAAATGCAGCTTTGTCGAATACTGCGATGTCCGCAAGGATCTTACGGTCGATCTCGATAGATGCTTTCTTAAGACCGTTGATGAAACGGCTGTAAGATAGACCATTTTGACGAGATGCCGCATTGATACGTGCAATCCATAGTTGACGGAATTGACGTTTCTTAGCGCGACGGTCACGGTAAGCGTATTGACCAGCTTTAGTAACTGCTTGGAAAGCTACGCGGTAAACACGTGAACGCGCACCGTAGTAACCTTTAGCTTGTTTTAGAACTTTCTTATGACGTGCACGAGCTTGTACACCACGTTTTACGCGAGGCATTATGCTTCTCCTAAACTAAACGATTGATAACTAAAAAGAATTAAGCGTATGGCAACATACGGATTACTGCAGCCACTTCACATTTTGGAAGGATTGCATTCGGACGTAGTTGACGCTTGTTCTTAGTAGTACGCTTAGTCAGGATGTGACGTTTTGTAGCGTGCTTGTACTTAATACCACCAGCAGTTTTCTTAAAACGCTTAGCAGCACCTTTGTTGGTTTTCATCTTAGGCATGATGAATAACTCCGCATTGAGTAGGTTTAATAAACAACGTAATTAGGGCGAATAAAACCCAGCCGTTATGCCTTTATCGAAAGGAAAGCGGCTAGGTTTTAATTACTTGATGAGCCGTTAATTACTTCTTTTTAGGGGCTAGCACCATGATCATCTGGCGACCTTCAATCTTCTTAGGGAAAGATTCAACTACAGCAAGTTCTGCAGTATCTTCCTTAAGACGATTTAGAACGTCAACACCGATGTCTTGGTGTGCCATCTCTCGGCCACGGAAGCGAATTGTTACCTTCACTTTGTTGCCTTCTTCAAGGAAACGCGTCAGGTTGCGTAGTTTTACCTGATAGTCTCCAATATCAGTTCCAGGACGGAATTTTACTTCCTTGATCTGGACCTGCTTTTGCTTCTTCTTCTGCTCTTTAGCAGTTTTGCTCTTCTCGAAGAGGAACTTACCATAGTCCATCACACGACAAACAGGTGGCTCGGCGTTAGGACTGATCTCAACGAGATCCATACCAGCTTCTTCAGCAGCTGCAATGGCTTCTTGAATCGATACAACACCAACTGATTCACCGTCAGCGCCTGTTAGTCGAACTTCACGAATACCACGAATTTCACCGTTGATACGGTGCGGGTTTTGTTTTACCGGCTGTTGGCCACGTCTTCCGCCTTTAATAGCTTATTCCTCCAGATTGAGCTTACGGCTAGAGATCTCGTCTTGGATGTATGCAATAAAATCATCCACTTTAAATTTACCAAGATCTTTACCTTTACGAGTACGTACTGCAATTTCGCCAGCTTCCATTTCTTGGTCACCAACAACAAGCATATACGGTACACGCTTCAAAGTATGTTCGCGGATTTTAAAGCCAATCTTCTCATTTCTCAAGTCCGCTTTAGCTCTAATTCCACTTTTTTGTAGTTTTTGTACTATTTCTTGAACATAACCTGACTGTTTATCAGTAATGTTCATAAGAACTGCTTGTTCTGGCGCCAACCAAGTTGGGAAGAAACCAGCATATTCTTCGATAAGGATACCAATAAAGCGCTCTAGTGAACCTAGAATCGCACGGTGAATCATTACCGGTACAAGACGTTCGTTATTTTCACCTACATAAGTAGCGCCTAGGCGACCTGGTAGGTTGAAGTCTAGCTGGACAGTACCACACTGCCAAGCGCGGTCTAGACAATCGTATAGTGTGAATTCAATCTTAGGACCGTAGAACGCACCCTCACCTTCTTGAATTTCGTATGGGATATCCATCGATTCAAGAGACTGCTTCAATGCTTCTTCAGATTGATCCCAGATTTCATCTGAACCTACACGTTTCTCTGGACGAGTAGACAGTTTCACTACGATGTTGTCGAAACCAAATGTTTGGTACGTATCGTACACCATCTTGATGCAGTTTGTTACTTCTTCTTGGATTTGGCTCTCAGTACAGAAAATGTGAGCATCATCCTGAGTAAAGCCACGTACACGCATAATGCCGTGCAGTGCACCAGATGGTTCGTTACGGTGACATGAGCCGAACTCTGCCATACGTAGCGGTAGGTCGCGGTACGATTTTAGACCTTGGTTGAAGATCTGTACGTGACCTGGACAGTTCATTGGCTTAATTGCGTATTCACGGTTCTCAGAAGAAGTTGTGAACATTGCATCAGCGTATTTATCCCAGTGACCTGAGCGTTCCCAAAGAACACGGTCCATCATTAGCGGACCTTTTACTTCTTGGTAACCGTACTCATCTAGCTTAGCGCGGATGAATACTTCCAGATCACGGAAAATAGACCAACCATTGTGATGCCAGAACACCATACCCGGTGCTTCTTGCTGCATGTGGAATAGGTCTAGTTGCTTACCAATCTTACGGTGGTCACGCTTCGCTGCTTCTTCTAGGCGAGTTAGATGCGCTTTCAGTGCTTTCTTATCGTGGAAAGCCGTACCGTAGATACGTTGAAGCATTTTATTGTCGCTGTTACCACGCCAGTAAGCACCTGCCACATTCAATAGAGTGAAGTGTTGACAGAAGCTCATGTTAGGAACGTGAGGACCACGACACATGTCGATGTATTCTTCATGGTGGTAAAGACCTGGACGATCATCACGAGATACGTTTTCGTCTAGGATTTCCACTTTGTATGGTTCGCCACGTGATTCAAACGTATCACGCGCTTCCTGCCAGCTTACTTTTTTCTTAACAACTTCGTACTTGGTTTTCGCTAGCTCTTTCATACGCTTTTCAATCTTTTCAAGATCTTCTTGCGTTAGAGACTCATCTAGATCGATATCGTAGTAGAAGCCGTTGTCGATGGTCGGACCAATCGCCATTTTAGCTTGTGGGTAAAGCTGCTTAAGAGCGTGACCAAGAAGGTGAGCACAAGAGTGACGAACGATTTCTAAACCGTCTACTTCATCTTTTACTGTGATGATTTCAAGGCTTGCGTCTTCTTCAATTAGGTCACACGCATCAACGCGGTTACCGTTTACACGACCAGCGATCGTTGCTTTTGCAAGACCAGGACCGATCGATTGCGCAACTTCCATAGTAGAAACTGGGTTGTCAAATTGACGCTGACTGCCGTCAGGAAGAGTAATAATAGGCATGCTATGTCCTTTACAGTGGTGTTGCACACCAAGCAACACATGTTATTCAAATTAGAAGCTATTTGTTGAAAATAGTTGAGAGTCAATAAAGGCCTCTCGGTAACACGAATACCGGACCGTTATCGAAAATGGGATTGTACCTAGCTCACATTTAGATTGCAAAGCGCGATTTTGTTTTATCATAAGAACTTAACCTCAGGCCCCGTCACGACAATCTGATGATTATTCTTAAGGGCTCACATCATTTGTAAACGGAGTTACCCCCTCCCAATAGAACTTGAATACACAACTGGTATAATAGTTCCTGATACATATTAACCAACACAGGACCCAGCACACCTAGTTCCACCTCAAAGTGCAATTTAGGTATATAGTTGTTTTATTGAGTAGTTTGCATGTAGGTGTTCATCATGATCTATTTCAAATCGCGCTTTATGGGGCTTCTAAGCATTTCGATATGCTGTGTACCAGCCATGGCATCAGATGACCTGTATGGGCCGCTACGTTCTTACGCACAATCTCCGATGCAAGTGGTTAGCCATACCAATATACTGCGCTCAGGACATAGCCTTCCCTCTGACTTTGTCGAAACCTATGGCTCAGGAACCGTGGCTAGTGTTTGGGCTCATACTGATGAATACGCACTGGATTATTACCACAACCAAATCGAAATTGGCAGCAAGTGGCAAATCAATAGCCGTTGGCAATGGGAACTCAATTATCGGTGGGTTTTTGCCGCTGATAACCATTTAGATGGACTGACTAAAAGCTTCCATAACCTTTTCGGTATCGGACAGAATGGCCGAGACAAAGTAGACAGAGATCGTTTTTACATATCAATGCCGCAATATGATGTGCTAGAAGATGATTTCGAAGGACAAACGCTTGCCAACAACTTATCTACTTATTTGCAATATCAAGTGTTTCAGAATGAACATCACGGCCTATCTATTGGTGGCAGCTTATATTTTAATGATGTTGCTCACGGGACTTTTCAAGGCAGTAATTTCGAGCAAGGCTTCCAAATAAATTACAGTTATTTGAGTGACGCCCATGCATTTTACTCGATGGTTGGCATGACTTTTCGCTCAGATGATCGCGCCTTGCTGGATCTACCCTATCGGCATAATACGATTGCCGTTGCAGCGGGGTACCGTTATGCGTTGGAAGATAACCACCACCTGATGTTTGAATACCATTGGTATCAAGGCTCAACAGAAGGACCCGCAGAGTTTGCTGATGCCTCTAATGAACTGGTATTAGGCTATCGATATCTAATGGAAAACTCCGCGCTTGAGTTTTTAGCCGTAGAGAACGCACGAAACATGGATAACAGTACCGATATCGCTTTCACAATAGGATATCGGTACATATTCTCATCAAGTTGATGAGAACTATAGATTTAGCGTTGGTGCAACCGCGGCAGCGACTTGAGCATCAGTTGCATTGATCGGCAACGTAAACGAGCGATATTGGTCACCAGCCAAGCTGAGCGAACGGTCAATCTCCGCCAAACAATGCATGACCTGCCCTTCCAGAATAAAAGAAAGCTCAATTTCTTTTGATGAGATAAAGCCGTTATTTCGGAACTCTAGCTCTTGATAAATTCCAGAGCGAGAAGCAAACGAGCCACCGCGCAAAAAGCCTTTTTCAACATCGGCTTTAACCATAGTGAAGCCAGCTTGCTCGATCGCTTGAATAACCCGAGATGCTACTGGTAGTGGTTTCACTTCAATATAGTCACGGTCACGCGGGTCAATCGCAAAATCAATATCTAACGTCGTTTCAACCCAAACATGGCATTGATTCTTAAGTGCGCTAACCGCAGTAATTGGCGTTTCATCATGCAGTTTTAGCTCAAACGGAATCTGCTTCTCTTCATTAGGTTGAATCACAAAGGGGTCTACCGCCTTCAGCTGATCAATAGTGAACGTTTGGTAACTTACGCTATCATCCACTTCGACTTTCATCTCTGTGTTCAACTTAATAGTAATAGCATCAATTTGTTGTTCGACGTCTCCGCCTTTGATATGAACATGCCCTTTCAGCGTCGCTCCTTGAAACACGCTCATTTCGTCTAAAATCGTATCTACTTTTGCAGAACCGATCCCCAGTGATGCTTTCAATTTTTTAAACATGTTTTTCCTTTTTAGCGACTTTTCTTCTAATAATCGTTTGTTTACACAATTGTTTTATACTCTGCAAGCAATAGACCACAAGAAAATGTTCGAATTCCATCATCAATCCAAATAATACTCAGCAGCAAGAGTCATTCAGCCCCACAATAGGATTGTTCTTTCACTAAGTGGGGCGTTCGTCTAGAAATGTTTGCAATTTGTACCTAAATTAAGCAGTATTTGTATAGTCAAATAAAAGGGAATCATTATGTCTGCACCACTCTACATTCAAATCAAACAATTTATCCTCGATAAAATTGATGCTGGAGAGTGGATAGTCGGTCATCGTATCGCCACAGAGATTGAGCTTACCGAGCAATTTGGTGTCAGTAGAATGACAGTGAACAAAGCAATTCGGGACTTAGTTAATGAGGGCCGATTACAACGTCGCCCACGCTTAGGTACGTTTGTGTGTGATCCTGGTGAAAAGTCAGAATCTCCTCTGTTAGACATTCGAAACATTGCCGAAGAAGTCAGCGACCGAGGGCGACAATATAGCAGTAAAGTGCTCAAACAAGTTGCCATAAAAGCAGATGACAGCATTGCGACAAAACTCGGCGTCATGCTTGGCACAACGGTGTTTTACAGTGAAATCATTCACTATGAAGACCAAACGCCTATTCAATTAGAACTCCGCTGGGTGAACAGCCAATATGCCCCGAGTTATTTAAATCAAGACTTCACACAAATCACTCCGAATCAATACCTGTCAGATAATTGCCCACTCAACGCTATTGAACATACTGTAGAGGCAATTGTGCCTGACGGCCGTATTAAGCAAGACTTAAAAATGCAAGCCAATGAGCCTTGCCTTCTCTTGAATCGCAGAACGTGGAGCCAAGATAAGTTAGTCAGTACCGCCCTACTTTATCACCCTGGTAACAAATATAAGCTGAGCTCAAAAGTGCTCATTTAATGACAAGATCGGTCCTCTAGATCTACGTTTTGATCACATTTTAGCAACATCAATCTTGTCAGTGTTCTTATTTTGCTCTATTTATTTGTATATACATTTAATAATACAAATAAACACAGGGACACAAACATGGATTTGCTGATTGAAAACGCACGTCTGGTCACCATGCAGTCGGGAGAGCGCGGTTATCTGCCAACGTCTCCTGCTCGTATTGGCATTCAATCTGGAAAAATCGTTGCGATCAGCACCTGTGCAATTGGTGAAGACGAACCGCAAACCGAGTCTCTGCTGTCTGCCCAGCATTACGCTCAGAGTATCGACCTTCAAGGCAAGCTAGTTCTGCCAGGTTTGATCGACTGCCACACTCACCTTATTTACGCGGGCAATCGTGCCAACGAATTTGAAATGCGCTTAAACGGCGTGCCATATCAAGAAATTTCCAAACAAGGCGGTGGGATACTTTCAACGGTGCATGCGACGCGTTCAGCAACCGAAGCGCAATTAGTTGAGTTAGCGTTGCCACGTTTAGACGGGCTACTCGCGAGCGGGGTCACTTCTGTCGAAGTGAAATCAGGCTACGGATTGACACTGAATGACGAAGTAAAAATGCTCCGTGCAGCCAAAATGCTTGAACAAGAGCGCAAAGTTAAAATCACCACTACACTTCTTGCCGCTCACGCCATTCCGCCTGAGTTCCAAGGCCGTGCAGATGACTATATTGAGCACATTTGTCAGGACATAATCCCTGTTGTCGCAAAGGAAGAATTAGCCACGAGTGTCGATGTTTTTTGTGAATCGATTGGTTTCAATCTTGAACAAACAGAAAAAGTGTTTGTAGCTGCAAAACGACACGGCTTAAAGGTTAAAGGGCATACAGAGCAACTTTCGAATCTCGGTGGTACAGCCCTCACTGCGCAATACAACGGTCTGTCAGCGGATCACATCGAGTTTTTAGATGAGCAAGGTGTTAAAGCACTTGCTCGCTCAAACACTGTCGCCACTCTACTGCCTGGCGCTTTTTATTTTCTAAGAGAAACTCAGTTACCACCGATTGAGTTGTTGAGAGAGCATAACGTGCCGATGGCAATTGCTACGGACGTCAACCCAGGTACATCACCGTTTTCTGATCTCACACTCATGCTGAATATGGCGTGCACACTATTTCGCCTTACGCCGCAAGAAGCACTGCGTGGTGTAACGCAACATGCAGCCAAAGCTCTGGGTTATCAAAATTCACGTGGCGAAATCAAAGTAGGGTTTGATGCGGACTTCTCTATCTGGGATATCGAAAGCCCTGCAGATTTAAGCTATCAAGTCGGAGCAAAACGTCTGGTAGGTCGTATAGTAAATGGTGAATACATTTCACACGGAGGCCAATAATATGTCTCAATTCGACCTACATTCTCCCCTATTTCATTGGCAAGGCCGTCATGATGCCGAGGACGGCAAGCTTGGTCAGCGAATTCATCACGTGGTTCAACGCCAGAAAGCAGATGAGTTAGGGGCAGTTGCGCATGGCGTCTCATTACTGGGTTTTGCTACGGATGCTGGCGTAGCGAGAAACAAAGGACGCATTGGCGCGAAAAAAGCGCCAGACTTAATCCGACGAGCACTCGCTAATTTAGCATGGCACCAAGACGTCCCACTATATGACTTAGGCACCGTGGTGTGCGAAGACGACTTACTGGAAGAGAGCCAATCTCTATGTGCGGCAACCATTTCAAGCGCACTACCTCATACGCCTGTCATCGTGTTAGGTGGCGGGCATGAGATTGCGTGGGCCTCGTTTTCCGGCTTAGCGGAGTATTTTAAAGCGCACTATCCAGAGAAGAAGCCTAAAATCGGTATCATAAATTTCGATGCGCATTTCGATTTACGCGCATTCGAGAGCGGCATCGCCGACATCAAACCAAGCTCTGGCACTCCCTTCAACCAAATTCATCATTTTTGCCAACGCAATGATTGGGACTTTCATTACGCTTGCATTGGCGTAAGCCGCAGTAGCAACACTAAAGCGCTGTTTGAAAAAGCAGATGCGTTAAATGTTTGGTATGTAGAAGACAATCAGCTTTGTTACCTAAACCACAGTTATCACTTAACTCAGCTTCAACATTTTATTGACGACTGTGATTACCTCTATTTGACCATTGATCTGGATGTATTTCCCGCCGCAACCGCACCTGGGGTCAGCGCACCTGCGGCTCGAGGAGTAAGTTACGACACAATTGCACCATTTTTAGATCGAATTCTTCATTACAAAAATAAGCTCATGCTGGCTGATATCGCCGAATACAACCCTAATTATGACGTCGATAGTCAAACTGCACGCTTAGCTGCCCGTTTGTGTTGGGATATCGCCAACGCGATGGCGGAAAAGCAACACAAACCATAACGCATCCTAGATGCCACTTATTATTACGACCAAGCAAGTACTTGGTCATCACGAGAAACTAAAGGAGTCTGAAATGACACAGCGCCAGGGACAAGATCCACGACTTGATACAAGCAGAACAATTCGTGCACCTCACGGAGATAAACTGCGCGCAAAATCTTGGCTAACCGAAGCCCCTCTTCGTATGCTGATGAACAACCTCGATCCTGATGTTGCAGAACATCCACATTCGCTGGTTGTATATGGCGGCATTGGCCGTGCGGCACGAAACTGGGAATGTTACGACAAGATTGTTGAAGTACTTGAAAGACTCGAAGATGACCAAACGCTTTTAGTTCAATCAGGCAAGCCTGTTGGTGTTTTCCCTACCCATAAAAACGCCCCACGCGTGCTTATCGCAAACTCAAACCTCGTTCCTCATTGGGCAAACTGGGAACACTTCAACGAGCTCGATAAACAAGGCTTGATGATGTACGGCCAAATGACCGCTGGCAGCTGGATATACATTGGCTCACAAGGCATCGTCCAAGGCACATACGAAACATTCGTATCTGTTGCGAAAAAGCACTTTGACGGCGAAGCAAAAGGCCGATGGATTCTAACTGGCGGTCTTGGTGGTATGGGTGGTGCTCAGCCTCTAGCTGGTACGATGGCGGGCTTCTCCATGATTGCGGTTGAGTGTGATGAATCGCGTATCGATTACCGCCTACGTACAGGCTATGTCGATAAGAAAGCGACATCTTTAGATGAAGCGCTTGCTATAATCAAAGAATCAGACACACCAGTATCGGTTGGCCTACTAGGTAATGCAGCAGACGTATTCTCTGAGCTGGTAGAACGTAATATCACGCCTGATGTAGTAACAGACCAAACATCTGCACACGACCCGCTCAATGGCTACTTACCACAAGGCTGGAGCATGTCTCACGCTGCAGAAATGCGTTTGCAAGATGAAGCAATGGTCGTTAAAGCAGCCAAAAAATCCATGGCAGTGCAAGTTCAAGCCATGTTAGAGCTACAAAATCGCGGCGCCGCAACACTCGACTACGGTAACAACATCCGCCAGATGGCCTTGGAAGAAGGAGTAGAAAACGCATTTGATTTCCCTGGCTTTGTTCCTGCCTACATTCGCCCTCTATTCTGCGAAGGTATCGGTCCTTTCCGTTGGGCTGCTCTCTCTGGCGATCCTGAGGACATTTATAAAACCGACCAAAAAGTAAAAGAGCTAATTCCAGATAATCCGCACTTACATAACTGGCTAGATATGGCTCGCGAGCGCATCCAGTTCCAAGGTTTACCTGCGCGTATTTGCTGGGTTGGTCTTAAAGATCGTGAGCGTCTTGGTCAAGCATTCAATGAAATGGTGAAAAATGGCGAACTTAAGGCGCCTGTTGTCATTGGTCGTGACCACTTAGACTCTGGCTCCGTAGCAAGCCCGAACCGAGAAACAGAAGGCATGATGGACGGTTCTGACGCCGTATCAGACTGGCCACTATTAAACGCACTACTCAATACGGCGGGCGGCGCAACTTGGGTTTCACTGCACCACGGTGGTGGCGTAGGTATGGGCTTCTCGCAACACTCAGGTATGGTTATCTGCTGTGACGGCAGTGAAGATGCCTCAAAACGTATTGCCCGCGTGCTGCATAACGACCCAGCAACAGGCGTGATGCGTCATGCTGATGCGGGATACGATATTGCTAAACAATGTGCAGCAGATCAAGGGCTAGATTTGCCAATGCTCAACGAAGAACTGAAGAAGCTCAAGTAAGGATGAAAGAGATGTTAAATTTAACGCTAAAGCCAGGTCATATTAGCTTAAACGAACTACGCCAAGTGAGCCGTTCACCAGTCAACCTTACTTTGGATCCTGAAGCCATTCCGGCCATTGAAGAAAGCACGCAAGTCGTGGATCGTGTCATCGCGGAAGATAGAACGGTTTACGGAATTAACACTGGTTTTGGACTATTGGCTAATACACGAATAGCACCAGAAGATTTGGAAACACTGCAACGCAGTATCGTTCTTTCTCATGCGGCAGGTATCGGTGAGTTTATGTCAGATGAAACGGTTCGTCTGATGATGGTATTAAAAATCAATAGTCTGTCTCGTGGTTTTTCTGGTATTCGCCTAAAAGTCATTAATATGCTGACCGACCTAGTTAACGCACAAGTTTACCCTTGCGTACCTAAAAAGGGCTCTGTTGGCGCATCAGGTGACTTAGCTCCTCTGGCCCATATGAGCACAGTATTACTAGGTGAAGGACAAGCTCGTCACAACGGTAATATCATTTCTGGGCAAGAAGCGTTAAAAATCGCAGGTCTAGAACCCATAACTCTGGCGCCGAAAGAAGGTTTAGCGCTGCTAAATGGTACCCAGGCATCAACAGCGTTCGCATTAGAAGGTCTGTTTATCGCGGAAGATCTTTTCGCTTCGGCTACAGTATGTGGGGCAATGTCTGTCGAAGCCGCTCTCGGCAGCCGACGTCCATTCGATCCGCGCATTCATCGTGTACGTGGTCATCGCAGCCAAATGGACGCTGCACTGGCCTACCGTCATCTATTGGATACATCAAGTGACATTGGTGATTCGCATACTAACTGTGAAAAAGTACAAGACCCGTATTCGTTGCGCTGTCAGCCTCAAGTAATGGGGGCGTGTTTGCAGCAAATCCGCAACGCCGCCGAAGTATTGCAAGTAGAAGCGAACTCCGTATCAGATAACCCGTTGGTGTTTGCTGAAGATGACGACATCATCTCTGGCGGTAACTTCCACGCTGAGCCTGTTGCAATGGCAGCTGACAACCTAGCACTGGCGATTGCTGAGATCGGCAGCCTGTCTGAACGTCGTATGGCATTGCTTATCGATAGCGCATTATCAAAATTACCACCGTTCTTAGTTGATAATGGCGGTGTGAACTCTGGTTTCATGATTGCCCAAGTCACCTCTGCTGCGCTAGCAAGCGAAAACAAAACGCTCGCTCACCCAGCATCAGTAGATAGCTTGCCAACATCAGCAAACCAAGAAGATCACGTGTCAATGGCAACCTTCGCGGCTCGCAGATTAAAAGAAATGGGGGAAAACACTCGCGGCATTCTGGCGGTCGAATACCTCTCAGCAGCACAAGGCCTAGACTTTAGAGCACCAAACAAGTCTTCTGAGCGTATCGAGATTGCCAAACAAATGTTGCGTGAAAAAGTATCGTTCTACGATAAAGATCGCTACTTTGCGCCGGACATTGAACAGGCGAATACTCTGCTTAAGCTGGCTATCCACAACACGCTCATGCCAGAGAGTCTGTTACCAAGTATTCAGTAATCCAGCATTACCAGCACTTAATCTAAAAACCGGATGATAATTTGAAGGCTCCACGTTTCGCGTGGAGCTTTTTTATCTCCTCATTAAACGTATTCCCAGCGATCTTTATGAACACTTGCATATTGTTATTGCTATACTTTTAAAAATAGCCGACGTAATAAAGTCGCTGTTTATTGCTTTCACAAATAAAAGCGTTGCTAAAGTATGCGTTTTTAACGATTTATCCGCCGAAATAGTGTCTTATTGTTAGGATACGGTGAAGTTTTCACTGGATGGACCATTGCTACGCAGATATTCGCATATAATCCCACACAGTTTTGGTTACTACGTAAAAATTATGTTTCTAACACCTTATTTTTCAAACACTAATCACCAGTTTCAGTTCACTCGCGAACAAGCAAGCCACTTTGCAAAACGTGTCGCAGGTGACTACAACCCAATCCACGATGAAGACAACAAACGCTTTTGTGTCCCTGGGGACTTACTTTTCGCAGTGCTTCTTAGTAAAGAAGGCGTCAGCCAAAAGATGCGTTTTAACTTCTCTGGCATGGTAAACGATGGTGTAGCACTTCATATTGAAAATAAGTGTGAAAAAGAAAGCGCCGTTGTTGACGAGGCCGGTAAAGAATACTTACACATGTCCCGTGAAGGTGAGACTAACCACGATCCCGCATTTATTGAGCATGTCGTAACAAATTACGTGCAATTCTCTGGCATGAACTTCCCTCACATCATGGTTCCTCTTATGGAAGAGAAGCAAATGATGATCAACTGCCAACGTCCATTGGTTATTTATGAAAGCATGGAAGTTGAATTTTCACGCTTAGACCTTACGCATCCAGAAGTGGATTTCACTGGCGCAACATTCGACGTGGAAGGTAAACGTGGGGTAGTCACCTTAAACTTTGCGTTCAAAGAAGACGGTGAAGTCGTTGGCAAAGGCATCAAACGCATGGTTGCAAGCGGCTTGAAGCCATATGACCAAGAAGCGGTTGACGATCTTGTACGCCGTTTCAATGAACGTAAGGATGCATTCCTAGCAAAGTTCGTTAAGGCAGCCTAATCGACTGCCCTATCAGAAGCGCTCAAAAAACGTGTTTACTAAAAGAAAGCCCAACGTCGGTCGTTGGGCTTTCTTTTTATGTCTCATCCAAATAAAACTAAACGCAATGCTTAGATCCAGCGGCGGACGTGGTTTTTGTAATCCACATACTCTTCACCAAACAATCGCTCTAGAATACGTTCCTCTGGCTTGATTTGAAATCGATTCATATAACTGACAAATACAACGCTACAAAGCACCACACTCAAGTGCTGCCACCACAAACCAATTGCAATGATTAGAAGCAGTAGCGCCATATACATAGGATTGCGCGAAAAAGAAAATACGCCAGTTCTCACCACGGAAGAGGCCGTGTCAGGCTTTACAGGGTTAACCGTCGTTTTTACTTTATGGAATTCATACACACCAGCAATGCCCATATAACTAGAGAGCAAAGTTAACCCGCCAACCACAACCTCGACAAAGGGCACGCTAATATTCAGGCTCGGCACCAGAACTGTCAGTCCATACATGAGTAGTATGACCAACAAAAACACCGCAACAGGTGGGACTTTGAGTTCAAGTTTTCTCAAGATTCATATCCTTTGAAATTGTTGTATGTGACTTCTAAAAAAGCCCAGTAAAACTGGGCTTAATTTGATGTGATTATATCAAAGTTAACAGCGCCTGAACGGGATGTTTGGGCTTTGTTCCTTCAAAGCGTTTCACTTGGCTGCGGCAAGAGTAGCCAGTAATCAAACATCTCTCGTTATCTAACTTATCTAAGCTTGGCTTCCAGCTTAAATTGTAAATGTCTTTCGACATCGACAACTTATCGACCTCGTGACCAAACGTACCCGCCATACCACAACAACCAACAGGAACCGTATTTAAAACTGCACCAAAGTGAGCAAAAATAGCGCCCCACTCTTTTTCCGCATTCGGCATTTTGGTTTTTTCAGTACAGTGCGCAAACAGATACCAAGGTTCCTGCGCCTTATGCTCTCCGCTTTCAAACGCTTCTAGTCTTGGGTAAAGCCATTCGTGGGCCGTTAGTACATCGAAATCACCTCGCTTACTGCCAAGTACTTCAGCGTATTCATCTCGATAACACAGCACCAACGCAGGATCGACACCAACTAAAGGAATATCCAGATCCGCTACCATAGCCAAGAACTTCGCTGTATCGGCGGCTGTATCCTTAAACTGACGTAGAAAGCCTTTAATGTGTTGTGCTTTACCATTCGGCTTAAATGGCAGAAGCACCGGATGCATGCCCAGCTTTTTCAATAATTTAACGAAGTCTTCTACGACATCGGCGTCGTAGTAGCTAGTGAATGGGTCTTGAACAATTAAAACATGCTTGCTCTTTTCAGACGAAGACAAACCGCTGAGCGCTTGCAGATCATAAGGCGTTGTCAGCGACTCTACTCGTTGTTTCAATGTAGGTACTGATAACAACGGCGCATCGACATACCCAACTGTTGAAGCCGTTAAGCTCTTGACCCACGACTGCTTCAAAACACCGTTTACGACACCTGGCGCTTTCGCCATCATCGGCAGCATAGTCTCTATGTTCGCAACCAGATAATCTTTTGCTGGACGTTGGTAACGAGAGTGATAAATGTTTAAAAAGCGTGAGCGGAAGCTCGGAACGTCGACTTTAATCGGACACTGGCTCGCACACGCTTTACACGCTAAACAACCATTCATCGCTTCATACACTTCGTGGGAGAAATCGTATTCGTGACGACGATTGATAGAATGACGTACACGGTCAATCATGGTTTTGATTGATGTTTTGTTTTCTAGTGTTTGCTTTTCTAAGTCAAGGATATCAATGCCTTGTTCAGTGAGCTGACGCAACCACTCGCGAACCAAACCCGCACGACCTTTCGGTGAATGACGACGATCGGCTGTTACTTTCATCGATGGACACATTGGCGAGCTGGTATCGTAGTTAAAACACAAACCGTTACCGTTACACTCCATCGCTTGCTTAAAGCTGTCACGTACTTGAACGTCAATCTGACGGTCATAGTAACCACGTTTGGTATCGGTAACTTTTACTAACTCTGCATCGCTATCAAGCGGCGTACAGATTTTGCCCGGGTTCATTTTGTTGTGTGGATCGAATGCCGCTTTCACACGTCTCAGTTCAGTAAACAACTCGTCGCCGAAAAACTCAGGGCCATATTCTGAGCGGAAACCTTTGCCGTGTTCACCCCACATCAAACCGCCGTATTTCGCCACCAGCTTAACCACTTCATCAGAAACTTCGTGCATCAGCACTTCTTGGTGTGGGTCACACAAATCCAACGCAGGACGCACATGCAGTACCCCTGCATCCACATGACCAAACATGCCGTAATTCAGAGACTTGCTGTCTAACAGTTCTCGAAACTCTACAATGAAGTCCGCCAGGTTTTCTGGTGGCACACAGGTATCTTCAGCGAATGCGACCGGTTTAGCACGACCTTTTGCTGCGCCTAACAAACCCACCGCTTTTTTACGCATGTTGTAAATACGCCCAATGCTCGCTACGTCGTTACAAACTTGGTAACCGATGATGCCCGCTTCTTCTGTTTCCAGCATGGTATCGAGCTTGGCGGTCAGCGCTGCAACCTGCGCTGCAACTTCGTCTTCGTCCTGACCTGCATATTCCACCATATTGATGCCAAGCATCTCTTTATTTGGAACATCGGTAAGCAAATCACTCACGGTGTGCCAGACGATATCTTGCTTCGCGAGATTAAGCACTTTCGAGTCAACGGTTTCTACAGATAGCGCTTTCGCTTCGACCATCAACGGTGCATTACGGAGCGCAGAGTCAAAGCTGTTGTATTTAACGTTAACCAAAGTACGTGCTTTCGGAATTGGCGTCAGATTTAGCTTCGCTTCGGTAATAAATGCCAATGAACCTTCCGCACCACACAACACTCGTGTGATATCGAAACGATCATCGTCTTCATCTAGCGCGTTCTTTAAGTCATAGCCCGTTAGGAAGCGGTTGAGAGGAGGAAATTTATCCACGATCTGCTGGCGTTTTTCACGACATACGGATTCCGTCACTCGTAGCGCCTTGGCAGCAAACTCGCCTTCTTTGGGGTAACCATTGGACAGATCTGATTCTAAAACTGAGCCATCAGCAAACACCGCTTGTAGCGACAATACATGATCGGATGTTTTTCCGTATTTCAGAGAACCTTGACCAGAAGCATCGGTGTTGACCATACCGCCAATCGTGGCACGGTTACTGGTAGATAAGTCTGGAGAGAAGAAGTAACCGTAAGGGCGAACCGCATCATTTAACTGATCTTTCACTACCCCGGTTTGTACACGAACCCAGCCTTCTTTCTCATTAATCTCAAGCACTTTGTTCATGTGGCGAGACATATCCACCACAATACCTTTGGTTAGCGACTGACCATTGGTCCCTGTGCCGCCACCACGAGGTGAAAAGGTAATTCGTTCGTACTTTTCTTTATTGCTCAGTTTCCCGAGGAGAGAAACATCTTCTGTCGTTTTGGGATGAACGACAGACTGAGGAAGTTGCTGGTAAACACTGTTGTCAGTGGCAACCGCTAGTCGGCTTGAATATTGGCTTTCGATGTCGCCAGTGAATCCGGCTTGTTCAAGCTCTTTCAGAAAACGAAGAACAAGAGGATCGACATCAGTTTGCGAGTGTAATCTTGGTAACATTTGCTTCCTGCCCCTACGACGCTGATCCCATCAGCTGCGGGTTATCTAATTATTTGCTCATTTCTCATACAGCGCAGCTGTCAGCACAACAAGACGCCGCAAAAAAGTGAGAGGAGTAATATTCTTTGAATTTCGTCACTTTACAACATTTAAAAAGACGAGCAAATCAGAATCTCGATACAATAATTAAACTTATGCTTTATTTTTTCACGCTTGATGCCTTACATTGGGGAACGAATCGCGTTTCTAGATGAGTTTTCAGAATGAAAAAAAATAAAATTGTGACCACTGAAGATATCCTTCTCAAACTTTGCCAGTCTGTTTCTGGCGTCCTTACTTCGGCGACATCTTCTCAAGTAAATTACTCTGCAATGGTGCAAAAAATCCACAAGACTAGCCTCAAGCCAGATTTTGGCTGTTTTGTTCTGTTTGATGGCGGGTTTACCGGGCTAGTCGTAATTAATTTTACGGCAAAAGCCGCATTAGAGATCTACACCAACTACATGCGTAATATGGGTATGCCAGAAGAAGAACTGGCAATATCTCATACTTCTGACGAGGTGGGAGATGTTCTGGGTGAACTAATGAACCAACTAGTTGGAGATTTCACCAATAAAATTCGTAAAGAGCTGCAAACGAACATCACACAAAACCAGCCAAAAATGATGGCGCTGAATAAGCAAGTCATCTTACAAGTGGATACCAACCTTGACCGCCCTCAAGCTCGCCGAGTGACGTTCTCCACCGAAAATAACAACATTTTCTACCTAGAGTTGGCAATGGACAAAACTGAGTTCATCCAACTAGAAGAGTTTGAAATCGCAGAAGACGAAAATCCAGACGATATTTTAGAAGCAACACGTAAAAATATGGCTGAGAAAGAATCTAAATCGTCGAGTTCGAACGATGACGCCGATGATTTACTCAACCAGCTCGGGTTGTAATTCCAACTAATCTTAATGAAGAATGGCTTCTTAGACACAAGTACGACTTCATACTGATTATGACGAACTAAAACGCCTAGCCTCGCCTTCCGCGGGGCTTCTTTTTATGTCCATAAACCACCTTCACTCCCACCTTGTATTTCGTTTTTATGTCAAAAAAGGTAATATGTCTGACTTCATAAATTTTCTGCTTTCGTTACTGGTTGTCGATGGATAAACAAAAAGCTCTGAAAAAAATCGCCAAGTGCTTAGAACTGGGCAATTCCGCTAATGTTAATGAGGCTGCCAATGCTATCAAAATGGCACATCGCCTCATGCTCAAATATGGTCTGGATAAAGACGATATTGAGTTTATCAGAATGGGGAAAACACAATCTTCCCACCTACTACCAGCGAATATCAGTTCTACCATATTGCGAGTGATTCGCGGCATTAACACTAAATTCGGTGTTGAAGCGGTGTTGTTGAATCACAAAGGGCTCAAACGTGTCGAGTTTATCGGTGAAGCAGATCGCGCGATTTTTGCTGCATTTGCTTTCGATATTATTTATCGCGAGATGAACGAAAGTACCGGACAATTCCGAAACAGCTTCGCAGGTACGGGCACCTCTTCTCAAGAGGTGACTCGCCGCGTGAACTCATTTGTATCTGGTTGGGTAGAGGGCGCGATAGAGAAACTTCCAGTCATTTCCCCAGACGAAGAGTCGGCCAACAAAATCAATGATTATATTGATAAAGAATTCCAAAACATTGACCGCGAAACCTTCAAGAAGCAACTGAAAGAAGCGATGAAAAACCTAACCGAAGACTACGAAGTGGGCTTGAAAAAAGGTAGAAGAGTCTCCGTTAACCGTGGTGTTGGCGGCGAGCAAGCGCGTAAAATGTTGGGCAATCCATCGAAATAACCAGAGCAGCAATTGATTGACGTAGGTTCCAATATTCCAATGTTATTGGGACCTATTTTTTGAAGTTGTGATAGTAACGATAAGAATTTTCTTACAGAAACTCTTATCAATCTTACTTTCTCATAACAAATATCAATGCTTACTTATTCATAATTCGCATCCCATTATGAGGCATGGTTTCGCCTCAGTTTTATACGGAGATTTTCCCTTGAAAAAGATGCCTATTGCACTAGCTCTAGTGCTAGCTCTTACTGGCTGTCAAGCCACTCAACGCCAAAATGCAACAACGGGTGAATACGAAACTAACTCAACCACGCAAGGCGCGCTTATTGGTGCTATCGCTGGTGCAGCAATCGGTCTAGCAACGGGCGATGACGCTAAAGAACGCCGTCAGCATGCACTCATTGGTGCGGCCGCAGGCGGAGCGACAGGCGCTGGCGTTGGTTACTACTTTGACCAACAAGAAGCAGAATTGCGTCGCGCTTTGCTAAACTCTGGTGTGCAGGTTCAGCGTGTTGGTGAGAACCAGCTTTTACTGCGTATGGAAAATGGTATCGGCTTCTCTTCAAGCTCTTACCAGCTTGATGCTAGCATTCATAATACGCTACGCGGTGTTGCTCGCATCTTGGTTGAATACCCAGATACCAGCCTTGTTATCGACGGTTACACTGATAGCACGGGCAGTGAGTCATACAACCAAACGTTGTCTGAGCGTCGTGCAGAGTCCGTACGTCAATTCCTAGTATCTCAAAACGTTGCACCTGGTCGTGCAATTGCACGTGGCTACGGCGAACGTAACCCAATTTGCTCAAACCAAACTTCTGAAGGTCGTGCGTGCAACCGTCGTGTTGAAATCCAGATCTTGCCACTGAAGTAATTTGGTTGCACCATAGCGGTAATAATAAAAAATTACCGGAGCAGGCCTAACCATAATCGTTAGGCCTGACATATCAATGTCTGTCAAAACGTCTGCCCTACTCTGCTTATTTAGCCTCAGCTTTTCTGGTTACCTGCTTGCCTCTCAGGCTCCAAATGACCCCATAGAACAATATGAGTATGCACAGCAATTATTGGCATCAAACAAAGCTGAAGCCTCACCAGAAACGCGTTACTGGCTAGAGCAATCCGCCAACCAAGGTTACCTCCCTGCGCAAAAACAGCTCGCGAACGACTTTGCTAAAGGGATAAATGGCGAAAAAAATGAAACACAAGCGTTATATTGGCTAACCTCTATCGCACTCAATGATCCAACCGATCGGGGCTTTCTTCTCGCTAACTTTATTCAGCGCAATCAAGATAAGGTCACAACTTCTCAATTGACTGAAGCCTTGTATCAAATGGCTTCTCAGCATAATCCAGCAGCAGAACAGGCTTATAATCAACTGTTAGAGCAGCGCTTCAATCAACTGCGAGCTAAACAAGTCTCACAAATAAAGTCGCTCGATAAAAAGGCGGAGCAAACACAAGAAGAGAAAAGCACAACAATTGCAAAACCCAACGTAGAATACTCGCAGTTTCTATGGCTGATTTGGCTAGCGGCGATACTCATCATCAGCGGCTTAAGTTTTCTCGTAATCAAGAAACTTAAGCAGAATAGAAAAGCGCTTGAAGCCAAAGAGGAAAGCCAAAATCAACGAATGGCGGCAAAAGTTAAAGAGCTAGAGTTTACGAACAAGCAACTGAAACGTCAGCTAGAGAAAGTATTCAAAGAATTTAAGAAATCCAAAACCCAGGCAGAGAACCATAAGCTAAGCGTCGCATGCGCCATGTTTGGCTACACACCACAACACATCCCTGATTTACAAGCAATCAAGCTACGCTATAGACAGCTATCAAAGCTTTATCATCCGGACACAAGAGGCAGTGAAGAAGAAATGAAGCGACTCAATCATGCCTTTAAGCTTGTCTCACAAAATGTTACAAAACAGTAAAAATCGGTCAAGATACTTTGGCTAGCATGCTTTTAGACCTATATAATCAAGCGCCGCAATCGATCTCCCTCTCAAACAAATTAACAGACATTTAACTTAAGTCTCGCTTTTATGCCATAATGCTCAGCGCAAAATAACACCTAACGACTCAAATTAATCTAGGTGGGGAGAAAATCAATGTTCACTGAAGAAGGCACCTGTGATTGGTGTAAAAAACCTAGTCTTGTAACTCGTCACGATTATTTAGATGGCAAGCACCATTACTCATGTAAAGCTTGTTACGACATGGCAAAAATCGACGTGCGCCTATTTAACCAAGGCGAATTGCAAATGCGCGAACGATTGCAACGAGCAAGCTAAGCAAGACGGAATCAACGGAACTGATTTTCAAGGGCGCCTTTTAAGGCGCTTTTTTGATCGGCCAAGCCCTATTTCCAATCTCTATCTCGCATTCCCTCCTATCCTACATAGCATGTCGCATCGGTTATCAGCCCCTCTCCTACTGGATACAAACCACTGTCCGTGAAAAAACACCTGTATATACAGTAGTGACCCCCTGTATGTATCTCGTCCAACTTTCTACTCACCTCACATTTTTAAATTGATGTTAGACATATCAAAAATGAAAAACAACCAAATAAATTCAACCACTTAGGATAAAATTATTTTATTTCCTTCTCAAAAAACCGCAAATAACTTTTGAGAAACGGGTTGATCAGGTCGTTAAAACAAACTACTGTATACACATACAGCATGTATAAAGGAACAGTAAGATGCAGTTACAAAGTCAATCTCATACATACTCTCGTTACAACGTATTGGCACAAGCAACTCAGCCCATGGCCGTTTCGGATCAGCTTCTATCTAAGCTGGCTGTTTTATCGCAGCAGAAACAATGGATTTTGTTTACAGCAGACTGCCCTCGCCCAGACTTTGAACAACTCACTGCTTCTAATATTTGCTGTAAAAACGTGATTCAAATGAAGCCCTCTCAACAGCTTTCAGAAGTCGAGATCGTGATAAAAGCCATCCGATCAGGTAATGCCAGTGCTGTTGTCGCATCAAATAAAATTGCACTTATGAATCAATCTATGTTGCGCGACATGGCGCAGCGCTATCAGTGTGAAGTCTTTTTCGTCGAAGGCAGAGTTAATAAGTACCACTAATAAGTTCGACGTTATCCATCCTGCATCTCGCCTCCTTTTTAAGGGGGCTTTTTTTGTGCTTTAACAAATTAAGGAAAACGTTTGAATAGTGAACACACCTTAACAGAGCTATGTTTTGTATAAATCAAACATAAAAAGGCTCTAAAAAGAGCCTTTGACGATGATGTATGCACTATTGGAAAGTTATTGCTGTAACAGGCGCATATTTGTATTTAGAATCATCAATATTGTAATGTACTGTGATACTACTTTTCGTGTGCTTTACTGACAACAAAGTAGACAAAAATGTATCAAATGCGATATCACTTTTATTTATGCGAAAGTAGCTAGCATTGCTTGGCATGTTTTCCAATGTGAATAATATGCCACCTGCATGACTATTTTTCCAATTGCCTCCATATAGATTTATTTTACTTACCTTACCAGTGTGGGACTCTGCGTAGACATTGAATGAGATTAATCCGATAAAAAATAGTGTGAGTAGTGTTTTCATTTATTTAATCCTTAAATACCCCAGCTTTTTACTCAAAGTGAAGAAAGAGGGTGCATGCTTTAGCACACCTGAATAATAATGCGGAGTTTGCTTATTTGAACTCTCTTGGTAATCTGGAAGTTAAGACCCAAAATACGTCGACCAACTTTTAATTTGGAATCTCTTATTTAGTCAAGAGACTCTCTGATCATGACATAATGTGGCTTTTCAGAAGCGGTGTAACGTTTGATATCACTGCACTTTTTAAGATTGTAATATTGCATCATTAAAGGCTTTCGTGTTGTCACTGCAGTCAGGGCCATTGATGCCCAAGATTTACACGTTTCAGGAGCAACCCCATTTCTAGATGTATTAACATTACATAATCCAACAGATGACGCCCATGAAGTACTCACGATTAGAGCACCATCGCTCTGTATCCATACATCATTGACAAGGCCTTCACAATGAATTGACTCTGCCGTCATGGCGGAAGCAGAGAAAAGACACAATAAGAATAAGAACTTTGTTTTCATGTTGTTCCTTTAATTTAAAAATAGCTTTCCTGAATAGCTAAGAAGTCCAGTTCACATGTCCCCTTCAAAGAGAAAGCTCGCACTTTTTTTCCAGCCATATAAGCTGAAAGTGCTAGAGAAGTAATTTGCTCCAAACCTTTATCTGAGTGTTTTGAGTGCGTAATTATTGCCACTCCGTCACAATCACTATTAAAAATTTTCGCTTGATCGTCAAAATAGACTTTTGTCGCTTTAAAAGTTGCTTGGTCGTACACTTTTATGCCTTTAAGACGCCCGTGTGCGATATCTTTCGCGTCTGCTAACACAAAGTTTGAGCACAAACAAAGAGGGATGATTAGGTAATTTAAAATTTTCATACTAGGCTCTACGCTAAAGTGGGAATGCAAAAATCCCTTCGATGGAACAATGCCACCAACCTTTGTGATTGGTTTCTTGGTAACGGATATTCCCTTTAAAGTTTTTGGTAGTCATCATCGTAAGTAAAAGTGAATAAAGCTCCTTGTAGTTAGGGTTAGATTTACTGAGTCTTCCTCCCTTTTCATGACTACAACCAGGCATAGCGCCTTGCTGGAACTCAATGTAAAGTCCGTCCCTTGCGTCATGGTAAAAAGCAACAGGGTATAACTTTTCAATTTGTGGGCCTGTTTTTATCTCAGCGTAAGCGTGGAATGAGAAAAGCGTAATCATCAATAGCAAATATTTTTTCATCAGTATTTCCCATTATCCCGCAGGATCAACTTGGTTAATCACACAAAACGAAGAACCACTTTGGATACCAGAGGTATAAACGGTCACGCTACGTTTACCTGCAAGCCATAAAGCAAGAGTGGTTGATGTCATTGCACTAAATTCTTGTTTAACTAACATCCAACCATACGGAGAACCCTCGCAGTTATCTGGTAGGCCAGTATCAAGCATAATCAATAAGCCTTGCGTCGTTGTTGTTAGATTTTTGATATTCCCTGACAAATAGGTCGACGCGCCAAAAGACACTGGAGACCAAAGCAGTACCCCAATAACAAAAAAACTTATAATTCTACGCATATTTGCGATTCCTTTTCCGTAAGTCATTTAAACGTTCAGTCAGCCAATAAACCTAATACAACAGCTTTAGGTACCGTACTCCCCCAAGGGCTGGGGCTGCACTGAGTCGCCCATACTCGGATTCTTTTTCCAGAAGCAACCGCTGTTAAGGCCTGTGAATACATTTGCTCGAAACTAGGTGTATCAGGAGACAACTTAACCACCTTTCCATTACTGCAATTAAGTGGATTTTGAATGGTGGTTTTAGGTATTAAATATACCGAGCCTTTTTCCGCCCTGATCTCTTGTAGTTTAAACTCCCCTATTCCTGCCGAGTACGCGATAGAGCTATAGATAAAAAAAGAAAATAGTAATATTTTTTTCATTGTAAATTTCGTTTTTTGGTTGAGAAAGCCCACCCAAAGAGTTCAACTCTTTAGAGTATAATTAAACGCATTTGAGACTTGTAATAAAAGCTATCTATATAAGGACGCTTTTACTTTTTACGTCGCAATAAAAATTTATGGTTTTTATTTATCTGAAACTACATACGATATTTTGCATGAACCTTTATCTGAGACGCGCAGCCAAATTGGGTGTTCCGTTGTATGTGAGGTTAATATTAAACTATAAATTGAATCATAGTTTTTATGTCCTAGCTCTAGTTTTAAATAGTCGTAGGTTCCGGCGTCACAATCTAATTTTTTCTCATCACCAGACGTTCCAACAGAAATACCCGACTCAGTAATCACTAAACGAGTAATTTTTACATTTGTACAGTGGACACCACTACAATCAGCGAAGCTTTGCCCAGACAGTAGCAATAACGAAGTTAATAGCCATTTTTTCATATTAAAAATCACAGGTATGCTTGCTCACCCTTGTTACAAGCTTCTTTGTATAGGGTGAGCAATGGATTTTAGTTTCACTCTCTTACTGAGGAAACGATAAGGCACTACTTACTGCCCTTCAATTAATGAAGAGCAATAAGCATCGTTTGTATCAGGCTAGCAAATCCTGCTCGCCGTACACGAGCCACTTCGGCAAATATGCGGTTTCTGGAATCGTCCAGCCATACTTATCGTATGCTAATGCAGCAAGACCAGTCAGTTTCAGAGAAACATTTCCTTTTGGCGAATAACGAACATCTTCATTCATATAGAACTGGTAATGCGCCTCTAACGCATCCCTCAGTGCTTCTTGATAATGTGACTCATCGCCATCGATAATGGCAACAAACACGTTCACAAAAGGAATAAACAAAGAGTGTACATATGGCACTCTGGTTGATTCTAAATGTTGCGGGGAGGATTTCTCCATCACCGTTTGCAATAACTCAGGTAATGCTGATGAATTGCTAAATACACCGTTAACGAACTCGACCAGCGCAACATCGAAAGGATCTTTTAAACGCACTAACGACTCATCCATGATGGTCATCAGCTCTACGCATCGCCAATCTCTCGCGGCCATCGCTAAACAGATTTCATCCAACCATGCATCCATTGTTCCTTCTGCAATAGAACGGTTACCCACTTCCGAAAAGTGTCGGTGGCCAACGGAGAATTCAACCACTTGGTCTGAATGATTGGCCAGCAAGTACACATTATTCAGTAGCTCGAGCGCCCTTTTTATATAAGCTGGTGAGGCCTGATGTTGTCCGTATTTTGAAGCAGTAAAGAATGCCTCAAGCGAATCCCAAGCATCGCCTTTCATTCTTTTGAGAGGGTGCTTATAAAAAGATTGATTTTCATCAAGCATTCTTTCCCAGAAGCTGTAAAAATTTTCATCTTCTTCATGAAAAATACGCAATTTTCTTTCTTCAGGTATATCTAAATAATGATTTTTTATTGGTTCCATAAAGTCAACTCTCCCACTTCGTATTCTTTAACCACGTAATTATCTCTGATCGTCGATGAACCACCAACATACTTTTGCTGAACGACTTTCATACGGATATTATCTTTATTGTCTTTCATAAGCCTTACGGTTTCCTGCAACGCCGAGACGTCCTCTCCACGTTCTTTGGCGATTGCGATCTTTTTGACCATATTCTCGTGAATAGACTGAATATAATCTCCTGATGCTTGCTCGACTCGCTTACCGTTGTGCAATCGACTGCCTAGCGTGGAGCTTCCTCCTTTTGCGTCGAAGATACTGATAATCGGCGAGCCGTCTGGAGCCTCACTCAACCATAGTTGGTCAAATTCACCCGATTTTTGTTTACCAGGTAAGGAGGTCGCCAATTTTCTAGGATTTTTGAGAGTCGATAGAGCTTCTACCGTTGTTGCGATCTCACCAATGGCTTCACTTATCATTCCTTTTCTAGCTTGAATAATATCAGGAGAAAGATCTTTAGAAACTGAAATCTCGTCTCTCAATTTAGTTAGCTCTTGAATATTGAGATCCTTATATTCTACACCGCCAATTTTTACAGACTGAGTCACCGCAGCTAAACGAGTTTTCCCGTCGCCTAACACTACGTTTAAGTCTTTTGGTATACCGCGAGAGTTATCGGGTTTACCCTTTGGTGTAGCCTTAACATCAATTTTTTTAGTCGTTGGCTTTCTAAATCGCTTAGATACAGTGTCGAACTCGTAATTCTTCTCTATAAAGTATGCAAGATCCTCATCTTTATATTTCCCATTTGGAACGTGTTGACTGTACTGTGCTTTCAGTGCGTCTATGTCATCAGGACCATATTCATCAAGATCTATAACCTCATTTCTTGCTCTTCGGTGTTGTAGCAAAGTTTCTTGATAGTTATCAGATTGCATCATCTGCGCCATGCTTTGGTTCTCTGGCCCCCCAGCAGTCGCAAGTTGGTTATGACGACGTAGCATCATAAGCTCTAGACGATCCATGAATTCGCCCAACCCCATGCTGTTTAATTTAGCAGCAATCTTTCTCATCATTCGAGAACCAGGCACGAGCTGTCCTATTGACGCATCAATCGCAAAGCCTTTAAGCAGCGCTTCCAGCGCGGCATCACCTGCCTCTTGACCTTTCTCATCATAAGCAACTCCGACTTCGTAAAAGTCATAAGCAATGGTAGCTGCATCAATGATCTTTAGAAGAATAGGGATAAGAAGCAAGAACAGTGCGTTATTTTCAGCCGCGTTTTCACCAGCGCTAGCCGCAATATCAACATCACCACCGGCGGCAAATGCAGCCAGCCCAGCGCCTAGTTTTGCTAAGTCGACCCCAGCAGCTTTAAGTACATTCAGCTCAGCTTCAATTTGGCCGCCGTATTCTGCTCCAAATTGACGATCTAATTCAACTAAGTCAGCCGCACTTAAATCTGGGTTTGCTGCCATTGCTGACTCTTTTAACTTATTAAGTTTATCGTCAAAAAATTCCTCAACCTTCGCTGCATTTTCTTCAACTTTTTGTCGAGACAAATCACCAATGACTTCACCGACAACCGCGCCCCCTGCACCAGATGAACAAGAAAGACTATTCACAGAGCCACCCTGAGCCTCAGCTAAAGCTGCCCCATAAACACAACCAGCACCTGCATGCGCTATGTATCTTATTGCATCACTCCAGTTATGATCCTCAGCTAATCCTTTAATCTCTTTTGCCATGCTTTCGCCAAGGCTATTAGCAGCGGCAACAAGCATGTTTTGCTTCAATGAATCACCAAAGTCGCCAAAGTCTCCGCCGTTAATCAAAGTAGAAACGCTTGAGCGGATGACAGAACGCATTAATGCATCTTGAGCTTGCTCGATTAAGTTTATCGAGGTTTGATTGGCATTCATGGCAGAGGCGACGTCAGCACTATTAAAGAAGCTTGAGTTTTGGAAGGCTTCACTATTTAAGATGCCGGCAGTTGCCATAGAAATAGCCAAAGATCGTAGCCCTTCTGATGACACAATTTTCTCGATCGCGCCGTCTAAGCCATCACCATTGGCAAGGCTTGTCGCTGCCGAGGTAGCGAGCGTTGCCGCTCCAGCTTGCATTGCCGCAGCACTAATACCGCCAAAAGAAGAAATTGAGCCACCAGCTCCGATCCAACCGGCACCAGCAGGCCCCATTGCCACAGACACTGCAATAGCAATGATAGCCATTGCCGCAGGTGATAGATTAGAGGTCTTTTCATGGATGTGGAGTTCTTCTAATCTTTGATACACCAATTCGATATTTTCACTGTATTGAGGGTCATTGTATAAGTCGACCATCCAGCTTAAATCTTCAGCTGCACCAAGCTCTGACAGTACATCGTTCAGCGTTTGACCGTCTTTTTGGCCTAATTCTAGAGTAACTCCTTGTGTCGCATGTATCTTAACGCCACCAGTGATACTGTTATAAACTGCTGTTTCTACTTGATCTTGTTTGGTTTCAGTTTTTATTTTCCAAAAGCCTTTCTTTACCTTGTTAAAGAAATAATGGTCTTGTTCTTTAGCAAGTAATAGGTGGACTTTACCCAACATGGCATTAACGCTTGTTCCGTCTACAGAGTCAATTTTGGTCGCCTTCAGAGTAATATCACCCATAGAAGAAGAGATCATGACATTTCGCCCAGCACTTAGCGCGGAGCGAATAGCAATTGATTGAAATTCACTTTCCTGAATAGTGGTTTTGCCAAATCTTCCGTATCTAGAGGATTGAAACTTGTTATCAGCATTTGCAATATGAACCCCTTGCTGAGCAAGAATAGAAAGTACTCCTTTGTCAGCAAACACCTCAGATGCATTAATAACAACTTGTCCTGACGCCATTAACGAAATGCTATCTTCGGCCGTCAATTTAGAACCGAAATGTTCAACAATTGACTCATCTTCTTTAAAACCGTTAACTTGCTCATTTCGGACATAAGTCGTCTGTTGGCTAGTAATGAAAATATTACTACCAGCATTAAAGAT
This sequence comes from Vibrio sp. HS-50-1, assembly GCF_024747315.1. Lineage (NCBI taxonomy): Bacteria > Pseudomonadati > Pseudomonadota > Gammaproteobacteria > Vibrionales > Vibrionaceae > Vibrio > Vibrio sp. HS-50-1. The sequence continues at coordinate 540,660 of NZ_JAMPZF010000024.1, read as the reverse complement.
GATATTCTTACCCGTTACTTGGCCACCAGCTATATCGATATCAGAAGCCGATGAAATAGATATCGTGCCATTTTTTGCATTTACTGAAGAAATTTTACCAAGACGACTCCCTTGCTCATATTTTGTAGCAAATCGATGTACCATCGTCTTTTGAACATACTGCCCCGTAATAATATTAGCGTTGCCAGTGTCCGCGTTTACCGTACCCGCATTAAACAATGTGCCACCAACATTTAGGTTTAGATCTTCGTCAGCAATAATCTTTGCATGCTCGCTAACTGAAAGATTACCCGTTGCATTTAGGAATGCATTGCGTCGTGTGAGCAGTGTACCCGAGTTAACAGTGATATTACGGAAGTTGGCGTAATCTCCTGAGACTTCTACTGTGTGACCCGCAATTTTTGCACTATCGATGGTTGCATCGGTTAAATGCAACACAGGAACCAGTACTTGTTCGCCATTAATATTGCGCAATTCTGGCCAAACGAAATCATGCTTAAATGCGTTAACTTGCTGACGGGTTACTTTTTCACCATATTTTACGCTGTACTTGGCCGCAAAACTTTTCGCATTTTGGTAAAGGTAATTAATCTGTTCCTTTTCTGTTCTCGGATCAATGTTCTTTGAGCCTGACTGATAGATGGACATTTTAGGTAAAATTAAACGATCAATTTCGCGTTGCATTTGCATGCGAATTAAGCGTGCCTGTACAAACTTATCACCGATTCTTTTATCAACCGGATAATGTGGGAATATAACGGTTATATCACCTACCGCAATCGGGATCATCAGTGGCTCAGGCAAGCCCGATTTATTATCGTTTAGCAGCGTTTTGTGAAACGATACTAAGTCTTGAGCCGTCTCTACTTGGTTGCTAGCGATATAATACGCTTTTTCAAACTGACGTTCTCGGTTATAAACGCGAGAAAACTGAGGAGACGCATTTACATTAGTGGTAATAGTCGCATCATTGATCACCTCTGCCGCACTCGCGACTCCAGGTAAAACAATTTGACCAACCATAACGAAGCTTAATAAGTACGAGGTGCACTTTTGCCACAATGGAGGTGGTAGATCTGCCATTTTTTCAATATTTTTATTCATTTTAAAACCAATTTATTCCGCAAGATAATGACTTAGCTGCCCTTGAGTTACGACAATCGAATCGTTAACTTTTTTATATTCCAACGAATTTCTCGAATAACGATCTCTTCCACCCAACTTCAACTTAGGATATATTCTTTTAAAATTAATCGTCACATTATTACCATTTACTTTATGGGACTCATAGACAATAGTTCGAGCAAATTTACCTTCATATTCAGCTAATATCGACTGCTTTCTTCCTTCTGGTATTATTGTTTTTAATAAGTTATCTATTGCTATAACTTGTTGAGCTCCACTCAACACTACTTTTTTATTCTTTATCTCATCACCTAGAGAACCATGAGGAATAAATCTTTCTAATACACTCAGGTCTAGCTGCACTTTTTGATAAGTGACTCCTTCATCATCTGGAATCATACCGCTTTGGCGCGTGTACATGCTGGCAAGAACTTTGTAAACTAGCTCTATTCGATTCGAATTTTTTACAATATTTACGGTTTCATCCCCGGATGTATCAATTGCCACCCAAAGATAGTTTGTACGGAAAGAGTAAGAGCCTTCAGGAGTATTTAATCCTACCTTCAACCTTTCCCTTTCATATTCTTCAGCCTCTTTTACTGTTTTGAACATCCCAGTAAAACTTAGATATCTTTCTGCAGCAGCTTCTAACTGGTTAAGAGTATAAGATGTACCACCAAATTCTTTCTCACTCTGTGTTTCATCATAGATCTCTTTCCAGTTGACACTGAACTTATATGGACGAGTTAATTTCCAATCCGTAAGATCTTTATAATCGTCAGACCACGGCAGACCTTCAGGCCAATTACTTGGCTTTGATGAGTAAGCGGTATATAACAATACCTCTCCTTTTACAACATCTGAAACAACCTCTATATTTGATAGTCGATATTCGTAATTAAATGTGCTGTAAATTGATGATGCATTTGTAAGAAAATTTCTGTAATCAAAATGTTTAAATAAAACTGGTTCATTTTCATCTATAAAGTTTTTGACTATATTTGAAATAATAAATTGCTGATCAGTGTCTAAGGAGTTTATATTATCGATAATCAAATCAGATTCTGTAGCAACTTCACCATTTACACCAAATACATTTCCCTCAAAAGAGAGCAATGTTTCAGCCTCTGTTCTTGTTGTGACGTACTCTCTGTTACAACCTCGGTAGTTCAAACATGATGTAAGACCTTCAAAGTCCGTATTTTCTGTATCAGTACCTACCTCTAAGCCAATGCTTTTAGTCGTACTATTAAAAAAACGTACGTCTTTAAAGGCTTGAAAGTAAGATACTTCGTTAAACAGCTTACTGCTTTCCACTTTTTTCGGATCGCTTGTTCCACCACGACTAAACTGGAAGTCACCAAATGAAAACACACGCCCCGGCGGTGAGTAAGTTAAGATTTTTGTTTCAGTACCAGACTTATAGTGACCTATCTCGTTTTTCTTGCTGTCATCTTGACTGTATTCAACAACACGGTAAGGATAAGATTCAAAACTGATTTCGTATCGCTCGTTACTAAAGATTGGTGAGTTAACTAAGAATTCGCCACCACCGTTCAGCCCCATAATGGCAGATGAGTTCAAAACGTATCCACTAGCTTTTAATTTCAAGCTTCGTTCCGCCTCAATCGCGACTTGATTGGCTTTGATGCCATTGACTCGAATACCCGCATCCCAGTTGACGCTATTACTTTTCTTAAGACGATATGGATTAATGTTTTCAATTCTTTTCGCTTGTATGGTTAAATTATCCGCAAGAATAGAAGCTGACACCGTACTGGCGCTATTTGCATTAGCTATCCTTGTTTTTGTATTTTTATCTTCCTTAATTTTTTCTTGTAGCTCATGCCAAATACCAAACTGTTTTTTGACCTCATAACCTTCGCCGCCAATGGTTAATACATCGTCAAGGTACACGACTTTATCAACGAGAGAGCCATTAATTACCGAGCCAGACTTTGAATAAAGTGTCACGTTTTTACCCAACACTTTGCCGCCAAAGCTGTTGTAAATGGACTTTTCCGTCTCTACATCAATGTTTGCCGATTCCACCACGCCATTATTGATGAACTGGTTTGCGGAAACTTTTACCTCATCCGCAGCAACATAACCCTGTTGAAGCACGTCATTAAGAGCAATCAAAGTCATATCACCACCAATCACTTTTGCTTGCTTATTACCCTGCTTTAGTATGTGTATATTGCTCAAGCTTTTTAACGAAAGGTGATTATCTGACGACAATTTAGCAGTGGCTTTTACATGAATATTCTGATATTCCTTACTCTTATATTTGCCCAAACTCTGAACAAAAACACCTTCAGTCGGCGCATAAAGTTTACCGTTATGTTGACTGGTACTTAGTGCATCAGACATGGTGCTCATGTCTGCATCTATCACAATATTGTTCGGGCTAGCAATCGCAATAGTCGCTGCTCGGAATTTACCTTTAATCGTCGACCAAGCAGAGCTCAATGTTGCGGACTTCACGGCTAAATCTTCGTAGCTGACTTTAAGGCGGCCAGTAAACATGTTGATACCACCTGCGCCTACTACTTTACTCCCCCTATCGACAATTATCATGCCTGACTCAGGATGATTTTCCGCACGTAAGTTAGTATCAATTGTGCCAGAGGTATCAATGGTATCTGCAATCAATTCCAAGGATTGAAGGCCCGGTGACACCAAGCCCTTCACCGTGACTTTTCCATCTCTGACCGTGGTTAAATCACCAATGCCATTCACAGTTTTTGCGCTCGATGAGTAACTTGGCGCCGCGGCTGCCATTGTCACGCGACCAACATTATCAAAACTACACTGTTCACAAGTTAATTTGCCACTTGCGCTTCGTGTAATAAATAGAATGTCTACCGGAGAGCCAAGAATAGAGAACTGCTCTTTTAAGGAGATATTGTTGGACTCAATAACAATTAAATCCGCTTTGCCCGTACCGCGCACTCCACCGGATGTATCATCGGTATTAACAACAGTAAGAGGCTTGCCACTTAACTCAAACTTACTGAACACATTGTAGGAAATGCCATTTTTTGCTTTTGCTGGTACTAAAATATCAAAGTTGCTCGAAGATTGTTGGATCACCTGAGTGTCAGTTCTACTTGAAAAACCAAAACTCGACGCAGTCGCATGGCCTGTAAATAAGCTCGCTGAAATAAGCGAGAGAAACGCAATTTTTACGGATTTGCGAACCGACTTCGTTTCCATATAAAGCCTTTTTTTTCGTCACAAAGATTAATTATTGTGACCATTATCAACTAAACCAAAACACCAAAGGGCTGAGTCATTTATTAATTAAACTTCCCATATAAGTAGTAATCAATAGAGATAAATGATAAATAGCCTTAAAGCTTCCTCCCTCAATCAAAGGGAGGAAGTGACTATATAACGTCTTTTATAGGTAATGACTGAGCTGGCTTTTCGTTAATATGGTTTTTTCATAGATAGCCCTATTGAACCAATGACAACCACCATAATTTACACATCCATATGTTTTAATTATCCTAGTATATTCTATCTCTATATTATTCCCTATGACTTTATGAGAGCGATAGGTTGTTCTATCGAATGTCTTAAAATCCCCTCGGAATCCACGATGTGGATTTTTTGGATAATCAATAGTGGTAGGAATCGTTTTCAAATAATTAGTGATTGCAATGTTCATGTTTGAGCCATTTAACTCTATAGGTAAATTTGGCCTCAAATATTCAACAGGCAAGTATTTCATTAACTGTGTTAAGTTAACTTTTTTTCTTAGATACTGTTTCTCTTCATATTCGAACCTTTTGTAGTAAGTAACAAGAAACTTATCACGCTGTACATAGTTTATTGTTATAGTGTCTGAATCCCGTTCTTTGAAAATATCTATAGTGTTAAGGTCAATGTAACTATATAGTAGTTTTCCATATCTATTATTTGTGCTAGCTTTTTTAAAACTTGTTACTTGCAGATAAGTTTTCGCTGCCTCTTCAATCTGCTTTAGGGTGTAGCCTGTAGAATCAAGTTCTTTATCTCCTTGATCTTCATCGTACTTCTCTTTCCAGTTTACTTTAAACTTATACGGTTGGCTTATTTTAAAACTCGTTAGATCTTTATAATCATCAGACCAAGGCTTTCCCGTTGGCCAATTATCTGGCTTCGCTGTAAATCCTGTATATAATGACACCTCTCCCTTCACGAAGTCTGATACTACCTCTACCTTCTCTAATCTATATTCGTAAACACAAGTGTTCCATATTTTGCATAACCCAATACCCCATATATACTTTTCATCTAAACGATTCGAATTTTTAGAGACATAATTATTAACTATATTCGAGATGACAATTTGCTTGTCAGTATCTACTGAGTTTATATTTCTGATAACCAAATCAGATTCTGTGGCAACTTCACCGTTTACACCAGACACATTTCCCTCAAAAGCAAGCAATGTTTCAGCCTCTGTTCTTGTTGTGACGTACTCTCTATTACAACGTCGATAGTTCAAACATGACGTCATACCTTCAAAGTCAGTGTTCTCTGTGTCTGTACCTATTTCTAAGCCAATGCTTTTAATCGTACTATTAAAGAAACGCACGTCTTTAAATGCTTGGAAGTAAGAAATCTCATTAAACAGTTTACTGCTTTGCACTTTTTTCGGATCGCTTGTTCCACCACGACTAAATTGGAAGTCACCAAATGAAAACACGCGCCCCGGCGGTGAGTACGTTAAGATCTTCGTTTCTGTACCAGACTTGTAGTGACCTATCTCGTTTTTCTTGCTGTCATCTTGACTATATTCAACAACACGGTAAGGATAAGACTCAAAACTGATTTCGTAACGCTCGTTGCTAAAAATCGGTGAGTTAACTAAGAATTCGCCACCACCATTCAATCCCATAATGGCAGATGAGTTCAAAACGTATTCGCTGGCTTTTAATTTTATGCTTCGCTCAGCCTCAATCGCGACTTGGTTTGCTTTAATACCATTAACACGAATACCCGCATCCCAGTTGACACTGTCGGCTTTTTTAAGGCGATACGGATTGATGTTCTCAATTATCTTCGCTTGTATGTCTAAATTATCTGCAAGAATTGAAGCGGAAACAGTACTGACGCTGTTTGCTGAATTTATTTGTGATTTTATATCTGGGTCGTCGTCTAACGACTGCCATATACCAAACTGCTTGTCAATATCGTAACCTTCGCCACCAATGCTCAAGGCGCTGTCAAGGTATACTGCTTTATCTGTACGAGAACCATTAATTACGGCTCCAGACTTTGAGTAAAGTGTCACGTTCTTACCCAACACTTTGCCGCCAAAGCTGTTGTAAATGGACTTTTCTGTCTGTACGTCAATATTGGCTGATTCCACCACGCCAGTGTTGATAAACTGGTTTGCAGATATTTTTACTTCATCCGCAGCAACATAACCCTGTTGATGCACATCATGACGAGCAATCAAAGTCATATCACCACCAATCACTTTTGCTTGCTTATTGCCCTGCTTTAGTATGTGTATATTGCTCAAGCTTTTTAACGAAAGGTGATTATCTGACGACAATTTAGCAGTGGCTTTTACATGAATATTCTGATACTCCTTACTCTTATATTTGCCCAAACTCTGAACAAAAACACCTTCAGTCGGAGCATAAAGTTTACCGTTATGTTGACTGGTACTTAGTGCATCAGACATGGTGCTCATGTCTGCATCTATCGCAATATTGTTCGGGCTAGCAATCGCAATAGTCGCTGCTCGGAATTTACCTTTAATCGTCGACCAAGCAGAGCTCAATGTTGCGGACTTCACGGCTAAATCTTCGTAGCTGACTTTAAGGCGGCCAGTAAACATGTTGATACCACCTGCGCCTACTACTTTACTCCCCCTATCGACAATTATCATGCCTGACTCAGGGTGATTTTCCGCACGTAGGTTAGTATCAATGGTGCCAGAGGTATCAATGGTATCTGCAATCAATTCCAAGGATTGAAGACCCGGTGACACCAAGCCCTTCACCGTGACTTTTCCACCTCTGACCGTGGTTAAATCACCAATGCTATTCACAGTTTTTGCGCTCGATGAGTAACTTGGCGCCGCGGCTGCCATTGTCACGCGACCAACATTATCAAAACTACACTGTTCACAAGTTAATTTGCCACTTGCGCTTCGTGTAATAAATAGAATGTCTACCGGAGAGCCAAGAATAGAGAACTGATCTTTTAAGGAGATATTGTTGGACTCAATAACAATTAAATCCGCTTTGCCCGTACCGCGCACTCCACCGGATGTATCATCGGTATTAACAACAGTAAGAGGCTTGCCACTTAACTCAAACTTACTGAATACATTGTAGGAAATGCCATTTTTCGCTTTCGCAGGTACCAGAACATCAAAGTTGCTTGAGGAGCTCTGACGCACCTGAGTATCAGTCCTGCTTGACAGACCATAACTTGATGCCAACACATGGCTTGTTAATAAACTCGCTGAAAGGAGCGAGAAAACTGCAATTTTTACGGATTTGCGAACCGACTTCGTTTCCATATTAAGCCTATTTTATGTCACGTATAATAGTTGTTGTAACACTTATCAATTACAATAAAACGCCAAAGGTAACGATTCACTTGTTGATTCAATGCTCTTCATAAGAAAGCAGATTTATCTGGGTTTAGTCCGACTTGCTAGACATATAAGAGAAGAAGTTCTTAGAAGATCGCCCTACTTTCACTTTCTGATGTTAAGAGTTTCTGACCCAGAAAATACCTGTGGCAGGCCGACTAACAGCGCTAACATGCACCGCAAGTAACGGTTCATAACACTTTTCGTTGTTCTAGGGTTTAACCAAGAATCGATCGACGACAGCAGCACATTTCTTAGTTTGCTCTGCATCGTATCTGAGAAGAATTTTTTTCTTCGCCATAAAGGCTGCCATTATCACACTAACTTTCGTATCGTAATTTTGTGCTGAAGCAGGAATATCAAAACGGTAACCACCATCGCAGGCAGAGACAGATTCATCTTTATATTCCGTATAAAAATTCAATCCTCCATTGTTGGGGTAAAGTTTCTTGATTTCTACATATGGCGAATCTTTCCATTTAACTGCAAATGCAGACGAAGATAAGCTCGCGAATACAGCGATAGCCAGTAGACATTTTTTCATTATTTTATTTGCCTTTATTCTTTGAAATTTGAGTTAATTAACTCGCAAAAACCCAGTTTATATTTTTAGCCACCGACCAACTCTTGAGTGACGAACACGAGTCTATATTTGGTAGAAAGGTGATATTAACTACTTTATCTTGTGATTTTGCAGCAAGTAACGTGCTGTACATAGCTTTGCAACTCTCGACCTCTACGTTGTTGGTCTTATGTTTTACATTACAAAGATATACACTTGGTAACCCTCCAGGACCACTGACTAGCACCGTCCCTCCTCGTCCGATAGCAAGATTACTGACCTTTCCTCTGCAATGTGTATCCGCAAACGCCGGTAAAGCCACCACAGAGATAAATAAACCGACAAGGCAAACAATTTTATTCATTTTTCATTATTCCTCTTTTAGAGTTTGTGATTTTACGAACGCAGCTTGGCTAGGTTAAAAAAGACGCACATGGCCGATGGTCGCAAACGTTGGTCCGACCCAATGCGTTTTATCGCAACTTGCATTTACCCATATATCCACCTCTTTACCCGCCATATGGGCAGATAACAGAACGGTAAACCAGGTTTTATTGGTAAGTGGATTAAGAATGATATCCCCGCTTAAAATGACTTCACAATTGTGTGGATTTCGGAAACTTGCGAGCTTAATTAGTGCTTGTGTTTCATTAAGTACATAGATACTGGAAATTTTAGATTTACCTGACCACCCCGGAGCTGCAACAGAATGAAAGGATGTAAGCATTGCCAATGTCATACTCAATATTAAAAACCAAGTTCTCATGTTGTATCTCCTCGATTTGAAATTTGGGCAACAATATTTCTATTCGTACATGTTGTGATTTCAGGTTCTCTAGCCAACCCGATGTACTCTCATGCGATTTCCAACACAAGAATCCTTATGGCTCTCTTTATCATACCCGATGTTTACTTTCTCTTTAGTTGAGTATGCTAATAGTAATCGTGACATAATGATCTGGCGGGACTCCGGCGATATTGCCGGATCGATAGCCATATAATCAGTCAAAGTACACTTTGGGTGAGAATCGGGCATACCTTCGACTCGGATCAGAATAATAGTATTTCCTGGGTAAGTTAGAACCGCTTTTACTTCACCTGAAAAGTTTGCTGTATACCTTGCGCTCGCCGCCAGAGGAAATAATAAAAGTAGTAGTAAGATGTTTTTCATATCTAGCTTTCCAAACCTAACACTCAGTTATTTAATCTAGGCCCTAATTTCTCAACTAAAACATCACCTGTCTGAGGGGTTATGCTCAACCCTTTGACCTCACCTATACAGGTATATTTGCCATAACTTGCAAATGATAGACCTGATAATAAAGTAACAATTAGCGCTTTTTTGATAACCTTTACCTCACTTGTTGAATAAATAATCCTGATCCTTATAAGTAGGCTCTAATTAAGGATATACACCGTTCCATTTGGAGTAACTGTGTTATATGTAAACTCAGGTTTAGAGTACCAACCAACTGATTTACAAGAATGAGCATAAAGTTTAATCCTCTTTTTTGTATTAAACGCCGCTAATATGGTTGAGTAAATTTCACTGTACTGGGGGTGTGTTTTTTGATTAAAAAATCAACATTCGTTAGTACAGTTCATCGGATTTCCAAAGTTTCCATACACCATAAACCCATTACCTCGCTCTATATCTATTCTAGTGGGTACAGCTTCATTAGAAAACGCGCCAGAAAAGACAGGCATAGATAAAAACAATAAAGATAATTTTCTCATTACTTACACCATGTTCTATTTTTTAAAATACTGTAACTAGACGATCGGCAAGCTTATTGTCCAAATTGAACACCATTAAAATAGCGGGCTATTTTACACATTCAAATCAAAAATAAAATCATTAAGTCAAAAAATTGTCAAAAACACAGGTTTCAATAGTAACTAAGAACACATTTACGCCTATCTACAGCCACAATTAAGATTATTGTTAATAAAAGTTAAGACTCGAAAAAATTAGAAACATCTAAATTAGATTTAAAAAATAAAACCAAATACATTACGCCATATTGAAAATAATCCAAATCAACTTGTAACTTATATTTTTCATCTAGAAATAAGCTCTATTTGTCTTTATCTCCTAGCTAGAAATCTGATTAACAATGACGCACGCCAACCGTTATTACTATTTCAATACGGGAGATTCTTCTAACTAATGGAATCATGAGGCACTTTCTTGCCAACTGGTAACAAATTAACCCACAGCACAAGGCAAACGTTTGCTTTTTCTCTGGCGAGTTAAAATAGTTCTGGTATGATGCCCACATTCGATTTATTCAGCGTCCACATTTTGCTGAATATCTTCTCTTTCTGACGTTTGATTAAGATGATAGGAATGTCGCAATGAGCCTTGCTAATCAAGTACTTGCCGTCAATGACGACCTGCCAATTCGCACCCATAAACCCGTTCATAGTGGAAAAGTTCGTTCAGTTTACTGGTTAACTGAAGAAGACAGCGCCCGACTGATCAAAGAAAAAGGATACGATGTCGCTCCAGATGCGCCTTTGGCTATCATGGTGATTAGCGACCGAATCTCTGCATTCGATTGTATTTGGTATGCTGAAGGTGGTCTTAATGGTGTCCCGGGTAAAGGGGCTGCGCTTAATGCGATTTCTAATCACTGGTTCAAACTGTTCAAAGAAAATGGCTTAGCAGATAGCCATATTCTAGACATTCCTCACCCTTTTGTTTGGATTGTACAAAAAGCCAAACCGGTAAAAATCGAAGCCATCTGCCGCAAATACATCACGGGTTCGATGTGGCGCGCTTACGCAAATGGCGAGCGCGAGTTTTGTGGAATCCAACTTCCTGAAGGGTTAGAAAAAGACAAAGCACTGCCAGAATTGCTAATGACCCCATCCACAAAAGGCATTCTAAAAGGCATTCCCGGTGTGCCAGAAGCGGATGACGTAAATATTACTCGTCAAAACATCGTAGACAACTACGAAGCATTTAACTTCTCAAGCGCTGACGATATCGCACTCTACGAAAAATTGCTGAAAGAAGGCTTTAACGTTATCAGCCAAGCGTTAGAAGAAATCGACCAAATCTTTGTCGATACCAAATTCGAATTTGGTTATGTTCATGATGCTGCTGGCAATGAAAAGCTGATTTACATGGATGAAGTGGGTACACCAGACTCGTCTCGTATATGGGATGCTAAAGAGTACCAAGCAGGTCACATCGTAGAGAACTCAAAAGAAGGTTTCCGGCAGTTCCTACTTAACCACTTCCCTGACCCAGATATCTTGCTAAACAAAGAACGTATGCCAGAGCGTGAAGCACTCGCTCGTGATAATGCTTTACCCGTCGAATCTTTGATGGCGATTTCGAGCACCTACATTGGTATTGCCGAGAAGATTACAGGCAAGCCGATTCATTTGAGTGAGAATCCGAAAGCGGAAATCATCGAAGTTCTGAGCAAAGAATACGGATTGATTGACTAGCACTGTCGCTAGATTGCTAAATGCTTTCCAATAAAAAGTCCGCACTAGCTTGCGGACTTTTTTCGTATTAGGCTCAGTTTAGCCGATATTTAACGTAGTGCCATCTGTTGTAGAGGCTGACTTGGTCGTCACCTGATATGTTTTGTCTTTAATCGTTGATACGAAATACCAGGTCGCCTCTGCCTTGTCGGGCGTAAAAGTAACGCGCATAAAGCCACGCTGTTTGATGTCTGCCCACTGTAATTCTGACACTAAGTGCGGCAGCGTGTATTCCATTTGAGTGATCGCAACAGGGTCTAACGCGAGGTAGGCTTCTAACCCAGGGGAACTCACAGAGCTAGTCGCAAACTCTACCCCGATAGGATGCTTAGATACGTCTTTAAGCTCACTTGCCCATGCATTGTGCGTATCTCCTGCCAAACAGACAAAGTTACCACTGCTGGCTTTGGCCAGTTGATAAACGTTCTCTCGCTCAACGTAGTAACCATCCCATGCATCTAGGTTATATGGCAAAGCAATGGTATCTAAACTTGGGTCAGAGAGATAACCCGTAATCGCAGAGTTTACCGCTAATAACGCCTCTGTTTTTTGTTCTTCAGTGGCAGTAAACAATTGAAACATCGCGGTCATAACCGAACTTGGCAACTCCATACGAGACATTAACACTTGTTGCCCTAGCACATTCCAAGTTGCGTCGTGCGTACTGAACGCATCCATCAGCCAAGCGAGTTGGTCACCGCCTAACAGCTCTCGGTCTTGACTGCGCGACTGGGCAACTAAACCGCCAATAGCTTCCATCGTTGGTGAGCTGAGCGAGAAATAATCCAACGGTTTATCACGCCCCACAAGTCGCGTGTCGAGCATCATCAAATTGACTAAACTTCCAAACGAAAACTGACGGTAAATCAGCATGTTTGAGAAAGTGTTTTCACGAACGGGCAACCATTCTGTCCACGCGGCAGCCGCAGCTGCACGACGATCATTAAAGCGGCCTTCCTCTTCTTGATGGTTTTCCGCACCATTTTTCCAACTATCATTTGCAAGCTCATGGTCATCCCAGACTGCAATCATTGGTAGGCTCGCATGTAACGCTTGCAGATCAGCATCTTGGCGATATTGCGCATACCGTTTTCGGTAATCATCTAAGGTAATGCATTCAGTGCCTTTGCTTGGCTCTCGCCCTAGTGCCTCAGCATCTTCACTAGCGTAGCCACCAGCCCCATACTCATAAATGTAATCACCGAGATGAAGTACCACATCAAACGGTTCTTGCTCATGTTGATTTAAGATCTCTCGATACACATGGAAATAACCAGCAGGATAGTTTGCGCAAGAAACAACGGCCATGGATGCCTTTTCTACACCACCCTCTGGTAATGTTTGAGTTTGCCCGACTTCGCTAGTGACATCTCCAACCATGAATCGATAGTAGTAGCGAGAATTTGCTTTGAGGTTTTGAACATCAACTTTTACCGTGAAATCTCGGCTCGTGTCTGTGGCAAAAGTGCCACTTTGCACGATATCAGTAAAATTTTCGTTAGATGAAACTTGCCAGCTTACATCTGCGTAGCTCGCTGAGGTTGTAACACGAGTCCAAATGATTACTTGTGTTTGAGTAGGATCTCCACTCGCCACTCCGTGCTCAAAGGTAACCGCAACAGATTCACTAGCATCGCTACCACAGCCCACCAGCCCGGTAACAATCGCCGTTGAAGAGGCAGCTTTCATAAAGTCTCGACGAGACAAAGACATATTGACTTCCTTTCTTATTGTGTTTGTTTTTATGCCCAAATGACGTGGTGACTCAATCATCCTTGTGTGCCAATAAGGGACGTTAATTCGAACTTACAGTACCAACCACTTAGTCGGTAATTTGTCCTAAAAACACAAAGTTAGAAGCTAGTTATGACAATTGCATTTCCAAACGTTACATTTTTGTTAATTTAAGTGCAAATACTCTATATTCATCACACTTCCAAGACCTGTGACAAAAACCTCAAAATAAAAAAGCGACCTACTTTGAGGTCGCTTTTCATTGCACTATTGTTAAGTGGTACATCGATGAAGTGGAAATGCTCAGCCTAAAACTTGATGTTAAGGACATCTTGTTCTGACGTATCCACCTTCAACTGACTGCGAGATTCTATGTACTCGATTTGCTGAACATCGAGCGAATATGGCATAACGACTCGCAATTCATTGATCCCTTCATGTTTAGCTAACTGGGTTAAGCGGACCAAATTGGATTCATCACTTTTACGAGAAGACATCGATTTTAATGCGGCATCCCACAACCGATCTTCAGGCTTGCTCAATTCCGCAATGTTCTGTTTCCACATCAAACCGAAAATAGGCGCGATGGTGGCAAATGCCTCTAAGAAGGTCCATTTTTTACTACCTGTCGCCCCTAAAAAGCTAGTGTAGTCGAATTCAATGCACGTCTTTCCTTGTTGATCCATTCTATGCCCCCGACACTCGAAAATGAGATATACCAAATATCGTTCAACTGTTTTTATATAGCAATGGGATATAAAACATTCGTCTTTTATGCACTAATTTACATGCAAAAGGAAATATTAAAACCAGCTTTGTAACAACTGATGTACAGCTTCGCCATATATAAGCATTCAATTGATTAATATTTCAATTAAGAAACTAAAAACAACACGTAAGTAACGCTATCAATATGAAATCATTATAGATTCACCAAGAAAATATCAATTCTTGTCACAACGTCATCCGCCTACCTACTTCACATCAATCACTCGACTGGCCTTTTTATACTGTACCTTCCAACCAGCCCAGCGTGGCAACTCCCAACGCTTCGGGTCCCCCTTACGGTTTCCCTCTCGATAAACGACCTGTACCAGCTTGCGAGACGCGTAATACTCAACATCCAGTTGGAGTTCTGGCAGCGAAAGTTCTAAAGGGTACTGCTCCGTGAAATCGTCGTATTCCCATTCTGGAACACCGTTAAATGTTAAGTCTTCCGGTTCAAACAACGCCATATCATCGACATTTTCAACGCCTAATGTTTCCAACTGATCCTTTAACCAGATAGAAAATGTCAAGGAGGCCAAGTCGTTAACCTCTTCTCCTTCGACATTAAGGCCCAATGCGTTGTAGAGTTTCCAGTGTTGGATTTGTTGTTTTCTTTGAGAAGCAAAACCTGGTAACAGTGTCTCATCTTCTATCATTTCGACAATAGACTGCACAGCAACATCACCTTGTAACGCTTGATGTTCAGAACAGATTGTTCGCCCGGCGTAGACCAAATGCATCGTTGCTCTTGGGGTCTCCTCTTCATAATTCGTCTCGCCTTGTTGCCACTCCCCTAGTTCAAGTTCGCGTAACAACGTCAGCGGGATAGGCATCATGACCGATGCGAGGTTTAGTGTTTGCTTAACGCCTCGTCCTGGCACGCTATGGCTATCTAGCACAATGGCCACTTCTTCTTTATCAGGAAAGCGGCTGTTACGCCCAACCAGCATCTCGACTACGCCATTTCCTAGAGCATCTCTTCGACGAGCTCGTCGGACAAACACAAGCTCAGGGTGTAATGAGGCGATGGAGAAAAAGAGCGCTTCACGTTTATATCGAGAGGCAACGTCAAGTTCCGGTAATTCAAATACTTCTCGCATTTGTTTCGCTAAACCTTGTGCCTCTTCGAGTGCGCTGGCATCAATGACAATGCCCGGAAGTCGTTCCCTCCGAACCAAACGGATAAGCAAAGAGGCATCACATCCGTATGGTTCCTCTTGAGATAGAAGCTCAGCGACTTCGCCACTTTGTCGCTGATAGAGCTGCGCAGGCACAGATAAGGCGGCAGCCAAATCAATCATTGCTTCCTTCTCTGGCTTCGCTTGAATTCTGGTAACGAGATCGGCAAACAGTGCATCAATGGGTAGTGGATATACTTTTCTCCCGTGCTGCGTGACATTGCCATCCTCATCAATCGCTTCCATGGATAACAACGTCGAATGAGATGCCTCTAGCGACTTTTCTGGAATTGAGTCGAGAAAATCGAGTGTTGAGAGACGGTACCCACAACAAGCCGCTGCCAGCATGGGCTCGACGAGCTCTTCTCTGTGTAATTCTGGAGGTGTCACCAACTCTAAAGGCGCGTGCTCACCATATAGACGAATACAAGCCCCTTCGGTAACGCGACCTGCTCGCCCCATTCGCTGCGCGGCACTGGCCTTAGAAATGTTGGTTAACGTCAGTGCTGTACGTCCATTTCGTTGTACAGTTCTGCGCTCTAAGCCGCTATCGATTACCACCCGGATATTAGGAATGGTCAGAGAGGTTTCTGCGACATTGGTTGCCAATACGACTTTCCGTTGCTTTTGTACCGTCAACGCACGATGTCGTTCTTCATCACTGACCGAGGCATGAAGTTTAACCACCATGACATCGCCACAACTTTGTAGCATCTGAGCACATTGGGTGATCTCTTTGCGTCCAGGCATGAAAACAAGAATATCGCCATCTTCATCTTCCAGTGCTTCTTTTACCGCTCCGACAACCTCCTGTTCACATCCCTTTTTGTTCGGTAAATAGCGGCTGTCTGTAGAACGATGTGTCACCGTGACTGGAAAGCAACGTCCCTCCGAACGCAGACGCTTAGCATTCAGGTAACGAGCAAGCTTTTCGCCTTCTAAGGTAGCAGAAGTGACGATCAATCGATGTTGATTTTCTTGCTTCAAAATGGCGGTTAATAGATCAATATCCCAGCGTCGCTCGTGAAATTCGTCCACTATCACGACATCAAAGTCTGCTAGCTTGTTTTCCGAAAACCAACGCAGTGCAACCCCCGGAGTCACAAATACAACTTCGGTTTTTTCATCAAAGTAGGCATGAAGCTTGATCGCGTAACCGACTTTGCGACCTATTGGCTCTCCAGATTGCTCCGCAAGAAATTCAGCCAGCGAGGTACAAGCAATTCGACGTGGTTCAATAACCAGAACGCGTCCGTGTTTTGCCGCCCACATGGGCAAGCGGGTAGATTTACCCGACCCGGTTTCGGCTTCCACCACAAGATGGTTAAGCCTTACATGATGGTCAAACTCAGCTTGCAGGCTGTCGATAGGTAGTTGAAACATAGAAATTGGATTTGATTTGATGATGCAAAACATTATACCCAAGTAAAAAAATCCTGCTTTAGGTATCTCTAAACAACCAATATTGCCGATATTTTCGTCGGTATCTGAATTTTTTTGCGACATTACATTGATGTGCATCAACGCATGTTTACAACTAAATAGTGAACCCGTTAAAATTTGGTGCGCATCCTTCAACCCTACATAAGGCACCCAATGAACAACGATAAACGCCCACTATATATTCCATATGCGGGTCCGGCTCTTTTAGCAACCCCTCTTTTGAACAAAGGCAGTGCATTCTCTGCTGAAGAACGTAGTTCATTCAACTTAGAAGGCTTGCTTCCAGAGTCTACCGAAACAATCCAAGAGCAGGTGGAACGTGCCTACCAGCAATACAAGAGTTTCGAAAGCGATATGGATAAGCACATTTATCTGCGTAATATCCAAGACACCAACGAAACACTGTATTACCGCCTAGTGCAAAACCACATTTCTGAGATGATGCCTATCATCTACACGCCAACTGTCGGCGCAGCATGTGAAAACTTCTCTAACATTTACCGTCGTGGTCGTGGTCTATTCATTTCATATCCGAACCGTGACCGTATTGACGATCTGCTGAACAACGCAGCAAACCACAACGTTAAAGTGATTGTTGTGACAGATGGCGAACGTATCCTTGGCTTGGGTGACCAAGGTATCGGAGGCATGGGTATTCCTATTGGTAAACTGTCACTTTATACCGCGTGTGGTGGTATCAGCCCTGCTTACACGCTACCAATCGTGCTTGATGTGGGTACCAATAACCCGCAACGTTTAGCTGATCCGATGTACATGGGTTGGCGTCATCCTCGTATTACGGGTGCAGAATACGATGCATTTGTAGAAGAGTTTATTCAAGCAGTACAGCGCCGTTGGCCTGATGCCTTGATCCAGTTCGAAGACTTTGCTCAGAAAAATGCGATGCCTCTTCTTGAGCGTTACAAAGATCGCGTGTGCTGCTTCAATGATGATATTCAAGGCACGGCGGCCGTTACTGTTGGCTCTCTACTTGCCGCCTGTAAAGCAGCAGGCACTCAGCTTTCTAAACAGCGTATCACCTTCCTAGGCGCAGGCTCTGCTGGTTGCGGTATTGCAGAAGCGATCATCGCACAAATGGTATCGGAAGGGATTTCTGACGAGCAAGCTCGCTCACAAGTTTACATGGTTGACCGTTGGGGTCTGTTACAAGAAGGCATGCCTAACCTTCTTGATTTCCAACAACGCCTGGTGCAGAAACATACCAATACGAAAGAGTGGGAAAATGAAGGAAATGGCTTCTCACTCCTCGATGTTATGCGTAACGCCAAACCAACGGTACTGATTGGTGTTTCTGGTGCTCCTGGCCTATTTAGCCAAGAAGTCATCGAAGAAATGCATAAACACTGTAAGCGTCCGATTGTCTTCCCACTGTCTAACCCAACAAGCCGCGTGGAAGCGACACCGAACGACATCATTCGTTGGACAAATGGTGAAGCACTGGTTGCAACAGGTAGCCCATTTGAGCCAGTGGTTCATGAAGGTCGCACTTACCCTATTGCACAATGTAACAACAGCTACATCTTCCCAGGCATTGGCCTTGGTGTACTTGCTGTCAATGCAAAACGTGTCACTGACGAGATGCTAATGGAATCAAGCCGCGCGCTAGCAACATGTTCTCCTCTAGCAATCAACGGTCGTGGGGCACTACTTCCACCACTGGAAGAGATCCACTTAGTATCGAAAAAAATCGCATTTGCCGTTGGTAAAAAGGCAATTGAACAAGGTGTCGCATTAGAAATTACTGATGAAGCATTGAACGTGGCGATTGAACAGTCGTTCTGGCAACCTGTTTACCGCCGCTACAAACGCACTGCGTTCTAAGCTTGAGACAATTCGTTTAATAATTAGCCCCTACCATGTAGGGGCTTTTATTTTTTTATCATCCTAACCAGATTTTGGCATAAATGGGCTTCTCTCTTTTTGTTTCTATCAGATATGATGAGAACTACATTTTTAGTTAAGGATATAAAACGTTTTGTTGTTTTCTCGCATAAGATCAAAGTGGAAGCTGAAATTTTCCTGGAAGCGATTTGCTTTGATTTTGTCGATCTCTGCACTTAGTCTGCTTGTTTCTGTTATTGCCATCGACCGATGGGTGGTTTTACAAGCCAAAGAGAGCATTTTCACTGAATACGAGCAAATCCCTCAACATGAGGTTGCCGTAGTTCTTGGTACCAGTAAATACATCGGAAAGATCCTCAACACTTACTACACTCATCGCATTAATGCGGCGATTGAGCTTTACAACCAAGGCAAAGTAAAACAGTTTTTATTGAGTGGTGATAACGCCCACCGTTCATACAACGAACCGTGGACAATGAAACGCGACTTACTTAAAGCAGGCGTGCCTGAAGAAGTGATTCACCTTGATTATGCTGGCTTTCGTACCTTAGATTCGATTGTACGAGCGAAAAAAATTTTTGCTTCGGAGCGCTTTCTGATTGTGACTCAGCGCTTTCACTGTGAACGCGCACTGTTCATCGCTAATGCTTACAGCATTGATGCGCAGTGTCTCGCGGTAGCAGGGCCGACGGCCAACAAGCAAAAAACATCGATGCGTGTTCGAGAACTGCTAGCCCGTGTGAAAGCGTTTTTAGACCTGTATATTATCAATACGCAGCCTAAGTTTCTTGGCCCTCAAGAACCTATCGTCGCAGTAAAAGAGCCAAATAAAGCAGCTAACGAGCCTCTTCAAGTCCCCGTCGAATAGAGGAATAACGTGGCTCACAAGCCTAGTAACATTTCTATAAAACAAATGGGTAGTTTTCTACCCATTTCCAATTCTCAACATCACACTTTCTAATTTGCTCTACGATTCAGGCAAAACTCTTTTTCGCATTCAAAGTAACATTTCATCAATAAATAACTACAAGTCAGTTACTTTGCCATAAAAAAACCGACAAAAGGCAATGCAAAAGGAGCACTACCCATGACCGCACTCGCTGTGACATTGAAGAATTGGTTCTTCACTCGCAACAGCATGATTTTGAACGCGAATATCCTATTGTTCATTATCTTGTTTAATACCTTACCCTTTGAGCCACAAGTAGTAACCGGCCTGAGCATCTTAGTTTTTGTTGCTATTTTGTGGCTAACCGAAGCGATTCACGTCAGCATTACTGCGCTGCTCATACCACTACTTGCGGTATTTTTGGGTGTGTTCAACACTCAAGCCGCACTGAATAACTTTTCCAACTCCATCATTTTTCTATTTTTGGGTGGTTTTGCACTAGCTGCGGCTCTACATAAACAAAAGTTAGATCAAGCTATTGCAGATAAAGTACTATTGCTGGCAAGAGGAAAAATGTCTGTCGCTGTATTCATGCTATTTGGTGTGAGTGCTGGCCTGTCAATGTGGATTTCAAACACCGCCACCGCCGCGATGATGTTACCGCTTGTGCTGGGTGTGATGACAAAGCTAGACGCTAAGAAAAACCACAACACCTTTTTGTTTGTTCTACTCGGTATCGCTTACAGTGCTTCAATTGGTGGTATTGCAACACTGGTTGGTAGCCCACCAAACGCAATTGCAGCAGCTGAAGTTGGCCTTAGCTTCACTGAATGGATGAAGTTTGGTGTACCTATTTCCCTAGTATTAATGCCAATCGCTATCCTCGTATTGTACACGATGACTAAGCCTGACCTTAGCCACAAGTTTGACCTTGACCATCAACCAGTCGAATGGACAAACGGCAAAATGATTACGTTGGCGATTTTCTTACTGACCGTGACGTTGTGGATATTCAGTAAGCCTATTAACGCTATGCTGGGTGGCTTCGCGAAGTTCGATACTCTTGTAGCTATTGGCGCCATCCTTCTACTTGGTGCTTCTCGCGCCGTCGAGTGGAAAGATATTGAGAAAACAACCGACTGGGGTGTGTTAATCCTATTTGGTGGTGGTATCTGTCTGAGTAACGTCCTAAAAGCAACCGGAACAAGCGTATTTTTAGCTCATAGCTTGTCAGGCTTCCTTGAGCAAGCCGGTATTCTCTTAACGATTCTTGCAGTGGTTGCTTTTGTTGTCTTCTTAACTGAGTTTGCGAGTAACACCGCCAGTGCTGCGCTACTTGTCCCTGTATTTGCGACCATTGCAGAAGCCTTAGGCATGTCTCCGGTTATTCTCTCTGCACTGATTGCCGTCGCTGCATCTTGTGCATTTATGTTACCTGTTGCAACACCTCCAAACGCGATTGTGTTCGGTACGGGTCATATCAAGCAAAAAGAAATGATGCGAATTGGTTTCGTATTAAACATTGCCTGTATTGCTGCACTAACGCTTTTCGCTTGGTTGTTCTGGTAAAAATAGCAAGTTCGATTAGCACTACACTGCTGCTCACGGTAATCGTATCGATAACCCAAACTTCCCCCCTAAGTGGTGTTCAGCAGTTTCCCTCTTGGTGGCCAGTTGGCCACCTTTTTTCTTTCCTTTTAGTGAACGGCTATCAGGCTTGCTTCTTTTCGCAAGCAAGTAAACCATAATGAGCTTCCACTCGGTTGCGACCATTGCGCTTCGCCTGATACAACACTTCGTCAGCTCTCGCCATGGTTTCTGAGACGCGTTCATTCTGCATTTGGGCAACGCCAATACTGCAAGTTAATGATTCACCGTGCACCCACAAATGATCCTCCACATTTTTGCGAATCATTTCTGCCTTCTCTAACGCTTGTTCAATATTGGTATCAGGGCAAAATACGACAAACTCTTCGCCGCCCCAACGAACGAGTCGATCGTCTGAGTAAATAGAAGTCGCTACCACCATGACAAATTCGCGCAATATGTCATCCCCCATTTGGTGCCCAAATTTGTCGTTCACCTTTTTAAACTTATCCAAGTCCAAATAGAGAATACTGAAGGTGTTATGCCCCCAGCGAACCTGACGAGATTGTTGTTCCAGCCAGTGTTGCACAGCATATCGGTTCATCGCGCCCGTCAAAGCATCTCGATGCGCTAACTCTGCAAACTCATAGTTTTGAGCTCGCAAAGTATTATTCACCTTTTCCAAATGACGGTGACGCTTTTGCGCTTTTTCATAAGCCACTCTATTTTTTCGTAACTCATGCAGAGAAAAAGCCAGTCCAAGCGCCATCCAAGAGATTAATAATGCATACAACAATGTTTCTTGCGCAAGGTAAGCGCCTTCAAACTCAATTTTATCAATCACAATTCTATGTTTACCAAGTGCCGCACCAGACCCAGTTGCAATATCAATACGTGTGATGTTTGAAAATTCAGGTGCAGAGTGTTCAATCGCGACTCCGTTATCTGCTAACCACCAGGTCATCACCTGAAGATTTTTAATCGGAATTTCGACAATATCGCTCGAACCCGACGGAGAAAACTGCATGCCATTATATTTAATGGTGTACTCGTCGTCCGGCTTGGAATACTCAGAATTATAATTGCGAAGATACAAACGTAGGTCGTGGCTAGGGTTAGCCCCTATTCCTGCCTCTTCATATCGCACCTTCAATCGAATCGTATGGTAGTTGGAAAGGTCAATACCCTGTGTTGGCGTTGCTGAATCGGTATAAACCGAGATTCCGCAATAAGGCCAAGCATACGAGCTCTGCTTTAGTTCACAGCTAAGAACTAGGCTTTGCCGATCGTATGTGATATCTGCCTCACTCGCACCTCCTTCACTGACATCTTTAGTTGCATAGATATTGAAATGCTCAGGTGTAATGGTCAGCTTTCGCGTATCGCCAAGCACACTATAAAGGGCAACCAAACTGATAGTGCAAATAGAAAGAGCAAAGATAAAGTTATGGATCCACTTCATGGGCAAGTGACCTGCTGAGATTATATACAATACGTGAGGTTCAATAATTTCAAAAAATGAAATAAAGGTGATTTATCAAGAAATAAAATCACTTTTTCATTCAATTCTTAGTTTCGACACATAGTAACGGATTTTGAACCGTTATCACGTTTTAAAATTTCTAAAAAATGCAGCCCAACTTCTATTTGCGAAGCATTTCACAGCCATAACTTTTAGAAAATAAAACACGATGCATAATAATTTAGTGCAAGACATTTACTTTAAAGCTCCTGTCAACCCTGCATCTCTTCTCCACTTCAGTATATACTGTGCAAAAACACAATAATGAGTAATGTCATGTCATTAATTGCAACTGGCACGCTAAACAAAATGCGTGCTTCTCTGGACGGTGCCGTCAACTACCGTCTTCCTGTCGGTGAGGAAGAGATCGACTTAACTCCGTTTCTGGGTAAAACGCTCACACTGACTCACACTGGCAATATTTTTTGTTGCTCATGTGGAAAGAAAACGAAAAAGAGTTATTCGCAAGGCCACTGTTTTGTATGCATGAAAAAGCTAGCAAGCTGCGACATGTGTATCATGAAGCCAGAGACCTGCCACTACGATCAAGGGACTTGTCGCGAACCACAATGGGGTGAAGAGAATTGCATGGTGGATCACTTTGTCTACCTGTCCAACACATCCAGCTTAAAAGTTGGTATTACTCGTCATACTCAAATCCCGACTCGTTGGATTGACCAAGGCGCGACTCAGGGCTTGCCAATTTTTAAAGTAAAAACTCGCCATATCTCCGGTTTAATTGAAGTTGAACTGGCGAAACATATCGCAGACAAGACCAATTGGCGCACACTGCTAAAAGGTGACGGTGAACCTATGGCATTGCAGGACCGTTTTGCTGAGCTATTGCCTTTAGTCGAAGAGAAAATTGCCGAGATAAAACAGCAATTCGGCGAAGATGCCATTGAAGTATTAAACGAAAGCATTACCGACCTTAGCTACCCGGTACAACAGCACCCAACGAAGATCACTTCGCATAACTTCGATAAAAACCCGGTTGTTACTGGCACTTTGCAAGGCATCAAAGGTCAATACCTCATCTTTGATACCGGCGTTATTAATGTAAGAAAATTCACTTCCTATGAAGTTGAAGTTAGTGAGTAATCGCTTGCAGAACGCGTTGATTCAAATAAAAATGAAAAAAGCTCGAGTTTGACTCGAGCTTTTGTTTTTCTATTAGGAAGAAATCGTTAGTTATGCGTCAAGGATGCTTTCTAGCACATCGAATAACATATCGACTTCTTCTATTGTGTTGTAATGCATACAACCAATTCGCACTACACCACCCGATTCTTCTAAACCAAGTTGACGAACTAAGCCCAACGCATAAAAGTGACCATTCCATACACAAATGTTATGTTCACCCAGTGTTTTCGCGATGAACTCTGGAGAATATCGGTCAAACGTTAGCGCAAAAGTTGGCGTGCGGAGTTGGCTATCTTCCTTTGCGATACCGAATAGATTGACACCATCTAATGCATTCAAACGCTGCAAGAAACGCTCACTCAAGCGCTGCTCATGTTGTTCATACAGTTGGTAGCTTTGCTCCAATCGTTGGCGAAGAGGTAAACCGACTTCACCAAATTGAGCCAGATACTCAACCGCAGAAACGACACCAGCAAGACCTTCAAAACTTTGCGTTCCTATTTCAAATCGACCAGGGCCTATATTAGTGGCAGGCTCGACTTTGTAAGGGCGAATACTGTGGAGCCACTGATCGGCTATGTAAGCAATACCAACGTGTGGTCCGAAAAACTTGTAAGCTGAGCAAGCTAAAAAGTCACAACCTAACGCTTGAACATCAACCAAATGATGAGGCGCATAATGGACGGCATCCACATAAACTTGTGCCCCAACATTGTGCGCCATGCTGACTACTTGCTGTACATCCACAATAGAGCCCGTCGTGTTCGATGCATAAGTCACAGCGACAAGGCGCGTTTTATCAGAAAGAAGGCGGCTTAAATGCTCCATATCCAGCGTACAATCTTCTTCGTTGATACGAACTTGATGAACCGTAACGCCTTTATCTTCTGCCGCTTGCTGCCAGCTGGATACATTTGAATAGTGATCCAAAGCGGAAACAATGATCTCATCTCCTGCTTGCCAATCTCGACTAATCGCGCGACTAAGCTGAAAGGTTAGTGAGGTCATATTGGCACCGAAGACAATATTGCCAGATGAAGGGGCATTAAGTAGAACCTGAGCCGACTCACGCGCATTTTGCATTACGTCAACGGTCACTTGGCTAGAAAAATAATGCCCGCCTAAGTTAGCGTTGAAACGACCTAAATACCCTACCATGCTGTCTAGTACTGATTGAGGCACTTGTGAGCCACCTGGACCATCAAAAAACGTCACGGGCTTGTCGTTGTGGTATTGAGCCAACGCCGGAAATTGCTCTCTGATCTGATTAAGATTGAAGTTCATTACGCTTATCCGTAGCAGTGAGTACAAATACATCCATATGGCCCGCTTCGTCATCAATAACAGAGCGGATTGGGCACGCGTTATGCCACAGCTTGCTATCAGCCAAGATTGCGACCTCTCCGGTTTCTAGCACTTTACGGAAAAATGGGGCTTGGTTATGGCTGCTGTACAGCATGATGTCGCCACCGATGATGTTATGGCGTCCCACACCAACCATTGCAATGTGATCAAAACCGTCTTGGTGCACACCTTCAGGTGCTACTTGGGTTTCTTCTTCCAGTGCCCTGATACGGATTTGGTGAATTTCTATTTCTTGACCGTTTGGCAGATGATTCGCATTGACAAACAATTCACACATTTCTCGAAAGCCATCGCTGGTAAGAATATCCTTCTCAATTGGCTCGAATTGTCTTACAACATCACCTTGAAATCGGTTGATATCAGAGGATTGAACAAAGCTATTTTTATTTAAGTCGATGACTTTGCCGTTATCAAAACCAACCACAGAATAACGTCGTAGTCGATACTGACCATCTGCATGTTCGGTACGAGGCAGTTCTTCAAACGATGGGGAAAGCTGCTCAATTGCTGCCATGCTGAGCTGTGTTAAATGTAGAGTATTCTCACGTGAATGTAACATCATTTGCTCCTTTAATGAGGCACATTAATTAACATTTAATTTACACACTAGGTTACGCAAATATTCTGCAATTACCAGCTTTTAACGTTGATAGCTTCAACAAAACGACAAAAACAACATAACAAACCAAATTAAACCACAAAAACAGAGTCATGTTTCAGTTTTACGCTTTGACAATATTTGAAACTAGACTTCTCTACTACGAATAGAATTTTATGCTAGAAGTCAACGTTCTCTATCAATATTTAGTGGGTTCTAATCTATAACCAATTATTCGATCACAATCGTTGTTTATGCTTTTAAAGCACTAAGAATTTCCATACAATCGAGGGAAATGTTACGCCCTTTTTGGAGCCATAATGAGCGACGTAAAACACTGTAAATTATTAATTCTTGGTTCTGGTCCTGCAGGATACACAGCTGCCGTCTACGCAGCGCGTGCAAACTTAAACCCTGTGCTTGTGACGGGAATGCAACAAGGTGGTCAGCTAACCACCACAACTGAAGTTGAAAACTGGCCAGGCGATGCTGAGGGACTGACAGGTCCAGCATTGATGGATCGCATGAAAGAACACGCCGAGCGTTTCGAAACTGAAATCGTATTTGATCACATCAATGAAGTAGAGCTATCACAACGCCCATTTCGTTTAAAAGGCGACTCAGGTGAGTACACTTGTGATGCCTTAATCATATCTACCGGCGCATCAGCAAAATACCTTGGCCTTGAGTCTGAAGAAGCATTTAAAGGTCGCGGCGTTTCTGCTTGTGCAACCTGTGACGGTTTCTTCTACCGTAATCAGAAAGTTGCAGTTGTGGGCGGTGGTAACACGGCTGTTGAAGAAGCGCTATACCTTTCTAACATTGCGTCAGAAGTTCACCTGATCCACCGCCGCGATTCATTCCGCGCAGAGAAGATCCTTGTGAAACGTCTGATGGATAAAGTTGAAAGCGGTAATATCGTTCTTCATACCGATCGCACTCTCGATGAAGTACTGGGAGACGATATGGGCGTAACGGGCGTCCGCATTAAAGACGTGAACAGCGGTGCGACAGAAGATATCGATGTAATGGGTGCATTCATCGCAATTGGCCACCAGCCAAACACACAAATCTTTGAAGGCCAAGTAGACATGAAAGATGGCTACATCATCGTTCAATCAGGTCTTGAAGGCAACGCAACACAAACTAGTATCGAAGGTGTATTTGCAGCTGGCGACGTAATGGACCACAACTACCGTCAAGCGATCACCTCTGCAGGTACAGGTTGTATGGCTGCATTAGATGCTGAACGTTTCTTAGACTCACTTGGTGACAAATAACTTTTCACATTTGTGTCATATCCTTAAAGCCCAGCGGTATTCCCGCTGGGTTTTCTTTTGTATACTACCGCCTCATTAAAACAATTATCATTAAGCCTTCACGATGGATAAGAAAAAGCAAAGCAGCTTGAATAAGTGGCTGAAGCAACAAAGTAAGTTAGCCAAGCGCTGGCTTATGATTGCGATAGGCCTAGGCGTACTTTCAAGCGTGTTTTTATTGGCTCAAGCAGCCCTGCTCGCCTCCATTCTGCACCAGTTAATCATTGACCAAGTCGACAAAGCCGACCTCATTTGGCATTTTGTTGGGCTCGGTGGCACGGTTATCGGTCGAGCTGCTTGTACCTGGGGTCGAGAGCTTGCCGGTTACCGTTGCGGGGAGCAAATTCGAGTTTATATTCGCCAACTCATTTTAGATAAAGTTCATAAACTTGGGCCAGCTTACATCAAAGGCAAACCTGCTGGCAGTTGGGCAACGCTCATCTTAGAGCAGGTAGAAGATATGCAAGATTTCTTCTCACGCTACTTGCCTCAAATGTCATTATCGGTACTAGTGCCTTTCATCATTTTGGTTGTCGTATTCCCAGTAAACTGGGCAGCAGGCTTGATCTTCCTGGTCACTGCACCACTAGTGCCTATTTTCATGGCACTGGTTGGGATGAAAGCCGCAGAAGCAAACCGTAAAAACTTTAAAGCAATGCAGCGTTTGTCGGGTCACTTTTATGACCGCTTGCAAGCAATGACGACCATTCGCTTATTCGATAGAACAAAATCTGAAACTGAAACTCTTAAGGGTGCTTCGGAAGTCTTTCGTACTCGTACCATGGACGTTCTGAAAATCGCGTTTCTATCTTCTGCGGTTTTAGAGTTTTTCACTTCCATTTCTATCGCAATTACCGCCGTCTACTTTGGCTTTAGTTATATCGGAGAGCTCGATTTCGGCTACTACGGCACTGGTGTTACGCTGTTTGCTGGTTTGTTCATTCTGATTCTTGCGCCAGAGTTTTATCAGCCATTACGTGATTTGGGCACTTTCTATCATGCGAAACAGCAAGCGGTTGGCGCAGCAGAAAGCATTGTCGAGTTTCTGGATTTAGAAGTCGATCAAGTCAAAGATGGCACCCAAGCGTTAGATAAGAGTAGTCCCATCCATATTGAAGCGGACGAGTTAACCATTTTTAGTCCGGAAGGTAAGCAGCTCGCAGGTCCCCTATCCTTCTCTCTTGAAGCCAACAAAAGTACGGCTTTAGTTGGACCAAGTGGCGCAGGTAAAACAAGCTTGGTCAACACCATCCTCGGTTTCATGCCTTATCAAGGTAGCTTGAAGATTAATGGTTGTGAATTGTCACAACTGGATCTAGCCACATGGCGAGAGGCCGTAAGCTGGATTGGTCAAAACCCGATGCTATTACATGGCAGCATTCGAGATAACGTCACGTTAGGCAAACACAACATTCAAGATGCCGACGTTCATTCTGTTTTGAATGACTCTCATGCTGCTGAATTTGTTGAAATGCATGGGTTGGATTACCCGATATCTGACCGCTCTGGTGGTTTATCTGTCGGCCAAGCCCAGCGTTTAGCGTTGGCTCGCGCTATGCTACAAAATGGTCGTTTTTGGTTATTAGATGAACCGACCGCAAGCTTAGATGCTCGTAGTGAAAAACTCGTCATGGAAGGCATTAACAAGTACGCACATGCCACAACGAATTTGATGATTACTCACCAGTTGGCACCTTTACAAAGCGTATCGCAAATTCTTGTTATGCAGGACGGCCAGATTGTTCAACGTGGTGATTACGACACACTGTCGACAGAAGATGGCTTATTTAAAGACATGTTGGAAGCGAACCTCGCACAACGTGAAACAGACAAGGGGAACTTAGATGCGTGATTTACTCCCTTATCTAAAACTCTATAAGAAACATTGGTTTGGTCTTTCTCTAGGTATGCTATTGGCATTTCTGACCTTAGCTGCATCTATTGGCTTATTAACGCTATCGGGTTGGTTTATTTCAGCCGCAGCGGTGGCAGGCTTGACGGTTGCTCGTGAAACCTTCAACTACATGTTACCAGGTGCCGGGGTACGCGGCGCTGCAATGGCTCGAACCGCAGGTCGATGGGGAGAACGTGTCGTTAGCCACAATGCAACGTTCAAGTTACTTACCGATCTACGTATCTTCTTCTTTAAGAAACTTGCACCACTGATTCCGGGTAGTGTCTCTACGATGCGTGATGCTGATCTGCTCAACCGCCTAGTGGCGGACGTAGATGCGATGGATCACGTTTATCTTCGACTTATCAGCCCTGTCGTGATTGGTATTTTTGGGATACTAAGTTTAACGGCTGTCCTGGCATTTTTTGACTGGCATCTCGCCCTGCTGCTTGGTTCGATTCTTACCGTCATGTTGTTTGTATGGCCGGTGCTGTTCTATAAACTGGGTAAAAACAATGGCGAGAACCTCACTCATCATAAAGCGCAGTTGCGAGTGGCGACTCTGGACTGGCTTCAAGGCTACAGCGAACTGAGTATCTTTGGAGCAGAAGAGCGTTATCGCAATCTCATTCTAGAGAAGCAAAAGCAGCTTTTGTCTAATCAGTTTGTGAACGCGAATTTAACGGGCATGGCTTCAAGCCTGCTTATGCTTGTGAACGGTCTTACACTGGTTGTGATGCTTTGGTTTGCTGCAGACGGCGTAGGAGGTCGTGCTCCTGATCCTTGGATTGCGTTGTTTGCATTTGCAACGATGGCAAGTTTTGAAATTTTGATGCCTATTGCGGGCGCGTTCCAGTACCTGGGTCAAACGTTGACTTCTGCTCGTCGTTTAAATGAAGTAATTTTGGCTGAACCTGACGTTGTCTTCCCTGAGCAATCAAAATATAAAGACACAACGTTAGACATTGAATTCGACAACATTGACTTCACTTACCCTGACGGTCAGCAAAAGGTGCTGAAAGACTTGTCACTCTCACTACCGTTGGGCACTAAAACAGCAATTGTAGGTCAAACAGGTTCAGGTAAATCAACACTAATTCAGCTTCTTTGTCGCTACTGGGATGTTAACCAAGGTGAAGTTCGAATCGGTGGTACAAGACTGCAAGATTGGAGCGAGTCTGACCTGCGAGAAGCAATGACAGTGGTCAGTCAACGCGTTGATGTACTGAATGGAACACTGCGTGACAACTTACTTATGGCAGCTCCAGAAGCAAGTGATGAGCGACTGTCTGAGATTCTTCAAAAAGTCGAACTTGGTGGCCTTCTTGAAGCTCCAGGGTTAGACGCTTGGTTAGGCGACGGTGGTCGTCAGTTATCTGGTGGAGAGAAACGCCGAATCGGTATCGCTCGCGCATTGCTACGTGATGCGCCAATCCTACTCTTGGATGAACCAACTGAAGGTCTCGATAAGCGTACGGAACAGAAAGTGATGGCGCTTTTCAATGAGCACTTTGCTAATAAGACAGTGGTATTCATTACACACCGACTTATAGAATTAGAAAGCATGGATAGCATCTGTTTGATGGAACAAGGTGAGATCATCGAGCAAGGCGATCATCCAACGCTACTCGCTCAGAAAGGTCGTTACTACCAGCTATTACAGTCTCTATAATTCGATATTCAGTGACGAGAAGGGCTCATCAAACGATGAGCCCTTTTGTTATTCCTGTATTGTTAATTGCCTAGTTAAGTACGTATACAGAGCTGATTTACCGACCTGATTTTTTGAGATAAGCCGCCATTTCATCTTCCGGAACCATCCCTCCACCTGTTGCCCAAACAAGATGCGTTGCGTTTCTGAGTTTTTCTTCGTCAAATTGCATTCGAGACTGATAAGCATGATTATACGAGACGTGCACTACCCCAACCATACCTGCTAATGCAGAAGGCTCTAGATTAATGCCTTCTAGTTCACTTAACTCACCCAAGTGGTGATACATACGAGCATCATCAATGGTGTAAAAGCCATCAATTAGCCTTTCCATCGCTCTACCGACAAAGCCCGACGCACGCCCTACTGCCAATCCATCAGCAGCGGTCATGTTGTCGATACCCAAATCTTGTACCGCAATCTCGTCATGCAAGCCGGTATGTACGCCCAACAACATGCACGGAGAGTGCGTTGGCTCTGCGAAAATACAATGAACATGATCACCAAACGCGACTTTCAAACCAAATGCCACGCCACCTGGCCCACCGCCAACACCACAGGGTAGATAAACAAAGAGCGGATGATGCTCATCAACCACGATTCCCAAGTCATCAAACTGCTGCTTTAGACGCTCACCCGCAACAGAGTAACCTAGAAACAACGTCTGCGAGTTTTCATCATCAATAAAGAAGCAGTTAGGGTCTTGCTCAGCTTCTTTACGACCTTGCTCAACGGCAACACCATAGTCTTGCTGGTACTCCACCACTTTGACGCCATGTGACCGGAGCTTATTTTTCTTCCACTCCCGCGCATCAGAAGACATGTGAACCGAGACTGAAAAACCAAGCTTTGCACTCATGATGCCAATGGACATACCGAGGTTACCCGTTGACCCAACCGCAATACTGTACTGCTTAAAAAACTGCCGAAACTCATTGCTGAACAATTTGCTGTAATCATCGGTTTCGCAGAGTAAGCCAGCTTCAAACGCCAACTTTTCTGCATGGGTCAGCACTTCATAAATGCCACCTCTCGCTTTGATAGAACCAGAAATTGGCAGATGACTGTCTT
Organism: Vibrio sp. HS-50-1; assembly: GCF_024747315.1. Classification (NCBI taxonomy): domain Bacteria; kingdom Pseudomonadati; phylum Pseudomonadota; class Gammaproteobacteria; order Vibrionales; family Vibrionaceae; genus Vibrio; species Vibrio sp. HS-50-1. The sequence goes on along the minus strand of NZ_JAMPZF010000024.1, from coordinate 508,780 downwards.
TTTTGAGCATTAAACGGCCCAATATTGGCGTGTCGTATTGCTGCTCCAAACGCACTTTCATCTTAGGAACATCCACCACAGAAGACTCAATGATGCCATGCGAAGCTTCCGTTTCGGGAAACGCTTTCATCAAATAAGGCGCAAATCGTGCTAGCCGTTCACTCGCAGCTTGAATATCTTTCTCATCTAGCCCCACATAGGGCAAACCTTCTGCTAAAGAGGTTATGTTTGGGTTAAACCAGCAAACCTCCTTAAGATCGATAAGTGGCGCCAAGAGTGGGAACTGCTTGATCAGCGCTTCAATATTCGCCTTGGTCATTTTACCTTCCTGGAGTGATGTGAGTTGAGATAAACAAAAGCGCCGCAATTGCGACGCTTTAATGAATAACAGTGAATTTGATTTTATGCGTAGTTTTTCTCAAACTCTTGCATAAAATCGACTAACGCTTGTACACCTTCTAGCGGCATGGCGTTATAAATGGAAGCTCGCATACCACCAACGGCTCGGTGCCCTTTTAGTGATTTCAGCCCTTTGGCATCGGCTAGTTCAAGGAAGGTTGCATCCAGTTCAGGTTTCGCAAGTTGGAATGGCACATTCATCAAAGAACGGTTTGCTGAGTGCACGCCATTACGGTAGAAATCAGACTGATCGATGTAATCATACAGTAGTGCGGCTTTAGCGCGGTTCACTTGCTCGATCGCTTTTACCCCACCCTGCGCCTTCAACCATTTGAAAACTAGGCCAGACAGGTACCATGCAAAGGTTGGTGGCGTGTTGAACATTGATTCTTTCTCAGCCAGAACAGTGTAATCCAAGATACTTGGCAGTACCTGCTTCGCCATACCTAACAAGTCGTCGCGCACGATAGCGATAGCAATGCCTGAAGGACCAATGTTTTTCTGAGCGCCCGCATAAATCACACCGTATTTCGATACATCAATCTCACGAGAAAGAATCGTCGAAGACATGTCAGCGACGATTGGCTTGTCAGTGACAGGAAGATCGTTAATCTCGATACCGTCAATGGTTTCGTTTGGACAGAAATGCACGTAAGCCGCTTCTGGAGCAATTTTCCATTCGTTTGCAGGTAGAACGGCTACTTTTCCGTTGATTTCTGTTTTTGCATCAAATACGTCTGGTTCGCAGTATTTCTTCGCTTCAGCTACCGCACTTTCAGCCCAATAACCGCCGTCGATGTAAGTTGCCGTCTCGACATCACCAAGTAAGTTTAGAGGAACAGCAGCAAATTGAGCACGAGCACCACCTTGGCAGAACAGCACTTTATAGTTGTCCGGAATATTCAGAAGATCACGTAAATCTTGCTCGGCTTCTTCTGCAACTTTGATGAACTCTTTGCTTCGGTGGCTGATTTCCATGACCGAAGTACCAAGGCCTTGCCAATCGATTAGTTCCTGTTGTGCTTGCTGCATAACTGCTTTAGGCAGACCTGCTGGCCCTGCACTGAAGTTAAATACGTTGTCCGTATTTTGTTCCATGATGCTCATTGCTCCTGCTATGTAAATATTACGAAATTAATATCACGTTTTCGCAGCGATAAAAACAAGAAAAGAGGTCTTACGACCTCTTTTTAAAGACTAAGCGTTAAATTGGATTAATTCCGCAACAATACTTGGCTACTGTTGTTGCATCAAGGCAGGCATAAGTAGCGCCACTAATGGGAACTCATGTCCATTTTCGAACTTCAATTTGCCTTCACCGATTTCTGCTTTGAGTTGATAACCGCCCTCTACTTTCTCGATCAACTCCATGATGAGCAGCTCATCAATTCCTTCTTGAATAAATGGGTAGTGCGTCACTAATTCGTCAGAGAAGTAAGTGCTGAGCTCACCAGTAGTCGCCGTCATCAACTTCATTGGGTCTTGAGTAATGTGGTCAGTACCTTCAGGAATGGATAATTGCCACTCGTTATGGAACTTACCGTCACCAAACGCAAGTGAAAGCTCATTCACGGATAAATCAAAGCCTTTGCTAAACAGCGTGTCAACATGCGGCAATAAGCTCGCAATTTCCTGCTCGTCTAACATTGGAGAGCTTTGATAGATAGACATAATTTGGTCAAATGACTGGCTATCCACATCTGCAATTGAGAAATCCAACTTAAAGTTATCGACATCCGTACCATCAGTTAAACGCAGTTTCTTAGCATCTAGGTTCAGCTGACTGTTCAGCTTATCACCAGACTCATTCATCGTAGTGTTGCCGCGGTAACTTGCATTCTCAATCAAAAAGACAGGCGTTAAGTTCGAATCAACCACATCCAGCTTCTCTAGAGAAAAAGATTGCTCACCCAGCCAATAGCCTTTTGCTTGCTTACCTTTACCCTGACCTGTCAATGCATTCAGATGAAGCTCTTCACCGTTTTCAAAATCCACTTGAACAGAAGGAACAGAAACTTGGTAATTGAGATCACCCAATACCGTCACATCCCCTGTCACTTTTGCAGGGCTTGTAGAAACAGAAACACCTTGCGCTTCGTTACGATAATGCCAACTGTCTAGGTCAAGGGTGAATGCCGTATTGCCATTTAGTTGAGTCTGACTATGCATCGTGAGAGGCAAAAAGTCATTGTCCACCAATTTTGAATCTGCTGTTAGGCTTGTTAGACCGTGGCTTACATCACTGGTTACGTCAAACGTCGTTGGCATACCATCACGCTCTAGCTGCGTTTTAAGCTCAGTATCAACAACTGAATAACGAGTCAGCACGACTGAAGACAAATAGCCACGCTGATACTCAACCACCTCGCCTTTAATCATTTCATCATTCATATTGGTAATACCATCTTCAATGATGGACTGACCAATTTGTCCGACAGCCAATGGCCAACACAGCGCTAATGAGATAGCACCACCAATGGCGCCGATTTTTTTAAGATTTTGCATAACGTCACTTATCAGGTATTTTCGGTCAGTCTACCCCAAACCACCTGCGGAGAAAACATTGAGACAAATCAGACTATTGATGCTTATTCTAGTCCATTAATCAGGAATCATACTTGGCTCCCACTCATCATGTCCTTTTATTGTTAAAGTTTGCGTGGCGAAGTTTTAACCGGAGCTAAAACATCTGTGAATCGTTATGCTGTGTTGTGTCTCGACAACAACCCAATCAGTGCTGAACAGTTTCGATTGGAGCTGTCTGCCTTCTCAAGTAAGTTTGATATTTTTTCTGTCGAATCGATAGAAGAGGCTCAAAGCGCTTTAGAGTATCTAGAGGAAAGAGAGCAGACTGTTGCTTTAGTTATAGCGAGCCATCACGCTCATTTTAATGGCGTGGATTTTCTTATTGGTTTAGACCGGATGCCGCATACCGAGCAAGCAAGAAAAATTCTTATTAGCTGCTCTTCTGATATAGAGGCAATTCTCACTGCCGTTAATGAGGGCAGGCTCGACCACTGCCTCACTAAACCTTTGCCAGATCACGTCTTATTTAACACAGTGCAAAAAGAGCTGACCCAATTTATATTGCGAAACGGTAAAGAAGACCTGCTAAGTTACAGTCAGATATTGGATCATCACAGCTTGTTGCGAGCGCACATCAATAATCAGATGAGCCATTATCAAGCGGGCTTTTTACACGACTACCACTCGATGTCTGATGCCGAGTTAGCCGAGCAAGTGATCTCCGCTCTCCAGCAGTTTTTCAAAGATAACGACGAAACAAGAGCGTGCCGTACATACTCACCTGAACACTTATTAACCGTGGAAGGCGAGCCAAATAGCTTTTTGTGGTTTATTACCGATGGTGAAGTGGCTCTGTACAAGCGCGATGAACAAGGCATGCAGCGAGAGGTTGTACGCCATAACAAAGGTAATATTGTCGGAGGCATGTCGTTTGTTACTGGGGAATGTTCTTTCTCGACAGCCCTAACGCTGACAAAAACAGAGGTCATCAAACTCGATCGCAACGTATTCAATAAAGTGATGCAAAGCGACTCAAACTTGCTGCCTCTTTTTACAAACTTGCTTTTACGCCACTTCAACCGCCGATTACAAAGAAGCATCAACACCAAGCTGCAACTTCAAAAAACGCTCGAATCGCTGGAGTCTGCCCACCAGCAACTCATTGAAAGAGAAAAAATGGCGATGCTCGGCCAGTTGGTTGCGGGCGTGGCGCATGAACTAAATAATCCGATAGCAGCGATATTGAGGGGCGTAGAGAATTTAACGCATACGCTTGCACGATTACTTAACGAAGTACCCAGTTCCGATATACAAATCAAAGGCATTGAGTTACTGAGCAAAGCTCAAACCGCAAAACCCGCTTCAACCGCAGAGCTCAGATCACGCGTTAAAGCACTTAATCATGCCCTTCCAGACCGAACACTGGCTAAGAAAGTGGTGAACCTTGGGCTAGAGTCAGATCACGAGTTACTCACTCAACTAACGAAAAAACAGCAAGTGTCTTCTCATGTTCTCGATACTCTTGAGCAATACCACAAAGCAGGTTCCACTCTTCGCTCGATTAACGTCTGTGCTGCGCGAATTGCAGATATGGTGAAAAGCCTTAAAGGTTACGCACGCTCAGATGATGAGACCCAGCACTATGCTGATATTCATGAAGGTATTGAAGATACCTTGGTGATCTTCGAAAACAAACTAAAAATGCATCAGGTTTCCACTGATTATGCGGATTTACCTCCTATCCTTTGTCAACCAATCGCACTCCAACAGGTATGGACGAATTTGGTCTCTAACGCCATTGATGCATTTCCGGAAAAAGGCGTTTTAAAAATACAAACACGTCTTGCAGAAAAAGATCATACACATTACGCCGTTATCTCGTTTGAAGATAATGGGTGTGGCATTCCTGAATCGCAAAGAGATGCCATTTTCGAGCTCAACTTCACGACGAAAAAAGAAGGCAACTTTGGTTTAGGCATTGGGCTGTCCATCTGCCAGCAAATCGTGACAGCACATAAGGGATGGATTGACGTCGAATCAGAGCTCGACAAGTTCACACGAATGACAGTCTGGTTACCAGTCATCGAAAAAGGAGATGAAATATGACCAAGTATTTAATTTTATGTGTCGATGACGAACGAGAAGTCTTGGATAGCGTACTCCAGGATCTCGCTCCCTTTGAGGAACATTTTATTGTCGAGGGAGCGGAATCAGTCACTGAAGCAAGGCAAGTGATCGAGGAGATGGCGGAAGAGGAAGTTCAGCTTGCGCTCATTTTATGCGACCACATTATGCCGGAGCAAACTGGGATTAGCTTCTTAATCGAACTCAGTCAAAATGGTGACACAAAAGCGGCCCGCAAAGTCTTACTTACAGGACAAGCCGGCTTAGAAGACACCGTTGAGGCCGTCAATAACGCAAGTCTGGACTATTACATAGCCAAACCATGGAGAGGTGAAGAGTTGAGAAAAGCAATCGTGTCTCAGCTTACTGCTTTTATGATTGCAAATGATGATAACTTATTATCTTGGACTCAAGTCCTTGATTCTGAGGCGATCCTCAATGCCATGGCTGAACGCAGAGCAAGCTTCGGCGAGTAATATGCGTGGCTCTAGCTTGAATGTCACCAAAGCCAGCTGATCCACGTTATTTCGCGCAATAGCGCGAGTATGGAAAAGCATCACTATTTATCCGATTGATGCTCTTAGACGTTATGTATATGGCGTAGTTTTTGCTTAAACCAACTAACTATTAAGTTAATTGACAAAACATCGACACATTTTTGTTGGTCGTGGACCTTCCTTTTTATTATGATGTCGGACAAATCAGATTACGGTTCAAGTGGTTACTTGAATCCATGGAAATAATGAACAAGGTTTATCGTTAGTTATGCGTAAAACACTATTAGCCGCTGCCTTACTAGTGGCATCAAGCCATGCCCTAGCCGCAAACGACCGCAATGCGCCAGCAACTATGAGCAACTTTAGCTACGACTATTTCGAAGCACGTATTGGCGCAAGTCCTGTGACATTTGGTGCTGGATTCAGCAAATCAATTCACCCTAACGCACATGTTATTGCTCGTATCGACTCTGAGTTTGAAAGTGATTTTGACTCAGCCGCTGGTTTTGGCTTTCATTCGCCACTAAACAACTGGGCTGACCTTACAGGTGAAATGCTAATGCGCGTTGTACAACCTTCAAGCGATAGCAGCACTGACGTAGGTATGGAACTGAACTTAGGTGTTCGTCAATGGTTAGGTCCTCAATTAGAAGTAGGCGGCAAAGTCGGCTACGTATCTATTGATAACGATGACGACTGGACCGGTGCAGCATACGCTCGTTTCCACTCAACTGAGCTTTTCTCTCTAGGTGCTGAAGCGCGTATCAACGACTTTTATGGTGATCAGGTAATGTTCACCACGCGTTTTAAGTTTTAAGATTTGTGCTTTAAGAAAAGAGCAAATTAAAAAACAAAAACCGAGGCCCATGCCTCGGTTTTTTTGTCTAATCTAATGACTAACTCAATGAAGTGGTCAAAAACTTCAATGTCCTTTTTCCGCTTTCAACACTTGCCTTTACGACCCGCTAACTCCATCAAAACGAGTCAATCATCGTGTGTTTAGCTTGCTTACTCACACAGCGCCAATAACTGCTTTTTACGCGGCTCTTGAATCAGTTTCCAATGAACACCGTCAGTTGCACCAGCGAATTTCCAAAGCAACTTAACATCAACGTCATTGCCATAAGCCACTTTAACTTTGTTGAAGACTTTTACAGGTCCAAGTTCTAAAAAGGTTTCTACGTCATCAACACCTGCTTTCTTGACCATTCGCTCAAGAGTTAACTGCATATTTGGCAGATCTCTCAAACGTCTACTGGCAGAAGACTTTTGATATTTTCGTTCCTTAATTGAGTATTCAATTGATTTTTGTACCAGTTCATCGAGCCCTGCATATCCGGATTCAAATAAATCTGTTACGTCATAATAATTTACGGTTGCCGTCGTCTGTTTTTTGACGTGCTTATATTTTTCGCAATTCAGTTGAGTAAACACTTCGTCCAATCCATTACCACCACGTAAGTAGCAGCAATCATTGCTGACAAGCGCAAACATAGCATCATCGGTGAATAAACCGATACCACCGAACATAGAACGTTTTTGATACTCACTAAAGTTGCGTACATATTTAAAAAAAGCTTGGTCTGTCATGTCCATTGACCTCTTTAATCTGAATAAATTACCCCGATTAGCGATGTCACCAGATAAACAGCAGCTTATAGCGAATTATAAATGTCGATTTGTTGGCGATATTTTTGTGAGTTGTGCTCACCAACTTGCTTAATCATACTTAACGTTGAAAAATAAGTTAGGACATAGGTCACATATAAAAAAGTATATATTCGGCATACGTGATTAGTTTCACACTTATTATTCATGTGGTGATATTTTTTTGACGCACGGCATGCCCAAAACACGCCATCATTATGATCTCGCTGGCAATTACGAGCACGTGATACGCATTTAATTGATAAAGAATACGCTGTAAGGGTACACTGTACGAAAGATCTCAAGTACAGCGTCACAATGGAACATTTATCATTTTTTTGGCTGCCAAATAATAAAGATAAGCTTATAAACGCACTGGAATCCGAGTTTGCTCAGCTGGTAGAACAGTCCATCTCAACGGGTAAGATTTCATTACCCCCTATTCCTGATGTCGTGCTTAAAATTCAGCAGTTATGTGTCGAAGAACACACCACTATTTCAGATGTTGCTAACTGTTTGTTAGAAGATCCCGGCTTGGCGGCGGTCGTTCTGCGAGTAGCAAACTCTGTAATTTTCAATCGCAGAAACATTACCTGCAACGACTTAACTACCGCGGTATCTCGCCTTGGTATACTGCGCGTGCGTGATATTGTTACCGCACAAGCGATTGAACAACTTAAACATTCAGTAAATTTAACCAAAGAATGTAATGCCATCTTGGTGAAAAGTGCAGCGGTATCCCGAGAACTCGGTGCCGTCATGGTGATATTGGTTCAATCGTTTCGTAAACACGAGCCAGGTACTTATGGGCACTTGGAGCAAGAAAAAGCATTGCTGGTTGGTCTGCTAGCCGATATCGGTTTGTTTTGTCTAATTAACGAGTACCACCTTTACTTAGATAGAGGCAATTACCTAGATCCTGAAATTGCGTTGCAAATCTTCCAAACTCGTTGTTCAGCAACAAGCAAGCTGGTGCTCGAGCGCTGGGGATTTGACAATGACTTTAGAGAGGTCTCCTCAAACGAGAAGTACGAGCAAACGCGACCGGAAGTAAGTTATTTAGACATTGCAAGAATCGCGCATCACCTATTGATGTTCCGCAATCATGATGAACGCATTGATGAACACGAAGTTGAATTCAACTTAACAGGTGCAGAGGTCTTGTATGAACTCAGCAATATGAGTGATACTGACTTCAATGACCAAATACGTGCAGTGCTAAGTGCTAGCGGCTTGTAATTTATCGTTTTCTCACACCTAATTCGCGATAAACGATTCGCTCAAGGCTGAGCAGCGTTTGGTATTTGGTGAAATATCTCTCTAATTTCAACCGATAAATAATTTGATTTATGTGTGTTGGTATTATCTCAAAAAAGGAATCATAGAGCTTTATGTTCTCAGGGATGCTATTTATTTTCGCTCCACTTGTTGTGGGGTATCTAATTCCTATATCTCGAGCCTCGTTACTGGAGAAGATCAATCAATCAACGTCCTACCTTATTTACGTCATTTTGTCGTTGATGGGACTTAGCCTAGCAGCGCTCGATAACTTAAGTAGCAACTTACAGAGTATTCTCCTCTATGCGAGTACTTTCTTTTTATGTTTAAGTACCTGTAATCTGTTGGCGCTGCCTATTATCGATAGGTTTATTCCTCTCCAGACCAATCAGAATCAAAAGAAGCTGCCGCTATCCTCGATGGCTTTAGAATCAGTAAAGCTGATTGTTGTCGTTGGTGGCGGGCTAGTAGTTGGTCTGCTGTTACCCATCGATTTAAGTTGGGTGGATACAGCGAGCGAATGGATACTCTTCCTGCTCCTATTTTTTATTGGTATTCAGCTTCGCAATAGTGGTCTTACTCTTCGCCAAATTCTATTAAATAAACAGGGTATGGCCATTGCGGCAGTTGTGATCGCAACATGTATGCTTGGTGGCGTTATTGCAGCGATACTTTTGGACCTTCCTATCTATCAAGCCCTCGCGATGGCTTCAGGCTTTGGCTGGTATTCACTCGCAGGAATTTTGATGGGAGACGCTTTTGGCCCCGTGTTTGGGGGGGCATCTTTCCTGATCGAATTGATGAGAGAGCTGGTCGCGCTGGTAGCCATTCCTCTCTTTATTCGTAGCTATCCGTGCACAGCAATTGGTTATGCAGGGGCAACAGCAATGGACTTTACCCTACCTGTTATTCAGACTACAGGTGGTGTGCGTTGTGTCCCAGTTGCCATCGTTAGTGGGTTTATTTTGAGTTTACTGGTACCAGTTATGATGCTTTTCTTTGTATCACTTGCTAGCTAGATCTCAGGTTTTCGCTTTAACATCCATTACAATACGGCAAAAATTCAAATACCCAGTTAACGTCAAAGTGATCAAGATTTTGGCAATAATCCGCTTTCTTTTTATCAATTAGCCCAATGATTTATCACGACTAAAGAGAAAGAAGGGTGAAACATCAACTTATGTGCCTTGCGTTAATAAAGGGATAACAACCAGAAGGAAGAAGAATGAAACGCTTTGTCGTTGCAGCGCTCCTCGCTACAAGCTCAACTTTTACGTTTGCCGCAGATCAACAATGTCTTGCAAGCAAATACGACGGCTATGTTGATGCCTCACTACAGTGGTATCAAGATCTTGTTGATTTGACGGTTACCCAGTATCCAGATCTAAAAGAAGTTAGCCAGTGGTTCTTGGACGGCCGTAAACATCACTTTGAATTAAACCGTGAAGCGGTTCACTATTTTCTAGAGAACGATCCTAGCCGTGTTGCAACAGAACAGCCAATCGAAGCATGGCTAAAATTGGAACAACACGACGTTAAGCAGCTAGCAAGCCGAAGTGATAAGTTAGGTGAAGTCGCAAAACAAACGTTTAGTGACCGTCAATCGACTAACCATCCAAAAAACTACGAACTCCGTTCAGCATTCGCCGACCTGCTTAGCCATCCACAACAAATTGATACCGCGCTTAATAAGTACAATCAGTCAATAGAGAAGATTGAAAAGCAGAAGTGTGATTAATTAATCGTTGAGGATGCTCGAAAACGCCGAGTGTTTTAACACATTAAAATCAACGATTTTTTAATGCGAAGATTGTAGCCCTCACCTAAAATTTTCATTTCAGCAACATGGGTTTCAACAATTAAAACGGGACTTTGCGCCCGTTTTAGTTTAGATTGTGCCGCTCGCATTACCAAAATAACTACAAAGATTCTTTGCTATGGTTAAGGAACAAAAAACCGCTGACGTTAGCTTTGAGAGCTTGCTAAAGATCTTCACTGTCCCAGAAGGTCCTGACTCAACGTTAACCAAAATTGACGAGAGCCTCTCGCGAAATCTAAATCAATTTCTTCGTGAACACATCGTGGCAGAAGAAAAGCCTTTACGCGAAATCGAAAAAGACTTTTCTTCTGCTCAGATTCCTGAGCAGCCAGAGTTCGTGTCAGATCATACAGAACACTTACTCGACACTTTGGTGTCGCACTCCGTTCACACTTCTTCACCAAGCTTCATTGGTCATATGACATCGGCGCTGCCTTATTTCTTGATGCCACTGTCAAAGATCATGATCGCCTTAAACCAAAACCTGGTAAAGATAGAGACTTCTAAAGCCTTTACCCCGCTTGAACGTCAAGTTTTGGGCATGCTACATCGCTTGATCTATGGTCAGAGCGATACGTTTTACGATCAGTGGATGCATAGCGCAAACCACTCATTGGGCGCATTTTGCTCCGGCGGTACCATTGCCAATATCACTGCACTTTGGGTAGCACGTAACAAGGCGTTAAGAGCCAATGGTTCATTTAAAGGCGTTGAGAAAGAAGGCCTATTTAAAGCCATGAAGCATTATGGCTACGATGGCTTAGCGGTATTGGTGTCTGAGCGTGGTCACTACTCCCTTAAGAAAGCAGCCGATGTACTAGGTTTAGGTCAAGAAGGCTTGGTTGCGGTTAAAACGGATGCCAACAACCGTATTATTGTCGACGACCTTAAAGCGAAAATTGTTGAACTAGAGAAACAAAACATCAAGTCTATTGCTGTTATTGGTGTAGCTGGTACAACAGAGACAGGTAATGTCGACCCGCTACCTGAAATCGCAGAAGTCTGCCAAGCTCACGGTTGTCATTTTCATGTGGATGCCGCATGGGGTGGCGCAACACTTATGTCTAATCACCACCGTCACCTTCTTAACGGTGTGGAAATGGCAGACTCAGTAACCATTGATGCGCACAAGCAACTCTACATCCCGATGGGCGCTGGTATGGTTCTGTTCAAAGACCCTGACGCAATGAAATCCATAGAGCATCACGCTCAATATATCTTGCGTAAAGGCTCAAAAGACCTAGGCAGTCATACATTAGAAGGCTCTCGTTCAGGCATGGCAATGTTGGTCTATGCCGCAATGCACATCATCAGCCGCCCTGGCTATGAGCTGCTGATAGACCAAAGCATTGAAAAAGCTCGCTACTTTGCGGATTTAATCAAGCAGCAAGATGATTTCGAGTTGGTTTCTGAACCAGAGCTTTGTCTGCTCACATACCGCTACTTGCCGCCATTCATCCGTGAGGCATTAGCAAAAGCGGAAGGTTCACAAAAAGAACAACTGAATGAACTGATTAATGAATTAACACAGTTTATTCAAAAGCGTCAGCGCGAAACGGGCAAATCGTTTGTTTCACGTACAAGACTGAACCCAGACCAATGGCAGCGCATGAACACGATTGTGTTCCGAGTGGTTTTGGCTAATCCGCTGACGACCAAAGAGATTTTGAGTTCGGTGCTTGATGAACAGCGTGAAATCGCCAAGCAAGCACCAAATTTGATGGAAAGAATTCAGCAGGTGGTCACTAATATCCAATCGTCTTAATGGCCCGAGAGAGTTACATCAATTTGAAATTTTTTTTCGTTTTGATGTAACTCAAACATCATTCTCGTGCGACTGGCGCAACAAAACATCGATTACACATCCAATTCTGTAGTTTTTACAACATTTTGTTTGAGGCCTGTCAAATTCTCACTAAATAGTATCCGTTATTGGTTTAGACTGATTGAAGATCAGGTTTATACTGATTCTATGGCGCTGGTTGTTTTCGTTAACGCCCCACTCTACTCTGGAATCTTCGTGTTTCCTTTCGTTAACAGAGCCAGCGAGTTGTTCTCTATACCCTCGTGAACACTATGAATACATTAGAAAAAATTCAAAAAAACCTGGAGAATTTCAGTAAGTCAGAGCGCAAAGTTGCGGAAGTAATTATGGCGTCTCCACAAACTGCAATTCATTCAAGCATTGCAACGTTGGCTAAAATGGCTGATGTTAGTGAGCCCACTGTAAACCGCTTCTGTCGTCGTCTGGACACCAAGGGCTTTCCAGATTTTAAGCTTCACTTGGCACAGAGCCTAGCCAACGGTACCCCTTACGTTAACCGTAACGTGGAAGAAGACGATGGCCCAGACGCGTACACCCATAAGATTTTTGAATCGACCATGGCGTGTTTAGATGTCGCGAAAAACAGCCTAGATCCAATGCAAGTGAACCGTGCGGTCGATTTGCTAACGCAAGCGAAGCGCATTTCATTCTTTGGCCTTGGTGCTTCATCCTCTGTAGCCCGAGACGCACAAAACAAGTTTATTCGCTTTAACATTCCAATTACTTGTTTTGAAGACATTGTCATGCAGCGCATGAGTTGTATTAACTGCAGTGATAATGATGTTGTGGTTCTTATTTCTCACACAGGTCGAACGAAGAGTCAGGTCGAAATAGCAAACCTTGCTCGTGAAAACGGCGCGACGGTCATTGCGATTACAGCAAAGGACTCACCGCTAGAAAAGGCAAGTTCACTCGCTATTACGCTTGATATTCCTGAAGATACCGACGTCTATATGCCAATGGCGAGTCGAGTTGTACAGATGACGGTGATTGATGTACTTGCAACTGGCTTCACACTTCGCCGTGGTACAGGTTTCCGTGAGAACCTAAAACGCGTAAAAGATGCGTTGAAAGACAGTCGCTATGACAAGCTAAGTCAGTACTAAGTCCTGCTGTTTAGTGAAAGATTTAATAAAGGGGAGCTCTACGCTCCCCTTTTTTCAATGTGCTTTAGATCAATACATCAACCCAAGTCGTTCACACTCGATAAGTCCGTTCTTGATTCAAGCACTTCTACAGAGCTCACGTGTTGTGTGCTCTCTGCCACACACTCTCCACTGCAATCACAGACTTGCTGCAATATGTATATCAAACGTTCCTGATTAAGGGGTAGCGGGTTGCCTTTGATCGCCATCGACTTAAGCGCATCGTTCGCCACTTGTTCAAAAGAAGTTTGGCATACTCCGAATTGGCCAAGTAACGGCAACGCTAACTTATCTAACACCATATTTACCCAAAGAACCCCATCGTGCTCATTCGCGTTCGCACGATCGGTAACCAGTTGGGCAAGTTTACGATAACGATTTATCACATCATTCCTACCAGCGAGCTTCGCGGCGTTAATATTTTCCTGCATCACGTGCGGTGCAAGACGCGCCGTGATCACGCTGTGGGGAGCATCTAACTTACCTCCTAACGCCGACGCAAGCCCATGCGCAGCACCTAATTTGGCATTAGTAATGGCCATGCCACCGAGCAACGCAGCGAATGATAAATCCGAGCGAGCCTTATGATTATCTTGCTTACAAGCAGCAATCACTGAACGGCTTAAACGACGAAGTCCCTCTTCGCACACCATATCTGTAAGAGGGTTTGGCTCACCACACACATACGCTTCCATCAAATGAGTGAACGCATCCATCGCGCCACGCCCGGATGTGTATTGATCGGTTCCATAAGTGAGCGTCGGATCCACAATGGCAACGTCTGCCAGCATATCAGGGCTTCGAAGACTCACTTTCACTTTATCTTGTCCAGACTTCAACACCGCATTTCGAGTCACCTCTGAGCCCGTGCTTGATGTCGTAGGAATTGCAATAAAATGAAGAGGTTTTGCCTTTAATGGTACGTTTCTTCCTACCACTTCGACGTAATCGTAAACATTGCCTTGATTAGGAATAATAGCGGCTAGGGCTTTACCCATATCGATGACACTGCCACCGCCAATAGCAATCACCATATCAGGCTGGAATTTTCTACCGAGTACCGCGGTCTCTTCTACCATTGTGATATAAGGTTCGCCATTGATTGCTACGTGTTGGTAACGCATATTTTGAGCTTTAAGGTAGTTAATGATGGGCGTGGCTCGTTGGGTGTCCTTCCCAGTTACCAGCAAAACACTGTAGCCAAATTGGTTGATAACGGATAATGAAGACTGAAGTGCACCTTCACCAAATATAATCCTTGTTGCAGTCATAAACTGAAACATACACATCCTCCCAAAATAATATACCCAAATAACCTCTTGCCCTCTGATTTAACACTTATGTAAGAGTTGAAGTCATTTGCGTATAGCCAGAGTAGATTGCTATGTTTTTGAATAAAAAAAATTGACCAATTCCACCTTGCCATCATTAACCCCTTAAAATGTATGTTTTTTATGCGTCACTTCACATACTTTAGAGCCATAGAATAAGGGAGCGCGTTTAGTTTTTATTCGATAGATTTCACCTATAGAACCAAGAGGTAATTGCCGCTTTATTTCCGTATCTGGATCGGGCATAGTTACTGCAACAAAAGAGAGCGCACTCAGCCGCTATGTTTTGTACGCTTTCAAAAAAGAATAGATTTAGGAGAAATAAGATTATGTTCGTTGTTATCTTTGGTCGCCCTGCATGTCCTTTCTGTGTTCGTGCAAAAGAACACGCAGAAACGCTAAAAGCGAAGCGTGACGACTTCAACTACCGTTACGTTGATATCCATGCTGAAGGCATTTCTAAAGCAGATCTTGAGAAAACAGTTGGTAAACCAGTTGAAACTGTTCCTCAAATCTTTATCGACCAAGAGCACATCGGTGGCTGCGACGAGTTCGAAGCATACGCGAAAGAGCACCTAGGTCTATTTGACGAATAATAAAGACAGTTTTTAAGAAAGCCGCTTCATGCGGCTTTTTTATTATTTTTCAGTTGGTTATTACCTTACGTCAACTAATGGTAAAACCTAAAAAAATTCACTTATCTTTTTGCTATATTTAGTTACAATTCGCAATTCTTAATCTTTTTGGCACACACTTTACCGAGCCACACAGTGAACATAGACGTCGTATACCTTCTTGAGCAAAACCCTATCCTTCTAATCTTCGTCGTATTAGCCATTGGCCTTGCCATCGGAAAAATCCGATTTGGCAAATTACAACTAGGCAACTCCATAGGCGTTCTAATTACCTCGTTGGTAATGGGTCACCTTGGCTTCTCATTCAATGCAGAAGCATTAACCATTGGCTTCATGCTGTTTATCTATTGCGTTGGCATTGAAGCTGGACCAAACTTTTTTGGCATATTCTTCAGAGATGGTAAGCATTACTTTATTTTAAGTATGACCGTTCTCGTGTCCGCAGTCAGCTTAACGTATGGCTTGAGCCACTATTTCGGCCTCGATTTTGGCTTGTCAGCCGGTATGATGGCTGGCGCGTTGACAGCAACACCAGTACTGGTTGGTGCACAAGACGCTCTAAACTCCGGCCTTGCTACTATACCGCGCAATATGGATTTTTCTTTGGTATTAGAAAATCTATCTGTAGGTTACGCGATGGCTTATCTGGTGGGCTTAATTAGCATGATCATGTTCGCGAAGCTGTTGCCAAAACTGCAGAAGCAGAACCTGTCTGATTCTGCGCAGCAAATTGCTCAAGAACGTGGCCTTGGAAATTCAAGCCAAAGAAAAGTGTACTTACCGATTATTCGTGCTTACCGAGTCGGCCCAGAATTGATTGACTGGACTGACGGCAAGAACTTGCGTGAACTGGGTATTTATCGTCAAACTGGCTGTTACATTGAACGAATCCGCCGCAATGGTATTCTCGCCCATCCAGATGGTGATGCCATTTTGCAAGAGGGTGATGAAATTGCACTGGTTGGTTTCCCTGATAGTCATGCTCGCTTGGATCCTAGCTTCCGCAACGGTAAAGAAGTATTTGATCGTAACTTGCTTGATTTGCGCATCGTTGAAGAAGAAATTGTCGTAAAAAGTGACGCTATCGCAGGCAAGCGTTTATCTGATTTAAACTTATCTGAGTTTGGCTGTTTCTTAAACCGCGTGGTACGGGCGCAAATAGAAATGCCGATGGACTTAGACATTGTGCTCGCTAAAGGGGACGTCCTTCAGGTGAGCGGCGAGAAAAGCCGAGTACATGGACTCGCGGAAAAAATCGGTTTCATCTCGATCCACAGTCAAATGGCCGATTTACTCGCTTTTTGCAGCTTCTTTATTTTGGGTATTCTGTTTGGCCTCATCACGATGACATTCGGCCAGGTTTCGTTCAGCTTGGGTAACGCGGTAGGTCTTTTGTTATCTGGTATTACACTTGGTTTCTTACGAGCAAATCACCCCACTTTCGGCTATGTCCCGCAGGGGGCGCTGAATATGGTCAAAGATTTGGGTTTGATGTTCTTTATGGTGGGAATTGGTCTAAGTGCAGGTGGAAAGATGTTCGAGCACCTAACGCAAGTAGGACCAAAAGTCATTGGTTTGGCATTTATTGTCAGTGTTGTACCTGTAGTTCTGGCTTACTTAGTTGGCGCACACGTACTCAAGATGAACCGTGCCCTGCTCTTCGGTGCCATTATTGGTGCCCGAACTTGTGCCCCAGCTATGGATGTCGTCAACGACTACGCTAAATCCACCATCCCTGCTCTTGGCTATGCGGGTACCTATGCGATTGCTAATATTCTGATGACGTTAGCCGGTACGATCCTGATAATATTAAGTTAATAACTTTGACTGATGAAAGCAAAAAAGGCGCTCAATGAGCGCCTTTTGTATATCGGTTGTCTAATCAGTCATTCGATTAGATTTGGATAAAATCAGCTTCAACCGCTGGATTTACATCCGCTTCGTAATCTACGCCTTCAACACCGAAACCAAATAGTTTCAAGAACTCTTCTTTGTACTCTACGTAGTCAGTCAGTTCTTTTAGGTTCTCAGTCGTAATTTGAGGCCATAGCTCACGACAGTGCTGCTGAATGTCGTCACGAAGTTCCCAGTCATCCAGACGTAGACGGTTCATCTCATCCACTTCTGCTGCGCTACCATCTTCTTTGTACAGACGTTGGCTGAACATACGGTAGATTTGTTCCATACAGCCTTCGTGTACGCCTTCTTCGCGCATTTTCTTGAATACCATTGCAATGTACAGTGGCATAACAGGAATTGCGGAACTTGCCTGAGTTACAACAGATTTAAGTACAGCTACATTTGCACTGCCGCCTGTCGCTGCTAACTTGTCGTTTAGCGCTTTCGCCGCACGATCTAGGTCCATTTTCGCTTTACCTAGTGCGCCATCCCAGTAGATTGGCCAAGTTAGCTCAGTACCAATGTAGCTGTACGCGACTGTCTTACAGCCTTCAGCAAGAACACCAGCATCAGACAGTGCATTGATCCAAAGCTCCCAGTCTTCACCGCCCATAACGGTTACTGTGTCTTTGATTTCTTCTTCTGTTGCAGGCTCGACACTTGCTTCGATGATCACATCTTTGTTGGTATCAACAGCAGTTGATGTGTAAGTTTCACCGATAGGCTTAAGCGCTGAACGAACTAGCTCGCCAGTTTCTGGCATTTTACGTACTGGGGAAGCCAGTGAGTAAACCACCATATCGATCTGACCTAAATCTTCTTTGATCAGTTCGATAGTTTTCTGTTTCGCTTCATTTGAGAAAGCGTCGCCGTTTAGGCTTTTTGCGTACAGGCCTTCTTCACGCGCTAGCTTTTCAAAAGCAGCTGCATTGTAGAAACCTGCCGTACCTGGTTTCTTCTCAGTGCCTTCTTTTTCGAAGAAAACACCGATAGTTGATGCACCGCCACCAAATGCCGCAGCGATACGAGAAGATAGACCGTAGCCACTTGATGCACCGACAACAAGAACGCGCTTAGGTGCGTTTTTGATTGGGCCTTGCGCTTTAGTGTACGCAATTTGTTCTTTTACGTTAGCTTCACAACCAACAGGGTGCGTTGTAGTACAGATAAATCCACGAATTCTAGGTTTGATGATCATATTCAACTTCCTTTAAAAAACCTTGTTAGGATAAAAGTTTCGTCGGGATTTCGCATCTAATTTCTGTAAAAATGCTCTGAAAAGGCAAGTGGTTGGAGCACTATCCCAACATCCACTCTGCAAGAACACAAAAAAGCACCTCATTGAGGTGCTTTTCTTAGTATTAACGGTTTACTATGCCGCCGGGTTCAAATGCGACTTTTTTGGGCAATCGGTTCGTACTTCAGAAAAGTCATGACTAAAGTGGTCAACTTGAATCGCCTTGTAACGCAATTTGTCTGCCGCCATGATTTGGTCAATTTCTTGCTCAGTTAACACGCCAGCTTCAAATGCTTGCTGCAAACGGTCGTGTAAAAGACCTTTACGAGCCACTTTCCCATCCTTCGCCGCCTTCATAAGCTTACGCTCTAATGGTTTGATTTCGTACATTGCGAGGAAGGCATTCTCCATTAAGCCTACGCTGTCGTCGTCGGATTTTCCGATGTAGCAAAGATGCGTGAGTCGATCACGTTGTGCTCCTGGCGTCATCATTGCTTCCGCCAGATTCACACACAGTTCATCGCTTGGCTTATTAAAATGATTACCAAGTGGGAACAATAACCCTTTCAGCACACCGCCAACGTATTTCACAGGGAAGTTGGTGTAAGCCTCATTTAATGACTTAGAAGCGTTATACAAACAGTGTTGAACAGCGTAATGAACGAAGTCTAGATCGCCTTGTTGACGGCCTTCATCTTCATACTTTTTCAAGGCAGCAGATGCCATGTATAGATAGCTTAACCCATCACCCAAACGTGCGGAGATCATTTCTTTACGCTTCAAGTCTCCACCTAAGGTTAACATCGCAAAGTCTGCACTTACTGCAAGTGCACGACTGAGACGAGTAATGTCTTTGTAGTATTGCTGCGTTGGGCCACTCATGTGCGCGTTAACAAATCGAGAACCAGTTAGTGCTGCACCAAATGCACCGAATGTATTACCGAGAGCGTGCTTGATGTGTTTAAAGAGTAAGTTGTCAAATTCTTTCGCACCTTGTTCAGAATCTGGATTCGCCGCGGCTTCCATTTCTTTTAGAACATATGGGTGACATCGAGTCGCACCTTGACCAAAAATCATCAGGTTACGAGTCAGAATATTCGCGCCTTCAACGGTGATAGCAACCGGGATACCAAGGTAATGTTTAGCAAGATAGTTCATTGGGCCATCTTGAATCGCACGACCCGCATGGATATCAAACGAATCATTTAGAATGGTACGCGCGATTTCCGTCATGTGGTACTTGGCAATCGCGGTTACAATCCCAGGTTTTTCTTTCATATCGAGAGAAGTCGTCGTTAGCGTACGCGTCGCTTCTAGTAGGTAAGTAAGACCACCAATGCGCCCCATTGCTTCTGCAACACCTTCAAACTTACCGATCGACATTCCAAACTGTTTACGCACGTAAGCATAAGCACCTGTTGTACGTGTAGTAAGGTGACCAATCGCTGTGCCAAGCGCTGGGAGAGAGATACCACGACCAGCAGAAAGACACTCAACCAGCATACGCCAACCTTTACCTGCGTAATCAGCGCCACCGATCAACCAGTCCATAGGGATGAAGACATCTTCACCACGAGTAGGACCATTCATGAACGCAGACCCCAGAGGATCATGGCGCTCGCCTATCTCGACACCTTCATGGTCAGCGGGAATCAACGCACATGTAATGCCAACCTCTTTCTTGTCACCAAGTAGCCCTTCAGGATCCTGCAGTTTAAATGCTAACCCGAGCACTGTCGCCACTGGCGCAAGCGTGATGTAGCGTTTATTCCAACTAACTCGCACGCCAAGCACTTCTTTGCCTTCATGGGTGCCGTAACAAACTACGCCTTGATCTGGTATACCACCGGCGTCAGATCCCGCTTCGGGCCCTGTTAATGCAAAACAAGGAATGTCGGTACCATCAGCTAAACGAGGCAACCAGTAATCTTTTTGCTCTTGTGTACCGTAGTGCGATAAAAGCTCACCTGGACCAAGAGAGTTCGGTACCATTACCGATACCGCGGTACTAATACTTCGAGTCGCAATACGAGAAACAATGGTTGAGTTCGCTAAAGCGGAAAATTCACGACCACCATACGCTTTTGAAATGATCAGTGAGAAAAATCGCTCTTTACGTAAGTACTCCCATACTTCAGGCGGTAAATCCCTATCTTCTTTGACAATCTTCTGGTCATCAAGCATTTCTAGCAGGGTTTCAAGCTCATTATCCATAAACGACTGCTCTTCTGCTGTCAGTGTCGGCGTTGGATAATGGTGCAATGTAGTGAAGTTAGGCTTGCCTGAAAATAGTTCGGCATCCCACCATACACTACCCGCTTCCATTGCCTCTTTCTCAGTGCTAGAGAGAGGTGGCAATACTTTTTTGAACACTTTAAAAGCTGGGTCACTAATCCATTTTCTTCGTAGAGAGCTCATAGTTCAGATCCTTTTGTTCACGTAACCGCTCTGGGCATAATTTTATTATTGGTTTAACTTTCTTATTTGTCTTATGCCAACTGCTTTGCTGACATTCCTGCTGACAAATATGGAATCAGTAAATCGACGACAGATTTCACATCGACTTCCTTTTCAAACTTACTTTGTGCCAGCTCCGAAAGAGCCTGGCTTGAAGCCATCGTAAATACACAGGTTCCTAACGTGAAGTGCAATCGCCAAAACAACTGTTCTTCACATAGTTCCGGGTTCGCCTTCATTATCGAGAAAGTGAAAAGGTTCAGTACCTCTTCGTATCTGGTGGTAATGAACCAGCGTAGATGACCTTGAACGTCTGTATAACCGCGGCCAATTAACAACATAAACAGCGCAGTACCATTTGGGCGTACATCATTTAATGTACGTAAAGGTAATCGCAATGACTCAAAGACATCGTCCATGTTGTAGCTATCGCGCGTGTTTAACTCAATTAATGAAGTCTTAATGCTCGGCATTAGTGCTTCTAAATACCTATCTAAAACCGCTCTAACCAGCGTTTTTTTATCGCCAAAGTGATAGTTTACCGATGCTAAGTTAACGTTAGCTTTACCTGTTATCGTTCTTAGCGAAGTATCATTAAAGCCATGTTCAGCAAAGAGTCCTTCTGCGACATCGAGTATTTTTTCTTTTGTTGATGTTCTCGGGGCCATTTTAATCACTCGTATTAAACAACTGTTTGAAAATATACTCCCGAAACTTAAGATTAACAAATGATTAACATCACACTTTAACCAATTGGTCTGACCAGAACTTAGAAGGTGTGATCTAATCTTTTGAATTTAAGTCTAATAAGCAAATGATGCTCGCCTGAAGAAAGTGACCAAGTTTCGCAAACCATCGTATTTGAAACGCTAGCAATGTCGTTGGGCTGTCGGAGCGGGAGATACGGGTTTAAAATGCAATTTAGGTTTATAGCTACTATAGAAAAGAGGGCTATCGAGTTTCAAACCGCCATTAAGTTGGTTACGTTGTTCGCCTCTTCTCTTACTTCTTTACGATACAAGCGGGCAGAAAGAATTAAATCGAATTTTTTTGAAAAAAAATGGAACTGTTTGGAAAAGGCTCGGTCTGAATAAATGTAACAACTAGGGCATTTTAAGTTTCACTGGCCGTCAAACTTGTTTCCACCTAATTGTTACGTTGCTGCTTTTTTCTTATTAACTCCTATGTTTGTATCCGCCCAGTCAAATTTTCGGCTGGGCTTTTTTTCGCCCGCAGATCTACAACCTAACTTTTCGATGATTCCGTTCATCTCCATGGTCTAGACATCCGCTCAATACGAAAGTGTCGCTATTAAGTCGCTGATGTACTGAACTATGGGTATAAAAAAGCCTCCCGATTGGGAGGCTTTACAAAATAGCGCATTTTTATCTTACGCTTGCGCTTTCTTAGGCAAAGAAAAGTGCAGTAAGGCATAGCCAAGTAATGCTGCTGTCGTCGAACCCATTAAGATGCCTAGTCGAGCATAGGTATCAAATTCAGGACTTACATTTCCGAACGCTAAAGAGGAAATGAAGATAGACATTGTAAAGCCAATACCACACAACACAGATACCGCAAAGATATGCTTGAAGTTAACCCCTTCAGGTAACTTAGCAACGCCCATTTTTACCGCTGCCCAGCTAAAGGTAAAGATACCTAGAGGCTTACCAACCAGTAGACCCAAAGCAATACCGAGTGGCAGCATTGAAGTTAGACCTGACATCGATACGCCTTCTAACGAAATCCCCGCATTGGCAAATGCGAATAGAGGCAGAATACCAAATGCCACGTATGGGTGAAGCGCGTGCTCCATATGTTTAAGTGGAGAATGTTCGCCCTGCTTTCCCTTTAGTGGGATAGCAAAACCAATCACTACACCTGCCAATGTTGCGTGAACACCAGATTTAAGCACCGCGAACCATAAGATCGCACCGACGATCATGTATGGCGTAAGTTTTGTTACTTCCTTCGCATTCAACATGAATAGGACACCAGTCATGATGAAGCCAACAAGCAACGCCATGGTCGACAGGTCACCGGTGTAAAATAGCGCGATAATAACAACCACACCCAAATCATCGATGATAGCAAGCGCTAGCAAGAACACTTTTAGGCTTACTGGTACACGCTTACCTAATAACGCCATGATACCTAAAGCAAAAGCGATATCTGTCGCCGCTGGAATTGCCCAACCAGAAATCGCCTCAGGATCGTTGGCATTAAAGGCTACGTAAATAAGAGCAGGAGCTAACATACCGCCAACCGCTGCAATCGCAGGGAAAATTGCGGTTTCTTTTGATTTTAACGCACCTTCAAGTAGCTCTCGCTTAACTTCAAGGCCAATGAGTAAGAAGAAAACAGCCATTAGGCCGTCATTAATCCAGTGAGAAACTGACATACCAAATACATAAGTATGCAGTACAGATTGATAAGTTTCGCCCAGCGGTGAGTTAGCAATGGTCATCGCAATTGCCGCTGCAATCACGAGAAGAATACCACCAGCTGATTCCATTTTGAAAAAGTCACGAATGACATCGTTCATGGTTTCGTCCTTATATTTATTATCTTAATAAACGATTAACAAAGAATGATAAGAGTGTATAGCGGTCGAAAACTTTAGAATAATCGCTTCTTCAGAGTATAAACTTCGATTTTTCCGATATGAAGTTTACTATACATCGTATTTTCCAACATAACACTCAATTTTGATCACAGCGCGTACTTGTTGTTATCGCGCCAAATGTTTATCAAGATTATGAGAAAATCAGCATAACATGGCATGTACTGTCATGATAACCCCATACTTTTGAGAAAAATTCAGGAAGTTTCATCCACTAAAAAACCACCCATTGGGGTGGTTTTTATCAGAATTTAATAACCAGTGAGCTGCATAAAGCCCCAAGCCTCGTTGGAGCCAGAAGCTAAGGTAGGGCCTTCCCAATACGGTATAACAAAAGGAAGCCACATATCTGATTTGATAATACGAGTGGTCAAGTTAATTTGATGCTTTGGAATATTAATAATCCACTGCAAAGGCAGCCTTCTTCCATTTGATAAACTGGTCACTTGCATTGGTTTAATACTGATATCATCGTCTGAGAGATTGATGACTTTACCTGAGCGTGTGGACAAGGTGCCAAACACGTGCGGTGTTTGTCCATGGTGGCGATAGCGGCTGACTGTCAGTGCTCGACCATCATCTAAATTGAATACAAACCAATCCCAACCCTGTTGCCCTTCACCAATTAAGCCACTGCCCCACTCTTTCTGAGCCCAAGCAGAGCCAGCAACAGAGAAGCGTTTGCCATTAATGTTCAAACTCCCTTTCACCTTTAAAAATGGCGCACTAAAACTGAAAGAGGCAACAGATTGCAACGCGTGTTTAACCTGAAAACCTTTGTCTCCATTCACGACAAAGGGGCCATTTGTCATAGTATTGAGATCTAAACCAAACGTATCGGTAGTCACATTCAAGTTACCAGGGAAAGGCGTTGCACCAAGTGAACGCCACGTCCAATTATCAATCCATAACCTGAAAGGACGATTAGTCATGCCAGCTTGGCCTATCCCGCCTCTCGCTACACGTTGCTCTTTCCAGACGTGCGAACCATGGCTAACGACAACATGTGAAATGTACAGTTGAGGGTTTTGCCATCCGCTGGTTTCTCGCTCATCCGTCGCGACCCTGAAGTAGCTCCATTGAACATTGTATATTTTCCCTTGTTCATCTTTCAGTTTCGCAAAGTAGTGCCACCATTCATGTTGGTACTCAGGATGAAAGCGAAAGTCTGACGGCAAAGAGACATGCTCGTCAGGTAATACAGGTTCGAAAATCGTTTGATTTTCACGCGTTAGAATAGAATTAAGCTCGCTTTCTTGTGTCGCTGTCGCTTCCAACCAAAAAGTTGAGTAAAAAGCAGCCCCGGTCAAAAAGGCAAACGTAATAACAATGATCGTTGAAACTAACAAGCGTTTTTTAGAGCCCACTTTTTTCATTACAACGCATCCCTTAATGACTTCATTGGCGTACTCTTAATCATTCTAATAACTGGCAATGCGCCAGCAATCATGATGGCAAGCATCGCCCAAGCAATAGTTTGAGCGTATTCCCAAGGGATCGTTTGAAGCTCCAGAGACCAGCCGAATGATTGCTTAATGATAATATCAACGATCAAGTGTGCAAGTGCCAGACCAAGTGGCACCGCAATAATCGCGGAAATGGCCCCGAAGACAAACAACTGTAAACCACCCAATGCGACAAGTTCCTTTCCGGATACACCCATACATCTCAGCAAAGAGAAGTGCCGCTGCCGTGACAACTCGCCCGCCAATGTCGCGAAGAATAAGCCAAACACAGCAATAATCAGCGTGATGTTGCCCAAGGTTCCTGCAATAGCGAAGGTATGATCAAATACCCTCATTGCCTGACTATAAATATTACCATTATCAAACACACGGTCTTGCGGGAGGCGGAATACATTTTCTAAGCGATTTTTCAGGCCCTCCCCATTAACGCTATCTTTTAACACCACGCCAAGGCCAACATTGCCCGTCCCTGCAAATGCATACAGCCAATTCCGGTGCGACATCATCACCTGGTTATACGGGTTTCCATAATCATAATAAACACCAACGACTTGCCAGTCTCCACCCAGTGGTTCCTGCAAGTTAATGAAGTCTCCTGGGCGAATATCCAACTTCAAGGCCATCGATTCACTCACCATCAAGCTCTTGGTCGCGTGCAGTTGATACCAGTAATTCGGGACACCTAGCTTTACCGTCAGTGCATCTAGCTCACCTTCAGAAGAGCCTGTACTCACCACTTGCAAGGCACCATGTTCGGTTGGCATATCTTTTTCCCAACGCCACCAAACCGAGTTGACTTCTGGTTGGTTTTGCAGCCACGCACTCATCCGAGCTGCTGAGTTATTTGTAGGATAGATATAAATATCCGCTGCCAATCGCTGGCTGAGCCATTTATCGGTCGTATCCCTAAAACTACCTACCATCGTTTCTACGCCGATATTTGCCGCCAGTGCCAACATAAACGCCATTGTTGCCACGCCGCGATAACTCATGCTCGCAGCCGCATCGGCAAAAAACCAACGTACACGTACCCAACGCATGGTGTAAGAAAAGCTCTGGAACATATGCCACATAATAAATGGCATAAACAAGGCCACACTAACCAACATCAGCGCAATAATGGCAAAGCCAGTTTCTTGTGTTTTCGGTGCTTGATACACTGCGATTGCCGCGACACAAAACGCACACGCAGCAAGAGCCTGCCAAGAGAACTCACGCCCTGCAAATCGCATTAATGACAGTCGAGAAGATAGACGAATTGGCTGTGACTTCAGCAAGCGAATCAATGGCCACAAACACGATATTAATGCGCCCATCGCTGCCATGATCAGACTATATAAGCTGGACTGCCAAGACCATCCTATTGTTAAGCCTACGTTGGCATCGTACAAATCGCTCAGGCTCGATGAGACTGCAGGGATCAGCTCATTTGCCAAGATCAAACCAAAAAAGTTACCACACGCCCACGCAATAAAGACGAGCAACGACAACTCTAACAACAATGCTTGAGCCAACTGCGTTCCGTTGACCCCCGTCTGTCTCAAAATACCCACCAAACGTTGTCGCTGAATAAATGACAAAGACATCGCTTGATAAAAAATAAACAACCCGACCAAAAATGACAGCATCCCCATCGCGGTGAGGTTCATGTGGAATGCATTAGTTAACGACTCAAGCTCCGTGCGCGTATTCCTAACGAGCGTCATGCCATTAGGTAGCATATTTTTCAGTGCTATTAGCTTTTCCTCTGGCATTTCACCACAAGAAATCGCAGACAAACCTGAGCTCCGCTTGAGCATACGCAGTAATGAGATGTCGGTAACCAGCCGAGTCCCAGAGAGCATTTTGTTTTTATCGACTTGAATCGGTCCGAGACGACTTCCGTCATTCATCTCAATAAAGTCCCCATCCTGCCAACTCATGTAAGCGGCCAAATCTTGACTGACTAGAATGGGATAAGGAGGTTTCATTAATGATAGAACGGGCATCTCACCCAAAGATTTGCCTTGCTGCAATGGAATCATCGCGACAGGATCAATCCCCACCAGCATCAAGCTCATATCGGTTTTAGCATCTAGATGCAGCACGTCAAACGGCGCACATTGGTTAAACCCAGCTCGACGCAACTGGATATAGAAACCTTGAGGGATTTTATTGGCAGAGTGTTTAGTTCGGATTCGGTATGGCAAAGGATTGGAGAAAAGCTTTTCTCCTGT
The DNA here is from genome assembly GCF_024747315.1 of Vibrio sp. HS-50-1. Taxonomy (NCBI): domain Bacteria; kingdom Pseudomonadati; phylum Pseudomonadota; class Gammaproteobacteria; order Vibrionales; family Vibrionaceae; genus Vibrio; species Vibrio sp. HS-50-1. The sequence goes on along the minus strand of NZ_JAMPZF010000024.1, from coordinate 481,659 downwards.
CGCATAACTTTGTTTTGCATGCTGGTTGATAGAAGTAACACCAACAAGAAGGGACACGCCTAAGGTTAACCCTAGCCAGACAAGAATAATTTGTAGTGGGTAACGACGGTAATGACCGAGTAGTGCCTTAACTACGGGCCATAACATGCAGTTGCCCTCCTTGAAGTCGAATCTTACCTTCCATATGGGCCGCCACTTTTTCACTGTGCGTCACTAACAGCAAAGTACACTCCAGCTGGCGAGCGAGACTCGTCAATAAGCGCATTACCGCTTCTGCGTTTCGCTCGTCTAGGCTACCAGTTGGCTCATCAGCGAGTAGGATTTTAGGTTCCATATAGAGTGCGCGAGCAATAGCAGCACGTTGTTGCTGACCACCAGATGCTTCTTCCGGGTAGCGGCCTAGCAGAGGCATTAAATCCAGAGCAGAAAGAATTTGACGCCACAACTCTTTATCTTCTGGCAAACCCTTTAACTGACGACAAAAACGAATGTTATCGGCAATATTGAGCGTAGGAAGCAAGTTGAACTGTTGGAAGATATTACCAATATTGTTGCGGCGATAAAGGGTTCTCAAATGCTCTGGCGCATCATGCATGGCAAAATTTGGAAACTGAACTTCACCAGAGTCTGCAGTATCCAGTCCGGCAATTAAGTTCAGCAAAGTACTTTTACCCGAGCCACTTTCTCCCATCAGAGCGACTTGGTCACCTTGCTGTAATGTTAATTCTGCCCCTTGTAATACAGGGTGAAATTCTCCCCCGTCTACATAGCCTTTACATAGGTCTGACAGTTTTAACATTGATTATGCCGCTCGGATGGTATTTAAAAATTGGGATCAGAATCTACACTAAAATCCTGTTAGTAGAAAGTATTTTGAATGCTTGATCACACTATGAGAGTACAAATGCAACTCGATTCACTTTCTGTTCCTAATTTTGTTGACGTATTGAGCAGATTTTTGCAGCTGCAGAAAGCTCTGTTTACCTCTATTGACCGATAAGGTTTTTCATCCATTTTCGGCTCACCATTCTTGGCAGACAAATCGTCCACTTCACAACTTCCTCGGTCAAAAAGAGTAAGTAAACCCATTGTGGGTCCCAACCGAGCTGAATCGCTGCAAATGCCGCGAGTGGAATCCCGATCACCCACTGCGCAAGAATGTCTTGATACAAACAAAACTTAACGTCACCACCTGCACGTAATACCCCAACAATGACCATCATCGGCACCGAGCGTAGTACGACACCTAAAGCAAGAATCACCATAAACTGTTCAGCTAACTGGCGAGTATCCGCTGTCAGTGCACTAAACGCATTAAGGATCCATTGATTGGACACTATCAATACAACAGCGACCACAAATGCGATAAACACATTCAAAATGACCGTAGCCCAAGCTTGGTAATACACAGGTTCAAAGTTTTTCGCGCCGAGTTGGTTACCCACTAAAACCGCAGCTGCATTCGATAGGCCAATCATCATAGCGAGAGCGATTGACTCAACGGGCGTCATCACCGACAACGCTGCCAAACCTTGCACACCCGCTTGCCCCATGATGGCATGGTAAGCGAACAATCCACCAGCCCATGCCAAAAAGTTAAATGTGGTCGGTAAGGAAAGGCTCAAGAAACGCGTTATTTTGTCTAAAACCAAACCTGCGCGTATATCATCCCAACCAAATGCAATTATGTGTTTCTTCAGCCATAAATAGCCAAATAGACAACCGACTTCGATCGCGCCACTGATAACCGTTGCAATGGCTGCCCCTGTAATCCCTAAAGCAGGAAAACCTAAGTGACCAAAAATTAACACCCAGTTGAGGAAAACATTAGACAGAATGCCTATACCACTAAAAAATGTGCTCAGCCCCGGTTGGTGCATCGCTCTCAACCCCACCGACATACTAGCGACACACGCAACAGCAAACATGCTAACGGATGAAATAATTAGATAGCTGGCCCCTAACTCAATCACTTCTTGTGAGTCTGTAGTCAGTTTCATGACTGGCTGTGGGAAAATAACAAACAAAGCAACAGCAATGGCGGCAAACACCATGGCTATCATCCATGTTAAAGCGGTACTGCGACGTACGCCGACTTTATCGCCTGCCCCCCAATATTGTGCGGTCAGTAATGCACCACCCGTCGTCACTCCAACTAACATGATAGTAGTAACAAACGTCGCGCGCGCCGCTACCCCAACAGCGGCTATTTCAGCTTCACCAAGTTGGCCGAGCATAAGCACATCAACGAGGCTTCGACTAGAAAACATCATGCTTTGCAGTGTAATTGGTAGCGCGATCGCAAATAAGCGACGTAAGAATGCTTTATCTGCATGTATTGAGAGTTGAGAGAGAAAAGTCACAAGCGCTCCAACGACAACTTATTGATAGAATGGGGAAAGTGTCTCATGATTATACTCTGTGGTGTTTATTCCACCAACGATTAAAAGGACAGATAATGAAAAAGGTGTTGGTGCTAGGCGCCTCGGGTTACATTGGTTCTCAACTTCTTCCGTTACTCTTAGATAAAGGTTACGCCGTCACGGCCGCAGCGCGACATATCGATTATTTGGAGTCAAGGACTCGGCCCCATCCTAATTTAACGTTGCGGTATCTGGACCTAGCCGACGCAGAAGCCACGCTCGCTGTGGTGAACGATTTTGACTTGGTATTTTTCCTAGTACACGGAATGGCACAAGGCGATGACTTTGTTGAGTACGAGCTAAACCTTGCTTTGAACTTTAAATACGCGTTGGAGCAAAGCCGTGTCAAACATGTCATTTATTTAAGTGCCATCCAACCGCAAACCGGAAACTCGCGCCATTTAGCCGCACGCAAAGCAACGGGCAAAATTATCCGACAGTCTGGCGTTCCAGTAACTGAATTGCGTGCAGGCGTCATCATTGGCCCCGGCTCCGCGGCTTTCGAGATCATGCGAGATTTTGTCTACAACTTACCTATTTTGATCGCGCCTAAATGGGTCGACTCAAAAGCCAACCCTATTGCCCTACCCAACCTCAATCACTATTTATTGCAGTTGGCCGAAGCATCACCCCCAGAAGAAAGCCAAATTTATGAAGTTGGTGGGCCAGATACGCTCAGCTACCGCGAGCAGTTTAAAGTCATTTGCCGAATCACCAACAAGCCTTATCGGCTGTGGTCGACACCGTTGCTTACCCCCAAAATGGCATCGTACTGGCTCGGCTTGGTCACCTCTGTACCAGCAAACATCGGCAAAGCATTACTCGCGGGGTTAGAGCATGACTACATTGCCGATTCCAAAGCGATTGAAGCACGATTTCCGCAAACGCTGATCAGCTACGAGCAAGCGGTATCCGATACCATTCAAGATGAAGGCACGTTTGTGCGCAGCAATGTTTGGGGCTTTGAGCCAGCGGCACTTCGTCGATGGCAACCGGGGTATGGCTACTACCCTAAACAAGCCGGTGCGAGCATAAAAACTCAAGCCTCCGCTGCGGCATTATGGAAAGTGGCTCAAAAAATCGGGAGTCGTGAAAAAGACTATTACTTTGCCAACATTTTGTGGCGCACACGTGAATGGCTCGACATCTTTTTTGGTGGCGGGAAACCGATTCGCGTTTCTCCTCCGGGGCCGGAGCTCAAAGTCGGCGATTATATAGACTCTTGGAAAGTGATTCGCTGCGAAGAAAATCAGTTCCTCTCACTTTTTTTTGGTATGAAAGGCCCGGGGCTTGGACGTTTAGAAATTACCATCAAAGACCATGGTGATGAACGAGAACTGGATATCACCGCTTGGTGGCACCCGCAGGGATTTCTCGGGCTGCTTTACTGGTTTGCCATGATGCCAGCCCATCTATTCATATTCAAAGGCATGGTCAAAGCCATCGCGAAAGAAGCCGAAAGTATCAGTATTACTCCTCAGGTGGGACAGTCTCTGAAGAATCTAGAGAAATAGGCAGGTGATGAGCAACCCCCGCATGACAATCTATGCACGATTGCTCTCGGCTTTCCATCATTTGATGCCGACGCGCAACGGTTCGTCCTTGCGCTTCGAAATCCATCTTGTCAACGGAATGGCAATATCGACACTGCTTTGATTTATTCTCGATAAACTGCTGTGTGACTTCAGCAGCCAACCTCGGACGATGCTCCGCCTCGAAGTTCTCTAACGTAATTTCTCCAGTCAGTTTGTGATAGATGTCGGCTGTAGCGCCGATTTTCAATGCGATTTTAGCAAAAAACTCCCTAGGGACATGGCAATCACTGCACGTAGCGGCAACCACACCCTGAGCATTTTTGAAGTGTGGAGATGCTTGGTACTCCTCAACTATCGTATCCATCCCAATATGGCAACTGTAACAAAACTCGTTGCGATTGGTGTAATCCATACCAAAGTGAAAAACACTGAGGGCCGCCCCACCAAGGATAAACGCCAATAAGCCACCAATTGGTATGCCGAGCATCCATTTTCTGTTTGGTTTACGCCATAAACTCATTGGTGTTCATCCCAAAGCAGCGCTAGCGATAACTCGCATAGTATTCTACGAGCGCGTTTAAATCATCGGCACTAAGCCCTTTGAACGCCTCATCCATTTTTTTATCAACGGAGCGTTTGCCTTGCTTAAACTGTTGCAACGTAGTGGCGAGATAGCCCTTCTGCTGACCAGCTAAAATCGAAGCTTCATCCAGAGCGTTACTGCCACCATCCGAATGACAGTTCTCGCAACTTTTCGCGTGGATAGCCTTACCTTTCATCGCTAACGCTTGATCAAAAGACTGCTTAGCTGGCACAAACTCGAGCCCAGCATAATGTTTTGCTAACTCTTCAATCTGCGCCTCAGATAAAGATTTAACTATCGACACCATGTCGCCTTTTTTGCTCGTGTCTCCGTATACGTGATTAACCGAAGCTGAGGGTCTGCCTTCAAGGTAACGCAACATCTGGTCAAAAAAGTTGAACTCGGGAATCCCTGCGATGGTAGGAATATTCGTGTCTGAGCTAACACCGTTTGGCCCATGACAAGCTTCACATTCGTATTGTGAAATTAGCTCACTTGGTGACGCTAAACTGTGGGAGGCCAAAACTGAGCTAATGACTAACACCGAGGAAAATTTTAGAGAGAATTTAATTAGTTGGTGCATATTAGACTGACTCCGTAGTAATTATCTTTATTAATCAAAACCAGACAACGAATAAACGATAAGAAAATCAATTTATAAATGCGACTTAAAACCAACGATATCCAAGATAAAAATATTAAGCCGTCAACTATTTAAAGTATCGTAGTTCAATACCCTTACTTTTTCTGCGCTGACCTCTTCAATCGCAGAAAATCCAACCCAAATAATTGATTTAAAATGACAATAAATTCAACCCCAAAATTCACATACAAAAATAGTGGTTTATTTTAATAATATTTCATATTGCGTCTATACTCTTACAAGCCATGTGTTTCGATTTATTCAAGCGATGTAAATATGGATATTTTTTCTTTTGCCTTGAATATGAAATTAATATTTCAATCAATCGTTTATTGAAATATTCAACCATTCCCATGCATTCCCACTTACTTTAGGACGAATCGAGAGGGACTATGAACGGTTTAAAGTCGATCGCTACATTAATATTTTTTATTTTACTGCTCACCGGATGTGGTCCAGACAGCAACAACGATCAGAATACACCACCACCTGCACTTGGTGATTTCAAGATCAGTGTTTCCGAGCCATCATTGGTCACTCAAGAATCCGGAGAAACCAAACTGGTGGTCAATTTTACCGTCAAAGACGGCAGTGGCAGACCTCATGAGCTAGACGAAACGAGAGATTTTCGCATCGCACTTCTCAAAGCAATGCCCTCTCGTGTCGATACACAAAACTCGAACGATCCAGCCTTTGCCTTCAATGGGCGCCATGGCAACACTTATTGGAAGAGTTTCCATCACTCAAGTAATACCGCAAATAACCGTGCCAGCATGGAGAGTGTTTGGGATGGAACACTAGTAAAAACAGACGAGGGATATCGCTACACGTTTGCCATTCCTGACGTTTTGAAAGTGTCCGATCCTTATACTGCCGACTCTTCTAGCAACAATGGTTTTATCGCTTGGGATGCGGATAAACTCCACCGAATCGTCATGGCGTATGGCGAGCAAGGCAACGGTTTTACCTACGTGTTTGAATGGGTGCCGCAAGAAAGTTCAGATGCGGTTGTCTCTCGCAATGTAATAGAAAAAGGCACCTGCGAAAACTGCCATATGGGCGAACCGCTTCATCATGGACCGGGTTATCGCTCAATTGATAACAACATTGCCGTTTGTACCGCTTGCCACAATGACAGTAACCCTGGCGCTGCGCCAGCCAGACGCCCTCTCGCAGCCGTTGTTCATCAATACCACGGTAATGTTTTCAAATTAGGTAGCGACAGAAATAACACCGACACCTACAAACAACCTGTCGACGGGAATGACGCGCTCGTTACCGACATCAATGGTTTAGTCATTGAAGGCAACCCTTTCCCGCAAGATGCCCGCAACTGTACAACCTGCCATTCAACCGATGTTGCGAAAGCATCAGACGCCAACAATTGGTTTGAACACCCAAGCCAAGTTGCCTGTGAGACCTGTCACTTGTACCGAGACAGAGGCGCGCATGATAACCAAGTCGGTACGGCTTGGGTAAGAAACGGCGAGCCACAAAACTCCTGCTCGGGCTGTCACCGACCTTATGACCGAGATGACAATGGTGATCCAATCATCGGCCAAGACGCAAGCCGAAGTGCTAAAACGGTTCACGTAATGCGTTTAGAGAATCTTGCAAAGGCACGTAATTCGCTCGAAATCAACGTTGAAAACGCGCGATTTATTGATGACCAGTTTGAAGTTGAACTAAGAGTGTCGAAAGCGGGCTCAGGTATTGGATCCATCAACGAACTGACCCCTTTCATTAATGAACATGGGCACCTCAATTTGTTGCTGAACTGGGATAACGGCCAAGGCCCGATGGTCGCAAACAACAGTCTCAACGTCGCCGATGATGGCGCACTTGGTGACGGCTGTGAGGCTCAAGGAGAAGGCCTATTCTTGTGTCATAAAGACTTCACTGACGCTGCGATTAAGCCAATCTCCAACTCTACGTTGACGGTTAACATCGCCGACATGCCACTTTGCGCCAACCGTAGAGATGGCGAGCTCGCCGAATGCGTCACGTTTGAAGGCATCGATCTTATCAAATCGCCTTTCGTCATTGCCGCCAATAACGCATCCGGCTCGTTTGATGTGTCTGGTATCAACAAGCAACACAAACTGCCAGTGGGCGCGGACATTTCATCGTGTAACGATTGTCACAAAGAGCTGACTATCCATAAGCTTGGTGAGCATCCACATGCCGCCACCGACTTCCAACAATGTAAAAATTGCCATAACTCAGAACGTTCTGCGTTTTATCCTGGGATGGCGGCTGATCTAAAGTACCACGTGCACTCATTCCACGCCTTTGGCTCCGCTCATAGCGGTGAAGCGCCTTTCCCTGGCGCAGTCAACAACTGTGAGGCCTGCCATACCAATGCTCAATACAACTTACCTAGCCAACAAAATACGCGACCTTCTATGGCGAGTGGTAAGTACTTTAGTCCTGCGTTAGTCGCCTGTGGCGCGTGTCACCTAGAGTCATCTTTAGCTAATGCTGACCCGGATACCGTGGCAGGAGATGCGCCTCTGAACCATATGCTAAATCACGGCGCGGTATTTGGAGCAGACACAGCAGCACAAGCAACGGGCTCCGAACAATGTGCAACTTGCCATGCCATTGGTCAGTCACAAGGGGTAGATAAGGTTCACAAGGTATACGACTACCGTTGAATTCGTCATTGAACACAATGCTTTGACAATTAAGGATAAGAAAAGGAAGAGCTATGAAAGCAATGTTTCTGCGGTGGTTGGTAACTGGGATACTTGGGTTAGGCGTCATCTTCACCGTCAGTTCGGAAGATATCGCCGAGCCAGAACCCAAAGCGGCGACGTTAACTCAAGAAGAAATTGAAACCATATTAGACACCAAGTTTTCCGAGGGGAAATATTCACGCCGCGGGCCAGATGGCTGCCTTCGTTGCCATGACGATACCTCAGACAAACCTGCAACCGGTATTTTCGACAACATCCACGGCAAGTCAGCGAACTTGCATGGTCCAATGAATGATAAACAATGTGAAGCATGCCATGGCCCAGCAAACAATCACGCGCGCAATCCGCGAAAAGGACAAGTTCGTGAGCCGATGATCACCTTTGGGCCAAACTCCCCTGTTCCGGCCGAAAAGCAAAACAGCGTGTGTTTATCTTGCCACCAAGATGCGAAACGCTCGACTTGGCATAGCAGTGAGCACGCTTTTGAAGGTCTGTCTTGTGCAAGCTGTCACCAACTGCATCAAAAAAACGATCCGATGATGGTTGCCGAAATGCAAGCAGACAAATGCACCGATTGCCACTCCCGCACCAAATCGGATATCCACAAACGCAGTCGTCATCCTATCATTGACGGCGTCATGACTTGTTCTAGCTGCCACAATCCACATCAGGCATTAAATGAAGCGAGCCTGAACTGGTCAACCGTCAATAACGCTTGTTACGAGTGTCATGCAGAAAAACGCGGCCCATTCTTATGGGAGCATGAGCCTGTAACTGAAGATTGTACATCCTGCCACACACCTCATGGTTCAGTGAACAAAGCCCTGCTCAATAAACGGCTGCCAATGCTATGTCAGGAATGCCACCGTGTGCCACATGCAAACGTAGTCATTCCTGAAAACGACTTGAGAGTGCGCGGCGGAAGTTGTTTGAACTGCCACAATCAAGTGCATGGCTCTAACCACCCACGTGGTCAAACATTAAGTTATTAGGAGGGAGGCATGAAACTATCTCAACTGTGCATCGCTATTTCCCTTGCTTTTGCTGTGCAAGCGCACGCCAACGATTATTCGTTACAACGTTCTCAACCAGCCGACACTAGCCGCTGGCAGTGCAGTGAATGCAGCAGCGATGGCACGTGGAGTGGAGAAGTCAGCGCTGGCGTCGGTTACCTTAACAACGATGGTTCCTCGCGATTCTATAATTGGAATCCACCCGTTTACGGTACAAACTCTGACAATAAACACTTTAACGCGAGCCTAAACGCCGATATCGAACAATATGAAGACGATGGGTTCTACAATCGAATCGTCGTCGAAGATCTTGGTTTGCAACGCTTCTTACTGCAGTGGGAAATGGGCCAGTACGACGGATTACGTATCCTCGGCAGTTACAGTGAAACGCCGTATTTCTGGAATCAGTCCTCACTCAGTGCGTATCATCCAAGAGAAGATGCACTCGTTAGTGGTGACCTATCGAAATATGAAAACTCAGTGACGCGAGAGACGTTTAAGTTAGAACTCAAGTACACACCACATACGCCATGGAAGCCATATGCATCCATGAAGCACGAACGTAAAGAAGGCACAACTTCGCTCTATTCATCGACCATTCCGGGTTACGCCAACGCGCCGGGATTCATACCCAAAGCCGTCGATCATGAAACCTTAAATACTCAAGTAGGAGTGAGCTACATTGAAGATTTGTGGCTGGTGGATATTGCGTATCGCGGCTCATTTTTCCGCAATGAAAAGTCCGCACTCTATTACGGCGGTGTTACTAACCCTTACGCCAACCACCTTGCGTATGAGCCTGACAACGACTTTCACCAATTTGCTGTCACGGGGAATTATCGGTTGAATCAACAAACGTTCAGTGGCCGCTTACTTTGGTCACAGACGTCTTCTGAAGGCGGGTTAAATCAGTTTCCACAGTCCCCCGTTAACTCCAATACATTCCATGGCGAAACTAACACTTGGCAAATGAGCGCGGATTACCACAACAAACTTTCGCGAGACACTGCTTTCGCCATTTCTGCGGACTATTCAGATAAAGACGATAACTCCGATAGAAACACCATCATCGGATCGACGAGAGAAAAATACGACCACACCAAAACCAAACTGGAAGCAACACTCAAGCATCGTGTTACTTCTGATGTAAAAGTGAATACGGGTTACCATTTTAGACAAGATGAGCGAAGCTATGCCGACCGAAAACGTACCGATGAACAACGCGTTTTTGTTGGGGCCCAGTACCGACCAAATAGACCGTGGCAATTAGGCGGTAAAGTCTCCTACTCTTTTCGCGATGGCTCTGATTGGCAGGACGACAGCAGCGACTCGCCTAATTTGCGCCAATACTATTTAGCCGACAAAGAGAGGATTGAGCTCCGTGGCCACGGCAGTTATGACATGACCGACGATGTCCAATTGCTTGCAGAGCTTTGGTACGGCAACGACGACTATGTTAAACCCGATATAGGTTTAAGCGAAGGAGAAGATTACGGCTACGATATCAGCGTCAACTTCAATTTACTCGACGGACTAAACGGGCATGTTTTTTACAATCAACAGGTCATCCGCTCCGAGCAACAACAAGCAAACTCTGACGTTGTCGGTTGGAATCGCTACACCACCAAACTCAAAGATGACATCACAACCATTGGCTTTGGTGTGAGTAAAGAGCAACTACTAGACGACAAACTTTCTATCTCGTTTGATTACAGCTACAGCCAAGCTGATGGAAAATCTTCAACCACATCTGGTGGCTACCAATATCCTGATAACAAGGCGAACTCGTACCGATTTGAAGTCATCGCTGACTATGAAGTATCTGAAAATCAAAACGTGCAGCTCAACCTCCGTTATGAAGACTACTCAGAAGAGGATTACTTGTTTAATAACGAAACCGAAACGATGGGCGACGTTTTACAAAGCTATGAAGGTTTATATGGCGGCGTCTATTGGAAATATCGCTTTTAAATACAGAGTGACGTGACAAAAAAAGCATCAGACGTTTCAAACACCTGATGCTTTCATATTTCAATTCTACTGCTGTGAGAAGTTGATTAAGCTTGGAAGCTCAACGGAATCTCAGCCAATTGGTTACCTTCGTTTGCAGGAAAGATAAGGTACTCGCCGTGGTATTTCACCATCGATTTGTAGTCCGTCACTTTATGCACCATAAAACCCGCTTGCGCTGCTTTCTCAACAAACTCAGCATGGTTGCCACGTACAAACCAGCTCATTGGTTTGACGAGCAGCTCGCCGTCGAAGCAGCTTTCGCATTGATCTGCACATAGCGCCAAAGAGTTTTGACCCTCCGTGAAGATTTGGATTTTGCCACAACCAACCAATTGTTCAGAGGTAGAAACTTCCCAACCTGCTTGCTCCATCACATCTAAAAATGCTTCGACGTCAGAGTCTTTGATCACTTTTGAATCTTCACCTTCAGGAAAAAACTGAGCGTAAAAAGCGGAAATACGCTTGAAGATAAACAACAAACCAGCGTCATTACCCTTTGAACGACCCGATTTTTGCCAACGTGTTAAGTCATCGCCTACGGCTCGACCGAAACGCTGAGATTTAAGTGCTTTGGTAACCCAGCGCACTAAATAATGGTTATTCGCAACAGGGGCATTGGCTAACTTACCTGAGCGATGCTCTTGATCTAACTCTTCAAGTGCTGAGTTAACTAAGTTTTGAATTTCTTTGGTGTAATTCGACATTACGCCTTTCTTCCTAAAGTCCAATAAAACAGTGCTGAAAGCACAGAACAAGCAAACATCACAATGATCATCGGCCACGCCACATTACCTGGTAGTGATGCCACCAGCGCGCCAACCAATGAGCCGATACCGAATCTTAACGTCCCCGCCAGAGACGATGCTGTACCCGCCATTGATGGGTAGCCACTTAAAAGCAGCGCCATCGCGTTACTACCTATCGTCGACAATGTACCGATAAACAGCACAACAAAAGGTACGATGCCCCATAATCCGAAGTCCATTAACCAACTTACGAATAAACCAATCCCCGCCAAAAGTTGCACGAACAACCCAAAACGAAGCATGGCATGAGAGCCAACTTTCTTCACCAAGCGACCATTAATACTGGTCATGATGATCATCGCAACAATGTTCAAACCGAATAAATAACCAAAGTGGTCTGGTCGAACACCATATAAATCAATGTAAACAAACGAACCCGCAGTCAGGAATGCAAACATTCCGGAAAATGAAAACGCTCCAGAAAGCATCAAACCTATCGCTTCAGGGTTGGAGCATAATCTGGCGTAGTTTCTCATCGTAGTGCGAAAACGAAGCGGCTGACGATTTTCTGGTTTCAACGTCTCTGGGATTTTCCAAAGTACCAGTAGAATTACCACCACAGCGAAAATGGCTAACACCCAAAAGATCGAACGCCAACCAAACCAGATCGCTAGGTGACCACCTATCATAGGCGCAACCAAGGGTGCCATGGTGATCACTAAGGTAACGAAAGACATTGCACGGGCAAAGTCTTCACGGTCAAACATGTCACGCACGACGGCTTGGATAATGACCGCCGCTGCCGCGCCAGCAAAACCTTGCGCTGTTCGCACATAAGTCAATGCATCAATGCCGTTTGTGGTCGCACTCACTACCGCCGCTAATCCAAAGAAAAGCACACCCAAAATCAGTACAGGTCTGCGGCCAAAACTATCGGCAAGCGGCCCATGAATTAACTGGCCAATCGCAAAACCTGCCGTATAAGCCGTCAACGTAATCTGAACCGCGCCAGGCGCAACACCCAAATCTTTCGCGATGGTTGGCATAGCAGGCAAATACATGTCGATCGCCAAAGGCGTCAAAGCACCAATCGCTCCTAATACAAGAAACAATAGAAAACTGATTTGGGATTGCGGAGCGCTTTGAGCTTTTTCTGTCATTCTTTTACCTCTTGTTGGAGCCCTTTCGTCAATACTTTCAGAGCAAAGTGAACGTAACGGACGGTTCTCATATCGCTGATATCTAGAAGCCAAAGGCCTGTTCTATCAACGTTCGAGAATCATAAGGGCAAATATGTACCAAGGTGTGACCTTGACGAACTCGACATAGAAAAGCGTGTGAAAGCGAAGTGTGTTTATGAGAAATAGACACAATGCAATGGAATTGATTCCACCATTTACTCACCACAGCCGAAGGCTTTGCAATAAGAGTATGCATGGCTCAGCTAAATGCAAAGGCATATCACTCAGATGAGTAAGCACACCGGAATTGTCTAGGCACTAATTTTGGTAGGAAAATTAATTTTGAGCCAATTCCTACCAAAAAACTAGTTCCAATTGGGAACTAAAGAATTTCCCATGCCGATAATTAATTCCAAATAGAATCAATTTCTTCCTGCGTGAGGTAGCGATAATCACCAGGTTCTAGTGCCTCATCGAGTTCAATCGAACCAATACGCTCACGATGTAAGTACTCAACTTTATTTCCTAACGCCGCAAACATGCGTTTCACTTGGTGATACTTACCTTCCACAATAGTTAATAATACTTCATTCTCTGCCTCGTTCACGATCTCCAAACGAGCAGGTAATGTTGCTTCTGATTCATTGCGCAAAATAATGCCTTGTTCGAGCTTTTCCGCGTAATCTGGCTGAATAGCATCGACGAGCCAAACACGGTACGTTTTCTCACACTTATGCTTAGGTGAGGTAATACGGTGAGACCACTTACCATCATCCGTAATCAACACCAAGCCAGTTGTGTCGACGTCTAATCGGCCCGCAAAGTGAAGGTTTTCAATTTTAGGCTCATCAAGCAATGCGAATGCAGTTTGGTTGTAGCCATCTTCATGTGAGCAAACAAAGTCAGCAGGCTTATACAACATAATGTAACGAGGACCAGGAGCACCAATAACGCGGTCTTCCCACATTACTTCTGCACCTTCAGGTACTTTAAATGCACCACTTTTTTGAACCTCACCGTCAACGGTGATGTCTCCACTTTTGATGATCTTTGTTGCCTGTTTGCGTGTTGCACCCAGAGCGTCACACAAATATTTATCTAAACGCATGAATACCTCATTGAATTATACCCAAGTAACCTCCAAATCTCGGTTTAAAGGTCACTTGGGTATAAAAGTCAGGTATTATAGCGTTCCTCGTTCGAATAGTTGAGCAATTTCACATATTTTCATGTACACACTTCGCCCTTATCAAGCCGACTCGGTTAAAGCAGTCATTCACTACTTTCGTAAACACTCGACACCAGCAGTGATCGTACTGCCTACTGGTGCCGGAAAAAGCTTGGTGATCGCAGAGCTTGCTCGCCTTGCGAAAGGGAGAGTGTTAGTCCTCGCTCACGTTAAAGAGCTGGTCGAGCAAAACCACGCGAAGTATGAAGGTTATGGTTTAAAAGGTTCCATCTTCTCAGCAGGATTGGGGCGAAAAGAAACTGATCAGCAAGTCGTGTTTGCTTCAGTTCAATCGGTCGTACGTAACTTAGATTCGTTCAAAAACCAGTTTTCTCTGCTCGTTATTGATGAGTGCCATCGTGTGCCGGATGACAAAAACAGCAGCTACCAAAAAGTTATTACTCACTTACGAGAACTGAACCCAGGCATTAAGGTGCTGGGACTAACTGCAACGCCCTATCGTTTAGGAATGGGCTGGATTTATCAGTACCATACCCGAGGTCAAGTACGCACCGAAGAGCCTCGATTCTTCCGCGATTGTATTTTCGAACTGCCGATCCGTTACTTGCTCGACGAAAACTTCCTCACTCCGGCACGAATGATGGACGCGCCTGTTTTGTCTTATGACTTCTCGCAACTGAAACCCGCAAACACCGGACGCTACAAAGAAGCAGAAATGGACATGGTGATCGATAAAGCCAAACGCGCCACTCCGCAAATTGTTGAGCAAATCATGCAATATGCGAGAGAACGTCAAGGTGTCATGATCTTCGCCGCGACTGTCCGACACGCACAAGAGATCCACAGTTTACTGCCTGAAGGCGAAACTGAAATCGTCATTGGTGATACACCTACGCCGGAGCGCGATGCGATCATCCAAGCGTTCAAGAATCGTCAAATAAAATATTTGGTCAATGTTTCGGTACTGACTACCGGGTTTGATGCGCCGCATGTCGATTTAATCGCGATTTTGCGACCAACAGAGTCAGTCAGTCTATACCAGCAGATTGTAGGGCGAGGATTACGCTTATCAGACGGAAAATCAGAATGTTTAGTGCTTGATTACGCAGGCAACAGCTACGATTTATACCAACCTGAAGTCGGTGATCCCAAGCCAGACTCTGACAGTGAAATTATCACGATTCCCTGCCCGGCTTGCGGATTCAATAACAACTTCTGGGGTAAATTGGATAGTAACGGTTTCTTGGTCGAACACTTTGGCAGACGTTGCCAGGGTTACTTTGAAGATGAAGACACAGGCGAGCGTGAACACTGTGGCTACCGTTTTCGTGCCAAATACTGTGGTGAATGTGGTGCCGACAACGATATTGCTGCGCGCATTTGTCATGAGTGTGACGCAACGCTTGTTGATCCAGATAAAAAATTAAAAGAAGCCCTTAATCTGAAAGATGCATTGATATTTGAATGCACAGAAATGGACCTGTCAGTATTCAAGTCCAGTGATGGTAAATCTCAACTCAAGGTGACATATTCTGGCGAACCATACCAAGGCGAAGGCAATGCGTTAGTTCATGAGTTTTGGTCATTGAGTACCAAAAAACAAAAACAAACGTTTAAAGACCAATTTGTGCGCCCTCACTTGGCAGACAAGCATCGCCCTTTTGAAGAGGCTTCACCGACACGTGTTGTTGCCAATCAACATCGTTTCCGTTTGCCTCAGTTTGTTATTGCAAGGAAATCCGGTCGCTTTTGGAAATTGCGAGACAAAATTTTTGAAGACGAGTTGAAATAACCTCTGCAACATTTAGTAAAACTGAACTCGATGATTCACTCTCTGTTCATCTATATCCGATATACTGCGGCTAACGTTCTAGAAAAGGTTTGACTATGTATAAAGCAACGACTTCTCAACATTCTGCGTTACTTTTCGGCCTTATCACGACATTGATGTGTGCACCAAGTTTCGCCAAGCATGACGACTACTATGCCTCACAAAATGGTCACGCCATCGTGCAAGATGTCGAAAAGCCCGGAACACGTATTGAATTCGATGAAGATCAAGATGAGGTCTATCGCGCGGTTCAACAAGGATATATACGACCATTTTCGGACCTTTACGCCGCAGTAGAAAACGACCTATACGGCCGTATCATCAAGGTCGAGCTTGAAGAAGATGATGATGCTTGGGTGTATGAGTTAAAAATCCTGTACAACAATAGCGTCCTGAAAGTTGAGTATGACGCCGCCACGCTGGAAATGCTTGAGATCAAAGGTCGCAGCTTTAACAAAGCGTTAAAGCCACAAAACAACTAAACTGGTCTAATGCGTAATCCCGACGCAATGCGTAGCTTACTTCGATAACACTCCAAACATAATAAGAATCGCCAATATGAAAATACTTGTCGTTGAAGATGACCCTCGTTTAGGCGAGCAAATCATCGAAACATTAGAAAGTACCGGCTGGGTACCAGAATTATCTCAAGATGGCATAGACGCTCTGTATCGCGCGACATCGGAAGAATGGGACGCCATTGTTCTTGATCTAGGACTGCCGAAATTGGATGGCCTTACCGTGCTAAAAGGCATTCGAGATGAAAACATCAATACTCCTGTCGTTATCCTGAGTGCTCGCGATACCCTAACGCAGCGAGTTGAAGGTCTAAACGCAGGTGCAGACGATTACCTAACTAAGCCGTTTGAAATGGTTGAGCTTATCGCTCGTATTCGCGCGCAACTGCGAAGAGCATCAGGTAACGCCTCTCCTGTGATGCAAATTGGCGACTTGAGCTTGGATACGCGCACTTCTAAAGTCATGTGGCAAGGGCAAGCAGTAAGCTTAACGGCGCTGGAGTATAAAGTGGTCGCTTACTTTATGCATAACCCAGAAAAAGTAATTTCTCGCACCGAACTCGTCGAGCACATTTACAAACAAGACTTTGATCGTGACTCCAACACAATCGAAGTTTTTATCGGCCGAATTCGCAAAAAAATCGCGCCAAAGATCATCAAAACTGTCCGAGGGTTGGGATACCAATTAAATGCCGAATAAGAACAGGCTACCGTTGAACGCAATAAAACGACTGAGTATCAAAAGTCGCCTCGTTTTAGCGGCGATCGTTTGGTTGACGGCAATGATCCTCGCAGCTGGTGTGACGATACCGACCCAAGTGTACAACTATATGGTTGACGACACTCGCTCACAGCTGAGCATTTTTATGGATGAAATCGCCGCTCAGTTAGAAGTCGATGAGACTGGGCACCTCTCACTCGCTGCTCTGCTCTCAGATCCTCGATTTAACCGACCTTACAGTGGTTTATATTGGAGTGCCTCTACTGAGACGAGTCTCGAGCGTTCTCGTTCTTTGTGGGACAAAAAAATCGAATACAAAGGTCTGGATAACGATGCTTACGGCGCGAGAGGCGAAAGGCTGATTACCATCGAAAAAGCTCTGTACTTACCGGATTACGATGGGCCTATCCATATCATTATTGGTATTGACGAAGAGCCTATCAAAAGCACCCTGCAAACGCTAATCGGGCAACTCTGGCTTATTTTAGGCTTATTATTCGCAGGGGTTCTTGCCGTCATTTTGCTGCAAATTGCTTGGTCATTGAGTCCGCTTACGAAGTTACAAAAAGAGTTGGCCGAGCTGAAGTCTGGTAACAAAAAGAGTCTAGAAGAAACCTATCCGAAAGAGATTTCTCCTCTTATCTTCGACCTCAACGCTCTGCTTTTCCATTATCAGGAATTGTTAGAACGAGCTAGGAATCATGCAGGCAATCTTTCACACGCGCTAAAAACCCCCCTTTCTGTCCTAAAAAATGAAGTACAGACGTTAGAACCTGATACGCAATCCCGTCTGCGTACTCCGATCAATCAAATACAAGATCATATAGATTACCATCTGGGCCGTGCTCGCATGGCGGGGTCTATGAATATTTTATCAGTGAAATCGAACCCAGCAGAGCGTGTGGATGCTATCTCAATGGCGTTTGATAAAGTGTATGCGAGCCGAGATATCTCCTTAATTAATGAACTTGATTCAGAGCTGAATGTAGCGGTAGAGCAGACCGATCTCGACGAAATGCTGGGTAACTTGCTTGAAAATGCCTATAAGTGGGCCAACAACATGATTCGTGTGCACTCCTCTCAGGATAAAGACAATATACACATCATCATTGAAGATGACGGACCAGGTATCCCTAAAGAGAAACTGAGTCAAGTAATCAAGAGAGGCGTTAGATTGGATGAAGCGACCCCTGGGTCAGGTCTTGGTCTAAATATAGTCAGTGAAATGGCACACAGTTACCGAGGTCAATTAACACTGGAAGCGAGCGCTTTAGGTGGCTTAAAAGCATCTTTAGTCTTGCATCTCAGCCGAACATAAAGCATATAACGCATAAACTTTGTTCTTCGGACCATGATTAGTAAACCGATGAAAATGAAGCCGATGTGAACAAAATCCAAGCAAAGCGTTAAAAGGGATAGCCTTACACCCAGATAAATCATACCTTTTTGTTGATTTGGGGACGATTTGGGTTGCCCATTTATAAGTGGAATGATAGTATCCGCGCTCGCTTGAACAGTTCCTGTTTCAAGCTTTACCACGAACAACAAGGTCGCATTGTTGATTGTGAACATTTGATTTTTACTAATTTGAGAGTAAATACTATGAAATTCGAAGCAGTAGTACGTACTGAACTAGGTAAAGGTGCGAGCCGCCGCCTACGTCACGCTGGCAAATTCCCTGCAGTTGTATACGGCGGTGAAGAAGCAGCAGTAGCTATCGTTCTTAACCACGACGACATCGTAAACCAAATGGACAAGCCTGAATTCTACGAAGGCCTAGTTCTAGTTATCGATGGCAAAGAAGTTAAAGTTAAGCCACAAGACGTTCAACGTCACGCGTTCAAGCCAAAAGTTGAACACATGGACTTCATCCGTATCTAATTCCCTACCAAGGAATTAATCGGATTAAATCCAAACCTTTTGCATTCAAGATAATCGGACTTACCAACCGAGACATCTAAAAAATTTCAAAACCCCGGAGTCTTACCACCTCCGGGGTTTTACTATATGTGGCATATAACAATTGATTTACGAACGGGCAATGTACTTCACTAAAGTGAGATCCGTCAGCGTCATACGGTCAATGATTTCCGCCTCTTCCTCTCCAGTACGCACAAAACCACACTTCTTGTAAAAGTTAAGCCCCTGTTTATTGGTATCCAGTGCTTTCAAGCTTATCTGCATAACGGGCGTAGAGAGTAGACGCGTTTCTAGTTCATCTAACAATGCACTCCCTGCCCCTTGCCCATAATGCAAAGGAGAGACATAGCAACATGTTACCCACGCCGTTTTATCTTCACAGGTGTGGTTAGGTAGTTCGTAACTTAAAAAGCCGACGATTTCCCCTTGTCTCTCAACGACGATCAATTGGGCCAGTTGCTCAGTCATGACTCGCGTCCACATCCTTTCTCGGCGCTCAATCGTAAACTGATCGATGTAGCTCTGTGGCATTAACCCTTTGTATGCTACCTGCCACGAATCAACATGTATCTTGGCGATTTGAGTTGCTTCCTCTCTGACTGCGTTCCTTACTGTGTATCTCATTACTATCCTTTCTTAAAATTCGCCACTTACAAATTCTTTCAACCTTACTCTTTGAATCGAAGCTCAAAGCGAGCAGCCACAGATGCAACGCTTTACATTACTCCATTTCATTTTCATTAATTCAATGATAGTGCACATCGTAATATTCGAGAAAACGCCACGTTATTTACGTTTCACTTTCGCTCATTAGATTGAATCTATTTGTTTTAACATCCGGGTATCGAAAGCGGGATAAACACGGTAAGGTATCGAATAAGAATAAATAAACGATATCTAAGGCATAAGATTTCTAAACGGTCGCAATTATAGTAAAGAGAGAAATACCCTTTCTGGTTGTATTAAACAGAGTAAGCCAAGATCAAACGAGTTTGGGTTTTACAGTGATCATTTTATATACAAAACATTTCCCTCATCATCAGAGCGAAAATTTATAACGATTTGTGTCATGGCTGCTAAGAAAAACATGAACTTGGCAAAATAATCACCAAAATCAGCGCTATACTTCGCAAAAATGCGCATTGATTCACACAAACCACATTCATTCAATTGGCCACTTCACAAAATAACCCCCTCCCTCTAATTTCAATATACTAAAAACTATTTCTGTTTAATTGGAGACGTAGTTTGCAGGCTTATTAATTCATGTCTCCGATAGAAGTATAAATAAGAGATAGATCACTAAAGTTTCACATTAATTCCGTATATTTCACGCCGTAACAATAACAAAATCACAAAGAAAGGATCCCTTATGAAGTTTTCCAAATCTCTTTTGGTAATGGCAGTGGGCGCTGCGCTAGCAGGATGCGGCTCAGACAGCGATAATTCTCCAGTAACCTGCGAGACAGCAGATTCTTGTACTAAGTTCACCGTTCTCCACACTAACGATAACCACGGTCGCTTTTGGCATAACAGCGACGGCGAATATGGCATGGCTGCGCGTCACACTTTAATCGAATCTATTCGCGCAGAAGTCGAAGCAAAAGGCGGCGAAACCATTCTGCTATCTGGCGGTGATATTAATACCGGCGTACCAGAATCAGACATGCAAGATGCGGTTCCAGACTTCGTGGGGATGAACCTACTTGGTTACGATGCAATGGCTGTCGGTAACCACGAGTTTGATAACTCACTAGATATTCTCGATATGCAAGCTGAGCTAGCTGACTTCCCTATGCTGGCTGCGAATATCTATAAGAAAGATACCAATGAGCGTTACTTCGACCCTTACAAAGTATTTACTATCAACGGCCTTAAGATCGCTGTAATTGGTCTAACCACCCAGGACACGGCGAAGCTAGTCAATCCAGACAACGTATCAAACATCCACTTCGAAGACCCTCAAGTTGAAATCAAAAAAGTACTTAAGGAAATCGAAGAAAACGAAAAAGTAGATCTAGTATTTGCAACGACGCACATGGGTCACTACCAAGATGGTAATAATGGTAGTGAAGCACCAGGGGACGTGAAGCTCGCTCGCTCTCTTGAAGAGGGACAACTAGACGCTATCATCGGTGGTCACTCACAAAACCCAGTGTGTATGGAGCCAGGTACCAATGAGTATGCTGATTTCAAACCTGGTGATGATTGCGCGCCAGACCAACAAAAAGGCACTTGGATTATGCAAGCGCATGAGTGGGGTAAATATGTGGGTCGTGCGGACTTTGAATATTACGACGGCAAGCTTCACTTAGCGAATTACGCACTGATTCCTGTAAACCTTTTGGACGACAACGATGAAGTGATCGGTGAACGCATTCAACAAGATGCGACGGTAAAAGCGTTACTACTGCCATACCAACAGCAAGGTCAAGAGTTATTAGATGAGAAGATTTCTAATACAACGGGTAAGTTAGAAGGTGATCGTAACGTAGTTCGCTCTCAACAAACTAACCTAGGTCATCTACTGGGCGAGGCATACCGTACTTACAAAACGGTAGGTGCTGACTTTGGTGTGATGAACTCTGGCGGTGTGCGTGATTCAATCCAAGATGGTGACATCACTTACCGTGACGTACTAACAGTGCAACCATTCGGTAACTTCGTGACTAAAGCGACAATGACTGGTCAAGAAGTAAAAGAGTACCTTGATGTCGTAGCAACGAAATCTGCAGGCTCTGGTGCTTACGCTCAACTAGATAACATCACTTTAGATGTAGATTGTGATGCTGGCTCAGTAACCATTACCGACATTAACAATAAAGGCTTCGATCTAGACGCAACGTACACATTCTCTGTAATCAGCTTCAGTGCTGCTGGTGGCGATAACTATCCAATCATCGATGTTCAATCTACCCAGCTAACCGATGCATACGTTTTACGTGAGTTCTTCGTAAATAACCCACAGATCTCTGCGGATAGCTACAACAAGAACTTAGAAAACATCAAGTACTTCAGTAACGGTCAAGCTGTGAAAGGTTGCCCAGCAACTAATAGCTAAAAACACCTTACACTCTGACGTGAAGAGCTTTTAGAAGTTGTTCCGTCAGAGCCTCCCTAAAAACCGAAGCGTGACGCTTCGGTTTTTTTATTTTCGTTAAAGTGCTGAAAATTATCGCCCTTCATAAAGTGTTCAAAAATTATTCATTTGTGTTGTTGACGCCCATGTGCTGGGCTTCTATGTTTGATAAGGTCTTTCGAAAATACAGATTCATCAACTAACTTTTCGCTATGAAGTTTCGTAGCTTAGTGGATGATTCTAGGAAAGATGTGAATGGCGTTACAAACACTGCTCTCAAACAATTTGTCTTTTTGACCTAAAACGAAGGTGATTCGCCGCCAAGCGTTCACCAATGAGCAGCGATCTGGACGTCAATATGTTCAAACTGCTGCCATCGAGTTCAGGAGGTCAAAAATGAAACGAGCCAGCAATAGCTACAGACTTCAAATGATCAAAGAAGTGGTTACCCGTAGAGAGCGCGAAGCTTGCACGGACCCTATGGCGAGATACATTCATCAACTGATGGATGAACGCCCTACTAGTAAATTAGATGTTGAATTCAATCATCGATTTTCAGGAAGTCACTTTGACGAACATGCTGGGGGATGGGTCAGTGACCGTTGGTCAATGAAGTAGCGCTAATTTAACGAGTTTGCCTTACACGCACCGCATAGTAAGAGCTAATACAGTCCCGGCTCATCATTGATTATTGCCGAGCCGGGATAATTCGAAATTTAAAAGAGATCTTGCTGTCGTGATAATTCTTCTTGAGACTCTTCTGCCTTTCCCTTCCCTGCCAATACCTTTCTTCTATAGCGCTGACGGCATAGCTTAATTACATGCAACTGTTGAGCAGGCGTATAAGTGAGCCAGTTAAATCGCTCTTCTCTTTTACGCATACATCCTTTGCAATACCCTTTTTCGTCCACACTACAAATACCAACGCAAGGGTTTGGGACGGTAAAAAACTCTAGTTGCTCCATGCTCTAACCGTTTTTTGCTCGCTGTGCTGTAATGATATTATAACGACTTCAATATACGCTCCCAACAGTGCTATACATCTTGCACCTTGAAGCCGTTTGAGTATATAAACTGGACTCTGTCACAGTAATACGAAACTATTACCTTATGCTGACAAAAACAGTGTTTTATTACCTATACTTACCACGTTTTCTAAAAACGGAGTCTATAAAATGAAGCTTAGCCTAAAAACGTTAGTTACAGCAATCTCTCTTCCTGTTCTTATGACTGCATGTGCTAGCAACGGTGACAATGTGAAAGAAATTACGGCTCAAGATTTACAGCACCATAATTGGGAGCTGGTTCAGATTGATGGTAAAAACATCGAATTAAAAGAACGTCAGCAAGCGCCTCGCTTAGAAATCGGAGAAAATCTGACTGCAAATGGTAACGCGGGGTGTAACAACTTCTTTGGTCAAGCTGAACTAAAAAACAATCAACTACGCATCGAAAAAATGGGAATGACCATGAAGATGTGTATGGATGACCAAATGAAAATTGAGCAAGCGATGTCTGAAACTCTTACTGAATGGAGTGATATAACGCTAACCAAAGAAGGGCTAATGCTTAAAAATGACGATCACGAACTAACGTTTCAGTTGCGTGATTGGGTAAACTAAGTCCCATTTCATATTCTAAGAGCAGCCATAAAATGGCTGCTTTTTTTATGCCTCCTAATCCATATCAAAGCAGGCAGGATGTCTGTTTCGCACGTTTCGGTTAGCAAAATCGTTTAAAACGACAAACTCTTTCCCTCTTTACGCCCTCAACGCCACGTCTACGAAGCGGGTTCAGTCTTCCAAATCAACATATCGAAGTTGCTTGAGGACAATAATTTTTAATTACTTGAAAGAATATCGTCAAACAAGCGGTCCGCTCTTGTATACCTAAAACGACACCAGAATTGTCCTTTCTTCGTTTTGCTTCACATTGAGAATAATTCTTTGAATCAATGAGTGATTCCGTTTGGGATTGGCATTGATAATAGAGAGAGATGGATTACTATCCTTGTAACAAAGCGGAGCGACTTGTTTAGACGTCAATAACGTCGGAAACGAGAATAAAAAGACATAACACGGAATAGATATGAAAAAGCTACTCAGTACCGTTGGCATTTTAGCCACCACTTTCGCGACATCTTCTTTTACCAACTCATCGGTTGCTAGTGAATGGCAAAAAATCGAACAACAAGCCGACGGACAATCCGTCTACTTTCATGCTTGGGGCGGAAGCCAAGAAATTAATCGCTACATCCAGTGGGCGAGTAGAGAGCTAAAATCGCGTTATAACGTGACGCTAAACCACGTTAAAGTCACCGATATTTCTGAGACCACCACTCGACTTATCGCAGAAAAAGCGGCAGGCAAAAACAGCGGTGGCAGTGTTGATATGGTTTGGATCAATGGCGAGAACTTCAAATCAATGAAGGATAACCAGTTGCTGTTTGGTCCTTTTGTTGAAGGTTTGCCAAGCTGGCAATACGTCGATAAATCATTGCCAATTGATGTGGATTTTTCAGAGCCGACTGAAGGTTTGGAAGCACCTTGGGGTGTGGGGCAATTGGTGTTTATCCATGATGAGCAAACCCTGCATAACCCTCCTCGATCATTTGCTGAAATGCTGAGTTACGCAAAGGCGTTTCCAAATCGCCTAACTTACCCTCGCCCACCAGAGTTTCATGGCACAAGCTTTATTAAAGCATTACTCATTGAACTGTCTAACAACGCCCCTGCTCTGCAAAAACCAGTTACCGATGACACGTTTGAACAAGTTACTCAACCGCTGTGGGCTTACCTAGATGAGTTCCATAAAGTCGCTTGGCGCGGTGGTAAACAGTTTCCAGGCGGTACAGCAGAAACCCTTCAACTACTGGATGATGGTCAGACTGACCTGGCAATTACCTTTAACCCGAACGCGGTTTTCTCTGCGCAGTCGAGCGGTAATCTTGCAGAAAGCACCAAAGCGTATGCGATGGACGCAGGTGCACTCTCAAACATTCACTTCTTAGCGATTCCTTGGAACGCAAATGCCAGTGCCGGTGCGCAAGTTGCGATAAACTTTTTATTGAGCCCTGAAGCACAATCTCGCAAAGGTAACCTTAACATCTGGGGCGATCCTTCAGTGCTAAGCAGCCAATACCTAACAGGTTCGGCTAAAAATACTCAACAATTCAAATCTATCGCTGAGCCGCATCCAAGCTGGCAATCTGCCTTAGAAAAAGAATGGTTGAAACGCTACGGAAATTAATAAGAGCCCATGTTAAGAGCGCTATATTTAGTCATTATCGCAGTTTGTATTTTGCCTACCATTCCGGGACTACTCGGAGTGGTGGTCTCTGCGCTCGGTTATGTGCCTCCTATCGGCTTGCACCACTTTTCTTTAGATGGCTTTAACGCTGTTTTTGATTGGGAGGGTGTTTGGACATCCATCGGGCTTACTTTCTACTCTGCCATTTTCAGTAGCTACTTGGCTTGCTTGATCACATTTGCGATTTTGCAAGCATCGTGGGGCAGCAAGTTTTGGCGAAAAATTGAAGTAAGCCTCTCGCCACTTCTTGCCATGCCGCACGTAGCGTTTGCGATTGGCTTTGCGTTCTTGTTTGCCCCAACTGGTATGGGCGTTAGGGTTCTCAACCAACTGTTTGGTTACGATCCCAATGCGCAAACGGTGAATGACTTAGCATTGCTGATTAAAGATCCGCATGCACTCGGTTTGATCATCATGCTTGCGATTAAAGAAGTGCCGTTTTTATTGTTGATGAGTATTCCAATTCTTCAGCAATTGAAAGTCGATAAGATTGAAAAAGTCAGTCATTCGATGGGCTACAGTTCGGCGCAAGCGTGGTGGAAATGCGTGTTCCCACAGTGGATAGCAAAACTGCGCTTTCCAATGCTGGCGGTATTGGCTTACAGCTTGTCGGTTGTCGATGTTGCATTGATTATTGGCCCTACCAACCCACCAACGTTTGCGGTTTTAGTGTGGCAGTGGTTTAACGACCCAGATTTATCGCTACTACCAAGAGCTGCCGCAGGCGCGGTAGTGTTGTTTGCGATCGCTAGCCTTTTGATTGGATTTGCACGCTTAATGGAATGGTGTGTTACCAAAGGCTTCAAACGCTGGCATTACTCTGGTCGAAACGGGTTTCGTTTACCCGGTAAAATCCTGTTTTCACTGATTGCGCTACTCGCACTTCTAATGATTCCGCTCATGGTGGTGTGGAGCTTTGCTCAACGCTGGCGCTTTCCAGATTTACTACCGAGCCGCTATAGCCTGCGTTTTTGGGAATACGAATGGCACAGTATTCTTGGTACGCTGGAGCAGAGCATGCTGATTGCCGTTATCAGCGCGACTGTCGCTCTAGCTCTTGCCTTGATCGCACATGAGTATCGCCTTCGTTATCGCTGGCAGGTGCCCGGTTACATCATCGCCATCCCAATGCTGATTCCTCAGCTATCGGTGCTATTCGGTATGCAAGTAGTGACGCTGTACTTAAACAGTAACGCGTATTTCTTTTGGGTATGCTGGGCGCATGTGTTCTTCGCGTTCCCATTTATTTACCTCTCGCTAGACGGGCCATGGCGCAGCTTCGATAACGGCTTAACTCGCGTCGCACTCAGCTTGGGTAAAACACCGATGCAAGCTTGGTTAAAAGTGAAACTGCCAATCCTCCTACCTGCAATTGCATTCGCATGGGCGGTCGGTATTAGCGTAAGTCTAGCGCAATACCTGCCGACACTGGTGCTAGGGGCTGGGCGCATTAGCACTATCACAACCGAAGCCGTTGCGCTATCCAGTGGTTTTGACCGACGTGTCACCGCGATTTACGCCATTTGGCAAGCTCTGCTGCCATTCTTGTTCTTCTCTTTTGCGATACTACTAAGCCGCTTACACGCGAAGTATCGCCGCTTGTCTATAAAAGGTTTACTACTGAATGAGTCTTTGTCTCGAAAACCTCGCCATCCGTAAAACCAATGGCGACACGCTTTTCTCAGCGTTCAACATGACCGTAGAGAAAGGTGAAATTGTTACTCTGATGGGACCAAGCGGTTGTGGTAAATCCACTTTGTTGGATGCCATTGCTGGACATCTCTCCGCCGAGTTCAGCTACTCTGGATCCATTACGCTTGATAACGAAAATTTGGATACTCTCCCTGCCCATAAACGTCAGGTCGGTATTCTGTTCCAAGACGATTTGCTCTTCCCTCACTTAACGGTGTGGGAGAATCTTGCATTCGCGCTGCCAAACTCAATCAAAGGTGAGGAGCGTAAAGCACACGCCATGCAAGCACTGAAGAACATTGCATTGACCAAACTTGCCGAATCCTTCCCAGATCAAATCTCCGGAGGACAACGTGCTCGTATCTCATTGATTCGTATGCTGCTGGCAAAGCCGAAAGTTGCGCTACTTGATGAACCCTATAGCAAGTTGGATAAAGACCTGCGTGTACAATTTCGCAACTGGGTAGTCGAGCAATTACAGCAAGCGAACATCCCTACTTTGATGGTAACGCACGATGAGGATGATATTCCTGATGGCAGCCGCTGCCTAAATTGGCCGTGGGAGACAAACCATGCTTGATAGCCTGAGTATAAAGCTCATCCGCAAACCGCTGGCACTCAGTGCGACGTACCTCGATAAATGTGGCATCACCGCAAATCAGACGACAGTATTTGGTTTTGTGCTTGGCTGTTTTGCCCTACCGGCTTTGATTGCCGAACAGTACTTGTTGGCGTTGCTGTTTATTTTGCTGAACAGAATCTGTGATGGATTAGACGGTGCACTGGCGAGAATTCAAGGCATTACCGATGCGGGTGGTTTTCTCGATATCAGCTTGGATTTTCTGTTCTATTCCCTGATTCCTTTTGGTTTTGTGTTGGCAAATCCAGAACAAAATGCCATTGCAGGGGCATTTTTGATTTTTTCCTTTGTCGGGACGGGAAGCAGCTTTTTGGCTTTTGCCATCATGGCAGGCAAACAAGGCATCGATAATCCAGTGTATAAACACAAATCTCTCTACTACATGAGCGGTTTAACCGAAGGTACTGAAACCATTGGTTGTTTGGTGCTATTTTGTTTGTTACCGCAACACTTTGCCGTCATTGCTTATATCTTTGGTGCAGCATGTTGGTTTACCACATTCACACGTATTTACTCTGGGTTTCATACGCTTAAAGGCCATTAAACCACTTAGAAGTTCACGTTGCCTTGATAGAACAGCCGCTAAGTACCTGTTTTATATAACACTAAAGCATATATTAAATTGGGGTATATACTCTTTGGATGGAGAGAGATCATTCGGAGGCTATATGAAAAAATACGTCAAGCTAGGTATGCTGCTCATCATGTCTTGTATTGTTATGCTTAGCGGCTGTACCTCACCTAACCCGTACGGAGATGCATACGGCTCTTCAGACACGCGCAAAGTTCAGCAGGTTTACTACGGAACGATTGAAAAAGTTGAACCAGTGACCATTGATGCCTCTACCCAATCCAACGCCATAGGCACAATCGCTGGTGCCGCCGTGGGTGGTATATTAGGCTCAAAAGTCGGGGGCGGCTCTGGCTCGGATATCGCAGCTATTGGTGGTGGTCTGCTGGGTGGTTATGCCGGCAGTAAAGCCGCTGAAGCAACCGCGAAACGAAATGGTGTGAATCTGACTATTCGCTTAGAGGATGGAAGAATAATCTCTGTCGTTCAAGAAGCAAACCCAAACATGATTTTTCAGCCAGGCCAAGCCGTTCAAATCAACATGTCTGGCAATGACGCAAGGGTTGTTCCGCGCTAATTTGAGCCTGCTTAACCAGCGTCATTAGTCTGCTGTTTTGGCTCAAAGAGCTTAATCCGCGCAAGCGTACGTTGCTTACTCATCGGCTTGCGCGATTCTATTTATATCAAATTTGATCGTCGTCAATGGAACATCAATCTCCCACACCTTTCGATGTTCAAATGACATCAAATTGCTAGCATGAGCCCATTCCTGATAACTTTGGGCTTGTTATGACACCGACTGTTGACCACGTACTCCTTAATATCGCGCTAAACCTCAGCTCTAATCGCTCTCACGAGCAGCAATATCAAAACCTTATTGATGGGGTCGCGCAAGTATTCCCATGTGATGCGAGCTGCCTGTTTATCTTTGATGAGGATGGTTTTTTGACTCCTGTCGCGGTAAAAGGCTTATCCAGCTCGGTCTTAGGTCGTCGCTATTTCCCCAAAGCACATCCACGCTTAGATGCCATTATTCATAGCCGTGAACCGGTGCGTTTCGATGCCGATTGTTCACTGCCTGATCCTTTTGACGGCACACTATTGACCGAAGATCAGTGCATTGATGTTCACGATTGCATGGGCTTTAGCTTGTATGTGGAAGGCCAACTTGTTGGCGCACTAACTATGGATGCCCTAACGGTAGGCGCGTTTGATGACATTGACCCTGTCGCTATCGAAACCTTTGCGGCTTTGACCGCTGCGACATTGCGTAACATTGCGCAATTAAAAGCACTCAAAGCACAAAACCAGAAGCAAAAAAGCGTCACTCAAACCCTTATCCAGCAAGCCCGTTCTCAACATGGCGAAATGGTGGGTTTGAGTCCGCAGATCAACCAGTTACAAAACAACATTGCGACCGTTGCTCAATCGGATTACGCGGTACTTATCACAGGAGAGACCGGTACTGGTAAAGAACTGGTCGCGCACTCGGTGCACGCGCAATCTCATCGTAGCGATAAGCCGATGATTTACGTCAACTGTGCGGCCCTGCCTGAAGGTCTGGCTGAGAGTGAACTGTTTGGCCATGTCAAAGGCGCATTTACAGGTGCGAATAGCCACCGTGCCGGTAAGTTTGAACTGGCAGACGGTGGAACGATTTTCCTTGATGAAGTAGGCGAACTGCCTTTGATTTTGCAAGCAAAATTGCTGCGCGTAATTCAGCAAGGCGAGCTGCAACGTGTAGGTAGCGATCAGCATTTGATGGTCAATGTGCGCATCATCGCCGCGACCAATCGACAACTAGAAAAAGAGGTCGAAGCTGGCACGTTTCGAGCAGATCTTTTCCACCGTTTGAACGTGTTCCCAATCCAAGTCCCCCCACTGCGTGCCCGTGACGGGGATATTCCCGTTTTAGCAGGATACCTGTTAGAAAAAGTACGCCAACAATTTAATGCGCCCAATCTGCACGTTCACCCTAAGGTGTTAACTCAACTGGAATCTTTGCCGTGGTACGGAAACGTGCGCGAGCTCGAACATACGTTAACTCGCGCGGCTTTGCACACTATTCAACAAGGTGCAAGCACGATCATGCTTAACCATTTCGACACCTCATTGGCTCTCGATGATGTAAAAAACACATCGCATTATCTACCTAAAGAAAGCCAACCAATGCGAGAGCTAATAGAAAGCTATCAACGTGATTTAATTGAACATGCTTTAAGCCAAACTGGTGGTGTTTGGGCAAAAGCAGCGGAGTTTTTACAAATGGATCGCGGGAACTTATATCGGATGGGTAAAAAACTTGGGATCAATAAATAACCAACCGCAAGAATCCGATGTAATTAAGACATCATTTACGTTGTCTTAATTACATCACCCGCCCTATCAAAAACAAACAAAGCCATTAAAAATCAACAAGATAATAATTGGCACGCATTCTGCTCTCTAGTAGTCAACATCACGACTATTAAAACAATCACTGGAGAACCCAATATGTTCTGTATTCAATGTGAACAGACAATTCAAACCCCTGCTGTCAAAGGTTGTTCTTTTGCACAAGGCATGTGTGGCAAAACTTCTGAAGTATCAGACCTACAAGACGTGTTGGTTTACACACTGCAAGGGGTTTCTTTTTGGGCATCAAAAGCACTTGAATTCAACATCATTAACGATGAAATCAACCAATGGGCACCCAAGGCATTTTTCTCTACATTGACAAACGTTAACTTCGACCCTGAACGCATCCTGGAGTTAACTTCTCAAGCTGCGAATTACAAAGCACTGCTCAAAGAGCAAGTAATGTCTGCTGCGACTTTGTCAAACACCAACCTTACTGACATTCCTGCCGTTGCCAACTTCGAGCTACCAAACAGCGCAGAAGCGATCTTAGCTTTTGCTCCTCAAGTCGCGGTTAACCGTGGTAAAGACCAAGTACATGAAGATGTTATTGGCCTACGCCTACTTTGCCTATACGGACTTAAAGGTGCCGCAGCGTACATGGAGCACGCACGTGTTCTTGAGCAAACCAGCAACGATATCTATGCCGAATACCATGAAATCATGGCGTGGTTGGGCACAGACCCTGAAGATCTCGGCAAACTACTTGATTGCTCAATGCGCATTGGCCTGATGAACTACAAAGTGATGGAAATGCTCGACCAAGGTGAAACAACGACCTTCGGCCATCCAGAACCAACCACGGTGAACGTCAAACCAGTAAAAGGCAAATGTATTCTTGTCTCTGGCCATGATTTGCATGACCTAGAAAAAATCCTGCAACAGACCGAAGGCAAAGGCATCAACGTTTACACTAATGGTGAAATGCTACCTGCACACGGCTACCCTGAGCTGAAGAAATACCCTCATCTCGTCGGTAACTACGGCAGCGCATGGCAAAACCAACAGAAAGAATTCGCAAACTTCCCTGGTGCAATCGTAATGACGTCAAACTGCTTGTTGAATCCAAATGTGGGTCAATACGCAGACCGTCTATTCACCCGCAGTATTGTTGGCTGGCCTGGAGTCGCTCACATCGAAGGCGATGATTTTAGCCAAGTGATTGAATGTGCTCTAGCGCAAGACGGTTTCCAACACGATGAAATCGAACACCACATCACGGTTGGTTTTGGTCGCAATGCACTGATGAACGCCGCCCCTGCGGTTATCGACCAAGTGAAGCAAGGCAACATCAAACACTTCTTCCTAGTCGGCGGTTGTGATGGCGATAAAGCAGAACGCAGCTACTACACCGATTTTACGGCTGAAGCGCCAGAAGATACGCTCATCCTGACCTTGGCGTGCGGTAAGTTCCGCTTCAACAAGAATACGTTCGGAGATATCAACGGCATCCCTCGCCTATTGGATGTGGGCCAATGTAACGATGCTTACTCTGCAATCCAGCTTGCACTTGCACTGGCGAAAGAGTTTGACTGTGACATCAATGAGCTACCACTCACGCTTGTGCTTTCTTGGTTCGAGCAAAAAGCGATCGTTATCTTGCTAACGCTATTTGCATTGGGCGTGAAAGGCATTTACACAGGCCCTACTGCACCGGCATTCCTAACGCCAAACCTAATCGCCATCATCCAAGAGAAGTTCGATATGCGCAGTATTGGCAATGTTCAGGATGATCTAAAAGCCATCCTAGCAGCTTAATAAACTTGCTTGTTCGCGCCTCCTTACGTGGAGGCGCTATCTATTTCGAACTAAAAATAGCCACAACCAAAGAGATTGTTATGTTTTTTGAATGGCAAGGTAACCAACCCGTCACACTCCGTTGCATCGACAAATACTTCGAAACACACGACACCGTCAGCATCAAATTGGCCGAGCTAACCGAATCACTTCTGTTTCAGTTTAAACCTGGCCAGTTTATTAACTTAGGCGTCGAAATTGATGGAAAAATGGAGTTTCGTGCCTATTCAATCAGCTCGATCAATGAAGACGATCACCTTCAACTCACCATCAAACGAGTATTTGGCGGTAAAGTATCGAACTACATCGTTGACTCACTGCTGCTTGGTGATACCGTTCAAGCATTACCACCAGCGGGCGAATTTAACTGCATTGACCATCCACCCGTTTTACGTGATGGCGAAACAAAAGCCTTACTTATCAGTGCAGGTTGCGGCGTCACGCCCGTATTTTCGATGGCAAAACACTGGCTGAGTGAGCAAGATGAAAACGACAACGATGTGGACATCGCATTTCTTCATATCGCACGCAGCCCAGAAGAGACGATTTACTACGATCAGCTAGAAACGTTCGACGCTGTGTATCCCAACTTCCATTTAAAGCTGTTGCTGAAAAACCGCGAAGGAACGTCACACCCACAAGGTCGTTTGAATGCCGACTGGCTTAAAGAGCTTGTTCCTGATTTCAAGCAACGCACCGTTTACCTGTGTGGTCCAAGCCAGTTTATGCAAGATGTTCACGGCTATTTGAGTGACCTTGGTTTTGACATGACGAACTTCTACCAAGAGAGTTTTACGCCAGCGACTGGCGCAGAAACATCGGTCTCCGATGAAGTTGTTCGTGTTTCTGTTCCTGACTTTGCTCAAACCATCGATGCGCAAAGAGGTCAGGTACTGGCCGATGTGCTTGAAGGCGCAGGTTTACCATTAATCGTCGCTTGTCGTAGCGGCATTTGTGGCTCGTGCAAATGCAAGGTTCGTCAAGGCAGCGTCTCTTCCACCAGCCTAGAAACATTGACGCAAGAAGAAATTGAACAAGGCTATGTGCTCGCCTGCTCATCAACCATTGAAGCAGATCTTGAACTGCAGATTGGTTAATTTTCCAAATACAAAAAAGCGCCGCGATACGTCTGTTTAGATGTTTCGCGGCGCTTTTTTTGATGTTACTTCTGTTGCAACAAACGTCTTTTAGCTAAATAACAGCACTTTCAATGCTGCTTCGCTGTCTACGTCCATAAACTCAGGTGGGTTATCCAGACGCTCACGGAATGTCAACTCTGGCGCTTCTTCTTTCATGCTTTCAATCAAGAAGTCGCTTGTCACAGATGGTGAGTTCACACATGCCATCACTTGACCACCGTCTGCCAACAAATCCGGCAACCGACGTAAAATCTTTTTGTAGTCTTTAGTAAGCGCAAAGCTGCCTTTCTGGAATGAAGGCGGATCGATAATGATCAAGTCATACTGACCAGATTTCTTAATCTTACCCCACGATTTAAAGATATCGTGCCCCATAAAGCTTACCTGGTTGATGTTATGACTATTTAGCTTGTGGTTCTCACGACCTTTAGACAACGACGCTTTCGCCATGTCGACGTTAACCACTGTATCTGCGCCACCCGCAATGGCAGCGACAGAAAAGCCACAGGTGTAAGCAAACAAGTTGAGCACGTTTTTATGCTTCGCATTTTCCCGTACCCAATCACGACCGTAGCGCATGTCCAAAAACAGACCGAAATTTTGGTTGCGGCCAATATCCAATTGGTATTTCAAACCGCTTTCTTCAACGACAGGGCGAGCGTCTAATTCACCGACAAGCACTTCTGAAGGCGCACCATCGGCATAACGGTGCTGAAGAACCATAGTGCGACCTTGCTTATCTGCCCACAGTTGTGATTGTGCCACCGCATTGAGACCGCTTTTCAGCTCAGCGAGAAATGCGTCGTCGACTTCTTTAAACAAGTTGATGATCAACTGACCTTGTAACCAGTCACAGGTAATTTGCTCTAGGCCCTCAAAACGGCGGCCACGACCATGAAACAGTCGACGAATTTCATTCGGAGCTTGCGCGAGCTCGGTTTCTAGATGCTGAAAAAACAGCGGAAGTTGTGATGCTTGCATCGAGTTCTCTTATTAGTTTTCTTTGTGACGATTATTTGATCGTAGGCCAGTTCAGTCCCCAAGGGGAAAGCCAAGTATCCAAACCCTGAGAGACGATTTCACTGTGCCATTTGTTACCAAGCATTTTGTGTTCTCGTGGGTCGCAAACAAAGCGATATTGCTCATCTCGGTATTGGAAGCAAAGTGAAAATGCATGCAGATAACCGCGATCAGCCTCATTGCCTGCATTATAAATCGGGTCGCCAACAATACCTGAGCCAACCGATTTTAATGCCACGCGGATTTGATGCGTTTTACCAGTGTGTGGCTTACATAAAAATAGGCGCTCTCCGGGCTCTGCCGCAAGAGAGAAAAACTGGGTGACGGCTGGGTTATTTTTGCTGTTGACCAGCTTCCATGATGAACGGCGCGAACGCTCCATATCACCAACGACCAAACCTTGTTTCTTTTTCGGCTTTTTAGAGCCAATCGCCAGATAGAACTTTTCCACTTGGCGGTCAGCAAAAGCTTGCGATAACGCACTGGCCGCTTTAGCGTTGCGTCCGAGGAGCAGAATACCCGATGTCATTTTATCCAAGCGATGGATAAGATAAAGCTGCTCATCACCACTCTGCTTAGCCACTTCTTGCAGCAGCATTGTGTCGCCATCGTCTTTATGAACAGAGACGTTGGGATGCTTATTGATGATCAGAAAATCGGGATGGGTGTGTAGAATATCGAACATAAAAAACTGGCTCCACCTTTGGAGCCAGCAGTATACATAAGTTATCGGACAAAGCTATCGAGGCTTGCCCCAAGGCCTGAGCTAGAGCTTTCTAGAGAAAATACCAGCAAGACCAATGATTGCGATACCCAGCAGCATGATTTCACCTTTGCCACTGTCAAAGCCCGACTTAATCCCCATGAAGGCAACAATAGCAATCGCAACAGGAATCAGGTATTTAACTAGGTTGTACCACAATCCAAATAGCGGGAAAGATACTTCGCCGTCATTAGTGATCTCTTTTTCTAGCTCAGCACGGCTTAGGCGCCATCCAGCAAAGATACAAACCAACATACCACCAACCGCTAAGAAGATTTTGTCCGTTAGCAAGTCGAAGATATCAAAGGCACTGGTACCGAACAGCGTTGGTCCCATTCCACCTAACGATAGTGACGCAAAAATACATAATGCAGCCATAACTGCACTTGCAGACAGAACAGCGTTAGAGCGCTTCATGCCTTTCTCATCGATTAGGTAAGACACGACAACTTCCAATAGTGAGACTGAAGAAGTTAATGCAGCCACCGTCAAGCCGATGAAAAATAGCAACGCGAATAGCAACCCAATCACACCGCCCATTTCAGCAAATAGTTGAGGAACGACAACGAATACAAGACCTGGGCCTGCCGCAGGTTCCATACCGAAGGCAAACATAGCTGGGAACATAGCAACGCCAGCAAGAATCGCGACACCTGTATCCATCGCAGTAACCATACCGGTTGTTTGAACTAGGTTCTCTTTCTTCTTCAGGTAAGAACCGTACGTCATCATACAACCCATACCTAAGCTAAGTGAGAAGAACGCCTGCCCTAGTGCAGCAAGAACCACGTTGCTGTCGACTTTAGAAAAGTCCGGCATGAATAAGAACTCAAGGCCAGCCATTGCACCTGGCAGCATCAAGCCTTTAACAGAAACAACGATTAGGATTAAGAACAGAAGCGGCATCAGAACCTTACCGGCTTTCTCAATACCACCCGAAATCCCTTTCATCACAATCATGACGTTAAGGAACAGGTAAACTCCCATCCACATTAAAGGTTGAATCGGATCTGAGATGAAACCGCCAAAGCTGTCGCCAATTGCTTCTGGCGCGCTGAGTAGACCACCGCCCACTTTAAAGATGTAGGCCAATGCCCAACCACCAACCACTGGGTAGAAGCCCATGATCAAAAGACCACTGAAGACTCCCATAACGCCAGTGAACGTCCAGCGTCGGTCAGTTGTTTTGAATGCACCTACGGCAGAAAGACCTGTCTTACGACCAATAGCGAACTCTGTCAGCATCACGCTAAAGCCGATAAAAATAACAAAGATAAGGTAGATAGCAACGAATGCACCGCCGCCACTCTCACCCGCTGTGTAAGGGAATTTCCATATATTGCCTAAACCGACAGCGGAACCCGCTGCTGCCATTACGAAGCCTAGTTTAGACCCCCACGTATCACGTGGTGCTGCTGTATTAGTTGTAGCCACGCTTTTTCTCCAAAATTAGTTTGTTGTGTATGCATAGAGATAGGCGTCTAAAAAGTTTATGTAAAAATTATTGTACACTTATAAAATAAGCATTCGACGCACTATGTCTAGAAAGTAAAGCAGCTCCCCTTTAAAATTGGAACCCCAAAAAAGTACATTTATCGCACAAGTGTCGAGTTACGCAGGTTAAATGCTGCTTTTTTGTTCAAAAGTTAAAGAATGGCCTTATTTTTCACATTAAAATAACAGAATCAGCTGTTATGAAATTCGTTCCTCATATAAGGTCAATCCCACGTCTAAATGGGAAATCTATTCCCCCAACCAACTTTTATGCTTAATATCCTAGAAGGGCATATTACTCTGAGCGTATATGGACAAGTTTTATCACTTTCTTACTTTAGCTGGCATCGGGCTATATTGGTTACTGGTCGCAGGTGTGACCATTCGTGTTGTTTTAAAGCGCCGTGCAGTGAGCGTGTCTTTAGCTTGGCTAATGATCATTTATATCCTTCCCGTTCTGGGTGTCGCATGTTATTTCCTCTTCGGTGAACTGAACTTAGGCAGAAAACGGGCCGAACGCGCAAAAGAGATGTTTACACCATTCGAGAAGTGGTTCAGTCAGCTTAACGACTGTAACGCGCACAACCCAGAAACAATGGGAAGGCACATCTACCGAATTGATGAACTTTGTAACAACCGCCTTGGTCTTCCTGCATTGAGCGGTAATACATTGTCGCTGCAACAGTCACCTAATGAGATTTTGCATTCCATTATTGAAGACATCGAAAACGCGCAGAGCAGTATTCGAATGGTATTCTACATTTGGCATCCAGGTGGTTTGGCTGACTCTGTCGCTTCTGCACTTATCCAAGCGGCTAAACGCGGCGTAGATGTCAAACTATTGCTCGATTCAGCAGGTAGTCCACGTTTTTTCAGAAGCCCTTGGTATAGAATGATGCAGGATGCTGGAATTGAAGTTATTCAAGCGTTAGAAGTGAAGATGTGGCGTATTTTCTTACGTCGTCTTGATCTTCGCCAACATCGCAAGATCATCGTAATTGATGATGAAATTGCTTATACAGGTTCAATGAACTTGGTTGACCCAGCTTACTTCAAACAAAACAGTGGCGTCGGACATTGGGTGGACATTATGGTTCGCATTACGGGACCAACGGTAAACGTATTGAGTGCTATCCACTGTTGGGATTGGGAAGTCGAAACTGGCGAACGTCATTTACCGAGACTACCTGAATGCAAGATCGATGAGAGTGAATTCCAACACCCTATTCAGGTTGTGCCTTCTGGCCCTGGTATGCCGGAATATCTGATCTATCAAGTATTAACATTGGCAATCAACCAAGCCAATCGCTCGGTACGAATTACAACGCCATATTTCGTGCCCAATGCAGACTTACTTGAAACGTTAAAGATGACAGCACAACGAGGCATTGATGTTGAACTCATTATTCCACATAAAAATGACTCGATGATGGTGCAATGGGCATCACGCGCTTTTTATAGTGAGCTTTTGTGTGCAGGAGTCAAAATCTATGAGTTTTATGGTGGTTTGCTGCATACGAAATCCGTCGTAATTGACGACCAATTCTGTTTAGTTGGCACCGTAAACATGGATATGCGCAGCTTGTGGCTGAACTTCGAAGTTACCCTCGCCGTTGACGACGAAGAGTTCACAAAGCAAATGTCTTGGTTACAAGATAGCTATATTAAGCAATCTCACACTGTTGTATTGGAAGAATGGGAGAAAAGAAGCCTATTTTCGCGATTCTTAGAGCGAGTGTTCTATCTCTTCAATCCACTCCTCTAATACCTCAAATACACCGACTAAAAAAACCTCCAGCGCTTCAAACATCTTGCTGGAGGTTTGTTCTACTTACGTTTTCCACCTTAGCGATACACTCTAAGCCTACAACTCAACCTTTCAGTTTTGACGCCTTCACTCGATAATCTCGGCTATTATTGCGTGATAGTTGACTTTTCCCTTGCAAACGTTATGTCGTCCATGTTTTAAATAATCAAAATCGTAATATTTAAGACAGGGAACTTTTATGTCAGAGGGCAAAAAAACCAAGCTCATTACCGCTGGCCGCGATAAAAAGTGGACAAACGGTGTTGTAAACCCACCCGTTCAACGCGCTTCAACCGTGGTATTCAACACGGTTGCAGAGAAGAACCAAGCCACCATGAACCGCACCAATAAAACATTATTTTATGGTCGCCGTGGCACCAACACGCACTTCGCTTTTCAAGATGCAATGGTTGAGATTGAAGGTGGATCAGGTTGTGCTCTCTACCCTTGTGGGACTGCAGCAATTTCAAATGCGATTCTCTCTTTCGTCGAAACTGGCGATCACATTCTGATGGTGGACACTTGTTACGAACCAACTCGTGATTTTTGTAATACCATCATGAAGAAAATGGGCATCGAAACTACCTATTATGATCCGATGATCGGCGAAGGTATTCGTGATTTGATTCAACCAAATACCAAAGTCCTTTTCCTAGAATCTCCGGGGTCAGTCACAATGGAGGTGCAGGATGTACCAACATTGGCGCGCATTGCTCACGAGCACGATATTATTGTGATGCTTGATAACACATGGGGAGCTGGCGTGAACTTCTCACCATTTGAACATGGTGTCGATATTTCCATTCAAGCCGCCACCAAATACATAGTTGGTCACTCTGATGTAATGTTAGGTACAGCCGTAGCTTCCGAAAAATACTGGCCCCAACTGCGTGAACAAAGCTACTTGATGGGTCAGTGCGTTTCTCCTGACGACGCATACCTAGGCCTTCGTGGTATTCGCACGCTGGATGTTCGCCTAAGACAACACGCAGAAAGTAGCTTGAAAGTCGCCAAGTGGCTAGCTTCTCGTCCGGAAGTTGATCATGTCCGCCACCCAGCATTGGAATCGTGCCCTGGCCATGAGTTTTTCAAACGTGACTTCACTGGTGGAAACGGCTTGTTTTCATTTGTTCTCAAAACGTCTTATCCAAAAGCAACGACGGCTCTGCTTGATGGTATGAAACACTTCAGTATGGGTTATTCTTGGGGCGGGTATGAAAGCCTCATTCTAGCTAACGAACCAAAGAGCTTTAACAGCTTGAGAACCGTAGCGCACCCACACTTTGAGGGCACTTTAGTTCGAATTCATATTGGCTTAGAAGACGTGGATGACTTGCTCGCCGATCTAGAGGCTGGTTTTGCACGCTATAACGCGTTAATTTTAGAAAAAGAAGTCTCTCTAAAATAGTAATTGAATCGCCCTGCTTCGCGGGGCGTTTTTATAACTCGCTGACTTAATTAGAATTACCTAACATTCCCACCACCTATTCGTTAATGTTAATCATTTATGTTGTTTTTCAATTGAGCAGTCACAGAATGAAATAATGTGCCACAAATAGGCTTTCCAAATTTAGAGTTTCTCTCCTACTTTTTATCATTCATAAGAGGTCATACCACAAGGAGATAGTTTTGAAACTCAAATTCATAGCGCTAATGCTTTTTACCTTAATTACCGTCCCAATAACCACCGTACACGCCGCAACGGGTTATACCCAAACCAAGTATCCGATTGTTCTGGTTCATGGATTATTTGGTTTTGATACCCTCGCAGGCGTAGATTACTTTTTCGGAATACCACATTCCTTAACGAAAGACGGTGCTAAAGTTTATGTAGCGCAGGTATCCGCGACCAACAGCAGCGAAGTTAGAGGGGAGCAACTGCTTGCTCAAGTAGAAACCTTACTTGCTGCAACAGGCGCAGAGAAAGTCAATCTCATCGGTCACAGTCACGGTGGTCCAACAACGCGCTACGTCGCCTCTGTCCGTCCTGACCTAGTCGCATCAGTTACGAGTATCGGTGGCGTTAATAAAGGGTCTAAAGTGGCAGATTTAGTTCGTGGCACCGTATCTGAGGGTTCTGGCAGCGAGCAGCTCGCGGTAAAACTGGCGCAAGGCTTAACCACTCTTATTAATCTTCTATCAGGCGGTTCTGATCTCGACCAAGACCCTTTAGCCTCACTAGCAGCATTAACCACGGAAGGATCATTAGCGTTTAACCAACACTACCCAGAGGGAGTCCCTACCAGTGAATGTGGTAATGGTGACTTGCTGGCTTCAAATGGCGTTTATTACTACTCATGGACTGGATCATCCACTTTTACAAACGTTTTCGATCCGACTGACGCTGCCATGATGGTACTTGGCTTAGCCTTTGATGGGCCGAATGATGGCTTAGTTGGTGCGTGCAGCACACATTTAGGCAAAGTCATACGTGATGATTATCAAATGAACCATTTGGATGAAATTAACGGCCTACTCGGTATTCATCATCTTTTTGAAACCGATCCAGTCACGCTTTATCGCCAACATGCAAATCGTCTCAAACTTCAAGGTTTATAAGAGGTCATCACAATGAAGAAAGTCGCTCTCATCACTTTTATCCTGCTCTCGATGTTTGGCGTGGGAGCGCTTTCTCTGTTGCAAAGCGACAAACAACAAGAGACAACCTCTAACCATTCGCAATCTCAGCAAGATATAGCCGCCGATGTCTCTTCCCCAAAAGACTTCTTCGAATATTCTCTTAGCCGACTGGGCGAAGAAGATCTCGATACGATCAAAGCGGAAGTCAATGATGACACTTTAGCAAAACAAACACTGAATATTGATGCCAAACTTTTTCAAACCTACCTTTCCTACAAGCAAGCACTCTCTGCATTAGAGCCTTTTGAGCACAACCACCTAACGCTTGAACAGTTAACCATGCTGAATGAAGCAATACTGAACTTACAGCTTCAATACTTTAACGAGGTGCAGATAACCCAATTGTTTGACGAAGAAAACCGACTTCGCCAGCTTGCATTAGAAAAACTGACGATTAAAACACAGGCATCGGATATCGAGAGTCAAACACACCTTCTCAATCAAGCGTTATCAGAACAACCAGATTACATCCGAGAAAGTGAACGCAATAACGCATTAGCAGAGCAGCTCGAGCAAGCTTCTCAGCTTGATTCACAAGATAAGTACATCGCCCGTGTTGCTCTGGTAGGAGATGCCGGAGCGCAGAGGCTGCAAAAGCTTGATGAGCAAAGAGCATCATTTGAGACTCAACTCGCCACTTACTTAAAACAGCGTCAAGATATTCTGAATAGAGATTTTCTAGGGCAAGACGAAAAACAGGCAGAAATCATTGCTTTAAGAAAACAAAGCTTCGATGCAGCTCAATGGCGTCGAATCGAAGCTTTGGAACGTATCCATGATAGCCAGAATTAACGATATAAACTGAACAAGCCAAACGTTACTTATTCTGCTTTTTAGGACATCCAACGATATGGTCATCCACCATGCCGACGGCTTGCATGAAAGCATAACAGATGGTTTCACCGACAAACTTGAAGCCTTTCTTTTTTAGGAACTTACTCATGGCTTTGGATTGCTCTGTCGAAGCTGGTACGTCACTCATATGCTGCCATTGATTGACGATTGGTTCGCCATCCACGAACTGCCACAACGCGTCTGATAAACTTCCGTATTCAGCAATTAACGCTTTTGCCGCTTTGGCATTACTGAAAACCGAGTTAACCTTTCCGCGATGTCTCACAACATCGAAGTTTTCCACGATGTATTCAGCGCGTTCTTCATTTCTTTGTTCCAACGCATCTAGGTCGTAATTCTCGAACGCTTCTCTATACCCTTCGCGCTTTTTAAGAATGGTGATCCAACTAAGCCCAGCTTGCGCACCTTCCAACGTAATAAATTCAAACAGGGTTTGGTCGTCATATACTGGCACGCCCCATTCGGAATCATGATATTCGCGCTCTAATGGGTGATTCATCGCCCACGCACACGTTTTTTGTTCTGTCATTATTCTTCCTTAAAAAGCGCCTCTAACTGATGAGCTAGAGGCGCGATACTTTTCATCGTTATATCAGTAGCACTAAGCCTGT
This sequence comes from Vibrio sp. HS-50-1, assembly GCF_024747315.1. Classification (NCBI taxonomy): domain Bacteria; kingdom Pseudomonadati; phylum Pseudomonadota; class Gammaproteobacteria; order Vibrionales; family Vibrionaceae; genus Vibrio; species Vibrio sp. HS-50-1. The sequence goes on along the minus strand of NZ_JAMPZF010000024.1, from coordinate 438,830 downwards.
TTCGGTACTGCCACTTTATGGAATAAACGATACAACACTGGCACGACAATCAGTGTCAGTACTGTCGCAAAGCCCAAACCAAACATAATCGTAACCGCCATTGGTTTGAAGAAAATATCTGGTAATAGTGGGATCATACCAAGGATCGTCGTGATTGCAGCCATACACACAGGACGAACACGGCTTACCGCAGCATCAACGACCGCATCATAAGCCTCTTTACCCGATTTCATTTCTATTTCAATTTGGTCCAGTAATACGATGCCATTTTTGAGCACCATTCCCGATAAGCTTAAGAAGCCGAGCAATGCCATAAAACCAAACGGCGTGTTGAGTGCCAACAAACCGGTGGTGACACCAATTAACGCCAGCGGCACGGTAAGCCAAACAATGAGTGGCTCTTTGATAGAGTTAAATAGGAATACGGTGATCAAGAACATGAACAAGTACCCCATTGGCATGGTAGTAAACAGCGACTCTTGAGCATCACCAGAAGATTCGTATTCACCACCCCACTCTAGTGAATAGCCAGGAGGCATTTGAATCGCTTCGATTTGGGGCTGTAAACGTTTTTGCAACGTCGATGCGGTTTCTTCACCTAGAATATCAGGGTCTGCCATCACAGTTAGCATACGCTTACGGTTCTTACGTACGATGATAGGATCCTCCCAACGCATGTCGTAACCCATTGTGACTTGTTGAAGTGGGATAAACTCACTCTGTGCTGGACTCCATATTTTCATGCCTTCAATGTTACGAATATCAATGCGTTCATCTTCAGGTAAACGAGCCACGATAGGCATGAGCGTCGTGCCGTCTCGGTAGAGGCCTATTGTCATTCCAGAGAATGACATGGACAAGAAGTCATCGACGTCCGATTTGGTAATGCCATAGCGACGTGCCTGACTCTCGTTAAACTGAGGTTCAAGAACTTGGGTTCGTTCACGCCAATCATGCCTAATATTTGTTGCCTGAGGATCGGCGTACATGATGTCCTTGACCTGAGCGGCTATCGTACGAAGGACGGTTGGATCTGAGCCAATAATGCGCGCTTCAATTTTTGCACCACCACCAGGGCCTAACTCAATCTGTTTGAGCTTGTAATTGATTTCTGGGTAGTTGGCTTTTAAATACTCTCGAAACTTCGCCATTAATGGTTTTAACGCTTCGTAATTTTCCATACGAGTGGTTATCTCACCATAAGCCGCATAACTTTTCTCTGGCGCGTACGTTAACATGAAGCGCTGTAAGCCTTTACCCGCGGTCGTCGTGATATGGTCGACATGCTCTTGCTTGGCTAACCAACTTTCTAGCTCTTTAAGCGTTGTGTTGGTGGCACGAATATCAGTTCCTTCCGGCATCCATACATCTAACTGAAAAATAGGCGTTGTCGACGATGGGAAAAACGCTTGCTTCACAAAAGTAAATCCATAAACACTTGCCGCTAATCCCGCAATCAGCACCACAACGGTAAACCAAGCACGGCGCATACAGAACTGGAGAAACTTTTTATAAATAACGAAAATAACCCCGTTATATGGATCATTTTCTTCCCCTTCACCTTGTTTAATCTTCTGGCCTTTAAAGAAGATGTCAGCAAAGAATGGTGTCAACGAGATAGCGGTAAACCAACTCAACATCAATGAGATCAGCAGAACCGTAAACAAAGTGCCACAGTATTCACCCGTCGAGTCTTCAGACAGTCCAATGGGCGCAAATGCAGTTACCGCAATCACAGTTGCCCCAAGTAATGGCCACTTGGTTTGGGTAACGATATCAGTCGCCGCTTGGAGTCGAGTTCGCCCTTTTTGGGTACCAATCAAAATCCCCTCCACCACGACGATTGCATTGTCCACCAGCATACCTAACGCGATAACCAAAGCACCTAATGAAATCCGCTGCAAATCTATCGCGAGATACTTCATGAAAATGAACGTACCCAACACCGTCAGCAGTAAAATTAAACCGATAAGCAGACCTGAACGTAGCCCCATAAAGAACAGAAGTACGATAATGACGATACCGACAGCTTGAGCCAAGCTGACAACAAAACCGCTAACCGATTTATCCACTTCTTTAGGCTGACTGTAAATTTCCGAGATTTCGATACCAACAGGTTGTTGGTACTTTAGCTCTGCAAGGCGATGATCAAACGCTTTTCCGACTTCAACGACATTGACGCCTTCAGCAAAAGAAACACCCACGTTTAGTGCGAGGCTGCCGTTAAAATTAATAATATTATTCGGGACTTCTACATAACCACGTTTTATTTCCGCTACATCTTTCAAGAAGATGAGCCCCTGAGCTCCCGACTCAGTAATCAACAAATCGCCTAGCTCATCCACACTCTGGAATTCGCCAGTCGGCTGAATTCTGATGTACTCGTCACCAATTCTGATCGCCCCTGCGTCAGAAACCACGTTTTGCGTCGAGAGAAGATTAAAGACCGTATCGGGGGAAAGTCCTATACTGCTCAGCTTTTTCATCGATACTTCGATGAAAACTTGCTCTTGCTGTTGCCCGGATACCGAAACTTTACTCACGCCATCAACCAGTTCGAGCTCTCGGCGTAAGTAATCGACGTAATCCAGTAGCTCTTTGTAGCTATAACCGTCGCCAGTCACCGCTAACAAAATCCCGTAAACATCACCAAAATCATCGATCACTTGAGGTTCATTCACACCCGGAGGCAACGTCCCTTTAAGGTCATTCACTTTACGGCGTAACTCATCCCAGATTTGTGGCAGATCATCAGGGCCATAATTGTTCTTCATTGTGACTGTGATTTGCGATAATCCTCGGCTAGAAATCGAATTCACTTCATCAACATAAGTAAGCTGCTGAATCGCTTTTTCGATCGGATAAGTCACTTCTTCTTCGACTTGTTGCGGCGTCGCACCAGGATAAGAGGTCACCACCATGGCATCTTTGATGGTAAAAGCAGGGTCTTCAAGACGCCCTAACCCAAAGAATGCAGCGATACCACCAATCAAAAAGATCAGTGCGACCATCCAACTGATGACACGATTTCGGATGAAGTACGCAGCAATACCGGTCACATCATCATCACTTTGAGGCACTGATTTATTAAGATCGCTCATAGACCGGCCTCCTGCGTAGCCATTTCCTGTATCACTTCCACTTTCATGCCATCCCTTAATCGAGAAACACCGGCAATCACAACTTTGTCTTTCAGCATGAGACCATCAAGGATTTGAATGGACGTTTTAGATGCTTTACCTGCTCGAACCTGTTTGCGCGATACCGTATTGTCATCATTCAGTACCCAAACAAATTTGTTTTCGCGCCCCAGCTCGTCACCGTCCGCATTAAAAATGGCTTCAATAGGAACATTAATTCCTAAATTGAGATCCAAGCCAACGTTCTTATCTTTGGAGGTCACCTCAACGGCCATCCCATCTAGGATGTATTCTTCTTCCGGCATAGGAAGCGATAATGTGACGGTAAACGTGCCTGTTGTTGGGTCTGGCTCAGTCGTAAATTCTTTCACGGTCGCGTTGTACTCGTTACCACTAGGCACGCGCACCAATGCTTTTATCGCGGTAAGTCTTTCTTCCGTTGGCGGTTGGTTCACATAGAGCCTGTCTGGAAGTTGAATCAGCACCTCTACTCGCTCCAAACTATGAATATTGACGATATGCTGTCCGACTTGGACATTTTCGAATTGCTCGATATTAACTCGAGAAATGATCCCATCCACAGGCGCCTTTAAGGCAGTAAATGATAAACGGAGTTTCGCTAACTTAAGCTCAGCCAGAGCGATTTGTCGTTGTGCTGCAATTTCATCAAACTGAGACTTAGCTAATAGACCTTTATCAACCAAAGGACGTGAACGGCGATACTGACTGTCAACAACAGAAAAACGCGCACTCGCATTATCTACATCCAACTCATAGTCAGTAGGGTCCAACGTTGCAATAACATCACCCTTCGTGACTTTATCGCCCTCTTTTACCATGATGCGGCTGACTTCTCCTGTCACTCGGAAACTCAAATGAGAGCGATCCGCTGCATTCGCAACCGCAGGGAAATATAAGTTGTCATCCACCTTATTTCCCGCTAATGAGGTAACTCTTACACGCGGTGTCTCAAGAGCTTTTTCTGGTGCCTTATCGCCACAACCAACAAGAAGAAACGTTAAAAATAATGCCGCTAGAGAGATGATTCCTTTCATATTACAACCCTCTTTCCTTAATCCAGGCTCTTACCTTAATTCCGGGTTCAATTACACTAACACCAGAGATAATGATTTGATCGCCATCGTTAAGCCCAGCTAACACTTGATTTTTGTCATTCATCTCAATAGCGGCTTTGGACACAATGCCTTGCTCATCAACACGCCAAACGTATGTTTTGCCGTTCTCTTCTAGCAGCGCGGAATTAGGAATTTTTGTTGCACCAGCATTTTTTGATAGGAGGTAAGCATTACCAGACATGCCCGGTAAAAGGCCTATTTCTGATGGTCGCTCCATAACCATAGTGACTTTGTAACTACCCGTTTTTGGATCGGCTTCTGTATCGATTTCTTGAAAGGTCAAGTCAAATGACTGCTCGGGGAAAGCGTCAAAGACCATTCTGGCAGAGACATCGCTCCCCTGCGTGTAACGGTTTAGCAGATAGTCAGGGACTTGGAATATCACCTTAAGCAGTTGGTTGGATTGGATATTCATCACGCCTTCTTTTGCGGCAACATACTCATGGTTTTCTGCTGGAATATACGAAATCGTACCATCATATGGCGCGACAAGTTTGGTATACCTTAAATTTGCCTTTGCTTGATTCCACTGAGCTTTGGCTGAGTTGTGATTCGCTTTTGCCTCATCAAAGTCTTGTTCGGACACCACTTGGTCTTTACGTAACTTTTGGTATCGCTTGTACTGCACGTCTGCGAGCGCGAAATTTGCCCGAGCTTGCTGTTCAAGCAGAGAATATTCATCAGGGTTTAATGAAGCCAATACATCGCCTTTGCTGACGACTTGACCCTCATTCACCTCAATCGTTTGAAGAAGTCCAGGAACTCGAAACGTCAGTACCGCTTTATCACCAGCTTCCGTCGTGGCAGGAAAGTGTCGTTCAAATTGGGCATTGCCAACAGATACTGTAAATAGCTTTGCGGGGCGGGATTCAGGTTCTGGAACAGGGGGAAGTTCTTTACCACACCCCGACAACACAGCCGAGATGGCGACAGGAATGAGCAATCTTCTCATTACATTCATCCATAAAAATTAAGGGATTATTTTTAAAGTAGATGAATTCTGGGCGAACTTCCAGAGTTGAAAAGATTAATAGTGCTTTAAAATTAGTAATTTGTGACAAAAAAGCAGGCTTTGCACCTGCTTCGTTTAAATCTTCTTTGGATGCGGAGTGTTTAGAGCTTACTGAACTCCCGATTCACCCTATATGTATCAGACGTAACATACGCTTCCATGTTACGGATTTTGCCATCAAGACGGTCAAAATCGCGTTCCAACACACTGAGCAATTGGTCCGGACTTTGTCCTTTCTGCCAAGGCTTACTTTTAAGTGTGTGCTCTTGTTGTGCTCGGATATTTTCAGAATACGTCACTGGTTGCTTTTCTAACATAAACGCCATCGCGACGTATGCTAACAACACCAAAAACGTACCGCCCAACAGCGCTGCAGAAATCACTACAATACGAATCAACCAAACCTCTGCACCAAAGTAGTTGGCAATTCCGGCGCAAACACCGGAGATTTTGCCATTTACTGGGTCACGATACAGCTCTCGATTAGTCATACTTGCGTCTCCATGTTGGTGACTCAGCATCCAAGATGCGCTCCAATGTATCAACTCGGGACTGCATCGCTTCCGCTTTTTCAGATAGTACCTGAAGGCGCTCTAAATCTTGGCTCGACAGTGCACTATCCGTTTTGCGTTTACTGCGATAGTGTAAGAAGAGCCATAGAGGAGCGACAAAGATCAGAAAGACAATTGCTGGTCCTGCAAATAAAAATGTCGACATAAATGGCTCCTTTGTTATTTATCTTTCGATGACATCTGTTCTTTCAGTTTTGCCAACTCTTTTTCGATTTCGTCTTGAGCTTGAAGCTCTGCAAACTCTTGCTCTAGCGATTTTGCATTACCAGTTTGTGCGTACAAATCTGCTTCTGCTTCCATTTCATCCACTTTACGCGAGTACTGCTCAAACTTCGCCATCGCTTCATTAGTACGGCTAGTGTGCAGGTGTTTTTGCACATCACGACGGTTAGAGGCGGTTTGGTTACGAATTGCTAATGCTTGCTGTTTTGCACGCGTTTCTGCAATTTTGCTTTCTAACTTACCGATCTCGCCTGTAAGCTTGTCGATCGTTTCTTCTACTAACGTCTGCTCAGTGTGAAGGCCTTTAATCACTTGCTCAAGCTTTTGCTTTTCAATTAATGCTGCACGAGCCAAATCTTCACGCTGTTTTACCAACGCTAGGCTCGCTTTTTGGCTCCATTCGCCAATTTGCTCTTCTAACGTTTCAACTTTACGAGCCAACTCTTTTTTGTCTGCAATCGCTTTAGCCGAGTTAGTACGCACTTCAACAAGTGTGTCTTCCATTTCTTGAATGATAAGACGGATCATTTTTTCAGGATCTTCCGCCTTGTCCAGCAATGCACTGATGTTTGAGTTAACGATATCTGCAAATCGAGAAAAAATACCCATAACGGAACTCCTCTTTTTTCCTATTAAAACTCGACAAGGTGGTGATTGACCTTGTGTCTCCCTGAATACATTACAAGTAGCATGCCAACTTAAAATTACATTTAAAATCAGAAACTTATGCATTTTGTTGTCGTTATGCACTATTATGCTATGATGTTTTTCACCAACTGTTGGTGAAATTCACCAACTCCATATGTAAATCATGGCTCGGCTATTAAATAAGAAGGACTTTATGAAGCAAAACCTGATTGGTGAATCACCTGCTTTTCTCGCCGTACTAGATAAAGTATCACAACTTGCGCCTATTGAGCGTCCAGTCCTCATTATCGGTGAACGAGGAACGGGTAAAGAACTCATCGCTCAGCGTTTGCATTATTTATCAAGACGTTGGGATAAGCCACTACTATCACTCAACTGTGCGACCTTAAGCGAAGGACTAATAGATTCAGAGCTATTTGGTCATGAATCCGGTTCTTTTACAGGTTCTAAGGGCAAGCATAAAGGACGTTTCGAACGCGCCGAAGGCGGCACTTTGTTTCTTGACGAATTGGCCACCGCACCACTTTTAGTTCAAGAAAAGCTGTTGCGTGTCATCGAATATGGTGAATATGAACGAGTTGGCGGTCATACCGCTCTCAATGCGGATGTTCGACTTGTTTGTGCAACCAATGCGGACTTACCAAAATTGGCGGAACAAGGCGATTTCCGTGCCGACTTACTCGATCGTTTAGCGTTTGACGTCATCATGCTGCCTCCTCTTCGTGAACGAAAAGAAGACATCCTGTCTTTAGCAGAGCACTACGCGATGAAGATGTGCCGTGAACTTCAGCTCGAATATTTTGTCGGTTTTACCTCAAAAGCACAGCATTCGCTTCTTGAATATGAATGGCCAGGTAATGTCCGTGAACTAAAAAACGTGATTGAACGTGCTATTTACCAACATGGTCTCAATGCCGATCCAATTGATGAACTGATTTTCAATCCTTTTGAAACAGTTTGGAATAACACGCTTGGTCATAATGCCGAGCAAGCCGAACTGCAGCAAGAAGAGGAAGCACCAAGCAGCGCAGTTCAATTCCCTCTAGACTATAAACAGTGGCAAGAAGAGCAAGACATCCACTTACTCAATCGCGCATTGGAAGAAGCCAAGTTTAATCAACGACAAGCAGCCGAGCTACTTGGTTTGAGCTACCACCAATTACGAGGGATGGTTAGAAAATATGGTTTAGTCGGGCAAAGCTAGCTAGGTCGAAGGTGCTTGATCGGTTAGCGAGCGAGTGACAGCGCTCTAATTTGTATGTCTTTCAAGCATAACACCTTACAGTGTATGGATTTTATGTTTGGAGCGAGTTCACAAAGGTGATAAATTAGCGAGATCATTTTCGCTTGTTAGCTCTGAAAGAGTAAGATCAAATGAAACAAGCAAGATCCAATGAACATTTCATATTATGAATGCTTTTATAAGATTATCGCTGAGCCTTATTGGAATTAGCCTACTGACCGCTTGTGGTGATGAAATTGACCACAATGACATTCGCAAAGCTGGCTTTGTGTTTTGCGGACAAGGTAAGCCAACCACGTTTAACCCTCAGCTTATTGATAGCGGTATTACCGCAGAGGCACTGAGCCCGCAGTTGTACGATACGCTGCTCACGCTCGATCCTAAATCACATCAGCCAGTAGCAAATATCGCTGAGAGTTGGTCTGTGAATGAGTCAGGAACGGAATACACGTTTAAGCTTAAACGTAATGTTCAATTCCAAACCACGTCCTGGTTCACTCCCACTCGCCCATTGAATGCAAAGGATGTGGTATTTAGCTTCAAGCGAATCATTGATGTAGACCATCCTTTTCACCAAGTAGGTGGTGGTTTTTATCCATGGTTTGCAGGGTTAGATTTTCAAAACCTGCTGCAAGACGTGACTGCGATTGACGAGCATACGGTAAGGTTTACCTTATCTCAGCCAAATTTTTCCTTCTTGGCAAATATTGCCACCAGCCATGCTGTCATATTGTCTGCGGAGTACGGACAGCAACTGGCAGCAAAAGATCATAAAGAAGAAATCGACCAACTTCCTATCGGTACCGGCCCATATCAACTAAAAGAGTACCAAGTGAACGACTTGATTCGTTTGGAACGTCACTCTAACTACTGGAAGTCACCCGCGAAAATGGAACAAGTGGTGTTCGATATCTCTCATCGAGGCACTGGTACCTTGGCGAAACTTTTAAGAAACGAGTGCGATGTGCTCTCTTCGCCTATTTCGAGCCAAATACCCGTTATTCAAGAAAATGACAATCTTGAGCTAACTGCTACGCCAGCCAACAACGTATCCTTTATTGCGATCAACACTGAAACGACGGCACTGAGTGATGCTCGCGTCCGCCAAGCACTTAACTTAGCGATTAACCGTCAGAATATTTTAGATTCGGTTTACTACGGAACTGGCTCGCAAGCTTATACATTGCTACCGCCTAATTCATGGGCCTATCAAAAGGACAGCGTAAAAATTCGTTATGACCGTAACTATGCATTAGCACTACTCCGTGATGCTGGCTATGAAGACGGTCTAGAGCTGACCATGTGGGTACCACTTGAACCACGCGCCTTTAACCCAAGTCCTCGCAAGACCGCGGAGCTAATCCAAGCGAATTTTGCCGATATTGGGGTTGAGTTAACGTTGCTAACCGATGATAGATTCGAACGTGTGGATTTAGAGAACATCAACGACATCGATTTACTTTTAACTGGCTGGATTGGCGATACCGGGGACCCTGACAACTTTTTCCGCCCGTTATTATCTTGTGAGTCTGATCGCGTTGGCCTCAACGTATCGATGTGGTGTAACGATGATTTCGATTTCTTGCTCGATTTGGCATTGGAAACCCAAGAACCGCGTTACCGTCTGAACCTATATCGCCAAGCGCAGAACATTTTAAATCAAGAATTCCCGGTAATTCCTCTGGCACATGGTGTGCAATTCCGTGTTCACGACAAATCACTGACAGGCTTCAAATCAAGCCCTTTCAATGCCCAACCGTTTGATAGAGTTGAGAGAATTCACTGATGTTTTGGTATACCGTTCGACGCTTTAACCTATTTTTCATCACTTTGATGATCCTCACGTTAGTGGGCTTTTCTCTGCTGCGCCTTGACCCTCTCTCGCACTGGGCAAACGTTGATTTTTGGTCTGGTTGGCAAACTTACTTAATCAACCTTTCTCAGCTTGATTTTGGCATAAGTAAAAACGGCAACGCGATTTATGACGAGCTCGCCGTCGTATTCCCTGCCACTTTGGAACTGTGCTTTTTTGCCTTTTTGGTGTCCCTTTTGATCGGCATTCCACTTGGAACCGTGGCTGGGATGAAGCAAGGTAAATGGCTCGACACCAGCATTTCATTCATGTCGATGTCTGGTTATTCCGCCCCAATTTTTTGGGTGGCTTTGTTACTTATCATGGTTTTTTCATTGGAATACCAACTCTTTCCCGTGGCAGGACGATATGACCTGCTTTACGAAATTGATCATGTAACCGGATTTGCCATTATCGACGCATTCATGGCGAAAGGTGAATACCGCGCTCACGCACTGCAAAGCGTCATTGAGCATATGGTGCTGCCATGTTTGGTGCTTGCTTTGGCTCCAACCACGCAGGTTGTCGGACTAATGCGTTCTTCGGTGGCGGAAGTGATGAGCCAAAACTACATTCGTGCAGCGAGAATCAAAGGTCTCTCTAACCGCGAGATCGTAACTCAACATGTCTTGCGTAATGCGATACCGCCTATCATCCCCAAAGTCGGTGTTCAGCTTTCCAGTATGATTACCTTGGCTATCATCACTGAATCTATTTTTAACTGGCCAGGTATTGGTCGTTGGTTGTTAGATGCATTGGCAAACCAAGATTATGCATCAATCCAAGCTGGCGTGATGGTACTTGCGACTTTGGTTCTCACCGCTAATATTCTCTCTGATTTGATTGGCGCGATGATTAACCCTCTAGTTCGAAAGGAATGGTATGCTAACAAATAACGTTTATCAGGAAGAACGCATTCCAACTCAGTTTGAGCGATTTTGGCGAAGTTACCGCGCCAACGGGCTAGCCATGTTTGGCCTATGGTGCTTGGTATTTATCGTCCTAATTACCATTTTTGCGCCACTGCTTGCGCCGTTTGATGCCCAAGCACAGTCAGGCGAATTGCTTGTGCCGCCATCATGGGCCCCAGCTGGAACGGTTGATTACTTTTTGGGAACCGATGACTTAGGCCGAGACATTTTGTCACGCTTGATCATGGGCTCTCAACTTACATTTGGTGCAGCCGTTGCCATCACTGCGATTGCCGCGGTCGTAGGTTGTTTGATTGGCGTATTAGCAGGTATGACGAAAGGCTTACTCTCAAGTACTCTCAATCACTTGCTCGATACTGTAATGTCGATTCCCTCGTTGTTATTAGCGATCATTTTTGTGGCATTTCTAGGTTTTGGTGGGTTCAACATTTTACTCGCGATCTGCTTGGCATTGATTCCGCGTTTTATTCGTTCTGTTTATATCGCAGTCCACACCGAAGTTGAAAAAGACTACATCATGGCAGCACGTCTTGATGGCGCGAACGATTTCTACTTGTTGTGGAGTTCAATTCTTCCCAACATATTGACGGTTATTGCTGCTGAAATCACGCTCGCGCTCTCTGCTGCGATTTTAGATATTACTGCGCTGGGTTTTCTTGGCTTAGGCGCACAAGCACCAAGTACTGAGTGGGGAGCAATATTAGGTGACTCTGTCGAGTTGATTTATATTGCACCTTGGACCGTAACCCTACCCGGCCTAACCATCATGTTTACCGTTATTACCCTAAACTTAGTAGGTGAAGGTGTACGTCAAGCGCTTAATGCGGGGATCGAATAATGCCGTTGTTAGATATTCGACATTTGACTATTGAGATTGAAACCCCTCAAGGGTTGGTCAAAGCCGTGGACCGAATGAGCCTAACTTTGAATGAAGGCGAAATTCGTGGTCTTGTAGGTGAGTCTGGTTCAGGGAAAAGCTTGGTTGCAAAAGCGATTGTTGGGGTAAGTAAAGATAACTGGCGCATTACCGCGGACCGTATGCGCCTTGGCAATATTGACTTGCTTCAGCTTACGCCAAAAGAGCGTCGGCGCGTCATTGCTCGTGATATTGCGATGATTTTCCAAGAGCCTTCAACTTGTCTTGACCCTTCAGAAGAAGTGGGACGTCAATTGATCGAGTCCATTCCATCTCGTGCGTTTGAAGGGAAATGGTGGGAGCGATTTAAATGGCGTAAAAAACAGGCCATCGCGCTTTTGCACAAAGTGGGGATTAAAGACCATAAACGCTTAATGGGTAGCTATCCTTATGAACTGACCGATGGTGAGTGTCAAAAAGTCATGATTGCCATGGCGATTGCGACCAAACCTAAATTGCTGATCGCAGATGAACCAACCAACGACTTAGACCCGATTACCCAGTCGCAAATATTGCGTTTATTGAGCCGTATGAACCAGCTCAATAACACGACCATTCTGCTTATCGGTCACGACTTAGCGACCATCACACAATGGGCGGGCCGCATTACGGTAATGTATTGTGGTCAGTCGGTAGAGTCTGCCGATACCAGTAAAATCATTGCGGCACCCAAGCACCCGTATACAGATGCCTTGCTTAAAGCGATGCCAGACTTTAATGATTGGGTACCACACAAGCAAAAACTCCAATCCCTACCGGGCTCGATTCCGCCATTGCAGCATCTTCCAATCGGTTGTCGACTCGGTCCACGTTGTCCGTATGCGCAGAAACAATGTGTTGAAATTCCACACACCAGACGAATTAAGAATCATAAATTTAACTGCCACTTTCCATTGAACACGGAGAAAAAGTCATGAGTGCGTTACTTGAAGTCGATAATTTATCGAAGCAGTTTGTTACGCGCTCCCGACTATTCAAACGTCAGGTTAATGAGGCTGTCAAACCGGTGAGCTTTACGTTAGAGCCGGGGCAGACTATCGGTTTTATTGGCCAAAACGGTTCAGGAAAATCCACTCTTGCTCGCATGCTTGCAGGCGTTGTAGAGCCAAGCTCCGGAGAGATCCGTGTGAATGGCGAACGTTTGGAGCACAAAGATTACGCGACACGCTGCAAGCTCATTCGCATGATTTTCCAAGATCCAAACACATCGCTCAACCCGCGTATCCAGATTGGCCGCATTTTGGAAGGCCCATTAAAGCGAAACACCAACATGCCGCCAGATGCACGCATGCAGCGTGTGAAGAACACCCTACTCCGCGTCGGATTGTTGCCTGAACACGCCTATTTTTATCCACAAATGCTAGCGGCAGGTCAAAAACAGCGCGTGTGTTTAGCTCGTGCGCTTATTCTTCAACCTTCCATCATTGTCGCTGACGAGGCGTTAAACGGTTTGGATATGGCAATGCGCTCACAGATCATTAACTTATTCCTCGAGTTACAAGAAGAGATGGGATTGTCATTTGTGTATGTATCTCAACACATTGGCATTGTTAAGCACATTACTGACAAAGTGATGGTGATGCATGAAGGTGAAGTGGTCGAGTTTGGCGAAACTAACCAGGTACTGACTCATCCCGAGCATCCGATTACTCAACGACTAGTCGAAAGCCACTTTTATAAAGCGCCAAGCCATCAAACAAAATAGCCTATCAAAGATGTCATCGTTCAAATGTAAAGAAGCCTGCGTTAAAGCAGGCTTCTTTATTAAATGGACACGAATCGAAAAATTAGCGGCGGCTCGCTTGTTTGCGCAGTTCGAAATCAAACTCGTCAGGAAACAATACGACCCCTTCTTCATTTTGATTTGGGAATACAACAACAGATAATTCGTCATCTTCCAGACCAGATGTCCAACGACTGTGCCACTTGTTTAGAGAGATCGCTTCTGGCTCGCAATCTTCCCAATCACCATTCGCCCATTGCAAAGCAAACTCTTCGTTTGGCCATACTGGTACACAATCATCATCTTCTGTATTTAACATGACACAGCCATGTTCATCTTTCAGAATCCAAACTTTACGATTCGCCACAATCTCTTTTACGCAGTACTTTAAACGTTGCTCTTCGTTGTAACGATTGATGGTATCCATCTGCTCTTGGGTCAGTTGCTCAGACATATTCGTCTCCTATTTCCCATAGAAAAATGCCCGCAGCTAGGCGGGCATTTAAAGTATATGCTAGAAAATTACGCTAGCTCAGTTTGAAGCCAAGGCCAACCTTGCTTCTTACGGCTTAGCGTGTTTTCCATCATTAACATGCCGTCTTTTTCGTGCTTAACAAGCTTCTCAGCCCACTCACCTTTGTATAGAAGACGAGTTTGAGCAGTCGTGATGTCTGTTAGCATTACAGCAGCAAATGCAAGATTATCTTTTTCGCAACGCGCTTCTAGATCCGCTTCTAGTGCTTCGATCATACCGTCAACTTGCTCTAGTGTTGCAAGCTCAACCTGACCTACTACTACGTCACGACCGTTGAATGGGTAACCTTTAAGGTCTTTCTCAACAAGCTCAGCCGCAGATAGACCTTCGATGTTTGTCTTAGCAATTAGAAGATCTTTAGTGAATGCGTCAACATCTTGTACGTCTGCGATTACCGCTAGCTCAGCAACGGCATCTTTGTCTTTTTGTGTACAAGTTGGAGAAGCGAAGCCTACTGTGTCAGATAGAATTGCTGACATCATTAGCTTAGCGATTTGTGGAGTAATCGCGTGACCTTCAATCTTGAACATGTTGAATAGAACAGTGTTGGTACAACCAACAGGCCAGATCCATGCTTCCATTGGGTTTACTGTCATCACGTCACCTAGGCGGTGGTGGTCAACAATACCCGCAATTTCAGCTTCTGCGATATCGTCTGGTGCTTGTGCTAGATCTGAGTAATCTACTAGCCAAACGGTCTCACCCGCAACTGATGTGCGAAGCTCAGGAACTTCAGCGCCAGCAACTTCTAGGATGTGCTGAGTTTCACGGTTGATTTCGCCTTGGCGAATTGGCATAGCTTCAACGCCACGCGCTTTTAGAAGTTCAGTTGCAACGAGTGCACTACAAATACTGTCACTGTCTGGGTTCTTATGACCTACAACTAGAATCATGTTTCTTCCTATTCAAGTCAATTTTATACGCCGCCTAATACAGTTAATTAGGGCGTGTTTGCTCACAAAGGCCGATACTTTACCTGATTTCAGAGAGTTTGACACGAAGAAAAGTTCACAATGCTATTGCGAATAAATCTCATTTACATATAATGATAATTATTCCTATTTGCATTTGAGTAAACGATGAACGCGACCCAATTTTTACACTCTGCACAACAGTTGTTTCAGCCTACTCAGTTTCGTTTAGCTTATAAGCGATTGCTGATCCCTATCGTCATGCTCATTTTGCTAGGCAATGAAAATACACGTGACGTTGCCGTACAGACGCTATCCGACTCATTCTGGGCGGTGTCATGCTATGTTGCCGCCACCTTGGCAATTTATCATTATCTTTCAAACTTTATGTCGAAAACCAATCGAATCACCGAGCTATACCACCGCTCGCGTAATCATCAGGTTTTCTTTGCTTCTTTATTGGGCGCTTTGCCTGGCTGTGGTGGCGCTATTGTTGTGACAACGCAATTTATTAGTGGTCGAGTAGGATTTGGTGCGATTGTCGCGGTACTTACTTCAACAATGGGTGACGCTGCCTTTTTACTTCTTGCCGCCAAACCAAGTGTTGGATTAGGCGTGGTTGGATTAGGCATAATCGTGGGTACTCTTTCAGGGCTGGTCGTTAATGCTTTTCATGCTGATAACTTTCTGCGCCCAGAGCCAAAAGAAGCACCTCAGACACATGCTTGTTGCCAACACCAGACAGACCGACACACGCCACTTGAACAACGTGCAATCAATCTGCAAGGCGCGTTTTGGAAATGGCTTATTGTACCTGCCAGCGTCGTTGCTGTGTTAATGTCTTTCCAAATCGATATTAATCAGCTGTTGTCTTTGCAGGCCAATACCATTGAATGGCTGGGCGCTATCTTCGCGGTGATCACGATGTCGTTGTGGGCAATGACAAAAGAGCTCGGCGATTATCAGTCAACGGTCTCTGAAGATGAAAAAATTGTGGACTCGCACCCAATTCAAAAAGCAGCTCAAGATACAAACTTCGTCAGTGCTTGGGTGATCGTGGCATTTCTGGCGTTTGAACTGACGACCTATTTTTCTGGAATCGACCTCGTAGAAACCTTTTCTCATTGGGGGATATGGATGCCATTAGCTGGCTTAGCCATTGGTATGCTACCTGGTTGCGGTCCGCAAATTTTAGTCACCAGCCTGTACATCTCTGGTGCAGCGCCACTTTCGGCGCAGCTGGCAAATGCGATTTCCAATGATGGTGACGCCCTATTCCCCGCCATTGCTATGGCACCGAAAGCCGCTTTGGTCGCGACTATTTATTCGTCCATTCCTGCGTTTATTGTTGGATACGGGTATTACTTTTTATTCGAGTTCTAACGCTCAGGACGTCAAAATAAGAAAGGAGCCACAGTAGGCCCCTTTCTTGTTTTTATAATCGAACGATTTGCTGCACGTTATGCCGTGACGATCGCTTTCGCATTTAACCCTTTATCAACGCTCACCATTAATAACTGACAAGGTTCTTGGTTTAGCTTTTCTCCTGTCCAGTAATCATACCAATCCATCGGTTGATCAGACGTCAGCGTAAATTCCATCGCCCCGTAGCTGGTATAGTTAAACAAGCAGTGAAGGTCATTCTTCGTCGTTAGTTTTAAAAACGCATGATTTAAACTCAAAGCCGTGAACTTTGCTGACTCTTGGTTACGTTGTTGACGTAGCATGAGCTTAGCCAATGTCTTCTTTGCAAATGGCGTAATCTCAGGGAGCGGATCGCCAGACAGCAGCAAACCACCACACGCCAATAACACCGTGCGATGAAATTCATACTCTTCTCTGGATGCGGCTTGATTAGCTAATGACGTGAATGTCGCGCAATCCGGATCAATTTGCCACAGTTTTCGATGCTGCCAACTACGGTAAAAGGTTTCTTTGGCTATCTGCTCGAAACGATGACTATGGCGTTCTACGTCATCAGAAACACGCATTGCATCCACAAGCCCTAAAGATGGCCACATTGGCGCGTTGCAACCTAAAAGCCACGCATCACCAGCGCCTTTAGCAATCGCTTCCATTCCTAAGCGATACGCCTCAACGCCTGTAATACCAGATTGTTTACGCACACCTTTCAAGGTGCCCCAATAGTTCGCGTCTAGCTTGAACAATTCAACGCCCCATTCTTGTCTCATGACAGAGACCACATTCGTCAGATGGTCTTGCACTTCTGGGTTTGAGGTATCGAGTATGTACCAAGGCGTGCAGCGCCAACCACCGTATGTGACATCTTCTGCTTTAAGTAAGCTTCCATCTTTGTGACGAACAAACCACTCTGGGTGTTGTTTGAAGATCTCCGACTCAGGTTGAACAATAAAGGGTGCCATCCAAATTGCCGGCTTTTTGCCTTTTGCACGGATACTATGAATGAGCTCTTTCACACCACCAGAAAACTTATCCGATGGGATTAACCAATCGCCCATAAAGGCTTGATAGCCATCATCCAGAAGTACCCACTCTAGGTCTTCGAGCTTATCTTGCATGCAATCAACGTTCTGCATGATGTTTTGCTCTGTCACGTCTGCGTAGTAGGCATACCACGAACACCAACCGACAGGCGCATCTTGTGTTACGCCTTGGCGAACAGGATGATGCTCTGCAATCATCTCTCCATAGATTTGATAAAGCTCAGACAGAGATTGGCCGCAGAGTACCGCCACGGATTCAAGTTGATTACTTTCCCAATCCGCCACTTGAGTAAACTCACCATCAATCGCGGCAGATAAAACCCAGTGTCCATCACGCAGTACAACATCAAAATAGCCCGCAAAGCGATGACATGATGTGAAGCCAAACAAGGTATAGCCAGCCGAGCCTTCCACCACTAAATAGTTGTAGTAACGTTTAGGGGCATCTTTGGGATAGATTCGATAAGAAGGGTTGTTGTCTGGACAGCGACCAATATCAACGGGATGGCTAACCGTTCCCGCTGTTTGCGCCAGCATTTGGAAGCCATCGCCAATCACGTTGGCCTCGTGCTCGTACAAAAACGACATCTCGAACAACACTTCACGGTCGGTAAACGTTTTATTGTGAAGCCCAGCAAAAGAAAAATGTAATTGATTACCCTCAACTTCAACTTGGAAGTCGTTGTTATTCACAGTGATCTCAATGTGATTTGCCAATTGAATGCTCTGAGCCATAAAGAGTCTACTCACTTAATTATTATTGTTTAGCTTGGTTCATTATCCCCTGCTTGTCCCACCCAATTCGTTATCAACGTCACGAATCCTACTGTCGTTTAGCGTCACAAATTTATTATTGAGATAACGCTCACTGAAATTTTGGTTAAAAAAAATACCAGCCCGAAGGCTGGTATTTCGATTGATGTGAATTGCATTAATTAAGCAACTTCGATTGGGCCACCGAATGAAGTCACTGGCGGTACTTTGCCAGTGAACTTCTCGAAGTCTACGATACATGTGTTCGCAGAAGTCGCCTGCGCAAGTTCAGAAGAGCCAATGTCTTGCGTTAGCGTGTTAGGGTCACCGTAAGTACAGATTGCGCCCTCTTTCTCGTTTAGAGGACCGTACCATGCACCTTCTTCGATACGAATAACGCCACGTGGGTAGCTGTCAGTAAGAACAGCACCAGCTAATAGCTGACCACGACCGTTGAATACGCGCACTAAGTCACCGTCTTTGATGCCTTTCGCTTTCGCATCCGCTGGGTTGATGTAAACAGGCTCACGACCTTGCACCGCGTAAGTTGCACGGAACTCTTCAGATTCACACATTTGAGAGTGCAGACGCTTGTCTGGGTGACAAGACTGCAACCAGAATGGGTATTTATCTGAACCAGGGCCACCGTGTGAACGCTCTGATTTTTCGAACCACATTGGGTGTTCTTGACAGTGTTCGTAGCCGTAACGGCCGATCTTACGAGACGTGATCTCGATGAAACCAGATGGCGTACCTAGTGGGTTAAGCTCAGGGTCTTTACGGAAGTCCGCATGACGAACCCAAGGTTTACCTTCACCGAAGTCTAGTACGCTCTTCTCCCAGAACTCGTTGAATTCTGGCATTTCAAACTTACCTTCGTTCGCTTTCTTACAATCGTTGTATAGGCTTTCGATCCATTCCATCTCGCTCATACCACGAGTGTATTCTTCGCGGCGACCAAAACGCTGAGTTAGTTCACTCATGATTTGGAAGTCAGGCTTAGATTGGAACAATGGATCGACGAGACGATGCATTGCAATCAGACCTTTGTTCGAGTATGAACCGTATACGTCGATGTCGTTACGTTCCCATTGCGTACACGCAGGTAGAACGATATCCGAGAAACGACATGTTGCAGTCCAAGCAAACTCGATCGTTACAACCGTTTGAAGTTTGCGGAACGCTTTCTTCATGCGGTTACGATCTTGATGGTGGTGCCATGGGTTACAACCCGAGATCACCATCATCTTGAAGTCTGGCAGTTTCACTTTACCGCCGTTGTAGTTGATCTCTTTGCCTGGCTCAAGCAGACAGTCGATCCAACGTGCAACTGGGATAGTACGGCTGTAACCGTTAAAGTCGTTGTTGTCCCACTTCGGCTTCATACCTTGGTCAAGGTTACGAGGGAAACCACCAGGGCCCGCGAAACCAGTTGAAGGTACACCGATACTTGAGTAGTGGTGACCGTAAGAGATACCACCGCCAGGTAAACCGATTTGACCAACCATTGCAGCAACCACAGCCGCTGCCCAGTATGGCTGCTCACCGTGCTCTTGACGCTGGATACACCAACCCATCAGGATCTGTGTACGACCACTTACTAGCATACGCGCGAATTCGCGAATCTTGTCCGCTTTCACGCCACAGATAGCCGCAGCCCACTCTGGTGTTTTCTCTACTTTATCTTTTGTCTTACCTTGAACGTATTGAATAAACTCTTCAAAGCCTAGACAGTAAGTATCAATGAACTTCTTATCGTACAAGTCTTCGTTGTACAGCACGTGCGCCACAGCAAGCATGAACGCTACGTCTGTTAGCGGGTTGATGTACAAGTGATCGTTCTCTAAGTAGCGCTGAGTCTTGTTCTTCACTGGATCTACAGATAGAACGTTGATCTCACCTTTCGCTACTTTTTCTTTTAGTTGTGCTAGGTACTTGAACGACTCATGCGTTTCACAGTTCCAACCTACTTGAAGGTTTTTCACTGGGTCGTTAGCCCAAAGAACGATGTTGTCAGAGTTCTCTAGGATTTCAGACCAAGACGTACCTTGTGCGTAAACTTCGGTTGAACCAAGTACGTAAGGCATGATGGTTTGACCTGCACCCGTCGAGTAGTCACCTACTTTCGTGATGAAGTTGCCGTGCATACCCACTGCACGTTGCATGTGCGCGGTACAGTTGTTGAACGAACCTGTTTGGTTCCAACCCGTTTGACCTGCGTGTAGCGCCCATGGACCGTAGTCTTTTTGAATACGTTCTAGTTCGCGGTAGAACAAATCTAGCGCTTCATCCCAAGTCACGCGGATGAAACGGTTGTTACCGCGAGTATCCGCGCTGTATTTATGTTTCTTCAACCAATCTAGACGAACCATTGGGTAACGAACACGTGAAGGGCTGTAGATAATACCCTTGATGCCGTTTAGCATTTCTGTTGGGTTTTTGTCTAGCTCTAGCGGTTTGATCTCTTGAACTTTACCCGCGTAGATGTGGGCGCGGAACGCGCCCCAGTGAGAACCAGTTACTTTCCAAGTACCTGTCGTCTCAACAGCATTGGCAGAGGCTGACGCCAATAAGCTAGGACCAATAACTGACGCTGCACTTGTGGTTGCTACACCTTTAAGAAAACTTCTTCGTGTAATAGCCATTTAAATTACTCCAATCCGACGCTTATTAGTGGTGACCTTCAGCATAATCTGAAGAGTGTTTCTGTAGATACTTCAAGATCAGGGCTTCACTGTCTGTATCTAGGTTAACGAACGCCAACATACCGTCGAACATACCTGGCCAGGTGTTCGCGTCGAAGTGCGCTTCCGCAGGTTGAGTGTGACATACAGAACAATTGGTCTTGTACGCTTCACGAGATTTTTCCCAAACAGGATTGATGTCGTTCAGCATAGACTCTTTCTTAATCCATACTTTCGCCGCGACTTTTTCCCATGGAAGACCCGTTAGCTCATCCACTTTTTTCTCACCAGTCGTCACAATGTTGCTATCTGTCGCTGCTTCTTTCATCAGAGACGCAGTCGCAATGTTCTTACCGAAGTCTTCTTGAATTACGCGACCAAAACCTTTCGCTTTACGCCAGCCATCGATTTCGATTTCAACAAACTCGCCTTTGTCTTCAAGAACTTTAACGGTCGATGCTGGGTTAAGAAGACCGGCTTCTTTAGTGCCTTGTGCATCAAAGTAAATAGGTAGGTGACGAACACTCACTAGTTGCTGACCTACAGAGTAATCTGTATTTGAAGTCATACCTTCTAGGTCACCCACGATACCGCCGATGCTGTCCATACCTGCTGGCAGGTTATGCGCGATACCTTTATGACAGTCAACACAGCTTTGATCTTTCTCTGCTGCTTGCTTCATTTGGATACGAGCGGTTGGAGACATTTGCTCGAAATCCATCGATTCATAGTTGTGACAGTTCTTACACTCTAAAGATTTGTTTGCCGAGAAACGATCCCATTCGTGTTTCGCAAGTTCGATACGACGCTCTTCGAACACACCCGGTTCATCGTAGTTGCCAAATACCTGCGCAAATACCTCTTTAGATGCCTGCATTTTACGAGCAATTTTGTCTGTCCAGTTATGAGGAACGTGACAGTCAGGGCAAGTAGCACGAACACCTGAATGGTTTTTCCAGTGAACCGTTTCTTGCAGCTCAACGTACACGTTGTCACGCATTGTGTGACAACTAATACAGAATTCTTCTGTGTTGGTTGCTTCTAGAGCGGTGTTAAAGCCACCCCAAAAGATAACACCAGCAATGAAGCCGCCCATAGTCAGCACACCTAGGCTGATATGTACAGCTGGGCGCGTCATGGTACGCCACAGTTTAATGATTAATGATTTCATTATTTGCTCTCTTAAAATCTTTTCAAAAGTGTGGTTATGAGCTCACAGGCTTACATGCCGTGCGCGCCTGGAGGTCCAAAGAAGAACACTTGCAACATCCAAACGATGAACCCGTAACCGCCGACAAAAGCCACACTCAGAATTGGGAAGAGAACAACTGCAATGAAGAGGAACGACTTCCACTCCAGGGAGCGTTTTTCACCACTCTCAATTTTATTAACATCACTCATACATTTGCCTATTTTGTATCTAGTGTTATTGAAAAGCCCGCGTAACCAAGCTTAAGTTTTTTACAATCTCTAATGGAAAATGTTAGACCATACTAATAGTAAGGTTCAATCAAATAAGAGCTCTCAGGCCTTGTAATTCAACACTTTTTTGAGCTCATCCAGAGATGTGATTGATTGATGTTATTTATTAAAAAACATGAACAGATGTGACAAAATAAGTCTTTTAACTAATTGTTAAAACAACAACATTTAATAAACATAAGTTACATTTGGATAGTAATTAACGGGTCATAAATTGGCTTAAAAACCCGTCAAAAGATAATCAATTGTAAATAAAATGATGCAAAATAATGACGAGAATAGCGCTAAAGGTTTACGTTGAGAACATCAAAAAATGCACATTGATGTTCATATAAAGGAGGGGCTTAGTTACAATTATTCGCGGATTTTCGAGGAGCGATTATGGATAGCGTGGTGGATATAAGTTGGGCCAAACTGGCATTGTTTGGTCTGATTTTGTTGGTTCCCTTCTTTATTAATGCCCGCTACAAATTAGGCATTGCGAAAGACACGATAATCAGTGTTATTCGTATGACACTTCAGCTCATATTGATTGGCGTGTATTTAGAATATCTTTTTCAATTAAACAGCTTACTTGTCAATATACTTTGGCTTGCCATCATGTTACTGATTGGTGCAAGCTCAATTGCAGGAAAAGCTCGCCTGCCTAAAAAGCCACTCATGCTTCCTCTTCTTACAGGCTTGACCTGTGGCCTAATTCCACTTCTTATAGCGATTACCGCAGGCCTAGTGCAGCCATCCCCTATTTACAACGCCCAGTACATGATCCCACTTGCGGGCATGCTATTGGGTAACAGCTTAAGTAGTAACATCATCGCACTGCAGAATTTATTTACGGCTTTTGAACAGAGACAATCAGAATATGAGGCTGCTATCTCACTTGGTGCCTCTCCTCGTTATGCATCATTCCCCTTCATTCAAGAGGCCCTTAGAAAGTCACTTGCTCCAACTTTAGCCTCTATGGCCACTACAGGGCTGGTTACCTTGCCAGGCATGATGACTGGTCAAATTCTAGGTGGCGCAAGCCCGATGGTTGCGATTAAATATCAGTTGGTGATTATGCTGGCTATTTTCGTCATGTTGAGTACCTCCGTCGCTATTACGCTGGAGATGACACTGAGCTGGGTACAAACGAAAGAAGGCCGGATAAAAATAAAAATCCAACAACCAGAACCTACCAAAACTCATAGATAGTTTAAGCGTGTGAACAAAGCCAGTGAAAGGGCTTGTATTATCAAGTCAAACGCACTTTTAACTGAATAATTCATCCATTTTTTAAACATTCATCAAGACGCTTTCTGGAGAAAAGTCAGACAGAATTCTCTCGAGTATAAGCCTCTAATTTTATGAAATTTTCTTTGCAAGTTTAGATACGCACGGCCTTTGAGACAGGTTATCCACAGAAAATGTGGATAAACACCCTAAACCCATACGCAACCAGAAACATAACAGCATAAGTGATCAATCTAATCGTCATGCTTTGATCACTTGCCTGACATATTCTAATTTTAGAGTAAAGATAGTGACCACAAACTTGGAGAGACGTACATGGATGTCTTAATGATCAAAGAAAATTACGATGAACTCCTATCCGATGCACCTCTGGACTGGCTCGTTCAAGAACCAAAGGAAGTGACTTCTCATTGGCTCCCAACCGATTTTGGCATCAATGAAGAACTGATTTAACTCACTCGATTTGTGTGAAACTTATCGACATGAATAAAAGAAAGACGAACCATTTGGCTCGCCTTTCTTTTATTCTTTTAGATTTATCGTAAATGCTTGTCTTCATCACGTAGATAAATCATCCAATACCACATACCAACGAATACACCGCCACCAATGATGTTCCCTATCGTTACAGGGATAAGGTTATTTACGATGAACCCCATCATGTTTAAGTCCGCATAGTTTGCAATTTCCGCCCCTGTCATTTGCCAAAATGCTTCCGGTGCAAAATATTTGATTCCAATCGCCATGGGTACTTGGAACATGTTCGCAATACAGTGCTCGAAACCTGCCGACACGAACATAGCTACTGGCAGAATCATGACCGCTATTTTGTCAGTTAATGTACGTCCACTAAACGTCATCCAAACAGCAATACACACCAGCACGTTACACATGATGCCAAGCGCAACAGCAGCAAAGAAACCATGGTGCAATTTGTGTTGAGAGATCGCCATCGCGTTGAGGCCAACTTGGCCGTGATCAAACATATACTGCTTGGTGACCAACATGCATGCTACCAACAAAAGAGCACCAACCATGTTGCCGAAATAAACCACAAACCAGTTTTTGATGAGCGCTTGCCACGAGATCTTTCCACTCGCTCGCGCTACCAATGTTAATACTGAGCTAGTGAAAAGCTCACCACCTGTAACGACAACAAGAATCAAACCAAGGCTGAAGGCTAGGCCACCGATTAGCCTGGTAATACCCCATGGAAGGTCGCCTGCACCGGTTGTCACCGTGGTGTAAAAGATGAACGCAATACCAATATGAAGTCCGGCAGAAATTGCCAATAAAAAAGATTTGATCGGTGCTTTAGTTGCTTTACCTACCCCCACTTCAGCCGCGCGTTCCGCAGCCTGAGGCGGTAATAGTGAGTCAAACTGATTGAAGTTCATTGTGGTGTAACATTTAGAAACAATTAAAGAGGCGCGGATAATCGCTCCATTTCCCTACTTTTTCAAGCGCTATTTGACATGTTTACTAAAAATGTTGTTATCGAGAGATCAACCGATAAAGGTCAACTATCATTCGCAATCGTAACTATCATTGATACTTAACAAGTATTCTGCCTTTCGAACAAAGATCCTGCGTTATATCAGCCTGATAGCGCCATACTTAACACTTCTTATCGTTTAATGTTGCTCAACTCTTCTTTTCAGACTAGCTTGGTAAAAAAAAGCGTAAAGGAATCATTTATGAAATATTCAGCTGAACATATCGCCGAATTGAACCTACTTCTTCAGTTCGACCTAAGTAGTGCTGCAACTGGTATTAAAGTTCATACAGACGCGTCAGAAGAAATGCAGGCAGCCGTTGCTCGTCTATACGAGAAGCAACTTTGTACACAGCCTGATGGTGGTTATTTAACAGATGAAGGTATTGAAGTTGCAGAGCATGCAGATAAGATTTTAAGAGTCCTTTCTGTGTAATTTGAACAAAAACGCCACCGAGTTCGGTGGCGTTTTTTATTGGTCCCTGCATTTTGTTCCTGCCGAAACCTGCGGTGCTAATCGTTTTTTCATTTTGCTAAATGGCTGAACCTTGTCGTACAACCAATTAAAGCCTGTGGCATAAAATAGGAAGAACACTAGGAAGCCAGCTTCCAACACCAGAGCTTGGAGAAGCGTAATTTCTAAGAACCAAGCAATGACGGGTATAGAGATAAAGATCAACCCTCCCTCGAATCCAATTGTATGCCCAAAACGCATCGCTAAACTTCGCTCAGTTCGATTGCTGCCAAACCACTTATCAAAGTACAAGTTGTAGATGTAATTCCACACGACGGTATACATGCTCAACCCAATCCCAACTAACGCGAGATCACTCGATCCCTTTCCGGTGATCAATGAAGCCGCTGGCACAATGATCGCGAGTGCGATTAACTCAAAAAGTACTGCATGAAAAATTCGTTCGTTACGAGTCATATTTCTCTGTCCAAATAGTTCTACTCAATGCTTAGAATTTTATCTATTATTCAGATAACAAAAAGTTAGATACCATCGGCAAAAGCGATATGTTTACCATCGAACAACTGCAAGCTTTCATTGCTACATCAGAAACCGGATCATTTTCAGGCGCGGCAAGAAAACTGGGGCGAGCTCAATCCGTAGTCAGCCAACACATCATAAATATGGAGGTCGACTGTGGTGTTGATCTATTTGATCGCTCTGGTCGATATCCGAAATTAACCGAGAGTGGCCTCGCGCTCATACCTTATGCACAAGCGGCAATCAGCCAACTAGACCGACTGAACAACAGAGCATCACAGCTTTTTTCAACACCAACTAATAAATTGGTTTTAGCCATTGATGAAGGGATTCCTCTGACTCGCTTGCCCGACGTGCTAAAAAATTTAGAGCAACGCTTTCCACACTTGCAAGTTGAATGCTTAACAGCTTCAAGTCCGGATATCATTGAATTGGTCAAATCGGAGCGCGCCACTACTGGGATTATTTTGAGTGACTTACAAATGCCAAGACATATCGATTTCACTAATCTTGGTAACATTGCGTTCGATGTCTATGTCTCTTCAACACACGCTCTGGCACAGCAACGCGTCACTCACATTGATCAACTCAAACAACATCGTCAACTGGTCATACGCTCCAAAAACGCAGAGCCATGTGGTCTCAATCAAGCATTCAGCCCGGATATCTGGTACGCTGATAACTACTATATTTTGTTGGAATTAGCGAATAAAGGGTTTGGTTGGTGCTTTCTTCCGGAGCATTTAGTCGCGTATTCACCGAACACACTAAAAAGAGTTGGGGATGATTTCACAAAGCTGGCTTGGCAAGTCAATGTTGACCTTATTCAACATCAGAAATGGCATTCAGATCCCCTCCATCAACAAGCCAAAGCAGAGCTGCTCAATCTATTCGAGCAGACATAAATAAGTAAGTAGGAAGACCCAAATGGCAAATACATTGATCGTAGGTGCAGGCTGGCTCGGAACTCCGCTAGCAGAAACTTTGATGAAAGACGGACACAACGTTGTCGTTACTCGTCGTAACCAAGCTCGGTTAAACGAGTTACCCGCTTCATTAACTCACTCCGCATTATTCGATTTTAATCAACTTAACGCGGCGAAACGGCTAGATGAGTTGCTTAAGCAACATCAAATTACTCACGTTATCGGTGCTTTTCCCCCTGGTTTTCGTAAAGGACGCGGACAAGAATACGCCCAACAATGGCAAATGCTCACAAACGCAGCAAAGCAAAACAACGTTGAAAAGCTCGTTATGATTAGCTCTACAACGGTGTATCCCAACCTAGCTTCTGATATGGAAGAAGCAGATGCGTCACTCTCTTTAGCAGCCGGCAGCCCTTATTTCTCTGACAATGCACGTATTATGCTGCAAGCCGAGCAGCATGTTATCGACTCTAATATTAGCTTCGTCATTATGCGTTGTAGCGGGCTAATTGGGCCAGACAGGCACCCTTCTCGCTTTGCTATGAGACTAAAACAAGTCAGTCGTAAAGCGCCTGCTAATATGCTTCATCAAGATGATGCTGTATCGGCGGTCAAATTTGCTTTAGATAATTTAAGTAACCAAGTCATTAACGTGACCACACCGCATACCGTCAGCAAGGCGGAGTTCTACCAAGCCGCTATAAATAAGAGCGAAAGTGAGATACCTCTTCCACCAGTCACAGAACAAACAGATAAGCGCATTCTCGCAGACAAACTACTCTCACTTGGCTATCAATTTCATTTCAACTCAACTTTGGACGCGCTATGAAACTCTATCGACACATAGAAACACTTTGGGATTACATGCAACTCAAACATGAGCTGAAACCCGCAGACTGTTTGTTTGTGATGTGCAGTAACGATGTGCGTGTAGCAGAGCATGCAGCAAATCTGTACCACCAAAAGTTAGCGCCTTTGATTGTATTTTCAGGGGGAGAAGGTCGTTTTACCGATGGACTGTTTGAAAAAAGCGAAGCGGAAACTTTTGCCGAAATTGCCAAGATGTCAGGCGTGCCCAGTGAAGCAATTTTGCTCGAAGCTGAATCCACCAATAGTGGAGAAAACGTTCGCTTTACTGAGCAACGATTGAAAGAAGAAGGAAAAAATTGCTCATCGTTTATTCTGGTGCAAAAACCATTTATGGAACGCAGAGCCATAGCGACATTTGAAAAACAGTGGCAGTCACCCTACTCCCAGCTCCAGGTAAGCTCTACGGCTCATCCGTTTTTTGAATATATTAATGAAGACATGCCATTAATGATGGTGCTAGAAGCACTAATGGAAGATTTCTCTCGTGTAAAAAGCTATCCAGAGAAAGGATTTCAAACCGAGCAGAACATCCCTCAGCAAGTCGAATCGTCTTACCAGATTTTGCTAGAGAGATTTGGTTTTGACTTAGTCTAAGCCCTTTCTAGCAGACAACAAAAAGCCACCGATTACGGTGGCTTTTCTGTATTAATACGGATTATTTACCGAGTGCTTCTTTGTAATGCTGACGGCACACGGAGACATATTTGTCGTTACCGCCGATCGCAACTTGATCGCCCTCTTTAATTGCCACGCCATGTTCATCGGTACGAATAACCATATTCGCTTTGCGACCGCAGTGGCAGATCGTTTTGAGCTCAACCAACTTGTCTGCCCAAGATAACAGGTACTTACTGCCTTCAAAAAGTTCGCCTAGAAAATCGGTGCGAAGGCCGTAACACAATACTGGAATATGCAGTTTATCAACAACTTCAGTAAGTTGGTAAACCTGCTCTTTCGACAAGAACTGACACTCATCAACAAGAATACAGTGACGTTTCTCAACCTCATTCAGAGCTGCGATCTCTTGATATAAATTGGTATCCTGACGAAACAAATGTGCGTCAGATTGAAGACCAATACGAGAGCTCACTTTACCGACACCAAAGCGATCATCTAGTGCAGCCGTAAAAATAACTGGCGTCATGCCGCGTTCTTGATAGTTGAAAGAGGATTGAAGAAGCGTTGTTGATTTACCCGCATTCATTGCTGAGTAATAGAAATACATCTGAGCCACAGAGCATTACCTAAAGTTAAAGTTTTAATTTATGGAAATGGAAAATAAAAGGGCTGAATTATCAGCCCTTTAAAATTGAAAATTCAATTACTTACGACGCCACGTTGTGCCTTCTGGACCATCTTCCAGAACAATGCCCATTTCGGTTAGCTTGTCACGAGCCATATCTGCATTCGCCCAATCTTTCGCAGCGCGAGAGTCGTTACGCAGCTTGATAAGAGCTTCGATTTCAGCCACTTCATCATCGTTACCTGCATCACCTTTTAGGAAGGCTTCTGGATCTTGGTGAAGAATACCGATCACATCTGCTAGTTCACGCATAAGCGCACCTAGCTCGCTCGCTTTCTCTAGGTTTTCTGTTTTCAGACGGTTAACTTCGCGCGCCATGTCGAACAGAACTGAGTACGCTTCTGGCGTATTGAAGTCATCGTTCATCGCTGCTGTAAAGCGAGATACGTACTCTTCACCACCAGCAGGAGCAGCATTTAGGTCCAAACCACGTAGAGAAGTGTATAGACGCTCAAGCGAAGCGCGTGCTTGGTTTAGGTTCTCTTCGCTGTAGTTTAACTGGCTACGGTAGTGACCAGACATAAGGAAGTAACGAACCGTTTCTGCATCGTAGTGACCAAGTACGTCACGGATAGTAAAGAAGTTGCCTAGAGACTTAGACATCTTCTCGCGATCTACCATCACCATGCCACTGTGCATCCAAGTATTTACGTACTTAGTGTCGTGTGCACAGCATGATTGCGCGATTTCGTTTTCGTGGTGTGGGAACTGAAGATCAGAGCCGCCACCGTGAATATCAAAGTGATCGCCTAGGATTGAAGAGTTCATAGCAGAACATTCAATGTGCCAGCCTGGACGACCAGGGCCCCATGGTGATTCCCACGTAGGTTCACCTGGTTTAGACATCTTCCAAAGAACGAAGTCTAGTGGGCTGCGTTTGGCTGTTTCGACATCAACGCGCGCGCCCGCTTGCAGCTGATCCAAATCTTGTTTAGACAGTTTGCCGTATTCGTCAAACTTGCGAACCTCAAACATTACATCGCCATTATCCGCAACGTAAGCAAAACCACGTTCAATCAGTTTTTGAACAAGTTCGATGATTTCTGGAATAAACTGGGTTGCACGAGGCTCAATATCTGGGCGCTTCATGTTTAATGCGTCGAAGTCTGCGTGCATTTCACCGATCAAGCGCTCGGTCAATGAGTCACAAGACTCGCCATTTTCAGCCGCACGTTTAATGATCTTATCATCGATGTCTGTGATGTTGCGTACAAACGTTAGATCGTAACCTAGGTAACGAAGGTAACGTGATACCACGTCAAAGGAGACAAAAGTGCGACCGTGACCGATGTGACAGAGATCGTAGATGGTAACTCCACAGACATACATGCCGACTTTGCCAGCTGTAATTGGTTTGAATTCCTCTTTCTGTCTTGTGAGTGTGTTATATATCTTTAACATGATCTCTATCTATGATTGTGAATGAATAAAAGAAGGTCGAGTATATCAACTCCGACTTGGTTAGGTAATAGCAATTAACCGATAAAACGATAATCGGCTAAACTTCAAGCACAAAACGAAGAATTTCCTCTTCCTGAGTTTTTAAAGCACTAGAACTTAGGCTAGAATCTCGGGCTCAACACAACACAGTAAAGGAAAGTAGCATGATCACCCTTCACACTAATTTTGGTGACATCAAGATTCAACTAAACGAAGAGAAAGCGCCAGAGACTAGCGCAAACTTCCTTCAGTACTGCCGCGATGGCTTTTACGACAACACTCTTTTCCACCGTGTTATTGACGGTTTCATGATCCAAGGTGGTGGCATGGAACCTGGTCTACGTGAAAAAGCATCACGTGCACCTATCAAGAACGAAGCAAACAACGGCCTAAGCAACAAAGTGGGTACACTTGCTATGGCGCGTACTATGGAGCCGCATTCAGCAAGCTCTCAGTTCTTTATCAACGTAAACAACAACACATTCCTAGATTTCCGTAGCGAAAGCCTAGATGGTTGGGGTTACTGTGTATTCGGTGAAGTTGTAGAAGGCATGGACATCGTAAATAAGATCAAAGGCGTTAGCACTGGTTCTTACGGCATGCACCAAGACGTACCTCTAGAGGACGTAGTAATCACCGGTACAACAATTGAAGAATAATTCGTAAGAATTATTTCTAAGAGATAAGTTAATGGGGAGGCATCGCTTCCCCTTATTTCTATGACAATATTATTTATTTCCGATCTTCACCTCACCCCATCGCGTCCGGATATTACGGAATGTTTTGTGACGTTCATGCGAACAGAAGCAACGAAAGCCGATGCACTTTATGTATTAGGCGATCTGTTCGAGTTTTGGGTTGGAGACGATGACAAAACTCCTTTTGCCAATCAAATCCGTACTGAGTTCCAGCAACTAACAAAGACTGGCGTTCCTGTTTATTTCATTCAGGGCAATCGCGACTTCCTATTGGGAAAACGCTTCTGTAAAGAGACAGGCATTACATTACTGGATGAAGTTAGCCTCATAGACCTTTATGGTACTAAAACGGTTATTCTCCACGGTGATACCCTGTGTACTGACGACATTGATTATCAAAAATTCCGTAAGACTGTTCATCAACCTTGGTTGCAGTGGCTGTTTAATCACATTCCTTGGTTTATTAAGAAGAAAATTGTCTCAAAAGTTCAATCCGATATTCGTGATGATAAAATGAGCAAGCCTTTAGACATCATGGACGTCAATCAAAATGAAGTCGAGAAAGTGATGTCTCAGAATTGCGTCAACTTAATGATTCATGGTCACACTCATCGTCCGAATACACATTTCTTTGACGTCGATGGCGTTAAAAAAACCCGGATAGTTTTAGGGGATTGGTATACGCAAGGCTCAGTTTTACAAGTAAATTCTGATGGCTTTGACCTACAAACGAGACCATTCATACAGAATTTGCGTTAAGCATGTAGAGCGTGTAGAAGATTCACGCTCAAGTCGTAGATATTTTGTAAAAAATCGCTATTATCATAATACTAAGTTAAACAGAACGAAGTACCTAATTGAAGTATTCTTACGTAGCTCGCCAACCGATTCTGGATAGAGAAAAACGAACCATAGGTTACGAACTTCTCTTTCGAGACGGCCCTAAAAATACCTTCCCTGAAGTAGAACCAGAGCTGGCTACTAGTCGACTGCTATCCGATCATTTTTTGTCGACGCATTACAACACATTAGGGAACAAACTTGGCTTTGTTAACTTTCCGCATCAAAGCTTGGTGAATCTGGTCCCAACTCTGTTTCCAAAAGAGTCTCTCGTCATTGAAGTCCTTGAAGATTGTGAACCGACAGAGGAGCTGCTAGAAGCCATCAAGCACCTGCATGAGTGCGGATACAAAATTGCTTTAGATGATTTTGTGCCGACGAAGGCTTGGAAACGTTTTCTTCCATATGTTTCCATGATCAAGTTTGACATTCGACTCGTACCGATCAAGAAAGCCGCTATTTTTATTCAGGCATTGAGCCCATTTAAAATCGACTTTCTTGCGGAAAAAGTAGAGACCTACGAAGAGTTTGAGCAAGCTTTAGAAGCCGGCTTTAACTATTTTCAAGGGTATTTTTTTAGCAAACCTGAGATGATCCAGAAAAAACGGTTGAACCCCGCGTTTCTTACAGTCATCCAGCTTTGTAAAGAGATTGCAGATAAGCCTATCGATTTCAATGAAGTGGAACGCCTGTTTTCGATTGATGTGACGCTGTCATACAAGCTGCTTACTTACGTAAATTCAGGCTATACATTAACGACCAAGATTAAGTCGTTCAGACAAGCGCTTATTTATCTGGGTGAAGAGCGACTACGACGCTTCATATCCTTAGTTGCCATTGCGTCCGTTCAAGAAGATAAACCTGACTCTCTTTACTCTTTAGCGATTCAGCGTGCAAGAATGTGTGAACTGTTACTTAGTCAAATGAACACTAGGTATGACCCTGGGCAGGCTTTTTTGACAGGCATGTTTTCTTTACTCGGATCTTTGCTTGATCAACCGCTCTCGGATGTCATTGAAGATATCCCCGTTGACGAAGATATAAAACTCGCATTAACCAGTCGAAAAGGCGTACTTGGCCACTTACTTTCAATGACGATCGCCTACGAACAAGCAGACTGGGAATTAGCTGAGCGGTATTGCACCGTTCTAAAATTAACCGAGCCTCAATTAGCAGACGCTTTTAATCAATCTACCGAGTGGGCTCAAGAACTGCTGTCTCAAACGCCCTAAATCGCTATAATGCCTCACCTCCAGCCTCGCAATTGTGAGGGTTGTTTGTTTTTACCGCTTAATTAATCGAGATTTCATTTTATGGCTTCTTCTTGTCCTTGCGGCTCTAACCGCACCTACCAACAGTGTTGTGAAATTGCCCACAATAACCATGCTGACGTTACCACTCCGGAGCAGTTAATGCGCTCTCGTTACAGTGCGCATGTGTTAGGTCTAGTAGATTACGTGGTGAACACATACCACCCAAGCTGTAATGCAGAAGAACAACGAGAAGGCATTGCCCAATCTATCGACAGCGATTGGTGCAAACTTGAAGTATTAAAAACAGAAGCTGGCAGTAATGACAATGAAGGCTTTGTCGAGTTTAGCGCTTACTTTGATGAAGACGGCAAACGCTACTGCATGGCCGAGCGTTCTCGTTTCGTGAAAGAAGATGGACTTTGGTACTACATTGACGGCACATTTCCTGAGGAAGAGCCAGAAGAAGAACCAGAACAAGATCCTCGCTTAAACCAGCCAGTGAATAGCCTAAAGCTAGGTCGTAACGATCCGTGTATCTGCGGAAGCGGTAAGAAGTTTAAGAAGTGTTGTGGGTAAAGTCATCCACGCTTAGCTTATTGAGCTCGCTTTAATGAGATTCCTGATCTCACCTAAGCTCGTCGAAATAACGTGAATATGTGCTTTCATTTGAAATAGATAACTCTACTTCAAGTACTTTTAGAAAATATACCGTCATTCTGAACAGCGAAGAACAAGCGTGATTCAGAATCTAATCACCGTAGGCTCTGCTGTCAGGTTTCCCCCGAATCAAGAACACTAAATTAAAAAAGCCCCTAGACTCGAGAGCATAGGGGCTTTCACTTATCTATAGCAAGTTTACTTATGACGCTCTTTCAACTTGTTCACTACGTCATTCATCGATAAGCCTTGGTCTTGAAGCAATACCATTAAGTGGTAAATCAAGTCTGCTGATTCACACACTAACTCCGCCTTATCGCCCGACGTCGCCGCAAGCGCGACTTCAACGCCTTCTTCGCCCACTTTTTGCGAAATACGCTTGGTGCCACGGGCATAAAGACTGGCAGTATAAGATGAATCTGGGTCGGCACTCTTGCGGGCAGCCAGTAGCTGCTCAAGTTGATGAAGCCACACCATTTGTGACTCCTCTTGAGGGTCCACATCCCAGCAAGTTGTGTTACCCAAGTGACACGTAGGACCAATGGGATTCACTTTCACCAGTAGCGTATCGTTGTCACAATCGAGCTGAATGTTCACCAATTGCAATACGTTGCCAGAGGTCTCACCTTTCGTCCAAAGACGTTGCTTGGTACGAGAGAAAAACGTCACTTGACCTGTTTCGCCCGTTTTTGCCAACGCATCTTGGTTCATGTAACCCATCATCAGCACTTGGCTTGATTGGAAATCTTGTACGATGGCAGGTACCAGACCATCCACCTTTTCCCAGTTGATTCGCTCAGCTAGCGAACTTACTTCGGCGGCTTTCACACTCATAGTCGTACCTCAATGCCTTGTTGTTTCAAATACTGCTTTAGTTCACCAATATTGATGACTTGCTTGTGGAATACCGATGCGGCAAGCGCGCCATCCACATTTGCTTTTTGGTAGGCTTCTGCGAAGTGCTCCATGGCACCTGCACCACCCGATGCAATCAATGGCACGTTACACACTTCACGCACCATATTAAGTTGTTCAATATCGTAGCCGTTACGCACGCCGTCTTGGTTCATCATGTTCAGTACGATTTCACCAGCGCCGCGTTTTTGTACTTCTTGCACCCAATCACGCGTTTCCCATTGGGTTGCTTTGGTGCGTTCTTCATCGCCAGTAAACTGGTAAACCTGATACTTACCTGTCTCTTTATCGTAGTAAGAATCGATACCAACGACGATGCATTGCACACCAAACTTATCAGCAAGGTCAGTAATCAGTTGGGGGTTCGCCAATGCAGGTGAGTTAATAGATACCTTATCTGCACCGAACTCAAGAATGCGCGCCGCGTCCTCTGCTGATTTAATGCCACCAGCTACACAGAACGGAATATCAATCACTTCTGCAACGCGAGCGACCCAACTTTTATCAACGACACGCCCATCACTTGAAGCGGTAATATCGTAGAACACAAGCTCGTCAGCGCCTTCTTCAGCATAACGCTGCGCCAGAGGAACGATGTCACCAATGATTTCGTGGTTGCGGAACTGGACGCCCTTCACCACTTGTCCATCACGAACATCAAGACATGGAATTATTCGCTTTGCCAGCATGCAAATGCCTCCTCTGCTGTGAACTTACCATCTAACAATGCACGACCAACAATCACACCAGCAACACCGCTGCCTTTTAGTGCTTCGATATCCGCTAATGAGCCAATGCCGCCTGAAGATTGGAACTGCACTTGTGGGTACTGTTTACATAAGTCGACGTAAAGCTCAACGTTTGAACCCGCTAAAGTACCGTCACGAGAAATGTCCGTACAAAGCACGTGCTGTAGACCTACCGTTAAGTAATCGTTGATAAGCGATTCGATGGTCACGCCTGAATCTTCTTGCCAACCAGAGATCGCCACTTTACGTGTGCCGTCTTGGTCGATGTTAATGTCTAGCGCGAGAACGATTTTCTCTGCGCCGTATTTTTCCATCCAACCTTTTACAAGCTCTGGTTGTTTTACTGCTGTAGAACCAACCACAACACGTTGAGCACCGGCTTCTAACAGATCAATCACGTCTTGCTCTGTACGCACTCCACCACCGATTTGGATGTTCGCTGGCGTGCTTGCGAGTAGCTTTGCAATCAAATCAAGTTGACGTGCTGTCGTGTCTTTCGCGCCAGTTAAATCCACTAAGTGTAGCCAGTTAGCACCTGCTTGGTGGTACAAATTAAACTGCTCTGCTGGATCGACTTTGTACTCGGTTACTTGACCGTAATCACCTTGATAAAGGCGAACCACCTGTCCTTCAATTAAATCAAGAGCTGGAATAATCACACTAAATCCCTTTTATAATTCTAAGAAGTTTTGAATAAGCTTCGCGCCCGCTTTTGAAGAACGCTCAGGGTGGAACTGCACACCGTAGTAGTTGCTGCTTTGTACTGCTGCTGTGAACGGGTTGCCGTACTCACATTCCGCAATCGTGTAATCCCCAACTGGCATCGCAAAGCTGTGCACAAAATAGAAGTACTCACCCTCTTCAATGCCTTTGAACAACGGATTGCCTGCTTTTGCAGAAACGGTATTCCACCCCATGTGCGGCAGTGGCAAATCGCCGGTTTGAAGCAGCTTCACTTCGCCATCGCAAAGTCCAAGACACTCAACTAACTCGTCGGCTTTCTGGCCTTTTTCTTGAGACACTTTGCCCAACAGCTGCATGCCTAAACAGATACCTAATAGCGGCTTTTCTACCTGTTTTACCAAGCTGATAAGGTCACGCTCTTCTAGGTTTTTCATCGCTTCGCTGGCGGTTCCCACTCCCGGTAGGAATAACTTATCTGCCGACAATACAACTTGTGGATCTTTTGAAATCGTTACGTCATAGCCTAGGCGTTCAATGGCAAACTTCACCGAAGAAACGTTGGCACAGCCAGTATCGATAATGACAACTTTCTGTTCTGTCACTGTTTTTCTCCTTGCTAACGTTAGCCTTAAAGTACGCCTTTACTACTCGGTAGCTCAGTGCCTTCTACTTTGATTGCTTGGCGCAGAGTACGACCAAACGCTTTAAATAGGCTCTCAATGATGTGGTGATCATTGTTGCCCGAAGAAGAAAGGTGCAGTGTACACGCTAGTGTGTCAGTTAAAGAACGGAAGAAGTGAACTACCATCTCTGTTGAAAGGTCCCCCACTTGCTCACGACTAAACTGCGCGTCGAACTTAAGGTAAGGACGACCAGATAGATCTAGTGCACATTGTGCCAAGCACTCATCCATTGGCAGGCTAAAGCCAAAGCGACCAATACCACGTTTGTCACCCAGTGCTTCTTTCAATGCTTGACCTAACGCAAGAGCGGTATCTTCGACCGTGTGGTGATCATCAATGTGTAGATCACCTTCTACTTTGCACACCATTTGGAATCCACCGTGCGTCGCAATTTGATCCAACATGTGATCGAAGAAACCAAGACCCGTTGAGATGTCATTACCGCCTTGCTCATCAAGATTAACCGCAACTTTGATGTCCGTTTCTTTCGTGGTACGAATCACTTCAGCAATACGAGCTTTCACCGTGAGGTCTTTCAGGATCTGTTTCCAGCCCATGGTTTCTGGGTTGTATTGAATACCGCGAATCGCCATGTTTTCTGCAAGTTGAAGATCGGTTTGACGATCGCCAATCACGACAGAGTTTTGGAAATCAACTTTGCCACCTTGAAGGTACTCTTTCACCATGCCTAGCTTAGGCTTACGGCAAGAGCAGTTATCTTCTTCAAAGTGAGGACAAATCAACACGTCATCGAACTTCACACCTTGAGACTCGAAGATCTCCATCATCATGTTGTGCGGTGCATCAAAATCAGCTTGTGGGTAGCTGTCAGTACCCAAACCATCTTGGTTAGTGACCATCACTAGACGGTATC
Source organism: Vibrio sp. HS-50-1 (assembly GCF_024747315.1). Classification (NCBI taxonomy): domain Bacteria; kingdom Pseudomonadati; phylum Pseudomonadota; class Gammaproteobacteria; order Vibrionales; family Vibrionaceae; genus Vibrio; species Vibrio sp. HS-50-1. The sequence goes on along the minus strand of NZ_JAMPZF010000024.1, from coordinate 400,990 downwards.
CAGCATCCTGCAACGACAACAGGCTTGGGATAACAAATGGCTCTAGTTTTAGCTTATCTAAACGGTCTACTTGAAAATCAACTGGCGGCTCAACAATTAAGGTGCCATCTCGGTCGATAAATAGGATTTTTTGTTGCTTGCTCACTCGAACTTCCTTATTACTAATCTTGTTTCGTTCTCGGCATAAACCGAGAACGTTGAGAATTCTATTTATGAATAGTAGTTTCTAATGAAACCCAGTGTCTTTTCACACTCGTCGCGGTTACCAACACTGATACGCACGTAGTTCTCAATTGGCGAGTTACGCAGGATAATGCCCGTATCCCAAGCGGCTTTGAAAAGAGCATCGCCATCTGGGAATTTCACCAATAAGTAGTTACCCCACCCTTCAAAAACCTCCAGACCCGGAATCATCGACAAACCAACTTGTAAGTAAGCTCGGTTCGCGTTCAAATCGAGAACTTGGAACTTCGCTCGCGCTAGGCCTGCTTCAGAGAGCGCTTGAGTAGCAATTTCAGCAACTGGAACCGGTACTGGATATGGTGCGATCACTTTAAGAAGGACGTTAATCAGTTCTTCGTTTGCTAGCGTAAATCCACAACGAAGACCAGCAAGCGCGAAAGCTTTCGACAGAGTACGCAGAATCGCTAGATTTGGATATTCTGCCAATAAATCTACTGTTGACGCTTCTGGACAAAAATCGATGTACGCTTCGTCCATGACCACGATTGCGCGGTCTTTTGTCATCTCAAGCAGAGAGACAATATCGTCACGCTTAACTAAGTTACCCGTTGGGTTGTTTGGCGAGCATACGAAAACCAGTTTCACGTTATCTAGATTCGCTTCGATGCCTGCAAGGTCTAGTTGCCAATCTGACGTTAGCGGCACCGTTTTGCGCTCTACACCGATGGTTTCTGCACTGATGGCGTACATACCGTAAGTCGGTGGGCAGTATAAAATCGCGTCTTCACCCGGTTCACAGAAAGCACGAATCAATAACTCAATACCTTCATCTGCACCGCGAGAAGTCAGCGTTTGTTCTGGCTTCACTCCAGCATACGCGGCGTAAGCAGAAATCAGTTCTTTCGGCTGGCATTCGCTGTAACGATTAAGACGAGCAAAGTCTGTTTTGTATTCATTGTTGAATGGCGATTCGTTGGCGTTCAACCATACGTCACCTGTACCACCAATTCGGCGAGCCGAAAGATAAGGTGTTAGTTGTTGGACTTGTTTACGCGCTAGCTTTTCCATCTCTTTACTCTCTTATTCTTACTTACTTGCTAATTTTTCTACACGGATAGTAACAGCACGTTTGTGGGCGTCCAGACCTTCTGCTTCAGCCATGGTGACAACCGTTGGCGCAAGATTTTTAAGACCGTCAGCTGAAAGCTCTTGAACCGTCATTCGTTTAGAAAAATCAGCCAAACCTAAGCTTGAATATGTCCGTGTATAACCGTAAGTAGGAAGAACGTGGTTAGTGCCCGATGCGTAATCACCTGCAGATTCAGGCGACCAATCACCAAGGAAGATCGAACCTGCGTTGTCTAATAGAGGCAGAAGCTCGCGTGGGTTCTTAGTCTGAACAATTAAGTGCTCAGGGCCATAATAATTAGAAATAGAGATCGCTTGGGTGATCGATTCAGCAATAATGATTAAACTCGATGCGAGCGCTTTTTCTGCAATCTCTGAACGAGACAACTCTTTCAATTGACGACGAACGGCATCTGTCACCTGATCTGCAATAATGGCTGATGGCGTCACAAGTACAACTTGAGAGTCAGGTCCATGCTCTGCCTGACTTAGAAGGTCCGCCGCAATAAAATCTGCGTCCGCTGTTTCATCCGCAATCACAAGAACTTCCGAAGGACCCGCTGGCATATCAATCGCTGCGCCACGGAAATCATTGCTCACCTGACGCTTTGCTTCCGTCACGTAAGCGTTACCCGGGCCAAAAATCTTATCAACTTTTGATACGGTCTCTGTACCATATGCCATTGCAGCAACAGCTTGACCACCACCGACGTTGTACACTTCATCAATGCCACACAATTTTGCTACGTAAAGGATCTCGTCAGCGATTGGAGGCGGAGAGCAAAGCACAACTTTACGACAGCCAGCAATTTTCGCAGGCACGCCCAGCATCAAAACTGTCGATGGCAATGGCGCGCTACCACCAGGAATGTACAAACCCACTTTCTGAATTGGACGTGTTACCTGTTCACAAAGCACACCCGGTTGAGTTTCGACTTTAATTGGCTGTGGCTTTTGCGCTTTGTGGAATTTAGAAATATTGGCATAAGCTTGCTCTAATGCGTTTTTCATTGATTCAGACAAGCGCTCTGAAGCGGCTTTAATTTCCTGAGAAGAAACACGAATGGAATCAGGTTTAACGCGATCAAACTTTTCTGTCAGCTCGTTGAGAGCAGAGTCGCCTTCATTTCTAACTTTAGCGATAACCTCAGACACTGCTGCAGTGATATTTGCACCTTCTGCAATAGCAGGACGTTCTAAGATCGAATCTTGCTGCTCTTCACTTAAAGATTGCCAAACGACTGTTCTCATGATGTTTACTCCATCATTTTTTCAATTGGTAGCACTAGGATTGAGCTAGCACCTAACTCTTTTAGCTGTTCCATGGTTTCCCAGAACAGGTTTTCAGAACTCACTAAGTGAACAGCCATTTTCTGCTTATCTGCAGAAAGAGGAAGAACCGTAGGATCCTCAGCACCAGGAAGTAGTGCTTTGATTTGATCGAGCTTTTCAGCTGGCGCGTGAAGCATGATGTACTTAGACTCTTTCGCTTGTTGTACGCCTTGCATGCGAGTCAGTAGTTTTTCAATCAGTGCTGTTTTGTCCGCATCAAACTCACCGATACGTTGAATCAGCGTCGCTTTAGATTTAAAGATCACTTCCGCTTCTTTTAAGCCATTCGCTTCTAACGTTGCGCCAGTCGATACCAAATCAGCAATAGCGTCAGCTAGACCTGCGCGAGGTGCAACTTCTACAGAGCCAGTTAGCATACATGTGGAGAATGGAACGCCTGCTTCATCCATGTAAGCTTTTAGGAGTTGAGGGTAAGTTGTGGCAATACGCTTACCAGCTAAGTCTTGTGGACCGTTGTACTCTTCATCCTTGTCGATAGCGATAGACAAGCGACAACCGCCAAAATCCAGTCGACGAAGTTGAACAAACTCACATGGCTCACCCAAAGCTTTGCGATCAAGACGAACTTCTTCTAGTTCGTTTTCTCCGATGAAACCAAGGTCAACCACGCCATCCATGATCAAGCCAGGGATGTCATCGTCACGAACCAAAAGCAAATCAATTGGCATGTTCTCCGAGTGAACCACTAAACGCTCACCCATTACATTAAATTTTACGCCGCACTGTTTTAGCAGAGCTTGGCTCTCTTTGCTAAGGCGACCTTTTTTCTGAATTGCGATTCTTAAGCGTTGTGTTTGCATTGCTTTTTCCCTGTGCAAGATTTTGATATCTAAGTAATTTTTGAATTAATAAAACTAAAAAACCCTCGAGAGATTGGAGTCTCCCGAGGGTTTAAAATCTGCTTTTACTTTGATTTCACCTCCGGGAGTTTCCTGCCTCCCGGGTATGCGTACATCGCCCGAAAGACTAGATTGGGTGATGATGGTGATGAATGTTCATTACAAAATTACGCATACTTATTTAAGGCTCTATTGAGTTGCTTCGTTAGTAACCACACTAACCAAGGATTCTATATTTTTCAATACTGAATTTAGCATTTTCTAACTATTTTTTATAATTATTTGATTTTAAAGGATTTAAATTTAGTTTCAGTTGAGTGTCTGGGTAGAAATTAGGTTTCTATTCAACCCTATTCTTAAAGAAAAAGAAGAATAGTATGAATTTTCATCAAAACAACTATTTAGATCTCACCGCCCTTATTAATTGACATCATTCTCAATAAAGAGACATCCGCTCACGTTTGAGACGACTCATTCAAAACTATTATTTTAGTGGGGCAAAAAATAGTGATTAACCATGAAACTGCGTAACGGTAGTAACAAACAAGCTGTGGATTTCAGCGATACAACACTATACCCATTAATCGGCAATAGTGCATGTATCCAAGAACTTCGCACGGCAATCCAAAAGTACGCTCAATGTGATGCTGAAGTACTCATTCAGGGTGAAACGGGGGTGGGCAAAGGTCTCTGTGCTCGTCTTATTCATCAGTTGTCGAACAGACACTCGGCACCTTTTGTTGAAGTTAACTGCGGCGCAATTCCAAGTGGTCTTATTGCGTCCGAACTTTTCGGTCACGAAAAAGGAGCATTTACAGGAGCGATTTCAGATCGTATCGGTTTTATTCAAAAAGCGCATAAAGGTACCCTATTCCTAGATGAGATTGGTGATATGCCGCCGGATCTACAAATCCACCTTCTGCACTTTTTAGAGAGTAAGCAAATCCATAAAGTCGGCGCTGATAAATTCATTGACGTGGACTGTAGAGTCATTGCTGCGAGCCACGTAGATTTGAAAAATGAGGTTGTACAAGGTGGATTCCGTGAAGATTTATTCTATCGGCTTAATATCTTGCCATTAACTATTCCTCCACTGAGAAAGCGTGGGAAAGATATCCTTATGTTATCAGAACACTTCTTGACCGATTTGTCTCATGGTCAGGTACAAAAAATGTCGGATAAAGTGAAAGCCAAGCTCCTCAAGCATCGTTGGCCAGGTAACGTAAGAGAACTGCGAAATGTAATCCAACGAGCGATTGTCATGTGTGAAGATCACACGCTTCTCGTCGCTGACTTGGGCCTTGATAATAATGAAAGGCAATTACTCCCTTCAGTGGACCAAATTGATCTTGACTACCTACTGCAAGCTATCGAAGAAAATAAGCACAATATGAGTGCGGCTGCACGTCATCTTGGTATTTCAAGAACAACGCTTTATCGTCTAATAAAGAAATACAACTTAAATGTTTAGTTGCTGTACAGGTGTAACGTGACACTGTGTAACAGACAACTCATCATATATCATTTACTTAGCCCCTCATCATAAATCTCTTGACATTACCGCCTTTAAAATCAACAACTTAAACTAGGCATAGTCTTTGCTTAGAGCTAAGAAGAAGTCGGTTGATAGATTTTCTATCACAGCACAGAAAGGAGTGCTCAGAACACAAATAGCTCGCTTTTAAAACGAAACGATTATCCCCAAAAACGCGATTGCCCCCCTCACCTAAATCGCGTTAAAAAAAAGCTCCGCTAAATTTAGCGGAGCTTCCTCTTTATTAAAAATACTGAGCTGTACTAGACATTTTGGCACGATGCCATTTTAGACTTCGACAACCAAGAAAGTGCTCCACATACAATAATAAATGTGATTGATGCAGCAATGAATGAGAATGCAATTGACGCAGTCATCCCCAAAGTAATGAAGCCAACACAGGAAACTAGCGCCACGGACAATGCATAAGGCAACTGGGTCGATACATGATCAATATGATTACAACGTGCACCAGTCGACGACAGAATAGTGGTATCGGAGATAGGTGAACAATGGTCACCAAAAACGGCACCGGCTAAAACTGCACTTAGCATTGGGAGCATTAGCGCAAGATCGGTTGCACCAGCCATATCACCCGCGATTGGAAGCATAATGCCGAACGTACCCCAAGAAGTACCTGTTGAAAATGCCATTAGACCAGACAACAAGAATAGGATAACCGGTAGCCAATGTGGATTGATATTGCCCTGAGCCATTGTAGAAAGGTAAGAACCCGTCTTCATATCACCGATAACCGAACCGATAGTCCAGGCAAATACTAGGATTAGAATCGCGCCAAACATAGACTTAGCACCAATCCATAGTGTGCGTGCAATTTCACCCATTGGAAGACCTTGCTTCACAACAGTAAATAATGCGACAGCTAAGCCAAGCAAGCTACCGTAGATTAGTGATGTGCCTACATCTGTATTTTCAAACGCACCTAGAAGCGCAAACTCTTTGCCGTCAGCAGCCAATGCTTGGCCACCCGTGTAAAGCATAGAAGCGATAGTCGCAATAATCAGCGTCACGATAGGAAGTACCAAGTCTGACACTTTACCCTTTTCGCTTTCACGGATATCTAGCTCTTCGTTTAGATCATGCGCTTCTTGCGAGTCGTTTTCTTTGTCTTTATCAAAGCCGCGGCCTTGAGATGCAGAGATTTCATGCTCACGCATCTTACCGATATCGAGGCCAAACCACGCCACAGCAAACACCATAAGCAGTGCAAAAACTGCGTAGAAGTTCATTGGAATAAGACGAACGTACGCGCCAAGAGCCGAATACTCAGTGATCCCATGTGAGACTAAGATACCGCCGATAATCGTAATAATGTAAGCACCCCAGCTAGAAGCAGGCATGATCACACACATTGGTGCAGCAGTTGAGTCTAGAATGTATGCAAGCTTCGCGCGAGACACATAAAAACGATCGGTTACTGGACGAGAAATGGCACCAACAGCAAGACTGTTAAAGTAATCGTCGACAAAAATGAATACGCCTAAAAAGGCAGCAAGAAGTTTGGAGCCGCGTTTACTCTTCACTCGAGATTGTGCCCATTCGGCAAATGCACGAGTACCACCAGATAGCGTTAATAATGCAGTTGTCATACCTAATAAGATTAGGAAACCAACAATGCTCATGTTCCAAGTGTTAATTCCGCCATCTTCAATAAAGACAGAAGAAACTTGAGAACTCACGTAACTAACGGTATCACCGATAGACCAGCTATTAAGTAGAACCGCACCCAGCACGATACCTACACCTAAGGAAACTAATACACGTCGAGTCAGAATCGCCAAAGTCAAAGCGACAATAGGTGGCAATAATGAAACAGGAGAACTAGAAAAATCTATTAAATTCATGATCTTCAAAAACCAAAGTTTGGCTAGAGATCTACTGCAGACAAGTCACGTAGCATACGATACGTGCTCATGTTGAACTTAGCGACAGGGAAGCGAACACTCCACCCAACCCTACAGTAGCGCTCCATAGTTTAATGTGAATATATACTATGGCAGTGTTGTTCCTTTCAGATACAACCCCAGCAAGTAACTTTGATGAGTTACTTACTTCGGCAATCTTCGCCTTCCACTATTATTCATTGGCATCACCCCAATAATAGCTACTCTTCGAGACCGCGCCTCTACGGCAACAACAAACAATTAACCACTAACTGTACAAATTAACAACAAATTGTCTGCAATATTGCATCAGGTAGCAGCCATTGTACTTATGATGAGAGTCAATGCAACACATCAAACTAAATTAAACAAATAAATAATGACTGAGATAATTTATAAACCTTGTCTACTTCAAGTTAGTTTTGTGCAACTGAAATCACATCAATTTTGTTATTTATGAAACATTATTACTACCTTAAAAATATCATGGTTTATCTTGTATCAATAAATTAAGGATATATGACACTCCATCAAAGATGGACGCTTCATATTTTTAAGTAATAACTCAACTTTTTTTATAAAAACCAAGCTGGCTCTATCTCTATACAATAACGAGTGTTGATTTCAATTCTCATCTAATAAGATTTATTTCGAGTGTAATAATATTTATTGCTTTAAAAAAATAGCTAAATTTAAACAAAATCTTGATTTAGTATTTGCACATAAGGAAAAGATAAAGTTAAATATAAGGACTCTTTGTTTATTTATAGATTGGCATTATTTAATCGTAACGATAAAAAGTGCCCAACACATTAACCTTTTAATAGGAATCGTTATGTCAGAGCTGACTAAAACCCTTCTAAATATCCGTAGCCTTCGTGCATTTTCTCGTGAGCTGACTCTAGAACAATTGGAAGAAGCTCTAGATAAACTAACTACTGTCGTAGAAGAGCGTCGTGAAGCAGAAGAAGCAGAACGTGCAGCACAAGCTGAGCAAGAAGCTAAGCTAGCAGAGATCGCAGAGAAAATTGCTCAAGACGGTATTGACGTAGAAGCGCTTATTACTGCGCTATCTGGCGAAACTAAGACGAAAGGCAAAGCGAAGCGTGCACCTCGTCCAGCTAAATACAAATACACAGACTCAAACGGTAATGAGAAGACTTGGACAGGCCAAGGTCGTACACCTTCTGCAATTCAAGAGCAACTTGATGCAGGTAAATCTCTGGATGATTTCCTGATCTAAATTCGCGCTATTTTTTAAAAGGCTCCTATTGGGAGCCTTTTTTATTTGTAATGATCCAAATAAAAAAGGCGCATTTTTTAATGCGCCTTTTACTTTAGTTATAGAATGGTTAATTAAACTACTGTGTATTAACGTTCCCAGTATGCTTCTTCTAGGCTATCTTCTCGCTCAGGAAGCCCACGTGACAAACGTGGAGAATGTTGCACGAGAACTTCGTAGCTCGCACGGTTTGCGTATTTACATACTTGAGAAAAAGAAGAGTAAGTTAAATATTCGTTACTGTGCTTGCTTGAATTAGGCACATTTTCTTTATGGTATTTGTTTGCCGCCATATCATGAAGAACAGCAGATAACGCAGCATCACCTGCACCATTGGTATTCTTGATTTTTTCTGGACCACCCATATATGGCGAGATATGTGAGTAAACTTTTATTGGTGTTTCACATGTATCTTTTTTCGCCGGACGACTAAATTCATAGCGATTAAATTCAGCGATTGATCCCGGAAGTAATGGTAAGGAAGTTTCGCGCTTCGCGCTGTCTTCCGTATAACCCGCCATAAATAGGCCTACAGGCCCCGCGGTGCACAATACTAGATCTGCCCACTCCAGTGTTTTATCAGATGCAGCAAGTGGGTCTGACTCACCCGTCAGAGCTTCTGCTTCATCTTCATTCATCGCAACGACTGAAACGTTATCTCGAATGAATTCTTGCCAATATTTCGGGTCATCTTGAATAACGAACTTCGTCCCAAGAGTCAGAACAACGGGTACATCATTCTTTTTCGCGTACTCAATCGCTTTCATTGTTGCTTCAGGCATTGGGTCGCCTTCTTTACAACGTACTAAATATGACGTTAGTACAAGCGCCGATGCATTTTTAAAGATTTTTTCTGGAATGCTATCAGGATGCAGTTGGTTCATTTGCCCTTCACTGATCGCAAAAGTACGTTCACCATCTTCTGTAATAAGAGCGAAACAACGACCGATAGCGCCATCAACACCTTGTAGATAGTTCAAGTCCATGCGGCTTGATGTATTACAAAGGTAACGGTAGCCATAGCTGCCAATTTTGATATCCTGGCTCATCACTCCAAGCAGCGTAGAGCGATCATCTGCTAGCACAGAGTAGTTGTGTAGCGTGTTACCAATTGTGCCACCCGCATACTCATTGGTAATTAAGTTCTCTTCTTTAAGTTGCTGGTACAACTCTTCTGCTCTTTCGTCATCAATAACCAAAGAGTGACCTTTACTCAGACCGTACTTTTCAATCACATCCGTTGTAACTTTAGCTTCAATATCAACCAAAGTTTGGTCAATACCAATGATGTGAGTGCGCGTCATCTTCTTGCTTTCTTGTGCTTGGCTCACCAGCGGGTCACGAGCATGAACAGGAAAATAGTGCTTCGATTTGCGTTGTCCAGGAAATTTCATATTGTCAGTCTGAGTAAGGGGATGAAAAGGAGAACGGATTCTATACCGCTAATAATAAAGCGGCAATAAAAGCAATTATAGCAAACGTTTGCTAGCCACTTTTTTCTTCTAGACTCCTTATTCACCTTCCATAAAACTTAGATCTGGCAGTTGCTCAAGGTGCTCGCAGTAACGCTTTAGGTTGAACTCACCTTCATTTTTCATCACATCGAAAATTTCAATCGACATGGCACATGCCATCATTGCAACCGCTTCTTCTCTAGGTGTCCCTGTCATCATTAAGCGCATTAGCGTCTCTTTAACTTTTAATGGATTGCCGTCCTCAAGTTGGTTTTCAACAATTTCAATCAACTCGGCTTCTTGCATAAACTGGTTTTCTTCGGTCATTTGGACTTTCCTCTTGGATTTTTGCCAACTATGCCATATATACCTCTTCTATACTTGCGAAATTGCCCGTTCGAATTTCTGTTGAAGAAAAATGCAGCGAAACGAATTGTGATTTCGATCTCGGATCTGTCACCGGTCTGTGGATTCTGATAGAATCTGCATCCCGTTTATTTAAGTGGTGTTTAGTAATGTCTGATAACAGCCAAAAGAAAGTCATCGTCGGTATGTCCGGCGGCGTTGATTCATCTGTTTCTGCGTATCTTCTCAAGCAACAAGGCTACCAAGTAGAAGGCCTGTTCATGAAGAACTGGGAAGAAGATGACAACGAAGAATATTGTACAGCAGCAGAAGATCTTGCTGATGCTCAGGCAGTATGTGACAAGCTAGGCATTCATCTACACACCATCAACTTTGCTGCCGAATACTGGGATAACGTATTTGAGTACTTCCTTGCTGAATACAAAGCAGGTCGTACACCGAACCCTGACATTCTTTGTAACAAAGAAATCAAGTTCAAAGCATTCCTAGAATTCGCTGATGAAGTGCTTGATGCTGACTACATTGCAATGGGTCACTACGTACGTCGCTCTTTCCCGGATAACGGTGAGAAACCAGCGATGTTGCGTGGCCTAGATGGCAACAAAGACCAGAGCTACTTTCTATATACACTAAGCCACGAACAAATTGGCCGTAGCCTCTTCCCTGTTGGTGATTTAGAGAAACCTGAAGTACGCCGTATTGCGGAAGAGCAAGGTTTAGTAACAGCGAAGAAGAAAGACTCGACAGGTATTTGTTTCATCGGTGAGCGTAAATTTACCGACTTTCTAGGTCGTTACCTTCCTGCTCAGCCTGGTAATATCGAAACGCCAGAAGGCGAAGTGATCGGTCAACACCAAGGTTTGATGTACCACACACTAGGTCAGCGTAAAGGTCTACACATCGGTGGCCGTAAAGGCGGCGGTGGTAATGAAGAGCCGTGGTTTGTTGGTGAAAAAGACCTAGAGCGTAACGTGCTAATCGCAGTCCAAGGTAAAGACCACCCGATGCTAAAATCAGAAGGTCTACTTGCGTCACAACTTCACTGGGTAGATCGTGAGCCAATTCGCGATGTTATGAAGTGCACAGTGAAAACTCGTTACCGTCAGGAAGATATTCCTTGTACAATCATCCCGATCGATGATGAAAACATTAAAGTGATCTTTGATGAACCACAAATTGCAGTGACGCCTGGTCAATCAGCAGTGTTTTATAAAGATGACGTATGTCTAGGTGGCGGCATCATCGAGCAACGCATTAAATATTCTCAAGCTTAGGAGTCGTTACGTGGCGAATACACTTTATGACCGTACTATCGCTTTCGCTGGTATTTGCCAAGCTGTCGCTTTGGTTCAACAAGTTGCGAGAAACGGGCATTGTGATCAAGATGCTTTTGAAACATCAATCAACGCTATTTTGAACACAAACCCTGCTAACACCGTTGGCGTATTCGGTCGCGAAGCCGATCTAAAGCTCGGTCTGGAGTGTCTGGTTAAAGGGATTGATAGCACCCCATCAGGCAGTGAGATCACTCGTTACATCATTAGCTTAATGGCACTAGAACGTAAGTTAAGCGCTCGCAACGATGCCATGTCCCAGCTTGGTGACCGTATCCAAATGGCCAAACGTCAGTCAGAGCATTTTGAACTGCTCGATGATCAAATGATCAGCAATTTAGCGAGCATCTACTTGGATGTTGTTAGCCCTATTGGACCACGCATTCAAGTAACAGGCACGCCTTCTGTACTGCAACAAACGGCCAGCCAACACAAAGTCCGTGCTCTACTGCTATCTGGCATTCGTAGTGCTGTTCTGTGGCGCCAAGTAGGCGGTAAACGTCGTCATCTAATTTTTGGCCGAAAGAAAATGGTCGAACAGGCTCAAATCCTGTTAGCCAGAATGTAGAATACTCTGCTAGCTCGCGTTTATCGCGAGCTACTTTTTTTCGAATAAAACAAATCCCGCGCAAACGTTTGCGCAATATTCGTGACAATTGCCACAGTTATTGGTATAACGCTCACGAAATTTAGAAACCCAATTCAGGAGAACATCATGGAACTGTCAGCATTGACTGCTGTTTCACCAGTAGACGGCCGTTACGGAAGTAAGACGATTGCGTTACGCGAAATTTTCAGCGAGTACGGTCTACTAAAATACCGTACTATCGTAGAAATTCGTTGGCTACAGAAGCTAGCGGCTACTGCTGAAATTGCAGAAGTGCCAGCATTCAGCGCAGAAGCTAACCAATTCCTAGACGATCTTGCTGCTAACTTCTCTGAAGAAGATGCACGCCGTATTAAAGAAATCGAGCGTACAACTAACCATGACGTTAAAGCGGTTGAGTACTTCTTAAAAGAGAAAGTAGCAGACGTTCCTGAACTGCACGCTGTTAATGAGTTCTTCCACTTTGCATGTACTTCTGAAGACATCAATAACACCTCTCATGCGTTAATGCTCAAAGAAGCACGTGAGCAAGTGATTCTTCCAGAAATCCGTAACCTAATTGACGCTATCAAAGCACTCGCAGTTGAATATCGCGACATTCCTCTTCTATCTCGTACACACGGCCAGCCTGCTTCTCCATCTACAATGGGTAAAGAAATGGCAAACGTGGCGTACCGTATGGAGCGTCAATTCAAGCAAATCGAAAACGTTGAGATCCTAGCGAAAATCAACGGTGCAGTAGGTAACTATAACGCACACCTTTCTGCTTACCCAGAGCTAGATTGGCACAAGTTCTCTGAAGAATTCATTACAGAGTCTCTAGGCGTAACTTGGAACCCTTACACAACACAAATCGAGCCGCATGATTACATCGCAGAGCTTTTCGACGCTATCGCTCGTTTCAACACTATCCTGATTGACTTCGATCGTGACGTTTGGGGTTACATTGCATTAGGCCACTTCAAGCAAAAAACCATTGCTGGTGAGATCGGTTCTTCAACAATGCCGCACAAAGTTAACCCAATCGACTTTGAAAACTCTGAAGGTAACCTAGGTCTTGCGAACGCAGTGTTCGGCCACCTAGCACAAAAGCTGCCTATCTCTCGTTGGCAACGTGACCTGACTGACTCAACGGTTCTACGTAACCTTGGTGTTGGTGTTGGCTACGCAATCATCGCTTACACTTCTACGCTAAAAGGTATCAGCAAGCTAGAAGTAAACCGTGAAGCGCTTCTTGCTGAACTAGATAAAAACTGGGAAGTACTAGCAGAGCCAGTACAAACAGTTATGCGTCGTTACGGCATCGAGAAGCCATATGAGAAGCTAAAAGAGCTAACTCGTGGTAAGCGTGTAGACGGCGAAGCTATGCGCAACTTCATCGACAGTCTAGAGCTCCCTGAGCACGAGAAAGCACGTCTGAAAGAGATGACGCCAGCGAACTACATTGGTCAAGCGGTTGAGCTGACAGATAAACTGTAATCACACCTTGATGATCTGCAATTGAAAAGGTTGACGTGAAAGCGTCAACCTTTTTAGTTAGGAAGAAATAATTTCGGTTATTTGGTAGTAATGCAAGAGGATAAATCCCCCAGCTATTATGGCTGTTTTTGGAAGAACAAAGTTATTGTCCCGACCTCTATACCAAACTTTTTAATTTTGGTGAGGTTGAAAACATGCTTCTCGTCCTGACGATAAAGCCAATCATCAAAAGCGACCGTTACTGTTGAGTCATCCATTTGCAACTCAAAGTCATACCGCCACTGCAACGCATTGCTTTGCTCAGCCCCTGTTGCTACACCAATAATATCCTCTGCTTTACCTTCATAGCGTCCATCTTCTAATTTGGTAATAACCCAAATTCGCTGGTCAACTTCTCCATCATCAAACACAAAGTCTTCCACCAGCGTCAACGTGTTACCTTCCACAGTACCCACGATGTCGACTTCAAAACGACGAGTTTGTTGTTCAGTGTAATCTTGGACCATCCCCCACGCCTTTGTTTCGCCTTCAAAATAGCCGAATAAATCAAAAGTCGGTGTAGATGATTGATAATTATCGATATCTGCTGAGCATGCTGAAAGTAAAGCCGCAGCAGCCAAGGCGACTGATTTTAAAATTCGTTTAAGCACTATCTAACCTGCCCTATTAATTGTTTTCGAAGTTTCGGGAACTCTGTATTAGGTGACAACCATATAGACAAAAACGCATCGTTCATTCGCTCATCTTGAACGAAGCCGACTGTCTTAATTTGTGCAATGCCAGCTTGTCGGTAAAGAAGCTGACCAGTTTTACCATCGGTTAAGTAAGTAAGCTCATCCCCCTTTTTTATATCAGGGAACATACGGTTTAGTTCACTGATCCAACTTTTTCGATATGATTCAGCAAAACCAAGCTTTGCCCATTGCTCATCAGTTACATCAAGCAACTGCTGCTTGCTGATGTCTCTTTGATAGTTAATTTCCAATGCCAGAGGGTGTGGTGATACATCGCCATTTACAATGAACTTTCCATCGGGTGCTCTTAGTCGAGACTGATATATATCGAAGATGAACCATGTGAGTTGTGCCTCACCGACAGTTTTCCACCCCTTCCAACTCAGCTTATCTGCGTTTTCACTGTTTCCAACTGGCTGAGCTTGTAGAGCAAAGGAGCCCATAACGACTAGAGAAGCAACTACCTTAATCAGCCTCTGGGTTAAATCTCTCTTCAAGCTTTTCATATCCGTATACCTTGAGTATCAAAAGTGTCATGGCAAACCATTCAGCAAATAGAATGATCAACGTAACGCTGGTATTAAATCCATATTCAACGACTTGGAGCTTGTAACCGGCGTAGTAACTGACGGTTCCTCCAACGCCACCTACAATTGATACGTAGATTTTTGGGAAACGGTACAAAACAGGCTTGAGCTGATAGGCATACCAAGAGAACAAAATCCAAAGGCACAACAACCAAATGGGTAGCCATTGTGTTGGAAAGACAAAAACAGAAAACTGTTGATTGAGCGTATCGAGCACTACACCCGCCAAAACGATACTCGCGATGTGCTTCAAGGCAGAAGCGTCCGTCCTCCAACAATAGACAAGAGTAAGAAATGTTAAGATCAGTGTTAGCCACTGCCATTGATAGGTCCCAAGCACTGCAGAGAACCAACAGAGCTGGAACCATGTAGAGGCAATCAGCAACTTCATAACGGTTTAAGGTCGCTGGAATGTCATGTGAACGGCACTGATACTTCGAGCTAAAAAGCCACCTTCACAATAGCTCAGGTAATAGCGCCACATGCGGACAAAGCGGTCGTCATAACCGAGAGAGCGTACGTGCTCTTCAGCTTGATTAAATCTAGAGTGCCACTCGCTCAAGGTTTTCGCATAGTCCAGACCAATATCAAATAAGTCTCTCACCACCAAGTCACTGTGTTTGGTCGCAGCTTGAGTTAAAGATGTAACCGAAGGTAAAAAACCACCTGGAAAGATGTATTTCTGGATAAAGTCAACGTTGTTACTGTAGTAATCATAACGCTGGTCAGCTATGGTGATGGCTTGAATTGCCATTAAACCACCCGGCTTGAGTAATGATTGGCATTGCTTGATGTAGGAAGGCAAAAATTGTTTTCCAACCGCTTCGATCATTTCTATCGAGACTAACTTATCGTAGTGACCCGAAAGGTCTCGATAGTCTTGTTTTAATAGAGTGATCTTGTCACCCAAATTTCGCTCTCTAATTTTTTGTTCAGCGTAGGCATGCTGCTCTTCAGAAATCGTCGTTGTCGTTACATGACAACCATATTGCTCTGCCATGTAAATGGCCATAGCCCCCCACCCTGTACCTATCTCAATCACTCGATCGGATGGTTGAAGCTCAAGTTGCTGGCACAAACGATCCATCTTGTTGATTTGCGCTTGTTCCAAAGTATCGTTGTCTTGCACATATAATGCCGATGAGTACAGCATGTTGTCGTCTAAAAATGACTCGTACAAATTGTTGCCCAAGTCGTAATGCGCATGAATGTTTTTACGAGAGTTCTCTTGAGAATTGCGGTTGGTCCAATGACTGAACTTGTACAGTATTTTAGTCAGCCAACTTCCTTTCTCTTCAAGTTTATCTAGCGCGCGCATATTGAGAGCCATAAGTTTCATTAACGAGGTTAGATCTGGGCTGTCCCACCAACCATCCATATAAGCCTCACCCGCTGCAATGCTGCCACCTTGCAAGATTCGCGAGTAAAAGCCAGGATGCTTTACCTCAATCGTCGCCACAACAGGCTGACCGCTGTATTCACCGTTGGGCGCATTAAAGCGCTCGCTTCTTTCTGTCGTTTCCGTCTTAAAGCTTTCAATAACAGTTAAGCAGCCGATTTCCATTTTTTGCAGACATTGAAAAATAACTCCGCGAGCCGCCTTTTGTGTTGTCGTCAATTTGCGCGGCAATGTCATAGAACTGGTATTTAACATGCAGAATTCTCCTTGTGCTTTTTATTTTTTTTGTCTGTTTTTTTTGTGTCGGCTTCTATTTCGTCGTGTGTTGAATATTTAGGATGAGAATAAAAAGGCGCGCCTTTCACCCAAAGTTTTAATGCGTGCCAATAAATACCAACCATTACTTTTACCGTCTGTATTGGCGTAACGATCAAACACTTCAATAGGCTTTTGCTCGAAAACACTTGAGCTTTCATTATCATCGTCGCATCAAAATGCTTTTCGCTTTTGTGGCATTCAAGATGAATCCTTAACTTGTCCGTCAGTGGTTTAATCTTCCAATGATACTGTTGGTCAATTGTATTAAACGGAGAAACATGAAAGGCTTTCTCTTGTTCCCATCCAAAGTTTTCATCGTTTTGCTCAGCAGCGACTGCGTAGTAATGACGCTCGTTCCAAGGTGTATTGCTGACTTCAGCTAAGAGGTATTTCCATTCCCCTTCTTTGTTATAAACGTAGTAGAAATTCACCGGACTAAAATAAAGTCCTAAATAGCGCAAATGACAAACAGCGATGACTTTGCCGGTACAACGAACGCCTGTTAACTCTTCAATTTTGTCGTGTACGGCCACCTTTAAACAGCCCTCACCAACATAGTCACTGCGTTTAAAGCGTGCCCAATGCCACCAACGAGAGCCAAACCCCCAAACTTTTTCCTCTAGTTTTTTTAGCTCATCGACGTCAATAGCTGGCATAAACAATGAGTAGTTCAATTCATGTTTTATCGGCGTGAACCTGCGATGTCGAACGTTGCCAACAAACAACTGGCTGTTCATTTGGCTATCCATATCACGCTGCACCTTTTTCTAAGTTGACAGCAGTTTGAACGCGATATTTCTCTTCAAGCCCTTTCACTACGTCCAATGCGCTGCGAACGCCATCCTCATGGAAACCGTTGTACCAATAAGCGCCGCAGAACCAAGTATTGTTCAGCCCTTGCACCTCTTCTTTACGTTGCTGTGCAGCGATAGAATCGGTGGAAAACACTGGATGGTGATAGGTAAACGTCCGTAATACTTTGCTCGGTTCGATCTGCTCAGTGCTATTTAGCGTGACACAGAATGTGTGCTCAGATTGAACATGTTGGAGAATATTCATGTTGTAAGTGAGCGAAGGGAGATGTTGCTGTTCGTCTTCACTGCCCTCCAGTAGGTAGTTCCACGAAGCCCACGCCGCTTTACGCTTTGGAAGTAAACTCGTATCAGTGTGAAGCACCACTTCATTCGCTTGATAAGCCATATTACCCAGCACCTCTTGCTCGACTGAGCTAATGTCACCTAACATGTTCATCGCTTGATCACTGTGACAAGCAAAGATGACATCATCAAACCAGTGCATTTCACCGTTAACTTTTAAACCCACACCATTCTCACTACGGAGCACTTTTTCTACCGGACTATTGAGTCGAATTTTATCGATAAAACCTTGAGTCAAAGGTGGAATGTACTCACGAGAGCCACCTTTAATTACATACCATTGCGGTCTGTTAGTGACATCAAGCAATCCGTGATTTAAGAAAAAGCGAAGGAAAAACATCAGCGGAAATGCGCGCATGTCCGCTAGAGTCGAAGACCAAATTGCAGCGCCCATCGGCAAAATGTAGTTATCTGAAAAGAAAGTACTGAAGTTGTGCTCATCAAGAAACTCACCTAGCGTCTGAGAATGACTCGATTGTTTGCTAGCGACGCTTTTGGCAAGTTTGTTGAAACGAAGGATCTCGAAGATAAAACGATAGAACTTAGGATTTACCCAATTGCGCTTTTGAGCAAATAATGTCGACACGGTATGACCGTTATATTCCAAGCCATTGCCGTCGTTTCTTACGCTGAAGCTCATCTGGGTTGGCAATCCTTCGACACCAATCTCGTTCATCATTTTGATGAAATTAGGATAAGTGCGATCGTTGTAAACGATAAAGCCCGTATCAATCGCATATTCTTTACCATCGAGTTTTACATCCACCGTCGCGGTGTGCCCGCCAATGTAATCGTTAGCTTCAAATACGGTGACATCGTGCTCTTTATGTAGATAGTAACCACACGTAAGGCCAGAAATTCCGGTTCCCACAATCGCTATCTTCTTTCTTCCTGCTGTTTTCATTTTTATTCCTTCTTATGACACGAGTTTAGCAGTTAGGCGAGCTTGCCAACTGTATGGAAGTAACGAGATAAAACGTAAAATACTGGTAAACCTCGCGGGGAAATAGATGTGAGTCTTGTTGGCAGCCAACTGTTTTCTGATAGAGTTCGAGGCTTGCTGCGTAGAAATAATCATCGGCATTTCGAAGTCATTTTTGTCAGTTAACGGGGTTTCCACAAAGCCTGGGAACACGGTCACCACTTGAATGCCCTTCTTCTTCAAATCAACAGCTAATGTGCGAGCAAAGTAGCTCACAGCGGCCTTAGAAGCGCCGTAGGCTTCAGCCCTTGGTAACGCGACTTCTGAAGCAATAGAACCCACGATAACGATTCGATGCCCTTTATCTAAGTGTGGTTGGCAACCTTCTACGCAGTTGGCAACACCAACGACGTTTACATTCATCACACGCGCCATGAGTTTCGCGTCAACCACACCGTTGTCCATATACTCACAATCCCCTGCATTAAAAACCCAGGTACTCGGCGTGAAAGGCAAACTGGACAGCGCCTGCTGAGTTTGTTCATGGTTCGTTACGTCAAACTGCAATGTATGGATATTAGAAGAAGCAGCACCCAATTCAGCAAGAACGTCTTTGTTTCGCCCACAAGCAATAACGCTCCAATCAGAGTTCGCGTAATCTAAAGCCAGTTGCTTCCCTATTCCGGAGGTAGCGCCAGTGATTAAGATAGTATTGTTCATTGTCCTAACCTCTGCTTGATGGTTTTTACGACTGAGCCAAGTAAAGGTAAGTTTTCGTAAAGCATTTCTCCGAGATCAAAGTAATCTCGGTGATAAATAACTTGGCCTTCGCTGAACTTAAGATGCGACACACCATTAACGAGAATAGGTGCACCTTTTTGAAGTTTGGGATGCTGAAGATCCATGGTCCACGTTAGGAAGCCAGTATCTCCGACTTGTTGATGTTCGTGGATAACAAAGTCACAGCTTATGACGTTGGCATATAATGATGTGAAGTAATCTGAAAGTGCAGGCCACCCTTCTAAACGATGAGCAGCATCTTCAAAGACGACATCTTGGTGATATACGTCTTTAAGCAGATGTAAGTTCGCTTTATTCAGCTTTTGATAGATATTGCCAACAGACTGTATGTCCATGTGTTTACTCCTACATGCCCATCAAGTTGTACAAAATTATTATATGTACAAGATAGTTCATTCTTTAAAAGTTGTACAAAAATAATTTTGTATAACTTTGTTTCTGTAGGTAGATACGTGATGGATCTCGCAAGCGATCAATCGATCAAAAAAAAGGCTTGGTCAAAACCAAGCCTTTTCAGGAAATTAACGATTACTTTCGTGTGCGCTGTCAGTTTTTTACAACTAGTATTGCTGACTACGTAACGCTGCAATACGTTTATCTAGCGGAGGGTGGCTCATCAGTAGCTCAGTCAATGACTGCTTGCCATTGATACCGAATGCCATCATTGTGCCATCAAGTTGAGATTCGTGACTCATCTTCAAACGTTCCAATGCCGCGATCATTTTCTCTTTACCAACTAAGTGAGCAGCACCTGCGTCGGCATGGAATTCGCGATGACGGCTGTACCACATGGTAATAAAGCTTGCTAAGAAACCAAACACTAGCTCAAGCACCATAGATACACCGAAGTAAACCATCATGTTTGTACCTTGACCTTCTTCATCATCGTTCGATGCCACAATATTGGCGATAAAACGGGATAGGAAGATAACAAACGTGTTCACAACGCCTTGCATCAATGTCATCGTGACCATGTCACCATTTGCAATATGGCTCACTTCGTGGGCCAGTACCGCTTCTGCTTCATCACGAGTCATATTGTGTAAAAGGCCAGTGGAAACCGCGACAAGAGAGTCATCTCGCTTTGCACCCGTCGCGAATGCATTGATATCTGGTGAGTCATAAATAGCCACCGTTGGCATACCAATACCCGCTTGCTGAGCTTGACGACCCACAGTTTCGACTAACCAATGCTCAGTTTCGTTACGCGGACTTTCAATGACCATACCGCCAACCGAGCGCAGTGCCATGCCCTTTGACATCATCAACGAAATAAGTGCACCACCAAAACCAAATATGGCGGCCATAACTAGCAAACCAGAAAGACTGCCAGGTTGCATTCCAGTGGTAGCGTAAACAATATTCAGAACAACACTAAGCACTAGCACGACAGCTAGGTTAGTTGCTAGGAATAACATAATTCGCTTCATTACTTTTCTCCGAGGAAGCTTATCGTTTTTTTTAAAACGGATTGTTATAAGGAACAGGTGGTAATCGCTGTAAAAGCCAATTCCGCTAAGTTTCATGCTCCATGCGTTATAGATATAGTCTATCCGCGATAAAAACAAGGTTAAGCAATAAATTGCAACATTTGTTTTCGAGACTGAAAGATTATGTTCAAGCGATTTCTAGGCACGTGCTGATAAAAGCCATTACTTCCATTCATATTCATTCCTTTCCGTAATGAAAAGTACTTTGAATCGCACCTCATCTATCAATGGATGACCTTGATGTTAAATCTATCACCTCTTAGCAACTTAGCTAGAAATTTTTTAATTGACCAAAAACAGTACGTTAGCTCTGCTATAGACTTTGGTCTTATTGTGCGGCTACATGGACATGCTAAATTCGAATGAGATGAACAAAACAGAGCCACTCTAAGTACATTGCAAAAAGTGCATTGGGTGAGCTCAAAAACTCCATGTATTGAGGGAAAAACCATGGTAGAAACTAACGACTATCAAATGGCTATTGATTTACTACGTTGTCACCTAGGCATCTCAGAGGACGAGGCAAAGCAACAACTTGGTATTTCAACCGATCATCATATGTCTCAGCGTGTTGCAGAAACACAACAAGCATTGATGGGGCTCAGCCAAGATAAGTAATCTGACTTTTTAGGTTACACCAACAAGAAAGGGCTGCATTGCGCAGCCCTTTGGGTTTTTTGGTCTTTTATCCTAAACACCATTAGTCAGTGTTTAGCAACGGCTCTACATTAATGTACTTGCCTAGCTCTTTGCGTTTAGCACTTGGAATATATGGAATTTCCCCAAGCTTAGGTGCATCGATACGTGCTTCTAGCATCTCGATAATGTCAGCGTAGTGCTCTGTGCCTGGGTTGACGCGGTTTGCCACCCAGCCAACAAGATTCAAACCATCCGCTTTAATACTCTCCGCTGTGAGTAAAGCGTGGCTCAAACAGCCTAATTTAATGCCAACCACCAGTACAACAGGTAACTGCTCTTCTTTTACCCATGTAGATAAACAGTCCGTATCGGATACTGGCACACGCCAGCCTCCAGCACCTTCAACGAGAACAACATCGGCTTGCTGCTTATGTTGAGCCAGTTTTTGACTCAGAACATCGTAACTTATTTCGACATGTTCATGCTTCGCTGCAATGTGGGGAGAAGCAGGCAACTCTAAAGCGTATGGGTTCACATCATCATAGGCCACATCGAGTGTTGCGACGTCTTGTAAGTGTAAAGCATCAGAGTTGCGCCATCCCGCTTCAGTCTTGTCACTCCCTGCTGCCACTGGCTTATAACCAATAGTGTTTAGTCCTTTTGCTGCGATCGCTTGCAAAATGGCTTTAGACGCTACCGTCTTTCCAACATCAGTATCCGTACCAGCAATAAAAAAAGCATCAATCATAGATGTATTACTCCAAAACAAACCTGATAACTTGCAGGTAGAAGACCTTGATCGTTTTTAAACGCTTGGTACGCATGCTCAACTTTTAACAAAGTCTCGCGACTAGTTAAACCGTGTGAGCGCCCGCTTACGTGATTTGCACCTATACCTTTGAGGTCACGCATAACTGAAAATGCAGAGTCGTACCAAACTGTGATGGTGGTCAAGTCTAGTTGATGGCTGTCACATCGAGATTGCGCTAACGCAATTTTTACCTGATTGAGCGTTAGAAAGTTATTGACGTGTTGATATGCATCAATTTTTTCCCATGATGCACGCAGCTCATACAGTGATCCATCAACCAGTGTAGAGAACCACGCTTTCCCACCATTTTTTAGCACGCGGCGCACTTCTTTTAGTGGGTAACTTAAATCTGTACACCATTGCAGCGCTAAACTTGAAAACACGTAATCGAAGCTATCATCGTCAAATGGTAAGTTTTCAGCATCAGCAACTTGGTAATGCATTCGTACTGCACCACAACGCTGCTCTGCTTTATCTAACATGGCTTGAGAGATATCGCCACAGACTACTTCCGCACCACGTTGTTGAAGTAGTTGGGAGAAATAACCCGTGCCACAACCTAAATCCAATACACGTTTTCCCGTCAAGTTTTCAGGAAGTTTATCAAGCAGCTGATGCCCGACATCACGTTGAAAAGCCGCGTGTTTGTCGTACGTTTCTGCTGCTTTACCAAACGAAGAGGCAATCGCGTCTTTATCTTGATGGAAACTCTCTAACGCGAGCGTTTGCGCTAATGCGGTAGTTGCATTATCCATTACAGCGCTCCTAATGCTTGCTTCAATGCCATTGAAAGCGTTTTAACTTGTTCGTTGGTGTGATTGGCAGTGAGTGTGATTCGAAGACGAGACGTCCCTTTAGGCACCGTCGGTGGTCGAATAGCGGTAACCCAAATACCGTTTTGGCGACAAGCACCTGCTACTCGCAAAGCCAATTCAGATTCACCAATCAAAAAGGGCTTAATCGAAGTTTGAGTCTCAACAAACCCCTCAAGGTCGCTAAGACTATCTCGATACACTTCACTAAGCTCAGAGAGCTTTTCACGTCGCCAAGACTGCTCTTGAACCATCGAGACTGCATGAGTCAACGCATACGCTTGTGCTGGTGGTATCGCCGTGGAATACACATGGTGACGAGCAAACTGAGTTAAAAAGTCCCCCGTTGCGTGGTCACATAAAATAGCCGCGCCAGACATACCAAACGCTTTACCGAAAGTAACGATCAGTATCTCAGGCTTAACCGCCGCTAATTCACATGAGCCACCGCCAGATTCCCCTAGAACACCGATACCATGAGCGTCGTCTACAGCAAGCCATGCATCATGATTACTGGTGACGTCAGCGATATCAGCAAGTGGGGCACAGTCACCGTCCATGCTGAACACCCCTTCTGTAACCACAAGATTATTACCTTCAGCGCTTATTAGTGATGAAAGGTGCTCGATATCGTTATGTTTGAAGCGCTTCATTTTAGCTGGTGACAACGCCCCCGCTTCCATCAACGAGGCATGGTTCAAACGGTCTTGAATGAGTACGTCTGATTTTTCTAGCAAGGTGAATAACAAAGCTTGATTGGCACTGAATCCAGAGCCAAACAGGACTGCCCTTTCGTAACCCAGCCATTCGTTTAGCGCCGCTTCTAAATTGCTGTGCGCTGCACTAAAACCTGTGACCATTGGAGACGCGCCGCTACCGCTGCCGTATACACTCAAGCCTTGCTGCCAAGCACGAACAAGCGCTTGGTCATTGGCCAAGCCTAAATAATCATTACTTGAGAAGTTGATGTAGCGTCTGCCTTCGTATTCCAAAATCGATTGGTTGCCGGAAAACACCACATTCATCGAACGATTCAGCCCCTGCGCTTTACGATCGGCAAGGGCGGACTCGATACGAGATTTAAACGCTGGCATCGTAGAAAAGGTCGTCTTTTGTTGGACGAGCAGCCACGCGCTCTACAACGCGGTCCAGCAACTCGTTTTCTTCAATTTCATCAGGTTTTTGAGACACCTCTTGACTGTTAATGCCGAGCTTGTCGAACAGCATCATGTCTTTGTCTTCAGAAGGGTTTGGCGTGGTCAGAAGTTTGCAACCATAGAAAACGGAGTTTGCACCCGCCATAAAACACAGCGCTTGCATTTGTTCGTTCATGTTTTCACGGCCAGCGGATAAACGAACGGCTGATTGAGGCATCATGATTCGTGCAATCGCAATCAGGCGAATGAAATCGAAAGGCTCAACATCATCCACTTCTTCCAGTGGTGTCCCCTTTACCTTCACGAGCATGTTGATTGGAACGCTTTCAGGGTGTACCGGCAAGTTAGCCAATTCAACCAACAAACCTGCTCGGTCGTTAGCACTTTCACCCATGCCGATGATGCCACCGGAACAGATCTTCATGCCAGCATCACGAACATGAGACAAAGTATCTAAACGGTCTTGGTAAGTACGTGTGGTAATGATGTTGCCGTAAAATTCAGGAGAAGTATCTAGGTTGTGGTTGTAGTAATCCAGACCTGCGGTTGCCAATTGCTTTGCTTGGTCTGGCGTCAGCATACCTAATGTCATACACGTTTCTAAACCCATGCCCTTCACGCCTTTGATCATGTCGGTCAAATGCGGCATGTCACGCTCTTTCGGGTTTTTCCATGCTGCGCCCATACAGAATCGAGTAGAACCAGCATTTTTGGCTTTTTGCGCAGCATCGAGTACGCGTTCTACTTCCATCAGACGCTCTTTTTCGATGTCTGTGGTGTAACGAGCACTCTGAGGACAGTACTTACAATCTTCTGGACAAGCACCTGTCTTAATCGACAGAAGCGTGCTTACTTGAACATGGTTGGTTTGTTGATATTGACGATGTACAAGCTGCGCTTCGAATAGGAGATCCATGAATGGTTTTTCCATGAGATCGCGCACTTCAGCATGCGTCCAGTTATGACGAACTTCCACGTGTATTCCTTTAGTCACTTTTGTTGTTGTGTTGACAGTCTACTGAGTCTCGATAAACTGTCAACACAACACAAAATAACAAAGTTTACATCTGTTTATTTTTTAATCTTTATTATTATTGGAATCGCACATGGATCTCGCCTTCGACCGCCAGCATATCTGGCATCCTTATACTTCGACATTGACACCTCTGACCTGCTACCCAGTGGCATCGGCAAATGGTGTTCACATTAAATTGGAAGACGGTACTGAGCTGGTCGATGGCATGTCTTCTTGGTGGTCGACGATCCACGGCTATAACCATCCGCACTTAAATCAAGCCGCTCACCAGCAAATCGATCAGGTCTCTCACGTGATGTTTGGCGGGATTACCCACCAGCCAGCAATCAGTTTGTGTAAGAAGCTACTGTCCCTAGCACCAAGTAATCTTGAACATGTATTCCTTGCCGATTCAGGCTCCGTTGCCGTAGAAGTCAGCTTAAAAATGGCACTGCAATATTGGCATGCAAAAGGCGAACGCCGACCGAAATTTCTTACTTTGCGACACGGTTATCACGGCGACACCTTTGCGGCCATGTCGGTTACCGATCCTGACAACTCAATGCACTCTCTCTACAAAGGCTTTTTGCCTGAGCATATCTTTGCGGAGTCACCAACTTGTGGTTATTGGGATGAATGGAAGCCAGAGGACCTTACCGACTTCGAGCACAAGATTGAAACGCACCACCAAGAACTTGCTGCGGTGATCCTAGAACCTATCGTTCAAGGCGCAGGCGGCATGCGCATCTACCATCCAGAATTTCTCAAAGGCGTGCGTAGACTTTGCGACAAATACGGTTTGTTATTGATTGCAGATGAGATCGCTACTGGTTTTGGACGCACTGGCAAATTGTTTGCCTGCGAACATGCAGATATTCAACCAGACATTCTTTGTGTCGGTAAAGCACTCACCGGAGGCTACATGACCCTCTCAGCAACCCTGGCGAGCAAACACGTAGCAGACACCGTTTGTGGTGGTGATGCTGGGTGTTTTATGCACGGCCCAACCTTTATGGGTAACCCACTTGCCTGTGCTGTTGCCACTGCTAGTTTGGAATTGATTGAGCAAGGTAACTGGCAACAGCAAACCCAACAAATCGAAGCGTTGTTTTCTGAGTTACTGCCAAAACTTGAAGAACACGAGTTGGTAAAAAACACCCGTTGGTTAGGTGCCATTGGCGTAGTGGAGACGTATCGCCCTGTGAATATGGAAACCATCCAAGCCTTGTTTGTTGAACACGGAGTGTGGATTCGTCCATTTGGCAAACTGATTTATATGATGCCGCCGTTCATCAGCAAGCCAGAAGATATTGAAAAGTTAGTGAATGCGATTGATGCTGCGTTACAACGTAAAGACTGCTTCGCTTCATAGTTCAATTGAACATGAAAACGGTTTGAGTATGAGACTCAAACCGTCTCTTTATTTACGAGAAAAGCAAAGCTATCGAAGTTGACTGTCTTTACTCGCTCGTCGATGATATGTTGAATTTGTTGGCTGACGCTATCGTCGTTTGCCCACCCTACGGCCACAAGCCCTCCTCGTTACTTGAATGAGAAAATCTACTTACCGTGGTAAGGTGGATGATTACATCGCTTACAAATAACAAAATAATTAGGGTAAACTCGAAAACACTATTACGATTTGGTAATAATCACTCTGTAATCGATTATTCGGCACTCTCATGGAAAAGCAATGCAAGGTTACTCATATTCCCTTCCTCACATTCAAAATACTGCGTTTGCTCAGGCTCTCTCAAAGTAACACTGAGTATCTTCTCAGCCTCATTAAACTCCTCACTAAAGTACTCACTGACTAATATGACGCGCTCACCAATACTAAATTCCAGTGACTTCTCATCTACCAACGCTCGATGATAATGTTCAACACGATAATCTTGAGGTTTTATCCGCTGTAAAACAGAGCTTTGATTCTCAATGGACTCATCAAAGATAATCCCACCTTTGCCTTGCTCTATAAAAATACTAAAGTTCATAGTTTGGTTCACTGAGCATTCAAAGACTTTTCTGGGCGAGGTGTTAGCAACAGCAAACGTGCTCATCATCGCAACACTTAAACCCAAAGTGACCGCCAATCGTTTCATTACCATTCAGCCAACACTGTAAATAGCGCTTGTTCAGACATACGGGTTAATACATATCCGTGTGAAGATGAATACGAGCCACTGAGTATACTATTCTCTTTCTCAATAACGATATCCTCGATGCCGTCAGCGTTGTAATCACCTTTTGCGGTAACGGTAATAACCTGAAAGCCATCAGTCGAATCGTAATACTCTGCTCTGACTTCACTGATGACCTGAGTTCTTTGGATATGGTCTGCTTCATCCCACGTTGATAGTGTCTTTGCTTTCTCTGCACTTTCGTCAGAAATAACAAAAGCAAGTGCACTTGGCGCAAATTTAGGAAAGGTATCGTCTAACTTAAAGTCTGATATAAATGAGCGCTTAGAGGCAGCTAACTTTGCCATCTCACTCCATGTTTGGCACTGAGTTAAATATGCTTTAAACGCGCCGTATTCATAGGCTTTTGCCGCAGTAAAGCCCGAAGAGTATGCCGTAGCTAAGTCTTGGCAATTAGATACTAGTTTTTCTTCATCAGATGCACGTTTCAATTCAAGTTCATAGCCCCAATCGAGTGAGTTACGAAGTTGCATATTTTCTTTGGAAGGTTGCGCTATTTCGCGCGCGAAAAAGCGATCGGTTCGCTCACTATCTAAGTATTGAGGCTGAATAAGTTCACTTGCGATAACACTCTTACTAACGAGCAAAGTAAGCGCAAAAATAACAAGCAATGAAAGATGATTTACTGGCATAACGTTTAACAACAAGGGCAAATGATGCCATTAGCTTGTCACGTGAAAAACCGTTTAGAAAAATATCATTTGTCTCGTACTGCTAGATTCTGGGCGAGCTCTTCACTATTGCGTGTGCTAATTACATAACAACGTATTTTCACTCGACGCAGATAACAAAAAACCCAGCACTATGGCTGGGTTTTGGTGTTCTAGTGGCTAATGCATTAACCGATGTGCGTTGCGCCGCCCATGTACTTCTGAAGTACTGCAGGGATTGCAATGCGACCGTCTGCTTCTTGGTTGTTTTCTAGGATAGCGACCATGGTACGACCTACAGCTAGACCAGAACCGTTTAGCGTGTGTACAAGCTCAGGTTTCTTCTCGCCTTTACGACGGAAACGCGCTTGCATACGACGAGCTTGGAAGTCCCACATGTTAGAACATGAAGAGATTTCACGGTAAGTTTCTTGAGCTGGAACCCAAACTTCTAGGTCATAAGTTTTACGAGCGCCGAAGCCCATATCACCTGTACAAAGAACCACTTTACGGTAAGGAAGCTCTAGAAGTTGTAGAACTTTCTCAGCGTGACCTGTTAGCTCTTCTAGCGCATTCATTGAATCTTCTGGCTTAGTGATTTGTACTAGCTCAACTTTGTCGAACTGGTGCATACGAATCAGACCACGAGTATCACGACCGTAAGAACCTGCTTCTGAGCGGAAACATGGCGTGTGAGCTGTCATCTTAATTGGTAGATCCGCTTCGTCAGAAATCGTGTCACGAACTAGGTTCGTTACAGGTACTTCTGCAGTAGGGATTAGAGACAGTTTACGTGGCTCTTCGTCGTTCACTTTTTCTACTAGCGGCTCAGTGTGGAAAAGATCTTTACCAAACTTAGGAAGCTGACCAGTACCGAATAGGCTGTCAGAGTTTACTAGGTAAGGTACGTACATTTCTGTGTAGCCGTGCTCTTCAGTGTGAAGATCTAGCATGAACTGAGCGATTGCACGGTGTAGGCGAGCGAATTGGCCTTTCATCACGATGAAACGTGCGCCAGTGATCTTAACTGCACTTGCGAAGTCTAGACCGCCACCCATTTCACCTAGGTCAACATGGTCTTTTAGTTCGAAGTCGTAAGTCTTAGGCTCACCCCAACGAGAGATTTCGACGTTGTCGTTTTCATCTTTACCATCTGGCACTTCATCAGCAGGGATGTTTGGTACAGAAAGCGTGAATTCGTCTAGTTGAGCCATTACTTGCTCAAGTTCAACTTTCTTCGCATCAAGATCGCTACCTAGAGTACCGATTTGTTTCTTGATCTCTTCTGCGCCTTCTTTGTCGCCAGCTGCCATTTTTTGGCCGATTTGCTTGGAGATGGAGTTACGCGTGGATTGTAAATTTTCTACTTCTACTTGAATGGACTTACGTTGTTCTTCAAGTTTACGAATAGTCTCTACGTCTAGCTTAAAGCCACGACGCGCCAGTTTAGCAGCTGTTTCATCCAGCTCTGTACGAAGTAATTTAGAATCCAGCATTGTTAATCCTATGCTTTTTGTTGTGAAATCACGCGCACTTTCCAAGCGTACGCGTTAAAAAAATTTACTGAACAAATGTATCCAAAAACGCCTACTTTTCATAGCGCTTTTGTTGGCTATTTGCGTCTAATTTAGCCAAGTAATCTAACTTTTCGCCGATTTTGGTTTCTAGACCGCGATTTGTTGGCTGATAATACTTACGATCCGCCATTTCTGGTGGCAAATATTGCTCACCGGCTGCATAGGCACCCGGCTCATCGTGAGCATAACGATACTCTGCTCCATAACCCATGTCTTTCATCAAACTGGTAGGTGCATTTCGAAGGTGATGAGGCACTTCATATTCAGGTAAGTTATGAGCATCTGTGAGCGCTTGTTTCCATGCCACGTACACCGCATTACTTTTTGGCGCGCACGCTAAGTAAACGATCGCCTGTGCAATCGCACGTTCACCTTCTGCCGGACCAACACGGGTAAAACAGTCCCACGCGGAGAGTGCAACTTGCATGGCTCTAGGGTCCGCATTGCCAACATCTTCCGATGCTATCGCAAGTAATCGGCGAGCGATGTAGAGCGGATCACAACCTGCGGCGATCATACGTGCAGCCCAATATAAAGCGGCGTCTGGATTTGAACCACGAATGGATTTGTGAACCGCAGAGATTAAGTCGTACCAGATATCACCTTTGTTATCAAAGCGAGAGACCTTTTCTCCCGCCACTTCCGCAAGCAACTTAAGCGTGATTTCTTTTTCACCCTGCGCGTTGTCTTCTGCCATATCGTATAGCAGCTCAAGGTAGTTGAGAGACATGCGAGCATCACCGTTAACTAGCTCTGCTAGGCGATCTAGAACGTTGTCGGCGAAATTTGCTGGTGTATTACCCAAGCCGCGCTCTTTGTCGTTAATCGCTTGATCAAGCGCCAGCGATATTTCGCTCTGGTCAAGAGAAGTCAACTTGTAAACGCGAGCACGCGAGAGTAATGCGTTGTTTAACTCAAACGAAGGGTTCTCTGTGGTCGCACCGATAAACGTAACCGTACCGTCTTCAATATGCGGTAAAAACGCATCTTGCTGCGATTTGTTAAAGCGATGCACCTCATCCACGAATAAGATAGTGCGGCGACCTGCCATTTTGTTTTCACGCGCTTTGTCGATCGCAGCCCGGATCTCTTTAACGCCAGACGTCACCGCAGATACACGCTCAACTTCGGCGTTGGCATAGTTTGCTGCCACTTCCGCTAATGTCGTTTTACCTGTGCCAGGTGGTCCCCACAAAATCATCGAGTGAATGTGTCCGGCCTCTAGCGCTCGGCGTAGGGGTTTACCCGGACCTAAAATATGCTGCTGCCCAATATACTGTTCGATTGTTTGTGGTCTCATACGAGCAGCAAGGGGACGAAAATCTTCGTCCCCTGAGAAATCTAACGTGTAATTACTCACTACCAATTAATTCCTTTGGTCATCCACTTCCACGCCATCTGGAATTGTGAATGTAAATCTGTCTACCTTTGGTTTACCAAGCTTAACATTACTAAAAGTAAACAGCCCTTTCTGGCCATCTTGCTCAATGACGTTAAAGCCTTTCACTACGCCTTTTGTATCAATATTAATCTGGAATTGGCCTTGAGTAGAGTCAATTGCCGTTGGAATGAGCGTAAACTCATTACCTTTCTGAGAAATCTTATAGTTATCCCAATCGCTTGCTCTATTGCGAGTTAACAGCACAAATGGTGTTTGCTCGGTCGCTTGCTCTTGCCAGTAAATGCTTACTTGTTCAATGAATGGGCTGTAATACCACAACGTCTTACCGTCAGATATTAAAAGGTTTTCATCTGGGAAAGTCGTACTCCAACGGAACAAACTTGGACGAGCGATTTCAACCGTGCCCTCACCTTCCATTACCGTTTCACCTTCAGGGCTGATCACTTGTTGGGAGAAATCGGCACTGAAACCCTCGTTCATTGCGAGACGTTTATTGAGTTCATCTTTTGGAGATGCTGCATTCGCAGCTGAGAAGAAAGAAACGCTTAAAACTAGCGCTGAGAAAAGTTTCGCTGAAAATCGTTTTTTCATTCAGATACCTATCAGAGGGTCAAAGACCTAAAGTTACTCACCTCAGTTGGACTGAAGTGAGTAAAACAAGTTCATTAATCTTTTGGCGGCGCAGGAGCTAAAACTTCGCGGTTACCGTTGTGACCCGGTGCACTCACGATACCTTGCGCTTCGAGTTGCTCAACAATACGGGCGGCACGGTTGTAACCGATCTTAAATCGACGCTGTACGCCAGAAACAGAGCCTCGACGTGACTGAACTACGTGCTCAACGACTTGATCGAAGAGTGGATCCACATCTTCATCCGCTTCCATTTGCTCACCTGGCAATAAGCTTTCTGGACTTTGATCTCCGCTGATGATCTCTTCAATGTAGTTCGGTTTACCACGCGCTTTCCAGTTGTTTACAACAGCATGAACATCATCATCTGATGCAAATGCACCGTGGACACGAGTTGTATGACTTGAGCCCGGCGGTAGATACAACATATCACCCATACCAAGCAGTGATTCTGCACCACCTTGGTCTAGAATCGTACGGGAGTCTGTTTTAGTCGATACCGTAAACGCAACACGAGTTGGAATATTCGCTTTAATCAGACCCGTGATAACATCCACCGATGGACGCTGAGTCGCAAGAATTAAATGAATACCTGCCGCACGCGCCTTTTGTGCCAAGCGTGCAATCAGTTCTTCTACCTTCTTACCAACCACCATCATCAGGTCAGCAAATTCATCGACAACAACAACGATGTAAGGCAGTTTTTCTAACAATGGCGGTTCCGTATCCATACTGTCGCCTTCTTGCCAGAATGGATCATGAATTGGGTGACCTGCTTCTGCTGCCATCTTCAACTTCTCGTTAAAGCCTTTCACATTACGAACGCCCAATGCCGACATCAATTTATAACGACGTTCCATCTCACCCACACACCAACGTAGAGCGTTTGATGCGTCTTTCATATCAGTCACAACTTCAGAAAGAAGATGAGGGATACCTTCGTAAATAGAAAGCTCTAGCATTTTCGGGTCAATCATGATGAAGCGTACATCTTCTGGGCCAGCTTTATACAGCATGCTCAAAATCATCACGTTCACACCCACCGACTTACCAGAACCGGTTGTACCTGCTACTAGCACGTGAGGCATCTTCGCGAGATCAGCCACAACAGCTTCACCCGCAATGTCTTGACCTAACACAACCGTTGTTGGTGACGTTGCTTGCTCAAACTGAGGACTACTGATTACATCAGATAAATAGACCGTCTGACGACTCATGTTTGGCAGTTCCAAACCGATGTAAGGCTTGCCTGGGATTACTTCTACAACACGTACAGCCATTGCAGACAATGCACGAGCTAAGTCAGTTGAAAGACCAGAAATACGGCTTACTTTTACCCCCGGCGCCAAATCAAGCTCAAAACGAGTGATCACTGGACCAGGATAAATCCCCACCACGTCGGCTTTGATTTTGTAGTCCGCTAGCTTGCTCTCAACCAATCGAGCGACCTGCTCTAGAGCATCACGATCGATAAAGTTTTCGCGTTTTTCTGGATGGTAAAGCAACTCGAGCGTTGGAAGTGGTTCTTCTGGAACAGGCAAGCTTTCTTCTTTCTGTACCAAAAATGGGTTCTGTGTCGCTGCTACTTTGGCTTGCGCACTAGAAACCATGTCTTGGAATGCCGCTACATCTTCGTCGCCGTCTTGAACCTCTTCAACCTCCGCTTTTTGAAGTGCAGGTTCAAATGTTGTTGAAGGTGTTGCCACTTGCTGATGAGGTGCTGCTGGAGCTGGCTGTAGTTGTTGTACAGACTGTGACTCCACTTCGTCTTCATCGTCTAACACGTCAAAATCAGAGATCGTAGGTTCAATGTGTTGACTCGATTCTGTTTGCTCCGTGATGCTATCTAGCGCAGCGGAATCAATTACAGGCTCTTCATGCACAGGATGCTCAATACTTGGCTGCTGTACTTGCTCTGCTTCAAATTGTTCGTACTCCGCATAATCTGGTTCAACACTGTTCGGTTCTTCTGTAGCTGTATGTTGCTCTACATAGGAAGAGTAAGTGTCTGCAAGTGATGGGGCTACCTGTTCTTCAGTTCCCCAGTCATCTGCTTGTTGCGCTGCAGCTTCAAGCTCTTCTATCGTGACATTCAGCTGCTTGGTACGCTCCAGAAGCGGATCAACGTTATCAGTATTCACCGCATGGACAGGTTGCGTTTGGTGATCAGGTTGAGCATAAACTGGCGCAGCATTAACCGTAGCCTTGTGTTGTGGTGGCGTCGGTTCCACCATCATTTGTTCCGCTGGTTTCTCAGGTTTAGCTTGCGGCATATAAATAGGATACTCATGCGCAGGCGCCGATTCTTTCGGCTCATCGACATCGAACGCCGTTAAATGAGGAAGCGGTTCATCATCAATGTCATGGTCTACGTTATGTCTAGGCGTAGAGACTTTATCTTCCACGAACTCATCTAGCTGAGGTTCTAAAACTTCTTGCTCAGAGCCTCTTATCTTATTTGCAAGCGCCGCAATTAGCGCTAATGCACGATCACCAAGCCACTCCACAATATTAAGCCATGAGATGCCAGTAAAGAGAGTAAAACCCGCTCCCCATAAGAACAGCAGTACCAATGTCGTGCCAAGTACATTCAATGTAGGTAAAGCTAGGCTAGACAACACGTCCCCGACGACACCACCGGACGAGAAATACCAAATATCATCAAAATTAATATCGGCTAGACCACAGCTAGTCATTATAAGGACGACAAGGCCGAGTAACCTCGTACCCCATAACATGAAATCAATTGGCTCATCTTCTCCTCGTTTACGGCAAATCACCCATGCAGCCGCAGCTAGCAAGAAAGGGATGGGATAAGCGAGAGAGCCAAATGTGAAGAATAGTGTGTCCGCAAGCCAAGCGCCGAAAAGGCCACCTGCATTGTCGATCTCCCCTCCCCATGCGGTTTGGGACCAGGAAGGATCGGCCGGACTGAAGGTAAATAGTGCAACCGCAAGCAATACCGAGCTAAGAACGCCAACGATAAAGCAGCACTCTTTTAAGCGTTGGAAGCCATTTAAGCGTGAAGACTGGGGCTCTTCACTGGTTTTGATAATGGTTTCGACTTTCTTTGCGTTCTCTTTGAACATAAATCAACTTGAATATGGAAATGAAATAGGAAATTGCAAAACATTCCGAGCGGCATCAAGCCGCTCGGTAAATTGATTTAACCATATCAAAGAGAAAAACCCAATTACTCTCTGGCGAAAGCGGAAGCATATACCGCTTTCTTTGCAAGAAATTAACGAGTTTTGATCACAAGCTGGTTAGATTGTTTCACTTCTTCCATTACAACGTATGTGCGAGTGTCATTTACGCCAGGTAGGCGTAGTAACGTATCGCCCAATAGTCGGCGGTAAGCACCCATATCTGATACACGGGTTTTAAGAAGATAGTCAAAGTCACCTGATACAAGATGACACTCTTGTATGTCGTCTAGCTTTTGAACAGCTGAGTTAAACTGCTCAAATACATCCGGCGCACCACGGTTTAGTGTAATCTCAACGAATACTAATAGTGACGCATCCAGGAACTGCGGATTCAATAATGCAGTGTATCCTGTGATATAACCCTGACGCTCTAAGCGACGTACACGCTCCAAACATGGCGTTGGAGAAAGTCCCACACGTTTTGAAAGCTCAACGTTTGAAATACGACCGTCTTTCTGCAGTTCATTAAGAATGTTGCGGTCGATACGGTCTAGTTCCTTGGACGGCTTTTTATAGTTGTCTGCCATTTTTTATTCCACCTTATTACTTCCTTGCAAAAAAATATACTACAACTTTTTAATATTTGGTGCCAAATTTTACAAATCTATAACTATACTAGTTATTAATTCGACAATAACACCCTACAAACAGTTAATACAACCATTATAGAAAGAGGATACAGGATGATCATTGGCGTACCTAAGGAAATCAAGAACCACGAATATCGTGTTGGTATGATCCCAGCAAGCGTGAGAG
Organism: Vibrio sp. HS-50-1; assembly: GCF_024747315.1. Taxonomy (NCBI): domain Bacteria; kingdom Pseudomonadati; phylum Pseudomonadota; class Gammaproteobacteria; order Vibrionales; family Vibrionaceae; genus Vibrio; species Vibrio sp. HS-50-1. Next base: position 365,260 of record NZ_JAMPZF010000024.1, on the reverse strand, counting down.
AACTCATCTCACATGGTCACCAAGTTTTAGTTGAGACCAATGCAGGTGCCGGCATTGGTTTTTCAGACGATGATTACATCGCTGTCGGCGCATCCATTCTCCCTCATGCTGCAGACGTATTCGCGCAAGCAGACATGATTGTAAAAGTAAAAGAACCCCAAGCAGTAGAGAGAGCAATGCTCCGCGAAGGGCAAATTTTATTTACTTATTTACACCTAGCACCAGATTTTCCACAAACTGATGAGCTAATCAAGAGCAAAGCTGTCTGTATAGCCTATGAGACTGTAACAGATAATATGGGTCGTTTGCCACTGTTAGCACCAATGTCAGAAGTGGCAGGTCGGATGTCTATCCAAGCTGGTGCGCAAACATTGGAAAAATCACACGGCGGTCGTGGTCTGCTACTAGGTGGCGTACCTGGTGTTGAGCCAGCGAAAGTCGTCATCGTTGGTGGTGGTGTTGTTGGTGCAAACGCAGCTCGTATGGCTGTTGGTCTTCGCGCTGACGTAACCATTCTAGACCGCAACGTAGATACACTTCGTAAGCTTGACGAAGAATTCCAAGGTCGCGCTAAAGTGGTTTATTCTACTGAAGACGCTATCGAGAAGCATGTTCTAGAAGCTGACCTTGTTATCGGTGCAGTTCTAATTCCTGGAGCAGCAGCGCCTAAGCTGGTAACAAAAGAGCACATTGCTAAGATGAAACCTGGTGCGGCAGTGGTTGACGTGGCTATTGACCAAGGTGGCTGTTTCGAGACATCTCACGCAACAACCCACGCAGATCCAACTTACATCGTTGATGAAGTGGTTCACTACTGCGTAGCAAATATGCCTGGTGCGGTTGCACGTACTTCAACTTTCGCATTGAACAATGCAACACTCCCTTACATTGTGAAACTCGCAAACAAAGGCTACCGTGAGGCACTTCTAGAAGACAAAGGCTTCCTTGAAGGTCTAAACGTTATTCACGGAAAAGTAACATGTAAAGAAGTAGCAGAAAGCTTTGACTTGGAATACGTTGAACCAACTCAAGCTATCGCTATGTTCAATTAATGACAAAATAAAACACAATTTGTCACGTTTTGTTTACAAAAGCCCACGCATAAGTGGGCTTTTTCATATAGAGCGTTTAGCTATAAAAAATAACTAATTCTTATATGCACAAATTAAAATATTTCTAGGTGTAACTGATTTAGGGCAAAACTCTGATAATCTAACACGATAACCACGTTCTTCAAGATAAAGTGCTTTGTCCAATGCGAGCCAGATCTCCAATGGACGTTGAAAAACCAGTTGCACTAAGCTCATTCTCTCCATTTGCCAGAAGCGTTGTTCGCTTAACTTTTCAAAATGATCGAAATCGATTTCTTGAGAAAGAACGATACCTTTCTGCTCCGCCGCCCAGCGACACAAAGATTCAAAGCCTTCACTTAATTGCGACTTACGAATACTGGGGACAGGTTGATATTCTGCCATGCCTAACACTCGTCGAGTAATCAAATCGAAGCCAAGACGAAACACCATTTCCTGCTGACGATGGCGACGTACACGCTCCCCCCCTGTCACCGTTTGCTGTAACGGGATACGCAGTTCTTGCTTAGACAATGAGAGAGAAGAAACCCTCCCCGGTTTCGACATCGGCTGGTATTGTTCCGACTGAATCAAGTGATAACAACAAGGTGAGATGGTCATCGCAGCAATCCCATTCTCACTGCCGTACTGCATTAGACGAACATGGAGATCACCACACGCATGCAGTGCCACCGCGTGTTGCGTTGGCTTGAATACCGCTTTTGCTTTGCTATCGAACGCGTCACCTTGAATAAACGTCATTTTCCAATGGTGTTCATTCGCAGCTTGTTGCCCGGAATCACACAGTGCTTGTTGATATTCGAAACTGGTCACAGGCTGATCGGTTTGTGTTGCCAGGATTCGTCCTAAATAACCTTTCCCTGAACACCACTCTAACCATTCTTCGCCACAGTGTTGTTGAATTGCAGCTTCACCCATCGAGCTGATTTGCTCCAGCTTACGTCCGGGAATGCCGTTGTCTAAACCACGAGCGAGTGCCAAACCATTTAAGGTTAAAAACTCTAAACGCGTGTGATAAGCGAGTTGTTCGAGTTGAGGCACGAACGCGCTTATCGCTTTTAAGGCGAGTTCAGGTTCCGCTTTATACTCTTCGATTTGAGAGGGAGAAAGAGACACTAACCACTGGCACAACTGAGGGTGTTGCTCTTGCCAAGGTAATGAGGTGTGAATGCTACTTTTAAATGGTTCAAACCGCCATAGCGATTCGTTTTCCAATAAGCAGTCATTAATAAATTGAAATTGCGTTTTCATAGCTCCCCCTACAACGAGCGCATTGTAGAGGGAATCGAAACATCAATGAAGTGTTATCTCACCGGGAGCTCGATGTCTTTAAACATCTCTTCGATTTCTGCATTAGATTTCAACGAAATCGCCTGCTCTACCACTGGGCGAGTTAAATGAGGAGCAAAGCGTTCCATAAAATCGAACATGTATGAGCGCAGGAATGTGCCGCGACGGAAGCCAATACTTGTCGTACTAGCCCCGAATAAATGGCTCGCATCTATTGCGACTAAATCGCTGTCCTGCTCTTCATCCACAGCCATGCTAGCAATTACGCCGACACCAATACCCATGCGAACATACGTTTTAATAACGTCCGCATCAGTTGCAGTGAACACTACTCTCGGGGTTAAACCTTCACGATTAAATGCGGTATCTAACTCTGAACGGCCCGTAAAACCAAACACATAAGTGACCAATGGATAAGCGGCAAGATCGCTGATCGTTACCTTATCTTTCTTCGCTAATGGATGATCTTTAGGCACGACAATTGAACGGTTCCAGTGATAACAAGGCAGCATGATGGCATCTTGATATAAGTGAAGTGCTTCTGTCGCAATCGCAAAGTTCGCCGTACCTTTGGCAATCGCCTCAGACATTTGTGACGGCGTACCTTGATGCATGTGTAATGACACTTTTGGGTAGCGAGAAGTAAAACCTTTGATGACATCCGGCAAAGCATAACGTGCTTGCGTGTGTGTCGTAGTGATATTCAGTGTCCCCATTTCTGGGTGGGTGTGCTCCCCCGCTACAGCTTTGATACTTTCTACGCGAGCCAGAATCTCTTGGGAAATACGTACAATTTCTTCACCAGCAGGTGTCACCTGTGTTAAGTGCTTACCGCTACGTTCAAAAATCTGAATGCCTAACTCATCTTCCAGCAACCGAACCTGCTTACTGATACCTGGCTGAGAGGTATACAAGCTTTCTGCCGTCGCGGATACATTCAGATTATGGTTTACAACCTCAACAATATACTTCAGCTGCTGCAGTTTCATCGTAATCCCTTACTTGTTCATGAGATAATTTATTGGCCACTCGGACGAGCGATATAATAATTAGTTATAACGCGTTCAAATCGAAATGAACAGTAATTTCTAACTTATACCTCAATCACATACTGATAATCCTCAACATAGAAACAATATGCACAAAGTTGAGCCAATAAATGACTGAAGTTCTATGATGTGACTTCTATCAGTAGCTAAAACGTGGGAGAGACAAAATAATCAAACAAATAGGGTGCCGAGTAAGATAAGATTCATGTATTCTTTAACGCTAGCCGTAGAAAAGTAAAGCAGACGCAAAGATATGAATATTGGTTTAATAATCGCTTTGGTAGCCATCCTACTGGTGTTGATCCTAGGCTATAACATTATGTTGCAGTATAAGGTCAAGGTAGAGACTGCGAAAAGACAGGAGTCCGCACGCTATGTTGCCTTGATTGATGGCACTGAAGAGTTGATTGGTCATGCGCACCATATCCCTTTTAGCAAGGAGCTGTTGCTGTGTCTAAACAATCGTATTCTTGACGCGCTAGAAAGCATGCATGAGCTTGACCCGAAGAATAAGCAGCTTGCTCAACGTATCGAAAACATGAAGCAACAGATTGATCAACTGAAAGAGAATGGTCCCACTGGCGAGAGTACCACGTTCAAAATGCCGAGCAGTGATAAACAAGCCATCGTCATGCTTAAGTTGGTGAAACGCCTCCGCGATACTATCCGTAACGAACACAATAAAGGCCGTATCGACACCCAGACTTACGTCGCTGAAAATGCGCGTTTAGAAACGATGCAGATTCGTATCAACATCGAAAACGTCATTAAAAGAGCAAACGACTCAATCGCTCGAGGTCAACCTGGTACAGCACTTCAACTGCTACGCAAAGGTATCGATGCATTGAGTACAAAGAGCGATCCCTACTCGATTCAAGCGAAACAGAAGCTTGAAGACATGCTGGGCGACCTAGATAAAAAACGCCAAGATAAAAGTGATGCCGAAATGCAGCAGATCGCCGATAAAGAGCGCGACAATGACATGGAAGCACTCTTCGGCGAGAAGAAAAAGTGGTAACATTCACTTAAGGTCAATAAAGGCTGCAATCGCAGCCTTTTTTCTATCCGTAAGATAGCGGATATGCCCAATTAGAATGTGAAGTACTAAAACTAAAATGATGAATCTAGACGCCTATCAAGATCTTCTTGCTCCCATTAACCAATTTCTGCAATGCAGCACACCTGATGAATGGGTAGAGGAAGCAAAGAAACCAGAAAACCTTCAAACCATTTTATTAGACCACCTAATGTGTGAGCTAAAAGCTGGCCAATCTGCGATGTTTTTAATTCGTAAGTATGCCGTTGACCAATCCAGTTCACATGCTCTGCTTGACTGGTTTAAACCCTATGAAGATTTTGCTTATCGCAATGTAGGCTCACTAGAAACTTTAAAAGGTAAGAGCAATATTTCCAAAGCGATCATGGCTAAGTCAAACTCACCGTACAGCCAAGATTTGATCGATAAAATGGTGCTTTTGATTAAAGAGGAGTTACACCACTTTTATCAAGTTTTAGAGATCATGGAAAGTCGTGGAATTGAGTATAAAAATATTCCAGCAAGTCGCTATGCTAAAGGGCTCATTTCGCATATGAAGACTCATGAACCGGAAACGCTGATCGATAAGCTCATCATTGGTGCGTACATCGAAGCCCGATCTTGTGAGCGTTTTGCCAAACTAGCACCACATATGGATGACGATATCGCAAAATTCTACGTTTCTTTACTGCGCTCAGAAGCACGCCACTATCAAGATTATCTTGTATTAGCAGAGCAAATCGCGGGCAAAGACATCAGCGAACGCATAGCCTATTTTGGCCGAGTTGAGGCGGATTTAATTTCTACGCCAGATATAGATTTTAAGTTCCATAGTGGTATTCCAGCCTAGCGAGCATATTCTCCCAAGATTGAGCATGCTCTGAACTTATTTATATAGACAGAGAATAAATAAGCCGTACATTTCGTCCGGCTTATTTTTTGTAGCAATGAGGTTAGGAATAAAGCTGAAACAAAACAACTAGAGCTGGAATGAACCCATTCGAGTTTTCAAGTTGTGCGCTAGGCTACTGATCTGCTGGCAAGCCACAGCCGTTTGCGAAGCTCCCTCAGCCATCTCTGTTGAAGCACTATTAATATGCTCCACACTGCGATTCAGTTCTTCGGATACAGAATTCTGCTCGCTGCACGCCGTTGCGATTTGTGTGCTCATTTGCGCTATGTTATCGACAGAATGTTCAATTTCTTTTATCTGGCTATCAGCGTCATTGACTTGCTCAACACACTGAGAAATACCTTCCTGACAATCACGGCTTGAATGCCCTATTTTGCTGCTGCTCTCTTGTAGTTGATTAACAATTTCCACAATTTGTGAAGTGGAGTCTTGAGTGCGTTGCGCCAGAGAACGAACCTCATCTGCCACAACAGCAAAACCACGTCCTTGTTCACCGGCCCGAGCAGCTTCAATTGCGGCGTTCAGTGCTAACAAGTTTGTTTGCTCCGCAATCCCGCGGATCACATCTACGACCACATTGATATTGTTTGAGCTCGATTCAAGCTCACGTGCCAGTTCATCTGACTCTTGGATCGTATGTGATACACGCTCAATTACTGCAATAGTTTGTTGTAACGTCGCCGTTCCTTGCTTTGCCACTTCCGTTGCCGAGTAAGCGGAGGTCGCGCCAACTTCGGTATTTTGTGCCACTTCACTTACAGCAGCTTGCATTTCTGTCATCGCAGAAGCCACCGAGCTAAGTTCAATTTGTTGATTTTGCATACCAGAAGCGGTCTGAGAAGAAATAGCACTCACCTCCTCTACTGCTGCCGTTAGCTGAATCGTTGAGTCATTAATCTCAGAAACCAGCGAATGTAAGTTTGTTTGCATACCGACAAGCTCTTTGAGCAACGTTCCTAACTCGTCTTTGCTCAATTCACTTTCGTCGATTTGATTATTCAATTGACCCTTGGCGATTTTGGAAGCGAATTCCAATGCTCGATCAACAGGCCCGCAAATGACTCGAGAAAGCAACATGGCAGACATTACCATGACCAATGCGACGACAAGCGCACCAACAGCAGCGCTGTATTGTGTAAATGCCGCTTCATTTTGTACTTCTTCGCCAATCAAATTCACCAACTCATCGTTCAACGCGAGGGTATCATCCAAGCTGCTCAACGCTTTTGAGTAAGTATCGAAACTCGATAAAATCACATCATTTGCACTTTCAGCATCACCTTGGCTTAGCAGTGCGTTGTAAGTCTTCGTTTCTTTGATGTATTGATTCCAGGTTTCTTTAAAAACGTTAAAAGACTGCGTTTCACGCTGATTAAGGTCGAGCTTTTCGTATTCTGCAATACCAGCCTGCACATCAGAACGCCATTGGTCGAGGCCTTTTAACCACTCACCAATTTTGGGATGATTTGCGTTTGGCAATAAAGAGAACTCATCTTTGCGCACTTTAGTAATATCAACTTGGATACCTTTCAAAATCGCAACAGAAGGTAAGCTTTTATCTGTTAGCACTGAGATGTCTTTATTCAGTGTTAACAAACCTTGTACCAACATTACTGACACTAAACCAAACACGGCAAAAACGGTTAAATAACTAACCGATATTTTCTTTACGACACTTAAGTCTTTAATACGCATGCACTTTCTCCCTGCAGCCTTTCCAAACCTCTCACTTAAGTGAAAGCTTAACCTCTAAAACACACTGTTTTTTGCGCTCGATATCATTGAGCGCTCTTATATACATCGGCCTGAGAGATCAAATCTTGACCAGTAATTGATATTTTTATCACGTTCTATTTTAGAGATAGGCTCGCATGCTCCGTATTGTGTCTACATTTTTTTATGAGCGCTTCCCGGCGCAACTCTAAGATCTCATCGATGAGTTTTTCTTTAGCGTTGATGCCAAAGTGCTGGGCATAATTTTTGACTTTTTCAATCTCATTAGGCTGTAAGCGGTATACCTCTTTCTTTAAACGAGCTTCTGCTTCGCTTCTAATCAAACCTTGGTCTTGTAGTAATTTAATGATGGTTTCATCGATTGGATTTACTGCTCTAGCCATAGTGCTCCATCTATCAATTTAAGTTCTAGCCATGTGGCTGGATGAATGACGCCGCACAACTTATAGAGCGAAGATGACAACTTGATTGCAGTGAGTACGATTCGTTAACCATCGCTATTATTTACAACCGCTTAAGCAACCATTAACTCTCTACCCCGACTCCTCACCATTGAATAAAGTTCACATTCTGATAACAATTTTTAGTACTGGCTTCGATGTCATCCATATTTAACGTGCAAGTAATATTTATAAACAAGAATGATTGCTCTAGTTCAAATGATGGAAAAATAAGATGAAATTATCGCAGTGGGGTCTTTTATTAAGTGGCTTGGTGGCATTGCCAAGCATTGCAGATACAGATGTTTATCTAACCAATAACTCTGATCAGCCTTTAACTATTCAAGTAAAGCACGAAGGCAGTGATTTACTTGAATACGGAGAAGAGTGGCAGCAACATGTACAAGTACTTAGTCCGTGGGAAACCAAACCTGTATTGAGCTTCAATCGTTGGGAAGGCGTGAAATCAAACCAAACTTACCGTTTTGAAACTGTGGTTTCTAGCCCTAAAGGTGAAAGCATAACACTCAATCAGGTCATGGAAGGTCATTGGTATAATTCAACCATTGAATATGGCTTATCGGCGGCCGATGTCGATTTATCTCTTAAAGATGATCGTAATATTCATCGTGCCAACACTAACGCTTTTGGCATCCGAGAAACCGAACTGGCATTTAAGTCAGACAGTACCGCTCGATACGACGATGTTTATTACACCATCACACCAAGCAAAGTAAATGAATCTGTCGATAACGAAGAACAAAACCTTAAGTTGATGACATACAACATCTGGGCTCTTACGGCTATTGCATCGCACATCGGTGATCGTTACGAACTGATTCCTCAATACGTCAAAGGTTATGATGTATTAGCGCTGCAAGAAGTGTTTGCAAGCGGTCGTGAAGCATTCCTACGTGAGTTAGCTAAGGAATATCCGTACCAAACTAAAATGTTAGATAAAGAAGGCGTTAATATTCATGATGGTGGGGTGATCATTGTCAGTCGCTATCCTATCGTGAATGAAGCGCAATATGTCTTCCCCGACTGCTCTGGCACAGACTGCTTTGCCGACAAAGGCGTGAATTATGCGGAAATTATTAAAGGTGGTCAGGCTTACCATGTATTTGCTACCCATACCGCATCTTTCGATACAGACACCGCTCGCGAGTATCGTCAGCGCCAGTTCAAACAAATCCGCGCACTCGCTAAATCTCTCAACATTCCTTCAAGCGAAACTGTGGTATACAGCGGCGACTTTAACGTAAACAAAAGAAAGTTCCCTGGTGACTACCAACAAATGATCGCCAACTTAAGCGCCATCGAACCTCAGTATTCAGGTTACACGGAGTCAACCTTTGATCCCCGTATCAATAACTTCGCAGGTGAAGCGTTATCAGGCGGCGAAAACGTGGAATATCTTGACTATGTTATGGTAAGTAGTGAATACGGGGTGAAATCATTCAATGACAACCGTGTAGACGTGCCGCGCACAACCGCTGAGAGTTTATGGAAACACTACAACCTTTCTGACCATTTCCCAGTTAGCGCAACAATCAAGCCATGAAGAAAATCGCGTTGATAATCATGTCCGCCATTATGGCGGGCATAATGTTTTTAACTTTCAGTCAAGATGGGCAGCAAGAAGCAGCCGTGTCCGCTTCTGCTCCAAAGACAAAAAATAAGAACGTCCCCAGTACATCACTAAAAACAAGCAATATCGCTCCCAGTGTAGATACTTCACCACAGGCCGCAGAGCTCCCTTCTGCGACTCAAATAACGACTGAGAGACTAACTCTGCTCAAAGGGAAAGAACTCGTCGCAGAGCTTGAGTCATTTTGGCATGAGTGCATGTCGAACCGCGACTGTGAGGAACAGTTAGCCTTGCTCGAGCCTTATTTATCTTCAGCACGATTTCAGCTTTTGGCGAACTACCATCAACTCAACAGTCAATGGCAAGAAAGTGTGGGTAATTTGTTGTTTGATGAGCAACAACCACTAGCCTCACGTATTGCACAACTTAAAGCCGAGGCAAGAGGCATTTGGGGCGAGTTGGCTGATGTTATTTTCTCGGATGAGTTCGCCCTATACGATTTCAATTTAGAGGCCCAACAGCTCAACACGCAAAGTCCAGAAAGCTTTTTGCAAGCTTTCGAGCAACTCATCATAGACTGGCAAGAAAATGCAGAGGCTATCGGGCTTACAAACGACCAAGCAAAATATGAGCGTGCAGTCGCCCTGATACCCAATAGCATGAGCTTTCCAGATCGCCAAACTATCATCGCAGAGCTGGAAAGAACTTACTTAACGAAGGACGAAAGCGAAGAGATTCACGCTCGTGAGCAACAAATTGCCGAGCAAAAAGAGCAAGTCAGAGATTACCAACAAGCATTGCAACAACTTGAGTCCAGACTCAGAAAAGAGAGAGCCACCAGCCATGCTAGTTTATCAGAACCGGAATGGCACAGTTATTACCAACAAGAAATAGCGGATTTTCGCCGCGAGTTCTTTTCTTCTTAAACGTCAGCTTTCATTGATGGGAATTGAAAGTCCAAAAGGCACGTTACGAATAAACAGCCGTGCCTTTTATTCAGAACCCTGCTTTTTAATTCAGAACAAATTCAAACCAAATACATCTTTCACATCAAATAGCACTTGTTCAGTTTTCTCACGAGAACGCTGACTGCCTTGTTTTAAAATATCAATCAGCTGTGCTTTGTCATTTAGATACATGGCACGCTTTTCTCGAATAGGACGAAGCATCTCTTGTAGGCATTCTTCTAACACTTTCTTGGTCAAACCATCACCTAACCCACCTCGTCGATAATGCTCTTTTAGCTGTTCGATATAATCTTTATCAGGGTGAAAGGCATTGAGGTAGGTAAATACGATATTACCTTCGACTTGGCCAGGGTCCTCAATTTTCAGGTGATTGGGGTCGGTATACATAGATTTCACCGCCGCAGAAATATCCTTTTCAGACGCCCCTAGGTTGATTGCATTCCCCATGCTTTTAGACATCTTATTTTTGCCATCAGTACTCGGCAAACGAGGTGCATCACTAAGTAATGGACGGCATTCTCTAAGAACCTCTTTTCCACCCAGGTAGTTTATTTTTCTTACGATTTCATTGGTTTGCTCCAACATCGGCAGTTGGTCATCACCTACCGGAACCAACGTCGCGTGGAACCCCGTAATATCGGCAGCTTGAGAAATTGGATACGTTAAAAAGCCAGCAGGAATAGAGCGCTCAAAGCCTTTACTTTGAATCTCATTTTTAACCGTGGGATTACGCTCTAAACGGGCAATAGAGACAAGATTGCTGTAATACATCGTTAACTCAGCTAACGCTGGTATTTGAGATTGCAACGTGATCGTGGTTTGTGTGGGGTCGATACCAACGGCCAGATAATCCGCAACAACATTGAGAATATTGGAGGATACTTTTGATGGATTGTGGGCGTTATCCGTCAACCCTTGCATGTCTGCGACTAAGATCGTTTGCTCATGCTCCGTTTGCAATTTGACTCGTTGTTGCAATGAACCGACATAGTGCCCGAGGTGTAACGGACCTGTCGCTCGATCGCCGGTCAGGATAATTTCACGCTGTGATGTACTTTGAATGGTGTTCATATTTATCTCCAAGTATTTAATAAATCGCTACTGGAGATAAAAAGATCAAACACTCTTAGCTACCATCCAGCAGCTTAAGAATGTGAGTATTCCGTGCCGCTCTATTTAGAGCGCCACCAAAAGAAGGTTGTTGATGAAGGGCTAACGTGTATTTTCATGTTTTCAAACTAACAGTACATTAAGCTGAACTCAATCTGTTTTTGTATTGAATTAGCGTAAGTATTCAAAGAGCCTACAGAAACGATTACATTGGTAAAGACATCGCAATGACTAAAGCTGCACCAAACACCGAACCTGAGACAAATGCACAAAGTACGGTTTTGTTGTGTTTCCTTTTCATCGATGAACTCCTATCCATAACCACAATGACCAACCCTTTTATTTAATACGCATGTGGATGCATCACGATAAGTAGTAAACCAACATATCGCGCATAGAACCAGTACAGCTTTGTTAAACTGGGACCTCGTCCATAACTTGGAGTGTAAATGACTCCGGAACCTACAACAGAAGAAAATTTCATCACGTTACTGTCCTACCCTCCGGGTTTGTGGCTTAATAGGCAGCAGGAACACTTTTTTCTTTTGCTGCGGATACTTACATGGAAGCTGTTTTACATCAGTTGCAATTCTCTTTGTCGATAACCGGACCTATCTGTTTGATGTTAATACTTGGCGTGGTGTTCAAACGCATTGGACTGATCAACGATAATTTTATCGAAGTGGGCTCTAAACTAGTGTTTCAAGTTACGCTACCTGCGATGTTATTTGTCAGTATTGTGGCTTCAGAACACGATTTTTCAGCGGCAAGTGGCTTTGTCAATTTCGGCGTTATCGCTAGTGTTTCTTTTTTTATTTTCACCTACCTTTCGGTCAAGCTTCTGTTCAAAGCATCACCTGACCAAGGTGTTCTTATCCAAGGTGGGTTCCGAGCAAACACAGGTATTATTGGCATCGCTTACGTTGCCAATGCGTATGGTTCTCAAGGTGTAGCGTTAGCAGCGCTTTATGTCGCGGTCACCACGTTTCTTTATAACGTCCAAGCGGTTATTTGCTTATCTCCCAAGGGCGCAACTTCTGTCCCACAAGCCGCAAAAATGATGGGCCGAACACTGACGAGGAATCCACTGATAATCTCAATCGTCCTAGGGATGGCTTTTTATTTACTCGCTATTCCAGTACCGAACGTTGTTATTGATGCAGGGAACTACTTGTCCAAAATGACATTACCTTTAGCGCTGTTGTGTACGGGCGGCTCACTCGATTTTAGCTTGATGAGAAAAGAGAAAGGTCCATCTTGGTTTGCAAGCAGTTACAAGCTGATCGTGGCACCCGTAATGATCACTATTGGTGCTTACTTAGTAGGTTTTCGAGGAATTGAGTTAGGTATTCTTTTCTTTATGAACGCTTCCCCAGTGGCAGCAGCCAGTTATGTCATGGCACGTTCGATGGGAGGCAATGCCACATTAGCCGCAAATATCATCGCACTCACTACGGTACTTTCTACCGTCACGTGTACTTTGGGCATTCTATTTCTTAAGTTTTACGACTTAATATAATTGCTCACCAATACAGTAAAGGCGCGCTAGATAGCATTAAGATAAGCTACTGGTCGTGATTTGCAAAAGTAAGCTTTCTTACCAAACGAAAAAACTCACTCGCTTCTGATTCAGACAAACAAGCAAAAAATTCTTTCTGTAAGTTCGTCATGATTTGATGCACTTGCTTTAAAGCGTTTCCCCCCTCTTTTGTCATGCTTAGCATTTTGAGACGCTGATTCGATTTACTTTTAGAAACTTGAACAAACCCTCGCTTTTCCAAATTATCCACCATTCGCTTTGCTACACTTCGCTCAGTTCGAACCGCGTCAGCCAGCGCTTGCTGACTCATGGGTTGAAACTCTTCCAAAGCGGCCAGTGCACTTGCCATCTCGAGTGTCATTAAATTTTGCCGAGAGAGCTCAGCTTGAGCACGGTTGCGATACATTCGCTGCATCACACCGCAGACAAACATAGGGCTTTGATCCAAAACGGAAATTGGGGAGATTTTCTGATCTTTCATCGTCGTTTGTTCTTCTTTAGGCTTTCATTCGGTCGGAAGGATAAACAGATTCTGCATAAGGCAAAACGCTCCCCCCTTCAAGTTTGCGTCAAAGACGGTAACCACCAAGTGAAAACATAAAATAAAGAGCGCCGAAGCGCCCTTTTATCGTGTTTATTATCACCAGTATAACTCAGTTACAGCAACCAAGTCTTACTCGCTTTGCTGAGCTGGTTTAGGATTAGTCTCAGACAACTCTGCCTCCGATTCTTTTCTCGCACGTCGATCAAACAATCGCTCAACCACCACAAAGAAGATTGGCACAAAGAATATACCTAAGATCGTCGCACTGATCATGCCACCAAGTACACCAGTACCTACCGCATTTTGACCTGCTGAGCCCACGCCAGAGCTGATAGCAAGCGGTACTACACCTAGACCAAAGGCAAGCGATGTCATAATAATTGGGCGCAGACGAACACGAACGGCATGCAGGGTTGCTTCGATAAGGCCAGCGCCTTTCTCGTAGTAATCTTTCGCAAACTCAACAATCAAAATGGCGTTTTTAGTTGCCAAGCCGACCGTCGTTAATAAACTCACCTGGAAGAATACATCGTTGTCCATACTTCGCGTCATTACCGCGAGCACAGCACCAAGCACACCAAGAGGCACAACTAACACCACGGCGAAAGGTACTGACCAACTTTCATACAAAGCGGCGAGAACTAAGAATACGACGAGGATAGACAGCGCATATAACATTGGCGCTTGGTTTCCGGAAAGGCGCTCTTCATACGAAATACCATTCCAGTTCACCGTGAAGCCTTCTGGTAGCTTTTCTACCATTGCTTCAATTTCTGCCATAGCTTCACCAGTACTGACGCCAGGAGCTGCGCCGCCTTGGATATTCATCGCTGGCAAACCATCAAAACGCTGCAAAAGAGGTGAACCATACGTCCACTCTCCGCTCGCAAAGGCAGAGAAAGGCACCATCTCACCTTTTGAGTTACGCACGTACCACGAATCGAAGTCTTTTGGCTGCATACGGTATTCCGCATCACTTTGCATCATGACTTTTTTCACTCGACCGCGATCAATATAGTCGTTAATGTACGCTCCGCCCCATGCCGCTGACAGGATTTGGTTGACGTCATTAATGCTAACATCCAGAGCACGCAGTTTAACGTGGTCAATGTTCACTTTGTACATTGGCGCATCTGCTTGGCCGTTCGGACGAACACCGACAAGTTTCGGGTTTTGTGCAGCCATGCCAAGCAGTTGACCTTGCGCAGCGACTAATGCGTCGTGACCTTTGTTCAACGAATCTTGAAGATAGAAATCAAAGCCTGTCGAGTTACCCAATTCTTGAATCGCAGGAGGTGCAAATGCAAACACCAGTGCTTCTTTGATGGTTGAGAAGTACCCCATCGCTCGACCAGTAATGGAAGCTGCATCAGCACCCGGCGCTTCACGCTCTGACCAATCTTTCAGACCAATAAAGGCCATCCCCATGTTTTGGCCTTGGCCTGCAAAACTAAAGCCCGCAACGGAGAAGACGGATTTCACGTTGTCTTTCTCATCCACAAGGTAAAAGTCGCGCATTTTCTCAAGTGTTTTTTCCGTCTGCTCTTGCGTTGAGTTAGGCGGCAAAATGGCCATTGAGAATACCGTGCCTTGGTCTTCATCCGGCAAGAATGACGTCGGAAGGTTCATAAACAGCCAGCCCGCACCTGCACTCATTGCCAAGAATACAACCAACATTCGACCTGTGCGCTTGAGGAGTTTAGCAACGCCGGTTTCATAGCCAGCTGTCATCGCATCAAACTTGCGGTTAAACCAGCCAAAGAAGCCTTTCTTTTCTAGAAGCTCAGCATCGCCTTTTTTCAGTAATGTTGCACATAATGCTGGAGTCAGAATTATCGCTACCAAAACTGAAAGTGTCATCGCCGCCACAATCGTTATCGAGAACTGACGGTAAATAACCCCTGTAGAACCAGACATAAACGCCATAGGGACGAATACCGCAGAAAGCGTCAGACCCACACCAATCAGGGCACCAGTAATCTGCCCCATCGATTTTTTGGTCGCTTCTTTTGGCTCTAACCCATCCTCATGCATCACACGCTCGACGTTTTCCACCACAACGATGGCATCGTCCACTAGCAAACCGATAGCCAGAACCATCGCGAACATGGTTAACGTGTTTACGCTAAATCCAGTCGCGTACAAAATAGCGAAGGTGCCGAGCAGTACGACAGGCACTGCGATCGTTGGAATGATCGTCGCACGGAAGTTCTGCAAGAACAGGTACATGATTAAGAACACAAGAAGAATGGCTTCTAATAGCGTTTTAACCACTTCTTGAATCGAGGCTTTGACGAATGGCGTTGTTTCAAATGGGTAAGCAATCTGCAACCCTTCTGGGAACGTTGCACTCAGTTGGTCTAAGCGCTCTTTTACTGCATTGGCGGTCTCAAGCGCGTTTGCGCCAGTACCTAATGAAATACCTAACCCCGATGCTGGGAAGCCATTATATTGGCCTCGAATATCGTAACTTTCTGCACCACGTTCAACGCGAGCTACATCTTTCAAATAAACATTCGAACCACTGGCGTCAGACTTAAGAATGATGTCTTGGAACTCTTCTACACTGCTCAAACGACTTGCAGACGAAATCGTTGCATTCAACAGCTGACCTTCCTGCGCAGGTGCTGCACCAAGTTGACCTGAAGAAACTTGCGCGTTCTGTTCACTGATAGCATTTGCTACATCGATTGCGGTCAAGTTGAACTGCGTAAGCTTAAATGGGTCCAGCCAGACTCGCATCGCATACTGCGCACCAAACGCCTGCACTTGTCCTACGCCAGTTACACGACTTATCGGGTCTTGAATATTCGTTACAACAAAGTCGCCGATATCGTTTTCTGTAAAGTCTGGATCTTCAGAATAAACTGCGACAACCATGAGAAATGCCGTATTGGATTTATTTACGACAATACCTTGGTTTTGTACCTCCATCGGTAATGAAGTCAATGCCAATTGCAGTTTGTTCTGCACCTGTACTTGCGCGATATCAGGGTCAGCTTCGCTATCAAACGTCAGGGTAATTGTCGCATTACCAAATGCATCACTGCTCGATGATAGGTAGCGAAGGTAATCTAATCCCGTCATGTTTTGCTCGATAACTTGCGTTACCGAGTCTTCAACGGTTTTTGCTGATGCACCTGGATAGCGAGCACTGATGGTGATCGTCGTCGGTGAAATCGTTGGGTATTGCGAGACGGGTAAATTGAATAATGACATTACCCCCGCCAACATCGTTAGAATCGCGAGAACCCAAGCAAATACCGGACGATCGATAAAAAATCGTGCCATGATTACTCCTGTTCACCGTTTTGGATAGTTACCGAACTGCCTGGCCCTACCTTTTGTAAACCGGCGGTAATGACTTTATCACCCGCGTTCAAACCATCAATAATGCGCCATTGGCTATTGATCGCTTCGGCAGTCTTCACTGGTTTCGCTTCCACTTTGTTCTCGCCATTAACCGTCATCACTGTCGCTTTACCTGTCGCATCACGAGAAACGGTATTTTGTGGTATCAGAATCGCGTCAGGGTCAACACCAGTAATAACCGTCGCACGAACAAACATTCCTGGTAGTAACAAACCGTCAGGGTTTGGGAATTCAGCACGAAGCGTCACGCTACCCGTACTTTCGTTCACATTGACCTCGGTAAATTTCATCGTGCCTTTATGTTCGTACGTGCTGCCATCTTCAAGCATCAATGTAACTTGCGCAGAGTCATCTTCTTGCATATGACCTTGGGAAAGAGCCGCTTTTAAACGCAGCAGTTGCGCGGATGATTGCACAATATCAACGTTGATAGGATCAAGCTGCTGAATGGTCGCTAATTTGGCTGCTTGGTTAGCCGTAACCAACGCACCCGCCGTCACACTCGATTTACCGATCACACCGCTAATCGGAGCTTTCACTTGCGTGTAATCTAAATTGATTTTTGCCGTATTGATCTTCGCTTTTGCGACTAGGACCTGTGCTTGCGCTTCCTTGTATGCTGCTTCTGCTTCATCCAAATCTTGTTGGCTGATGGACTTTTTGGTGATCAAGGTTCTGTAACGCTTCACTGTGGCATGGGTCGATTCTGCCGCTGCTTGAGCTCGGATTAATTCCGCTTCAGCGCTCAGCAAATCCGCTTGAAATGATGAATCATCAATTTGATATAGGGACTGTCCTTGTTCAACAAGGCCCCCTTCAACAAAATTTCGCTCTGAAATAATGCCTGTAACTTGCGGACGAACTTCCGCTTCTTTGAATGCACGGCTACGACCTGGCAACTCGACAGTTAACGCTTGGCGAGTTGGTTCCACCGTTAACACTTCAACTTCGGTTGCGGGCGCAGGAGCACTACCTTGGCTCGATCCTTCTTCGCTAGGTTGACATCCAACCACAAAAAGGCTCGACGCAATCAGCAGAGATAGCGTGGTTTTACGTCTCATGAATTTTTCTCTCTTTTACCTACAAGCCTTCAAGATTCCTTGCTAAAAACTTCTAGAATGACTTAATGATGACTAACGGATGTATATCCAGAACAAATTAATTAGGATGATAATTACCCAGTGTTGTACATACAACAAAATTTACAGTTCTATACGCTTACGAAAAACGTTTATGGTAAAGGTGTAATGAAGTTCTCAAATTTGAAGATTTTGGGTTGGAAATCACACTTTCCTGTGAGCAATTGCAATGGTTAAAAAGCAGCAAAAGTGATGATAAAAGCATCATCACGCTGTACAGAGTTTGTCACCGCTGTCTAGGATTATTTGCACCTCTGGTATACAAAGTTAAGTAAAAGAGGAATGTAAATATAGTCGAGCCTTCACAAGTCAGGTTCGACCCTTATCTAAAAAATAACCCGCTAAGAAGCGGGTTATTTCGTCAGTGAGACTGCAGTTCTCAAGCTTATACTTTGAACTGACTAACCTGATGATCTAAGCGCTGGGTTTGCTCTGATAACATGGCTAAAGATGCTTGCGCTTGGTTGACGATTTCCACAATAGATGTACTGCTATCTGCAATGCCTTGTACGTTGCTATTTACTTCGTCACTTACCGTACTTTGCTGGCTTGCAGCCGTTGCAATGTGTGTGTTCATCTCGTTCATACGTGAAATCGCGTTTAAGATTTCAGAAAGGGATTGACTCGCTCTCCCTGCCGATTGAATTGTTTCATCACTGCTATTTTGGCTACCACGCATCACTTCTACGGCTTGTCCCGCACCAGATTGTAGCTTTTCAATCATGGTTTGGATTTCACCCGTGCTCTGTTGTGTGCGACTGGCTAACGAGCGGACCTCATCTGCGACAACAGCAAAGCCTCGCCCTTGTTCTCCTGCACGAGCCGCTTCAATCGCTGCGTTAAGCGCCAATAAGTTCGTTTGCTCTGCGATACCACGAATGACATCCAATACAGAAGCAATGTTACTCACATCATGATCCAATGTGTTAATGACGTGGCTTGCACTTTCGATTTCACTTGCGAGGCTACGAATTGAGCTAACGGTTTGATCCAAAATAATATTGGTATTGGTAAGTTCATCATTCGCTGTTTGGCTCGCAACCGCAGCTTCGTTAGCGCTATCGCTGACATTTCTGCTGGTGACTTGCATTTCATGCACTGCCGCCGCTACCGCCTCGCTGTCTTTTTGCTGTGAAACGGTCGAGTTCGCGATGGTCGTGGTCAACGAGCTAAGATTTTCCATCTCATTACGCAAGGTATTCGAACTTTCAATTACTTGAGAAACTGTCGCTTGGATTTTAGACACAAACTGATTAAACGCGTTCGCTAAATTGCCAATTTCGTCTTGTGTTTTCACATCGATTCGCTGGCTTAAATCACCTTCACCAGAAGCAATTTCTGTCATCGCATTTTTGATATCGTTGATAGGCTTCACGACGGTTTGCAACAACAAAAATGCCATCGCAATAGCGGCCAGAATAACAATCACAATGCCCGCTTCAAGAATTAACTCTGCTCTTGATGCAGCTGCTGAGATTTCATCTTTCAATAAGCTTTGTTTTTCTTCTATCACATCTTTCACAACATTAAGTTGCGCTCTTACCTCGATAAACTGATTTTCAAAGGTGTGTTTGTGTTCGTTGTAGTAACCAAGCCATTGTGATTGAGGTAAACGCAACATCGCTTCATAACTCGCCAACCATTTTTCACCTAGGGAGACAAGCTTTCTCACTTCATTACCGTGTGAAGAAGGCATCACGCCAGCTTGCGATAGCTCAATCATTTTCTCCATACGTGGCAGCGCTTTGTATGCGTTGTCTTTGTATTCACCGATGTGGTGGTCAATATCGGTTTGAGTATCAGAAAGAGCAACACCTTGAATTGCAGATGTAGCTTGGTAAAGATCGCGGTAAGCATCCTCAATCGTTAATAAGTTCGGCACTATCTGTTCGTTAAGTGTTTCACTCAACTCAGATTGTTTCCAACTTGTCATAACGTTTAATACAGAGCTCACAATAAACAATCCAATAATCAGTGACAGCGGAATCACTATCTTCTGCTTGATCGTTAAGTTCTGGAACATGAATAGACTCTCTTTAATTATGGTATACAAACTGCCAGAAATTATATCAAACAAATAGAGTATCCCATTAGGTAAAAGACTCTATTAAACATGATATCTGATGACTTTTTGACAAGCGTTCTAATTTCAACAATTAATTGATTTTGTGGAAAATTTAATAAGGAACGCTCATCACAACATGCGAATAAAAACGCACTACCTGTACGGAAAATGTGTAACAAAAGATGAATAAAAAGGAGGCTTTTTTGAAGGGCTTGCCGACTCAATGAGTAATTGAGAACCAATACGATATACAGCTCTGGGATTGAACTTGTCGCGTAATACGAAAAAGCCCCAGCATTTCTGCTAGGGCTCAAATGTGGCGGTGAGTGAGAGATTCGAACTCTCGATACGTTGCCGTATACACACTTTCCAGGCGTGCTCCTTCAGCCACTCGGACAACTCACCGAATCAATTTTTGGTTAGCATCATTGGCTAACGAGGCGCTAATTTAATGATTATGTGCCTGATGGTCAAGGCTAAACATAAAAAAAAGCGCCCTTTTCCACTCGATTGCTCACTAAGTAACTAAATTGAGCAAAACTGGGTCATTTAGATGCCTTGAGAATAGCCGGGAACACGGAACCAACGGCGGCACATGTCCAAGAAGTACCCATACAACACACCCATACCGCAAGAAATAATGGCGTTACTTGTCACCGCGGTCACTATTTGGTCTGTAGACGCACCAACTGCGAATAAAATTCCCGCATAAACTGGAGACTGAAAAAGCACATAAGCGACCAGATCAGATACGTTTTTCATAAATGAAGACGGCGATACCTTGTTACCCTGACGTAGTACCCAATCACGAAAAACGCCATACGGCCAAGCAATAGCAATATTCACTGGAATAGATAGTGTACGTGATGCTAAAGATTGCTCAAACGTCATCCCTGAAATCAAAATCTCGACAATCATCCCTGTGATAAAGCAAAAAACAACCATAGCAAAGGTATCCGCTGCGGCGTGACGAATACAAAATGGTCCGCGAGACTTCATTAACCAACCCCTAAAATTAAATACCACCAACAATAAACAAAATAAAACTATCAACCATCAAACAAATACATGACCAGTTAATAAGGCAATTAAATCACATAAAAAGCAGCGTATGGCACTGTATTTGAAATCAAGTTGTAAATTTATAACCATTTTTTAAAATGAAAGTAGTTTTTTTCACCACCAACAACTAAAAACGCCTAAAATGACGTAAAAATGGTAGAAAAATACGGATTTAACTTACACAAAAAGTGGGATAAGTGATTGTTTGGATGGAGGGTTAGGATAAAGTTCGGGGAATAAACGATCATTCTAATAACTTATGCTACTGAGTTGTAAAAATTCAGAGTATTCCCGATGTGAGCGCAACTGAGAGCCGCACCGTTTCTCTTATGACAGAATCTAACAGCAGAGCTAAGCTCATTGAAAGTAAGGAAAAAATAGACGATTCAGCCAAAGGTTAGGTATGAAGAGTAAAGACAATTCATGATTGCGTTGAATCGCGCTATATGGATTAAGCTATGATGATGCGAGCAAGAGCGTTAATGTATCGATATCATCTTGGTTTGGAGACTGCTGACGCTTTAAGTTACGCCTTATTCGCTCGGCAACTAAAGAAACGTCTTTATTAGCATCTGGAGTGACTTGAGCAATAATCGCTGAAATAGCCTCTAGCGCTTCGTTGAGATGACCATTATCTAGAGCAACATAGAAGTTTAGTAGCCACTTTTCCGCATCAAGGATATTCGTTGTATTATCGCCAAAGTCCGACTGGTATTGGTATAACCGTGCTGCATGGAGATATAACGCATCATTTAATTCAGACTCCACAATTGGTTTCGCAATTATGTGGTCGGCTCCTACATTTATCATGCGCTCTTGTGTTTCTTTGAATACATCCGCTGTGCAGCCAAAGATCAGTACCGACTTTACAGGCGAACTCATCGCTCGAATGGCTGATATCGCCCCAACACCATCAAGAACAGGCATATGATTGTCCATTAATATCAAATCAAATGACTGAACGGCCACCTCATCGACGGCAAGCTGACCATTTTCAACACTTGTGCACTCAAAGCCTTTGGCTCTTAGGAAAGTTTCCATAATGATCGCATTTGTTCGGTTGTCTTCGACAATGAGCGCTTTCAAACCTTTGCAATTCAGCTTATGTGCATTGACTGCTTCCACTTTCCCAGGCTCACAAGGCGTAAGCGCGATCTCGACGGTAAAGGTTGTCCCGACATTCTCTTGACTCTGCACAATCACATGCCCTCCCATATGCTCGGCAATTTCTTTTACTATCGCCAAACCAAGCCCTGTACCACCAAACCGCCTAGTCGTCGAGGACTCCGCTTGTTCAAAAGGACGGAAAATGCGTTTTTGCGCTTCTTGAGAAATACCGATACCGGTATCTTTCACCGCGAGAATAAGCTTGGTACCTGCCTTGCTCGATTTCTCGGTCAGCTCTACCTCTACGATGCCTCGGTCGGTGAACTTGACAGCGTTGTTTAGTAGGTTAAACAATACTTGGCGCAGACGGGCTTTGTCATTGTTGTACCAGCGCCCTGTTGGTAAATGAGACACGACTCTAAAACGAAGGCCTTTTTCTGCACATAGTGTTTGATAAACACTTTTTATGCTGCCGATGATCGACTCAATTGGGAAAGGCGTATTTTCGAATTCAACATGCCCTTGCTCAATTTTTGAGTAATCTAAAATCTCATTAAGTAACGTCATCATATGATCACCTGAGTCATAAAGTGTTCTCAGGTGCTTACGTTGATCATCGGTGAGTGGTGTTTTTAACAATATCTGAGCGGTTCCTAATACACCGTTCATTGGCGTACGAATCTCATGGGATAATGTGGCTAAAAATGCCGTTTTAGCGTTCGTCGAAGCCTGGGCTTTTATTCTCTCTTGCTCTAGATAGATGGTTTTTTCATTGAACTTCTCGATGAGCTGTCCAATTTCATCTTCGCTATCGTAATCAATGTCTATGATCCCGCCAGTTTTCGAGTCATCAATCTTAGCGGCAATACGGACAATCGGTTCGACAATGTAACGATTCAGCAAGTAATACCCGACCAGTACACACAAGAGTAAGAATGGAATG
The DNA here is from genome assembly GCF_024747315.1 of Vibrio sp. HS-50-1. Lineage (NCBI taxonomy): Bacteria > Pseudomonadati > Pseudomonadota > Gammaproteobacteria > Vibrionales > Vibrionaceae > Vibrio > Vibrio sp. HS-50-1. The sequence continues at coordinate 342,266 of NZ_JAMPZF010000024.1, read as the reverse complement.
ATCCTCCCCTCAACACTTATGACTTGTTCAAACACTTGATCGGCTACTTTAGCTTTCGCGTTGACAACTTCCATACGCCAATCGAACTCTCCAAAATCAAGCTCACTGACATAAATTTCGTCTGTTAGTTGGAAGTTGTGCTCAATAATCACGTTCGATTCAGCATCGCGAACCACCACACCTAAAGAATGCAGGTTCGTGTGCTCTCGAATAAACTGAAAAAGTGCATCAAGTGATAAGTCTACCGTTACAACGCCAGCGAATTGACCGTTTTGATAATATGGGGAAGACGCAGTAATCATCTGAACCTGAGTAAAAGTGTCGATATAAACCGTAGACCAACTCACAGAACCAACTGGCGCGTCAGCTGCTGCCTTATACCATGGTTCATTGTCATAACCGCCAGATTCAGGATTATTGTAGGAGTGAATTTGGTCAATACCGCCATCACTGTTTTTATTGAAGAATAGGCTTTTATATCGCCATTGTTCAGCTTTGAGTTCTGGTTTAGGCCATACGCCACCACTGACGAGCATCTCATCACTCAATTGGAGAATATGCGGAATTGTCGTGTTGAGAGATTGAATTTTTTCAGTCCCCTGGGCGAGTCCTGCTAGGCTGCTCAATACACCAGTAGAGCTAAGGAGAGGCTCTTTAATCTCTAGAGCAAGCAGTTGGGTGCGTAACTCTAGGTTTTGCTCTAGCTTTTGCCTAACCGGAGGCTCGACAACCAAATAGGCAACAGAACCAATCGTTGCGATAAAGAAACACAGGTACAGTGTCAGGGCGAGAATGCTTTTTTTTCTAAGTGATGAGCGAATTTCCATAGATGTCTGTGAATCATTCCCTAATATCGATTTATCACAAATTGATTGGTAAGATGAGCGCAATCAACCAGCCCATTAACAAATGGTATTCTATTTTGAAACTACAAGACATCCTTTCTCTCCCAGAACTTGACGGTAAACTACTTAACCTAGCAAAAACTCAAGGCTTTGTAACAGCGATGGCTGCAGCGCCAAACGTATTAATGCCTCAAGAGTGGTTGCCATTCTTATGGGGTGGTGAAGAAACAGCGCCATTTACTGACGGTGAGCAATTAGAGCAATACATTGATGAGATTGTACAAATGTGGAACCAAACTCGTCCTGCTCTTCTAGAAGGATCTTGGCAGTGGCCTGAAGGATGCGCGTTAGATGAACAAGATATTGTAACAAGCCAGACCCGTGATTTCTGTGAAGGTGTATTACAAGGTTGGCAACTTGCTCGTGATGACTGGGAAACGCTAATGCCAGAGGACAGCGAAGATAATGCTCTGCTCGGCGGTGTTTTGCTTTCTCTTACGATGCTTTACGATCCAGAAACGACCATTGAAACGTTGGCAGAACAAGGCATGGAAGGCTTAGAACAGTTTGAAGAGATCTTCAATGCCATGCCAGTGATGCTATGTGGTCTTACTCAGCGCGGTGTTGCATTAGCTGAAGAACAATAAGACACAACGCTGTCGACCATCAAGATTGAACCGCTGAATAGACAAAAGCTCTCTGGATGGAGAGCTTTTTTGATCATGTTAAAATCACATGTGGAACATATCGCGCCATATCTTGCGTGACTAAGCTAGTGTCTTCCCGAATCGAAATCCCAGCGGCTCTATCGTTGACTAGCCAGCTGCCAATTAATGTATGGCTTTGCCCAAACTTGGGTAACGGATGATACTGCTGGACGATATTGAATTTAGATTCATAAGGCCCTGCTGTTTTGAGTATGCGTTTCCCACCTTTGACGATCTCAATATTTGCGCCTTCTCGAGAGAATAGTGGTTTGATTACAAAATCTTTCAAAGTGTTCGCTTTTGAACCGTTAGCAAAATAGGCAGGTAAAAGATTAGGATGATTCGGAAAGCGCTCCCACAATAACGGTAAAAGTGCTTTGTTGGATAGAATCGACTTCCACATAGGTTCTAACCAATTCACTTTCGCGGTCGCTAGGTATTTCGCATATTCCTCTTCAAACATAAACTCCCACGGATAAAGCTTGAACATCCAACGAATCGCTCTGTCATCTGCATCCACAAACAGACCATCTTCCGTCGCACCAATATCTTCGACATAAACAAACGCCGTCGCTAACCCAGCTTCGCGCGCGCAATCTTCTAAATACTGGACAGTCCCTTTATCTTCTTCAGTGTACTTGCAGCAGCTAAAGTGAAGGGTTTGCCCGGGTTGATATTTGGCTATCTCGGAAAAACGCTCAATCAAAAAGTCTTGAAGAATGTTGAATTGATCCGCGCTCTGGTGAATTAGACCTTTATTTACAACATCCTCTAACCACACCCACTGCCAAAAACCCGTTTCAAATAGGCTGGTCGGCGTATCCGCATTGTTCTCCAGTAACTTAGCTGGCGAAGTTCCGTTGTATGCAAAATCCAGACGCGAATAGAGTGAGGGTTCATTTCGGTGCCACGAAGAAGCGACCTGCTCCCACATAAATTCAGGGATCGCACATTGCGTCAGCAACCGCTCACTCCGAACTACTTCATCCACAATAGCCAAGCACATCTGATGCAGCTCTTCAGTGGGCGCTTCAATATCGTTCTCTATTTGATCAAGCGTGAATTGATAGTAAGCACTCTCATCCCAATACGGTTGGTCATACATGGAATGGAAGCCAAAACCAAACTGGCGTGCTAAATCACGCCAGTTTTCTCGTTCTTGTATTTCTCGTCGAAACATAGTGCTTATTAACCGCCTCGGCTGACCGATACCGCTTTACCAAACCCGCCTCGAGACATCGCTCTACCAATAGTTCCGCCACCACGTTTATTTAGGTTACTGGTCGCAACCTTCGTCGGCTGATTACGATAGGAACCAAAAAATTGTCCCGCACCATTATAGAATTTGGATTTATAGCGATACATTGGTTCAGAGTAATAGCTCTTGTTGTAACCTTTCAAACCGCTCAGTGCGCGACTGTAAAAGAAGCCCCCAAAGTGAGGCACATAAGCTCGGGAACTGGAACTGTAGTAACAATCGTCTTCGTAAAAATCATTTTCACATTCGAACTCATTGTTGTAGCGAGGGGCATTTCGTTCGGCGCGAGCCAAAGCTTCTTGATAAGCAATATCGCACTGCTCACTGAACTCTGGCGAGTTTGATTTGCATTCATCAGCGTCAGAAAAAATGTAGCCTTCGGTTTTCGATTCTTGTGTCGCCAAGAAGAAAATACCGCCAAAAGCAGCAAAGGGAATAATTTTCCCAAGCTTTAAACTTTTGTCCATGGAAGAACGTTTAACGTTAGAACTCCGCTTCATCGTTCCTCCTAGTACGTCATACAAGCGGCATTTAATACGCCGACCGATATAGAAACAGCGGCTAATACAATACCGGCGGGCAGCTCATCTTTTTCGATACGCTCAGTCACTTTTGGAAGTAAAACAAAACGTACAATCGCAAATGCAATGATCTGCGCCAGCATTGCAACAACGCCCCATAGCATAAAATCGACAATGTTGACTGAGTTTTTTGCCGCCCCCGAAATCGCAATACAATAACCAAGAAATGCGCCACTTAGTGCAATCGCTGCCGCTGTATTTTGCTTTTCTTTGATCAGGTGCCATTCATCGTAAGGCGTAAGCTTGACGTAGATGAACTTAAACGCCAAAACGAAAATAATAGAAACAGAAAAATAGAGTAAAAAATTGGGAAAACCTGCTAACAGGTCAGCAATCATGTGCATTATTGTTCCTTGTTCATTTCTTTCCATGCAAAATCTTCAATACGTTCATCTGCAATGTAAAACAGCTTGGTACTCGGTGGTACTTCTGCATCTAAATCTGGGTTGAGTTGGATACCATGGCCAATGTCAAAAGCAATTAGCGTGGCATGATGACGCCTTTTGAGAAAAACGAAGAGACTCTCAACAGTAGTTAGTGGCAGCCTTTCAGGATAAATAACCGAGTATTGAGTCATGCCTCGTGTTGAAGCTAATAGCTCTTGGTGAAGTGCACTTGAGCCTGGATCTACCGCCGCTTTTGCCAGCATTTCCGCGCCAACTGCAGGTATGCATTCCGCTTTAGGACAGTGTTGACTTAAAAGACGGCCTAACGCCTCATCTTTAAAGTAAGCGACCAAATGTGCGGAAGGATTCACAGAAGCACAGTACAGCGCGGCTGACAGCGTGATATCGTCCGATAGGTTATCAACAATAACGCAAGCTGCTTCAGCAATATTGGCGTTTTTCATCTCTTGTGAATCCGTGTAACTGGTCACTTTGATAAAACTGATCTCGCCTGGCAACGGGTTTTCTATTTCTGAACGGCTGCATAAAACAATCGGACGCTTCCCCTCTTCTTCATGTTGTAACATGCGAATAAGGTGCATCGTTCTCGATCCATTCCAACCCAACAATACAATATGGTTTTCCACTCTTACTCTCCGTTTTCCTAAAATACCCGCTCGCCAGTAATCCATCGCTGCTCCAGCGACACGTCCCAATAATGCAGCGAATAGGCTCAAGCCGCCTGGGATCACAAACAGAACAACAACCCATTTACCCAAATCTGTCACTGGAGAATGATCACCATAGCCAACCGTACTCGCCGTAACCATAAGGTAATAGATAAAGTTAGAGAAGCTGTCTGTTAATGCGGTTTCACCAGCGAGAATGAGCAGCCCCCAAGAAAGACTCACATATAAGCCACTAAAGATGAGAAGACTTCGGTTGCTCAATTTAAAAAGGTGTGAACTAAGCCACTTTTTAACTACTAACCACACCGCCATAAATTTATAACCTCGATATTCATTGATTGCATCAATAGTAACTCATTGATAGTAAGACACAAAAAAACCAGCCATATTCGGCTGGTTTTTGAGATTTACTTTCAGTTACGCCTACTTTTTAAGCATTACCTTTCACTTGCATATTTAGCTGCTCAGCAAAGTCCAACATACGATTTAACGGAATGAGCGATTTAACACGCAATTCTTCATCAACAAAGATCTCGTGTTCTTCACCGCCTTCACTAAGCGCTTTCTCTATCGCTTTCAAACCGTTCATTGCCATCCAAGGGCAGTGTGCGCAGCTACGGCATGTTGCGCCAGCACCTGCGGTTGGCGCTTCGATAAGTTCTTTCTCTGGCACTAGTTGCTGCATTTTAAAGAAAATGCCTTTGTCTGTCGCAACGATCATTTGTTTGTGAGGAAGCGCTTTCGCTGCTTTGATCAGCTGACTCGTTGATCCAACGGCATCGGCAAGTTCTACGACGCTTGCTGGTGACTCAGGGTGAACCAAAATAGCCGCATCTGGATACACGCTCTTCATTTTGCGTAGCGCATCAGCAGAAAACTCATCATGAACCACACACTCACCTTGCCATAGCAGCATGTCTGCGCCAGTTTTATTAGCAATGTACGATCCTAAGTGACGGTCTGGTCCCCAGATGATTGGCTTGTCTTCGGCGTCTAAATGTTCCACGATTTCAAGCGCAATGCTTGATGTAACGACCCAATCGGCACGAGCTTTAACTGCGGCAGACGTATTTGCATAAACCACAACCGTGTGATCAGGGTGAGCATCACAGAACTCACTGAACTTATTCGCTGGACAGCCAAGATCAAGCGAACATTCCGCTTCCAACGTTGGCATTAGAATTCGCTTTTCTGGTGTTAGGATTTTGGCCGACTCGCCCATAAAGCGAACACCGCCAATGATCAGTGTGCTTGCAGGATGACGATTACCAAACTTCGCCATTTCCAACGAGTCACCAACAAAACCACCCGTTTCTTCAGCTAGGGCTTGAATCTCAGGATCGGTATAATAGTGTGCGATAAGTACCGCATCCTTTTCTTTTAGCAGCTTTTTAATGCGCTCAATGTAAGACGCTTTTTCTTCTTCGCTTAATGGAACTGGCTTCGGTGGGAATGGGTAAACAGTGTCGATTTTATCTAATATATGGCTCATTGCTCTTGCTCTACGCAACTTCCTTTAATCCGAGTATTGTAACCTCGTTAATTTTCAAAAACCAACTTGTCACGGGGATTTCTAGCTATCTAGCCGTATATCTTTGTTACAGGTAGCATTTCTGATTGAAAGAATCCGTTGCAAGATGGGGGTAAAAGGCTCGATGCCATTCCTCTCGATTTATTCGATCAACACCGATAAAGAAACGGAAAAGAAAAAGGAAGCCGAAGCTTCCTTTTTAAAACATAACGTCTTACAGCTTAGAGCTGGCAAGTTTTGCAGATGCACTACCTGGGTATTCATCAACCACTTGTTGGTAGTACTTTTTCGCTTGAGCTGCATTGTTATTACGCTCAGCGATTTCACCTAACTTGAGCAAAGCATCGGCTCGCTTATTGGAGTCTTTATAAGACACCACCGCAGCAAAGCTCTTTACAGCATCTTTGTCCTGCTTCTTAGCGAAGTACAATTGGCCTAGCCAATAGTGAGAATTCGCTGAGTATGTGGAGTCAGGATAATCTTTCTGGAACTGCTGGAACGCTGCAATTGCGCCAGTGTAGTCACGTTTCTTGAGAATGAGGTCGACTGCATTTTGGTATGCCGTTTGCTCATCAACATTTGGCGTATACTGACCACCTGTTTTAGCAGGTTTCGCTTCTTGCGCAGGCGCGGATTTGATTTCTCCACGCACACGATCTAGCTCGACAAACAACTCTCGTTGACGTTGCAACATTTGCTTCATTTCGTAGCTATTTCGCTCTAATTGACCACGTAATTCACTGATCTCTTGTGACATTTGGTCAATTTGCTGTTGCATTTGGAGCTGAACGCGATTGCGGTTTTGTAGCAAGCGCTCTAGACGCTCTACTTCCGTTTCAGATGAACGGCTCTTAGAGACGGATGATGTGCTGTTGAGATCGGATACTGGAGCTGGTGCAGCGAACGCAAAGTTCGCTGCACTTGCCAGTAACGTAAGCGCAACAGCGCGCTTAGTGTTACTGAACATGAGGATTACCTCGAATTAGTATACTAAAACCGCGCGACGGTTCTTAGCGTAAACTTCATCTGATTGACCTAGAAGAAGTGGCTTCTCTTCACCGTAGCTAACGATTGAGATTTGGTCAGCTTGAACACCTAGTGCTTGCAGGTAGTTCGCTACTGCTTGTGCACGACGCTCACCAAGAGCGATGTTGTACTCAGGAGTACCACGCTCATCAGCGTGACCTTCGATAGTTACGTTAAGTGCTGGGTTCTTGCTTAGGTAAGAAGCATGAGCTGCAAGCATCTCTTCGTAATCTGCTGCAATTGTTGAGTTATCAAAAGCAAAGTAGATTGTTTGAGTTTCACGTAGCGCTTGCTCTTTTAGCTCTTGCTCTGTTAGCTGACCGCTTTGATCAATTGGCGTAGCTACTGTTGTTTCAACTGCGCCATTGTTGTTTGTTGCTGCACCAGTGTTAGAAGCAGCGTCATCGCTTGAACTACACGCTGTAACAGCCATTACAGGAAGCGCGATTAGTAGCCCTTTTAGAACCTTGTTCAGTTGCATCTTATTTTCCTTTATTAATCAAACTTATTACTACAAAAACGGTGACCATGCAGGCGCTCTAACACGCCCATTTGTTGCCGGTAATCTAGCTTTGAATCGACCATCAATTGACACCATCGATAGTACGTTTTTCTTGTTGTAAATCGAGCTATACACAACCATGCCACCGTTTGGGGCAATACTAGGAGACTCATCAAGCAAGGTCTTAGTTAAGACTTGAAGAGCACCAGTTTCCAAATCTTGTTTCGCCAAGTTAAATCCTGCGTTGCTGCGGTTCACCATTACTAGGAATCGCCCATCAGGAGTAATCTGGCCACCCAAATTTTGGCTGCCTTGCCAAGTCAAACGGTCAATAGAACCGCTGCCCAAATTTACTTGATAAATCTGTGGTTTACCACCCCTATCCGATGTGAAAATCAACGATTTTCCATCTGGATGCCAGAACGGTTCAGTATTATTTGATCTGCCACGCGTAATTTGCGTCAGCTTGCGAGTGTTAAGATCGAACGTGTAAACATGAAGCGAGCCTGTCTTAGAGAGAACAATCGCTAACTTATTGCCATCAGGCGAAAATCTTGGCGCACCATTATGACGTGGGTATGAAGTGATCTTCTCACGCTCACCGGTGTAGATGTTCATGATGAAGATTTCTGCTTGACCATTTTGGAAGCTAACATACGCAAGCTTTTTACCATCTGGCGACCATGCTGGTGACATTAATGGTTGCTTAGAACGTAAAACCAAGCGCTCGTTGTAACCATCGTAATCAGCCACACGAAGTTGGTAAGGGAAACGGTCTTTATCATTCACCACCACGTATGCAATACGGGTCATGAAGGCGCCACGGTCACCCGTTAACTGCTCATACACCAAATCAGAGATGCGGTGAGCGTACTCTCGCATGCGAGGACCTTGAACGGTCGCGACCTTATTGAACAGCACATGATCTTTTGACAGTACTAATTCGCCATCGCTACCAAGCGCTTTACTTTTCCCGCCCGTCAGCTGGCCACGCACAATATCAACAAGTTGGTAGTTGATAACGTAATCACCTTGAGCATTTTGTTTGATTGAGCCAGTCAGCAGAGCATCTACACCTAAATTAGTCCAGGCATCAAAATTGACTTCTGATTCACTGAACGGAGTTTGTGGCATCTTGCTCGTTGGAACGGGGCTGAACTTACCACTGCGTTGCAAATCCGAAGCAATAACAGCAGAAATATCCGTTGGAAGCGCTTGATTGCCCTCCCACTTAAACGGAACAACAGCAATTGGTCGTGCTGAATCAATACCATCGGTAATGACCAACTCTAATGCGGCATTCGCAACATTTGTCATACTGCTAAACAGTACAAACATTCCTAGTAAAAGGCGTCTAATCACGTCTTATTCCTTTTAGTCCAAAGCAACAGTTATGTTGATGTCTTTTAGTCTTTCGTTTACCGCAGCTTCTGAAGATTTAGGGAACGTCCCTACCTGAGCTATCGCTCGCTTCGCCGCTGCACATACTCGAGTATCGCCACTCAAAACGGTAACACCAGAGACCATCATATCAGTTCCTGTCGGAATCAATTTGATGTTTACCCTACACTCCTTTCCCAGCAAGTAGTCATCCTTAATCAACTTTTGCTGAATATTTTGAGTATAGATGGATGACATTCGAGAAAGTTCATCGTCAATAAATTGATTTCGAGCAGCACTATTTTTACTAACCTCATCCTCAAGGCCTGCAAAAATATCATCTAGCGCGGCTTCTTGCGCTTTACGCTCACGCTCGGCACGCTCTGCTGCTTCTCTCGCTTTGCGCTCTCGCTCTGCCGCCTCTTTTGCCGCTTTCTCTTTTGCAATGCGCTCTTGTTCAGCTTTTTCAGCGGCTTCACGCTCACGACGTGCTTTTTGTTCCGCTTCTTTTGCTGCTTTTTCACGAGCTAAACGTTCTTGCTCTGCTTTTGCAATAGCGGCTTCTTTTGCTAAACGCTCCTGCTCAGCTTTACGCACAGCTTCTTCTTTTGCCTTACGCTCTTTTTCTAGCTTAGCAGCTCGCTCTTTTTCTTTGCGAACGCGTTCTTCTTCCTGCTTGCGCTCTTGTTCTTTTTTCTTACGTGCAGCTTCTGCTTCTCGTGCCGCTTGAGCATCTTTCGCTTGCTGTTCTTTCAACTTGCGAATTTGCTCTTCCTCGGCTTTACGATTTTTCTCTAGCTGCTCCGCTTCGCGTCTCAATTTATCAAGACGCTCTTGTTCTTTTTTTGCTGCCTTTTCACGTTGCTGGCGAATTTCTTTCGCTTGTTGCTGCACAAGTTTTGGATCGATGACAACAGCTTGAACCATTTGCCCTGTAGGCTCTGGTTTAGACATGTTGAAGTCCGTCCCCCAAAGCAGGGCTGCAACGAGAATTGCATGCAAACCAACCGATATTGCTATCGGTTTGGCGTATTGGTTGGGTTTCTTCTTGTGATCTTTCATAGATAATTGATGTCTATTCCCTGATATCGGTCATTAGACCTACCTTAGGGATACCAGCTCGACTTAGTTCATCCAGTAATAGGACAACATCGGCATATGGTGTTGCCGCGTCGCCACCTACCGCAACTGGTGAATCTGGCTTAACCTCTCGCTCCGCTTTCACTCGCACAATAACATCTTGCAACGACAAACCTCGCTGAACTTCTTCATCGTTTACGCTTAGGCCTAAATTACCCTCGCTATCAATTTCGATGATGATAAAACTACTGTCAGTTTCGCCAGCAAGGTCTTGCATAGATTCAGCGGTCGATGTTTTCGGAAGATCAACATCGACGCCTTGAGTCACAAATGGAGCGGTCGCCATAAAAATGATCAACAGTACGAGCATTACGTCGATATACGGAACAACGTTGATCTCCGCTGTCATTTTTCGCTTTTTAGGTTGATAACCCGCCATGCTTTATTCCTTATCCGCGCTGTCTCGGCCAGCCATCGCTTGACGATGAAGGATGCTGTGGAATTCTTCAGAAAATGTTGCGTAAGTGTGCTCTAGTTTGCTCACTTTATTGCTTAGGCGGTTGTAGGCCATTACAGCCGGGATAGCCGCAAATAGACCCATCGCTGTCGCGATCAATGCCTCGGCGATACCCGGTGCAACCATAGACAGCGTAGCTTGTTTTACTTCACCCAACGCAATAAAAGCGTGCATGATGCCCCAAACGGTACCAAATAGGCCGATGTAAGGACTGATAGAACCGACTGTCGCTAAGAATGGTAAGCTTGTTTCTAGTTCATCAACTTCACGAGAGACAGCAACGCGCATTGCGCGGCCAGTGCCTTCCATGATGTACGCTGGTGAGTTTGCGTTGCTCTTACGTAGACGAGCAAACTCCGTGAAACCTGCGTAAAAAATTTCTTCTGTGCCTTCAATTTCGTCTTTACGCGCTTTTACTTTTTGGTAAAGCTGAGAAAGATCAGTACCCGACCAGAATTTGTCTTCAAACTGCTCTGCATTCTTTGACGCTTGAGAAAGCACTTTGCTGCGCTTGATGATCATTGCCCATGACACAATTGACATGCCAAGCAACGTCAGCATCACAAGCTTTACCAACAGACTGGCCTGAAGAAAGAGATCTAAAATGGAAATATCAGCAGTCACTATTTGTTAGCTCCGAATTTATAAAGGTTGGAATAGCTATTGGTTTCATTTTCTTATTATCGATACATGCTACCTTAACAGAGGCCTTGCACAATATCTTGCCTTGATCATTGACCAACTCTTGACAGAATTGCAGGGAAGCACGTTTTATTTCTGACACTCGGGTTAATACTGTCAAATGCTCGTCCAGCCTTGCCCCTTGGTTGAAATCAATATCCATGTGTCGGACAACAAAGCCGATATTTTGTTCCAGTAACACATGTTGAGAAATGCCTTTGGCACGTAACATTTCTGTCCGCGCGCGCTCAAAGAATTTTAGATAATTAGAATGATATACAACGCCGCCCGCATCGGTGTCTTCATAATACACGGTGATCGGCCAGCGAAAGAGATTTGATGTGCCTTGCAAGGGAGTCCCAATATATTCAATTCTTTAAAGTAATTACTATAACTGAAGCGACAGCAATTGGTACCGAGCTAAGGGAATATTTTTGAAATTTGTAGAAAAAATAAAAGCTAGGCGAAATACCTAGCTTTTATTCGATGATTTAGTAACCGACTTTATTACAGCGTATTTCAGCCTAAAAGAAATAAAGTGCCGTTAAATAAATTAAGATAGCTAACGAAAAGTAGGGACTAAACAAAGCTTGCCAGTACCAGTTTCTCGGTTTGAAGCCCACACCGTAAACCATGCTTGAGCATACAGACCAAATCAGTGCTGGTGCGATGATTGAGTTAAAACCACCAATTGCTTGATGGTAAGCTTCAGGATCCCACATCACCAATCCTACATGCATAAAGCCAAGGATGAGAGATAAGACTCTTAACAGAGTCTTATCCATCGGAGCGTGAAGTTGCGCTACCTTATCAGCGAGATTACTCACTGTCTTTGTCCATCATTTCTGAGTGCTCTAACCAAAGAGCGTTGATGATACCGAATGCACAAGCAAGTAGTACACCTAGAATCCATGCGAAATACCACATAGTAAATGCTCCTTAGTAAAGTGAGTTTTTGTTGTCTTCAATGTACTGATCATCAAGGCGACCAAACATCTTGTAGTAAGTCCAAGACGTGTAACCAAGGATGATTGGTACCATAACAAACGCAACGCCTGTCATTAGATTCAGAGTCAGTTCAGATGACGTTGCATCCCACATTGTTAAGCTGTGGCTTGGCATTAAGTCTGAAGGCATGATGAATGGGAACATCGCAAAACCTGCAGTAAAGATAACGCCAGCAACACCCAAGCTTGAAGTAATGAACGAAATCGCACATTTTTCAAGACGAGATGCCAATACGGCAAGAAGCGGCATTGCGACACCTAGTACAGGAGCAGCCCATAGTAGTGGGTAGTTTTCAAAATTCTTCATCCACGCACCAGCTTCACGGATTACCTCTTTGTTTAGAGGGTTAGAAGCTGCATTAGTGTCGATACCGCCAACAATGACGTAACCATCAATATTTTGGATCCAGAAACCAGCAGCTACAAACGCTGCAACCGTCAGTAAACCAGCCAACTGAGCAACGTTGCGAGCACGCACATGCACTTCGCCCGTTGTTTTCATTTGTAGCCAAGTCGAACCTTGCATCAAAATCATGAACAAACTAACTAAGCCACACAGCAGTGCAAATGGGTTTAGAAGACCAAAGAATGAGCCATGGTATGTTGGCATCAAGAACTCACTCAATTGGAATGGTACACCCTGTAGTAGGTTGCCAAACGCTACACCAAAGATGATTGGTGGAACAAAACCACTGATTGAGATACAGATATCCCAGGTATTACGCCACTTTGGATCTTCGATTTTAGAGCGGTAGTCTAGGCCCAGAGGACGAAGCCATAGCGCTGCTAGTGTCAAAATCATCGCTAAGTAGAAGCCTGAAAATGACGTTGCATAAACCAAAGGCCAAGCTGCAAACAATGCACCACCAGCAGTGATAAGCCAAACTTGGTTACCATCCCAGTGAGGGGCTATTGAGTTAATCATGACGCGACGTTGCGTGTCGTTTTTACCGATAATAGGTACAAGCGCGCCTACACCCATATCGAAACCGTCTGTTACTGCAAAACCAACTAGTAGAACACCGATTAGTACCCACCAGATGAGTCGCAAGATTTCGTAATCAAACATCTTGTTATCTCCTTACCTTACGCTTCTACTTGGCGACTAACTTTGTCTTCAACAGAGTCAGCATTTTGCTCGAAGTGGTAGCGACCCGTTTTCAGGCTACTTGGGCCTTTACGAGCGAATTTCAACATTAGGTAAACTTCTGCAACCAGGAATACCGTGTATAGCGCCAGAATTGCGAATAGTGAAGTCCAGATTTCGCCAGCAGTTAATGCAGAAGCTGCAACGTGCACTGGTAAAATTTCACCAACAGCCCATGGCTGACGACCGTACTCAGCGACGAACCAACCCGCTTCAATCGCAATCCACGGTAGTGGGATGCTGAATAGTGCAGCTTTAAGAATCCATTGTTTCTGTTCGATCTTCTGACGACACGTTTGAATAAATGCCGCACCGAAAACGAATAGCATGATGAAACCACAAGCAACCATAATACGGAATGACCAGAATAGCGGCCATACTGTTGGGATTGAGTCATCCGCAGCAGCTTGGATTTGCTCTTCTGTCGCATCAACAACATTGTCTGTGTAGCGTTTTAGAAGTAGACCGTAACCTAGGTCACCCTTCACTTCATCAAACGCAGTCATGTTTTCTTCTGACTTGTCACCTGCGCGAAGCTTCTCTAGAAGTTCATACGCGTACATACCGTCACGAATACGATCGACGTGCTCATCACGTAGGTCACGAAGACCTGTTACTTGCTCATCAAAAGAACGTGTCGCGATGATACCCATTACGTAAGGGATCTTGATTGCGTAATCTGTGTGCATGGTTTCTTGGTTAGGAACACCAAACAACGTAAACGCTGCTGGAGCTGGCTCTGTGTGCCATTCTGCTTCAATTGCAGCAAGCTTCACTTTTTGAACTTCACCAAGCTCGTAGCCAGATTCGTCACCAAGAACGATGGTAGATAAGATAGCTGCAATACCGAAAGATGCAGCGATAGCAAATGAACGACGAGCAAACGCAATGTCACGACCTTTTAATAGGTAGTATGAACTGATGCCTAGAATAAACATTGCGCCACAAGTGTAACCAGAAGCAACCGTATGCACGAACTTAACCTGAGCTACTGGGTTTAGTACAACCTCAGAGAAGCTCACCATTTCCATTCGCATAGTTTCGAAGTTGAAGTCCGCGCCTACTGGGTTTTGCATCCAGCCGTTTGCGATAAGAATCCAAAGTGCAGAGAAGTTAGAGCCCAGCGCCACAAGCCAAGTAACCGCTAAGTGTTGACGTTTAGATAGACGATCCCACCCGAAGAAGAATAGACCAACAAAAGTTGACTCCAGGAAGAATGCGACAAGGGCTTCGATCGCTAGCGGCGCACCGAAGATGTCACCTACATAGTGGGAGTAGTAAGACCAGTTCGTACCAAACTGGAATTCCATGGTAAGGCCTGTCGCCACACCAAGTGCAAAGTTAATACCGAATAGCTTACCCCAGAACTTGGTCATGTCCTTATAGATTTGCTTGTTCGTCATTACGTACATCGATTCCATAATGGCCAGAAGGAAGGCCATACCAAGGGTCAATGGTACGAATAGGAAGTGATACATCGCTGTCAGTGCAAACTGCAACCGCGATAGATCAACTACGTCAATCATGGTAACTCCTATGTGTCGGCTGAATGACACTCTCTACATATTGCAATCCATATTCAAGTGTTATTTACACTTGAAAAATGTTGAATTATCACAACTCATTGTTGCAAAAATGTGCTTCATTGGTTAGTTAATTGTTAAGCATCAGCTAATATAGCTAGGGCTAATATTACTTGTAAAAACAGATTGTTTCAAAAGGTTTATAGCCGGAATGCGCTTTGATATACATCAATGTTTATGCGCGGAATTTGCACAAAAATCCATCACATTGATCCAGATCAACCAGTATTAGATACGGATGTTAAGAGAGAGTAATCAGGAGAGAAATTAACCAGTTGTGAGCAAACATAGAGTTAACAATCAATGCTTTTTACTTACTAAACTGGTATGAGAAGAAATTCAAAAAATGTGAGTTTGGTCAACTTTAATGAAGCACTGGGCCGCAAAGGCCCAGCGAGGGAATCTTATTTTTCAATTCCGAAATGCAAATACGCACGATCTGTCGCGATTCTTCCACGTGGAGTGCGTTGTAAATAACCTTGCTGAATAAGATAAGGCTCAAGAACGTCTTCGATAGTATCCTTTTCTTCACCAATCGCTGCCGCCATGTTATCGAGTCCGACCGGACCACCACCAAATTTCTCCATAATTACGAGTAGCAGTTTGCGGTCCATATAATCGAAACCTTCGGCGTCCACATCAAGCATATTCAGCGCTTTGTCGGCAACCTCTGCACAAATGTGACCATTTCCTTTCACTTCCGCATAATCGCGAACACGACGTAGTAGACGGTTAGCAATACGTGGTGTGCCACGTGCACGTCTTGCCACTTCCAAGGCGCCTTCAGGTTCCATTGACAAACCTAAACAATCCGCGCTGCGCTGCACAATATCTTGTAGGTCTTTTATCTTATAAAACTCAAGACGCTGAGTAATACCAAAACGGTCGCGTAATGGTGACGTTAAAGAGCCTGCTCGGGTCGTTGCACCAATCAAAGTAAACGGCGGCAAATCGATCTTAATAGAACGAGCGGCCGGACCTTCACCGATCATAATATCCAGTTGATAATCTTCCATCGCCGGATACAGAACCTCTTCAACCATCGGGCTTAAGCGGTGAATTTCGTCAATAAATAGAACGTCATTTTCTTCTAGGTTGGTTAGTAACGCGGCTAAATCGCCTGCTTTTTCAAGAACTGGCCCTGAAGTAGTACGGATGTTTACTTCCATCTCGTTGGCGACAATATTTGCTAGCGTGGTTTTACCCAAACCCGGAGGGCCAAAAATTAACAGGTGATCAAGAGCTTCACTACGTAACTGAGCAGCTTTGATGAAGATCTCCATTTGGTCACGAACGTGGTCCTGACCTTGGTAATCCGCCAACTTCTTTGGTCGAATAGCACGATCAATGACATCTTCATCACGAAAGGCAGGGTTTTCTGGAGCGATTAAACGATCGGCTTCAATCATCTTTTTACCTTGAAAAATGGTTACCTGAGAGAATAATGCCGCTCGTTTAACAGCAAGTGGCATATTTCTGTATCTCGTCATCCTGTACAGCGACGAAGGAGCGTGATACAGGATCTTCTATCCGAGCACTTTATGGTCAAAATTGTTTCATTAACCGCTCAGCGCGCTGCTATTAGATTCCTAGTCTCGCCAAGGCTCGCTGGAATGACACAAAAAATATCGTTAAGCGATTGGCGTTAACCTTAGAGAATGAGTTATCTTGAACAAATGCTCACTGTGAAACCAGCGTTACACCATTGATTTTAGAGCTTCACGGATCATTTGCTCACTGCTCATGTCCGGTTTAGCGATCTGAGACACCACTTTCGACGCTTGAGTCGGCTTGTAACCCAAAGCTAGAAGCGCGCTAATTGCCTCTTCTTCCGCGTTGTTGGATGTCGCACCAGAATCCGCAGGAGCAGCATCCGTAAACGGTGTAAATAGATCGCCAGCGCCCCACCCTTTCAAGCGGTCTTTCATTTCAACAACCAATCGCTCTGCGGTTTTCTTGCCAACGCCTGGAAGCTTAACCAGCGTAGAAACGTCTTCATGTTCCACACAAGTAACAAATTGCGTTGCTGTCATACCAGAGAGAATACCAAGACCGAGTTTAGGACCAACGCCATTGGCTTTGATCACTTCACGGAAAAGTGCTCGTTCTTTTACTGTGTTGAAACCGTATAGCAATTGTGCATCTTCACGGACGACAAAGTGAGTATAAATAATGGCTTCTTCGCCAACATTTGGCAGCTCGTAAAAACAGCTCATTGGCATCTGGACTTCATAACCAATGCCATTAACTTCAATTAATACTTCAGGTGGTTGTTTTTCAATCAGTGTGCCACGAAGACGTCCAATCACTATAAATACTCTTTGGAAATGAATTTGCGACAGGATAATAAAGAACTGGATAGACATCCAGTTAATTTTATCGGTAGCGCCCTTTTCTGGCACTGGTTGCTTTGCCCGCTAAGGCAACGAGGGTTTTGTTCGTATTGGCATGACAAATCGCCACACCTAAGGCATCGGCTGCATCCGCTTGAGGCTTGGCGGGCAGTTTAAGCATCTGCTGAACCATATGCTGAACTTGCGCTTTGTCCGCGCCACCAGTACCGACTACTGCTTGCTTAATAAGACGCGCGGCGTATTCGTATACCGGCAACTCTGCATTTACAGCAGCAACAATTGCGCTGCCACGAGCCTGGCCAAGCTTTAATGCTGAATCCGCATTTTTAGCCATAAACACTTGTTCAATCGCAAATACGTCCGGTTGAAACTGAGTAATGATTTCCGTGACGCCAGCGTAAATCTGCTTAAGACGGCCCGGAAGTTCTTTTTCTGAAGTACGAATACAGCCACTACCAAGGTATTGCAAATGGCGTCCATTTTGACGAATGACCCCATAACCGGTAATGCGTGAACCTGGGTCAATGCCCAAAATAATTGACATGAATGTTCCTAAAAATGAGGCCGAATGCGACCTCAATTTCTTATTATTACTTTCTAATTTCGGAGCGAATACCGCTCACTGCACATTGAGTTTACTCTAGAGAGGCCGCAACGTCGTCAGAGGTGTCACCGTTGTGATAAACCTCCTGAACATCGTCCAGATCTTCTAAAGCGTCAATCAAACGAAGCAGTTTTGGCGCAGTGTCCACATCCAGTTCTGCTTTCGTTGAAGGGATAAGCGACACTTCGGCGTTCTCCGCCTCAAAACCGGCAGCATCAAGGGCATCTTTTACGAGTCCAAAATCGCTTGGCGCGGTGTAAACATCAATCGAGCCATCTTCTGATGTTTCGATGTCATCAGCGCCACTTTCTAACGCCACTTCCATCACCACATCTTCATCTAAACCTGGGGCGTATGAGATCACGCCTTTCTTGTCGAAAAGATAGTTTACACTACCATCCGTACCCAGATTGCCTCCTGACTTCGAGAACGCATGGCGTACGCCAGATACTGTGCGATTTCGGTTATCCGTCATACATTCGACCATGACCGCAGTGCCACCCGGGCCATAACCTTCATAGATTACGGTTTCCATATTGTCATCGCCTTCACCACCAGCACCTCGGCTGACAGCGCGGTTGACAGTGTCACGCGTCATGTTGTTAGACAACGCTTTATCAATTGCAGCTCGCAAACGTGGGTTATTTTCTGGCTCACCGCCTCCCTCTTTTGCAGCAACAACGATTTCACGGATTAATTTGGTAAAGATTTTGCCGCGCTTCGCATCTTGCGCTGCTTTACGGTGACGAATATTCGCCCATTTACTATGACCTGCCATAATTCACCTTTTAATGTATTTTGACGCTTAATAGCAAACATGAGCTAAAAAGCGTTGCTTGGGAAATTGCTTTGGAAGTTTCTTAGGTTTATTTAAACAAAAACTCCCGCAGTTGCGGGAGTTTTCTTCAAATGTTGTGCGCTTATTCTGCGTCTTTTTCTTTCGCTGCAGTCACTGCGATTGCTAGCTCTTCTAGCGCAGCTGGGTTCGCAATGCTTGGTGCGTCTGTTAGTAGACACGCCGCTGCTGTTGTTTTCGGGAATGCAATAACATCACGGATGTTCTCGGTACCACATAGCAGCATCACTAGACGGTCAAGACCGAATGCAAGACCAGCGTGTGGAGGCGTACCGAATTTCAGTGCATCAAGCAGGAAGCCAAACTTAAGCTGTTGCTCTTCAGGTGTGATGCCTAGAATATCAAATACGGCTTCTTGCATATCTGCGTTGTGGATACGAACAGAACCGCCGCCAACTTCGTAACCATTTAGAACCATATCGTAAGCGTTAGAGTTTGCCGCAGCTGGGTTAGCTTTTAGCTCTTCTGCAGTCACACCTAGAGGCGATGTGAATGGGTGGTGCATCGCGTGTAGGTTGCCTTCGTCATCTTCTTCGAACATTGGGAAGTCAACAACCCATAATGGAGCCCATGCAGATTCGTCAGTTAGCTCTAGATCTTTACCTAGCTTCAGACGCAGTGCGCCCATAGCTTCTGCAACGATACCCGCTTTATCAGCACCAAATAGGATGATATCGCCAGATTCCGCTTGAGTGCGATCTAGGATAGCGTTGATCACGTCTTCGTTTAGGAACTTAGCTACTGGAGATTGGATACCTTCCATGCCTGCAGCACGGTCGTTAACCTTCATCCATGCTAGACCTTTCGCACCGTAGATACCAACGAATTCACCGTAGCCATCAATTTGCTTACGAGTCAAAGATGCACCACCTGGAACGCGAATAACGGCAACGCGACCTTTCTCATCGTTTGCTGGGCCAGAGAATACTTTGAACTCAACGTCTTTCACTAGGTCAGCAACGTCTACTAGCTCTAGTGGGTTACGTAGGTCTGGCTTGTCAGAACCGAAACGGCGAATCGCTTCGCTGAATGGCATTACTGGGAACTGACCTAGGTCTACGTTTAGTAGCTCTTGCCACATATCGCGAACCATGTTTTCCGTCACTTCACGTACTTGGTCAGCCGTCATGAATGACGTTTCGATATCGATCTGAGTGAATTCTGGCTGACGGTCAGCACGCAAGTCTTCATCACGGAAACACTTAACGATTTGGTAGTAACGGTCAAAACCAGACATCATTAGAAGCTGTTTGAATAGCTGTGGAGACTGAGGAAGCGCGTAGAAGCTGCCTTTGTGAACACGGCTAGGTACTAGGTAGTCACGCGCGCCTTCTGGTGTCGCTTTCGTTAGTACTGGTGTTTCGATATCTAGGAAGCCGTTGTCATCTAGGAAACGACGAACAAAGCTAGATGCTTTAGCACGTAGCTTGATGCGGTCACTCATTTCAGGACGACGAAGGTCTAAGTAACGGTACTTCAGACGTTGCTCTTCAGAGTTCTTTTGGTTGAAATCTAGAGGCAAAACGTCACTGCGGTTGATGATTTCAAGACCTGTCGCAAGGATCTCAACTTCACCTGTTGCCATGTCTTTGTTTGCTTGGCTTTCTGGACGAACGCGTACTTCACCCGTTAGTTTGATACAGAATTCATTACGAAGTGTGTTAGCCACTTCATACGCATCCGCCATATCTGGATCAACAACTACCTGAACGATACCTTCGCGATCTCGCATATCAATAAAAATAAGACCGCCTAAATCACGACGACGGTTAACCCAGCCGCAAAGTTCTACAGTTTGTCCTGCAAGGGACTTGTTCAGGTGACCACAGTAATGGGTACGCATAATGAAATTCCCAATCTCTCAAATGTTGTTAACTACGCTCTGTCAGCCTCATTGCCAAGCAGAGTAAAGATTCAGTTATACGCTGAATGTCCACGAAAATCGACTACTCAACATACAATTACGTGTGTTTTATCATTCACTGGTGCTTTTTAGTACAACAAATGTTCAAAAGCGCACCAAAGCGAAAAAATTGGTGGGGATTATAGCGTGAAATTACCTATTTCAGCAAAACTCTCGTAAAGTATTCACACGAGTAGCAAGCAGTAAAGAATAATGGATAACTTACCTCTTCGACTTGGATTGACGATGTGGTCGCACAATCAATGGCAACAAAGCTTTTACGGCAGCGGGACAAAGTCCGCTGAACGTTTAGAAAAGTATGCACAGGTGTTCCATACCGTGGAAGGCAACACGACATTTTATGCCACGCCGACGCTCAACACGGTGCAAAACTGGAGAGCAGCAACCCACGATGATTTTCGCTTTACTTTCAAACTTCCTAAAGCCATCACTCATGAGCAAATGCTAAGAGGTTGCAGCGAACAACTGAGAGACTTCATGAAAATCATGGAGCCGTTGCATGACCGTGTGGGGCAATGGACAATTCAATTGCCAGCCGCTTTTGGTCCTGAGCACCTTGATCGATTGAAAAAGTTCTGTGCGAGCTTTCCACCTAACTTCCCTCTTGGTGTTGAGGTTCGTCATATGGCATTTTTCTCCAAAGGTGAAGAAGAGCGAGCGCTTAACCAATGGTTAGTAGAAAATAACATTGACCGCATTATTATGGATAGCCGCCCTGTCTTTGCCGCTAAGCCAAACAATGAAGCGATCATTGATGCGCAAATGAAAAAACCAAGAGTACCAGTCCACGCCATTGCTACCGCTTCACACCCTTTGATTCGCTTTATTGGTCATCCAGAAGAACAGCAAAATTACGAGTTTTTTACACCATGGCTCAGCAAGTTGCCGCAATGGATTGCAGAAGGTAAACAGCCGTATGTCATGATCCATACTGCGGACAATATAATTGCGCCGGAGTTGGCAGCCAATCTGTATAAAGACATACAAAAGCGTATAACACTTCCTGACTTAGCCTCTTTCCCGGCTAACGATGGCAACTCGCAGTTGCAGATGTTCTAACGCAACACATGACAGAGGCGTGAAATTCCCATAAAATACGCGCCTTTTTTGGTGCCTGACGTTTTCAGGCGGCTTGTATGCAGAGACTTGGTTATGAACCCTAAGAGCAATCCAGATACTATTTTTTCGGCTCCAATCGATAAAATTGGGGATTTCACGTTCGATGAACGCGTAGCGGAAGTATTTCCTGACATGATTCAACGATCGGTGCCGGGTTACAGCAACATTATTTCTGCAATTGGTATGCTGGCAGAACGTTTTGTAAAACCTCACTCAAACATCTACGACCTAGGTTGCTCTTTGGGCGCTGCTACGCTGTCTATGCGTCGTCATATCAAACAAGAAGGCTGTAAGATCATTGCGGTCGACAATTCACCTGCAATGGTTGAGCGTTGCAAATTACATGTAAACGCGTACCGAAGCGATACTCCTGTAGATGTGGTTGAAGCGGATATCCGTAATATCGATATTGAAAACGCATCGGTTGTCGTACTGAACTTTACTCTGCAATTTCTTTCTCCAGACGATCGTTACGCCCTGCTCAAACGAATCTATGCAGGTCTGCGTCCAGGCGGAATTTTGATTTTGTCGGAGAAATTCGTCTTTGAAGATGAAGTGTCGAACGAGCTGTTAATTGACCTTCACCACGATTTTAAACGTGCGAATGGTTATAGCGAACTAGAAATCAGCCAAAAGCGCAGCGCGATAGAAAACGTAATGCGCCCAGATTCAAAGAAAGAGCATAAAGAGCGTTTCGCTAAAATTGGCTTCTCAAGCTACGACGTTTGGTTCCAATGCTTTAACTTCGGATCTATGTTCGCGATTAAGTAAGGTTCGCGATCAAATAGAATTCGCGACCAAGTTGCGTTTGCGGCCTTAGGCAGCAATTCAATTATTTTTTTACACCATCAACTCAGCGATTAACTAACTATGTTTAACTTTGCAAATTTCTACCAATTGATTGCCCAAGACACACGTCTTCAACCTTGGCTGAATGTGTTACCACAACAGTTAACGGACTGGCAAAATGCAGAGCACGGTGACTTTGGTCGCTGGTTGAAAGCACTGAACAAGATTCCAGAAGGCTCACCAGATCAAATTGACATCAAGAACTCGGTAACCATCAGCAACGACACGCCTTTCCACGAAGGTGAGCTGAAAAAGTTAGAAAACTTGCTACGCACATTCCACCCTTGGCGCAAAGGCCCATACACGGTGCACGGTATTCATATCGATACTGAGTGGCGCAGTGATTGGAAATGGGACCGCGTGCTTCCGCATATTTCTCCATTAAAGAACCGCAGCGTACTCGATGTTGGTTGTGGTAACGGCTACCACATGTGGCGCATGCTGGGTGAAGGTGCACGCTTAACCGTCGGTATCGATCCATCTCACCTGTTCCTAATTCAGTTCGAAGCAATTCGTAAACTAATGGGAGATGACCAACGTGCGCACCTACTGCCGTTGGGTATTGAACAACTACCTAAGTTAGAAGCGTTCGACACGGTATTCAGCATGGGCGTGCTTTACCACCGTCGCTCTCCACTGGATCACTTGGTGCAGCTAAAAGATCAATTAGTGTCTGGTGGTGAGCTCGTACTAGAAACACTAGTGATTGAAGGTGATGAGAATTCAGTGTTGGTTCCAACTTCTCGTTACGCACAAATGCGTAATGTCTATTTCTTCCCTTCAGCAAAAGCGCTGAAAGTGTGGTTAGAGTTGGTAGGATTTGAAGATGTGCGCATCGTTGATGAAAACGTCACTTCAGTTGATGAACAGCGTACCACAGATTGGATGACGCATAACTCTCTACCAGACTATCTAGATCCGAACAACCCAAGCAAGACTGTAGAAGGTTACCCTGCCCCTCGCCGCGCGGTTCTTGTCGCTCGCAAACCATAATTCGCTGAGATTCCTGACATTGTCTTAACTCATTTTACGAGTTAAGACATTACCCTCTTTCCTCGTACTGAGCGTGTTTGTTTTTCGAGTCCATTTGTTACATCAAAACATAAGCACGCTCTAAATAAGGATGCGCTTTTATGTCCTTGATTTTTAGCTTTTCATCACTATTCCTCAAACAATAAGTAATAGAGAAACATTCTTACTTGTGAGGCTTTATCGATATGAGCTAAACTCCTAAAAAATAAACAACTTAATCCAATCCCAAGGTTTTCAATGTTATTACGATTGACCCCGATTGTTGCCATCGCCTTACTATCTGGATGCTCACTAACCAAAGGCGAACAGTACCACCAAGAAACGTTAGCGGCTATTCAAACTTCAGAAGCGAATGTCAATAATCGCATTACTAACTTAGAGCTTCAGCTCAGCAACCAATCGGACTATATCGACAGCCTTGAAGAACAAGTCGATAAACTACAGGTTGAACTTCTGACATTTCGCGATGAAGCAATGGCAGAAGTGAAAAAGCCAAAAGAGCCGATTATTGTCCAATCTCCTGCTCCTGTGGAACCAACACCAACTCATGATATTGTCCTTGGCTCAATTGAAAAGGTCACTATCGACTCCATTAAGCAGACTTTTGATGCACGTGTCGACACCGGTGCCGCAACCTCATCTTTAAATGCAGTTGATATTGAAGAGTTCGAAAGAAACGGCAAAAACTGGGTTCGATTCCACCTGGCAGATACCAGTAAATCCGAAGAAGAAAAAAATACTTGGATTGAAGCGCCTGTCATTCGTTACGTAAAAATTCGCCAAGTTACCAGTGAAGAACTAGAACGTCGCGCTGTAGTAGAACTTTGGGTGCGCGTTGGAAAAATTCATGAAAAAGCGCAATTTACGTTGGCAGATCGCTCGCATATGAACCATCCTATTTTACTGGGTAGAGAATTTATGCGCGACATCGCACTTGTCGATGTAAGTCGTACCTATATCCAAACGGACGAAGATAAAAAATAATAAGGTAGATTATGACGTCAAAAATACCGTTTTACCTTTCAATCATCTTATTGGTGATTGCGGGCATTGCTTTGAGTGTTTTCAGACATGAAAACTACGGCGTGCCTTGGACACCAGGCGAAACTCGTCAGGTATGGGATGTAGAGGCACGTATTGAGTTCAATGCTAACGGCAATGAAGTCAAAGCTTCACTCGCAGCACCTCATACACAAAGTGGTTATACGCTTATCGGTGAATCCGCTTCCTCTTCTGGTTATGGCGTTTCCTACATTAATTCTGATTCTGGACGTCGTGCCGAGTGGTCAATTCGTCAGGCCAAAGGTCCTCAAACCATTTACTACAAAGCGCAGTTCTTAGTGGACCCTCAGGCTAAAGTTACGCCTCTACCACCAACGGAAGACATTACGCCACCAACGCTATCAGCGCCACAAGCTGCGGCGGCAAATGCCCTTGTTGAGCGTGCGATGAGTCGTTCTGCCGACAATGTGACCTTTACTCGTGAACTCATCAAAGCGCTTAATGACCCAGACAGTCAAAACTCATCGCTACTACTGAATGACTTCAGCCGTACTGATGCACTACATAATATTTTGCTTACCGCAGGTATACAGAGCAAAACCGTCGGTGTTATCGAACTAGAAGATGGCCGTCGACGCCAAACCATTCAACCAATGGTTCAAGTTTGGTCAGGTAAAGATTGGGTGCTGTTCTCACCAAATTCCGAACAGAAAGCCGTGAAACCAAACTTATTAGTTTGGGATGAGTCGAATGTATCCCTGCTTGATCTTGTTGGTGGTAAAAATAGCCAAGTTCATTTCTCAATGATCAAGCAAGAAATGACTCCACAGCAAGCAACAAACAACAAGATAGAAGCTGATGGGCTGCTGAATATTTCAATTCATAGCTTGCCTCTTGAAGAACAAGCGATGTTTAAGACCATCATGCTGATCCCTATCGGTGCCCTTATCGTGGTGTTCTTGCGTGTGATTATCGGTCTAAAAACATCCGGTACTTTCATGCCAGTACTGATTGCTGTTGCGTTTGTTCAAACCCAGCTATTAACGGGTATTGTCGGTTTCTTACTGATCGTTGGCACAGGCTTGATTATTCGAAGTTACTTATCGAGGTTGAACTTACTGCTTGTAGCACGGATATCAGCGGTCATTATTACCGTTATTATGATCATTTCGGTGTTCACAGTAGTCGCATTTAAGATGGGCTTAACGGAAGGCTTAACAATTACGTTCTTCCCTATGATCATCTTGTCATGGACAATTGAACGTATGTCTATCCTATGGGAAGAAGAAGGTGCGAAAGAAGTCGCTCTGCAAGGTGGGGGCTCACTGCTCACCGCAGTATTGGTTTACTTAGCGATGACGAACTCATACATTCAGCACCTAACCTTTAACTTCATTGGTCTACAGTTGATTGTTCTGGCCGGTATTCTATTACTAGGTACTTACACAGGTTACCGTCTAACTGAGTTACGTCGTTTCAAACCACTAGCGGAGGACTAAACGATGTTAGAAAGTTTTACTTCGCCAGCTAAGCTTCGCCATAAAGGCATTATGGGGATGAACAAACGTAACCACAGTTATATCGGCCGTTACAATGATCGTTCTAAATACCCATTAGTTGATGACAAGCTCAAGACTAAAATTATTGCGCAGGCAGCAGGGGCGACCGTCCCTGCCCTGATCGGTGTTATTCATAACCAAGCAGAAGTAAAGACCATCCATAAGATGGTGCAAGATTGGCCTGGTTTTGTTATCAAGCCCGCTCAAGGTAGTGGTGGTAAGGGTATTTTGGTTATTACCTCGCATAAAGATGGGGTCTATACCAAACCTTCCGGCTCTACAATTGGTAAGGATGAAGTTGAACGTCATATCAGTAATGCGCTTGCTGGCCTTTTCTCTCTTGGTGGTAAAAACGACGTCGCAGTCGTTGAGAACCTGATTAAGTTTGATGATTGTTTCGATGGCTTCAGTTATGAAGGTGTGCCTGATGTTCGAATCATCGTATTTAAAGGCTACCCTGTTATGGCAATGATGCGCTGTTCTACGGCGGCGTCGGACGGTAAAGCAAACCTACACCAAGGCGCTGTGGGCGTGGGCATTGATATCGCCACAGGTAAAGCAATCCGAGCGGTGCAATTCGACCATCCAGTCACCCACCATCCGGATACAGGCAAAGACCTTTCTACCCTCCAAGTCCCGCACTGGGAGCGCTTGCTTGAGCTTGCGTCTAGTGCGTGGGAGATGACAGGGTTGGGGTACATGGGCACTGATATGGTGTTAGATAAAGAAGAAGGACCTATGGTTTTAGAGCTCAACGCTCGTCCTGGCTTAGCAATCCAAATCGCTAATGGTGCGGGCTTGCTTCCTCGTTTGAAACACATAGAGAGCCTCGGCACACCTGCCGAGTATCCAAAGCCGATTGAACGTGTCGCCTACGCAGCAGAGCAGTTTGGGGTAAAACCACAGTTCTAATCGCCAATCACAATATCATTCGCCAGTAATTGTTCGGATTGCTGGCGTTTTTGTTTCCGTTTCCAAAACCGTCTACCTACTCATCTTATTAAACAAACTCACCTCACCTATAACTTGAATCAATGATCGAGCTAACAGAATCAACATAGATCGTTTCTTTTCTCCTTTAACTTTTGAGTATGATGAGGTCTCCCCTTACTCAACTTGAGAGGTTGAGAAATGCTAACAAAAGAAACAGATAACGATGAACCAGAGCTTGAAGAACAAGAGAGCTTAGACCAGCATTTACAACGCTTGTCTGAGCTTTCTGTCCAAGCACTTGAAGAGCTTGCTGAAATGATCGATATCAGAGACGATATTTCAGAGGAATAAAACTTAGCCTCCCCGCTAAGTTCTATTAATAAGCCGAGACTGTCGTCCTACAGTCTCGGCTTATTTTATACGCTTTGAAGCCTCCCGCTAACAAATACAAAAACGCCCGCGTTCATTGCGGGCGTTTTGCTAGATTCGGAGTTTACGATTCAAACTCTTCGATCATCTCTTGCGCTTCAGTCTTAGGCTTATCCGTTTGACCAAAACCACGTAGACCAACTACGTGTACGTGCTCATGGTCTTTAAACACCTTACGCACCAACTTGTAGGTAGTCCCTTTCTCTGGGCTGATGTTTTCTGGTGCCGCGATAAGAAGTTGCATATCCAGACGGTCACACAATTCGAACAATGTCGCGATCGATTTCGCATCCAGACGCGCTGCTTCATCCAAGAAGAGTAAACGACAAGGCACAATGTCTTTGCTGCGTAGACGACGAGACTCTTCTTCCCAGCTTTGCACGACCATCAATAGAATTGACTGACCGGTACCGATCGCTTCACCTGTTGATAGTGCGCCAGACTCAGCCTGTAGCCAGCCATCTGTACCACGGTTCACTTCTACACTTAGCTCTAGGTAGTTACGGTAATCCAGTAGCTCTTCACCCAGAACCTGAGGAGAACGTTGACCCATATCGATATGTGGGTTCACACGTTGGAACAGTTTCGCCATTGCTTCAGAGAAGGTAAAGCGAGTCGATTCGAACAGATCTTTATGCTGCTCTTGTTGTGTCGCTAGACCGTTCAGTAGCACTTCGTGACTTTCGCGAATTTTCACGTTTAGACGTACGCCCTTGACCTGACCGAACGAGATGTTCGACAAGCCTTGATTCAGCATACGAATACGGTTTTGCTCACGCTGAATCGTCTTCTTGATGATGCTCGCTACCGACTCAGAGCTGATCGCTAGGCGGTTTTCACGTTGCGTTAGCTCTTCCGTTAGACGCGCCAGTTCCACTTCCATCTCTTCGATTGCTTCAACTGGGTCATCAGTACGGATGATATCCTGACGAATACGCTCACGAAGGTGTTGGTATACCGCAATGTAGAACAGAACTTTACGCTCTGGGCGAGCGTTGTCTTCAGACAAACGGAGTGCATCACGCAAGTCATCATTGTTTGCAACAGCAAGACGCAGCGCACCCAATGATTTATCCGACATGGAACGCAATTCATCTGCCGACATATACGCCAGTTCACGTTTGTGTAGACGACGCTCAACATCGTTTTCACGCGCTAAGCGAAGTACTGAACACCAACCCGCTTTCGCTGCAACGACAAATTTGCGCAGCTCTGCGTATTCTTTCTGCACTTTCTTCAGACGTTTCGCTAAGCCTTTCATCTCAAGCTCGGTCGACGTTATCGTGCGCTCGTATTCACTCTTACGACTACGTGAAGTATGTAAGCGTTCGTGCAGCTCGTCACGACGGCGCATTGCACGCTCTTCCGCACCTTCGTCGGCATTTACGCCATACTCTTGCAGCTCTTGTTTGAACTCTTGTACGGTTTCTTGCTTAGCTTGATGCGAACTCTTCAAAGACGCCAATACTTGGTTGTATTGGTTCATTTGTCCTTGTGCTTGCTTCAACTCTTCACGAGAACGAGTACGAGTCTGTTCAGCTTGAACCAACTTCGCTTTGAGCTGCTCACTCAGTTCGCTACTTTTGTTCAGAAGATCAACCGAGTCTGAGTAAGCGAAGTAGTGACGACGTTCAACCAGATCCGAGAGTGCAAAGATTTGCTTCTTAAGATCTTGTAACTGTTCATCTGCCGCTTTGTATTCTGCTTCTAGTGCATCAAATTGCTCTGGGTCAGCATCAAGCGCAGACGCAATATTCTCTAGTTGCGCGACGGCTTTTGCATGGTTGTTTAAGAAGTTTTTCGCCTCTGCAAGCTGAGCGATTTTCTCTTCTAGCTCATCAAAACGCGCTTGCAATGATTCATCTTCAACAAGCACCATGTGTGATGATAACTTGTCCAGAGAAGACAGTGCTTGCTTACTAGTTTGAAGCTGAGAGCGTTGCTGCTGCTCTTTTGCATCCAGATCCGCCAGCACGCGAGCGATTTGGTTACGCTGATCACGAATGGTTGCGAGTGCTTGTTCTGGATCGGCGTCAAAAGCAACTTGAATATGGTTAGACACAAATTGGTTAAATGCTTGGTACAAACGCTGCATTTTCTGAGAATCAAACGCCGCTTTTGCGTGTTTCTCTACCACTTCTTCTCGTTCGTTACGCAGCAACTCAAGACGCTGCTCACGTGCTGCACGACCAAACAATGGGATCTCAGGCAAGCGAGAGTAACGCATTTGGCGGTCGTTCATGCGAACACAAACCGCGCCTTCTAGCTCTTCTGCATCGAACGAGCTGTCATCAAAGGCATCGATGTCACCTTCAATGATGTACAAGTCTTCTGGACAGTCGTCTAGCTCTACCAGTTTCTCTTCGATACCTGACAGGTCAGAAACAACGATAGCGTGACGAGCCGGACCGTACATCGCACTGAAGTAAGGCGCGTCATCAATCGTGATGTCATCGTAGATCTCAGACAGTAATACACCGCCTAAAGTATCAGCCAAACCTTTCAGGCGAGGGTCGTTTGAACCACCAGGAGAAGCAAGACGTTCAATCTCAGCGTCTAGCTGGCTACGGCGCTCAACAAGCTTATCTTTAGCTAAGGACAGCGCCCTTTCTTGCTCAAGAACAACCTGCATGTGGTTCATTACCGCATGACGATCTTCAAGGTCTGTCCCGCTCTGCTCACGTAATTTCTCTAGTGCATCGTTCGCCGCAATCCAAGCTGGCGCTATCGCTTCAAGCTTACTGATTTCTGCCGTCGCGTTTTGCTCTAGACGGCGCTGTTCACCACGCTGATCACGAACTTCTTCTTGAGCTATCTCTAGTGATTCGATTTGCATCGCATGACGTTCACGTTCTTGTTCAAACGTAACTTCATCGGTTAGCTCGACGTGATATTGCTTTTTGTATTCAGCAACCAGTTCACGCGCTTGACGTTGCTGATTGAGGCTACGCTCAAGATCGCGATGCTGCGCTCGCCATTGCTGTTCGTTTTGTGCAATTTGCTGTGATTCTCGAGCTTTAGCGATTGCCAATTTTGCGCGCTTAGAGGCTTCTTTGCGCTCAACAGGGCCAACGATGCTCTGTACAAGCTTCAATGCAGTATCAAACTGCTCTGCCGCAGCTGATGACATATCGAGCTTATGTTTCACAGACAACAACGTATTGGTATTTTCTGTCTCTTTGTTCTTCAGCTCCGCCACTAACGCTTGTGCGGATTCTGCCGTTAGGCTGTCATCGCCAAGTAGCTGCTTCGCTTTCTCCAGCGCTTGAACGGCTTGTTGGTATTGAAGCGCGCGAGTTTGCTGAACGTCAAGAGCTTGCTGGTAATCAGCAAGTTGCGTCTTAAGGCTGTCCACCTCTTCTTCTGCAACGGTCGCTTGCTCTTCAGCCATCATCACGCGTTCTTGCGCTTCTTCCACTACCATCATTTGTTCTTCAAGACGCTCGCTCAGCTCTTCAAGATCTTCTTGGTAGCGTTCGATCTTCTCTTGCTGACGCAGCGCGTTTTGCACCAGTTGCAAGTGATCCGAAGCCGCTTGGTAGTCTTGCTCTAAAGAAGATTCTGATTCGATCAGCAGTTCCAGCTCTTCTTGAACGCGGTTAAGCAGGTTGTTTTGCTCAATCAAGGTCTCGCGAGAACCAAATAACTCTGAACGCAAAGACAGTGTCTGTTCTAGTTTTTTACGACGCTCGTTGGCATGGCGCATATAGTCCGCTGCCACGTAGTTGGTCGACTCTGTAATCAAGTGTTTGAACAAGTCACGGTCTGCTTGCGTAGTTTTGATCGCTTCTAGCGTCATGCGGTTTTCACGCAGCGCCGATTCCATATCTTGGAACGCTTTCTTCACGCCGCCGTTTTGTGGCAGAAGGTAGTCACGTAGCGAGCGCGTAATCGCACTTGAAATACCACCGTAAAGCGATGCTTCGATCAAGCGGTAGAATTTAGAGCGGTCACCAGAGTTACGCAATTTCTTCGGAATTACACCGAATTCAAACATTTGTGCGTGGTAATCAACAATAGAAGAGAAGGCTTTGAATTGAACACCTTCAAATTCCGCGATCGATTCTTTTACTTCGTTGATTTGACGTACACGAGCTTGAGTCGCAGATACGCTTTCAACCAAAATATCCGTTGGTTTCACATGGCTTGGAAGGCCTTGAATAACAAACGGTTTGATGTCTACTTTCTTATCACGACCCGCTACTTGCTGCAGTTTTACGGCAAAAAGTAGGCGTTGGTTACGTGAGTTCACCACGTCCAGTGCTGCATAACACGCCCCCGGTTGTAGCTTACCGTATAGACCTTTATCGCGAGACGATTGGCTGCTGCCCGCTTCGGTTGTGTTACGGAAGTGCAGTAGCGTTTGGTCAGGAATCAATGCGGTGATGAACGCCGCCATTGTGGTTGATTTACCTGCACCGTTACCACCTGATAGCGTGGTGACCAGACCATCGATGTCAAACGTACGGGCAAAGAAGCCGTTCCAGTTGACCATGGTCAGCGATTGGTATTTACCGCGTTCAATCATGCTCATGCTTCACCCTCTTCTGTTGTTTCTTCTTGGGCTTGGTCGTCTTGTTCTTCTTCAGACAATAGGCTGCCTTGGCTTGGCTCTTTGGTGTGCACTACCGCTTCACCATCACGGATCAGACGTAGCTGCGCTTCACGCATATCATCGCCAATACGTACATCGGCACCAAAGCGGAATACAGCTTCACTGATGCTGAATTTACCGGTCTCACCGATGTTGATGATCATGCCTAGACGACGTAGACGACGAAGTGACGTACGTACTTTTTCAAACAGCTTTTCTTTATCAAGGTCAGAACCGGTAGCACGGTTCGTCACTAGCTTCATCAGCTTGTTTTCATCAGCCAGAGCAAGTAGCTCGTCGTACAACTCTTGGTTAGTGAAGATGCCTTCGTGCGCAAGACGCTCTGGGCTTAGGTAAAGGAAACACAGTACCTTACCCACCAGCATATCCAGCTCAGAAAGCACACTGCGGCCAATCAAAGAAGTTGAACGTGGACGAAGGTAGAAGAAACCTTCTGGCGCTTTCACCAATTCGGTGTTGTAGCGTTGGTAGAAAGAAGAAAGCTCAAGTTCGAAATCCGACAGCAACGCGTGGTTGTCCAGATCTTCACTTGAGATATGACGCCCAGCTCGTAGCATGCTGTCTAGCGCTGGGAACAGAGGGTTAGAAATTGCTTTTGCCAGATTCTCTGACATGTATTCATTAGTATCGGTCGATGACATTCGCTTGTACCTTTGCCCCAAATTCGTTGATTGCTTTCCAGTCCGGTTGAATCGCTTGGTAATCCGATTCTGAATACCCCAGACGTACGGCTTGATCAACGATAATGCGAGCTAAATCAAAATGATGAGTGTAAGGATGCTGTGCAAGGTAATCTCGCAATACCACACTCAAGTCGATTGGCGTGCCTTGATCTTTATGCGCTTTTAGCATGTCACCAATTCGTTCAGACAACTCATCATTGACTTGTTGAAACTCTTCGTATTCTACTTCCATCGGAACTTGACCCGTTACCTCGTCATCACGCAGGACTAGGGCCTCATCACGAAGGTCAGAAAGCCTTTCCGCATCTGCATAAGTCAGATACCAAGGCGCATCGAAGTAATCTTTGACGGATTGACGTAGACGCGAGCTAAACGCACGGTTCTTATCCATATCAATTGCAGTACGGATGAACTTGTGCACATGTCGGTCGTAACCAATCCAAAGGTCGATCGCTTGCTGGCCCCAGCTTGTGATTCGATCCAGCTTCATTTGCAGACCAAACAACGCTTCTTCGATGAACTCTAGCTCAGGATCGCCGTACACAATTTCTTGAATATCTAGGATCTGAGTTTGCAGTTCATCACTGGCGGCTTGCAGCGTATCTTGAAGTTCACGCAACGTGCTTGATGTTTCTGATAGGAGCGCTTCACAGTTGTTGATCGCTTCGCGCCAGTCTTTATTTAGCAGATCGGCAATTTGTTGTTTTACAGATTGCTGCTGCTCATCCATCACACGTTGGTTAAGATCGATTTGATCGAAGATTTCGCCTACAGAATATTTTAAAACTCCGTATACGTTTTTCTTCCAGTGGCCCGGTGTGCCACCTTTTTGTGCTGCCTCAATCGCTTTCGCCATTTCATCTGCCACCATAGACAGTTGAATAGAAAGGCGCAGTTTCGAGAACTCACGATGACGCACGTAGTAATCGGTAATTCCTATCGCTAAAGGCGACAAGCGGTAAATGCTCGCTCCATCAGTAATCTCACTGACAAAACGGCTAATAAGGCGCTGCTTTACCATCTCGTTGATGGCGTTGTTAGCACGAAAAGCGGATGCTTCGCCAGTCTCATCAAATAATCGAGTGACGATGGCAAACGCATCATGCAATTCACCTTCACCCAATTCTTCATCGAACCTTTCATTACTCAGTACGGCAATGGCTATTAAGAATGCCAATCGCTCTGTGGTCAGGTTCAACGAGAAATCGTGCTGCTTAACCCAGCCAACCAACTCATCGATTGGTTGCTCTGCAGCATTGAGAGTCATCTCACTCATTGTTATTCCTGTTTATCGTTCTTTTTAGCCCACACATGAATGTAGCGGCCTAATGAGAGGTATGGCTCTTGTCGACAAAGTTGTTTTTCTAGCGCCAACACATCTTCAAACTCGTAATCGCCCATGTATTGCATATTACCTATGTAATCACTAAATGAGCGGATACCAGATTTGCCACAAATACTAAAGCCTGAATCTTCTATCCATTGGTAGACTTCTTCAGGTTTTAAGCCTTTTTGCGGCTGTAGTTTAAATCTTTTTCGGTGGGGCATGCCGTCTAATATATGAGGAATGTTGCCACAAACCACGTTTTTATAGACTAAACCATGGTGGTTATAGAACATCACTGATGCAATGCCTCCCGGTTTTACTTGTTCTAGTACCGTTTCAAGTGCGGCCTTAGGATCGACCAACCACTCCATGACGGCGTGAAACATAACAAGATCCACCTGTTCACCCATATGCTCACCAATGGATTGGACAGGCGAATGAATCAGGCGATACTGCTCAAGCAAACCGTTTTTTTCAATATCCTGCTTAGCCAACTGCAGCATTTCCGAAGATAGATCACATAAAGCGATTCGATGTCCGAGCTTAGCAAGCTTTTGCGACATTTGTGCCAAACCACCACCAGCATCCAACACCTCTAGGGGTTGCTGGTCAGCATCTAATTCACTTAGAATCTGTAGAAAATCTTCCCACACAATGATTTGGCGGATCTCCCCTTTGTCGGAGCCGTAAATATTTTTTGCAAATTTGTGGGCGATATCGTCGAAATTGCGGTCTTCTGTCACTTCTGCTGAGTTATCATAACGGATTGTGCCGCTATTCTGGCACAAGGAAAGCAGGAATAAAGAGGGGTACCCTCATTTTTATTATCAATTGATGTTTTTTCGGACTATTTATGTATGTTTGAGCTGAAAAAAGTAGTGTCAGCCTTGCTTATGCCACTTCCGGCATTGCTGCTGATAGGCTTGTTGGGTCTTGCTCTCATTAGTTTTACCACAAAACGTAAAACTGGCTGCTTCGTTGTTCTATTCTCTTTTGTTGGCATTTTTCTTGTTGCCTTCCAACCTGTTTCAACCAAGCTTCTTATGCCATTAGAGCGAGAGCATAAAGCCTTTTTGCCAGTTTCTGGCACCATCGACTACGTGATGGTTTTAGGGAATGGTCATGTTATCGATGACGAAATTCCACCCACCTCGCAGTTAAGCCGTGCAGCATTAATGCGCTTAACTGAAGGCATTCGTATTTTAAGAATGTATCCAGGTGCTAAATTAATTTTGTCTGGCTATGCTGGCGGTTCTGAAATTAGCCATGCGAGAATGATGGCGAACGTTGCCCTTGCGTTGGGAGTCGCGAAATCCGATATCATTTTATTAGAAGATGCGAAAGATACGTGGGAAGAGGCGCGTCAAGCGGCTGCATTCGTTCAACAAAAGGAGATTGTGTTAGTCACTTCTGCGAGCCACATGAGCCGTGCATTGTATGAGTTCAACGCAGCAGGCATTAAACCAATCCCAGCCCCGACCAACTTCTTAGCTATTAGCGAAATCAGTCAACCTTGGGATAAATACTCACCTAAAGCGCGTTACTTAGAACAAACGGAGCTTTATTGGCATGAGTACTTGGGCAGCATTTGGCAAAGATTGCGTGATACTGTCGGCCAAACACCAATGGTTGAAGCAAAGTAGTACTATCTTGAAACCACAAAAAAGGAGAGCCGAAGCTCTCCTTTTTCTTTTTAAGACTTAGGTTTGTTCAGTTTAATCACCAGCAAACATATAGCCTTCGCCGTGCACCGTCACAAAAATTTGCGGGTTCTTTGGATCAAACTCCATTTTTGCGCGCATACGTCGAATAAGAACATCGATAGTACGATCATTGGGAGCATCAACTCGGTGGCTGATCATATTCAAAATACGCTCGCGACTTAACACCTGGTTAGGGTAAGACGATAACGCCACCAAAAGTTCGTATTCTGCTTTGGTCAATTTTACGGGTTCGCCGTTACGGCTCAGCGCACGGCGTTGAATGTCGAATGTCCACTCTCCAAAACGTACAATATGTTCTTCACTGGTTTCGTTCGCTTTCGCGCTACCGCTACGCGCTGCTGAAATACGCCACAGCAAGTTTTTAACGCGAACCAACAATTCCCTCAGTTCAAAAGGTTTTGTCACATAATCGTCAGCGCCCATTTCTAGGCCTACAATTTTATCAATGCTATCCGTGCGTCCTGTTACTAATATGATACCAATATCCGATTGGCTACGTAATTCACGAGTAAGCATCAGGCCGTCTTCACCCGGCAGGTTGATATCCAGCATGATCAGGTCTACATCACCCGCTTGCAGGACCTCACGCATTTCTGCGCCACTCTCTGCTTCGCTGACTTGGTAACCCTCATTTTGGAAATATCCCGCAAGCTTACTACGAGTTACAACATCATCTTCTACGACTAATACGTGATAGCTCATTTACACCACTTTTCTGTCTTCTTATTATCCAAGACGTATTCTATTCATAACTAGTAACATTTCTAGTCATAGATACATTAAAAAGCAAGATTTAGCGTTTTTATTGATTCAAAACAAGCTTACCCATCGCCATTAATAAACGTTAATTTTTGACCATAAAACATAATAATTATAGTTACTGCTATTCATTTTAATTGATTACACTTAGGGGATATCCCTAATTGACTTTGTGATGCACAACTTGAAGCATCATTCAGGAGCCCAAAATGCAAGAAGTGAAAGCTTTTAATGAAAAACGCGCTGAAATTTACTGGTGGTTTTCGAGCTTGTTCGCAAAAGAGCTAACAGAGAAAGAGCTGGAAGCCTACCACAGTGTTGAAATTCGCAGTTTTCTAGCAGGTTTAGGTGAAAATGAGTCACTGAAACCAGCCGTTGATAGCCTCGTTGATGCGCTAAACCGATTGCAAGATCGTGAAGACGCTCAATTGGAGCTTGCTGCTGACTTTTGTGAACTGTTTTTGAAGACAGAAAAATACGGCGCTCTTCCTTACGCATCGATGTACATCGGTGAATCAGGTTTGCTGAATGACAAGCCAGCCGAGGAAATGGAAAAGTTGATGGCAGAATTTGGCGTTCAAGTAGATGAAAATCTAAAAGAGCCTGCTGACCACTTAGCCGTTGAACTCGACTTTCTCGGCAACATGATTATCCGCTCAAACGAACTTGAGCAAGAAAAACACATGGAAGAAGCCTTCGTTAAACAAAACGACTTTATCCAGCAACAGTTGATGTCTTGGCTACCTAAGTTTGCAGACAAATGTAAACAATTCGACGAATTTGGGTTCTACTCGAGCGTCGCGAAACTATTAGTTGCATTTTGTAAACTAGACAGCGCTTACCTTCTTGGGGAATAATTGCCGCCTATTTTTTTAAGGAGCCCGCCTATCGGGCTTCCTGTATACCTGAAATAACTGAATGTAAGTAAGTTGGGTATATTATTCGTTTGCCTTAACTTAGCTCAAAGACGCTTGGTTATTTAGCAGTCAAAATGTGACTTCAAATACACAAATCTCTTGCTGAAAACATTGCTAGTCAGTCCACATAGGGCTAAAATGTGAGCGCAAACGATTAAATATGATTTATATGTAAACCGCTGAAATATAGCGGTTTTTGTGTTTTTTAACAGGTTGATGGCAATTTCTCATCAGATAGAAAAAAGATAAAATTCATCGACCGATGCTGCTACGTACCCTTTTGTCGTGCTTGGACCAACCGCTGCCGAAACACTTAGCGCCAACCTTAGATTGCTGGGTGTAAACCATTAGAGCATCAGGTACATCCAACACGACATATTTCAGTAGCTCGATACAGGACACCATTTATGGCCACTATAAAAGACGTTGCTCGCTTAGCCGGCGTTTCCACTACGACAGTTTCGCACGTTATCAATAAAACGCGTTTCGTTGCAGAAGCAACGCAAGAAAAAGTAATGAAAGCCGTGGACGAGTTGAATTACGCGCCAAGTGCTGTTGCACGCAGCCTAAAGTGCAACTCAACTCGTACGATTGGCATGTTAGTAACGCAGTCAACCAACCTATTCTTCTCAGAAGTGATTGACGGGGTTGAGAGCTACTGTTACCGCCAAGGCTACACTCTGATTCTGTGTAATACGGGTGGGATTTACGAAAAACAACGCGATTACATCCGTATGCTGGCTGAAAAACGTGTTGATGGCATCCTAGTGATGTGTTCTGACTTAACCGAAGAGCTTAAAGAGATGCTTGACCGTCATGCCGACATTCCTAAAGTGGTCATGGATTGGGGTCCAGAAAGCTCACAAGCGGACAAGATCATGGATAACTCAGAAGAAGGTGGCTACATCGCAACCAAACATCTGATCGACAATGGCCATACTGATATTGCTTGTCTAAGCGGTCATTTTGAAAAACTTGCTTGCCAAGAGCGCATTGCAGGTTTCCGTCGCGCGATGAGCGAAGCAAACCTAGCTGTAAATGAAGATTGGATCCTTGAAGGTAACTTTGAATGTGATACGGCCGTATTAGTCGCAGATAAAATTACAGCAATGGACAAACGTCCGACAGCGGTATTCTGTTTTAACGACACAATGGCTCTGGGCCTAATGAGCCGCCTACAACAAAACGGTATCAAAGTTCCTGATGATATTTCAGTGATCGGCTACGACAACATCGAGCTTGCGGAATACTTCTCTCCACCGTTAACAACTATCCACCAACCTAAACGTCGTGTGGGTAAAAATGCGTTCGAGATCCTACTTGAGCGAATCAAAGATAAAGAACACGAAAAGCGAATTTTCGAAATGCAACCTGAGCTTGTAATTCGAAACACCGTGAAGAAAATGAACTAAAATTCGCCAAATATAACGATGTCAAATAAGCGCTCTAAAAGGGCGCTTATTTTTTATCTCTAAATAACTTTTTCCTGACTTAGGTTTGTTAGACAAAAAATTTCGAATCTCTAAGTCTCTGTTTTATATGTAGGTAAATCACACTCCCTCACAACCTCGAGATCATCCCGCCTCATTCTCAAATATGCACAAATATGCGCTTGTCGACACTTTTTATTGAACCAGAATCACACTTTTACGGGTAAAACGTGATGTTAATTCAATATACGAAGTATGCTCATTCTGTCACGCACAGGGCAAACCATTCGAAAGGGTGGGACGCAAAGCCTCCGGCCTGAACCATAGTACTATATGGAAGGTAGCGGGGTTACCGATGGCAAGTGTGCAAGCGATGACTTTACCCTGTAATGACATTGCTTTTGCGCATGTTTGCTACTCTCTCGGACCTGACTTTTGGTGGCGTAATATTAATTACACCGAGATAACAAAACATGGATAAACCGATACTCAAAGACTCTATGAAGCTATTTGAGGCACTTGGTAATATCAAGTCGCGCTCAATGTTTGGTGGCTTCGGACTATTCGCTGATGAAACAATGTTTGCACTAGTTGTAAATAATCAGCTTCATATAAGAGCAGACCAACAAACTTCATCTGACTTCGAGAAACAAGGGCTAAAGCCTTACGTTTATAAGAAACGTGGCTTCCCAGTCGTTACTAAGTACTACGCAATTTCCAACGATTTATGGGAGTCTAGCGAACGCTTAATCGAAGTAGCTAACCAATCGTTGAAAAAGGCAAAGCTTGAAAAAGAACAGCAAGCAACTACAAAGCCTAATCGCTTAAAAGATTTGCCTAACTTACGACTGGCGACTGAACGCATGCTGAAAAAAGCAGGCATTGAGTCAGTAGAAAAACTGGAAGAGGAAGGTGCACTTAACGCTTATAAAGCGATAAGAGATACGCACTCTGCAACCGTCAACATTGAGCTGTTATGGGCACTAGAAGGGGCTATTAACGGTACTCATTGGAGCGTTGTACCTCAAGCTCGCCGAGATGAGTTGATGAACGGCCTCCAATAAAAGTCGGCCTTAAAAACTATCTTGTAAAACCGCAGTCTAATCTGCGGTTTTTTTTGTGAAATTTTTTCGACTTTCCTTCTGTCTTATTATATATATCCCAAATTGGAATCATAAATATGAATAAGAAACTGATATTAGGCCTAATCCTGGTCGCGATCATTATCTTTTTAGGCGTTAACTTTAGTCAGTATTTAACGTTGGAAAATGCAAAAGCACAACAAGAAGCGCTGACCACATACATCGATCAGAACTTTGTTTTTTCGGCAGCTATTTACTTTTTTGCCTACATTGCAATTACCGCTTTTTCTATTCCTGGGGCAGCTGTGGTTACATTACTTGGTGCGGCTCTATTTGGTTTTTGGACGAGCTTATTACTGGTTTCTTTCGCCAGTACTATGGGTGCAACACTAGCATTTTTAAGCAGCCGATATTTGCTGCGTGACTGGGTACAAAACAAGTTTGGCAATAAGTTAATCGCAATTAACCAAGGTGTCGAAAAAGACGGTGCATTTTATCTATTTTCCTTGCGTCTCATTCCGGTATTCCCTTTCTTTCTTATCAACTTGTTGATGGGCTTAACGCCAATGTCTGTAGGTCGATTTTACCTTACTAGCCAAGTAGGTATGTTGCCAGGCACTGCAGTTTACTTAAACGCCGGTACTCAGTTAGCAACAATTGAAAGCCTGTCAGGCATTATTTCACCTGCGGTATTGGCCTCTTTTGCGTTACTGGGGCTGTTTCCAATCATCACTAAATGGGTTATGAATAAAGTAAGGCCAACACCGAGTCAGCAAAACTCATAATTAGTAAGTGGACGTGTTTAATGAAAATATTCATTGCTAAAAACCCAGCAGAAGCGCATATCGTGTGCGAATTATTGAAAACCGAGCAAGTCTACTGTGAAGTCCGCGGAGAAGGTATTTTCGGTTTAAAAGGAGAGCTGCCGTTTAGTGATGATACCGATCCTTATGTCTGGCTTTTTGACGCCAAACAACAAGTAAAAGCAGAAGGAATAGTACAAGCCTACCGCAAACAATCCGATGGAAATGAGTATCAAGATTGGCAGTGCCCGAAGTGCCATGAGGTAAACGAGGGGCAGTTTGGTGCTTGTTGGCAATGTGGACATCAAATAGGGGAGCCTTAATAACTCCCCTACTCCTACTCAATCGATTTATTCAGCGCTAAGCAGAAACCGTTTGCTGCTTAATAAATTCGATGGAATGTTGATTGAAATCTTCAGGGCGCTCAACATTACAAACATGACCACAGTTGGGGATCTCTCGTAAAACACTAAGCTTATGCGCCGCAACCATTTCTTTAACAGGCTTAATAAACATGTAATCTCTGTCGCCCATTAAATAGAGTGTGGGAATGGGTAACTCTCGATCTTTAAAATACTTCATTAAAGGATTTACATCAGCAGCAAGAATAAACCAACGTTTAAATTCTTTTTGGCAAAGCTTCTTGGCCTCACGAATAAAAAGATGGCGAGACTCTCGCTGGCTTCTCTGTGGCATAACAATGTACGCAAAAAGTTTGTAGAGCCACATGTACGGCAGGATATGCTTACAAAAATTACCTAATTTAACCAATATTTGAGAACGAGTATTGAGCCTTGTGACAGCGCCACCGAGTACCATTGAACGCACGCGCTCTGCTGATAATTCAGCAAGGTTTCGAACAATAATGGTACCAAGTGACATACCGACAAAATGAGCGGATTGGATCTTTAAATGATCCAATACTTTCAAAATATCTTGGGTAACTTCCGTAAAGGTATAACGGCTGGCAATGAGCTCTTTAAGTAACTGATTTGACTTTCCATGACCTCTTAAATCGATCAGCAATAAGTTAAAGTGTTGCTTGTAAGCTTTGATTTGCTTGAACCAGATAGAAGAGCTACCGCCAGCACCATGCACAAATACAACCCACTCATGACTAGTAGGGTGCAAATAGGTTTTATGAAAAAGTAGCGGCTGGGTCATATTCAAGTATCAAAAAGGTCGTGCTATTGAGTAAAAAGCCATCCTACCACACTCCCCTTACTCAAGATAATAAAGGCACCTCATTCGGTGCCTTTCGTTACAATTTTAAGTTAATTTAACGCCGAATTGTAAAGTTGCAAATAAGCTTCTGCGGCCTTTTGCCAACAAAAATCTTGTTGCATCGCGTGCAACTGTACTTTATTCACTTCAGGTTCGTTTTGAGCATAGAGCAACAGTGCCCTTAGCATCGTTAACAACAATGCCTGCGGTGTCGGTTCGAAAAAAACAAACCCCGTCGCTTCAGAAGGGTTCACATCATAATCGTTGACGCTGTCTTTTAGACCACCGACACCACGTACTATCGGCAATGTCCCATAAGCCATACTATAGATTTGGTTTAAACCACATGGTTCAAACTCAGAAGGCATCAGAAAGAAATCAGAACCCGCTTCAACGATATGCGCAAGTTCATTATCATAGGCTTCTACGAAGACAAATTTACTAGAAAACTGTGCAGCAACCTCTTCTAGCTGAGCGGCTAGTACAGGGTCTCCGGTCCCAACGACAACTAGTTGAACATCGTGCTTCAAAAAATCGGCCAAAGCAGGCAACAAGTAATGCACACCTTTTTGCTGGGTCAACCGACAAACCATACCGAACATGGCTACATCTTTTTCAGGCAAATTTAGCCGCAGTTGTAATGCTTGTTTACACGCTTTCTTGCCTTGCGTCATACTTTGTTGGTCAGCGCAGTAATTAACTGGCAAGTAAGTATCCGTTTCCGGGTTCCAAGCACTGTAATCACAACCGTTCAAAATACCAACTAAGTCCTGCGCGCGTTGCTGAAACTCCCAAGCCATTCCATGACTGCCAAGCTCTGTTTTGAGTTCCTCTGCGTAAGTAGGGCTGACCGCGTTTATCTTATCGGCATTCATTACACCAGCTTTGAGCATCGTAATATG
Source organism: Vibrio sp. HS-50-1 (assembly GCF_024747315.1). Classification (NCBI taxonomy): domain Bacteria; kingdom Pseudomonadati; phylum Pseudomonadota; class Gammaproteobacteria; order Vibrionales; family Vibrionaceae; genus Vibrio; species Vibrio sp. HS-50-1. The sequence continues at coordinate 299,219 of NZ_JAMPZF010000024.1, read as the reverse complement.
CGTTGCACTCACCGCAGCATCGGGAACGTTTCGACAATGAAACTCTGGCAAGCACTGTACGTCTTCATAACTAAATACGCCTTTAAAGACCGCATTGTGAATTGAAATGACGCTTTTAGTATGAGCAAAAAACGAATCATTGCTATACCTGTGCTTGAGCAAAAATGGAACAAGACCAGTGTGCCAATCGTTCGCGTGTATGATATCCGGCTGAAAAGCAAGCTTCGGCAACATGTCTAAACATGCCGCACTAAAAAACGCAAAGCGCTCACCGTTATCGATATACGCTTGGTTGTTCTCCGCATACATCGATGGTCGATTGAAATACGGCGGACAATCAATCAGGTAAACAGGATTTTGACCTAACATGAGCCGCAAAACTCGATACTCCGAATGCGGCCATGATGTTAATTCTGTTTCTAATACAACTTCTGCGTCTGCGAGTTTATCAATACTGCTGTACGCAGGGATGGTAATTCTTACGTCTTGCTGTAGGTTTTGAAGGGCTTCCGGTAGTGCCTTGGCAACATCTGCCAAGCCACCACTTTTAATGAGGCCTTCAACCTCAGAAGCTACAAACAGAATAGATAAGTTGTTAGTAGCCAACTCGAGCTCCTTTCGGAATAACAACAATGCCCTCCTCAGACACATGGAAGTGTTTTTTATCTTCTTGAAGATTCACACCAATCTGAGTACCAGGAGCAATATCGGCATCCTTATCGACAATCACACGACGTAAAACACAGCCTTCGCCAATTTTCACGTCACCAAGAAGGATACATTCGCTGATATCGCAAGCAGATGCAATATTACTGCGGAACCCAAGCACCGACTTTTCTATTCTTGAGCCTCTGACGTAACTGCCATTACATACCAAACTGTCGATGATCTGAACACGGCCATTATCAGAGTCTGTAAATGTCGCTGGCGGCAATGGAGGATAATAAGTATGCAGCGGCCATTTACGGTTATATAGTGAAAACGGTGCGTCTTTTTCTAGCAGATCCATGTGCGCTTCCCAGTACGCATCAATGGTTCCCACGTCACGCCAGTACACCTCTTCTCTTTCACCGCTGATTTTGTTAGTACTGAAGTCATACACGAACACGTCACCTCGAGGGAACATCTTAGGAATAATATCCTTCCCAAAATCATGTGATGAAGCTTCATTATCCGCATCTTCAACCAACTCAGAGAATAACACCTGAGCTTCAAAAACGTAGTTACCCATTGAAACTAAAGCGTAATCAGGATCGCCAGGAATTGACTTCGGTTTTGCTGGTTTCTCTTCAAAGCCTATCATGCGACCTTCACTGTCCACTTCGATAACCCCAAATTGCGACGCCTCTTTTAGTGGCATACGCAATGCAGATACCGTCAGAGAAGCCTGCTTTTCTGAATGGAAGTTCAGCATTTGTTTGATATCCATCTTATAGATATGGTCAGAGCCAAAAATACAAACTTGCTCTGGTTCCTCTAATTCCATAAAACGGAGATTTTGATAGATCGCGTCTGCCGTTCCTTCGTACCAACGCTTACCAGTGCGCATTTGAGCAGGAATAGGATCGATAAAGCGGTCAGTGATGCCATTAATGTTCCAGCCCTTTTTTAAATGATGGAACAAAGATTGAGATTTAAATTGGGTGAGGACGTAAATGCGCATTAAATCCGCATTTACAAAATTGTTTAGAGCAAAATCGATCAATCGATAGCTACCACCAAACGGTACCGAAGGTTTACTACGAGATTCTGTTAAAGGTCTCAAACGAGAGCCTTCACCGCCAGCAAGAATCATTCCCAAAACACCAGCCATTTGTTGTTCTCCATATCGTTATAGCTTGGATTTGGTACTCGCTTGAATGAGTCATACTCGGGGAGTCAAGCGAATACATTTAGTAACCGTATCAGGAGTTTCTTTGAACTCTTACAACACGATAAAAAAGCTACGGCACTTCCAGTATGCAACGTCCACTCTTTTCTTATTTTTCGACGCAAAATGCACACAGTTGCACTAATTTTTGTAATAAATTATCTAAGCAGGTTCTAAATTACAATTTTTAATACGCCATTCTGTGTTCCATACAGTTCTTGCTTACTCAAGACGATATCTAGATCACACATGCAAAAGCAAACGATTACATTATGAAAACAATTTACGAACGGATTCACTACACCACCGACTTTTTGAGCTTAATATATAACAAATATATGAACGCAAAATGAAAGTTACGACGAATGTTTTTTACATAAAAAATACGTTCGCTACCAATAAATCGTGACTCTGGTGTTTTCTAGCGACAATGGTGCTTGTTAAAGTGAGGAAAGGTCGATTAAAGGAAGAATGCGCAGGAGAAAACTGTCGGCCCCTACGCAAAAAAGGCAGCGATATCGCTGCCTTTTTACATTACCTTAATGGTGCATTTTTATGCTTTCGCTTTTTTACGCTTATCTGTGACTTCCCACTTACCTTCAACAAAGAGCGCTGTCCAACCAGATGGTTTGCCGTTCTCTTCCGAACGAACGTAGTTCTCTTTTGTTTTGCGACTAAAGCGTACAACTGCAGGACGACCATCAGGATCTTCTTGCGGTGCGGTCGCTAGGTATTTGAACTTCTCAGGTAAACGCTCTTCAAAACGTGCCAGTTCAACAACCAAAGGAGCACGTGTCTCGCGCGATTTAGGGAAGTTGCTTGCCGCCATAAATAGACCTGAAGCACCATCACGAAGTACGAAATACGCATCTGAGTTTTCACATGGTAACTCGGGGAAATGAACAGGATCTTCTTTCGGTGGCGCGACTTCGCCATTCTTCAGAATCTTACGAGTGTTCTTACACGTTTCACTCGTACAGTCCATGTATTTACCAAAGCGACCGTTCTTAAGCACCATATCTGAGCCACATTTGTCACATTCAACAACTGGACCATCATAGCCTTTGACTTTGAACTCGCCGTATTCAACAAGGTAGCCCTCACAGTTCGGGTTATTACCACAAACATGCATCTTACGCTTGTCATCAATCAGGTATGCGTCCATCGCCGTTTCACAGATCGGACAACGCTTTTTAGCACGAAGCGCGGCCGTTTCAACGTCTTCTTCTAGAACGTTAATAATACCCTCTTCGTCACCCAAGTTGATGGTTGTCTTACAACGCTCTTTTGGTGGTAACGCGTAACCAGAACAGCCTAAGAACACACCTGTCGAAGCAGTACGGATACCCATTGGACGGCTACACGTCGGACACTCGATATCCGTCATGACGATGTGGTTTAACTTCATACCGCCTTCTGACTCATCCAGCTCCGCTTTTTCAAGATCGCCAGTAAAATCAGCAAAGAAGTTGTCTAACACAGCTTTCCAGTTCACTTCACCTTCAGCGATTTGGTCCAATTTCTGTTCCATACGCGCAGTAAAGTCGTAGTTCATCAAATCGTTAAAGCTGTCATCAAGGCGGTCAGTAACAATTTCACCCATTTTTTCAGCGTAGAAACGGCGCTGATCAACTTTCACGTAACCACGATCTTGAATCGTAGAAATGATCGATGCGTAAGTCGACGGACGACCAATACCTCGTTTCTCCAGCTCTTTAACCAGTGCTGCTTCAGTGTAGCGCGCAGGTGGCTTTGTAAAGTGCTGTTTAGGGTCAAGTGACTCTAAACTTAGCTTATCGCCAAGTTGTACCGCAGGAAGGATTGTATCCTCGTTTTTGCCCATTGGACGTTGTACACGAGTCCAGCCGTCAAATTTAAGGATACGGCCTTTCGCTTTAAGCGTGTATTCTGCTGCTTTTACGCTGATGGTTGTTGAATCGTATTCTGCTGGCGTCATTTGACACGCGACAAACTGATTCCAAATCAAAGCGTAAAGTTTGTGCGCATCAGCATCGACACCTTGCAGGTCTTCCGCTTTAACACCCACATTTGAAGGACGGATCGCTTCGTGCGCTTCCTGTGCCCCTTCTTTGCTACCGTACGTCAATGGTTTCGCTGGTAAGTACTTATCACCAAACTCAGAACCAATAAAGTCACGTACAGCGTCCACAGCCTCGGCACTTAGGTTAGTCGAGTCAGTACGCATATAAGTGATGTAACCGGCCTCATAGAGGCGCTGAGCTAGCATCATGGTCTTTTTCACGCCGTAGCCCAGACGTGTACTTGCTGCCTGTTGAAGCGTAGAGGTGATGTAAGGTGCTGAAGGCTTGCTCTTTGTAGGGCGATCTTCACGCTTACATACTTCGTAACTTGCATTCTCAAGCACAGACATCGCTGCTTTGGTTTCTGCCTCATTAACTGGCTTAAACGCAGAACCATCTTTCTGAGCAACAAGCAGTTTAAAGTCAGCTTTGTCTTTCGTTTTCGTATTCGCATGAATATCCCAGAATTCTTCTGGTACAAACGCGTTAATCTCACGCTCACGCTCAACTAATAGTTTCACCGCAACAGACTGCACGCGACCAGCAGATAAACCACGAGCCACTTTCTTCCAAAGTAAAGGTGAAACCATAAAACCAACGACACGGTCCATGAAGCGACGCGCTTGTTGGGCATTAACACCATCCATGTTCAGCTCACCAGGTGTCTGGAAAGCTTGTTGGATCGCGTTTTTCGTAATTTCGTTAAAAACTACACGTTTGTATCGCTCTTCATCGCCACCGATGATCTCACGAAGGTGCCATGCGATTGCTTCCCCTTCGCGGTCCAAATCGGTTGCGAGATAAACGCAATCTGCGTCTTTGGCGAGTTTTTGTAGTTCGTTGACAACTTTTTCTTTGCCTGGAAGGATTTGGTAATTCGCTTCCCAGTCATGATATGGGTTAATCCCCATTTTTTTGATCAACGCTTTGCGGTCTTTCTCTTTTTTAACGCGCGCTTTCTCTTCCGGACTCATCCCTTTTGTTGAGATGGCTGCGGCTTTTTTCTCACCAGTGCTTTGACCGGCCGTAGGCAGATCACGCACATGACCAACACTAGACTTAACAATAAAGTCTTTACCAAGGTACTTATTTATCGTCTTTGCCTTGGCTGGTGACTCCACTATAACGAGTGATTTACCCATAACTGACTCTAACGTCCTTCATAATAATGCGGGTAGAAACCTTGTTTAAAGGCCACCCGCATAATGTTCTATTTCATTGCTTCTTTTTTACTATTGTGCGAGATGAAAAGAAGATCAACTGCTTTTTTGAAATTCAGATCCGATTGGTTGACAATTCATCGTCTTTATACTTCAAAGAGACAGGGTTCTGAAAGGTATTGAGCGGCATATCTAAACAGGCAAACTTAGCATCCGCTAATCCAATGCAATAAATTTTGTTACCCATCACAAAATAGTTTCGTTCAGTGGCTCTGTCATATCCTCCAACTAATCATACTTTCACTCTAAAAATTGATCTGTTTAGGCTAAGTGAACGATTAACTGAATTAATCATGCAAACCCATTTTAGTTGTAGGTATACTCAGCGTTCTCAACTGAAATGAATGGTAGAAAAAGTATGTCAGATAGAACGTTTATCGAAGAGTTTGACCTTCTTTTGATCGCTAACCAAATCATCCAAGAGCACGATGATTACATCGAGGGAATGCGAGCAACAAGCGTAGAAGAAAAAGAAGGTGTTTTAGTTTTTAAAGGTGAATACTTCCTTGATGACAAAGGTTTACCAACTTCAAATACGACTGCAGTATTCAATATGTTCAAATACTTAGCGCATCACCTTTCCAAGGAATTTACGCTGGTTAAATAGTAGCGGAAAACAAAAAAAAGCCAGAGTGTTATTCACTCTGGCTTTACTGTTTCAGGTCAGAATATTTAGCAGCTTAAAGCCTTAAGTTTGTCGAAGTAGTCAGGGAACGTTTTCGACGTACACTTTGGATCGTTAATCGTCACAGGCGTATCACTAAGTGCCACCAGCGAAAAACACATCGCCATTCGATGATCATCGTAAGTATCAATTGCAGCATGCTTTAACTGAGAGACAGGTTTGACGATGATGTAGTCTTCCCCTTCTTCCACTTCCGCACCAACTTTACGTAATTCCGTCGCCATAGCTGACAAACGGTCTGTTTCTTTTACACGCCAGTTATAAACGTTACGAATAGCAGTAGTGCCTTCGGCAAATAGCGCTGTTGTCGCGATGGTCATTGCAGCATCAGGGATATGGTTGTAATCCATATCGATGCCTTTCAATTGACCAACACGTGAAATTACGTAGTCATCACCCCATTCAATTTCTGCACCCATTTTTTCAAGCGCATCAGCAAATTGAATATCACCTTGAATGCTGTTTTTACCGATACCCGTCACTTTAACTTCTCCGCCTTTGATGGCTGCCGCCGCCAAGAAGTAAGAAGCAGAAGACGCGTCACCTTCAACCAAGAAATCACCTGGGGCGATGTATTGCTGACCGGCAGGAATCACAAACTCTTGATAGTCGTTGTTGATCACATCGACCCCAAACTGCTTCATGATATGCAGGGTGATATCGATATAAGGCTTAGAAACCAACTCGCCTTCGATGTTGATGCGAATTTCACCTTCAGCCAATGGCGCAGACATTAAGAAAGCGGTCAAGAACTGACTCGAAATAGATCCATCGATAGAAACTGTACCTGCTTTTAGGCCAGTACCGACTATTTTGAGAGGCGGAAAGTTCTCGTTTTCCATGTACTCAACGTTCGCACCAGCATCTTTCAGTGCCGTGACAAGGTGACCAATTGGACGCTCTTTCATACGAGGTTCGCCCGTCAGTACATACTCCCCTTCTCCAAGACAAAGAGCCGCAGCTAATGGTCGCATCGCAGTGCCAGCATTACCGAGAAATAACTCTACCGGCTCTGAGACAGAAAACGGACGCCCAAGGCCTTCAACGAGACATTCTGTTTTATCTTCGGAAAGTTGGTATTGAACGCCGAGTTTAGTCAGCGCATTCAGCATATGACGGATATCATCACTGTCGAGGAGATTAGTAAGGCGAGTTCTGCCTTTAGCAAGAGCAGCAAGTAAAAGAGCTCGATTAGAAACGCTTTTAGAGCCAGGAAGATTCACTTCCCCTTGAATTTTATTGATAGGTTGTAACGTTAGGCTTTCCATTAAAAGTTGATAATCCTTTGTGCCCTCAACATACGATTTTTTATGAGAGCTAAACAATTCTTCGTGAATTCAGACTACCCAAAAAAACACGACAAAACCAGAGCAAATCGGCGCTAATTTATGAATATACTCAAGTAGCCTAAAGATGCAGAATTAAAGGCATTGCCAGCGATGTAAATAAGAGCGAAAGAGGCGCGACGAAACAGCAAGCTATTTCGATTTTATTTGACGATAAGCCAGCCCTACTGTGCATGCCTGGTTAGGCTACCTTAGGTTAAAATAACGTAGGATTAATAAGCGATATCAACCCTGACTCCATCATCAAAATATAAGATACGAACTTCATCCCCTCGACTAAATAGCATATTTTTATCAACATCTTGGATAACATTAATCAGCTTGTCGCCCTTCACTTTAATGAGTAGCTCAACTAACTTATATTCAACCGTGTATTGGTAATTACTTTGATTTTGTGCAACCGCTGCACCTGCAAGTGCACCCACTGCCGTCGCAACTTCTCTTCCCGTACCGCCACCAAATTGATTGCCGACTAAACCGCCTATTGTGGCACCAAGTAGCGTTTTCCAACCATTATTTTTCGATTGAACGACCTCTTGCTGAGTAATATAACGGACAGAGTCAATCTTCCCATACACCACTTCATTTACCGGCTTGGCAACATTTCTTTCATATGCTGCGTTGGCGGCAAGTGGGAAAAACAGTATGATCCAAAGCCATACTTTCACAATATTTCTTGACCAGGTCATCATAAACTCCTCTGACTCTAATGTTGGTAACGACTTCTTATGGCTATTTATTTAACTGAACTCGATGATACGTTCAACTTTCCCTCACCGTATAAAGCACTCAGCGATCCCAATGGTTTGCTTGCTTTTGGCGGTGACTTAGATCCCATGAGAATCCTCAATGGTTACTATCAAGGCATTTTCCCTTGGTATGGTCCTGGAGAACCTATTCTATGGTGGAGCCCTTCCCCACGCGCTGTTTTTGATCCCTTAGCGTTTAAACCGTCTAAAAGTCTCAAAAAATTTCAGCGTAAACATAACTATAAAGTAACGCTCAATTTCGCGACAGAAGAAGTGATTAGACTATGTTCATCAACACGTCCTGCAGAGGAAACTTGGCTCAACGAGGACATGCAAGCGTCTTACATTGAGTTAGCTAAACTTGGTCACTGTCACTCTGTAGAAGTATGGCATGACAACGAGCTCATTGGGGGACTATATGGCATCTGCGTTGGTCAACTTTTTTGCGGAGAGTCGATGTTTAGCCTAAAAGATAACGCATCTAAAATTGCATTGTGGTACTTATGCAACCATTTGGCGTCAAAGCAAGGTCAATTAATCGATTGTCAGGTTATGAACTCGCACTTGGCATCACTTGGCGCATTTGAACTAGAGCGTAACGAGTTTATGCAAAAACTACTATCTTTAAGAGAAAAACAAACACTATTTGATACCTATAAGCCCCAAGTTTTGCAGGATTCAGTATGAGTACGGATATACAACATATTCGAATTGGATTAACGAATAATCACCCTTGCAGTTACTTGCCTGAACGGCAAGAGCGTGTGGCAGTAGCACTTGATGCAGGGCTGCATACTGAAGAAAACTATCAACTGCTGATGGCCAACGGCTTTCGTCGTAGCGGAGATACCATATATAAACCGCACTGTGAGCATTGTAATGCTTGCCAGCCAATTCGAGTCTCGATTCCGGATGTGACGCTATCAAAAAGCCAGAAGAGGCTGCTCAGTAAAGCACAACCTTTACGTTGGGAAATGAAACCCGAAATGGATGAGGAATGGTTTGCGCTTTACAGTCGTTACATTGCCAAACGACACAAAAACGGCACTATGTATCCACCAAAGCGTGATGAATTTTATCGGTTTGCCCAAACCAGCTGGTTGACCACTTCATTTTTGCATATTTACGATGAGTCAAATCAATTACTCGCCATTGCGGTAACGGATGTAATGACTCAATGTTCGAGTGCATTTTATACTTTTTTTGACCCTGACTACCCGTTATCTCTTGGCACTTTGGCAGTGCTCTATCAAATAAAATACTGCCAAGAAAACAAACAACAGTGGCTTTATTTGGGTTATCAGATTGATGAGTGTCCAGCAATGAACTATAAAACACGCTTTCAACGCCACCAAAGGCTAGTAAATCAGCGTTGGCGAGGGTAGAATACGCCTCAACTTTACATAATTACTATTTAGCGGCAGAATATAGACCGCTAATATTGCCTAATTTCTAAAGAGGATTAAATGGCTAAAGAAGACGTAATCGAGATGCAAGGCACGGTCCTTGACACTCTACCAAACACTATGTTCCGTGTTGAACTTGAAAACGGTCACGTTGTGACTGCTCACATCTCTGGCAAGATGCGTAAGAACTACATCCGTATCCTAACGGGTGACAAAGTAACTGTAGAGATGACTCCATACGACCTGTCAAAAGGCCGCATCGTCTTCCGCGCTCGTTAATCTCTGATTTTCGGATGCAATAAAAAACGGAGCAGTTTGCTCCGTTTTTTATTGCATGATTTTTATTTCCGAGTAGGTTCAGACAAACAAAAAGCGCACGATAAAATCGTGCGCTTTTACTTCCCTACGGAGCAATTAATGCATCGCTGCCTCTTTCTCACTCAAATATTCAAATTTAAGTGTGTCATTCACTAGTGTTACTTTCACAGTGCCGCCGTCGACTAGAGAGCCAAACAACAATTCATTAGCCAAAGGTTTCTTAAGTTGCTCTTGGATAACGCGTCCCATTGGGCGAGCACCCATCGCCTTATCATAACCTTTATTCGCTAACCAATGGCGTGCATCTTGCGATACCTCCATTGATACGCCACGAGCATCAAGTTGCACCTGCAGTTCAACAATAAACTTATCAACAACTTGATGGATAACGCTTTCATCAAGGCTGTTAAACCAGATGATGTTATCAAGACGGTTACGGAACTCAGGAGTGAATACCTTCTTAATTTCCGCCATCGCATCGTGACTGTTGTCTTGCTGAATCAAACCAATTGATTTCTTCTCAGTTTCAGCCACACCCGCGTTGGTTGTCATAACGAGGATGACATTACGGAAGTCTGCTTTACGACCGTTGTTGTCCGTTAGCGTACCATTATCCATCACTTGCAATAGCAAATTAAAGATATCTGGATGCGCTTTCTCAATCTCATCGAGTAATACGACTGAATGTGGGTGCTTGATAACAGCGTCTGTTAGCAAGCCACCTTGGTCGTAACCGACATAACCAGGAGGTGCACCAATTAAGCGACTCACGGAGTGACGCTCACCATATTCCGACATATCAAAACGAAGTAGCTCGATCCCTAGAAGCTTAGATAGCTGCACCGTCACCTCTGTTTTACCCACCCCAGTAGGGCCAGCAAACAAGAATGAACCAACTGGTTTGTTATCCACGCCCAAACCTGCACGTGTCAGCTTGATCGCTTCGGATAATGCATCAATCGCATTATCTTGACCAAATACCAACATCTTCATCTTGCTATCTAGGTTCTTCAAGATGTCTTTATCTGAAGAAGAAACCGACTTCTCTGGGATTCGTGCCATCTTGGCAACCATCGCTTCGATATCGGCAACACCAACCGTTTTCTTACGGCGGCTTGCAGGAGCAAGACGACTGCGAGCGCCAGCTTCATCAATGACATCAATGGCTTTATCTGGTAAATGACGTTCATTGATGTATTTCGCCGAAAGTTCTACCGCGGCACGCAGTGCTTTATTGGTGTAACGTACTTCATGGTGTGCTTCGTACTTCGGCTTCAAGCCCATCAAGATTTTAGTTGTGTCATCCAGAGAAGGCTCTACAACGTCAATCTTTTGGAAGCGACGGGACAACGCACGCTCTTTCTCGAAAATGTTGCTGTATTCTTGGTATGTAGTCGAGCCGATACAACGCAACTTACCGCTACTTAGTAGAGGTTTGATAAGGTTTGCGGCATCAACTTGACCACCAGAAGCCGCACCCGCACCGATGATTGTGTGTATCTCATCGATGAACAAAATTGCATCTTCTTCTTTTTCAAGCTGTTTCAAAATCGCCTTGAAGCGTTTTTCAAAATCACCACGGTACTTAGTACCAGCCAATAGAGAACCAATATCCAATGAGTAAATCACGCTGTTTTGAATAACTTCCGGGACCTGCCCTTCTACAATTCGCCAAGCAAGACCTTCTGCGATGGCTGTTTTACCTACCCCGGCTTCACCCACTAGTAATGGGTTATTCTTGCGGCGGCGGCAAAGTACTTGAATAGTGCGCTCTAGCTCTTTATCGCGACCAATCAGTGGATCGATATTGCCATCTTTAGCGACCTGATTAAGGTTAGTCGCAAAGCTTTCCAAACGTTCTTCAGAATTCGGCTCTTCGACACTCTCTGAACTGAACGAATCTGATGATGGGTCTTCGCTTGCACCTGACGCTTTAGTAATACCATGGGAGATAAAGTTAACAATATCTAATCGGGAGATGTCGTTTTTCTTCAGTAGGTAGGCGGCATGCGACTCTTGCTCACTGAAGATCGCCACAAGCACGTTTGCACCTGTTACTTCGTTGCGGCCAGACGACTGTACATGAAAGACGGCGCGTTGTAGCACACGTTGAAAACTCAAAGTCGGCTGGGTTTCACGCGTCTCATCACTGTCTGGGATAAGAGGCGTAGTTTGATCGATGAATATATCGAGTTCGTTACGTAAAGCGTCAAGATCCGCTTTACAAGCTAAAAGGGCTTCCTTAGCTGCATCATTTTCCAATAATGCAAGTAGGAGGTGTTCGACAGTCATAAACTCGTGGCGTTTATCTCGCGCCCGAGCAAATGCACCGTTAAGGCTTGACTCTAGTTCTTTATTTAGCATAAGTACCTCCCGAAAAAACAACTTGGGTTGTTCGAGCAAGTCTTCTTTGTTTACGCTTGCTCCATAGTGCAAAGTAGCGGATGTTCATTTTCCCTTGCGTACATCGTAACTTGCGCTACTTTTGTTTCGGCAATTTCTGCACTGTATGTGCCACAGATTGCCTTTCCTTCATAGTGAATCTTGAGCATGATCTGAGTCGCTTTATCAATGTCATGTGAAAAGAATCGCTCAAGTACCTCTATGACGAAATCCATAGGTGTATAGTCATCATTATTTAGTACAACATTGTACAGCTTAGGTGGCTGAACTTTCGTACTTTCTCGCTCCAGAAGATCAGAGTCCGGAGTGACCCATTCAAAATTTTTACTCATGGCAATTCAAAGATATCGTATCAAAGGGTTGATGTTTTCGACCTATAAAAACAATCTACCACAAGCGTGCAGCGCGGTGTAGTGAGATATGGCACCGAATTCGATCTTTGATCGATAAAAGTTACTACCTAATATAGAGACTAATGCAGGTCTTGAGGGGGCGCAAATAAAAGATGCTTGTCGATAAGTTACACATTTTTACTTATAAAATAACTTTCTTTTTACCCCCTCCGAGCTATTGCGAAACATCTCTCAGTCTTCTACCGAGATCACACTTCCTAACTGAGAATGGGGTAATTATCACGAAAACTTCATTTTTTATTCAGTTAGAGGATTCATCTATCATAAGCAACACGAACAGTATGGTTTTTCCAGTGAATACTACTTTGCAGGCTAATTGACCAAACTTCCGCGTATATACGAAAAACTGTTTGCAAATTTGTTAATCTCAAAAGTGATTTGTTTTCAATTATGTTTCTGTTTGTTGCTTAATGCTATTGACTGTCGGGATTCATTGACTACAGTGGAAAGTGTTGATGCATAAATCGTCATTTTGAATCCATTTGTTTTTAAGCAGCTTGGTGAATGTGATTTCTCATTGACTAGATGTTTGTTAGCGTTCGCTGACAATAGTAGTACCAGGTTAAAGGTATAACTTGGTTGTTGTAACAACTCAGTAAAAAATGCATGAGGGATGTAAAAGCATGGCTACAGGTACAGTAAAGTGGTTTAACAATGCCAAAGGATTTGGGTTTATTTGTTCAGATGAAGAAGAGGGAGATATCTTTGCCCACTACTCAACTATCCAGATGGACGGTTATCGTACACTGAAAGCAGGCCAACAAGTCTCATACGAGATTGAAAAAGGTCCCAAAGGCTGTCACGCGAGTAGCGTCGTGCCTCTTGAAGGTCAAGCCAAATAATTAGAGCGCTGTCGAAAAATAAAAATATTGCTCTCGAAACATCATTTTGATGTTCTGAAGAGAAAAATAAACCCGCCAAGATAGCGGGTTTCTTACTATTTGTAGCTTATGAAATGCAGATAGACCACATACAAAGTATTGATAAAATAAGAAACACGTCGAAAGCGACGTGCTCTTTTCATCTATTTTACTTGTTAATGATCGCGTTAAAGGTTTCGCTTGGGCGCATCAACTTAGAAACCAGTGCATCGTCTAGCAGGTAATAACCGCCCAGCTCTCCTTTCACACCCTGTGCGTTGTTTAGCTCAGCGACGATTTTTTCTTCATGCTCTGACAACGCTTTCGCAATCGGTGCAAACTCAGCAGCGAGATCAGCATCGTCTGTTTGCTCGGCAAGTGCTTTCGCCCAGTAAAGTGCAAGGTAGAAATGACTACCGCGGTTATCTAATTCGCCCACTTTACGTGATGGAGACTTGTTGGTATCTAAAAACTCGCCAGTCGCTTTGTCTAGCGTATCCGCCAAAACTTGTGCTTTCGGGTTGTTTGCCACCACACTTAGATGTTCTAGGGATGCAGCTAGTGCTAAGAACTCACCTAAAGAATCCCAACGAAGGTGATTCTCTTTTTCTACTTGTTGAACATGCTTAGGAGCAGAACCACCAGCACCTGTTTCAAATAGACCACCGCCATTCATCAATGGAACGATAGATAGCATCTTAGCTGACGTGCCTAACTCTAGAATTGGGAACAAGTCTGTTAGGTAGTCACGAAGAACGTTACCCGTTACAGAGATAGTATCTAGACCCGCTTTCATACGCTCTAGCGAGTACTTACAAGCATCAACAGGAGACAGGATCTTAATCTCTAGACCGTCAGTATCGTGCTCTGGTAAGTAGGTATTTACTTTCTTAATGAGTTCAGCATCGTGCGCACGGTTTGCGTCTAGCCAGAATACAGCTGGAACACCTGTTGCACGTGCGCGAGTCACTGCTAGTTTAACCCAATCTTGGATTGGTGCGTCCTTCACCTGACACATACGGAAGATATCGCCTTCTTCAACCGCTTGCTCTAACAATACGTTACCCGCAGTATCAACAACGCGAACAGTACCCGCTGCGTCTAGAATAAATGTCTTGTCGTGAGAACCATACTCTTCTGCCTTTTGAGCCATTAAGCCAACGTTAGGCACGCTACCCATAGTGGTCGGGTCAAATGCGCCGTGCTCTTTACAGAAATCAATCACCGCTTGGTAAATACCTGCGTAGCTACGATCTGGTATCATCGCTTTGGTATCTTTTTGTTTACCATCTGGTCCCCACATTTGACCAGAAGAGCGAAGCATTGCTGGCATAGAAGCATCTACAATAATGTCGCTTGGTACATGTAAGTTTGTGATACCACGATCAGAATCAACCATCGCAAGTTCTGGTTGAGTTTGGTAAACCGCTTGAATGGCCGCTTCAATTTCTGCTTTTTGCGCTTCAGGTAGAGACTCAATTTTTGAGTAAACATCACCGATGCCATTGTTTACATCAACGCCTAGCTCTTCAAACAGCTTGCCGTACTTATCGAAAACGTCTTTGTAGTAAACTTTTACTGCATGGCCGAAAATGACAGGGTCAGAAACTTTCATCATTGTCGCTTTCATATGAAGAGACAGCAGCACGTCTTGTGCTTTCGCTTCAGCAATCTCTTTCTCGAAAAATTCAACCAGCGCCTTCTTCTTCATCACTGAAGTGTCAATGACTTCTTTATCTAGTAATGGGAACGCAGACTTGAGCTCTTTAACTGTACCGTCATTACCAACAAACTCGATTTTTACCTCTGTTGCACCAGAGATAGTCGTGGACTTTTCGCTACCAAAGAAGTCATTGTCTGACATGCTCGCGACATGAGACTTAGACTCTGATGACCACGCACCCATTGAATGTGGATTTTTCTTCGCGTAGTTCTTAACCGAAGTTGGAGCACGACGGTCTGAGTTACCTTCACGAAGTACTGGGTTAACCGCACTACCTTTGATTTTGTCGTAAGCCGCTTTAATAGCTTTCTCTTCGTACGTGCTCGGTTCTTCTGGGTAGTTTGGTAAATCGTAACCTTTCGCCTGAAGCTCTTTAATCGCCGCTTTAAGCTGAGGAACTGAAGCTGAAATGTTAGGCAGCTTGATGATATTTGCTTCTGGAGTTTGAGCCAGTTCACCAAGCTCAGTCAACGCATCGCCAATGCGCTGTTCTTCTTTTAGATGCTCTGGGAAGTTAGCGATAATTCGACCTGCTAGTGAAATATCACGAGTATCTACATTGATGCCAGACGATGCTGTGAATGATTGAATGATTGGTAGTAATGAATAAGTTGCTAGCGCCGGCGCTTCATCAGTGATGGTGTAGATAATTGTAGGTTTTTCTGTAGGCATGAAATTTCCCTATTTTTTAATCAACTTGTTGGCTGATCAACTCAGCGTCTGAGTTGGTTTAATTGACGCATTGCTGCACGTTAGCAGTACATGTCTCCTCACTAACGCCACATGCGGTTCGCACTCTTTGTTGTAGTTTGAAGCTCTAAGCTCTGAATCCATGAGTGCACTGATATAATTAAACAAATAACACGAATTAGTCTATCATTCTGTGCGCGTTTGTTAGTTTTAGGCGCGCAAATCATATCCGATCATGAGAAAACTTAAAACTTTCAAACACAGTTCATTTACATTTTTGCAGGGTAGTTAACATGTCATCTCGTACAGGTCAGGAAAAAGGTCGCAGTCGTAACCAGTCTAAAACGGGCCATTTTAAACACTCAGGAGCTCGCAATGGCTCAAAGACTCGTACTCAGCAAGACCGTCGCCCTAATCGCCCAACAAAAAGCCAAAAGCCAAAAGTGGCCCCCAAAGATCGTAAAGTCATTATTTTCAACAAGCCTTACGACACGCTCAGTCAATTTACCGATGGTGATGGTCGCAAAACGTTAGCGGACTATATCCCAATCAAAGATGTCTATGCGGCTGGCCGATTGGACCGAGACAGCGAAGGTTTGATGGTGCTCACTAACGACGGCATCTTACAGGCGAAGCTCACGCAGCCAAAGTCAAAATCGCCGAAGACTTATTGGGTTCAAGTCGATGGCGCTCCTCAAGAGCAAGATCTTGAAAAATTGAGAAAGGGAGTAGAGCTAAAAGATGGTATGACCCTACCAGCCGAAGTTGAAGTGATTCCAGAACCACAAGTCTGGGATAGAACCCCTCCTGTTCGTTTTCGGGCAAATATCCCAACAACTTGGCTAGCCATTACCATTATTGAAGGAAGAAATCGCCAGGTGCGTCGCATGACTGCACACATTGGCTTCCCTACTTTGCGCCTCATCCGTCATTCGATGGGTGATATCGTCCTTAACGACCTAATGCCTGGTGAATGGAGAGAAATCTCTCTCTAATACGGCAGAAAAGATAAAAGCAGGCTTAAAGCCTGCTTTTTAGATTCTTGGAAGCGTTTCAACTTCTTCCGTCAAACCCTATCTAACAAATTAAGGGATTACTGCTCAGCTAGCCAGTTTTTAAATGCCTCTTTTTCCGCTGGAGACGCTTTATTGTACATCGTCTTTAATACATCAATCATTGGACTGTCTTCAGGCACTGTTATTGTTCGGGTATCGCTAGTCTCAACTCGAGGCTCGATATCACTTACTGATTGTTGATGCTGATTCACAGTTACATAACTAACGGCAACACTCGCGATACCGCCAGCAATATTGTAGTTACGAGATTCTTGAGGGTAATTACGACCAATTTGAACACCATCTGACTCTAATACATCTTCGACCAAAGCAATAGGTTGACCTTTGGTGTCCAGCAGTTGCCAATCTAAAGGTGAGATGTTGTTTTGCGCTTGACGAAGAGTTTTAAACTCTGGTAGTTCAAACTTTAGTTTT
Source organism: Vibrio sp. HS-50-1 (assembly GCF_024747315.1). NCBI lineage: Bacteria > Pseudomonadati > Pseudomonadota > Gammaproteobacteria > Vibrionales > Vibrionaceae > Vibrio > Vibrio sp. HS-50-1. Next base: position 282,004 of record NZ_JAMPZF010000024.1, on the reverse strand, counting down.
TCATTTTCAACATCAAACTTAGCGATGATCACGTCACTGTAAACTGTCTTAAGGTTTTCGTTTGTTTCAAAAGCAGGTTGATATTTGAAGACAATTTGGTTAGTTCCGTCGGGGATCTCAATTGTCTTCTCACTAGAGAAAAGTCCCCCCTCAAGTTTTGGCTTCTCCATATTGACGGCCAGTAACTTCACGTCTTCTGGAACCACTAAAGTCGTTGCAGCATAAAGGTTTGTACTGGCAAGAATAGACAACGCCATTGCCACTTTTAATGATAACTGCATAGAGTTTTTCATCCTTATCTTCATAGTAAAAGACCCAGCATATAGCTGGGTCTTACAATATCAAACTGGGTATTGATTACCAGTAGAAACGTGCACCAACACCGAAGTCAGTTTTAGAATCAGTTTCTGCAGTTGTTTTACCAGCTTCTAGCTTATCACCATCAAAATTGTAACCCGCTTCTGCGAATACGCGAGCCCATTTAGAGAACTTGTATTCAACGCCAGCGTAAAACTTAGATTGGTCGCCATCTTTCTTGCCAGATTTGTCAGAAGATGACATTACTAGCTCGTAGCCAGAGTAAAGTGTTGTTTTAGGAGCTACAGCGAACATGCCTGCTAGAGAGATACCGTGAGAATCGATAGTCTCGTTAGCTGCTTTGTCTTCATTTTCGTTGTAGTAGTACGTAGCACCTAGAGTGTGCTCATCTAGAGCGTATTCAGCAGTTACTTCGAAAGATAGGTTTTCAGTGTTGTTACCTTTAGAAGCAATCTTGTTCTCAGAAGAAAGAACGCCAGCGTGTACAGATAGGTCATTGAAAGACTTACCTACGAATACTTCGCGGATTTCTTCGTTTTGATCTTTCTCACCTAGCGCGTAACCAGCTTTTAGCCAGAATGCGTCATTTTCGTAAGCGTATTTAATTTGAGAAGAGTTGTTCCACGCGTGTCCGTAAAGAAGTGCAGAACCACCGAAGAAGTATGAGTAATCAGCTCCGTAGATGTCATCAGCCCAAGTACCTTCTTTACCAAAACGAAGTGTACCCATATCGCCCATGTCGAAGCCAAAGATGTGACGGCGTACGTATACTGAGTCATCAGTACGCTCGCTTGAATCAGCACCTGCACCGTAGTTGTCACCTAGAGCAACACCGATTTCAACTTCACCTAGAACTTTTAGGTTGTCGTTTACAACGTAGACACCGTTTACGCCCATACGAGAAGAGCTAGTGTTTAGCTCTGCAGTGTGGTCTGTGCTGTCTAGGAATAGAAGAGTTGGACGTAGCTGACCGTAGAAATCTACAGAACCTTCTTCAGATTTGAATACTTCAGCTGCGTTCACTGAAGTTGCAGACGCAACTACAGCTAGTGCTAATAGAGTTTTTTTCATAATTAATCCACTGCCTTTTCTTAGTTCGGGATATCCTTGTCCGGTTCCCTTTTTTTATATGTTTGAGATAGAGCGTTAACAAAACGTTATACAGCGCCTTCTCAAAATCTGGAGCTAAGAGTGCAAAAGATTATTCTGGCTGTCAAATTTTCTAAATACTAATGTAAAAAAACAAAAATAACATTTAAAAACAATAGCTTGAAAAGTTTATCTTTATTTATTCGACGAACATCTAATCAATCCTCTTGATTTTTCATAATTTATAAAACCATTAACAATAAGATTTTAAATCCAAGATACGCACTAAAAAACACAATTCACAGAATAAAAAACCATACAAATATCATATTTGGAGTTTTATATTTTTCATATAATGAAATTAATTTCATTTAGATAAGGTTCAATATTTTTTTGTGAAGAAGATCTACATTCCTCATAAAAGCATTCCGTTTTGTGAACTACTGTACAACTAGTGATGTGTGCTACTATTCGCCTCCAACGCATTTGAGGCCCGTATGCTGACCAGTAACATTCAAAAATCGATTCGTAATAGCTATCAAAACCTGCAAGATCAACTTGATAACTTTGTACCTAGAAGAGCACAAAACTACCTTGTTGCAGAGATTGCAAAAACGCTGTGCGGTCAGTACCACAAATCTAACCGAATACTGGTTGCAGAAGCAGGGACTGGAATTGGTAAGTCGCTCTCCTATCTAATGGCCGCCATCCCCGTGGCCGTACATAACAATAGAAAAGTGGTTATCTCAACGGCGACCGTAGCTCTGCAAGAACAGCTCATAAATAAAGACCTCCCTCTTTTTCGTCGGATTACCGACCGAGAGTTTTCTTTTATTTTGGCAAAAGGCCGTCAACGATATTGTTGTGCAGAAAAACTTGCTTCAGCTTGTGGCGCTGATGGTGGTCAGTTAGCCATGTTCGAAACCAAGCCTAAGCAAAGAGATATAGAGCTGTTGGAAACAATGCATCGCTCTCTTGCGCAAGGTAAGTGGGACGGTGACCGTGATTCTTGGCCTAAAACCATTGATGATAAGCTATGGCAACTGATTGTTAGTGATAAACACAGTTGTAATAACAGCTTACCCGGCCATCGCGGCTGCCCATTCCAAAAAGCGCGCTCAGAGTTGGATAAGAATGATGTCATCATTGCGAACCACTCTCTCGTCATGGCAGACGCAGACTTGGGGGGCGGAGTAATCTTACCTGAGCCAGAAAACACGATATACGTCTTTGACGAGGCACATCACTTGCCTCATGTCGCCCGCGATCATGCTTCAGCATCTGCGAGCTTAAAAGGTGCGGCAGCGTGGCTTGAGAAGTTAAATCAGTCGATTAGCAAGTTTTCATCGCTCGCAGACGAGAAACGCGTAGCTCGATTTCGCAACGACCTTCAAGACGCGGTTCAGAACTTGATACCAGCACTGACTCAACTGCCTAAACAGTTCGATCCAGCTCAATTTGAAGAAGGCATCTACCGCTTTGAGCACGGTGAACTACCAGAATGGCTAGAGAACCAATCCAAAGAGTTGAAGCAGTTCAGTAAAAAAGCAAATCAAAGTGTGGCAAAAATTGCCGACCTTATTGCGGAAAGAGTAAAAGATGGGGAGCTTGCGACAAGATTGGCTGAACCAGCGCTTGCAGAGCTCGGCTTCTACATTCAAAGGTTAGAAAACCTAGCGCAAGTCTGGCACTTGATGGCTGAGCCAACTCGCGAAAAAGGTGCGCCTTTGGCTCGCTGGTTAGAAACCCACCCCGATCGCGAGGGTGATTTCATTGTGAGTGTTTCTCCGCTTGAAATTGGATGGCAACTCGACCAACAAATTTGGAGCAGGTGCATTGGCGCCATTTTAGTTTCCGCAACGATGCGTGCATTAAACTCCTTCCATTACTTTTGCCATCAGGTTGGTATTGATGGAAAACCAGAATCAGGCACACAGTTTTTAGCGCTTGCGTCACCATTCGATTACCAAAACCAGGCAGAATTGCTCATCCCTGCGATGAAATATGAACCACCAGCGCCTCAATTTACTGAATATCTTATTGAGATATTGCCTAACTACTTGGAAGACAAGAAAGCCAACTTAGTATTATTCTCATCCTATTGGCAGATGAACCAAGTTGCGAAGGCGCTGTCTTCGGAGTTCATAAAAAAAGGCTGGGCGTTGCAAGTTCAAGGTGAAAGCTCACGTCAAGAAATTCTAAAAAAACATAAAAAGCTAATAGAATCAAATAAAACCAGCATCTTATTTGGTACTGGCAGTTTCTCTGAGGGGCTAGATTTACCTGGCGAATTACTTGAAAACTTGGTAATTACAAAAATTCCATTTGGTGTTCCAACCTCTCCTGTCGAACAGGCTCACTCCGAATATATCGAGAAAAAAGGTGGGAACCCGTTTATGCAAATAACTGTACCTGACGCAAGCAAAAAGCTGATCCAGAGCGTAGGTCGCTTACTGCGTAAAGAGAGAGATTCTGGTAGAGTAACGATTCTTGATCGACGCCTAGTCACTAAGCGATACGGACAAGCCTTAATCGACTCACTACCTCCATTTAAACGTAAAATAGAATATTAGAAGAATCACCATTTATGGAAATGATTGAGCCAACTATGCTGTTGGTGTTGGCGCTTGTCGCTTTTGTCGCTGGATTTATTGATGCAGTTGCCGGTGGTGGTGGCATGCTAACCGTACCTGCTCTATTATCGTTGGGCTTGCCGCCCCATATTGCACTAGGCACCAATAAACTTGCGGCTACCTTTGCCTCTTCTACTGCGGCATTTACGTACTACAAGAAACGTTTATTCAAGCCTCAATGCTGGGGAAGAGCATTTGTTGCGACGCTTGTCGGAGCAACATTAGGTACCCTACTTGTGGACGCGATTAGCACGGATTGGCTAGAAAAAGGGTTACCTCTTGTTATTTTAGCGGCGGCGTTATACACCGTCTTCCATAAAACACCGCACTCACCTCATCAAAGTCCAATTCCCGAGCCTTGCCCAAAACTTCATAGAAAACAGTACATGCAAGGATTATCCATAGGGTTCTATGACGGGCTCGCAGGGCCTGGAACTGGGGCTTTTTGGACGGTCAGTTCAATGGCTCTTTATCGGCTGAATATCTTGCTCGCCTCTGGCTTAGCAAAAGCAATGAACTTTACCAGCAACTTTACCTCTTTGATCACGTTTGCAGTCCTCGGTCATATCAACTGGGTGCTAGGCTTAACAATGGGGGTATGTTTAATGGCTGGCGCTTTTGTTGGCGCACATTCCGCCATTCGGTTTGGTTCTAAATTCATTCGCCCTGTATTTGTTACTGTCGTCAGTATACTGGCCATAAAATTGGCTTATGACGCATGGTTTGTAGGTTTGTCATGAACATTTCTCAACTCCAGGAAAACCTAGAACAAATGGCGAAGCAAGCCGCTGTTCTTGACCGTCAAAGAGGCGAACACCATGTTCCGCTTTTTGATGATCGCTTATTTGGTTGTCGCTCTCGCTTACTTACTCCTTGCGTAAAAGAAGCAAAAGCTACGCTGGATGCGATTGTGCGTGAGCAAAATGAAGGTAAGCTCACCGCTTTACGTGCTGAGTACCTCACTGAACGGTTAGTAGCGCAAATCGGTGCGATTCAACGCGAGATTTCTACCACCAAAATTCGCAAGAATGAGATCAAACATAGCAGCCATTTCCGCAAGCCTATTAACGTGCTTTACCAGGAACTCGCTCAACACCAAGAGTGGGCAAGACGCTTGCGCGAAATGGTGTTAGAAAAAGAACGTGCTGTCGAAACCGCTCCTAGTTTTATGCGTGCCGAGGCTCAGAAAGTGTTACTAGCGACCGAGCAACGTTTGGCACGTTGTGAGGCAGCGCTTCTGAAACTAGAGAACCAAATTACACATAGGGAAAAACACCAATAATGGCCGATCAACCAACCTCGCCTTTAGATGACGCACCTGAAGAGATCAAATTGGCTGTCGATTTGATCTATTTACTTGAGAGCAATGAGATAGATCCAGAAGTTGCGCTTAACGCTTTGAAGATCGTGCAAAACGACTTAGAAAACAAATTAAAAGCAAAGTAGCCCAACGTTTCGCTCCTTTCACCGAGACTCGTTTTCAGTGCTCTTGCACAATGATACTATTCATAAAAAAGTACGCCCTCAAAAAGGATAAACAATGAAAGTAATCAGCTTTAACATCAATGGACTACGTGCGCGACTGCACCAACTCCAAGCGCTAATCGACAAACACCAACCAGATGTGATTGGCCTTCAGGAAATTAAAGTTCACGATGAAGCATTCCCGATTGAAGCTGTCGAAGCCATGGGCTACAAAGTGTATTTCCATGGTCAAAAAGCGCATTACGGCGTCGCAATGCTTTGTAAGCAAGAGCCTCTTCTCGTACAAAAAGGGTTCCCGACGGATAACGAAGAGCACCAAAAGCGCATGATCATGGCGACGTTTTTAAATGAAAACGGCGAAAAGATCACGGTGCTAAATGGCTACTTCCCTCAAGGGGATAACATCAGCCACGAAACAAAATTCCCATACAAACGTCAGTTTTATAAAGATCTAATGACCTACCTAAACGATCATCACAATAGTGACGAGCAATTGATTGTTATGGGTGACATCAACATCAGCCCTATTGATGCAGATATCGGTATCGGCGAGCCAAACCGTAAGCGTTGGCTAAAAACAGGTAAATGTTCATTCCAACCGGAAGAGCGCGAATGGCTGAAAACCTTGCTAGATTGGGGCTTTGAGGACACCTTCCGCAAGCTATATCCAGAAGTGAACGATCAATTCTCGTGGTTTGATTATCGCTCTCGCGGGTTTGATGATAACCGAGGTCTACGAATTGATGTCATTTTGGCGACCCCTTCTCTCGCGCAAAAATGTATTGAGTCGGGTATCGATTATGAATTGCGCGGTATTGAAAAACCTTCAGACCACGCTCCAATTTGGTCGACGTTCAAGTAATACATAACTGAACAATAAGCGGGACTCAACGCTAAGCTTAACCCATTAAAAAGGGAGACTCTGTCTCCCTTTTTAATGCAAGTTACTTTCTACTCAGCTAGTTCAGCGGCCAAACCGTTTGACCATCTACACTGACTGGCGTTTGAGCAAATTCGTTCAGACAGTAGCCGGTATTGCTGCTTGCAAAGTAAGTGAGAGGCATCGGTGGTAGATTCAGCGCCACAACCTGCTGTTTCGCTTTTTCTGTGAACGAGAAGCCCCACATATCTAAATAGCTCGTCATGTCTCGCTGAGAGATGTAGCTTAGAGCAATAAGCAACCAGTCGTTGTTTGAGATGCTATTTGCCTCTTCACGAGAGTAGTTGGCGAAACCAATACTCAGTCGTCTCTCATTCCAAAGCGCATCATCCGATTTTAAGCGGTTAAACTCACGTTCAATCAGGTGCAATCGCGCCAATAAATGCCAACCATTTTGCAGTACACCTTCATGCTGCGTCGCCATCATCATTTGAATGTAAACGCGAGCTCCCCAACTCCAACCAGTTTGATTTTGCGCTGCCATGTAAGCGTTTGAATCCGCTTGAGTTCGGCTTGCTTGCAATAATTCAAACTGGCCTTTGAAATCCAAACTTTGGCAAGTTGAAACTTTCCCTGTATCCTGGAAGAAACGAGACTTACTGTAATACGAGTAGTAATTGGTCGTTGAATGCCCTTCCCAGCCTGCAAATCGGAATCGACCTTTTTCCAAGCCATGACCAAGCTCATGTAAATCACCGTGACCGAGTGGGCTGAATGACCAGTAAGCATCGTATGGGTTACCAGAACAGCCGTAACCACACGTCGCTTGGTCAGCGTTCATATGCTTCACCATATCAATATTGGCGATTTCCCAACCTTGATTTTTGGCATACTGGATAATTTCCGGAACCTCATCGATACCCGGCCCTTGGAAACCAGCCAAGACATGTGGGTAGTTATGAACATACTCTTCTGTCGCCAGCGCCATTTCAGCTGGTGTCGACCACATCTCATCGTTGACAGATTCAAGCATTTTGTCACGTTTAGAGTGTACCTCAAATCCAGGCGTGATCAGTTCAGCCCAATCGAACAAATTCGCTTCAAGCTCCTGAATAAACGCATCGTTATCCTTTTCACTTCTCCATACAGGGTGTTGCGCTACATGGCTAAATGTTAGAGCTACTGGTACATCGTTGTTGTTAAAGTGAACCTGGATAGGCCCGCCATAAGGTGAAGTCAGCGTGATGGTTTCACCCGGCTTCACCTCATAGGCGAAAGAAGTCAGCATTTTTGGTCGCGTGTATCCATCTTTGCTGAACTCATGAGTTGCGCCACTTCTTAAACTGTTGATGACAATTTTAGTCGTCACTTCATTACTGTCATTGCGCGTGACCGTAAAGGTCTCCCCTGGAAGCGCATACACACCAGCAGAGCGGAAGTTACGCTTTGATTCCATATTAATCGTTGCGCTGATTCTCTTTACTTCAGGGCTAAACTCACTACGGCTGAAGTTCCCCATATTTGGTTGTTTTGGGTTTACGCTTCGGCTGTTGTATTGCACGTAATCGGCAAAGTACGACTTTAGGAATTCGGTCGTTTGGGTTGACTGTTTGTCCATTGGGAAGACAACCGTTTGACGATAATGATCAGCCAGCAATACCATGAGTTTTTCGTATTGGTAGCCGTCTTGATTAAACAAATCTACTTTTTGTTCATCAAGCTTTTGCAACCGATGGCGAATACTGTTTGCCCCTGCATAAAATTGACTTTCCATATTCGCAGTGTCAGGACAAGATTTGTCATCACACTGTGACAAGTCAACATTGAAGTTTTGAGATTCAAAACGAGACAACAGCGCTTGTTGCGTAGCAACAGAGTCTGGCACGAAGTTCATGAGTGATGAAGGCGCCCAATCAACCAAGCCTAACTTACGCCAATAGTTATCTCCCACATAATCAACATGGAATTTTTCCAAAATGTCTCGGCCAAGTTCAGTTAGTCCTCCATCCCAATGCAGGTATAGAACAGGAATTTGGGCTTGCTCAGCGTATGCCAGAGCATCGAGTACTTGTTGGTTGGTGTCGCCAGATTGCAGATGCTGTGACAAGATCAATAAGTTTGGAGTATTGGTTTGCAAGCAGCTAAGTAGCTTCGAACCATCGCATAGGTTGGCCTCGTTAAACGCCAACTCTTGTGAAACATTGTCGTTCAGCCAATTCCGAGTCGCTTGCTCATCAGGGAAGTAATAAGACTGATCCATTTGCGCGATGACAACGTTTGAAGTAGCTCCGCCTGACAACCAAGTGACCAAGTTGCTTAGCCATTGAGTCATCGCTGCATTCGAAGACTCGGGAAAGCGTTGTGCCGTTCTAAATGGGTTACTACCTAATAGCGCATAACGTTGACCATTAGCTTTTTCTCCAGCAACGCCAATTGACAACGCCTGATCTTTATAACCGCTAGCCATGGCCTTGTTGGTCATCAAGATGGTGTCGTTGAACCCATACTGAGGTGCCAATATCGCTGCATCATGGGTTGGATCCCAATAAAGGCCAGAAAGGTTTTTCGCAATTGCAGATTTGATCGTATTCGACTGTTTCTTGTGCCCTTCCACAACTTGCCGACTTTCTCGGATGAAATCGTTCGGGTCAGAAACGAGCAGTGCATTACCAGTTTCCAGAGCTTGTTGAACTGGAGCTGGCGTTGGTTTTACTTGAGCATTAGATTGTGACTCTCCCTCTCCCCCACCACATCCAGTGGCAACGGCGGCAAGGCCCAACGATAGAATTGTTTTTTTCATTTTTACTTACTAAACAATGGGTTTATCAAATATTAATGTAAGTACATGAATAAAAAGAAATAGTCTTTTGTATCGGTAGGGAAAATAGGAATGAAGATAACAAAATCATCAAAAAGCAATGGTACCCATTCCGATACCATTGCTGACATTAATTATTAACTTAAAGGACGTAGGTATGCCAAGAAGCGCTTCTCTGCCACTTTAAAGCACCACAAGATCATAAACGTCAGTGCCATGTAGAACAGCCCCGCCGTTAGGAAAGATTCAAATGGCGCATAGTAACGTGAGTTAACTAAGCGCGCAGCGCCAGTTAGATCCATAATGGTAACGATACCCGCGACCGCACTACCGTGCAGCATGAAAATCACTTCGTTTGAATAAGCTGGTAATGCTCGACGCAGTGCACTAGGCAAGATAATACGTCTGTATGTCATAAACTTACTCATCCCATACGCTTTGGCAGCTTCTACTTCACCTTTGGGCAAGCCATTAATCGCACCACGAATAATTTCTGCTGTATAAGCCGACGTATTAAGAATAAAAGCGACTAAAGCACAAAACCAGGCGTTTTCCCACAAGGTATCTTTCACAGGAAAGAACTGATCCATACCGTAATAAATCAAATACAACTGGACCAACAACGGTGTTCCACGGAAAAAGTAAATGAATCCCCAAGAAGGTAAGCTAAAGGCATAATTCGTACTATTACGTGCCACGGCTAATGGAATCGAGACACACAAACCGATAACCAACGCTAATCCTACCAGCCAAACTGTCGTCCAAAGTCCCTGAAGATAAGTTGGGAAGCTTTCAATAATCAAAGAAAAATCCATAACTTACCTCGCATGAATACTGAACTTACGCTCAACAAGCTTGAGTAGCCCGGTCGAAACGCTGGTAAAAAATAGAAAGATGAGCGCGACAGCCATGTAAAAGGTAAACGGCATTTTCGTCGTACCTGCCGCCAACGAGCTCATTCTCACCATGTCATCCAGGCCGATGATGGACACTAACGCTGTGGTCTTGAGTAACACTAACCAGTTATTACCAAATCCAGGTAATGCATGACGAATCATCTGAGGCAGTAAGATTCTTCTAAACGATAAGGCTGAGCTCATACCATAAGCTTTCGCCGCTTCTAGTTCACCTTTGTCCACCGCCATGATCGCTCCGCGAAAAGTCTCCGCCATGTAGGCACCAAAGATAAAACCAATCGTGAGTACACCTGCAATAAATGGGCTGACATCAATATAATCAGGTAAGTAAGACGTCCACTCATGGTTTGGATCACTCGAAGCAAACCACTCATTGAGCGTTTCGTTAATGGAGTACAGGCTATTGTTTAAAAGTATTTGTCCACCAAAGAAAATCAGCATCATCAGAACCAAATCTGGAATGCCGCGAATGACGGTGGTGTAAAGAGTGGCAATCGCCCTTGCCCATTTGTAAGGCGCTAGCTTAGCTAATGCGCCAAGCATACCTAAGATCACCGCAAGAAGGAGTGAAAGCACTGCAACTTCTATCGTTACTAAAGCCCCTTTTAAAATCGAAGCTTCGTATCCTTGTAAATCTAGCATAGGTGAGTTCCTAATCCCTAAACTCAAAAAATCGACCGTTGACTACTTCTAGGAACAAGCCAACGGTCGCTTAATTACGGTTTATTCACCGTACACATCGTAGTTAAAGTATTTACCAGCAATTTCTTGATAAACACCTTTCTCACGTAGTGAAATTATCGCCGCGTCCAATTTCTTCGTTAGATCTTTATCTTGTTTACGCACGGCAATGCCAAAGCCTTCACCGAACCACTTAGGATCGGTCAATGACGGACCAACAAACTCGTACGCGTCGCCGCCCGCTTTATTAAGCACACCTTCTTCTAGAGCAGAGGCGTCGCCCAATACAGCGGCAACACGACCATTGGCTAAATCTAGGTAAGCCTCATCAAAAGAACCGTAACGAACAATTTCTACTTTATCGCCATAGTTATCTGTCAGATATTTGTCGTGTGTTGTTGCACGTTGAACGGCGATTTTCTTGCCATCTAGGTTGTCAAAATCCAGATTCGCACCCTTCTTGGCAATAAATTTGTTTGGAATCAGTGCGTATTTGCCCGTGAAATCGACTTTCTTCTTACGCTCTTCAGTAATAGACATCGCAGCGATGATTGCGTCGTACTTACGCGCTAATAGAGAAGGAATGATGCCATCCCAATCTTGCGCGACAATCTTACATTTCACTTGCATTTCCTCACAAAGCGCGTTGGCCATGTCTACGTCGAAGCCTTTAAGAGAACCATCCGTTTCTGTCCAGCTAAACGGAGGGTAAGCACCCTCAATGCCGAAGCGAACTGTTTTCCATTCTTTCGCTTGAGCGACACCAGATACTGCCGTTGCAGCGATCGTTGCTGCTAATAACCACTTTTTCATTTCCATACTCCTGTGATTGCTATTTTATTTCGTTTTGTTTGTTGTGCTGGCTTAGGAGGCAATAGTCTGCCGCCTAAAAATATTAGTAAATGGATGAGATAAACTGCTGTAATCGTTCCGAATCCGGGTTTGTAAATAGCTTAGCTGGATTTCCCTGTTCTTCCACTAAGCCTTGATGCAAGAACATCACATGGTTTGATACGTCTCGCGCAAACGCCATTTCGTGCGTGACCACCAGCATGGTTCGTCCTTCATCTGCCAAATCTCTCATTACCCCTAATACTTCCCCAACTAGTTCTGGGTCAAGCGCAGAGGTTGGCTCGTCAAACAACATCACTTCAGGGTCAACTGCTAGCGCACGGGCAATAGCGGCACGTTGCTGCTGACCGCCAGATAAGTGTCCAGGATAATAGTCTTTACGCTCATATAGGCCTACTTTCTTAAGCAAGACTTCTGCGTTTTCAATCGCTTGGGCTTTTGGCACGCCTAGAACATGAACAGGGGCTTCAATCACGTTTTCTAGTACTGTCAGGTGTGACCATAAGTTGAAACCTTGGAACACCATCGCTAGACGTGAGCGAATACGTTGCACTTGCTTTTCATTAGCAGGAACGGATTCCCCTGCTCGGTTGTTCTTCATTTGGATTAATTCACCATTCACCCAAATTTCGCCTGCGGTAGGCGTTTCTAGCAAGTTGATACATCTAAGAAAGGTACTCTTACCAGAACCGGAAGAGCCAATGATGGAGATGACATCTCCTTTGTGCGCGGCAAGAGAAATTCCCTTGAGAACTTCATTTTGTCCAAATGTTTTGTGCAGGTCTTTTATATCTAGCGCTGGTACATCATTCATGCGCTCTACTCCCTGTGTTTTTGTCACTGCAATTAAGGGACTCCGCCCTCTCTAATTCGGAACAAATTAGCACCACGCCCTGAAACTTGCAACAAATTATTAACCTAAATAATTCGAATAGAAAGATACGATAGCCAAATTAATATGCAATATATAGCAACTTATTCTTCAAAAGCTGAATATTAAATATAAAAAAGCCCCTTTAGAAGGGGCTTAATAAAATTACAAAAGTGTTAATTGAAACTTATTTAGGGTCGTAATGAATTAATTAAAACGACTGACTACCAATGAGTTTGAAGTACGTAATGTCACTTCATTTTCTAGGCCTTCTTTTTCAGAAGTAATGACGCCATCCAAGTCTTCATCTAGCTCAGGCTCTGACGCTTCACCATTAGAAAAGAAGCTCATGAAAACTTTAGAGTCGATATTGCTATCGTCACTCAATACCAAAGCAGTGCGATTAAAATCGTCCGAAGCTGAAACTTTCAAACCGTTAACGGCTGATGTTGGGAAATTGTAGTAATGGAGCTCAGGAACAACAACAGAGTCACTGTCACTCTTTGTGAAAATACGATGTGTGACTTTATAGTCGCCTGAAGCCGCAAAGTAAGCAACACGAGTAAAGCCTTCTGTAGACGATGTTAAACCCATGTCCAGATCAATCACCGAGTCTGCACTTCCTTGTGTTGATACACTTGGTTTTGTGTTTGGCAGGTTATCAATATTTAAGTAAGAGCTTGGATCAACGTCAATATCCCATCCATCAGAGACCGTTTCGTTAAGTAGAGACTCCCAACCATTAACTTGATTCTCTGAGAACGCCATGTAGACCCAAGTTTCTTTATTCGTTGCACTAGGACGACTATATTCAACGGCCGTTTTATCTAGCTTCAGCGCATCATACGCAAAGCCGTTAGTAACAAAACCAATGTGGAGAGTGTCGTAAGTATAATCAGAAGACGAATAAATGTTTGACGTATTATCCGCTCTGACTAAGGCGATCTCACCAGTCCCCCACGAACCAATACCATACTGGTACAGCACTTTGTCGCTTGAACCAGATTCATACTGGAACAACGCCGTTGGCTCACCTTTAAGGCCCATAAGTTCATCGGTAGGCAACATATCAGGGTTAGGTGACGTGAAAATATCGGTTTGCGAGACAAAGTTGTAGTCTCCACCACCTGATTCAGCATTTCGGTAATCTAGGTTAGTAAACTTATTGCTTGCTAAGTTACCGCCAGTAAAGCACTTGTTCAAAGAGTCTCGGTTAAGGGCAAACGTGGCATTACGTAGTTTCTTATCTTGTAAGAATTCTTTTGAAAACGTATTTACGCGAGCTTCTCTACCGTTAAATTCTATTGCTTGAAACGTTACAAAGCCGCCGTCAGGAATATCTTCAAGATAAAACTTAAAGTTATCAGTGGTTGGTTTGATGATGTCTCCGGCTCTTTTGCCATCTGCATCAGAGTAGTAACCGATAACATAGTTAGTCACTTGCTCTTTTGACGCTGCGCTATAGGTTAAAACCGTTTTATCACCGTTCAGCTCAGTTTTGTGGTCATACACCGTACAACCTTTCGCAGTAGCTTCACTTTCAGTCATTGTTGCTGGTATAGCAAAATCAAAAGTAAACGCTGTTTTCGGCGCAGCACCACCGCCGCCACCGCCACCGCCGCCACAACCGACCATTAACCCTGAGATGATTGCCACTAGTGGCAGTACTTTAAGCTGTTTCATGTCTTTTTCCTAAACTGAGCGGCAATGATTAGCCAAAAAATCGTCTTTGCCCTGTAGAAAGCAAGAATAAAGCCAGCTTTATATAATCATCATGAATATTGATATTTACCCTGCATCCCAGAACGATAAGAGCAACAAATTCTAATTTTATGCAACTTGTGTAATGAAATTACACAAGATTTCACCATCTCATTCGCATGCCAGAAACTTTCTGTAGTTTTATTTCACAACCATTCTTAAAGTGATCTAAATCAATCACCCTAAATGGCTATCTTGCTAGACTCCTGCCAAAAGATGAGGATTTTTTTGTGCCTCAACACAATAAGTTATTAGCTATGCTTAGGCACAATGTCGACGTGTAACAAATCTAATAATAGCTAGCATAAGCGTGCCGCAGGATGCGGATTAACACAATTGAATGAAGAATTCATAACTTTTAAATATATGAGGAATCTATGTCAGACGCAGTTAACAAAACGCACTCTGATTCAGATATCGAGACCAAGAGCTACCGTGAGCTTCATCGTCCAGCATCTGAGTTCGCAAGCCGTTCAGACTACCTAGACCACGAACTACAAATTATGAAGCCGCGTCGTTTCGGCTTAAACTTGCCAGGTCGTGACTTCCGTTTTGAACTTGAAGATCTTGTTCCAGCACTTGCCGGTACGATTGGTATTATCGCGATGTACTCTGCGGTAATGATGTCTTGGGCTGAAGGCCTAACTGCCGCATGGGACCATGTTAACCTGGGCAAAGATTTCGCCATCGAAGTTGCCCGTGTAGAGATGCTCATCCCTGCACTTCTTTTCTGTGTACTTGCTTCTGGCTTTATTAACCCTAAAGCCAACCTAGCAGGTAACCACGGCCCAATGATCCCTCTTATTGGTACCATCGCGCTTGCTGGTGCTCACCCTCTTGCATTGGCAATTCTCATTGGTGTGTTTGGTTTAATTCTGAGCCTGTTAAAAGGTGGTTCAAAACTGGTTAACCTCACCTCTGAAGGTACGGCTGGTGGCCTTCTCATCTTCTTGGGTTTAACCGGAACGATGAGCCAAATTAATTCCATTCAAGCTTGGGCTGTTGGTTTGCAATCCGACACAGTTGCCGCAGGTAGCATGGGTTACATCGGTCTAATCGTTCTTGCGGTTACTATTGGCCTATACGCGTTCCTTGCTAAAGTGAACAAACGCTGGCTAGCAATCCCTGTTTGTGCCTTCACTGGCCTTGCAATCGCACTTGTTCTTGGCGCAGGCTTCGATATTAAATTCGTAACCGAGACGGGTCTTCCAAACCTAAACCCAATCTACTGGTGGGGTTCAACAGAAGAAGGTTGGATGCTTGGTCTTCCTAATATGGAACACTTCATTGCTTCTCTACCATTCGCAATTCTTGCTGTAGCAATGTGGTCTCCTGACTTCTTGGGTCACCGCATCTTCCAAGAAATGAACTACCCACGTAAGAGTGAAAAAGTACTGATGGACGTTGATGACACAATGACAATGTGTTCTGTGCGCCAAATGGTCGGTACCGCTGTCGGTGGTGGTAACATCACATCATCTTGGGGGACTTACATGATCCCTGCAGCAATCGCGAAGCGCCCTATTCCTGGCGGTGCAATCTTACTAGGTTCTCTATGTATTATTGTTGCAATCCTTGGTTTCCCTATGGATGTTGCTGTATGGCCACCAGTTATGCGCGTTGCTCTTCTCGTTGGTGTCTCTCTACCATTGCTTGAAGCAGGCATGCAGATGGTGAAAGACTCAAAAGATTCACAAGCAGCAGGCATCTGTATCTTTGGTTCAGCAGTCGTTAACCCTGTTCTAGCTTGGGCACTAACTATGCTTTTAGATAACAACGGCTTAATTGGTGATAAAGAGCGCGCGTCTCGCTTGTCATTTGTAGACAAGATTGTGATCCCAGTAAGCGTACTTATTATCTGTTTAGTTGCTATGCTTGCAGTTGGTATGCTTGAAGGCCAATATGGCATCCAAGCTTGGCTGTAAAGCTGACAGTTCAGAAAATGTGTGGGTAGCGCTAGTCGCTACCCCATTTTTATCGAGATTTTTGAGGATTTATTGATTTAGTTTAAGGTTTGCAAAAAAATTTTAGTTTAACCTCTAACTGTTGCTTAAAAAGAGAAACGTTAAAACTAGTGACAATATTTATAGTTTTGTAACTCGAACATTTAAATTTAAGACTATAAATATTGTTATTCATAAGAGTGTACTGTTCCCCTCTTTAACTTGGGGATAGCTGGCTCAACGGCGAAGCAGTACGTATTTTTTTCTACTAAAAAGGTAGGTATGTCATGGCAGAGCAATTTGCTAAAGCTTGGGAAGGTTTTGCTGCAGGCGACTGGCAAAACGAAGTAAACGTTCGTGATTTCATTCAGAAGAACTACACTCCGTACGAAGGCGACGAATCTTTCCTAGTTTCTGAAGGTACTGAAGCGACTAACAAGCTTTGGGCTAAGGTAATGGAAGGCATCAAACAAGAGAACGCGACTCACGCTCCTGTTGATTTTGATACTTCAGTTATCTCTACCATCACTGCTCACGATGCAGGCTACATCGAAAAAGACCTAGAAACTATCGTAGGTCTTCAAACTGACGCTCCTCTAAAACGTGCGATCATCCCTAACGGTGGTATCCGTATGGTTGAAGGTTCATGCAAAGCCTACAACCGCGAGCTTGACCCACAAGTTAAGAAAATCTACACAGAATACCGTAAAACTCACAACCAAGGCGTTTTCGACATCTACACTCCACAAATCATGGCGTGTCGTAAGTCTGGCGTATTGACTGGTCTTCCTGATGCATACGGTCGTGGTCGTATCATCGGTGACTACCGTCGTGTTGCTCTATACGGTATTGATTTCCTAATGAAGGATAAATTCGCACAGTTCTCTTCTCTACAAGAGCGTTTCGAGAACGGCGAAGACCTACAAATGACAATGCAGCTTCGTGAAGAGATCGCAGAGCAACACCGTGCTCTAGGTCAAATCAAAGAAATGGCTGCAAAATACGGTTGTGACATTTCTCGTCCTGCTGAAACTGCACAAGAAGCTATCCAGTGGACTTACTTCGGTTACCTAGCTGCTGTTAAATCTCAAAACGGCGCGGCAATGTCTCTAGGCCGTACTTCTACGTTCCTAGACATCTTCATCGAGCGCGATATCGCTGCTGGCCGCATCACAGAAGAACAAGCTCAGGAAATGATCGACCACTTCGTAATGAAACTACGTATGGTTCGTTTCCTACGTACTCCTGAGTACGATGATCTATTCTCTGGCGACCCTATCTGGGCAACTGAGTCTATGGGTGGTATGGGTCTTGACGGTCGTACGCTAGTTACTCGTACAAACTTCCGTTTCCTAAACTCACTATACACAATGGGTCCTTCTCCAGAGCCAAACATCACTGTTCTTTGGTCTGAGCAACTACCTGAAGGCTTCAAGAAGTTCTGTGCGAAAGTGTCTATCGATACTTCTTCAATCCAGTACGAAAACGACGACCTAATGCGTCCAGACATGAACTCTGACGACTACGCAATCGCATGTTGTGTATCTCCAATGGTTGTTGGTAAGCAAATGCAGTTCTTTGGTGCTCGTGCTAACCTTGCGAAAACTATGCTTTACACCATCAACGGTGGTGTGGATGAGAAGCTAAAAATCCAAGTTGGTCCACAAATGCCGAAGATCGAAGGCGATGTACTGAACTACGATGAGTTGTGGGAGAAAATGGACCACTTCATGGATTGGCTAGCGAAGCAGTACGTGACTGCACTAAACGCTATCCACTTCATGCACGACAAGTACAGCTACGAAGCGGCACTAATGGCTCTACATGACCGTGACGTTAAACGTACTATGGCTTGTGGTATTGCTGGTCTATCTGTTGCGGCTGACTCTCTGTCTGCAATCAAATACGCAAAAGTTAAGCCAATCCGTGACGAAGACGGTCTAGCAATCGACTTCGAAATCGAAGGTGATTACCCTAAATTTGGTAACAACGACCCACGCGTTGATGATATCGCATGTGAACTTGTTTCTGTATTTATGGGCAAAATCCGTAAGCTTAAGACTTACCGTGATGCAATCCCTACTCAGTCAATTCTTACTATCACTTCAAACGTGGTTTACGGTAAGAAAACTGGTAACACACCTGACGGTCGTCGTGCTGGTGCTCCATTTGCTCCAGGTGCTAACCCAATGCACGGTCGCGATGAGAAAGGTGCCGTAGCATCACTAACTTCAGTTGCAAAACTGCCGTTTGCTGACGCACAAGATGGTATCTCTTACACATTCTCTATCGTACCTAATGCACTAGGTAAAGATGAGGGTTCACAACGCGCTAACCTAGCTGGCCTGATGGATGGTTACTTCCACCACGAAGCGGGTATCGAAGGTGGTCAACACCTAAACGTGAACGTTCTTAACCGCGAAACTCTAGAAGACGCTGTTAAGCACCCAGAGAAATACCCTCAGCTAACAATCCGTGTATCTGGTTACGCTGTTCGCTTTAACTCTCTAACTGCAGAGCAACAAGCTGACGTAATCGCACGTACATTCACAGAGTCTCTATAAGACTTTAGCGAAATAACGTTTTAGTGATACAACAAAGGCTGATGCTTAGAAGCATCAGCCTTTTTTTATTTCTTGAATGAAAGTTGTGATATTACGAAAGATTTTGCCCACATTCTTACGTATGATGCGAAAAAAGTTAGTAAATAAAGTATATGAAACTCAGTAAATTAATTGTTCTTACTCTTCTTTCTCCAGTTGCGATGGCATCCACTAAGTCTACGGTCTCTTTTACACTCGACAATGATGGTATTTTCGGCGTCGACCAAGACTACACAAATGGTATTTTTCTTTCCTACGCAACAGGCCAACTGAAACAAGAAAGCCAATGGAAATGGCTGAGTCTGGCTGACTCAGAACACGCCAATATCGATAAAATAGAGTTGGTTCTTGGCCACAAAATGTGGACTCCGAGCGACATTGAAGCGGATTATCCACTGGTCAATGATCGCCCATATGCGGGTTATCTACATACTGAGATCAACTATCTTTCTTTGACTGATAATAAGGCCGTCCGCTACAACTTCACCATCGGTGCAACAGGTGAAAGTTCGCTTTCAGAAAAAGCGCAAGAAATCGTTCACGGCATAACAGGCTCGACTGACCCACAAGGTTGGGATTACCAGATCGACGATAAAGTAGCGTTTAGCCTTGGCTACCGCGTATTTAATAAATTGATGCGCAGCGAAGAACAAAAAACGCAATGGGAAATCACCAACATTAACGACATCAATGCGGGTAACTTCCGTAGTGATGTCTCTCAAGGCGTCATGTTTCGTTGGGGTACAAACCTAGCAAGCAGCATCGGAGCCGCCAATATTAGTGTTGAGAGCCCGTTCTCAGCGAGTATGCTCGCACAGGATACTTCAAGCTGGTTCTTATTTACGGGGTTTGAAGGTCGTTACCGTTTCAATGACATGACCATCGAAGGTGATCGCCCTGGTATTCCTGAGCCATCCGCGCCATACGACGTCACACTGCAAAATTGGCAAGCAAGCGCCGTAGCGGGTGCAACTTGGTATAACCAAAATTACGGTGCAAGCCTAACCTTTACGATAAAAACGCCAGATTATGAAGAATCCCAAACTGATATTTATGGGACAGGCTCCTTCTCTGTGTTCGCCTTTTTCTAAAAGCTGACTTATCCCTGTATCCGCACCAATCTAAATACGAGGCAAGTTCTCTCGTTTGGTATTAACCAACCCTGTGATCAAGCATTTATTTAGATTGGTCTATCTATTTTCTTTCTTCACATAACCTTGCCTTTAGTACCGACAAAGCTGTTTTAACCCTGCTTTTTGTAATAAAATAACAGCTAGAATTTACTAGTAATGAGAGCAAAAGATGTCAACAACTGGTCGTATTCACTCATTTGAGTCATGTGGTACCGTAGACGGACCTGGTATTCGTTTTATCGTCTTCTTGCAAGGTTGTTTGATGCGCTGTAAGTATTGCCACAATCGCGATACATGGGATACGCATGATGGCAAAGAAGTTACGGTTGAAGAGATCATTTCCGAAGCGAAAAGTTACCGCCACTTCATGAATGCATCAGGTGGTGGCGTTACTTGTTCTGGCGGCGAAGCGATGCTTCAGCCTGAATTTGTACGGGACTTTTTCCGCGCAGCTAAGGCAGAAGGTATTCATACGTGTCTAGATACGAACGGTTATGTTCGTAAACACACTGATGTTATTGATGAAGTACTGGATGCAACAGACTTAGTAATGCTTGATATCAAGCACATGAAAGATGAAGTGCACCAAGATCTCATCGGCGTATCGAACCGACGTACATTGGACTTTGCTCGTTACTTGCAAAAAATCGGAAAGAAAACTTGGATTCGCTATGTAGTCGTGCCTGGTTACACAGATGACCCTGAAGCAGCACACATGCTTGGTGAGTTTATTAAAGATATGGATAACATCGAAAAGGTCGAGTTACTTCCTTATCACAAATTGGGTGCCCATAAATGGGAAGCATTGGGCTTAGAATACCCACTCGAAGGGGTAAACCCTCCACCGAAAGAAACGATGGACGAGATTCAATCCATTCTTGCGCAGTACAACGATAACGTAAAATACTAAGTGAACAGCAAGACTAACCTCTTTAAAATACCAGCAATATGCTGGTATTTTTTTAACTATACCTAAGTACCTTCAATGAATCTCTATGAGGTGATTTAGGTATAAAAAGAACAATAGAAATGATTGCGTCATGATCGCATAGGAAGGTAGTAACATGGATTGGTTTAACTTGGGCTCGCTGGTTGTCATACTTTGGATAGTACTCGCCTACTGTCTACCAGATTGGAAAAAAGTCGTTTGGCCCAAGCTTGAAAAGGAAAAAGCATTTCAGCACCTCGTTTTTGCAACACTCTTTTTTTTCAGTATCTTATGGGTAACTCAAGCTGGCGTAAAAGAAGGACTACAGATTCATTTTCTCGCGCTAACAACGCTGACGATGATGTATGGTTGGCGTATGGCCTTTCTAATCAGTATCCCCGCAATGCTGGTCAACCACCTGCTACATGATGTGTCGTTGTTGCAGTTACCCACATCTTTAGTATTGTCTGCCCTGCTTCCTATCTTCATTAGTTACCTCGTCTTTCTTTTGAGTTATCACTACTTGCCAAGAAACATTTTTGTATTCATCTTCGTTGCAGGTTTTTTCAACGGCGCGATAACAGGAAGCCTGCATCTGCTGATTAACTCCTTTTACCATTTATCGGTTGGTCATTACGATTGGGAAACCATTCAACATAACTACTTTATTTTTGTACCGTTGCTTGCCTTCCCTGAGGGCCTATTAAATGGTATGTCACTGGCTGTTTTAACCGTATTCAAGCCAGAGTGGCTAAGAGTATTTTCAGACCGAGACTACATATACAATCATTACCATAAATAAGTGTTTTTAAACTGGTCAAAAGTGACAGTTCTTGCCATTTTTTAGTATTAAATATGTGTTGAGATCATGTTTCACTCATGTCTTAAGCGTTAACCTAAGCACATTAAAAATGTATTAGATATCTAGTGAGGTCATCATGGAAATGTCAAACGCTCAACGTTTGATTCTATCAAACCAATACAACCTTATGTCTCAACTTGATCCAAGTAATGCGGCCAAATACAAACGCTTACAAACGATCGTTGAACGTGGCTATGAGCTACAAATGCGTGAGTTGAATAAAGATTTCGGCTGTCTCTCAGAAGCGGAGTGTCGTGAGATCATCGACGTTATGGAGATGTATCACGCGATGCAAGAATCTTACAACATGCTCGATACCGAAGATCGTAACAAAGTGGATCAGCGCCGCTTGCAGTTCCTTGGGTTTGATATTGCTTCGGAGGCCCAACAAGTCCATTACGTACGCTTCCTTATTGATTCTGAAGGTCTGTACCCTCAATTTGATAAAGCAGACCATCACTTTAACAGCCAAATGCCAATGCTGGATAAATACCGTCGTATGCTACAAACTTGGCGCAACTGCCCTCGTCAGTACCATTTATGCGAAAACGAGCTTGTACAAATCTTCAGCGCATAAAATATTCGTCTACGAAAAGGAAAGCACTCGCTTTCCTTTTTTATTTGCCCTGTCACAACCTTACCGCTGCTTTTTCACCTTCTTACGCTTCCCTTGTGCGATGTAGAGCAATGAATCACTGAGACTCTTCTGTCTTTGCCAAATATTTGATTTCTATTGCACCTATTCACGACATAAATTCATCTTCAGTGAAAGAGTGATTCAAATGTCACTTTTGCAATAAATTCATAATTGTTAAGCAAAATTGCAAATCCCCGACTAGGCTTAAGTAGAGAAAGGCTGTGATTGAAAGATTCATACCCACCGCTCACCGTTGTAATGAAAAAACTGTCCATAAAGCAAAGTCTTTGGTGTCGCCAATCTTACATTCTGTACGAACCAAATGTGATAACAGGACGTATATTCAAACAACAAGGAGCATAACAATAGGTGGGAAAGCCTGAATCAACGTTCGTCGGTAGACTGACTATTAAAGGGGAAAGCGACATGAGTATTTTCGACCACTATCAATCAAGATATGAAGCTGCAAAAGATGAAGAGATGTCGTTACAGGAGTTTCTAGCCCTGTGTAAGGATGACAAAAGCGCTTATGCTAATGCAGCAGAACGCCTACTGATGGCGATCGGTGAACCAGAGATAATCGATACGGCAAAAGACCCGAGATTGAGCCGCATCTTCTCGAATCGTGTTATCTCTCGTTATGAAACCTTTAAAGATTTTTATGGTATGGAAGATGCCATAGAGCAAATTGTGTCTTACCTAAAACACGCAGCGCAAGGTTTAGAGGAACGTAAGCAGATCCTATACCTACTCGGTCCTGTCGGCGGTGGTAAGTCCTCACTAGCAGAAAAACTTAAGGCTCTGATGGAACAGATGCCTATCTATGTTCTTACTGCCAATGGCGAACGCAGTCCAGTGAATGACCATCCATTCTGTCTATTCAAAGCCACGGAAGACGGCGATATTTTGAAAAAAGAATATGGTATCGAGCAACGTTATCTTCGCTCAATTATGTCACCATGGGCCGCTAAGCGCCTTCATGAATTTGGCGGCGATATCACTAAATTTAAGGTAGTGAAAGTTCGCCCTTCAATTCTCGATCAGATCGGTATTGCTAAAACAGAACCAGGGGATGAAAACAACCAAGATATTTCATCACTGGTTGGTAAAGTCGATATCCGTAAACTCGAACATTATTCGCAAGACGACCCCGATGCCTACAGCTACTCCGGTGCGCTGTGTAAAGCAAATCAAGGTTTAATGGAATTCGTTGAGATGTTCAAAGCGCCGATCAAAGTACTTCACCCACTTTTGACGGCAACGCAAGAAGGTAACTTCAACGGTACTGAAGGTCTATCTGCGATTCCATTCGACGGTATGATTCTGGCTCACTCGAACGAGTCTGAGTGGCAGACTTTCCGTAACAACAAAAATAACGAAGCCTTCCTCGACCGTGTGTACATTGTAAAAGTACCTTACTGTCTCCGCGTATCCGAAGAAGTGAAAATCTACCAAAAACTGCTTGAAAACAGTGAGCTGTCTCAGGCCCCTTGCTCTCCAAGCACGCTCGAAACTCTAGCGCAATTCAGTATTCTTTCACGCCTGAAAGAGCCTGAAAACTCATCCATTTTCTCAAAAATGCGCGTCTACGATGGTGAAACACTCAAAGACACCGATCCGAAGGCAAAAAGCTATCAAGAGTATCGTGATTATGCGGGTGTTGATGAAGGCATGAATGGTCTCTCTACACGTTTCGCCTTTAAGATTTTGTCACGCGTATTTAACTTCGACCAAACTGAGGTGGCAGCCAACCCTGTACACCTGTTCTATGTGATTGAACAACAGGTTGAACGTGAACAGTTCCCTGCTGAAACGGCAGAGAAATATCTCGAGTTCTTGAAAGGCTACCTAGTGCCTCGCTACGTTGAATTTATTGGTAAAGAGATTCAGACCGCTTATCTCGAGTCTTACTCTGAATACGGTCAGAACATCTTCGACCGCTATGTCACCTACGCAGACTTCTGGATTCAAGACCAAGAGTACCGAGATCCAGAAACTGGTCAGCTATTTGATCGATCTTCACTCAACGCTGAACTAGAGAAGATCGAGAAAACCGCTGGTATTTCTAACCCGAAAGATTTCCGAAACGAAATCGTTAACTTTGTGCTTCGTGCGAAAGCGAATAACAATGGTCAAAACCCGGTTTGGACCAGCTACGAAAAACTGCGCACAGTAATCGAGAAGAAAATGTTCTCCAATACCGAAGAGCTACTTCCGGTTATCTCATTTAATGCGAAAACCTCTTCTGAAGATCAGAAGAAGCATGACGACTTTGTCGCTCGCATGATGGAAAAAGGCTATACCGAGAAACAGGTTCGCCTACTTTCTGAGTGGTACCTACGAGTACGTAAGTCATCCTAACCCAGTATTGAGTTAGGTCGCTTGTGAAACATGAAGAGGGCTATTTCATGGCGCAATTTATAGACCGAAGGCTCAATGGCAAGAACAAGAGCGCTGTTAATCGACAGCGCTTCTTGAAGCGCCACAAAGAGCAAATAAAAGAGTCGGTAGCAGACGCAGTGAATCGACGCTCGATTACTAATACGGAAACGGGCGAAGACGTCTCTATCCCTCACAAAGACATCAATGAGCCGATCTTTCATCAAGGCAAAGGTGGTGTTCGCGAACGAGTTCATCCCGGCAATGACCAGTTCATTACTGGTGATAAAATTGAGCGTCCTAAAGGTGGCGGTCAAGGTAGTGGCTCGGGAGAAGGCAATGCCAGTCCAGATGGAGAAGGCCAAGACGAATTTGTATTCCAAATATCAAAAGATGAGTACCTCGATATTTTGTTCGAAGATCTCGAGCTGCCTAATCTAGAAAAAAACCAAATTGCCAAAATTACTGAATGGAAAACGCACCGCGCAGGCTTTCAAACTGCTGGTATCCCTTCAAACATTGCGGTAGTACGTTCGCTACAACAATCTCTTGCACGACGTACGGCAATGACCGCAGGTAAGAAACGTCTTCTCAAAGAGCTAGAAGATGAACTTGCTCGTATCAAAAACATTGAACCCGCTCAGCAGTTTGAAGAGAACCGCTTGAAGGCTGAAATTGAAGAGCTGCGTAAGAAAATTGAGGGGGTTCCATTTATTGACACCTTCGACTTACGCTTTAAAAACTATGAAAAACGCCCTGTACCATCTAGTCAAGCTGTGATGTTTTGTTTGATGGACGTATCGGGCTCGATGGATCAAGCAACGAAAGACATCGCAAAACGTTTTTACGTTCTGTTATACCTGTTCTTAACTCGTACTTACGAGAATGTAGACGTTGTCTTTATTCGCCACCACACCCAAGCGAAAGAAGTGGACGAGCACGAGTTCTTCTACTCGCAAGAGACCGGGGGCACCATTGTATCCAGCGCATTGAAACTGATGGACGAAATCGTAAAAGAGCGCTATCCAATTGGACAATGGAACATTTATGCTGCGCAAGCATCTGATGGCGATAACTGGGCAGATGACTCGCCAAGATGCCGCGATCTATTAGTGAACAAACTACTGCCAAACTGTCAGTACTACTCCTACATAGAAATTACGCGACGCTCGCACCAAACTCTATGGCATGAGTACGAAAAGCTTACCGATGAATTTCCGAACTTCGCAATGAAAAACATTCGCTCTGTGGAGGATATTTTCCCAGTCTTCCGTGAACTATTCCAAAAAGAAACGGCGTAAGGAGGCTAGCGATGAGTACCGCAACGAAAAACCTCTCAGGAGAGGCGCCTAAGAAGCGTAATAGTAAAATGCTGCCAGATGGACCGGATTGGACATTTGAGCTGTTGGAACGCTACCACAAAGAGATTAAGCGTGTCGCACAACACTATCGCCTAGACACTTACCCTAACCAGATAGAAGTGATTACTTCCGAACAAATGATGGATGCCTACTCAAGTATTGGTATGCCCATCAATTACAACCACTGGTCGTTTGGTAAAAAGTTCATCCAAACGGAACAGAACTATAAGCATGGTCAAATGGGGTTAGCCTACGAGATTGTCATTAACTCCAATCCGTGTATCGCCTATTTGATGGAAGAAAATACCGTGACAATGCAAGCGCTAGTGATTGCTCACGCTTGTTACGGGCACAACTCTTTCTTCAAAGGTAATTATCTGTTCCAAACCTGGACGGACGCTAGCTCCATCATCGATTATTTGCTGTTTGCCAAAAAGTATTTAGCTGAATGTGAGGAGCGATATGGAGTACAGGAAGTGGAAAAACTGCTCGACTCCTGCCACGCCTTAATGAACTTTGGTGTGGATCGTTACAAGCGACCAGAAAAAATCTCCATTACCGAAGAGAAAGCGCGACAAGAAGAACGCGAGGCATACTTACAGTCTCAAGTGAATGAATTGTGGCGCACAGTACCAAGAGCCAAAACCAAAGAGGAAGATCTTAAAGAGCGGTTCCCAAGCGAGCCTCAGGAAAACTTGCTCTACTTTTTCGAAAAGCATGCCCCGCTACTAGAGCCGTGGCAACGTGAAGTCGTGCGGATTGTACGCAAAATCAGTCAGTATTTTTATCCGCAAAAACAAACGCAGGTCATGAACGAAGGCTGGGCAACATTCTGGCATTACACCATTCTCAACCATCTTTACGATGAGGGTTTAGTATCCGAAAAGTTCATACTAGAGTTCTTACATAGCCATACCAGTGTGGTAGCTCAACCGCCTTATAATAGCCCTTACTTTAATGGTATTAATCCATACGCCTTGGGCTTTGCAATGTTCCGAGATATTAAACGTATCTGTGAAGAACCAACTGATGAGGACAAGGAGTGGTTTCCGGATTTGGCAGGAACAGATTGGTTAGATGCGGTACATTTCGCGATGCATAATTTCAAAGATGAAAGCTTCATTAGCCAATACCTTTCTCCGAAATTAATGCGTGATTTCAAGCTGTTTGCGATCAACGATGATGACCACAAAAACTTTATTGAAGTCGCCGCGATACACGATGAGATGGGTTATAAACGCATTAGAGAAACCTTAGCCGCTCAGTACAACTTATCTAATCTTGAGCCAAACATTCAGGTATTTAATGTCGATGTTCGTGGGGACCGCTCACTCACGTTGCAATACGTACCTCATAACCGAATCCCGCTTGATGACAGTTACGAAGAAGTTCTGAAACACGTATACCGATTGTGGGGATTTGATGTCATTCTGCAAGAAGTAAAAGACACAGGTCACCGAGAAGTCTTAGCGACCTGCCCTAAACGAAACCAATATGACACAAACATCTAACTAATACTTGGATATAAGCAACAAAAAGGCTCCTAATTCAGGAGCCTTTCTCGTTCTTAATTCAATGTGACCTTTAGTTATGCTTGCTTCGCCACAATAGCGCGCACCGCCTCTAGATCTTCTGGCGTATCAACGCCGGCTGCTGGCGCTTCTTTCGCTACCGCTACATGAATTTTTTCACCGTACCAAAGCACTCGTAGTTGCTCAAGGCACTCGATCTGCTCCAATGCGCTCGGAGCCCAGTTTACATACGTATTAATGAAACCAGCTCGATAAGCATAAATACCAATATGACGCATTAATGGATTGGCAATGATTTTGTCTTGTTTGGCAAAGTTATCGCGATCCCAAGGGATAGTTGCTCGGCTAAAGTACATCGCATAGCCTTGCTCATTAGCCACAACTTTAACTGCATTCGGATTGAACACTTCTTCTTCCGAGTCTATTTCTACGGCTAATGTCGCCATCGGAGCATCACACCCCGATAAGTTATCAGCAACCTGACGAATGATAGACGGTGGAATCAAAGGCTCGTCCCCTTGCACATTAACAATAATGTGGTCTGCAGGAATAGCCATCTTTTCAACAACTTCAGCAAGGCGTTCAGTACCTGATTCGTGGTTAGGAGAGGTCATACAGACTTTACCACCAAACGACGAGACAGCATCAGCAACACGCTCGTCATCAGTTGCCACGATAACATCTTCCGCACCCGCTTGTAGCGCTTGCTCGTAAACCCACTGAACCATAGGTTTACCGCCAATATCCGCTAACGGTTTACCAGGCAAGCGGCTCGATGCGTAACGCGAAGGAATGACAACCGTAAAAGACATTAGCGTCCCTCATCCATACTCATAGTACGAGCCTCAGGCTCGAGCAGAACGGGAATACCCTCTTTGATCGGGTAAGCGAGGCGATCCAATTTGCAGATCAACTCTTGATTCTCTTTATCGTACGTCAGCTTACCTTTGCAAACAGGGCAAGCTACAATCTCAAGCAGACGGTGATCCATAAGCCGCTTTAACCTCTTTTATTCTATTTAAAATTTGCTCTGCATCGTTTGGTTCAAACTGGGCAGATACAGGCAGATACCACCAATTATCTTGCGCATAATGGCTGCACTTGACAGCATCTTTCTCGGTCATAATCACATTGGCCCCTTGTTGAGCCAATGCTTCTAATTCTTGTTGGTCAAAGTCTTGATGGTCAGCAAAACCTTTTGTGACTTTAACATCTGCGTTCATCGAGTTTAGTGTATGAAAAAATCGTGGTGGATGCCCAATCCCTGCAAATGCCACTAGCTCTTTTAACTCAGAAACTTCCACAAGTTGCTTAGTCTTGAGGTTAATGGCTTTAGATGGCGCTAAAGTCATTGCGATTTCGCCCGTATGTGCTTGACCGCCATTGGTGATGATAAAGTCGACTTCAGCAAGGCGCTCGACCCCTTCACGAAGTGGGCCAAGCGGAATGAGGCTTTCATTCCCAAATCGGCGATTCCCATCCACAATCACTAACTCAATATCACGGCCTAACGCATAATGTTGTAACCCATCGTCCGTAATAATGATATCCACACCTGACTCAAGCAGTGCTTTCACTGCATTTGAACGCACCGGGTCTACCGCAACAGGCGCTCCTGTGCGGCGATGAATCAACTTAGGCTCATCACCACAATGTTTCGCAGGCGTATCTTCTTTTAGCACTAACGGATAGGCAGGAGCTTTTGCTCCATAGCCACGAGAAACGACCCCTGGCTTAAGCCCAAGCTGTTGCAGTTGCTCAACAAGCCAAACCACAACTGGTGTTTTGCCATTACCACCAGCTGTGATATTGCCGACAACAATAACAGGGATAGGCGCGTTGTAGGCTTGCTTACGGCCTGTTTGATATTGCTTTCGCTTAGACTTACTTATTGCTCCAAATAATACACTCAGTGGCCACAAAAGCGGCCACAAGAGGTATTTTATTGGATGGTTTTCAAACCAGATTTTTTCAACCACCGCGTTTATTCACCAAACTGAATACGGTGCAATTGTGCATACGCACCATTTTTTGCAATAAGATCGGCGTGGTTGCCACGCTCAATGATGGCGCCATCATCAACCACAAGAATTTCATCGGCTTTCTCGATTGTGGATAAGCGGTGCGCAATCACGAGTACCGTTTTGTCTTTCTGCAGTTCATCTAATGCAGCTTGGATAGCGCGTTCGGATTCCGTATCCAAAGCAGAGGTCGCCTCATCAAGAATCAATACCGGTGCATCACGCAATAGAGCACGTGCAATAGCGACACGTTGACGTTGACCGCCAGATAGACTCGCGCCATTTTCACCAATCATGGTATCAAGCCCATCATCCATTTTGCTGATGAATTCCATAGCATGCGCGAGTTTTGCCGCTTTCTCGATATCACTGCGCTCGTATTTTCCATCCGTTGCGTAAGCAATATTGTTTGCAATCGTGTCATTAAATAAATGAACATTTTGTGATACTAGCGCAAACTGCTGACGCAAGTTCTTTAGCTCGTATTCACGAATATCATGTCCGTCTAATGTGATGGAGCCACTATCAACATCATAGAAACGATTGAACAAGTTCGCGATGGTACTTTTACCGGAACCGGAACGACCAACCAGCGCAACGGTCTTCCCTCTTGGAATATCGAAGCTGACATTTTCCAATGCTGGCTTTTCTGCGCCAGTATAAGTAAAGCTTACGTTTTTAACTGAAACATCGCCATTTGCGCGTTCAACTGTCAACTTACCTTCGTTTTTCTCAGGCTCAAGGTCAATCAACGCAAAGAGCGTTTGGCTCGCGGCCATACCACGTTGGAACTGAGAGGTAACGTTAGTAAGCGCTTTAAGCGGACGCATCAAACCAAACATCGCAGAGAAGACAACGGTAAATGTACCTGGAGTCAGTTGCTCTTTAATCGAGTCAATACTTGCTAAGTAAAGAACGGCAACAATAGCAAGTGACGCAATCATTTGGATGATAGGGTTAGCCGCTGCTTGAGCTGTCACCAACTTCATGCTTTGTTGACGCATTTGGTTGCTGACCTTCTCAAATCGTTTACGTTCGATATCTTGACCGCCGTAGCTCAACACGACTTTATGGCCTTTCAGCATCTGCTCTGCTGACGCAGTCACGTTGCCCATCATTGTCTGCATATTTTTGGATATTTTTCTAAAACGTTTAGAAACGACACCAATACCCCACGCGACAACGGGAGCAACAGCAAACAGCACTAACGACAACTGCCAGCTGTTGTAAAACATCAGGACTAACAGGCCAATGATACTTGCACCTTCGCGAACGATGCTCACTAACGCCTGGCTGGTTGCCGCAGATACTTGCTCTGAATCGTAGGTAATACGTGACAATAAATTGCCCGTCTTTTCCTTATCGAAGTAAGACACTGGCATATGCATAAAGTGATTGAATACCATGCGGCGGACTTGCATAACCACATTGCCGGATACCCAGCTCAAACAGTATGTGGAGACAAATCCACTTATGCCACGGACAAACATCATGGCAAAAATAATCAATGGAAGCGTGCGTAGAAAATCAGATTCAGCGTTCCCAAAACCTTCATCTAGTAATGGTTTTAATAGGGAAATCATATAGGTATCTGATATAGCATTAATAACTAATGCAATGACTGCAACGACAAGACCTGACTTGTAAAGGCGAATAAATTGCCATAGACGCTTAAACGTCTGCCAAGTCGTTTCATCAGTATTTATCGACATAGAAGTGCTTTATTTTCTTACATTAAGACTCTCATTCTACTCCCTTACGCAGCATCTGCCTATACCAAGGCTCAAATGTATCGCTACGTTTGGTTTCTGAGCGCCAATTATCACGGTGAATAGAGAAGCTTACCTGACCATATTCCCCAGTATCAAGCCAAGTAATGTCAAGCTTGCGATATGCTGCAACAACATGTTCTGCCGGCATTCCCCATTGATTATTTTTTGCCAAAGAAGCAACGGCCACACTCGGGTTTACCGCTTCAATAAAGCGAGGATTCGATGAACTTTTACTACCATGATGAGGGACCAACATCACATCACTTTTTAACTTTTCAGGCTCCCTGAGCAAGATCCACTCGCTAATGGTCTCAATATCACCAGTAAAAAGCATACTGAACGTAGAAATAGGGTCGGTAAGACGTAGTACACAGGAGTGCGGATTATATGCACGTTGAACAAGAGCAGGAGGCCAAAGTACTTCTATATTTAACCCTTGCCATTTCCAATGATCGCCGCGAGTACAAGACTCATATCCGATAAAGTTTTGGCTACTGAGTTTGCGCTGTGGCGAAAAGGCATCTTCAATGAACAAGCGCCCTCCTGCATGGTCATTGTCGGAATGGCTGATGATCATCGTATCGATGCTTTCATAACCTCGTTGATGCAAGACCGGAGTGACGACCTGCTCCGCAATACTGCCATTTTGCCATGCTTTACCTGTATCATAGAGCAACACTTTATCGTCTTTTTCTACAATCACCGCAAGGCCATGGCCCACATCTAGTACATCAATGCGCCAATGTTGCTGATCATATTCCGATGTAAGCTTAATACTAATTACAATGCCAAGTAACAAACACCACGCGTACTGAAACATGAATCGTTGAAACACCAAGCAAACAATTCCCGCCAGAATCAACCCTGTCATTTCTATACTAATGGGTTGCCAGGAGCCTATCGCGTACTGAATTGACGTGCTCAATGGCTGCAATGACCAGTCCACCAACTGCCACAGATACTTTGCTATCATTTCAAGAAATAAAGATGAAAACAGGGCCAGAAACATCAAAGGCACAACGATAAATCCGAACCAAGGAATAAACGCCAAGTTGTATGCAATTGATGACAAACTGAAACCAGAAAAGTAATAGCCACTAATAGGCACGATTAACACACTCAACATCAATTGAGTAAGCAATAGCACTTTTAACTTCGCTTTCCAGCCCCCGTTTTGATGCCGAATCAAATTGATTGCGAACAACACTGCGCAAACTGACAAATACGATAACCAAAAACTCATGCTATACGATGCAAAAGGTTGAACAAGCAGTTGTAGCGCTACCGCGAGCAAAAGTACCCGCCAGGAAGCCCAGTGCACTAAGGTATATTTGAGAACGACGTAAATAACACATACCGACACCGCGCGGGTAGTAGGTAATGAGAAGTCCGCTAACCAAGCATAGGCAACGGCAAACATCAGCCCACATAAGCTAGGCAATAGCTGGTATTGAGGTAACGCATAACGAATGGCACCGCCCACCACTAGCCCAAAAGTAAACGCCATACCAATATGTAAGCCCGAAATCGAGACCAAGTGCAGTAAACCACTGTCTCTGAGTCGTTGCCAATCCTCCTTAGATAACCAAGAGCGATCGGCAAAAACTAACGCATTTATTAACGAGAAATGATGAAGGGAGGACACATCCTCCGAAACATCAGCGATAATGGCTTGGCGCAAAGATGTAGTAGAACGAATAATCCAGGTAACATCCTTGTTAACAACACCGCGTGCGATAATACTTTTACCCATTGCGTGCTTTTCGGCGTCAAAACCAGCTTCGTTGCGTAGGCCTGTAATCGGCTTTAGCGAGACAGATGTCGTAAACTCACTGTTAACATCGAGTGGAAAAGGCGTAATAAGACGGATTTTAGGTTTAAGAAAAGGTAACAGAGTTTGAGAATTTACCTTTTTTAGAGCCACAATGCCTTCATATCCGTGACTTATTTGCGTAAAAGGGCTGTCAACTTTACCAATTATGGTAATATTCTCCCCTGCTTGAAAAAGGGCTTGTCTCTGAGACTCCAATACATTGCCGTGGACGATGACAACCATAAAGCCCGCAATTGCGCCTATGCTAATTAAGCCACGACGTAATTTGATTATTGAGCCAGTGGTTATTATTCCCAGCAGCAACCAACGCCAATCTGGTATTGTCGGCCACCAAGCTGACGAAATTACGCTCGCTACAAATAACGCCAAGGTCCAACTTTTTTCTGAGAGAGTCATGCTGTCCTATGCCTAGAAAGCTGATAAAACGCTTCATGCCAGATCATGAATTGATCAAACGCCAAAAAGCATTGAAGGTCTTCGGCAATGTGTTGTACAACCCGAACTTATGGTGTTTAAATCGTCGCTCGGCGTCTGGGGCTTTTGCTGTCGGGTTATTTATGGCATTTGTTCCGCTACCAAGCCAAATGATCATGGCTGCAGGTTTGGCAATCATGCTTGGCGTCAATTTACCTCTCTCCGTCGCTTTGGTATGGATAAGCAACCCTATAACCATGCCTGTGTTATTTTATTTTGCGTATAAGCTTGGCGCTTTAGTGATGCATGTTCCTCCGCAACCTTTCCACTTTGAACTTTCGTGGGAATTCATCATGCAACAGATGAGCACTATTGGCCCTCCATTCTTATTAGGCTGTGCTATCTGTGGTGTTGTATCCGCGATTATTGGCTACTTCGGCATTAGAGGACTTTGGCGCTACTCAGTGGTTCGGAGCTGGCAAAAACGCAAAATAAGATAAGACGTTACTGCATAAAAATCAGCATTTGTGCTATCAGTTGAGGGGCACCTAACAGTTAGAATGAAACACGATGTCGCTCAAGTTGGATAAATACAAAAAAGGACCGAATTCGGTCCTTTTTGCTTTTCTCGTATTGTAAAACGGTTGGTTATTTAGAACTCAGCACCGCTGCCGGATTTAACTTCGCGGCGCGAGAAGCGGGGTACCACGTTGCAAGCAAACTCAAAACGATCGCCGTCACCGACACCAATGCTACGTCTGGCCAGTGTAACTGTGATGGTAAGAAGTCGACGAAGTAAATATCACCCGATAAAAACTGATGACCGATTAAGCTCTCTAACCCTTTAATTAACGGAGTCAGGTTTAACGCCACTAAGACACCAATAACACTGCCGACGAGACTGCCAAATACACCAGAGAACACGCCTTGCCAAACAAAGATACGTTTGATTAGGCTATCTTTTGCTCCCATTGTTCGCAAAATTGCAATTTCTGCGGCTCGATCTTTCACTGCCATCATCAGCGTAGACACAATGTTAAAACATGCCACACCAATCACGAGTACCATCACCAAGTACATAATGGTGCGTACGAGCTGAATATCGCGATACAAAAAACCAAACTTTTGCTGCCAGCTTTTCAAATACACGTAAACATCCACCATGCTACCTACCTCACGAACAATAGAAGGCGCATTGAGAACATCATCCGTTTTTAGTGAAATGCCAGTGACCCCTTCCCCTAACCTCGCGTATTGCTGAGCATCCGCTAATGGCACTAACGCTAAAGAATGGTCTATTTGGCCATTCAACGTTAAGAACCCAGACACCTTCACGCGCACACGCTTGGGAGCCTGCACTTTGTTTGCGCCGCCTGTTTGCGGAATCATCAACGTAATGTAATCCCCCACTGCGACATTTAGCTCGTTTGCAACACCTCGGCCTAAGATCACTTGCTTCTGACCGGCATAAAAGTTTTGCCAAGCTTCTTGGTCAATAAAATTCGATAAGCTCGACACCGCTTGCTCGAAAGTAGGCTCTACGCCACGAACTTCTATCGCTTTTAGCTTACTGCCTTTTTCTGCTAACCCCGTAAAACGAACGTACGGCGCTGCCGCAACAACATCTTCATGGTTTAGGGCTTGATTCATCGTTTTGGTGTAGTTATGAAGCGGACCATTAACGCCTTCCAACTCACCGTGTGGAATAACTGACAACACACGCGATTGCAGCTCGCGCTCAAAGCCATTCATTGCAGAAAGACCGATAATGATCACGGCTACACCAACCGCAATACCAATCGTTGAAGAAAGCGAAATGAAAGACACCATCTTGTTGCGCTTTTTCGCTCGACTGAAGCGACCACCAATCATCAATGCTAAAGATGAAAACAAAATTAGCCCTCCGCAGACGCAGTATCAGTCACAAAACGATCTACGAGCAAACCATCTTGCATGTGCATTTGACGATCCATTTTCGCTGCCAGCTCTTTGTCATGCGTGACAACCAAAAATGCAATGTTTGACTCTTTATTGAGCTCGCGCATCAAATCATAGATAGACAGTGCCGTATTGTGATCTAAGTTCCCCGTAGGTTCATCGGCCAAAACCAGATCAGGCTTATTCACCAATGCACGCGCAATCGCAACACGTTGACGCTCACCGCCCGATAACTCAGAAGGCCTGTGTTGCATCCGATGACTCAAACCAACTTTATCTAACAACGCTTTAGCCGCCTGTTTTGCATCCGCTACTTTAGCGCCGCCAATCATCAGTGGCATCGCCACGTTTTCAAGCGCAGTAAAATCAGCTAACAAGTGATGGAACTGGTATACAAAACCAAGGTGCTTGTTGCGTAAAGCCGCCTGTTTATTCGAACTTAAAGCCGATAGGTTTTGCCCTAGAAAATCAACTTCACCATGAGTTGCGTCATCTAACGCCCCTAAAATATGCAATAAGGTACTTTTTCCCGAACCAGAAGAGCCAACAATAGAAACCAACTCCCCTTTGTCGATATCGAAACTTACGCCTTTCAACACTTCCGTATCTAACGAACCCTCTCGGTAGACTTTACGAATATCACGACATTCTAATAGCTTATTCATAGCGAAGTGCCTCAGCAGGTTTAACAGAAGATGCTCGATAAGAAGGATAAAGCGTAGCAGCGAGGCTAAGAGCAATCGCCAACACCACCACTAAAAGAATTTGCAGTGAATCAATCAAAATAGGTAGATGGCCACCGAAACTGAATAGCGCCACACCGGCAGATTCAAGAATCGCATTCAGGTTAAGTGACAAGATCACGCCCGCAGCGCCACCGACAATCGCGCCAATTACACCGCTGCTCGCCCCTTGTACCATGAAAATGGTCATCACTTGAGATTGAGTCATGCCTTGAGTTTTCAATATTGCGACTTCTGATTGTTTCTCCATCACCACCATGATTAAGGCGGAGATAATATTGAATGCAGCAACGCCCACTATCAGACCTAGCATGAGTCCCATCATGTTCTTTTCCATTTTCACCGCTTGGAAAAGCTCACCACGCTGCTCGCGCCAATCACTCCATTGCCACCCATCAGGCATGGGTTGGTCAGCAAAATCCGTCACCATAAATGGGTCAGAGAAAAAGACACGCCAACCAGAAACCGTGTCTTTCGGAAAACGCATCAGCTTAGATGCATCCGTCATGTTCACAATCATTAATTGACCATCAACGTCCGATCCCGTATTGAAAATGCCTGAGACAGTAAAATTTCGCTGGCTAGGAATACGACCAAGTGGGGTAAACTGCGTCGCGTTGGTCACCATTAAGCGCACTTTATCCCCCATTGATACCTTTAGAGAGCGCGCCAAACTATGACCCAAAAAGACATTGTAATCGCCCGCTTGAAGTGACGATAATCGC
The DNA here is from genome assembly GCF_024747315.1 of Vibrio sp. HS-50-1. Classification (NCBI taxonomy): domain Bacteria; kingdom Pseudomonadati; phylum Pseudomonadota; class Gammaproteobacteria; order Vibrionales; family Vibrionaceae; genus Vibrio; species Vibrio sp. HS-50-1. The sequence goes on along the minus strand of NZ_JAMPZF010000024.1, from coordinate 244,874 downwards.
CCAGCAATCAAATGGTTGCTAATCGGGTCGCCTTTCTTTGGTTCAATGCCAATGAGGTAACCTGCCGTCAGTTGCGCAGAACTCTGAATTACAGCCTCTCCACGAACGATAGGCTCCGGTTCAGATTCACTCGACATCGCTTGAACAAATGAAGGGGCAGACTCGGTCAACGGCGTTTTTCCATCGTGTTGTGAAACAACAGCGTGGGGCAGCACACCTAAAATGCGCTCTTTTAACTGCGATTCGAACCCATTCATCACAGAAAGAACCGTCACCAACGCCATTACACCGATCGTAATACCCGCCGTCGACATATAAGAAACAAATCGGCTGAACCTATCTCCAGAGCGTCCCCGAAGATATCTCAAACCAATAAATAATGAGATAGGATGATACATATAAGACAAACCAACTGGTTGTTTTGATATAAAGCTTTAGCAGGTTATCTTACCTTACTCTTCTCATTAAGAAGACAAGAGAATCGCTAAATTTGTCAACGACATGCAATAAGTCTGTATTTAGGGCAAAAAGTTCAAGGACAAATCAGGTAAACTTGATAACTTCATTCAGTTAGCGATAATCAGTGCCCTACTTCTCTTTGTTTGTTGAGTGAACAGGGAGCGCTCGCTGGCAAAAGGACCGACTATATGACAGAGCAAGAATACTTTACCGTCCATCATAATCTAACTATCAACGTCGAAACGTTGAGTGCGGATTTTGCTTTGCCAGATGAAGAAACCTTTGTCTCCGAAATTCCAGCACCGTTTATTGTTGCCAGCGAATTTAGCCATCTAGATATGTTGGCAGACAATGCACGTCTAGAGCTAAAAAACAAAGATTTAAAGCATGTGATTAACTTGCTTGATACGCAAAACGCGAAACTTAACCTCTTGTTGAGCTTTATGCTTTCACAACAAGATGACGCCTCCATTCGATATCAAACCACGAAGTTTGGCGCCAGCCAACTCAGTTACCGTTCAGATACAGTGCTATCTGCTCAACAACTCGTTCGTGTTAAACTGTTTCTCGATCATCCTGCTGCAGCGATTTACGGTTACGCTCAAGTAGAAGAATGTGATGCTTCAGAGCAAGATTTCATTATCACTCTTAGATATAAGATGCTACGTGAATCTGACCAAGATTTGCTGATAAAGGCGGCACTATATCAACAACAAAAACTTTTACGTCAGCGCTCGATGGAGCGAGATAAAAAATAACTCCTATGACAAAAGCAACGATTCTTTCCGTCACCAATCCTTCTGAGCGTGGCGACAAAAAACAGCTAGGTAATTTACCGGGCGCGGCTCTACCTCTAGCTATTGCTGAGCTAGCCAAGCAGCATTCGAGTCACTCGCTACTCGTCGTGCCTGACCCGCAAATCGCTTTAAAGCTTCAAGCGGAGATTGAACAATTCACCGACCAAACAGTAAGCCTGTTCCCTGATTGGGAAACGCTGCCTTACGATAACTTTTCTCCGCATCAAGAAATTATCTCTGAACGTATCGCGCGCCTATACCAACTGCCAAGCCAACGTAATGGCATTACCATCGTGCCAGTCAGTACGGTGCTGCAGCGACAGTCGCCACGTGATTTTCTATTGCAACATACCTTAATGGTGAAAACCGGCGATCAACTCTCGCTTGAGAAACTACGTGTACAACTTGAAAATTCGGGCTACCGCCACGTAGACCAAGTATTTGGGCCAGGTGAATACGCGAGCCGTGGGTCTATTCTGGATCTCTTTCCTATGGGCAGCGATGACCCGTATCGCATCGACTTCTTTGATGATGAGATAGATACCATTCGCACGTTTGATCCAGAGAACCAACGCTCTATCGACGATATTCAGCAAATCCAATTGCTGCCTGCGCATGAGTTCCCAACCACTAAAGAAGCGATTGAGGATTTTCGTACACGTTGGCGCACCCAATTTGAAGCACGCCGAGAGCCAGAATCGATCTACATGCAAGTGACCAAAGGCACTTGGCCCGCTGGTATTGAGTATTGGCAACCGCTGTTTTTTGACCATACCGAGACTTTATTTGAATATTTGCCAGAAGACTCTCAAGTCATCACATATGGTGATATTGAATCTGCGGTCGATACTTTCTTAACCGATATCGAATATCGGTACGACCAGAAAAAAGTTGATCCACTACGTCCTCTTTTGACTCCTGAACAACTTTGGCTGAAAAAAGACGAACTCTTCAGCCAACTAAAACAGCTCCCTATGGCTCAATTGAGCCTAGAGAAAGTGGTTAAGCGTGCTGGTCGTCAAAACCTACCAGTACAATCGTTAGCCGAGCTTGGCGTTCAGCAACAAAATAAAGAACCGCTTTCGCGTCTTCGTCAATTCAGTGAGCAATTCAGCGGCAAAATTGTTTTCTCGGTAGAGTCAGAAGGTCGTCGTGAAGCACTAACGGAACTGTTGCAAGGCATCAAAGTTCGCCCTGTCGTACATGGCTCACTTTACCAAGCTCTAGATTCGGGTGATCGCTTCAGTTTGATCTTAGGCGCTGCAGAGCATGGTTTCATTCACGAAGAGCTGAACTTCGCTCTGATCTGTGAAAGTGATCTTCTCGGTGACCGCGTTATCCAGCGACGCCGCAAAGATAAAAAAGCAGTCAACAGTGACACCGTTATTCGCCACCTTGCGGAATTGAAACCCGGTCAACCCGTGGTTCATATTGATCACGGTATTGGCCGCTACATCGGTTTACAAACACTTGAAGCCGGTGGCATGAAAACGGAATACGTCACCCTTGAGTATCAAAACGATGCCAAGCTCTACGTACCAGTTTCATCACTAAACCTTATTAGCCGTTATTCAGGCGGTGCTGAAGAAAGTGCACCACTACATAAATTGGGTGGCGAGGCTTGGGCAAAAGCACGTCGTAAAGCGGCAGAAAAAGTGCGTGATGTCGCGGCCGAGTTGCTGGATGTTTACGCTAAACGAGAATTAAAACCAGGCTTCAAATTTGAGCTAGATCGTGGGCAATACGCAACGTTTAAAGCAACGTTCCCATTTGAAGAAACGGATGACCAAGCGATGGCCATCAATGCCGTCTTGTCTGACATGTGCCAAGCAAAAGCGATGGATCGCCTAGTGTGTGGTGACGTGGGCTTTGGTAAAACAGAAGTCGCTATGCGCGCAGCATTTGTCGCAACGGATAACAGTAAACAGGTCGCCGTTCTCGTACCGACAACTCTGCTTGCTCAGCAGCATTTCGAAAACTTCCGTGACCGTTTTGCCAACTTACCAATCCGAGTTGAAGTACTGTCTCGTTTTAAATCGGCCAAAGAACAAAAAGTCATTTTGCAAGACGTTGCAGATGGTAAAGTCGATATTGTCGTTGGTACGCATAAGCTGCTTTCGAGCGACATTAAATTCAAAGATTTAGGTTTGTTGATCGTTGATGAGGAACACCGCTTCGGAGTTCGTCAAAAAGAAAAAGTCAAAGCAATGCGTGCGGATGTGGATATTCTTACCCTCACCGCAACACCAATTCCACGTACACTGAATATGGCAATGAGTGGCATGCGCGATCTGTCGATCATCGCGACACCTCCAGCGCGTCGTTTAGCCATCAAAACCTTTGTTCGTCAAAGAGAAGAATCTGTGGTCCGTGAGGCGGTACTGCGTGAAATCATGCGTGGTGGTCAGGTTTACTTCCTGCACAATCAGGTAGAGACTATCGAGAAAACCGCGGAAGACTTGCAAAAGCTTATTCCTGAAGCACGAATTACCGTGGCACATGGTCAAATGCGTGAGCGCGAACTGGAGCGCATCATGAATGATTTCTACCACCAGCGCTTTAATGTGTTGGTGTGTACAACGATCATCGAGACCGGTATCGACGTACCAACGGCGAATACCATTATTATGGATCGTGCAGACAACCTTGGTTTAGCGCAACTGCACCAATTGCGTGGCCGTGTTGGACGCTCTCATCATCAAGCCTATGCTTACTTATTAACGCCACATCCAAAAGCCATGACCAAAGATGCTATCAAGCGTCTTGATGCGATAGCTTCACTGGAAGACTTAGGCGCAGGCTTTACTCTAGCAACTCACGACTTGGAAATCCGTGGGGCTGGTGAACTGCTTGGTGACGAGCAAAGTGGGCAAATTCAATCGGTTGGTTTTACACTGTACATGGAAATGCTGGAACAAGCAGTCCAAGCATTGAAAGAAGGTAAAGAACCTTCTTTGGACGAGCTGCTTCGTGAACAAACTGAAGTTGAAATGCGAATCCCAGCGCTCTTGCCAGACGATTACATCCCGGATGTGAATACACGACTGTCGATGTACAAACGTATTGCAAGCGTTACGAGTGGTGAAGAACTCTCAGAGCTCAAAGTGGAACTTATCGATCGATTTGGACTGCTTCCAGACGCGACGAAGAACTTACTTGCTGTCTCAGAATTGAAAATTTCGGCTGGTAGCCTAAAAGCGAAAAAGATAGAAGCCCATGATAAAGGCGGATTTATCGAGTTTTACCCTGATGCTGACATAAATCCAGCGTATTTGGTTAAACTGCTGCAATCACAGCCGCAAAAATTTGCAATGGAAGGTCCAACTAAGTTCAAGTTTAGCGTACCATTGGCGGACCGACGTAAACGCATTCAGTTTGTTCAAGACTTATTGAATGATTTTAAACAGAATTTATTACCAACGAGCTAATAGTCGAATGAGAATACTGATCCCGTTATTGCTTCTATGTGTCTCAATGCCTTCTTGGGCACAGCGTCAATTTGATATTGAAGTGATCATTTTCAAGCGAGCAGTCGACGCTGAAAGCACCACTGAATCTTGGCCGAATCAACTGCCAAAAATCGATATGGAAAATGTCGGCAGCTTAGAGAGTGAATCATACCGTCGCTCTAAAGGTGTAACACTACTGCCACGCTCATCTTTCCGCCTGAATGCGCAAGAAGCGGCATTAAACAACCATGCAGGGTTTAAAGTGCTTAAACACGTAGCATGGCGTCAAGGTGACCGAGGCAAATCTAGCGCCCCAATTTTCCGTATTGTTGGTGGACGAGATTTTTCTGATTCTTATCACGCAGATGGTAGTCCAATCAATGGCAGTACTCAGACATTTTCCACTGACGGTTACAGTGAAGAGACAGTCAACGGTCCTTTGTATGAACTAGACGGTCGATTCCAAATTTACGTGCAGCATTATCTATTCGCTGAAACGACACTAGACCTGCGCGAGCCAAGTGTTAGAGAAGTGCGTTTTGAACCAACTTCAACCGAGCAATTGGCGGATGATTTAGGTGAGGTCGATGGTAATGTTCAAGTGGGTAACTTGGCGGAAATCTCTCCTACAATAACAGAAGAAAAGTTCCTCAAGAGCTATCGAATGGATCAAAAACGCCGTATGCGTAGTAGTGAGACTCATTACCTAGACAACCCATTGATGGGCATGATCATTCAAGTTCGTCGCGTTCGATAAGCACGAGTGATTCAACAAAGCGCAGCATTTGCTGCGCTTTGTTTTTATCTGTTATGTCCTCAGTTATTCCTAACCAACGCAGAGCAAGGAAAATAACTGCGTTACAGTATGAAATAGACAGTTTTCAAATTACTTAAACTCAACATGGAAGTCGTATCAGTTCATGAGTCCAGATTTTGAAATCATTGCGCCCCGCTTAGCGCTCAAGCTCATCCCTTCTGAAGAAGCTCACTTACTACAACGTTTGCTTGCAGAATCCCCTTCCCTACACCAGTGGCTAGATTGGTGTAATCAAAACGTTACGTTGAAAGATGCACAGGACTTCCTGTTGGCAACCCGACTTAACTGGGTAAAAACAGAAGCTTTCGGTTTCGGTATCTATGAGCGACAAAGTAACACTCTAGTAGGAATGGCCGCCGTAAACGAGTTATATCACACGTTTAATATGGCAAGTATTGGCTACTGGGTTGCTGACCGCTATCAACGACAGGGCTATGCTCAAGAAGCCGTTAGAGCCTTGGCTGAATTCTGCTTTGCAAAGCTGAGTTTAACTCGACTGGAAATTGTCTGTGACCCCGACAACGAAGCAAGCCAAACCTTAATTGAGTCAGTCGGTGCACAAAAAGAAACCATCGCCAGAAACCGGTTTATTTTTCATGGTAAGCCTAAGGATGGCGTTGTGTACTCACTTTTACCGGCAGATCTAACATAAATAAAAAGCCACCGACTTGCGGTGGCTTTTTATATTTCGAAGCTACAGCATCCGCGCAATCCGCGTAGATGTGAATTTGGCGTCTTAGTGAAGCTTAAGGTTTGGACGCAGTACTCGGTTGATACGGCCCACGAGCATCATCAGTCCGGTTTTAAATACGCCGTGCAACGCCATCAGGTGCATTCTATATAACGAGATATAAACGACACGTGCAATACGGCCTTCTACCATCATCGACCCTTTGGTTAGGTTGCCCATCAAGCTACCAACGGTAGAGAAACGGCTTAGAGACACCAATGAGCCGTGATCTTTATACACATAATCTTTCAGCTCGCGTCCGTTGATCTTCGCAACGATGTTGCTGAATGCTTGGCTTGCCATTTGGTGCGCAGCTTGCGCACGTGGTGGAACAAACGAACCATCAGCCTGAGTACATTGTGCTAAGTCACCAATAACGAAAATGTCATCATCACGCGTCGTTTGTAGTGTATTTTTCACTACCAGCTGGTTGATACGGTTCGTTTCTAAACCAGCGATATCTTTAATAAAATCTGGTGCTTTAATACCCGCAGCCCAAACCATGATTTGTGCCGGGATCTTCTCACCATCTTTCGTGGTGAGGCCATCTTTTTCAGCTTTAGTCACCATGGTTGCAGTGCGTACGTTTACGCCCAACTTCACCAACTCTTGATGAGCAGCAGAAGAAATACGTGGAGGTAACGCTGGTAAAATACGCTCACCCGCTTCAATCAGGTTGACGTTCAGCTTGCTAGAGTCAAGATCGCCAAAGCCGTAAGTACGCAGCTCTTTAACGGCATTGTGTAGTTCTGCAGATAGCTCAACGCCAGTTGCACCAGCACCAACAATCGCGATATCCACCGTACCGTTACCGTTTTTCGCGTGCAGTTTTAGGAACTCATTGTTCATTTCTGTGCGGAAACGGTGCGCTTGTTCTGGACTGTCTAGGAAAATACAGTTCTCACGAACGCCAGGAGTGTTGAAGTCGTTTGATGTTGAACCAATCGCCATGACCAGAATGTCGTATTCTAGCTCGCGGCTTGGCATCAGAAGCTCACCATGCTCATCTTTAAGCTCACTTAAGATGATCACTTTACGTTCGCGGTCGATGTCTTGAAGGCTACCCATTTGGAAGTCGAAGCTGTGGTTTTTTGCATGAGCTCGATAACTCAGAGCATCCACCCCTTCGTCCAAAGAGCCAGTTGCAACTTCATGCAATAATGGCTTCCACAAGTGGCTCGCTTTACGATCTACTAGCGTAATTTGCGCACGGTTCTTGCGACCTAGAGTTCGGCCAAGCTTAGTTGCCAACTCAAGACCACCAGCACCGCCGCCTACAACGATAATGCGTGTCACAATGATTTTCCTCTACAAAAATGAATATATGGGGTTCAGCTCGACATATGGCTCACAGACATGCTGTGCCATACATCCAACCGATGAATTCTTGGTTCTTAGAGGTGTCTCAATTTATTTGGATTAAAAACTGCTGCCTAATTTTATTCTTTATCTATCAATAACTTGTTAGGAATCAGCATATTTGTCTGGTACGCATACGACGCCAGAGATTTTTGGGCAAGTTTATTACTCGCTCTCAATTTTTTTTGATATTTATCAAATTATTTTAGTCTGGTTCATTATATAGAGACGTACTTTGAAGGCAACCAAAATCCGTGTGACGAGTACGGATTGACTACTTTTCGACTACTCTACAACAAGGTATTCGTGCCACATAGGATGGAAGTAAGAAAACGGTAAGGAGAACACAATAATCTAAGCGCTAAACCAAAAAAATGAGGCCTTTAAAGAGAAAGGGACTCGGCATACTCACAAAAGGGGGTCGCAGCAAAGCAGCCGATAAAAAATGCCGCTTTACTGTTCACACTCAAACACTCTTAAGTATTTTTAAATGCCTTCATCGCTTGTAAATGGTGAGAGATCTTTTTGAACTTGTGGGACTGCGTTTCGTCCCAAATGATTTGATAGTATTTTTCTAACTCAGCTGCAGTTTTCGCATTGTCATGCACTTCATCATCTTTGGATAAAATCACTAAGCAGTGCGCCTGATTTTTCGCTCGAAACTGATCAACACATTTTGTTGCGATATCTTCGTACTCTTCTGGGCGATCGATTCGACCAGCCATCGTTTTTTCTGGGTGCAAGTTCGGGTTAAACATCACTTGCTTGATACCGCATAGAAAACCAATTCGTTCAGACCAATAACCACCTAAACCAACCCCACAGATTAACGGGTTTGGATCATCCGATTGCTCGATAACTTTAGACACCTCTTTTAACAAGTGTTGCATGTCGTGCTTTGGGTGAAGGGTGCTGTAATTGATAAAACGAACGTCGTCGTCGATGAATTGCAGTTGAAGAACTTTTTCGTGGTTACCCGGGCTTGTACTGTCAAAGCCGTGTAAGTAAATAATCATGTGTACCTCTCCCTGTGTGTATCTGGTACTTTTATTAAAACTACCACTATTTCCTTACTGTTAAAGGGGAAAATATCACGAGTTCTCAAAACAGTGATCTTCCATACACAATGAGCCTTTCAACTCATGCGCACTGTTTAAGTATTGTTCATCTCCCCACAATTTATAGGCCAGTAGATACCAAAGCATCGCCATCACTAGGGTTCTTGGCTGCCACTCCTGTACACCACTTAACCAAAGAGACGTATCGTCGATACCTCGAATTTGGCAATACTGTTTCACTGCCTCTTCCACAGGCGCATCCGCGACTTGAATAGTCAAGGTCAAATCAAGCCTAGGGTCAGCAATACCAGCATACTCCCAATCAATGACTTTCACCCCACTATCTCCCCGAACGAGGTTGTAACACCCCAGGTCAAAGTGACAAAGAGCTAGTGGAACCGGCACTACACTCGGTTCCGTGCGCCACTTCATGTATAGAGCCTCAAATTCCGTATCCGCATACTGACCATCAAGCTCAAGCCAATAATGATCGATGCGAGAAATATAAGAAAATGGAACCAAAGGGAGCGCGCTGATCGGGTGCTGATGAATGGTCGCCGCAATGGATAATAAATCTCTTACTGGTAGCCCTACATCCGAAAGTGCTTGCCCTTCGATCCATTCCACCAGTAAACCTTGCTCGTGGATAAACACTGGCTTAGGACCAATTTCTAATGAAGAGATAGCATTCAGAACTTGATATTCATTGTGGCGAGAAATTGAAAAAGCCTTGCAAACATTACTGGTCGGTCGCCAGATGTATACAAGGCCTTGAGAGGATTCCAACCGCCAACAACGGTTGGTTAGCCCCCCGGTAACGGTTTGAACTTTTACCGGAGGCTCAGTAAAGAAGCCATCGAGAGCATTAAGACTCGGATCTAACTGTTTTGCTTGTTGCCAAGAAAACCATGCCATTGATGACTTCTCCATCAGTATCGATTAAAGACCGAATAAGCTCTTCGATTGCGCTTTACGAATTTCCGTTTCATCCGCCCACTCAATCAAACCTGTTTCTAGGTCCATTAGGCGCATGGTCATCTTGTAGTATACATCTTTATCGCTACCTGCATTTTTGACGATGCTAGATAGGTTACCGTAAAGCATGTATTGCGCACCCACCATTTTACCAAATTGGATCGCTGTGCTTTGGTTAACCAGCTCATCCGTGTTTTGGAAGTTAAGCTGTTCACGCACAGACTCAACACGGTCCATATCAACAAAGCGGAACTTACCAGAGTTCAGCATCTTAGTAGAAATAGTGTCGGTAATGGATTCAGTGTCAATGTGTTCACTGGTCTTGTTCTTAATTCGCTCAACAAAAACGATAGGACGTTGATCACGAGTAATTGCTGCTACAGAACCCGACATCATCATGCTATCCACCATTTCAGCCGCGATTTTTTGTAAATCTGTTGAGCCAAAATCGATAGTTGTGGTTTCTGTTGCTTGCGCATCGCCGTAAGAGACTTTGTTAGAACAGCCACCCAAAATGACGGCAAGACCTAAAAGAGCAATAATACTTTTTTTCATGAGAGTTCCTTAGTTTTTCAATACCAGCGCATCGTTAGCGCGGCAGCTTCGGCAAAGCCGTTAAGATTAATTGTCTTGTGCTTCTCTAATTTGAACACGGAATTTGGTGCCATTTGGATTCACAGTAACTTCAGATAACGTGACTTGCTCAAACCCTCGCACAATCATTTTGCGCCATGGGCCAGGCTTGGTATTCACTTCTAAACCATTATTGTCATACCAATAGAAGCGGTAAAGAATGTGCTGGTCACCTTTATAGTTACTGCTTAGTTGCACCACTCCACGTGGACGATCATCAACGTAAGTGGTGGTGATGTTGTCAACTAATAAGCGACTACCCAAAACGTTATCATTAAAAAATACTTTTTGCGTTTGACCATCAATTCGAATACCAGCCGTGTTTTCGGCGCATCCAACTAAACCAATAGCCATTGCTAAACAAATAAGCCATGCTTTCATTACAGTCTCCCTAGCTGTTTATGCCACACGGTTGAGTGTGTTCCCTGACGAGATACCCATACCAATGTAGTCTGCTGTGCAGGCACTTCAAACTGATAGGTTTGATCACCCAAGTTTAAACTTTGTGTTCCCGGTTTCACGACTTTTGATGCCGTTTTCACTTGCGCTGGTAATGTTTGCCAACTTCTCGTATCCGGCTGCTCGGTCAATGTGTTCCATACATTGAAAAGTATGTTACCCACATCATCGCCTTTTTTCGCCGCCTCTTTTCGGATTCGATCTTTTGCCCAAACGCGAAGAGCTTGACGGATCACCATTGTAGTCAGACGTTCATTAAGATCGTTTTGTGCCATCGCATTAACATCAGTCAGCGTGCTAGAAGGCAATACCTGACCATTTAAAACCACATCGCTAAAACGTTGAGCACCCCGATTCGGATAATAAGGAAGCGCCAACGAATAAATGGCCCCATTATCGCGACTGTCGTAAATCGGTAGATCAATACGCCAACCTTTCAAAGCCTCCACAACGCCTTGTTCATCAATAACGATGACTCGACCTTGAGACTGAGTTAACCCAGAAGGTGCTTTACCATACCGTTTCTCTAGCATGCGTAAGTCTTCACGCATGCCTAGTTTCTTAGCGGCGTACAACGTGCTTTCAACAACTTGTTTGTTGTCTGGCATCACAGCGAGTGCTCGTCGGTAATCAACATAAGCACTGTTTAAATCTCGTGACGCTTCATATAACAAGCCAGAAAGATAGAACAAATAGCCGTTTTGTACTGCGCTTAGTTTTTTACCAGCATCAGGGTAGCTCGCCAACACACTGCCCAAATTGGCAGACATGCCTTGCTTTTTCAGGTCTTTTTCTGCTGCTTTTAGTTCTTTTTCACGCGCCTTTCTGGCCGCTTCCTGAACTTGATTGGCTCGACGCACTTCAACAAGCGCCCCTTCCAAATCATTTTTCTGTAAATAGTTTAGCCCGAGATAAAGGTGCAGAAAGCCAAGTTCATAATCGGCGGGATGATAATCTTGGAGATTGTCGTTCACTGCGAGAGAGCCGACGCTCGTTGCCGTTTCTGACACAGAAATAGTCGCGCGATCTTGCTGAACACGAACGGCACGATCACCATTTTCCAGTGCTTTCAAACTTGTCGGGTAATCTTCAGCAAGAAAAGAAATACGGCCCTTTTCAAAGTTGCCAAGTATCTCGCCACCCACTTCGCTCGATTGAAGTTGTTTCGCTTTCGCATATTCCCCTGCAACAACGGCTTGATAAACTTCTTGATTCTGGTTGCTGTAGTGACTAAACAGGTTGCCCGCAGACAAATTCGCGCAGCCAGAGGCCATTAAAGCCCAGCCCATCAGCCCTAACAGCTTTACACCTAGTTTCACATTTATCTCCACAAATGTGTCATTCGACAGGAAAAAGAAGTGGGTGAACTGCGCCACCCACTTTTAAAGCTTAGCTCAATACCATTGGACCTAGAGGACGACCGCCTAATAGGTGCATGTGAATATGGTAAACCTCTTGGCCACCGTGCGGGTTACAATTAACGATCAGGCGATAGCCGTCTTCCGCAATGCCTTCCTCTTTCGCCAGTTTTTTAGCAACAGTGAACAAACGCCCCATCATTGCTTCATCTTCAGCTTCAACATCATTCGTTGTTGGGATCAATTTATTCGGAATAATGAGAATATGGCTCGGTGTGCGCGGGTTAATATCGCGAAACGCAGTCACCAACTCATCTTGATAAAGAATATCGGCTGGGATTTCCTTACGAATAATTTTACTAAAGATCGTTTCTTCCGCCATGAGGACTCCATTTTATAAAGGTAATTAGACCCCAATTAGTATGCGCCAACCAAAAGCGGAGCTCAATAAAAACAGTGTTCACTTAACATTATTAATCAAACGCTAATTAACGAAGCTTTTTTTGTCGTGTGCGTCATAAAATGCGCGTCACAAACTCAATACAATCCAATGAATTTTGTTACTTTTTTAAGACAATTATTATTTTTATACCCAAGTAAGCTCAAAATTCTTGGGTAGCTTGTCTATTTTGGGAGAGGAAGCTCACTTATGCGAGGTTCAGTTATTAAAAGGATGTATGCGGGCTTTGCTCTGATCATCATCCTATTTGCCGTCACAATTGCCATTATGATGGGAGGAATGAGTGATATTCACGGGAAGTTTGGCACCGTGTCTAAATCATCCCTACCACTGGTATCGTTATCTAACCAAACCAGTGTTGAACTGCTTTCTGCCGACAAATCGTTTAAAGATTTTCTGACGACAGAGAATAAACAACGCATGGATGAAATGCGTCAGGAATTTGCTAGATCTCAACAACGTTTCGAATCCACTTTGGCTCAACTGGAAACTGCAAGCCAAATCTACCCCTCTCTTGCCGAACCGTTTTCACAATTAAAAACGTTAGAGCAGAGCTATTTTACTGAAGCTCTTGAAGCCATGGACAACTACGAAGCGATGTTCGCTGCGCAGGAAAAAGTGCAAAAATCGTCACGTCGCTTCCAAAAGCTGAATACCGAGTTGTCGGTCGGCCTTAAAGAATATGTGGCAGATCAAACCAGCATTTCTGTCAAAGTCATGGCGAAGAGTTACTTCATTAAGCTAAAAGATGCCGAAGTTATAACCTCTGATGCCCTCGCCAGCTCTGATCCTGAGTTTGTTACGCAAGCCGTGACCAAAAACCGCAAAGCAGTGACTCATTTGAACTATGCTTTCCGTGGTTTAGTTACTCAATTACCTGAACTAAAAACAGCGTTTGGTGAGTCGGTAGAACAATTCACACGCGACGTGGGAATGCGTGGAGGTGTCTTAGACCAGCACAATAATTACCTCAATGCTCGTGCAGCGCTATACAACAACATCGCCAACCTAGCGAATAAAGTTGATTCAACGATGGCGATTCTTGAGCAATTTACGACAACCGCAACGGATAAACTTAATGAATCGTTAGCAGACGCTGGTGACATTTATTCTGCGGGTGTGACGAAAGCCATCATCATTGGCGTTGTCGTCGTGCTACTTGCCACAGCGATTGGCTACCACATCGCGCATAGCGTTCGCGAGCCATTGACTCGTATTCTAAAAGTGCTTGAAAGCCTGACTGAAGGTGACATGACACAACGTATCGATATTCGCTATAACAACGAGTTCAGCCGAGTGAGTGGACACATTAACTCACTAGCCGACAGTCTTCACGAGATCTTAGTGAAACTCAACGAAGCGTCAGAGAACCTATCTTCGACCGCAGCGACAAACGAAAGCACGTCTTCGCAAGCGCAAAGCAAATTAAGTTCACAACGCGAGCAAACAGCAAACGTTGCGACCGCAATGACGGAAATGTCTCACTCAGTGCAAGAAGTCGCTCAAAGTGCACAAGGCTCACTAGAAATGGTGCAGCGTGTCGAATCTGCCTCTGAAGAAGGCAGAAATGTCATGAGCAGCAATATCTCGACCATAAATCAACTGGAAACGCGTTTGAACGAATCCGTTTCCGCTGTCTCTGAACTGCAAAAAATGAGTGGTCAAATTGGTTCTATCCTCGATGTGATTCGCAACATTGCTGAACAAACTAACCTACTGGCATTGAATGCAGCAATTGAAGCGGCTCGCGCTGGCGAGCAAGGTCGCGGCTTTGCGGTAGTGGCCGATGAGGTGCGTGTGCTTGCATCCAGAACCACTCAGTCCACCACTGAAATTGAATCGATGATCAGTAATCTGCAATCCAGCTCTCAGTCAGCAAATCAAGTAATACAAAGCTGTATGAGCGATATGGAGATGTCTGTTGAGCAAGCATCAAAAGCGAACAGCTCAATGGAAGAGATTCAAGCGCTAATCATCGAAATCAGCCAAATGAGTACGCATATTTCGCAAGCGGCAGCAGAGCAAAGTGAAACCTCAGCAGACATTGCACGCAGTATTGAAGATATCAATAGTATCGCCGATGAAAGCTTCCAAGCTATGTCGAGCATCGCACAGACCAGTGAATCCCTGACTCACTTGGCTCATCAACAGAGTGAATTGGTTCACCGCTTTAAGTTATAAATAATTTATAAATTTGAGCATTAATCAGTGCAATCAACTGTATAAGGGCGACTTTTTGTTAAGTCGCCCTTGTTTTTTATCAGCCATGTCTACATATGATTAATATGGCCAGCTCATCCCCTTGCACATCTCTTTTCGAGCGGCCTCATAAAAAGGAAAATCTATGGCTGTTCATGTTGGTATTATCGACCAAGACCCAGTGAGATTGGTCACTCCTCTATTAGATAATCGTACGCTAAGCACACATATCGTCTTCATCGGAGACAAGAGCCAGTTAGATATATTTGACCGACTGAGTGCCGTTTTAGAGCAACGAGACATTACTTCCGAATTTTTTGAAATCCCATCCGCCGTCAATACTTCGCTGATCAAACAAGCGATTCAAAAACTGGCAAAAGATCTCCATGAACGCGGCGAAGATGTGAAATTGAACGCCAGTTGCGGTCTTCGTCATCGCTTATTGTCTGTGTACGAGGTTTTCCGTACCTATCGCTGGCCAATTTTTGTGGTTGAGCCAAGTAGCGATAAGCTTTGCTGGTTATACCCAGATGGCAAAGAAGATACTCAAGTCGAAGACCACATTACGATTGCTGACTACCTCACCATCTTCGGCGCACGCGGCGAGTTCCACCACGTTGATTTACCTCCTCTTCTTGATAAAAAACTGTATGAACTTGGTGAACGCTGGGCCTCAAATGCGCTTGAGCTTGGTCCAGGCTTAGCGACTCTTAACTACCTTGCAACCACATGCCGCAAAGAGCAAAAACTTGATGTGGAGCTTTCTGAAAAGCAACAAGGCTACCGTGAGCTCAACATGCTGCTTTCGGACTTAGTGGAAGCGCAAATCGCCACTTATGAGAATGGCGTTCTAACGTTTGCAGATGAAGATGCACGCCGCTTTTCAAACGGTGAATGGTTAGAGACTCTGGTACACAGTACGGTCAAGCAAATTCAAGATACGATGCCGACGATTCAAGATCGCTCTTTGAATGTTCAGGTTTATCGCAAACTTGGTGAAAGTGAAGTACGCAATGAGTTGGATGTTGCAACAGTGGTAAACAACAAGCTCCACATCATTGAGTGTAAAACCAAAGGCATGCGAGATGACGGCGATGACACCTTGTACAAGCTAGAGTCCCTCAGAGATCTGCTAGGTGGTTTACAAGCACGTGCAATGCTGGTGAGCTTCCGACCGCTTCGTCACAATGACATTACTCGTGCAGAAGATTTGGGGCTAGCTCTGATTGGCCCTGATGAGCTTAAAGACTTAAGAACGCACCTAACGGCTTGGTTTAAAGACGCAGGTGGCTCGGACGAGATCTAGTATCAGCGATAAAAGCTAGAATTCAAAATGATCAAAAGCAGCGTTACAGGCTGCTTTTTTCATACCTAATTTTTAAGTGTGGGTTTAGATAGGTAGAAAAAAACCAGAGGCGTGCCTCTGGTTTTTCCGTTTGTTTAAAATGCCAATTATCGCGGCTTACAGCATTTTACGCGCTGCTTCTACTACCACCTTAATTGAACGAGCTTCCGTCTCTTTCAGAGTTGAATGATCTGGAATCTCTTTTTGTGTACGGTTGATGATTACACCCGCCACACAACCTGCTTTTAGACCAGAGCTCGCACACATTGTTAGCAATGTTGCAGACTCCATCTCAAAGTTAAGTACGCCCATGTCTTGCCATTCTTGCATAGAACCTTGGAAACGCTTAACAACGCGACCAGAGAACGTGTCGTAGCGCTCTTGACCTGGGTAGAAAGTATCACTTGAAGCCGTCACACCCATGTGAACCGCAGCGCCAGACTCTTCTACTGCCGCTTTCATTGCAGTTGCTACTTCAAAGTCAGCAACTGCTGGGAATTCCATTGGCGCAAAGTGCAGGCTCGCACCGTCAAGGCGAACTGACCCCGTCGTTACGATCATGTCACCTACGTTTACATGCGGTTGAATTGCGCCAGTTGTACCAACACGTAGGAAAGTACGAACACCAAGTTGCGCGAGTTCCTCAACTGCGATAGAGGTAGAAGGGCCACCAATACCTGTAGAACAAACCACAACAGGTTTACCGTCTAATTCGGCACGGTATAGCGTGTATTCACGGTGACTTGCTAGAAATACTGGGTTTTCCATTTGTTCTGCGATTTTTTGAACGCGCGCTGGATCACCAGGAATGATGGCTAGAGTCGCACCATTAAGATCAGCTTCAGTAACACCTAAATGAAATACAGCTTGAGACATAAGTCGCTCCTTATTGTGGCTTATTTTATGAACAATAAGCTCATTAATCAGTTATTGGGTACAAATGCACTGTAGCGAACCTTTCACCAACATAGAGTGATCACAATCACAATGAGAAAATGTAATGAAACTATAATTTCACCCAAAACAAGCAATGATCACACTTTTGGGAGGTTTGGCTCATTTTGTTGCATAGCGATGCGTGATTTCAAAAACAAACTAAAACATATTATTAGATTTCGTCGATACGGTTAAAAAAGCCCGAGACACGAATGCCTCGGGCTTTTTATTAGCTAGTTAGGTAGGTCACTTGGCCTGCTTGGACTCAAAACGGAGCAATCTCAACGCATTTAACGTAACCAGTGCAGTTGCGCCGCTGTCGGCTAATACTGCCACCCATAGACCCGTAATGCCCAGTAAACTTGTCACCAAGAAAACACCTTTCAAACCAAGCGCTAACGCAACATTCTGACGAATATTACTTAACGTCGCACGCGATAGTTCTATCATGGCAGGTAACTCAATCAGACGATTGTGCGTTAATGCCGCGTCGGCCGTTTCCAGAGCAACATCCGTACCGCCTCCCATCGCAATACCGATACTCGAAGCTTTCATCGCTGGCGCATCATTAATACCGTCTCCCACCATTGCAACGGTGTGTTGCTGTGATAGTTTCTCGACGTAATGCACTTTATCTGCTGGTAATAAGCTTGCTTTATAATCCAAGCCTATTCTGGTCGCCATTGCTTCAGCACTTCTCGGGTTGTCACCGGTTAGCATCACCGACGTTATCCCAAGCTCCTTCAACGTAGCGATAGCTTCTTGGGCATCTGGGCGCAATGTATCTTGCCATGCGATCACGCCAATGACCTCGTAATCGTAACGCACAATAACAACCGTTTTACCTTGTTGTTCCAACGTCACCACTCGCTCTTCGGTTTCTTGAGAAAGTGGGAAATCGGCCTTAGAAGGCGTGACTACTTGGACTATTTTCCCATCGACGTAACCTGTGACACCAGAGCCCACTTGCGCGGTTTTATCTAGCGCTTCAGGAATAGTAAGCCCCTGCTGTTGCACTTTATTAACTAAAGAAACCGCGAGAGGATGGCTTGAGCCAACTTCGATTGAGGCTGTCAGGCTAAGTAACTTGTCTTCATCTACATCAAAAGCAAAGACGTCGGTCACCTGCGGCTTACCTTGCGTCAATGTACCGGTTTTATCAAATGCGACGGACTCCACCTTACCAAGCAACTCAAGCGCCGCACCACCTTTGATTAATGCCCCCCGCTTCGCCGCAGCCGCCAAGCCAGAAGTAATCGCTGCAGGCGTTGAAATAACCAACGCACACGGACAGGCGATCAGTAACAGGGCAAGTCCTCGATAAATCCACGTTTCCCATGGTTGAGCAAACAACAGTGGTGGCGTGACGATAACCATCAAGGACACCAACATCATCAGCGGCGTATACCAACGGCTGAACTTATCCAGAAAACGTTCTAATGGTGCCTTACGAGATTCTGCTTCTTCAATCAAATGGAGAATTCGGTCAATCGCATTCTCGCCTTGACGAGAGGTCACCTGTAAACGAACGACTTTATCGACAACCACAGCCCCGGCCATCACTTTGCCACCCGTTTGGTGCTCAACGGGAACGGATTCTCCCGTTAACGCACTTTCGTCAAAACTCGCAAGCGCATCTTGCAACACACCATCCGCTGGCAAACGACCACCGGGGGCAACTTCTATAATATCCCCCGGCTTAAGCTGAGCTGCAGGCACCTCTTTACGCTCACCATCAATAATTAAAATTGAATTTTCTGGGACTAAGTCCATTAGCGCTTGGACACCACTTCGAGCGCGGGATGATGCATATGCTTCTAACTTTTCACCAATAAGGAAAAGCAATAACACCATTGCCGCTTCAGCGGTTTCACCTAAATATAAAGCGCCGAGCGCTGCCACACTCATTAACGTTTCAATCGCAAAAGGCGTACCGCTACGCGCCAACTTGAACGCTTTGAGCGCAATTGGGTATAAACCCAGTAAACAGGTCAACGTGAATAACCAAGTGCTTATTTGAGGGTCGATCTTAGAAATTATTGCCGCGACAACCATCGCACTAGCAATAGAGAGAATTTGAATGTTGTCTTTTACTACCCCACGCCAGCCCTTCGTTGCGGTATTTGGTTTTGGAGCATCGAGTGAAGAAAGCGGAAAACCTGTTTGTTGGGCTGTATGCTCTATCGTAGAGGTCAGCTCGCGATCGTCAAAATCGACAACCAGTTTTTCTGTTGCAAACAAGACTTTTGCTTGGCTAACACCTTCCAAAGACGTAATAGCCTTCTCAAGCTTTTGTGCACATGAAGGGCAATCCATACCTGACACAAGCCACGAGTTTCGAATTGAGGAATCATTCTCCCTTGAGGGCTCTTCTTCCTCACCTGGGTCGGCGCTACAACTCCCTCCGCTGCAACATGAACTTTCAGACACTTCTACGCCAGCTTGAGAAATGTTGAGTGAAGATTTTACTGGTGCGCAGCACGACTCGCTCGCGCCAAGCGGCACCGCAGTTTTGATTTTGCTAGATTGGCAACCTTGATGTTTCGTACACATAATTTATTTTCCTTATTGGTGTAGGCTCTTTGCCTATGACTAAGGATAAACCTTAGAGCTAGCTCCAAGGTCAAGGTGATTTTTTAAAAACTCGTCGATTGAAAATAAAAAAGACGCCGAAGCGTCTTTCCAAATGACTTATTTAAAATCAAGCACCTATGATATTTGATCAAAAAGGTTAAACTGGATGCTTAAAACACTCATTTAAAGTCATCCCGATGGCGCGCAGCACATCTCGCCTAGTGATAACGCCAACCAATTTACCTTTACCGTCAACCACTGGATACATTTTTGGCTTACCAATCTTCATCATGTCAGCCAACTCAATCACTGACATGTCTGGAGAAACAGATAAAACATCGTCATGCATACACTCTTGAACGGTATGCGTATCTTGGCAGTGATAACTCGCTTTCACCAATTTATCTAACAAGTCTTGCTCTGATAAGAATCCAACTACCTTTTCATTCTCATCAATGACGGGCCCACCTAATGTGACGCTTTGCATGACTTTATTCAAAGCAGCCGAAAGTGACATATCTTTAGTGAAGGTCACCGCTTGCAACGTCATGTAATCTTTTACTTTTAATGAATGCATTCTTATCTCCTTAAGGGCATTTTATTGCGGCCTTTAGATAAGTGTCGCCTAATTTCCTGAATTTACTAAATGGAAATGAGTAATTTTATTTATAGGTGCAGCCTATTGATCTGAATCAAAATTAAGTCATCCTCGGCATTCACTGTTGTTTAATTGAGTACAACTTGCAAATGGGCTCACTTTTGACAGGTGGTAAATACAACAAAGCCAGTCAAATTGACTGGCTTCATTATTGGCGCATAGTTACATTAACAATGATGTCGACGCATATTGTCTAAAATAATACCGGTTGCCATTGCGACATTCAGCGACTCAGCACCACCAAATGCCGGAATCGTGATCTTATTTGTCACGAGCTTCGCAGCGTCTTCACGTACGCCGTGGGACTCGCTGCCCATCAACAAAATACCTTCAGCAGCGAATTCCGTTTTATGAACGCTCTCCCCTTCCAGAAACGCGCCATAAACTGGCAAGTTGGCTTCTTCTAAGTAACTTGGCAAATCCACCAGACTCACTTGTACGCGGCCAAAACTGCCCATGGTCGCGCTGATCGTCTTAGGATTATACGGATCAGCACAATCTGTACTCGCAATAATGTGCTTGATGCCATACCAGTCTGCGACACGAATAATCGTTCCTAGATTACCTGGGTCAGATACGCCATCTAGCGCAATCATCAAGCCTTTTGCTTGAGGCACTTTTACACTCGGGATTTCAACCACTGCAATGGCCGCGTTATTGCTCACGAGAGTGCTCGCTTTGGTCAGGTCGTCAAGCGATGCTTCAATGCAATCAAAACTACATAGCGCACTAGCGTTTTGTTCGAGAAATGCCTCGGTTGCGAAGACATGCTTCACCTTTAATGAACTACTTGCCAGCTCTAAAACGTTCTTTTCACCCTGAACTAGGAATAAGCCATGCGCTTTACGCTGTTTCTTTTGACCTAAAGCACGAAGCAGTTTTAATTGGTTTTTTGAAATCATTAAAGTATCCCAGGTGAAAATGGTTATTCGGCGAATGTACTCGAAATAATCTTCACGACAGTTCGGTATCAAGCGCGTGAGATTATAAATTATACCTAAATAACCTCAAGAAACTTGATTCATCAGAAGACTTTGAAGAGCAAACGCAGTAAAAGAGGGTTCAAAAACGAAAAAAGCCCTGCGATATACGCAGGGCTTTTAAAGGGTGGGACCCCAGCCACATCCCGGCACACAAGTCACCCGCTGCGGCTGCTTCCTTCCGGACCTGACCGAGTTCACGAGCTATTGTTGCGAGAGGACCAGAGCCCCATAATTCTTTTCGAGAGGACTTGCCTCAATCGATGGGGCGATTATTCAGTATCAGCCCTCATAATGCAAGAGCAAAAACCTTGAATTTCGTCATTTCATTACCGTTTGGACAAAACTCGATCAATTCATTCCTCTATGATTGAGCCACGTAACGATGAGAAGAAGAATAGCGGCGTGTTGACTGCTTACTTGAATACATATCTTCATCAGCTAAATGCATGGCTTGCTCTAAGCTCATGTGCTGTTCTCTTTTTGCAGAGACACCGATAGAGATACCCACAGACTCTAACTCACTACACAGTTTGCCTTTTACATCAATTCTGCTGAGCTCTTTCATTGCCCTATTTAATTCTGCTTGAGTCGGGTAGCCCAACAAGATGAACTCATCTCCCCCTATCCGGTAACTTTTCCCTGACCATACATAATGAATTTTTAGCGCCAATAATTGCAACACCTCATCACCAGCACGGTGACCGTACGTATCATTGATTCGTTTGAAGTGGTTAATATCCAAGTAAAGTATGGATAGATCTTTGTTTACGCCTTTTCGATGTTTTACTTGCAACGCGCGGCGATTTCTTAACCCCGTTAAATTGTCGGTATTCGATTGACGGTAAAGATAAAGCGAAACGCAAATCGCAAACAACAATACAAAGACAAACACAGCCTGTGTTTGCGTCGCCAGCCGAACCTCATATTCAAGCGCGGTACGCCAATCTGGGCGCAGGTCGTACTGGGCAATGATCTTATCAACTTCCAACATCGCTATCGCTCGACTGAAAAAAGGAGCAAGCATGGCACCTTTCTCGTTCGCCACCAATCCAACAGAAAGTTGTGACTGGTAAAACTCACCAATCGCCGTGTCCTGCTCTATCGGAACCAACTCGCTCAGACGTAAAAAGTGGTTGAGCATCGCGGTATCCATCGGAATGTAATCGACCTCTTCATTCAATAAACCCTGAATGAGTTCTTGTTGGGTACGATAACGTTTCAGCTCTTTTAGCGGTAAAAGTTGCGTCATCATTTGATCGAAAAAGTCGTCCTCAACCACACCAATCCGCTCAGAGATCAACTGTGACACATGAGAGTAAGTGTTCGGCTTGTAACCTAAACGCTTGACCATAACGGATGCTGGTGAGTAATGGGGCTTGGGAAAGTAACTAAATTCATGTCGCTCGCGACTGACCGTTAACGGAGCTAAAATTTCAAAACTCCCCTGCATAAACTCATGATACATGGAACCCCAGCTTTCATTTGGCTCACTAATGATCACGCAGTTTAATGCCAAGATCTCACAGCTTCTCAGGACGACATCTGCCGTCATCCCTTCGATACTGCCGTCTTCGTTGTAAACAACATATGGAAAGATAGATTCGAGCTTGATCCGTATAGGCTCACTAAAATCGAGAGGTAATAAGCGAATAGATTCTCGCAATGCCGCTCGCCTTAATTCAAATTGATACTGGGAGATCTCTTCACGAAGTTGCTTTTGCACTCCTTCCCCATGAATAAACGTAGCGAACGTATCCAACTCTTCGAGATGATGATCTTTTTTACTGATGATCGATACTGGCTTTATCGAAATCTGATCATTCAACATCTTAGCGTCAAAGCCCTCCAGCAGCATCGGCTTAAGCTGATTGATGGCATCAACTACGCCTTCAACAACGCCTGATCTCAGTAACGTTACCGCTTGCTCATGACCTTGATAAGAGACCTGTTTTAGCTCCGGGTAGTATTGTTTAAGTAATTCGGCATAAACCGTATCTTTAGGGACGCCAACTCGTGAAATGTCACTCAGAGTCGAGTCTTTTAATCCAAAAAGGTAGGTATATTCGATATTAGTTGGACGGGAGTAACTAAAGCGTTGAGCACGCTCTTCTGTGTAAGTGATATTAGCAGCAAAGTCCGCTTCTCCATTCGCGACGGAATTTAGAATGGCATCAAAGCTGGAATAGTTCACATATTGAACGGTAAAGCCGAACTCTTTCGATGCAGCATTAAAAAGAACACGGGTGACGACATCATCCGCTTCTGTCGCAACTTTATAATGAGCAATTAAAGGTGATTCAGCTTTTACATTCAAACTCAGTAGGCAACAAGTAAAAAGCAACAGTGTTCGAGCAAAGGTAGTCATGACAAACTTATCTTAAATCAACCACTTATAATGTGGTTATTATTATTGGAAGTTTAGTAAATATGAAATGAAGAACATATACTAATCTTCATTTTGTTCCACAACCAATTCGATAGTCTGCCGCACGTGTCACTTTTTACCTGACGAAATACTCATAATTCTGCCTGTTCATCGCTGCTACGTAAGATATAGTCCGTCATCCAAGCCGTTCCTAACAAACAGATCCAAACAACAAAAACAGGGTTTGGTACATCTGTAGTCGGACTTACCACTAAGGCAGCAAAGCCAACGGTCGGTAATGTCCAGCACAATAGTTTACTCCAACGAATGGAGTGTTTAAGCTTCGCGAGGGTTTCCATTGAAGCCAGCATTCCTGTCACGCTCAGTGCCACAAGAACGGCATATGGCAAGCCAGCAATCCATAATGGGAACAACAACAGCATCGGCCACCAGCTGTGCTTATTGGATGGGGTCCAATGTACAGCAGACCACCACATCGCCATGACAGCGACAGTTTGAACCACTGTAACCCAAGCGGAGCCATCTAGCTTCCCACCTTGTTGCGTGACCATAATACCGACTTGTAGAGTAAGTACGATTAGGCCTGCGGTGAGCAGAACGCCCAACGAACTTCTACGAGAGAACACTACCATTAAAAGTGGGAAAAGGATCAAAATACCAATCGATAGCGCGATTGGCTGCATTGAGAGCGTAGCGCCAAAAGCCATCATTGCGCCCAGCAACACCAAACCAGCAAACCCGCCTTGTGGCAAGATCCACAACGCCGGGATCATGAGTGCAAGAACGGGAATATCTCCCTCGCTCAAACTCATCGCTCGAACGCACACCACTGCGAGTAAAGTCGTAATGAAAAATTGAAGTGTCGATAAAATCATAGCGCCTCCTGGCTTCCCCACCTACTTGGTAACTCAACGGCAAAAACTGGGATTAAAAGTCGTTGAGAGGGTCTAGATTCAAGCTTAGCTTGTGTTTGTTTTATGCTTTTTAACGCTCATTAACATACGGCACGACTGAAGAGAAAATATGATCAACAAAAGTCAATCGCGGGCAATATAAACGTTAAGAACCGTTAGCAATATACAAGTCCGATGGTTTACCATTCCTTAGTAATCCACAATAGACACTTTTGAGTATGGACCAATTTTTAGCGCAAATCTTTGCTGTAATTCACCAAATTCCAAAAGGAAAAGTCTCCACCTACGGGGAAATCGCAAAAATGGCAGGTTACCCGGGCTACGCAAGACATGTTGGTAAGGCGCTTGGTAATTTGCCAGAGGACAGTAAACTCCCGTGGTTTAGAGTGATAAATAGTCAAGGAAAAATATCCTTAAAAGGCAGTAATTTAGAACGACAAACAAAGAAATTAGAAGCCGAAGGAATTGAAGTATCTGAGATTGGAAAAATTTCGCTAAGAAAATACAAATGGCAGCCTTAGGCTGCCATTTTTTGTTCGCTGAGTTTGATATTAACGCGTACCAACTAGACGAATATCCAACTGGTGAGTTTGTGCTTCATCTGTGATTACACCGTTATGCGTATCGCTGATAAAACGCAATTTACCATCCACTTCAATACGCGCACGGACGCTGTAACGATGGTTTGGTTTGATTTCATTGTTATCGTAGTTCAGCTCAAAAGAAAGAGGAACTTGTTTGCCTTCCGTTTCGAATGTCTGCTTTGCTAGTACTTTTGCTGGCGCGTCAGCCAAAGACACATCTTCTAACGCGACGGTAACCACTGCGTTTGGCGGCAGAGCAATACGCTCACGGTAAGCCACTGTACCTGTAATCGTCTTCATTGACGCCTCTGCAGATTCCATTTCTGTATTTTGAGAAGTTTGGCAACCCACTAACGCAGCCCCAAAGAGTAAAGAAGTAACAAGCAGTAGTGTTTTTTTCATATCTTCCTCGAAAAGAGTATTAAACCGGAGCAATTATAGGTGTGGAATATAAAACTGTCTGCTTCCTGTCGGTTTATTTGACAATAGTTTGACTGAGTTAGAATTTATCAAACAATTGATTTTGTTTCATAATCGGAACAATACTATTTCTAAGTTACTCAATAGTTCTTAACTATTGCACTTCACAAGAGTGAGACTGTTGAGGTAAGTTGGAGTGAAAGACAACGGTGAGGAGACACAATGAGTAAACCATTACGAGAATTGCTCAGCCTACTACAACTCGAAAAATTAGAAGAAGGCTTGTTTCGTGGCCAAAGTGAAAACCTAGGTTTGCCTCAAGTGTATGGTGGCCAAGTGATTGGGCAAGCGCTTTCTGCTGCGCGCTACACCGTTGAAGAAACACGCGCGGTGCACTCCTTCCATAGTTATTTTTTGTACCCTGGCGATCCAGAAAAGCCCATCATTTATGATGTAGAAAACCTAAGGGATGGCCGTAGCTTCAGCACCAGACGCGTTAAGGCGATTCAAAATGGACGCCCTATTTTCTACCTAACGGCGTCTTACCATGGCGATCAACCTGGGTTTGATCATCAAAAGGAGATGCCAGACATTCCTGGCCCAGAAAACTTCGCCTCTGAGAGTGAGCTTGCTAGCCATATAGCAGAATTCCTGCCAGAGCGACTACGCAAAACATTTTGTGGTGAAAAGCCAATTGAAACCCGTCCTGTTACGGTCATCAACCCCCTAAAACCCAAAAAAGCAGAGCCTAAACAGTATCTTTGGATTCGTGCCAATGGTGAAATGCCAGAGAACCTGCTTATTCATCAGTACCTGTTGGCCTACGCATCAGATTGGGGATTCCTCGTGACAGCAATGCACCCACATGAAGTGTCATTAATGACGCCAAACTTCCAAGTTGCCACCATTGACCATTCAATCTGGTTCCATCGTCCCTTCAAGATGGATGAGTGGCTTTTGTACGCAATAGAAAGCCCAACGGCGAGTAATACTCGAGGCTTAGTGCGTGGCGAAATTTATAACCAGCAAGGTCATTTGGTAGCGACTGCCGTACAAGAAGGAGTCATGCGCTACACGAAGTAACCCGTGCGCATAAGACGCAAAAAGGAGTGCTCAGCACTCCTTTTTAATGGGTATCAAACGATGATTAATTCGGTTGATACTTCATAGTAATTACCGACCATTCGTAAAGTGATTTCGGGTAACCGTATTCGCCTTTCCCGTAAACGCCATTTGGGTCAGCATAGAATCCACCTTTATCCGTTGCTAAAAATTCACGCACCCCACGACGGTAAGTAATGATTGGTGCAGCCAACTCATACTCTATGTCTTCCAAATTAGAATCATCAATCACTAAGAACCGAGTCATACGGATAGTGCTACCGCTGGTGCAATACCCTGGATCATCATAACCAATTGCATTAAAAGGCTTAAGGTCATCAGCAAATAGCTCTGATGTACATCCATCGAATCGAGCAACATGCACCCACGCTGCCTTTTCTTGTCTTCGGTCATCGCTACCAACTGGCTTAAACATAAATAGCACAACCTTACCTTTACCGTGTTTTTGCAGCTCGTCATCCGTCGGTTCACGTACCGAACGCGAACCCAAGATACCAAATTCACTCTCTTCTAAATTGGCAAACTGTGGGGCACTAAGCGTGCTCACAATGACGGTTTGTTCGCTATTAAGTTGTGTGTATTTATCTGCAACACTCGACTCTGCCAAATCGACACTAACCGTGACTTTTGTTCTTGGTAACGCTTTGTAATCTCGCGATTCACTCTCAGAGATGTCTAGCGCAATAGAATGGTATTGAGAATAATTGGTTAGCGTCAACTCAGCATTCGCATTGTCTAACGTAGCAAGATCTTTGCTCACAGTATCGCCAAATGAGTAAGTGCGAGTACCGACCGTTCTACCGAAATCTAAGTCAATTGCCTTGAAAGGCGTAAACTCAACGGTTTGAAGTTTCGTGGTAAGACCAGGATGATCCGCTTTATTAATGGTGCCGTTAACTAATACGGTTTTAGTTGTGTAGTTACGTGCAGTTAGCGTCACTTCTAATTGGTACTCGCCTGCGTGCAAAATCTTCAAACGCCCCGTCTCAGAAGAGACTAACTCAACCACAGGATCTTTTTGGTTAATAAGACGATAGCTGGCTTTCGCCTCTCCTCCACTCATCACTGGTGAGATAATAGTACCCGCTGAAAAGTCTACCGTTGGATAAGCAATCGATACAGGGTTTGTGCCTTGTTTAATCGTGACCGAGAAACTACTTTCACCCGGATCCACTTTGTCGTCCCCCGCATCCGAAACAATAATTTTTGTGCTACCCGCGTTGAGAATTTGCATGGCACCCGTTTGGCTGTTTAAGGAAACCACATCCGTTGCTGCGTTGTCTTCAAATCGGTAAGTAACTTCCCCAACCGTACCAGAGATTTTCGGCGCAACAAATGTTTGACCAACCTTCCAAACCTCTTCCACATCGGATTGAACTTCAATTCGACTCGGAGCACTCAGAATTGTAACGTCGACTTTTTGATCAGGACCAACGGTGTAATTCGCGCTCTCCTGTCTACGCACCGTTAACGTCGCTTTACCCGCTTTATACACATGGAGACGCCCTTCACTGAAACCACCGACAACATCTGGTGCGGTGTTATCTACAATCTCAATTTGCTCGTTAGCGCTCAAACCAAAATCACGGTGAAGATTAAAACTGTATTTATTGCTGTATACAACGTCATAATCGTGCGTTGCCATCGGTTGACCTTCAGCCTTTGCAACTTTGATGACAACATTAAATTGAATAGGTTGGTAGAACTCCCCACCGTCGTCTTCAAACTTAAGGTGGTATTCACCCGCCGTCTCTACCTCCAAATTGTCATCAGTCATTCGTAAGCCATTAGGTAAGCTGCTAACTAGAGTTACGTTACCTTTTTGCCCTTTAAACGCCAAAGGGATTGAAAGATTTGGTTGATAGGTAAGCGGCATTTCAATGTCGTTCATCACTGGGTGAGGCGCGCGATTGACTTCAACATTAAAGCGAGCTTTGCTTGCAGGATAATTACGCATTTCATGCTCGTAGATTTCAACTTCAGCGGTACCTACACCTTTGATCAGCAATGCTTCACTGCTCACAGATTTAGCAACAACGTCTTCACCACTAATAATTTTCAACTCATAGTCGCCGCGAGCATTCGTCACCTTAGGGAAAATTCGGCCACCTTCCTCATAAGTTTTCACAACGTCCGCTACGCTGATAGCTTCGCGTTGACCTTGTTTTACATCCACAACAAATTGCGCCGTTTGCTGCTTATCTAAAAAGGCATCGCTGTAAGTTGCTGTCGCTTCAACGGTTAGCTGCCCGACATTATGAACAAGGAGCACACCTGACTCCGGGTTGAGTAACTCGGCAACTTTGTTGTCTGGCTCGCTGCGAATGATTTTGTATGTGATGCTTTGCGTTTGAGCTTTATCTAAACGTGCGGGTTCTAACGTCAGCCCTTCTCTATATTCTTCTTCAAGCAAAGCGAATTGAAGTTGCCCGGATGCTACTCCATGAAGCTTCACCGTCGCGCGAACTTGCTTCGGCAGATAAAGCTCGTTACCTGAGTCAGTAATCAGTACCGACGCCTGACCAATTGAGCCTAATGAATATACCGAACCGTTCTCATCAACCCGAATCAAGTTATGACCACTTTCTACTTCATAACTCAGTTCACCTTTTTGGCCACGAACGGTCAGCGCTTTCCCTTCAGATTCGATTGCATTGAAGTTTAGATCACTAACCGAAAGGTCTGTGTTAATACCTCGTTCCACAGTGATAGAAAATCGTGCTTCAGAGGATTCATAAGCAGAACTGTTATCCGTTGCCAGAATTGTTGCCGTTCCTGGACGCAAAATTTGTAGCATTCCAGAGTCATTAATTTTCACAACATTTAGCGGATTAGAGTCAATAACTTGATAAGACACCGAACCATGTACATTGCTCAATTTTGCCGCAGTAACGGTTCCCACGCCCTCAAACTTCAATACCGTGTCTTCAGCTTTTAACTGTGGACGGCTCTGCTTTGTTATCGTAGTTGGTGTCTTTGTATTGTTCGTTTTAGAGTCACCTCCACCACCACAACCAGCGAGTAAAGCCGCGAGAAAAAGCAAATAATATTTTCTGTTCATTTTTAGAAACACTTTGTCACAAATAAGTGCTAGCGATAATAATACGATGTTTTATTAATCACCATATCCATTTTTGAGTACTTTGTTACTTAAGTATTTGCTACTGTATTACGCATAAAAATAAATGTTCAGAAGTGGTGACTAAAATACACAAAACAACACAAAGCAAACGTTTAAATTAAACCAATTAATTAATTTAGTAAGAATGAATATTCAACAAAAATAAAACACGAAAAATAAAGAGAAAAAATTGCGTTATTTTTTCATGCGTTTTGCTGTATGAGCGCTTAATAAAGGATAAAAAAACAAACAGTTAATGCGGAAATAGAAGAGAAAATAAATATCGTTTATATTTATTCCAATCCAGTAAAAAGTAACCTAGTTAGAATAACCCTGCTACCAGTTAACACTTAAAATGCTAACAGGTAGAGTAACCATTAAATAAAATTCGTATAAAGCTATTTAGTTGAGAAGTGGTAACTCAGTCGTATATTTAATGGATTCCATAGCAAATGTTGAAGTCACATTAGACAATCCCTTTACACTATTAACTAAGCGCTTATAAAACTCGTCAAAACACTTCATATCTTTCACCAGCACTTTCATCATGTAGTCGTACTCGCCGGCCATACGATAAAACTCCATCACCTCAGGGAAATCACTCACTGTTGTGACAAAGTGGTGATACCAATCTTCGGAGTGATCGATGGTTTTTAGCTGAACAAAAGCGATAAAAGACAGGTCGAGTTTTTCTGCACTCAGTAACGCCACGCGCTTTTCGATGTAGCCTTCTTCTTCCAACCTTTTCAAACGCTTCCAACATGGCGTCGTTGTCAGATTTACCTGCTCTGCTAACTCATTTAATGACAAGGTGCTGTCGGTTTGTAACAACGCAAGCAGCTGCTTATCGACTCGATCCAAAATCATCCTATAAAACCCACAAAGTGTAGAAAAGTTTTCTATCAAAACATCTATTACCAGCAACTATAGCAAAGTTTTTCTCTCATATTATAGGTAAATTATTCCCATCTAATGCTTATCTATCGATTTCCAAGGAGAGACGCCATGTGTACTGACCACAACTGGATCAACAATGCAGTGCGTAAAATTGAAGCAGACTTTCAACGTTCTGCTGATACTCATTTATTTAAACTCGAACTGCCTTCTCTTGATGGTATCGATATCTACCTAAAAGATGAGAGCACGCATCCAACAGGCTCTCTGAAACACCGATTGGCACGCTCGTTGTTTCTTTATGCGATTTGTAACGGATGGATTGGTCCTGAAACCACAGTGATTGAAGCGTCCTCAGGCAGCACTGCCGTTTCAGAAGCGTATTTTGCTCGCTTGCTTGGCTTACCGTTCATTGCTGTTATGCCGAAAACCACCGCACGTAAAAAGATTGAACAAATTGAGTTTTACGGTGGTAAAGCGCATCTTGTAGAGCGCTCAGATCAGATTTATGACGAGTCTCGACGCTTGGCTCAAGAGTTAAATGGTCACTACATGGATCAGTTTACTTATGCTGAACGTGCGACTGACTGGCGCGGCAACAACAACATTGCGAACTCTATCTTTAGCCAAATGGAACTAGAAGATCACCCAATTCCTAATTGGGTAGTAATGAGCCCAGGAACTGGTGGCACGTCTGCAACCATTGGCCGTTTTATTCGTTACCAAAAATACGACACCAAACTTTGTGTCGTAGACCCTGAAAACTCGGTGTTTTACGACGCTTTCCAGTCAGGTAATCACTCATTAAAAGGTGAGGCCGGCAGCAAAATTGAAGGCATCGGTCGACCACGTGTCGAGCCAAGCTTCATTGCAGGTGTTATTGACGAGATGCGCAAAATTCCAGACGCTGCCAGTGTGGCAACTGCACATTGGGTTTCTCAACTGATTGGGCGTAAAGTCGGTGCATCAACGGGGACTAACCTCTACGGTGTGCTTCAACTGGCCTGCGAAATGAAACAACGCGGTGAAACAGGCTCTATCGTGACACTTTTATGTGACTCTGGTGAGCGTTACTTAGATACGTATTACGACTTAACATGGGTAAAAGAGAACATCGGTGATATTCAACCTTACCTCGCGCAACTTGAAGTCATTCAAGCGAAAGGCTGTGTCGAACCTGCATGTTGCGGTCCAATTACCGCTTAATATGTAAATTCGAATGTAAAAAAACAGCCCGCTGATGTGCGGGCTGTTTTTTTGGAAATGAGTATTACTTTTTCTGACGCGCTTCAAACGCCGCCAGTTGTTCTGGCGTTGCCGCTGGCTGATGATTTTGTTTCCATTCACCGTAAGTCATGCCGTAAACACGTTCGCGAGCGTCATCAATATCTAAATCCACACCGAGATTTTCCACTTCAGCTTTGTACCATTTGCTAAAGCAGTTGCGACAAAAGCCCGCAAGAATCATGAGGTCGATGTTCTGCACGTCTTTATTCGCGTCTAAATGCGCCAATAAACGACGAAATGTCGCCGCGTCTAACTTATCTTGTTCTTCTTGAGTCAGATTTTTATATTTGAATTCAGCCACTTTCCTTTCCTTCTCTCTTATTTGATTGACGTTAGTCACCATACCGAATAGTAAGTTCTCCAGCCTAGGAAGTCTGCTTTAGCGCAACAATTCCCAGTCTAAATGACTACCTTTGCGTAAAAGCTGATATGATAAACGCCATCTATCTTATTGATTAAATTAATATTAACACAACTCATTACAACGGTCTTTTACAAAGGTTATCGTCAAGTTATGAAAAACGCCATTCTATTATTGTCTGCCTTGACCATCAGTGTGCCGACTTTTGCTGCTCAAGAACAAACTCATCAATCTTATTTTTATCTGGGTACTGGTAACGTCGGTTTTGATACGCCCTATTTTGGCTCAGACAGAGACAATGAGTGGTCCACACCACATATCACTGTTGGTTGGGGCTATCATGTCAATCAATATCTTGCGTTTGAAGGTGTGCTTCGCTATTCCCAAAATGAACTTAAGAACGACAAACTGAAAACAGATTTGGATTTGCACTATTACCAAGCGGGTATGTCGGCAGTATTGACCAGTGATAACCTTGGCGACACGCCACTTTCTTTGTTTGGCCGCGTGACCGCGTTAGGGACTCAGGCAGAAATGTACGTTCCAAACGAACAAAAAGTCACAGATGATTCAGGAGCACTATTCAATATCGGTGCTGGTGTCCATTGGGATATGAGCAAAGACATCTGGTTGCGCGCAGAGTACATCTATAATGTCGCAGATATGGGCTTTGAAGATTTTTACGACAGCTACGAAGGTGTACAAGTTAGCTTAGGGAAACGCTTCTAACATTAGGTAGCACCAAGTTACCAGAATTGAAATACAAACAAGCCGAGGTTTTTACCTCGGCTTGTTTTACAATCTACGGTGTGTCATCAGTTACTGAGCGGAGAACTTTTCTGTTGTCTCTTGATTCACATGGCTACTTGGTTGACCGGCATCG
The DNA here is from genome assembly GCF_024747315.1 of Vibrio sp. HS-50-1. Taxonomy (NCBI): domain Bacteria; kingdom Pseudomonadati; phylum Pseudomonadota; class Gammaproteobacteria; order Vibrionales; family Vibrionaceae; genus Vibrio; species Vibrio sp. HS-50-1. The sequence goes on along the minus strand of NZ_JAMPZF010000024.1, from coordinate 211,653 downwards.
AGAGAGTGTAAAATGCCATCTTGACGATCTTTTAGTGCATTCGTTAACGTCGGAAGTGCAGTGGTCGCTAACAACGCCATAACACCCGCAACTAAAACCATTTCTACCATGTAACTACCACGTACTTTTTTCAAGAGAACACCTCAAATAATAATAGGTATATGCTGCTTTCCCGGCATGACACCTAACAAGACCCGACATTCAGTCAATACGATGAGCGAGTCCTGTGCCCCTCGAAGAAGTGGCGAAATAATAAACAAAAATAATCATTAGATCTATAAGTAATCACTCTCAATATAAAAAAACACCGAACAAAAGTTGTTCGGTGTTTTCAATCAAAGCTTTACGTACAGCGGCTAAGGATGAGCAATACGGCCTTTTGTATCGTGGCTGAGTGCTTTGTTCAATTCTGCTTCTACATGACCTGGCGCCTGTGTTTTCGCCGAAATCAATCGATACATAGCCGGGATGACAAATAAGGTCACCAATGTTGCAAATCCCATCCCGAAAAAGATCACGGTACCCACAGCAATACGACTCTCATAACCTGCCCCTGTCGATACAATCAACGGGATGGCACCAGCAAGCGTGGTAAATGCTGTCATCAAGATCGGGCGTAGACGTCGCGCAGCTGCATCAATAACCGCTTTTTCGAATTCAACACCGCGGTCTCGCAACTGGTTGGCAAACTCGACAATCAAAATGCCGTTTTTCGTCACCATGCCGATCAACATGATCATGCCAATCTGGCTGTAAATGTTCATGCCTTGCCCCATCACAACCAAGCCAAGGAAGCCACCAAATACGCCCATCGGTACCGTAAACATCACCACTAACGGGTTCACGAAGCTTTCAAACTGAGCCGCCAACACGAGATACGCCACAAGCAATGCCAACGCAAATACGACAGCAACACTCGCTTGGTTCTCTTTAAAGTCTTTTGACTCGCCAGAATAACTCACCGAGATGTCACCTGGTAAGTTGTCTATCGCTTGTTGATCAAGGTAATTCAGCGCGTCTCCTAATGTGTAGCCTTCTGACAGATTAGCCGTAATAGTGATGGATTTCTGTTTGTTGTAGTGAGATAGACGAATAGAAGCTGCCACTTCTTCAATTTTAGTGACCGCGTCTAACGTCACTAACTGCCCACTATTGGTTCGCAGATAAATCTGGCTTAAATCCGCAGCATTATTAAAGCTGTTTTCATCACCACGAAGATACACATCATACTCTTCGCCACGCTCAACATAAGTCGTCTCACTTTTACCACCAAGCATGATTTCTAGCGTATCAGAGATGTCTTTGACACTGACCCCTAGTTCTGCGGCACGCTGTCTGTCGACCGTAACCAATAGCTCTGGCGTTTTCTCTGAGTAATCGATCTCAGCGCCTTCCATCATTGGCGATTCTTCTGCTTTGTTTTTCAACATTTCAGCCCAGACGAGAAGTTCATCGTAATCAGAGCCACCTAATACAAACTGAACAGGCTCACTCGAACCACCTTGGAAACCAGGCATGAATGGGAACACTCGAATATCAGGTATGCCAGCCAGTGCACCACGCACTTTGTTAAGCGCTTCCTGAGCTGTTACATCTCGCTCGTTCCAGTCTTCTAGAATCATGATAACAAAGCCGGTTTGATCGCCTGCCTGGCCACCAAATGCAGGCGTTTGGATACTAAACGACTTCAGATACCCTTGCCCGAGTAATGGCATCAACCGGTCTTCAACAATGTCCATATTGGCTGACATACGATTGTATGACGTGGCATCAGCCCCGCGTACAAACGCAAACATCACGCCGCGATCTTCTTGAGGGGTCAACTGGGCTGGCACTTGGTTCATCAAGAAGTAACTGCCGCCCAAACACGCCAGAATCACCAGCGGTGCAGCCCAACGTATTTTCAATGCGCCTTTCAATAATGAGCGGTAACCACTCTCCAGTTTACTAAATAGGCGATCGACCACTTGATTAAATCGATTTGGTTTTACATTCGCCTTCAAAATCTGACTACCCAATACAGGAGTTAATGTTAGGGCGATCAAAGACGAGAAAATCACAGACATCGCCAACAAGACAGAAAACTCAGTAAATAGCAGACCTACCATGCCATCCATAAAGGAAATCGGCAGGAATACCATCACCAGCACTAGCGTTGTCGCGATAACGGCAAAACCTACTTCCCGCGTGCCTTTATAGGCCGCAAGTAAAGGTGATTCACCACGTTCTATATGGTGGAAGATGTTTTCAACAACCACAATCGCGTCATCCACTACCAATCCGATAGACAGGATCAACGCCATCAAGGTGATTAAATTGATAGAAAAGCCAAAGTAATAAGCGGCAATGAATGAGGAAATCAGCGATACCGGAACCGTAACAGCTGGGATCAAGGTTGCACGAGCTTGACCAATGAAGATGTACAACACCAAAATAACCAAACCGCCCGTAATAAACAGCGTGCTATATACCTCTTCTATCGAACGCTCGATAAACACCGTCGCATCGTAGTCGATAGCAAGCCGCGTTCCTTCCGGCAAGAACTTCTGGATGTTATCAACTTCAGCTCGAACTAATTTTGCTACTTCTAACGGGTTCGCATCAGACTGAGGAACTACCCCCAAACTAACATTGACGACGCCATCGCTTTTAAAGGTCGAGTTTTCGTTTTCTGCACCGATAAAAACATCAGCGACATCTTTCAAATAGATAGGCGTGTTGTCGCTTGCCCTTTTAATCACGAGGTACTGAAAATCTTCCGGCGTGTTATAGCTGCGCGCTGTCCGTACCGACATGACTGTCGAGTCATTACGAACTTCACCACCCGGACTTTCTAAGTTTTCACTTCGCAGTGCCGATGTAATGTCCGAAGCCGTGACTGAGCGCCCCGCCATCAGCTCTGGCTTAAGCTTCACGTACATCACCTTGTACAAACCACCAGAGAGATCAATGGAGCTCACCCCAGAGATCAAGCTAAAGCGATCCATCAATACACGTTCGGCATAATCCGTCAATTGAGTGCGGTCCATCTCTGCAGAGCTGAGGTTAATATAGAGGGAGGCCTGACCTGAACCGTTATTCTTGTAGACAATTGGATCGTCCGCTTCATCAGGTAGCGAACGTTGAGCGCGAGCCACCGCGTCGCGAACATCACTAACACCCGTATTGAGATCGTAACCTAGCTCAAAAGTGATCGTGATACGCGAACTGCTGTTTCGCGTCGTCGAACTGATCTCATCGATTCCGCTGATACCTGAAAGCTGATCTTCTAATACAGAAGTAATTTGACTCTCGATGATCGTCGCGGAAGCGCCCTCGTAACGCGTACTAATGGAAACGACCGGACTTTCAATGTCCGGCATTTCTCGCACCGCTAGTTTCGTAAAGGATACAAAACCAAATACACACAGCAGCATACTCAATACCAACGCTGCGACTGGGCGTTTTACAGAAACGTCAGAAAGTAACATTAGTTTGCTTCCTTAGCCGCTTCGTCTTGCGTGCTTTGAACACCTTGATTACCCGTTGCGTTAGCTGTTTCTGACTTTCCTGGTGCGACAATTTCCTTAACTTCAACACCATCTCGCATATTAACGATGCCCTGTACAACAATTTTGTCGCCAACTTCAACGCCTGATTCAATAACGACTTCGTTATCGACACGAGCACCGAGAATGACTTCTTGTCGAGTCGCTTTATTGTTGTCATCGATGACGTATACGTAACGCTTGGTGCCAGAGTATTCTAGTGCTTGAACCGGGATAATTGGCGCTTCAATCGCAGGGAAGGCCAATGATGCATTCATTAACATGCCCGGCTTTAAGCGGTTTTCAGGGTTCTCAAACTCAATACGCACACGCAGGTTCAGAGTTTCTGAGCTGATCCGCGTATCAATGCCTGTAACCTGACCAGTAAACGTCTGTTCACCCCATGCACTGGTTTTGGCAATGACTTCCATACCAATAGAAAGTATCGATAAATAGCGCTCCGGTACTTGTAAGTCCAGCTCCATGACGGAAAGGTCATCCAAGGTCAACAGCTCTGTACCCGCGCTAACCATTTTACCGCGACTAAAGTCAATGAAACCAACAGTGCCAGAGAATGGAGCCGTAATATGAAGATCGGCCAAATTTGCTTGAGCAGCGTCCAGCCTTGCTTGTGCGATTTCAACACTTGCTTTTTGTGCGTCGATCTCAGTTTGGGTGATAGCATTTCGCTTAACCAAACGTTGAAACTCTTTTAGCTTACGTTGTTCATCTTTAAGGTACGCCTTTGCCTCAATCAAAGCGGCTTGAGCCTTATCATCATCCAACTTGATTAACAGCTGACCTTGTTGGACATTTTGATTCGCTTTAACAGCGATTTGATTCACTTTGCCGGCGACTTCCGATGCAACAACCACAGACTCCGCCGCTTCTAATTTACCGATAAGCGATAAGGATTGATTGATCTCGTGCGTTTCTACTTGTTCAGTTACGACGGTAACTGCTGAGCCTCGCATAGCTGCGAAAGCTGATGGAGAACTCATTAATATAGAAAGCGTTAAAACAGATAACGATAACGTGGCTTTCATGCTCATGATATTGACTTCTAAACGAATAAACTTATGTCATTAAACTGCTTACATTTTATCAGTAGATACGTGGTTTAACGTCAAGTAGTGTAAATTCAAGTAAAAAGAGCGTTTCTCTTCTGTTCAAAGGACACACAAAACGCTGACTTTCTACCATCTTTGCCCAAAAAGACAGCATTCAACGTAAAAACGCAAGAAAAACGCTTTACAGCCTGAGCGAGTTTGCTATGATTCGCTCCGCACTTGGGAGATGAGTTGGGAAAACATCTTGCTAAGTATAAAAATCCTCTGGAGGGGTTCCCGAGTGGCCAAAGGGAGCAGACTGTAAATCTGCCGGCACTGCCTTCGATGGTTCGAATCCGTCCCCCTCCACCATATTCTTTCTTGTGTTTTTCCTTTAAACATAAGAACAACTTGGAAGCTAGGTTGGGAAACTATCTTTTAAGTATAAAACACCCTGGAGGGGTTCCCGAGTGGCCAAAGGGAGCAGACTGTAAATCTGCCGGCACTGCCTTCGATGGTTCGAATCCGTCCCCCTCCACCATATTGAAAAAGCCAGCTCATTGAGCTGGATTTTTTCGTTTCGGACTCTTGATAAAGTAAAGTAACAAGCCCTTCCTTATTTAACCCAACTTCTTCGCTATTCTACCTCTGTTTGGATCCTACTTTAACAACTGGGCCGAAGCGAATCTCCGATGGCCAAAGTTCGGATCTGGTCGTTGTAATACAAACAATGAACTAGCACTTTGTCCTTGTTTTATCGCAATGACCATAATGTGAATGCTAAAAACATTCAGTAAAACACTTGAGGACTGACTAGCAAAAAGATATTCGGCAGAGTTAAGCGCGAGCCATGATGAAGTCTCCATCTGGCAGGTTTTATAAAAACACCTTTCGTAAATACAAACGACAGATACAAAAAATCCCGCAGGGGGGTGCGGGATTTTTATTAGTGACTAAATTGGTTTAAAGGTGACTAGCCTTGAATACCAACGATTAACCATGGTGCATTAGGCACAGTCAGGTCACGCTCTAGGTGCCAGATATCTTCGATTTCTTCTTCAACACCTTCTACTGTGTCACGGTAACGACCGCTAAACTGCAGGCTAAGCTGTGCTTTATTTGCATCGTAATCGGCACGGACGATCTCTGCATCAACGTACATTACATCAGTATGCTGCTCACCGTCGAGCTTCGCGCGCTCTGCTTTCAGATCTTCAAACAAGCTTGGAGAAACATATTCTTCAATGGTTTCCAGTTGATTGTGATTCCACGCACCTTGCAGGATTCGGTAGTGTTCACGAGAGCCGTTAATAAACGCTGCTTGGTCAAAGCCCGGTGGGTAGTTATGTGGTACGTCCGTTTGAGCGCCGAAACCACCAAAGCCACCATTATTTGTGTTTGGCTGTTGCTCAAAGTTTTGCATGTTTGGTTGCTCAAACTTAGATGCGTTACCACCAAATGCAGGTTGCTGACGATGCTGGTTCATACTGCCCTGCTTCGCACCTAGCATACCGCGCATTAATTTAAAGATGACAAAGGCAATCAAACCAATAATTAGGATATCCATAAATTGGATACCTTCAAAAGCACCGCCAAAGAATGCAGCAAGTAGACCACCAGCAAGAAGTCCGCCTAGCAGACCACCCATTAAGCCTTTTTTACTTGAAGACTTCGCCGTCTGATCTTTGCCTACCGTATTGGTGTTTTGTTGCTGTTGTTTTGGTGCTGGCGCTGTTTTGTAGCTCTTACCGAAAGACTTACTGCCACCAAACTTCTTCGCTTCCGCGATAGGTGTTACAGCAACGGTAAACATCAACAGAGCAACAATAGAAAATAAACGTTTCATCGTTATCCTTAAAGTTAGCTATCTAAGATTGTGCTCTATCAGACGAAACAACGATTGTTTCAAACAGTAGCACGCCAAAGATGATTGTTACGTCATCATACTCTGTATGCCTGTTGATGAAAACAGCTTACAGAAGCTGACATGTATCAGAATATTGCCAAAGATACAGACTGCTCTCGGTTAACTTCGAGATACTTGGTTCGTTTGGAAATGCTTGGAATGAACTCACTGCTACTTAGGGATGTTTTACTTGAATTAGAATCAGTGACACAGCTCAGAATCCTGCACCTTGACGTCACTTGAGTATATTGCCTTGTTGACGGTTAATAGGTAGCTGACTATCATATTGAACGATGTTCAATAAAGCAGTTTGAGAGTATGGCGCGCAGAAACGATCACACCAGAGAAGAGTTAGTGAATTTGACGTTAACAACAGTCAAAAACTTTTTAGATGAGAATTCTTACCACGAACTCAGTCTTCGTAAAATCGCTAACATGATTGGTTACGTGCCAAGCACATTAGTCAACATTTTTGGCAACTATAACCTGTTACTTTTACACGTAGTCGCGCAAACTTTAGACGAACTCTCCCAAGAAGCACTGAAGGCGACCAATAGCAGTAAAGACGCTCATCAAGCTCTATTTGAACTGGCTTATTGCTACCACGATTTCGCTCAAAAGCACCCTTACCGTTGGCAGTTAGTGTTCGAGCACAACATGAATGGTGCAGAACTTCCAGAATGGCATGCCAAACGTATCGACGGGATGACAGGAATGCTGGAGTCACTATTGGCTCAAATCGCACCACATCGTACCGAGTCCGAAGTGATTCAAGCAAGTCGAGTGCTTTGGTCTGGCGTACACGGTATTACTTTACTCAGTGTTGATGATAAATTTTTCTCTAGTGAACCCATTGATGGTAAAGAATTAATCAGTAACCTGCTTTCTAACTACCTCACAAACTGGTAACAAAGGATTATTCATGTCGTCCGACAGACAGCCGTCCTTACTTACGCAAAGAAAGTTCCTACCCTATTTCATCACTCAGTTTTTTGGCGCTTTCAACGACAATATTTTTAAAAACGTTTTGCTGCTGTTTGTCGCCTTCGCGGGATCCAGCGCACTACCTATTTCGAGCAACTTGTTCATCAATTTAGCGGCTGGCTTGTTCATTCTACCGTTCTTTCTATTCTCCGCTTCAGCTGGCGTATTAGCCGATAAATATGAAAAATCATGGTTTATTCGCAAGGTAAAGCTGTTTGAAATCGCCATCATGCTTTTGGGCGCCATTGGTTTTATAACCGAAAGTTATGGTGTGCTTTTGCTGCTACTGTTCTTAATGGGCACACAGTCAGCATTCTTTGGACCGGTTAAATATGCCCTTTTGCCCCAAAAATTAAACGCGAAAGAGTTAGTGCCAGGCAACGCCCTTGTTGAAGCTGGTACCTTTATCGCCATCCTTATTGGTACCCTAGGTGCTGGAATTATCGCCTCAGCAGACAACGCAAAATACCTTGCCGCATTTTGTGTCGTACTCTTTGCATTGTTGGGATATTTGTCGAGCCGATCAATACCCTTTGCAGCCGCCAGCGCACCTAATCTTTCTTTTCGTTGGCAACCGTACAAACAAACTAAACACACGCTATCCATCGCAAAATCAGATCGTGTTGTTTTTCAATGTATTATGGCGATAAGCTGGTTCTGGTTTTTAGGCGCCGCCTATCTAACCCAGTTCCCGAATTTCACCAAGATTTACTTAAATGGCACCGAGAGTGCGGTGTCTTTCTTGCTTGCTCTGTTTTCCATTGGTATCGCGCTAGGGTCGCTACTTTGCAATTGGATCTCGAATCATCGTATCGAAGTCGGTATTGTGCCTATTGGCGCACTTGGCATTACGGTATTTGGGTACTTGATGGCAACCTCCATTCCAAGTGACCTACCTATCTTCCATAACTTTGTAGACTTCTTTAGATATGAGCCTTTTTGGCCATTATTTTTCTACCTATTGATGATTGGTGCTTCGGGTGGGTTATTTATCGTGCCGCTTTACGCATTAATGCAACATAGAGCAAAGGAAACCGAACGTGCACAAGTCATCGCAGGGCTCAACATCTTTAACTCTCTGTTTATGGTCGGCAGCGCTGTCTTAGGTATTGTGTGCCTGAGTGTAATCAAGATGACAATTCCTCAGTTGTTTGCACTGTTAGCCATTTTGAATTTCTTGGTCGCCGCTTACATTTTTTTGCAAATACCGATATTCGTTGTCCGTTTTGTGGTTTGGATGCTAACTCATACTATTTATCGAGTGAAACATAAAAACCTACATAACTTGCCAGAACAAGGCGGTGCGTTGATCGTATGTAATCACGTGAGCTATATGGACGCCTTGTTACTTAGCGCTGTATGCCCAAGGTTGATTCGTTTTGTGATGGAGGAAGATTACGCCAACCTACCTCCACTAAGACGCTTTTTACGCAGAACTGGGGTAATTCCGATTTCAGCGAGTAACAGAAACTCCATCAGGCGTGCATTTAATGATGTAGAAACCGCATTAAGCGAAGGACATATCGTCTGTATTTTCCCAGAGGGGAAATTAACCTCAGACGGTGAAATGAATGAATTCATGCGTGGCATTGATATTATTCTGCGTCGCAGCCCAGTACCTGTCATACCCGTGGCACTCAAAGGCTTATGGGGAAGCTATTTCAGCCGCGCGAAAGGCCGCGCATGTTGTGGCTTACCGACTCGATTTTGGTCAAAGCTAGAAATTGAGGCCGGACAGCCGGTTCCACCAAATGAAGCAACGGCAAAAACGATGTTCGATAGAGTGCATCAACTTAGAGGCGACTGGCGATAAAAATACATTTGAACACATGTTTAGAATAACTGAACATGTGTTCAAATCATTAAGACAAACTGACCACACTCAGTGCGATATACTCGCGCTTTCATTCACAACAGCGAATAAAAACCTTGAATAGAAACTACCTCTTGTTTGGATTGGCGTTACTCTTTTGCTTAACCCCTTTTGTCTCCTCTCCTATTGCCCTAGTTATTGGTTTTCTACTCGCAAGTTTTGGTTTTGTGCCTTCAGAACTGCCCATTGCTTCTTTTACTAAAAAGCTGTTGTCCTACTCGATTATTGGTTTAGGCTTTGGCATCAACTTTGAGCAAGCACTCTCTGTTACATCGGATGGTATCGGTCTGATTATCGCCACGATTACGGGCACACTGATCATAGGCACTATCATTGCCAGAATAATTAAGTTGGAGCGAGCAACCGCATACTTAATCTCGTCAGGTACAGCAATTTGTGGTGGTAGTGCAATTGCCGCGGTGGCACCAGCGATTAAAGCAAAAGACGAACAGATTGGATTAGCACTGGCAACGGTATTTGTCCTAAACTCCATCGCACTATTCGTGTTTCCTGTGGTTGGGCATGCTTTAGGGCTAGATCAACACACATTTGGTACATGGGCCGCGATTGCTATTCATGACACTTCTTCTGTTGTTGGGGCTGCCTCAGCGTACGGTGAAGAAGCACTAACTACAGCAACAACGTTAAAACTCGCACGAGCTTTGTGGATCATCCCTGTTGCACTGATCAGTGCCGTGATCTTTTCGAGAGACCAGAAAGAGAATGGAACGAAAAAGTTAGTTATTCCTTATTTCATTTTTTGGTACTGTGCAGCCATCGCGTTTAGCGACTTCTTCCCTCAATTTGAAATGGTCTATCACGGTATTTTCGTTGGAGCGAAACAAGCTTTGGTGGTGTGTCTGTTCCTGATTGGTTGCAGCATTTCAATTTCGAAGCTGAGGTCTGCTGGCGCTAAGCCACTGTTGTTTGGTGTAACTCTGTGGGTGTTAATTTCAACCACTTCTCTAATTTGGTTATTGTTTAGATATTAGTGGTCTTCTCATCGTGTTGAGATGACGACGGCTCAAGTTTGCTGTTTTTGTATGTAACAACCAATGCGATAGCGATCAAAAAGGCCGTCAGCTCTGCAAGAGAGCGGGCGAGCCCTTCACTGCTTATTGCAATACCAATTTGTAGTGCTACCGCCGTAATTAATACTAGCTTTACCATCCTGAACCTTATGCCTTTTCTCTCTTCGAAGAAGCATAATTATGATTCAGAGTTATAAGGATACGAAATTCCCTTTCTGACTAATACATAGCAAAATTGACTAATGCTGAATTGATGGCAATAGCCACTCCTTCACTGCCTTCCGAGAAACTTTGATCCCACTTTCTAGTAGCACTTGTGGCATTAAATGGTATTCCACTGGCCATTTAAACTTCTCTAATTTGGATTGCAAATGCAGGTCATATTCCGCTTTGCTGCGCAAATCATTGGTCTGAATCACAGCAACAGGGCGATGACCAAATTCCGCATCTTCGACTGGAACCACTATGCTCTGCACCACGCCATAAATTTGGTTCAATGCTGCCTCAATCTCTTCACAATGAATGTTCTCACCACCAGAGATAAATTGATTATCGGCACGGCCGATGACCTTTAACTCGTCACCTTGCCACTCACCGAGATCCTTGCTATCGAACCAGCCTTTCTCATCCAGAAACGGAGTAACATGACCTTGATGAAAATACCCTGCCGCTAATGTTTTACCACCGACAAAAATGCGTTGGTCAACCAACTTTATCTTACGATGATTCAATACATGTCCAGCATTACTGGTACTGTCAATTCTCTTTGCAGTAACGGTAGAGGCTGCTTCCGTCATCCCATAACCTAACCACGCCTCAATCCCTCGTCCTGTTGCTCGCAACGCCAACTCGTGAGCAACGTGGCTGCCGCCCAATAGAACATGCGTCAATGACAAGTGAGCATCATCATCCAATAGCCGTTTGAGCTGCGTTGCAACCAAAGAGGCGTGTGACACGCCCTGAATATCTTCGACAAGTTTTCCTGTACCGATTTTCAATGTCGCTCCGACATATAGCCAACGATATACAATCGCCAATCCAGAGACGTGATAAAGCGGAAGCGACAATAACCAAGAATCTTGCTGAGTGAAAATGAACTCTTGCAGCAAGCCTTCTGCGGATGCAAGGTGTTGTCGATGTGTATGAACCACAGCTTTAGGCTCTCCTGTCGAGCCAGAGGTAAATACCACTGAAGCGAGCCTGTCATGGTGATAGGCATCTTCAATCACCGCATCACGCTCTTGTTGTGAAACTAAGGGCGGTGAAAGCAATGTTGCCTTGAGTTTTTGTATATCATGTTCAGAAAAGGTCGAAGCGCACTCCTGAGCAAACCAGATAAACCGAGTTTGTTCAGGTTTATAAAGGGTCGCAAGTTTACTCTGTAGCGTATCGAGTGGTTGTACCATGGTCAGCGCGGCAAGTGCGCCTAACTGCTTGGAAGCAAGATAAAACAGCAGAGTTTCGACTTGGTTTTTACCTACCAAAGTCAGCACATCTCCCCGCGTTACGCCCAAGTCATTCAAATAGTGAGCGTATTGGTCAATACGTACTGAGAGTTGTTGCCAGTTTAATGTTTCTGTTGGTGTCTTGAGTGCAATAGAAAAAGGGCTCGTTTGAGCCCAATATTTCCACGGTGCCTTCGCAACATTGTCTATGCAGAATGCCACACAATCTCCTGATCTTTAAGAGGAAGAACGGGAAGTTCACACTTAGGCCAGCCTTGCTCTAACTGAGCTTTGAATAGGCCAATCGTATCCAAACCTAGAACTTCATCAGGCAGCTGCCATTGGGCAAAGCGCGCTAATTGCGTTAAACCGAGACTGGATTCAATGCTCGAGCTAATAACCGCTTTCATCCCCAGTGACTTCGCCTTCTCTATCAGTGTAATACAAAAATCCACCGAACCAATGAGTGTGGGTTTGATGATGATCGTTTTCACACCAGTTAGATCTTCAAGACGGAAATCCTCTCGACGAACCGCATCTTGCAACGTTTCATCCCAAGCAATCGCAATACCAGTATTGATAGCAAAAGAGAGACTATCGCCAGGAGAGCGGCACGGCTCTTCCAAAAAGGTAATGCGCTGACGCAGAGACGGAGTAATGTATTTAGCAAACTGTTGCGCTTTTTCTGGTGTCCAAGCGCGGTTTGCATCAAGTCGAAGCGTTAATTGAGGGATAGATTCAAGGAAAAGATTCACAAGCATGCCATCGCGAATTGGCTCATAAAGCCCGACTTTTACTTTCGCGACTTTCTCGCCTTCCATTTCGTTCAGCTTTGGAATGAGCTCGTCTGGGTCACCAGTACACAGCGGCGCTGTTTGATACTTACCTTGTTGGGGTAAGCCACCAGCTAACTCTAACTGTGCCATCGATAAACCAAACGCGACCGATGGATACATGTTGGCGTAATCCACATCCAATCCTGCTACCCAACGCTCCGCTTGTTCTTGTAGCTGAATACCAGCATCTTCGGTGTTCTCTAAACTAAAACCAGGAAGAGGAGCGACTTCTCCAAGCCCTATTTGGTCACCTTCAGAAAGCACAACAACATAACCAACACGTTCTGTTAGCTTATTGTCTCGCAGGATGACACCACTATCCATGGGCAAGCTATAACGATAAATTTTCGCTTCACGCATAATTCGAGTCCTATGTAATGCCGTATATTTGAGCGTTCTGGCGAGCAATCCCACCAGCCTCCCAGAGGGCGAGGCGCTCAGGAAAAATGGAACAGAGGAGCTAAAACACTCCTCTTTTTATACGGATTATGGGTTACGAGGGAATTTGTCGAAGTCTGGGCGACGTTTCTCGTTGAATGCGTTACGACCTTCTTGTCCTTCATCGGTCATGTAGAACATCATCGTTGCGTTACCCGCAAGCTCTTGAAGACCTGCTTGACCATCACAGTCCGCATTCAATGCAGCTTTCAGGCAGCGTAGCGCCATTGGACTATGCTGAAGAACTTCACGACACCAACGAACGGTTTCTTTCTCTAGCTCTTCTAGCGGCACAACCGTGTTGACCAAGCCCATGTCTAACGCTTCTTGCGCGTTATAGAAACGACATAGGAACCAGATTTCGCGAGCTTTCTTCTGGCCTACGATACGAGCCATGTAAGACGCGCCCCAACCACCATCAAATGAACCCACTTTAGGGCCCGTTTGACCAAACTGCGCGTTGTCTGCTGCAATTGTTAGATCACACATCATGTGCAGTACATGACCACCGCCAACAGCCCAACCCGCAACTGAAGCAATAACAGGTTTTGGACAAGTACGGATATCACGTTGGAAATCCAATACATTTAGGTGATGCGTACCTTGGTCATCTTTGTAACCGCCGTAGTCGCCACGAATCTTCTGGTCACCACCAGAACAGAATGCGTCTTCACCTAGACCTGTCAGAATGATCACGCCAACACCAGAGTCGTAACGCGCATCTGCCAACGCATCAATCATCTCTTTTACTGTTTGAGGGCGGAATGCATTACGCACTTGTGGGCGTGCAATGGTAATTTTCGCGATACCATCTTCAGATTTATGGTAGTGAATATCCTCGTATTTCTCGCTGCAATCTTTCCATTGAACCGGAGCGTAAAGTTCTTCTTCAGAAATGCCTACTGTTTTAGCCATGGTGATTCCCATTGTTCTCGTTACTCTCACCAAAGTGAGATTGAATTATTTGCTTAATATGCATCGCAAATTGTTGGGGCTGCTCTTGATGAACGTTATGTCCTGCGCCTTCAACTTGTCGATACGCCAACCCGCTACGTTGTGCCAGTTGGCTAAATTTTTGGTCTTTCGCGCCACACAAGTAATACATCGGTATATTCTGCTTTTTCAGTGTGGGCAACAAATACGCCTGCTTGGCTAACGATGTTGCCATCAGCATGCTCGCGACCGCCGAGCCAAGATTATCACTTCGCTTCGCAATTAATGTTTGTCTTTGCTCATGGTTTAGTGAAGAAAACACCGCTTGCTGATACCAATCGTTCAAAACACGTTCAAGTGGTTCAGTTTTGAAACGCTTTGCCCAGCGAGCATCATTCTCCAATCTCACCTGTTTCTCTGGCTCAGTTTGAAGCCCGAAGTTTCCCCCTTCAACAATTGCGCCCACAATATTGAGATCTGAGAAGCATTGATTGGCAATACCATGCATCGCAATACGACCGCCCATCGAGTAACCAATCAAAATAAGTGGTTGTTGTGATGGAAATAATAAAGATAGTGTGGAATTAAGAAGTTTGCAGCAATCATCGAGATCGCTGCACTTTGTAAACTGACTGCAACCATGACCAGGAAGGTCTATAACGACTCGTTCAAACTGAGTCAGCTCATCCAAACAAGCTTGCCAATCAGCACCACTTCCTAAAAAGCCATGCAAAAACACCAGAGTGGGAAGGTCGCCACTTTGGTGTTTTTCAGTTGAAGAGAGACGCTCAGAGTGAAGCATGCAGGCTCTTATTAAATGCCTTTATCAACTCTGCGGCTTGGCTTGGTGGGGTTTGAACTTCCACCAGCAGTGTGCCTTGACCGCTCGACAGGTGCTCGGCAACCATTGCTTGATACATTTCTAACGTAGTTGGCTTCTCATACTTTAAACCAAACTGTTTGGCTGCATGTTCAAACTGATAACCGTGGGGCATTTGGTAGTACGCAGTGCGATGCTCCTGAGGCACCGGTAACATATCGAAAATTGCGCCACCATCATTGTTTGTGACCACAAGTACCGTCGGCAATTTATTGTGAGAAAACAGCGCTAGTGAATTGAGATCATACAGTGCTGATGTGTCACCAATATACATCAGTAACGGATTACCTCTTGCTCGCTGCACACCTGATGCGGTAGCAAACAAACCGTCAATTCCTGACGCGCCTCGGTTAGTGAACACTTCTACATCATCAAGTTTGCCGTACATATCGACAAGTCGAACAAACAAACTGTTACCCAAAAAGACATCAGCGTTTTTAGTGCGCTCGTTGATGTCTGCTGCCAACGCAATTTCGTCAATGGCAGAAGCTGAATCAGATAGGAAAGCGTCTTCGATACGTTGATGAACTCGCTTAACTCCATTCGCTAACCTATCAGCCCAACCAGCAAATATTGGCTTCTCAAAGCTAATGCGAGAAACCCAAGTTTGAGGAAACTCAACCCAGTGCATTTGCGCCAGATGATTTTGGTTATTACGGTCCATACGCGGCGAGATATACCAGTATTGAACGTCTTTATTTTGTTGATTTCGCGAAACTTGTTTATCAATCCACTGGTTCAAACGTTTGGAGATGATTCGGCTACCAAATTGGATAATAAGTTCACAAGACTCAAGCTCGTTTACGAACTCGAGAAGTTGAAGCCATACATCGTAATGCACCCAATCCGAACTGAGACCACTTTGCGGGTCTGCAAGTACTGGCCATCCCATCTTTTGTGCAAATGCCTGCGCCGACCGCGCTTGTTCAAGCGGTAAGCTGCCAATCACAACCAAGCCTTTTTTATCCGCACAAGACGGAATTTGCGCCTGTGATAAGTGGCTAAAACGCTGGGTATAACTACCACTTCCTTTTCGCCATCCGGCTACCGAGTCTAAGTAGGTTTGATAATCCGCTTTTGCACCGTTGGAATACAAAGGCTCTGGAAATGCACAGTTAATATGAACAGCACTGCCTTGCAGTTGCTGAGTAAACATCACTTCGTCAACAGAGGTCAGCAACCAATTAAGCGATGTTGTTAAAGTTGGGCTTGGTAAATTCAAGCTGGCCGAGACATGATGTGAAAAAATACCCAACTGGTTAATCGCTTGGTTTGCGCCACAGCCAACGAGCTCCACCGGACGATCCGCAGTGAGCAGCACCAGCTTTTCACCAGTAAGCCTAGCCTCCGCAACGGCTGGTAATAAATTCGCCACTGCCGTACCAGAAGTAACGATGATTGCCACTGGCTCTTGAGTAGCTTTCGCTAAACCAAGAGCCATAAAGCCGAGACCACGCTCATCAAAGTGAGTATGAATAGAAAAATTGGACTGTTCTGCCGCCTCTAAAGTTAAAGGAGTAGAACGAGAGCCAGGAGCGATACAAACATGCTTAACGCCAAATCGCTGAAGCTCAATCAATATGGTTTCTGACCAAATTCGATTGAGCACCGCTTGGTCATGATTCATGATGCGACTCCCAACGGAGGGTGATCAGAAATCAGCGTAAGTAACGTCGACATTTTCTTATCAAGTTCCGCCCACTCATGCTCTGCCACAGAGCCTGGCACAATACCTGCGCCCGCAAACAGTTGTACTTGGTCACCGAGCACAAGAGCGCTTCTGATCGCGACACAAAACTCTGCTCGTTCATGGCTTATGTACCCCATTGACCCCGCGTACCAGCCGCGTGCAAAGGGCTCATTATCAAGAATAAACTGCATGGATTCTTGTCGAGGTAAGCCAGCAACCGCCGCCGTCGGCTGAAGCGCCGATAACAACTGAACACCGTTTATGCCCGTCTTTAGGCTCGCGTGAATATTTCGCTTGAGGTGTTGCACTTTTCGTAGCCTAACCAAACTTGCCTCGGCCTCCACTTCAACCGCTTCGGAATGCGGTGATAGGCGATCAATAATGTCATCAACCACATATTGGTTTTCGTTGAGGTTCTTTTCATCTTGGGATAACCAATTCGCCAACTCCATATCGTGAGTGGCATTGTCCCCTCGACCAATCGTGCCTGCTAACGCTTCGGTATGAAGTTCGTGCCCTACGCGAGAATACAAACGTTCTGGCGTAGAGCCCATAAAGCTGTGTTTGCTGTCTAAGCTCAGCATGAAATGGAAGCTATGATGGTTATTTAAGTAACTCGCTTTCAGCAACTGTGCAGCACTTAATGTGTTATCAAGCTGCACGGTAGAGCGACGCGCCAATACTACTTTCTTAAAATCATCATTCTTTATACCAGTCAGAACTTTATGAACTAACTCATTCCATTGAGGCTGACTTGGCATATGAACAATAGAGCGGATGTGAGAAGAAATCGGAGCTAAGGTCACGACCTCACAAACCAGTTTATTCAGTCCTGCTAGGGTTCGCGCTTTGTCTTCTGAAATATTAACAGCAAGAGACCATTGTTGGTCAAAACGAATTAACTCAATTTGAGGCAAAAAGAAGAAAGAAGGCATACAGCGACGATTCTTCTCATGCTGGCCGTCAAAAGAGCGTCCGCCCCAGACTCGTTGCCCTTCACCTAGAATGGTATAAGCAGGGCCTGGCTCAACAAAAGCGTGTAATTGCCCTAGTGCAACGACCTCTTCACGAGTATCGCGGGACTGCCAGTAGAATTTAGGGAAAAGTGGTTGTGCATCAAGCCAATCAATAAATGAGAAATTAGGTTTCTCGCTCAGGGGCTCGACCAGACGTGTTTGATTGCCTTCCGCTTGCTGAACTCGCTCGATAATTCTCTTTACGGCTTGATGGAACTGTGACAAATCAACCTCGTAGTATGTGAGGATAAATGGTAACTGACGGCTACTCTAAGTTTAGACCCAAAGCAAATCAAGGTCGTATGCGATCTTTTGCAAAATCCTGTGATAGCAAACGAGCAAAACTTAACCAGCAAACAGATAATTTACAGATATATATTCTAATAAAAAACAAATTATTGTATTTTAATAAAGAAATTAACGAATTTTTAGGAATTGTACAATGCAAAATATCGGGATGTCGTCAAAACTCGATAATGTCTGCTACGACATTAGGGGTCCTGTACTCAAACATGCTAAGCGCATGGAGGAAGAAGGGCATAAAATCCTAAAGCTAAACATTGGTAACCCTGCCCCATTTGGTTTTGACGCCCCTGATGAGATTTTAGTCGACGTGATTCGTAATCTGCCGACTTCTCAAGGCTATTGTGATTCCAAAGGCATTTACTCTGCTCGTAAAGCCGTGGTCCAACACTATCAACGTAAAGGTATCCGCTCGCTAGATGTCGAAGATGTGTATGTGGGTAACGGCGTGTCTGAGCTGATCGTGATGGCCATGCAAGCGCTATTAAACAATGGCGACGAAATGCTGATCCCAGCACCTGATTACCCGTTGTGGACAGCTTCAGTTGCACTATCAGGCGGTAAGCCGGTTCATTACCTATGTGATGAAGGTGCAGACTGGTACCCTGACCTTGAAGACATCAAAAAGAAAATCACACCGAAGACACGTGGCATTGTTCTGATCAACCCGAACAACCCGACAGGTGCGGTATACAGCCGTGACTTCCTACTTGAAGTGATTGAGATAGCACGCCAGCACAAACTGATCATTTTCGCAGATGAGATCTACGACAAAGTATTGTACGACGGTGCAACACATACCTCAGTCGCAACACTCACTGAAGACGTGCTAGTCATGACATTCAATGGCCTTTCAAAAGCCTACCGTGTTTGCGGTTTCCGTGGTGGCTGGATGTTCCTAACGGGGCCTAAACATCTGGCTCAAGGGTACGTGAATGGCTTGGAGCTGCTTTCATCGATGCGTTTATGTGCAAACGTACCAATGCAACATGCGATTCAAACCGCGTTAGGTGGATACCAAAGTATTAATGAACTGATTTTACCTGGCGGACGCTTATTAGAGCAGCGCAACCGAGCGTATGAACTGATCAATCAGATTCCTGGTGTTTCTTGTGTCAAACCTAAGGGTGCGATGTACCTCTTCCCGAAAATCGACACAAAAATGTACAACATCAAGAACGATCAGCAGATGGTTTTAGATTTCTTAAAACAAGAGAAGGTCTTACTGGTGCAAGGTTCCGGCTTCAACTGGCCGAAACCAGACCATTTCCGCATCGTGACACTGCCGCACGTTGAAGATCTAGAAATCGCCATTGGACGTTTTGAGCGATTCCTATCAACCTACAGCCAGTAATGAATCACTGGTAGTAATTAGTGCTGATCTCTCATATGCTTAGAGGAACTCCTAGTGAGTTCCTTTTTTACACCAGAAACGGAGAAAGCCATGAAAGAAAGCCATTTTTTCGCCCACCTGGCTCGAATGAAGCTGATCCAACGCTGGCCTTTAATGCGGTCCGTCTCACCAGAAAACGTTTCAGAGCATAGCTTACAAGTTGCTTTTGTCGCTCATGCCCTTGCCCTGATTAAAAACAAAAAGTTCGGCGGTAACCTTAATCCAGAACGCATCGCGATTCTTGCCATGTACCATGACTCCAGTGAAGTATTAACGGGTGATCTTCCAACCCCAGTGAAGTATTACAACCCTGAAATTGCCAAAGAATATAAGAAGATAGAATCGGCAGCGGAACAAAAATTACTCTCAATGTTACCGGAAGAGTTCCAAGATGATTTTGCCCCCTACCTTCTTTCCAACTCTGCACACGAAGAGGACGCAAAAATCGTCAAGCAAGCCGACTCCATCTGTGCCTATTTAAAATGTCTCGAAGAACTAAGCGCTGGCAACCATGAGTTCGCTCTGGCAAAAAAACGCTTAGACGTCACTTTGCAAGAACGCAGAACGCCTGAAATGGATTACTTCCTCAATACCTTTGCCCCAAGTTTCGAATTATCGTTAGATGAAATCAGTTAGCTTACGGAGATAATCGTGTCGTTTGAATTACACCCGCAATGGCAAGAGCGCCATGATGATGAGCATAAAATACGTCGTGACGACCATCGAAGCCCGTACCAAAGAGACCGAGCGCGCATTCTTCACTCGGCTGCATTTCGACGCTTACAAGCAAAAACCCAAGTACACGGCAATAGCTTGGAAGACTTTCACCGCAGTCGGTTAACACACTCCTTAGAAGCGTCGCAACTCGGGACCGGTATCGTCGCCCAGTTAAAGAAAAAACAACCAGAGTTCCGTGATCTATTGCCATCAGACAGCTTAATTGATTCATTATGTTTGGCGCACGACATCGGGCATCCTCCATACGGTCATGGGGGAGAAGTCGCTCTAAACTACGTAATGCGCGAACATGGCGGTTTCGAGGGAAACGCCCAAACCTTTCGTATCGTCACTAAGTTAGAGCCTTATACTGAGCATTTCGGAATGAATTTATCACGCCGCACACTGCTTGGTTTGATCAAGTACCCTGCCCTTATTAGTCAAACACGCTCCGTCAAGTTGCCTCAACCAGCCGAGCATCAACGCAAACTAAAAGCCAAAGATTGGAGCCCAGCGAAGGGCATTTATGATTGTGATAAAGACTTATTTGATTGGGTAATTGCGCCGCTTTCTGACAACGACAAGGCATTGCTTAGCTTAATGCGCTCAAAACCAGAATCGGAGTTTGAACACAGTAAAACGCGTTTTAAATCACTCGATTGCTCAATCATGGAGCTAGCGGACGATATCGCCTACGGAGTTCATGATTTAGAAGATGCAATCGTACTTGGTATGGTGACACGTCAGCAATGGCAAGAAGGCGCAGCAAGTCAATTAGCGGACTGTGGCGACCCGTGGTTTGAAGCACATATCGATTCCATCGGACAGATGCTATTTAGTGGTAAGCATCATGAACGGAAAGATGCCATCGGTGGTATGGTTAACGCCCTCCTGACCAGCATTTCAATCAAGGCGGTGGATGAGCCTTTCAATAATCCATTACTGTCTTGGAATGCGTGTTTAGAGCCACAAATGGCACGTGCACTTGACGTACTCAAGCACTTTGTCAGCACCTTCGTTATCCAAGTCCCGCAGGTCCAGATCGTTGAATATAAGGGTCAGCAAATTATTATGGACATTTTTGAAGCGTTAACAGCGGACCCAGAGCGCTTGCTGCCCGTTCATACAAAAGATCTGTGGTGTCAGGCGAAGAGCGAGAGCAATAAGATGAGAGTCATCGCCGATTACATTTCTGCAATGACCGATGGTCATGCGCAAAAGCTTCACCGTCAGCTATTCTCTTCCATCGTTCTTTAGTCACACTCAACCTTTCAAGTAATTCTTTTCAAATACGCCCGGCGGCATCTGGGCGATTTGGAATTCGATCATCTTTTCAAAGGCATGCATAAGCGGTGTAAAGTCTCTCTCGGGTTCAAGCAAACGAAGCGAATGATAACCCGCCTCGACTGTCGATAAGCTATTCTCAGAGGGCGCCTTACGAATGGTGTAATGCCCTTGCAATTGCTTCGGTAATTGCACGGTTGGGAGTGGATGTAAATTGCTAGAAAGCTGCCACATTTTGTACGCTTTTTTCCACGTCCCATCGAGCAAAACCAAACGTATTTTCTTAGATACACTACGGCTCGCTTGATTGATTTCAGAGATGCATCGTGACTGTTCCGATGGGTAAAGAACAAAATGTTGATATGATTCATCCGCCAACAAGTGATTTAAGACATCATCACCAGAAAAGTCCTCTCCTATCAGACAAATACAGTTATCTAAACTCAAATTGAGAATCCGTGCCGTACCAAGCGGACGATGTTCTTCACTCGTGTGCTGAAGAATGATAAGTTCTACCTCGCTTGCCAACGGTACAATCCATTGGCAAATACACGCTTTTTGCGACTTTCCACAACGAGAACAATAACGAGACATAGAGTGAACCTTTATACCTTGCTGAGTATTATCAGCGTGATCTGTTTGATACTTCAATTCGAACCAATGGCAAGCCTAACCGAGTGGCACAGCTACAATATACGCCATGGCGAATGGTGGCGAATCGTAACAGGAAATCTCACACATACCAACTTTGCGCACTTAGGTATGAACCTGGCAGGATTGTGGATCATTACTTTTATTTTTCGTCCAAGCACTCGCAACTTCCTTATCGTTTTCTCACTCTTGTGTGCATTTGTTGGCGCAATGAATTTGTTTACCAATATGTCGGTGTACGTGGGATTATCTGGCGTACTACACGGTCTATTTGGATTCTGGGCACTCAGAGAAGTCTTTGAAAGCAGAAGAAGCAGCCTGTTGTTGGTCGGAGGGCTTATTGCCAAAGTAGCATGGGAGCAGATCTATGGTCCATCCAGCAGCACTGCTGCGCTTATCGGCGCAAACGTTGCTATTGATGCTCATTTATTTGGTGCGTTCGGTGGGTTAACAATGGCTCTAATGGAAAAAGGTTTTCGCCGTCGTTTATTCGGATAAAAAATCCCGAACCACGAAAGAGGGGTTGGTTCGGGAAAGCAGTAATAGGGAAACAGATATTGTTCTGAATTCAGACTCAATATCTGAAATACATCAAGCTACAGTAAAATGCGGTCTTCGTTTTTCTTAACTGTCGCTTCACCAATGCCTTTTACGCTCTTCAAATCTGCTGCCGTTTTAAAAGGGCCATGCTCCTCGCGGTAGTCCACGATACTCTGCGCTTTCTTCTCACCTATACCTTTCAACATGGTCGCTATTTCTTCAGCAGAGGCCGTGTTGATATTTACGGTAATTTCAATTCCTTCATATTTGTCAGTGGCTGAATCCGCAGCCATGCTAAAAGGCGCAAAAACAAATAAGCACAATGTCAAAATCCATTTCATATTGAACATACAATCTCCAAAATAGTAGGCTAAAACCAGTCATCGGGAGCAAGTAAGTACCAAGTTTGTTAAAAGCAACGTGATTATGCATTTAACAAACTTAGATGACCCGATATTCGCAATGACTGGTATCACTTAAACGCGCACTAATTTAAGTAATGCTTATTGATGATTGAAGTTAATAAAGACAAAAATAAAACGGACCGCTTATGCGGTCCGTTTTAGTTAACATGCAAATTACACTAATTGTGCTTAGTTGCTCACAATAAAGTACTCAATGTCAGTGTTTGCGCGCAGTACAGCTAGCACAGAGGATAGGTCTTGCTGAGAAGATGCTCGCTGCATTTGCATCGCAACTTGCTCTTCTAAATCACTATCTAGCTCAGCATTTACAGCATCAAGCTCGATGATAACAATGTTACCTTCAAGATCTTTAGACTGGCCATATACTGGCTTACCATCGACTGGTTTTGCCATCGCGAATACCGTTGTTGCCAACGGAGAACGGCGATCTACTGTCTCTTGTTCACCAAATGCAAGGTTGTTTTCAGTAAGCACATCTGTCTTACCTTCTTTCAATGCAGCAACAACCTGTGTACCAAGTTCCATCGCATCTTGCTCACCCTTAACGCGAGAAAGCTCTGCAATAACCTGATCTTTCACTTCTTCTAGTGGAAGAACCGTCTCATCACGTGCGTCTTCAACACGAACAACAATAATATGTTCAGGTGCAACTTCGATAGCTTCAGAGTTTAAGCCATCTTCTTTTACTTCTGGGCTAAGGATAGCTTGCATTACCGCAGGGTTACGAAGCACTTCAGGTGCGTCAACTTGAGAAATAAAGTCCGTTGTCTTCACTTCTTGGTTAACCGCTTGAGAAGCGTCATACAATGAGTCTGGGTATTCAAACGCTACGCGCTCAAGCTCGCTTTGTAGCTCGTAGAATTGATCAACTGCTTGTTGGTCAACCATTTCTTGTTTTATTTCAGCGGCTACTTCTTCAAATGGCTTCGCCACAGAGTCTTTTAGCTCTTCAAGCTTGATAATATGGTAACCAAAGTCCGACTTTACTAGACCCGACGTATCGCCTGGATTCTTCAACGCGAATGCCGCTTCTTCAAAAGCAGGGTCCATCACATCACGCTCAATCCAACCTAAGTCACCGCCGTTTTCAGCACTGCCAAAATCGTCAGATTTCTCTTGAGCAAGCGTTGCAAAATCTGCTCCCGCATTTAGCTCATCTAAGATAACCTGCGCTTTTGCTTCATCGTCCCCTTCTACAAGAATATGAGCGACACGGCGCTGCTCTTCTGAAGAATATTTGTTTAAGTGCTCATCGTAGTACTTTTTCACCTCAGCCTCAGAAACATTAACTTGTTCCTTTAGCGCTTCAGCAGACAGTTCGATATAAGCGACTTTAACCTGCTCTGGGCGAGTAAAGTTATCAGGGTTTGCTTTGTAGTACTGTTGAATTTCTTCGTCAGTCAATTCAATGTTTTTCGCAAACTCTGCTAAGTCGATTTTAATCGTGCGAATATCACGAGTTTGAGTGAACAGCTTACCTTCTGCCTGTACTTCACCTGGCAGAATAAATTCACTGTTTTGTAGTGCATTCAGCAGTTGTTCACGAACCAATTCACGACGCATGTACTCAGCAAAAGAGTCTGGCGAAAAGCCTGCACGACGCAGAGAAGCTTGATAGATCTCTTGATCGAACTGACCATTAGATTGGAATTGAGGCATGTCTAGAATCATGCTACGAACTTGGGTGTCGCTGATTCGCAGACCTAAAGCTTCTGCTTGTTGGTCAAGCAACACGTCATTGATCATTCGATCTAAAACGGATTTGCGGAAAGATTCAACATATGCAGGGTCAGCCAGCATTTGAGAGAAGTAGTCACCCAACTGAGCTTGCATACGGTTACGCTCATTTTGGTATGCCATCTCGAACTCACCACGAGGAATCTCAGTGTTACCGACTTTCGCTGCAGAGTTGTTGTTACCACTAACGATGTAGCTACCTACACCTGCAAATACGAAAGACAGGATGATAAGCCCAAGGATAATTTTGACCGCGATGCTATTCACGCCTTCGCGTAGTCGATCCATCATAATTTAACTGCTCTCCACAATTGAAGCCTACTGCTTCTATCTAATAGAAATAATGGCGCAATAATATCAGAAAAAGAAATGCGCATCAGTATGATGCGCATAATTTAAGAAAGTTCGGCTCGAAGTTTGTAAATTTTTGTTCGAAACTTATTGTTTGAGCAAAAGTTAAGCAAATGGCCGGTTACAGAATTAACGCTGTGATTAGTTACAAGCGTCTTTCAGTGCTTTACCAGCTTTAAAAGCTGGTACTTTTGCTTCTGCGATTTGGATTTCTTCACCAGTTTTTGGGTTACGACCAGTACGTGCAGCACGAGTACGAACGCTAAATGTACCAAAGCCAACTAGAGCAACTTGATCACCAGACTGAAGAGTACCGCTTACTGCTTCGATGAATGCATCTAGAGCACGACCCGCTGACGCTTTAGAAATGTCTGCATTTTCTGCGATTTGTTCTACTAACTGAGTTTTATTCACTGTAATTTCCCCTTTGTGTCATCTGTGATTATTTTTGTGATGACTTTCGTTCCATTGTTAAGAAAATATGCTCCATCCCTTATTCGTCAAGGGCTGGCAGCTATCGAAACTAACTTAGCGCCCAAAAAAAACGCTGACAAGCCTTTTTAGACTTATCAGCGTAAACTTTTACTTATTTTTGCTGCACATCACTATTTTTGAGACTCAAACTCAACGCCCGTCGGGTCTCGCTCTAGTGCGACTTTCAGTACTTCATCAATCCACTGTACAGGGATGACTTCCAGATCAGCGATAACATTATCAGGAATCTCTTCCAAATCACGTTCGTTGTCTTTTGGAATTAGCACAGTCTTAATGCCGCCACGGTGTGCCGCAAGTAACTTCTCTTTTAGGCCACCGATAGGCAGGACTTCACCACGCAGTGTGATTTCACCCGTCATCGCTACCTCTGCTTTCACAGGGTTACCTGTCAGAGCTGAAACCAAAGCAGTACACATTGCAGTACCCGCACTTGGGCCATCTTTTGGCGTCGCGCCTTCCGGTACGTGCACGTGAATATCTTTCTTCTCGTAGAAGTCAGTATTGATACCCAGTTTTTCTGCACGAGAGCGAACTACTGTCATTGCGGCTTGGATAGACTCTTGCATCACGTCACCAAGAGAGCCCGTTTGCGTCAGCTTACCTTTACCTGGCATAGATTGAGTTTCAATCGTTAGCAGATCACCACCCACTTCTGTCCAAGCTAGACCTGTCACTTGACCAATTCGGTTACTTTCATCCGCTTTACCGTAATCGAAACGTTGAACACCCAAGTACTCTTTTAGGTTGTCCATCGTTACCGTTACTGACTTGATGTCTTTATCCAGCAAGATGTTCTTCACGGCTTTACGGCAGATCTTAGAGATCTCACGTTCTAAGTTACGGACACCCGCTTCACGAGTGTAATAACGGATGATGCCAATAATCGCAGAGTCTTCAATGATGATCTCATCCGGTTTTAGACCATTGCGCTTCACTTGCTTATCAACAAGGTGACGTTTTGCAATGTTCAGCTTCTCGTCTTCGGTGTAACCAGATAAACGAATAACTTCCATACGGTCTAACAATGGACCTGGAATGTTCATCGAGTTCGAGGTTGCAACGAACATAACGTCAGAAAGGTCGTAATCCACTTCTAAGTAGTGATCGTTGAACGAGTTATTCTGTTCAGGATCAAGTACTTCTAGTAGCGCTGATGCCGGATCGCCGCGCATATCTGAAGACATTTTGTCGATTTCGTCCAATAAGAACAATGGGTTCTTCACGCCAACTTTCGACATCTTCTGGATTAATTTACCTGGCAATGAGCCAATGTAAGTACGGCGGTGACCGCGGATTTCTGCTTCATCACGTACACCACCCAGCGCCATACGAACGTACTTACGACCTGTAGCAGAAGCAATTGAACGACCAAGAGACGTTTTACCCACACCTGGAGGACCAACAAGACAAAGGATTGGACCTTTTAACTTATTGATTCGGTTTTGAACCGCCAAGTATTCAAGAATACGCTCTTTTACGCGCTCTAGACCGTAGTGGTCTTCATTAAGAATCTCTTCTGCTTTCGCTAAATTTTTCTTAACTTTTGAGCGTTTAGCCCAAGGCACGCTGACCATCCAATCGATGTAGCTACGAACCACTGTTGCTTCGGCAGACATTGGAGACATCATCTTAAGCTTTTGCAGCTCTTGCTCAGTCTTTTCACGTGCCTCTTGAGGCATTTTTGATTCGTCAATCTTCTTCTGCAGCGTTTCGAACTCGTCTGGTGCGTCTTCCATCTCACCAAGTTCTTTCTGAATCGCTTTCATTTGCTCATTCAGATAGTACTCACGCTGAGATTTTTCCATTTGCTTTTTAACGCGACCACGAATGCGTTTTTCAACTTGCAGCAAATCGATCTCTGATTCCATCTGGCCCATTAGGAATTCCAGACGCTCAGTGACATCAACAATTTCAAGTACTTGCTGCTTATCCACCAGCTTCAACGGCATATGGGCTGCAATAGTATCCGCTAAGCGAGCCGCTTCGTCGATACCGTTGAGTGAGGTGAGAACTTCTGGTGGAATCTTCTTGTTTAGCTTAATAAAGCCTTCAAACTGATTGATCGCACTGCGAACAATCACTTCTTGCTCACGCTCATCCAATTCTGGCGTAACCACAAATTCCGCTTCCGCTAGGAAGAAGTCACTCTCTTTAAAGTGATTGATTTTCGCACGTTGCTGGCCTTCAACCAGTACTTTTACTGTGCCATCCGGAAGCTTCAGTAGCTGGAGAATGGTGGCTACCGTACCTACTTCAAATAGGTCGTCAACCGTAGGCTCATCAGTATCAGCTTGCTTTTGTGCCACAAGAAGAACTTGTTTGTTGGTTTCCATCGCCGTTTCTAAACAGCTAATCGATTTCTCACGACCAACAAACAATGGAATAACCATGTGCGGGTAGACCACTACGTCACGTAGAGGTAGTACCGGGATCTCGATACGCTCGGAACGTTCCAAGTTCATATAATTCTCTCTTCCGCTTTCACGTTTACGTATTACTTATCGATTTATATGGGGGCTAATTGTTTGGATTCAATAAGAGAAATAAAAAAAGGAGGTAATTACTTACCTCCTTTTTCATTACGGCTGAATTTATTCTGCTCCAGCGGCCTGATTGTCTGAGTTGCTATAAATAAGCAATGGCTCTGACTCACCATTGATGACGGACTCATCAATCACGACCTTACTTACGTCTGTCGCAGATGGCAGTTCGTACATGGTTTCCAGTAATACGCCTTCAAGGATCGAGCGTAAACCACGAGCACCTGTCTTACGCTCCATTGCTTTCTTAGCGATAGCGCGCAGCGCATCTTCTCGGAACTCAAGTTCGGCGTTTTCAAGCTCAAACAATGCTGCGTATTGCTTGGTTAATGCGTTCTTCGGTTCACATAGGATCTGAATCAACGCTTCTTCATCAAGCTCAGTCAGGGTTGTTGTCACAGGAAGACGACCAATGAATTCTGGAATGAGTCCGTACTTCACTAGATCCTCAGGCTCAACCTGAGTAAATAACTCACCCACGGTCTTCGATTCGTTTTTAGAACGAACTTCAGCACCGAAGCCAATACCTGTACCTGTTGCAACACGCTGCTCAATCACCTTATCTAGGCCAGCAAATGCACCACCACAGATGAACAGGATCTTCGACGTGTCCACTTGTAGGAATTCTTGCTGAGGGTGCTTACGACCACCTTGAGGTGGAACCGATGCAACCGTACCTTCGATAAGTTTTAGTAGCGCCTGCTGAACACCTTCACCAGATACGTCACGCGTAATAGATGGGTTTTCAGCTTTGCGTGAAATTTTATCAATTTCATCAATGTAAACGATGCCGCGTTCAGCTTTAGCTACATCGTAATCACATTTTTGCAGAAGCTTTTGGATGATGTTTTCAACGTCTTCACCCACATAACCAGCCTCGGTTAGTGTGGTTGCGTCTGCCATTGTAAATGGCACATCCAAGA
The DNA here is from genome assembly GCF_024747315.1 of Vibrio sp. HS-50-1. Classification (NCBI taxonomy): domain Bacteria; kingdom Pseudomonadati; phylum Pseudomonadota; class Gammaproteobacteria; order Vibrionales; family Vibrionaceae; genus Vibrio; species Vibrio sp. HS-50-1. The sequence continues at coordinate 182,686 of NZ_JAMPZF010000024.1, read as the reverse complement.
ATCGAGCTAATGTCTCAGCAAGTAGTGTTTTACCGCTACCTGTTGGGCCAATTAGAAGGATGTTACTTTTACCAAGCTCTACACCTTCACTCGTTGTATCACCATTGCGTAAACGCTTGTAGTGGTTATATACCGCAACTGCGAGCACTTTTTTCGCGTAATCTTGCCCGATCACATAGTCATCAAGGTGTTCACGGATCTGTTTTGGCGTTGGTAACGCTTCAGATTCTTTCTTAGGGAGAACATCCTTGATTTCTTCGCGAATAATATCGTTACATAAGTCGACACACTCGTCGCAAATGTACACTGACGGACCTGCGATTAGCTTGCGAACTTCGTGCTGACTTTTGCCGCAGAAAGAACAGTACAGCAATTTACCGCTGCCACTTTCTTTGCTTTTATCTGTCATTCGCTAACCTCTTAGCCTTTACTCTTCATGAATGAGTGTATATCAATTTTTGCCAAAATGCGCTGGCTAATTACTCGCCGCGGTGGCTTAACACTGCATCCACGATACCGTATTCCACAGCCTGCTCTGATGACATGAAGTTATCACGATCAGTATCGCGCTCAATGACTTCAAGAGGTTGGCCAGTATGTTCTGCTAACAACTTGTTTAGCTTCTGCTTAATGGTCAGGATTTCCTGAGCATGGATTTGGATATCAGAAGCTTGACCCTGGAAACCACCCAATGGTTGGTGGATCATTACACGAGAGTTAGGCAGTACGTAACGCTTACCTGGCGCACCACCTGCAAGCAGGAAGGCACCCATTGAACATGCTTGACCCATACATACAGTGCTAACATTTGGCTTAATAAACTGCATGGTATCGTAGATAGACATACCAGCTGTTACGCTGCCGCCTGGCGAGTTGATGTATAGGAAAATATCTTTATCTGGATTTTCAGATTCTAGGAAAAGTAGCTGAGCCACGACAAGGTTTGCCATGTGGTCTTCCACTTGACCCGTTAAAAAAATCACGCGCTCTTTCAGCAGACGTGAGTATATGTCGTAAGAGCGCTCGCCTCGGGAAGTTTGTTCAACCACCATTGGTACTAGCGCGTCCATAATTGGCGACATTGCATTTTTTTCTTGGTAGCTCATATTCTTATGTCCCTAAAATAAATGGCCCGGATGATGACTATCATACGGACCATTGTTAGCAGAATAGTTAACGTTAAGTCAACCTTCTACGCAAGATATTGCTTATTAAGCAGCAGGTTGTTGTTGGTTAAGTAGCTCGTTGAAGCCTACTTCTTTCTCAGAAACCTGTGCTTTAGCGATGATCGCGTCGATTGCTTGCTCTTCTAGAGCTACATTGCGCATGTTGTTCATCATTTCTTCGTTTTGCTCGTAGTAAGCAATAACTTCTGATGGATCTTCGTATGCAGTAGCCATTTCTTCAATTAGAGCTTTAACTTTCTCGTCGTCCGCTTTTAGCTCTTCAGACTTGATTACTTCACCTAGTAGAAGACCAACTACTACGCGACGTTTAGCTTGCTCTTCGAACAACTCACGTGGAAGCTGAGCAGCAGCTTCTGGGTTACCACCGAAGCGTTGTGCAGCTTGTTGACGTAGAACTTGGATTTCTTGCTCGATAAGCGCTGATGGTACGTTGATGTCGTTTTGCTCAACTAGACCGTCAATCGCTTGCTCTTTGATGCGGTTCTTAACAGCTTGCTTAAGCTCGCGTTCCATGTTTTTACGAACTTCAGCTTTAAGTGCTTCAACACCGCCTTCAACAACACCGAACTTAGCAACGAACTCGTCGTTTAGTTCTGGTAGTTCACGAGCTTCAACTTTGTTCACTTTGATTGCGAACTTAGCTGCTTTACCTTTTAGGTTTTCAGCGTGGTAATCTTCTGGGAAAGTCACATCGATGTCGAATTCCATACCTGCAGTTTTACCTGCGATACCGTCTTCGAAACCAGGAATCATGCGACCAGCGCCCATTTCTAGTGGGAAGTTCTCAGCTTTACCGCCCTCGAATTCTTCACCGTCGATAGAACCAACGAAGTCAATGCTTACGCGTTTGCCATCTTCTGCTGCTTCTTCAACTTCAACCCAAGTAGCTTGTTGCTTACGTAGAGTATCGATCATCTCTTCTACGTCTGCGTCTTTAACTTCAGTTAGCGGTTTTTCAACAGTGATGTTTTCTAGGCCTTGAAGCTCAACTTCTGGGTAAACTTCAAAAGTTGCAGTGAAAACTAGGTCTGAACCTTCTTTGTTTTCTACAGGAGCGAAAGTTGGAGCGCCAGCTGGGTTGATTTTCTCTTTAACGATAGCTTCGATGAAGTGGCGTTGCATAACTTCACCAAGAACGTCTTGACGTACTGCTTTGCCGTACATCTTAGCAACCATTTTTAGAGGCACTTTACCCTTACGGAAACCATCGAAACGACGGTTTTTAGCGATGTTGCGTAGTTCAGCTGTTACAGCGTCTTCGATGTTTGCAGCTGGAACAGTAATGTTTAGACGGCGCTCTAGGCCCTCTAGCGTTTCAACAGTAACTTGCATTATATATAAACCTCTAAAGTGGCTCGGTTTTCCGAGCGTATGAGCGAAACTCAGCGGAGCTTACGCTTCATCCTTGTGTAGTGTTCTGTCCGAACACCTAATTTAAATCGAGTATCGATACTGTTTGTCAGTACCGGACTAATCAGTGATATCTTCGATAAAATTACCAAAGGTATCTCCTATTAGCCTCAGGACAGAATTTTTAGACGCGACATTCTAGCGATCTGTCGCAACCCTGTCGAGCCAATAGCCACTATGTGGACATTGTCTGCGCTAAATTCTCGAATGCTGACCCATTTTTTCTTCAAAAATGCGATTCAAACACCGTCTAAGTATCGTCAGCATATCTAGAATGGGGACAATAGCGACTTTTTCAAGAGAATCGACCGGTTTTTTTATCGAAAAGCCTAAAAAGAGATCTTGCTCTTGTTTTACTCCACAGAGTTGAAAACTAAATCCCTAATCCTCCCTACAAACTATTAACATTTTCTTACGTGACCAAAGGAAAGGTTTAAGGAGTGTAAGGATGTCGCAAAAAAACCGGATTCTGCTGACTTTTTTTGCCTTCTATTTCCTTTGCGCAATCATAGGTGGTCATTGGGTTTGGCAGACTAGTTATCAATCATTGCTTGATAAACACCAGTCCCAACTTGAGCAATTTTCTAGTCATATTAAAAACAAACTCGATAAATACGCCCATATCCCTAACCTTCTGGCTAAAGATGACCCTCTCCATCAAGCGTTACTGCATCCAAATAACAGTGCCCAACTGGAACTCACCAATCGGTATTTAGAATCCGTTAATGACGTGATTGAAGCGGCAGATACCTATTTAATCGATCAATGGGGTACAACGATCGCGGCCAGCAACTGGCGTAAAGAGCGATCTTTTATTGGACGAAATTTTGCGTTCCGCCCTTATTTCAAACAAGCAATCGTTGGGGAACGAAGCCAATACTACGCGCTGGGTTCGACTTCGGGTAAGCGTGGCTACTACTATTCTTATCCGATCATATACGCGGGCGGCGTACTTGGTGTGGTCGTGGTTAAGATGGACTTGAGTAAGATAGAAGACAACTGGCAGCAGCCAAATAGTGTGTTCGTCGCGAGCGATCCGCACGGGATTGTTTTCATGAGTAGCCGAAGTGATTGGCTACTCAAAAGCTTACAACCGCTGACTGAGAATGAAAAAAAGCAAGTTTGGGCAAGCCGACAATATCTTGATGAGCCAATTGAAACCCTAGGACTGGTGGGCAATGTGGAGGAAACGCATTCTGAGCTAAAACAAGGTTACCCATATAACAAAGGGACCTTGGTGGTCTCTTCGTTGCCCCTACCAGAGCTCAAGCTGACCATCCGTGTACTATCTCCTAAGCAGTCTATCGTCTGGCTCACAATGGGTTACATTTTTGTACTTACTCTTGCATTCACCGTGTTGTTTTTAATTGGCCAGCTCATCTATCACCGTCAACAACGCCACTTACAACTTGAGAGAATTCAGCAAGAGGCAAATCAAAAACTTGAATATCAAGTCATGGCTCGCACCGCAGAATTGCAAGCAGAAATCGCCCAGAGAATTGAAACGGAACAAACACTTCGCCTAACGCAAGACGAACTCGTTCAAGCTGCGAAACTAGCAGTATTGGGGCAAATGTCAGCCAGTATCAGTCATGAACTGAATAATCCACTTGCGGCCATTCGTAGCTTTGCTGAAAACGGCAAGCTGTTCCTCCAAAAAGAAAAATATGAGCGAGTGGAAGATAATCTAACTCGCATCTCAGCCCTCACTGATCGTATGGCAAACATCAGTCAGCAGCTTCGTTCTTTCGCTAAAAAAACCAGTGGAAACGAGCTGGCTCAATCTCGTTTTTTTCCAGTAATTGCCTCAGTCAAAGAGCTGATGAAACCCGCACTTAAATCTGCACGTGTCACGCTAGAAACGCAGGTACCAGAGCACGATGTTGAAGTTCAGATCAATATCATTCAACTTGAACAAGTGTTGGTTAATTTACTGACCAATGCGATAGAGGCTCTCAAAGAGAAACAAGACAAACAAGACAAACAAGACAAACAAGTACAATTATCCATAGAGCAAGACGAACATGTCGGTTTGGTTTGGATTCATGTAGATGACAATGGTCCAGGGCTTGGAGATTTCTCACTTTCGGACTTATGTGAGCCTTTCCTAACTACCAAACAAAATGGGTTAGGTTTAGGACTCTCTATCTCGCAACAAATCTTAGCCAGTATGAACGGAAGATTATGTGCCCAAAATCGAGAACAAGGCGGAGCTCGATTTTCATTGTGTTTACCTATCGCTCCTAACAACACAGAACAATCAAAAGGATGAGATCATGTGTCAGGTGTTTTTTATTGATGATGAAGCCGATCTTAGACTGGCAATAGAACAAACGTTTGAATTGGCAGATATCGATGCCACATTCTTTCCAGACGCTGAATCTGCCTTACTCGCCATTAAGCAGGGAGCCGAGCCAGGTGTGGTGATTACCGATATTTGCTTACCCGGTATTTCAGGGATGGATTTACTGAATACCCTTGTGCGCAAAGACACCCATCTTCCCGTGATTATGATTACTGGTCATGGCGATATCTCAATGGCGGTTAATGCGTTACACCAAGGAGCGTATGATTTTATCGAAAAGCCATTCCCACCTGAGCACCTAGTTGAAACCGTCAAGCGCGCCATTGAGAAGCGCCAATTAACGGTTGAAAACGAGAAGTTACGCCTGTCTCTCAAGGCAAGTAAAACGCTCGGACCTCGTGTTATCGGAGAAACGTCTAGCATTCAAATGTTACGCGAAACCATTGCTCACATCGCCGATACTGATGCAGATATCTTATTGTTTGGCGAAACTGGTACAGGTAAAGAGTTAATCGCCCGTTCTTTGCATGAGCAAAGCTCTCGACGGAACCAAAACTTTGTCGCAGTAAATTGTGGTGCAGTACCAGAGAATTTGATTGAGAGCGAACTCTACGGGCATGAAAAAGGCGCATTTACTGGCGCAGAAAGCCGCCGTATCGGTAAGTTTGAATTTGCTCAAGGCGGTACACTTTTCTTGGATGAAATCGAGTCAATGCCAATCCAAGCCCAAATCCGTTTACTGAGAGTACTGCAAGAGCGTGTGATTGAGCGTGTCGGCTCGAATGAACTCTTGCCCTTAGATATTCGAGTAATTGCCGCAACCAAAGTCGATTTGAAACGCGCTGCTGAAGAGGGAACCTTTCGCCAAGATCTTTACTATCGACTGAATGTGGTTACCTTAGATCTCCCACCACTGCGTGAACGGAAAGAAGACATCCCTGCCCTCTTCCATCACTTCCTATTGGTAGCGGCTTCACGTTACGGTAAAAGCTCTCCTAGCTTGTCATCCCACGACCTCGCCCAACTGATGAACCATGACTGGCCAGGCAATGTTCGCGAGCTAAGAAATGCAGCAGAGCGTTTCGTGCTATTGGGTAAATTAATTCAGTTAGGAGAATCGACTCCGGTTGCCAAGCCTTCTTCAAGTCTTGCAGAACAAGTAGCAGAGTTCGAGAGAGCTGCCATTGAAGGCGCATTACTGGAAAATAACGGCAGCATTAAACAAACAATGGCGCAACTGAATGTGCCTCGAAAAACTCTGTATGACAAAATGCAACGCTATCAAATAGATAAAGAGCTCTATAAATAAAACGATTCTCAAGGATTGGTATTATATCCAACTTGAATCATAATTTTTAATAATTGATTCATCATGGTTGTTACGGATATGAACGAGAAAGTGAGAATACCGATCATTACAGATACCGTGATGGTAGACGGGCAATATCAAGAAGAGAGACGTTCAGGCGAGGAGCGGCGCAAGAATAAAAAGAAGTGGCGAAGCTACGAGCGGCGAGTCCACCCAGACCCTCGTAGGCCTAGCTACAAACCCATAGACGAAGAGGTGTGAATCATCACACCTCTTTTGTTTTTCTTCAAATATCTGGTGCCATTACTTAGTAATGATTTCTGGCCCCATCAAGGTGGTTGGTAACCAAGTCGACACCCATGGCACGTACGTTACAATAATGAGGAATAGGAACATCACCGCCACCCATGGCAGTGCGGCTTTTACTACATTCATCATCGACATTTTGGCAACACCTGCAGTAACAAACAAGTTAAGCCCAACAGGTGGTGTTATCATACCTATCTCCATATTCACCACCATCATAATACCTAAGTGAATTGGGTCGATCCCCAGTGCTATCGCAATTGGGAACACCAGTGGTGCAACAATGATCAATAAGCCTGATGGCTCCATAAACTGACCACCAATCAACAGCAATACGTTCACCACAATCAAGAAGGTGATTGGTCCTAGACCAGCTGACATCATCGACTCTGTGATCATTTGCGGGATGCGTTCTTCCGTGAGAACGTGCTTCAAAATTAACGCATTGGCAATAATGAAAAGCAGCATGATGGTGAGTTTACCCGCTTCATAAAGCGTGTGTTTGGTGTCTTTATGAACGAAGGTTTGGAAGATTTTAACGAGCGCAGGTTTAGTGTTTTTCTTGTCTGCAAATGGCCCCATGTCTTTGTATACAAAGTTGGCAATAAAGAACGAGTACACAGCAGCAACTGCAGCGGCTTCTGTTGGGGTGAAAATACCGCCATAAATACCACCGAGAATGATCACCACCAGCAACAAGCCCCAGCTTGCATCCTTAGCTGCATCAAACGTCTCTTTCCAACCGACAAATGGTTGTTTTGGCAGGTTCTTAATACGGGCAGCAATATAGATCGCTATCATCAACATGACACCCGCTAGCAAACCGGGAATCACACCACCGAGAAACATGCGTCCAACTGACACATCGGTCGCGGCAGCGTAAACTACCATAACGATAGACGGCGGAATCAAAATCCCTAGCGTACCTGCGTTACAAATTACGCCGGCCGCAAACTCTTTTGAGTAACCGTTTTTGATCATACCTGCGATAACGATGCTACCTATGGCAACAACCGTTGCTGGAGATGAACCTGACAGCGCGGCAAACATCATACAAGCGACAACCGAAGCCATCGCTAAACCACCACGGAACCAGCCTACAATCGCAATCGCGAAACGAATGATCCGTTTCGCTACACCACCTGTCGACATAAAGCTTGAAGCTAAAATGAAGAATGGAATTGCTAGCAGAGTGTAGTGTCCAGCAAATGCATTAAACAACGTTTGAGCAACAGACGCCAAAGACGCATCCGAATGAATCAAAAGGAAAAGAATACTGGAAAGACCAAGAGAAACTGCGATTGGCACGCCGACGAGCATGAAGCCAATCACCATCAAAAATAGAAATAAGATATCCATGGCTTATTGCTCCTTGCTCTTAGAATTGTCTGAGGCCTTTGGAGCCATAAGATCACCGGCATCACTCATCTCTTCTTGAAGCGCCTCTAGCTCTTCTTCTGCTTCATGCCCTGCAATCAGTCGGTCGAGCTTTCCGGTAGCAATTTGCCATGTTGCCTGAGCAAATCTCAGCGTTAGCAACGCCATACCAAGCGGCAAAGCGAAATAAGGAATAAAACGTGGCAGCTTTTCGTAACGCTCTCCCTCGTTTAACCAATCCGCCATAAACTGAAGCATTTCCGGCATTGGAATATCATCCGTTTCATACCACGCTCGGTCTGTGGCGAACGGATACCAGTAGTTCCAAGAGCCAATTAAAAGCAAAATAGAGAAGGCTAAACAGCATATTGCAGCAAATAACGCCAAGGCTTTTCGTTTGCCCTCTGGCACTATGTTGATGATCACATCAACACCAATATGAAAGTGTTTTTTCACACCGTAAGAAGCGCCGACCAACACCATCCATGCGAACATAAAGACGGTGAGCTCAAGCGCCCAAAGAATATTGTCGTTAAAGACATAACGAAAGATGACATTGGCAAAGGTTAACAAGGTCATGGCACCTAGGAAGAAAGCAATCAAAGTCTCTTCAATGGCATCGGTGATTCGTCCAGCCTTGGCAAAAAAAGTCTGTTCCATAATTACATCACGTCGTCTGTAGGGGAAAAGAGCCCCCTCTAATCGAGAGGGCTAAGCGTGCTAGGCGTTATTATTTTTGGTTAGAAGCCAAAGCGGCTTCGATTAGGTCAGAACCAATGTCTTTTTCAAACTTCTTCCATACTGGCTGAAGTGCAGTGACCCATTCTTGGCGCTGTTCTGGCGTTAACGTGCGAACCACACCACCAGCTTCGATGATGTTGTTTTTGTTCGCCAGGTTCACTTTGGTCGACTCAGCATTACGCTGCGCTGTCACCTCTTGGATGATTGTGTTTAGCTGCTCGCGCTGCTCGTCTGGTAAGTTTTTCCAGAAGTCGTTTGACGTCACTACTAGGTAATCCAGAATCCCGTGGTTCGTTTCCGTAATGCCATCTTGAACTTCGAAGAACTTTTTGCCGTAGATGTTTGACCAAGTATTTTCTTGACCATCAATAACCTTAGTTTGCAGGCCACCGTACACTTCTTTGAATGACATTTTTTGCGGGTTTGCGCCTAGCTGTTCAAACTGAGCAACGAGAACGTCAGAAGCTTGAACACGGAACTTAAGCCCTTCAGCATCGGCTGGAGAAATGAGCGGCTTGTTGGCTGACATTTGCTTCATGCCATTATGCCAAAACGCAATACCTTGTAGGCCACGTCGTTTCATTGAGTTTTTCAGCTTTTCACCGGCTTCAGAGTTTTGGAAGCGGTCAACAGCGTCGACATCGTCGAATAAGAAAGGCAGATCGAAAAGGCGGTACTTTTTGGTGAATTTCTCAAACTTAGAAAGAGAAGGTGCAGCGAGTTGAACATCACCATTTAGTAGTGCTTCCAACACCTTATCATCATCGTAAAGCGTTGAGTTCGGAAACACCTGCATACAGACTTTACCGTTCATCTCTTCGTTAACGCGTTTTTCAAGTAACGAAGCCGCAATACCTTTTGGGTGTTTGTCCGCGTTCGTTACATGGCTGAACTTGATGACCGTTTCACCTGGGTCACAATTCGCGGCAGCGTTAAAGCTCGTTACAGCAAGCGCAGAGACAGATAGTAGAGTTAGAGGCTTAAACATTATTATTCTCCTTGTTGAATCACATCCCATCCCGTCCATGAATAACTAGGTATTAGGCGATGGGTACGGATGTTCAACAAAGAGCAATTAATGGACCATGTTAAAATTCATATGCATTTCAATAAATTAACAAAGCCCATTAACATGAACACAGAGTATAACGAGTGAATTCCACCCAAGAAAAAGATTCAAATGGGTGGGAAATGACCCATTATGAAGAACAGCTTATCTCCATTTTCTTCCCCCATTCCGGTGGCAATTTCGCGTAATCATCAAACTCGGGTTGCTCATCAAATGGGCGCTTTAACAGTTCGGCCAATCGGTGTAATTCACTAAAGTCCCCTTCTTCCGCTTTATCAATGGCCAACTGAGCCAAGTAGTTACGCAAGATGTATTTGGGATTGGCTTGACGCATCTGTTCGCAACGCTGTTCGGCTGAAATCAGCTCCCCTAGTTCATCAACCTCTAGCTCACATCGAGCTAAGTACAGATCAAGCCAAGCTCGCGCAGCTTCTCGGTCGAGAAACAAGTCGATTACGGCTTGAGAAGAATCAGTATCAAGATTTGAAAGCGTTCTAAAGAAGCGAGTGTAATCCGTGTTATTTTGGTGAAGGAGCTCAAACATTGCTTCAAATAAACGTCCATCTTCCGCGATCTTGGTTTTTAAACCCAACTTCTCACGCATTAGGCGGCTGAACTGCTGACTCAACCGGACTTCAAATTGGCTCAACGACGCTTCTAAATCTTCTCGCTCAACGAGTGGCGATAGCGCATGCGCGAGTGCTGAGAGGTTCCAAAGCGCAATTCTTGGCTGTTGGTCAAATGCATAACGGCCTTGGTAGTCGGAATGATTACAAATATATCCCGGCTCATAATCATCAAGAAAACCAAACGGGCCGTAATCAAACGTTTGACCAAGGATCGACATATTGTCGGTGTTCATTACCCCATGAGCAAACCCATACGCTTGCCAATAAGCAATCATGTCCGCTGTTTTCTGAACAATTTCACCAAACATTGCAGCGTATGGCTTCTCTGCCGATGCACAATCAGCAAAGTGCCACTCGATCACTTTGTCCGCCAGCAACTTCTGCTCTGCCAATTGATTGGTATAGAAAAAATGCTCGAAATGGCCAAAACGCACGTGGGTCTCCGCCATACGAATCAACATTGCGCCGAATTCTGTTTTCTCGCGATAAACCGGCGTGTCACTGACCATCATGCCAAGAGCACGGGTCGTCGGGATCCCAAGCCCTGCCATGGCTTCACTACATAGATACTCACGAACGGTTGAGCGCAACACCGCCCTGCCGTCCCCCGTTCGCGAGTAGGGGGTTAGCCCCGCGCCTTTAAGGTGAATATCAAACCAAGTGCCATCTTGATGCTCAATTTCCGCCAACAGCAATCCACGTCCATCGCCCAAGTCTGGGTTGTAAACGCCAAACTGATGTCCTGCGTATTTCATCGCCAAAGGACGAAACGGTTCGAATTCGCTTTGCCCAGAAAAAACAGCCAATAGCTCATCGTTTTGCTCTGCTGGTAAACCAAACTGCTGCGCCAACTCACCATTCCAAGCGACCCAACGAGTATTATCCAAGGGTTGCGGCTCGACCAAAGTATAGAAAGCTGACGGTAATTGACTAAAGCGATGGGTGAAACTGACCCGTTGCCAAATGGACATGTGGGGTTCCTTAATAAAAAGAAGTACTGCTGTCAGTATACGTGTGAACGTCACTGTCATTCAGCCATGAAATGGGCATGGGTATTTTGCGTGAATAACGCGAAGGCGGTAGGAAGGTATTAACCCGCTGCATACCACCTCACAAACGGAAGTGGTATGTAAAAGCGATCAAATGATTAAGCGGAAAACTCTTCACCCGTTTTTGGTGGCTCTGATGGTGTATCAAAACGAGCGCGTTCAATATCCACGACCGTTTTATAGCTCAACGATAACAAAGCCAACTGGTACGCACCGAAAATACCATAGGCAACACCCACAAGACTCAGCATGAAGAGGTTAGTAAAGTGACTAAAGATAAGCTGACTGAGCAATCCCGCGCCCAATGGAATTAAGCCCATCAAAATGAATACTTGTTTGTTGTATGGTCTGCTTTGGTTCCACGAACGACGCAAGCTGCGCGGCTGATGATCCATTGCGGTCGCTGGCAACACGAACGACCAGCGCGCCATCACCCAATATCCCGGAATGCTTGCAACCGTTGTGATAAATGCCATGGCGACAAAATCAGGTTCACCACTTTCTGCAATATAGAGAAACGACAACACAAAGATTGGGATACCAATGACGAGCATCATCATCAACCCAAATAATATCCACCAGCCAATGAAACGGAATTCTCTGGCTGACAAGCGAAATACATCCAACGCTGAGTGCATGTAATCGCCAACCAAATAAATTCGGTGTACACGCACAGCCGCCATCGCGGCAACAAGTGGGTATAAAATGATTGTGACGAAATAAAATCCCGCGATGTTTCCTTCTTGAGCGTTCGCTTGATCTTGCCCCGTCATTTCAGGATACATAAACACAAAAATTGAGTGCACGATGATCAATGGAATACAAGCAATGACAATTGCGAGTAGGTTCCTTCTGACCATAACTGCTGCTTCTCGGCATATTGCCGAAACAGAAAAGTCCTCGGTTGACATACAACATCCTTAATTTATAAAAATCTGCCCATAGGGTACCCGCTGAATAGAAAAATCGCTTTAAAAATAATGAGAAACACATCTCATAAGATAATGAGAGGTACTAGGAAGCAAAACGGGTACAAAAATAAGCCACTCAATGTGAGTGGCTTATACGGTAATTCGATATCGTTTTAGACGCGGCGTCGCCAGCCCAATGCAACAAGTAACATCAGAGCCCAATAAGAAACACTGCCACTACCTTCAGAGTTCTTGAATGTCGTTGTTTTCAAAGAAGCGACAACCGTCACGGTCACTTCACCTATTGCGGTAGCACCGTTGCCATCTGAAACCGTATATTGCAGCTTGATGTTATCAACCGCACTATCCGGAGCTTGAAAACGAATTTTGCCATTTTCTACACTCGCACTTCCCACGCCCGTTAGGTTCTGTACGCTTTCTACAACCAGTTTATCGCCATTCACATCCGAATCATTGCCAGCAGCATCAATCACAATGCTTTCACCAACGGCAACGGTCGCCGTATCTGCTAACGTGACTGGCGCTGCGTTTTGCATGGTTAAATTGACGGTAGCACTGGAGGTTTCATTACTTGGATCAGTAACGGTTAGACGGAATGTCAGAACCTCACCCGCTTTTATACCTTGAGGCACTGTAAAGCTTGCCGTAGCACTGGTCGAATTTCCGATAGAAACTGAAGTACCAGCCAATTGCTCCCATCGGTAGTTCAACACATCGCCATCCGCATCTGTGCTGTTTGCCGCCGACAATGTTACTTTCTGTCCAGCAGTAATCTTTTGGCTATCCACATCGATGAGCGCTTTTGGTGCTTCATTACTACCAAGTACTTCGACCTGCACGCTCACAACCGAAGACGAATACACGCCATCCGTAGACAGCAAACGATATTGGAAGCTGTCCAAACCAACGAAGTTAGCTTCAGGTTGGTATTGGTTGCCAGAAATGGTGCCGTGCTCAGGCTTCTGCACAATGTCCACATTGAACTGATATCCTATGGCCATGAAATCATTGTCCATCAAGTTCAGATCGATTGGCGTATTCTTATCGGTTTGCAGTGAGTCAGCTTTCGCTTCAACAATGTTGTTCGCCTCCACATTCAAGAGTGCTGCAAACGGAACATAAGAGAACCCGGCTTGCTCTAAACCAAACGTACCTATCTCATTGTAATTACCAGTCCACATTACAGGCAGGGATGATTTTTCAGTTTTTAGTAAGCGGCCAAAGTCAAAGTTCGATTCAAATTCACCGCCTTCTAATTCCACTACTAACAGGTGCTGACCCGCACTTAATTGGCTCGGTTGAGGGAATAAAATTCGGGATGGCTTTTGGAAGCTACCTTGCTGTAAAAGTTCAGCATTGTTCTGATCCAATATTAATCGGTAGCCCGCGTTACCTGAGAATGGGAATCGCCATACTCGATAAGTCATGTCACTTTGAGCGCTATTGCTTTGCGCGTAAAGTTGAAGACCATCAAGCTTTGTCTCAGCATTCAAATCCAATGATACCGCCAGAGTGTTACTGCCACTTGCGTACACATAACCTTGGTGAAGAGAGTTCAACCATGCCGATTTATTTGGCTCGTTTATATGCTCAAGAGAAAAACTGCCGCCGTTGGTATTGCTGGCAATGTTGGAAATACGAACCCCAGTATCAAACCCGGCGATCGCTCTCAGACCCGGGGTCGATGTATCTGAAATAACATTACCACCATTAGGATACAAATCGCCGGCATCACTGCTTCCATCATGTTCTAACTCACTCAGACCATCGGCCTGCATGATTTGAACCTGCATCGCGCCAACATCGTTAAAGCGATTCTGGACATTAACCGACGTCGCTAGTATGCCTTCTGCCGCCAATGCTCGGTCGTAACCGCTAAAGGTACGGTTTTCCAAATAAACGCGTGGGCCAAACTCTTTCAAGTATGGGTCGAGATACACCAGTTTGACATCGTCGTTGTTCACGGAAATAGGCATCGGGCTTTCATGAGTGATCGTTGGTACTACGAAACCAGCGGCGTGTTTGCTCCACGCACTCATGTTCACTGGCGTGTCTCCTGCGTATGAGTCTCCCGGTTTCTGTGCCCATGAACCACCGCCCATCACGCCCCAAGAACCGATCGAAGCATCACTGTTCCTTGCGTACAAATCCGGCAAGCCAAGCATTAAGTGGCCAAGCTCATGTACGATCACGCCTAACGTCGCTTGATGATCAACTTGGTAGTCAGCAAACACACAATAATCGGCAATTTTTTTGCCATCTAGTGTCACATCGTCGTGAGAGAATTTATGAGGCCAAATAGAAGGACGATCAAGGAATCCGGTTGAACGGTCGCCACCCGCAAAAATAAACATAACTGAGAGTTCTGACGGTTCTACGGTACCATTTTGATTGCTGTCGTAAGCCGAAAGATTAAAGTACGGATCCAGTTTTTGATACGCTTCGGTGAAGACCGCATTCAACTTGGCAGTGCAAGTCTTGTCAGTTGAGCTAGAGTGGCAGTTTGGGTGGTTTTGCGCCACGGTCACATTGATCACACCATCATTTGCGGTACCATAACTCTCAATCGCAGGGACAACTTTGAATTTCCCTTGAGAGTTTTTATCAAAATAATCGACAACGCTTTGACCATCGGTATTAAACACACGTTGTTCGAAGTCATGCACCATTGCTTGGTCATCAAAGGAGACTTGCACAACCAACAGTGGTTGTTGCTTCACCGATGAGCTACTCATCGCCTGATAACCTTGCGCCGAACGCAATAGATTTTGGCGCGCCATCGGGTCAATGGTTTTTAGAGAAGATAACTGCGGCTTAACTTGTAGATCCGGGCGAAACTTCGCCGATTCAGGCGCATCACTCGATTGAGTTTTAGCAACACCCGTCGAGCGTAACGTTGGGATGTCTGACTCGCGCTGAATCTGTGCAAAAAACCAAATGCCATCTTCATGAACCAAGGCATTACCTTGTTTATCTTCAAACCAGTGGAAATCGGCAGTGCCGCGTAAAATTGCCTCACTAGAGGTACCATCGCTCAACGCAATAGTATGCCAAACTGGTGATGGCGGAGTAGTTGCCATGCTCTTACCTGCAAGAAGCGCAGTTAGCATAGTCAAGGCGAGTGTGTTGAACTTCAAAGTACGGCTCCATCTTTTCGATTCGTTTAATTCCAAGCACAGCCAGTACACAGTAACCCATAAACATAGAATGAGGTTAAGTGGCTAACGACTAAGGCTGGTATCAATTCGCTCAGATAACACAATATTATTTAGCATCACGTTACAAAAGCGTCGGATGCCCAAATACTTTTGTAAGTGTGGCTTCCGAGGGTATAAATTGAGTGAATGAATAGTATCGAAACAAAAGGAAGAAGAAATAAACTTCTGCGACTTTGTAGATAAAATTGGGCAACGTACCACATATTTTATAAATGTACGAGCACTGCTATTAATCAGTGCTCGTTATGGTCGGTGGGGTGCAGATAAACACTACTTTACCCTGTAAGAACGGCGTCTTCTGGGTATTTGATTAAGGTAGGTTCAGGGCGGGCCAACATGTAGGCAAGCGTGAGTGGCCCGATACGACCAATGATCATTACCACGATCATAATGTACTTGCCAGTTTCAGAAAGCTCTGCCGTCAAACCAGCGGTAAGTCCTACCGTCGCAAATGCGGAAATGGTTTCAAACATGACCTTATCAAAGCTTGCCTTCTCTGTGAGCATCAATAAAAACATCGCGCTTGTCAGAATGGCGCCGCTCACAACGATAATGGCGAGTGACTTAGTCACGGTTTGCCAGTTTACGGTTCGTTTAAACATAACCACGTGTTTCTTTTGGCGCAAAAAGGTCCACGTAGCCACGAACGCAACGGCAAATGTGGAAACCTTAATACCGCCCCCCGTTGAGGTGGACCCAGCACCAATCAACATCAAAACAATCATGATCAATAAAGCTGGCTGGGTAAACTGCGCCAAGTCGACACTGTTGAATCCGGCCGTTCGAGCACTAGCGGATTGGAAGAAAGCCGCCAACCATTGACCCGTCAAAGGTAACGATTCCATTGTATTTGGGTTACTCCGCTCGAGTAACCAAAACATCACCGTCCCAACGAGGAGCAATATCGGTGTCGCGATAAGCATGATTTTGGTATGAAGATGCAAAAAGTGGAAACCTTTACGCCAGTTCAGCCAGATATCTCCGACAACAGTAAAACCAAGCCCACCAAAAATGAATAACCCGGCCAGGGTAAAGATAACCAGCGGGTCATTCACAAAGCTCATCATGCTGTCCGAAAACAGAGCAAACCCTGCGTTGTTAAACGCAGAAATTGCATGAAATAACGCGTAAAACATGCCGGTTTGCCAGCCCATTTCAGGAACCCAACGAATGGAAAGGAAAATAAACCCAATAGATTCTGCGACAAGCGCAAAAATCACAATCCGCTTCACCAGTCGGTTTAAGTTGACCTGTCGATCTTGCCCTAGCGCTTCTTTCGCTAACGCTTGCTGGCGTAAGCTTAAACGCACACCAAACATATAGAGTAAAACCGCCGACAACGTCATCTGTCCCAACCCACCGATTTGCATTAAAAACATCAGCAAGATTTTTCCGGCTAACGTAAAGTGCTGCCCGGTATCGACAACACCAAGCCCTGTCACACTGATGGCGGATGTTGCGGTAAACAAAGCGTCCGTTATCGAAAGGCCCGTAACAGAAAAAACCGGCAAAGTTAACAGCACGGCAGAAGGCAGCAATACACCGAGAAAACTCAGCAATATAATCCGCGGCTCGTTACCCTTTGCTTTTTCTCGTTTACCATCTGGCGCGTAAAAAACGCCTTTTTGATGAAACTGCGTCATAGTGATTTTAATTTATTTGCTAGCGCATCTTGCGGGCCAACCACAATAATGAGATCGCCAATTTCCAGCTTGGTATTAAGGTCTGGCGCCTTGGTAATCTCTGGCCCCCGTTTAAACCCGAGTACTTGCACACCGTCGACTTTGCACAGTGCGAGGTCACTTAATGTCTTACCCATCCAACGAGATCCAATCACAAACTCCGTCATGGCTAAGCCACTACCTAAAGGGTGGAACTCAAGAACCCGTTTATCGAGCATTTTACGCGCGACACGTATCCCCATGTCACGTTCAGGCATGATAATGTGGTCCGCACCAATCTTTTGCAGGACACGCGCTTGAAATCGATCGTTGGCTTTAACCCATACTGACTTCACTCCCGCTTCTTTGGCGATCAGTGTGGCGAGAATACTGGCGTTAACGTCCGCTCCGATAGCAATCATCACCATGTCGTAATCATCAAGCTTAAGCTCAGCAACCGTCTCTTCGTGAGTACAATTAGCCACAATTGCCTGACTAACAAAACTGGCAGCTTCTTTAACTCTGTCTTCGTTGATATCAACCGCTAAAACTTGAGCTCCTGAATCTTGTAGCTCTTTACACACTGCCAAACCAAATCGGCCAAGACCAATAACGGCGAATTGCTTATCACCTGTTTTCATTTATGCCTCATCTTATGCATTCACTAGCAAGCAAAAAAGTCTGCGCCCATTCCTAACCTTGTGCAAACCTGAGGACAGAGAATTGACAAAAGCTTTACGAAAGCTGACTCACTTTGAGTGTTAAGCGTATGACATAAATTAACTTTTTTCCTCATTACGGCATAAAAGCCAACACTGTCAACCCATGAGTGAAACTCCCTAAAACGCAAAAAGCCGCAACAATGCGGCTTTTGGATCGTAGAGATAAAACAGGCTATTTTGATTCGCGCTTATCGTGCGGTTTACGTTTGTTCTTAGGTACGTAATTTAAAATAGAAATCGGCACTGGCTTTCTTGGTGCAAAGCCGTCAATTTCCACTCGCTCTAGCAAGTGCCCTAAACGGCTCTCGATCATACAAAGGTTTTTAAAATCATCTTTTGAGACTAATGAGATCGCTTCACCTTGTGCGCCAGCACGACCAGTACGACCAATACGGTGTACATATTCATCTGCTGGATACGGTAAGTCGTAGTTAATAACAACGGGCAAGTTATCGATATCAATACCGCGCGCTGCAACACCAGTTGCGACTAGGTACTGGATTTCACCGGCTTTGAACTTTTCTATTAATTCTTGGCGAACACGCTGATTACGGCCACTGTGAAACGCTTCAGCCACAATGCCGCGCTTTTCAAGTTGGCTAACAAGCTTGGCAGCACCGTGTTTGGTTTCAATAAATACCAGTACTTGTGACCAGTCGTTTTCTTTGAGCATGTGACTTAACAGCGACGACTTCATGTCCTTATCGACGGTGGTGATCCACTGTTTGATGTTCGACTTAGATGCACTGTGTTTTGCAATCGTGATCTCTTCAGGATCAATAATCGCGTTTTTCGCCAAATCACGAACAGGGTTAGATAGCGTTGCCGAGAACAGCAGACTTTGAACATGTTCTGGCATGCAATCAACGATCTTATCAATCGCATCGATGAATCCCATGTCCAACATTTTGTCCGCTTCATCAAGCACTAGCATTTCCACTTCATCAAAGTGAATAGCGCGTTGACCGTACAGGTCAATCAAACGTCCCGGCGTACTTACCACAATATCGACACCCTCGATCAAGGCTTGTTTTTGTGGCACATAATCCACACCACCAAACATCGCCATTGAGCGCAGCGGTAAGTTTTTACCATAAGCTTCAATGCTTTGATGAACCTGAAGCGCAAGTTCGCGTGTGGGCGTAAGAATAATAGCGCGAGCGCGTTTTTTACGTTGCGTTTCGCCTTGACTAAGCTTTTCTAAGATTGGTAGAACAAAACTGGCCGTTTTACCTGTCCCCGTTTGTGCTGCAGCAATTAAGTTGCTACCACGCAGTACGATTGGAATGGCTTTTTGTTGGATAGAGGTCGGTTTTTCATAACCTAGCGCTTTTACTGCATCAGT
Source organism: Vibrio sp. HS-50-1 (assembly GCF_024747315.1). NCBI lineage: Bacteria > Pseudomonadati > Pseudomonadota > Gammaproteobacteria > Vibrionales > Vibrionaceae > Vibrio > Vibrio sp. HS-50-1. The sequence continues at coordinate 163,426 of NZ_JAMPZF010000024.1, read as the reverse complement.
AATAGATGCGCTTAAACCAAGCTTAGAAAATGGCATAGAAACGTCTCAACAGAGGAAATGGGCGCGTAGTGTATCAGAATCCCAGTGAAGTAACAGAAGGATTCATGCGCGTAGAGCCCGATAATAGAGCGCTGCATGATTTACTCGCAACATCACATTTCTTGCGCGTGAATCTAGTTATGCTGCTAACGTGTACATTACTGGGAAACGTTATGGACGTATTACTGCTGGTTGGATTAATCGCACTCAATGGCGCGTTTGCTATGTCAGAGATCGCTCTAGTCGCAGCCAAAAGCGGAAGGCTAAAATTAATTGCAGAACACAACGCCTCTGCCGCTTTAGCGCTCGAACTTAAAAACAATCCGACTCAGTTTCTTTCCACGATCCAAATAGGCATTACCGTCATCGGGCTATTAAGTGGTATTTTTGGTGAAGCAACGCTTTCAGTACCATTCGAAAATTGGTTAGTAACCCAAGGGCTAGAAAGAGAGATAGCCACGGTACTTTCAACGATGAGCGTCGTGCTCATGATCACCTACTTCGCGATTGTGGTGGGAGAACTCGTTCCCAAGCGCTTTGCACAAAACAACGCAGAAACCATCGCTATTATCGTAGCTTATCCGATCCACTGGCTCGCCAAGCTCACCACTCCTTTTGTCTTCTTATTGACGTTTTCAACCGATACTTTTCTCCGATTATTGCGCCAAAACGACAGCAACGGTGAGATTGTTACCGAGGAGGATATTTTTGCTATTGTTAGCGAAGGCTCTGAGTCCGGTGCGATTGAGCCACAAGAGCAATTGATGATTCGCAACTTACTCCACCTTAACGATCGTTTAGCATTATCGTTAATGACACCACGGTGCGATATCCATTACCTAGATGCCAACCAACCTATTGATGTCATCCTTACTGACCTTCGCCAAACCCAACACTCCGTATGGCCAGTCTGTAAGGGTAGTTTGGACAATATTATTGGTACCATTTCATCCAAAGTCCTGCTCGATGAATATGACGAATTGTCTATCAGTAAACTGGCTAAACAGCTCAAGCGTCCGCGTTTTGTACCCGAGTCCATGAAAGGGTTACCTCTCCTTAACTACATGCAACAAACCAGTGCGGAAATGGTCTTTATTGTCGATGAGTATGGTGATGTACAAGGCCTAGTAACCCTTTACGACTTGTTAAAGTCAATTGCTGGAGAACTGGGCATGGCTCCACAGCAAGTGTGGGCCAAGCAACAAAAAGATGGCAGCTGGTTGATGGACGCGTTGATCCCGCTCAATGAGCTCAAGAATAAACTCGAACTGAGCAGCATAGAAGGCGAAGAGCGAGAAGGCTTTCAAACATTAAATGGGCTTTTGACATGGCTTTATGGTCGAGTCCCAAATGTTGGGGAGCACATTCACTACCAAGGTTGGCGATTTGACATACTCCTCGTTAAAAAACATCGCATTATGCAAGTCAGAGTCACCAAAGACACCGATACACCAACCAACAATAGCGAAGTTGAATAAAACACGGCCCTATCCCATCAAATTGGGCTGTAAACCTTTCTCTAGTTTTTTCCGTACTTTATAGGAAACATCATTAAGCGTGATTTTTCCTGTATTGTGACGATCGATACCCGCATTTTGTCGGTATGCAATCGAGCCTTGCTTGAACAAAACGAAAGAAGACGGTTTGCCAATCGCAGCAGGATAGAGAATTGCCATATACGTATCTTCCAGACTATTAATTTTATGGCGATATGGCCAGTAATAGGCTTTTACATAGTCAAGTTGCTCGACCGCGCTCATCCTCGCAAGAGTTTTCGTACTCACTCCTAATGACTCAGCGGTAGAGGGCATAAATTGAATTAACCCTGTCGCCCCACTTCCTGAACCATTTTTGATGCTTGGACTGAAGGTTTCAGCGGTTTCAAATGCCATGCAGGCCATCAGATGATTAGGGTTGATCTCCAGCTCTTCACTAATACGAATGACTTTGCATTTGAACTCTGGAGAAACTTTGCCTCCCCACGCCACCGCGTTATCGGGATCAACAACCGAAGAGACCGTTGGCGCGTCGTGTTCTTTGACAATTCGAGAAAGTAAAGGAAGTGTTTGGCGTAGTCGATGGTTCGAACTCACCAAGCGAATTGATTTGGCAAGAAACTTATCTTTTTTTTGGTGCAGTTTTTGGAACTTTACTAATTTATACAGTTGCTTATAAACCGTTTTCACAACGAAGCCGGATTTAGGGAACACTCCCAAAATGTAATCCATTTCCTACACGTTTAATATAAATATCAGCAACAATGAGTATGTATGTGATCATAATCACTATAAATTTTCTCAAATTCGATACACCTCGAAACAAGTGGTCAAGATGTCTCCAGTAAGCTCGAAGTACAAATAAAAAGGTATTGTCGAGAATAAAAAAGGTCTTACCAATTTCTCGGTAAGACCTAGGTTTACGCATCCTCAGCTAAGAGAATTTATACTCTTACAGTTCCGCTTCTCGAACCAGCTCAGCGAGCGTCGACAAACGTTGTTCGCTTTGTTTTACGTAAGGGTTGTTTGTATCCCAAGCGTACCCAGCCAAAATCGCGCTAATCATCTGCTTAATACGTGGATTCGGGTTTTGATAGAAGATCACATCTTGCAATGTGCCGCTGTACCACCCCTCCACATAAGTGCGGAATGTGTTCACCCCCACCATCAAGCGTTCCGAATACTCTTCTTGCCAATCAACCACTTCACCATTTAATTGACGAACCACGCAATCGGCCGCAAATTCCGCCGACTTCATGGCAATGGTGACGCCAGATGAAAACACAGGATCAAGAAACTCGCCGGCATTACCAAGCAGTGCGTAGTTTTCTGTCGCTAAGCGTTTGACGTTCGCTGAATAGCCACCCAACTCTCCTGTTGGATTTGGGTACTTCGCGTTTCGCAACACAGAAGCCAACCCCGGCTCTTCATTCGCCAACTGCTGCAAAGCTGCAAGCTTATCCTCTGGGTATCGCTCAAAAAACTCAGGCTCACCCACCACACCAAACGAACACGTACCATTCGAGAATGGAATCAGCCAGTACCACACATCGTGATTTTCAGGATGTACGGAAATCAGAATTTTATTGCGATCGTACTCTGGCTCTTGTGGAGAGATACGATCTTCAATATGAGTAAATATCGCTTTTCTTGGAGGAAGACAAGAAGGCTCTTCAAGATCCAACAAGCGTGGCAAAACACGGCCAAAACCACTCGCATCCAAAACAAAATCAGCTTCGATTTGATAGGTCTGTTTATCCGGCCCAACAACTTCTAAGCGCGATTTTTTGCCTTCAAACGCCAAGCTAACTAGCTCATGTTGATAACGAATATCGACGCCCTGCTCTGCGGCACTGTCGGCGAGCACTTTATCAAAACTGGCACGTTGCACCTGAAACGTCGTACCCGGCCCTGGGGTATATTTGTCCGTAAAATCGAACTGGGTGTAAACACCATTGCGACGAAATGCAGCGCCATCTTTATATTGGAAGCCAAACTGCTTTACCGCATTGGTCATTCCGGCTTGCTCGACAACCTCCATACATGCAGGAAGCAGGCTTTCTCCGATAGAGAAACGTGGAAAGGTGGCTTTTTCTATGACAACGACATCTATGCCACGCGATTTTAATAACGCAGAAACGGTGGAGCCAGATGGGCCCGCTCCTACGACGACAACTTGCTTGAGCTCTGTTTTCATTCTGAATTTAGTTTGCTTGTAGTTTTAATAAGGTGTGACCAAGGCCAATGTTGTCGGTTCTTTCGGCGACAGATAAACCTGCCGCTTCGACAATTTCTAAGAAATCATCACTGCGATAAAAACGACTATTGCCGTTGGCTAAACAGGTAAAGTAGAGAGAGGTTGCATTAAGACTATAGGAAGCACCCGCGTATTTTTGGGCATCCCAAAATAGCTCCAATACGTAAATAGTATCTCCCTTCGTTAACTGGGCTTTGACTTTTTTAAGGATATTTAGGATCTCAATTGGTGAAAAGCAATCCAAGAACTGGCTCATCCACCATACGTCAGCATGCTCAGGCAATGTTTGTGCTTTATCAAGCATGTTGGCAGGGTATGGACGTACACGCTCGGCGAACTGGTTTTCTGAGACATTTGACATCGCCACTTCTAATTGCTGCGGCAAATCGACAATGGTAACTTCAACATCAGGATCATGATTACAACACTGAATAGCCCATTTCCCGGTATTTCCGCCAATATCCACGAGGTGCTTTGGCTTGCTTGCAAACACTTCTTTAAGCAGTAATGGAAACGAGCGATCCGAATAGAAGTGATCGAACTTAAACCAACTCTGTTTGGCTTGGTCTGGCAGCGTCGACAGACCTTGATAAATCGTCTCCCAATTGCCCAACTCTTTCAAACCTGAAGGCTTACCTTCTTGAATCGCTTCCGTCAGATGCATCATCGCGGCGTAACAGACATCAGCCGTAAAATCCATGTTTGCGTTCGTCATACCATCGTGAAGAAGGTAAAAACCAAGGTTCGCAAGCGAATAGTTAGGTCTTTCCCATAAAACAATATGTGCGCTAATCGCCATATCCAACAATACTTTGACACCATATTCTGACACGCCCGTTTTCTCGGCAATGTCCGTGGCACTCATGCCTTGTGAACCGGCGCTGTCTAGCGCGGCTAAAATACCTAAATCTCGGAGCGTTCTGGCGGTCTGGAACACGATTGGTGCAAAAGATAACTTCTGAGCTTCTGTTTTTGCTTCAAAAGCATTAAAAGGGTCATTATTTTGATTTAACACGGAAAAACCTAACTGCAATTAATATTTTTATTGTTTAGACTGAGAGCCTAACAATGCAATAGCTCGTTGAATATCAACATTCAAGTTGTTTATCCAACGATTGTAATTGCGATGGATTTTGCCATCACTGGCTTTTAGATTTACTGAGTTGAGATAAATAATTGAGTAATATTTGTTGTTATATGGAATTTTTACTTCTGCAAAGTGTTTACGAACGTGAATTTTTGCAATAAGAACACCTGGGCTTACTTCTTCAATCGTCCAACCTCGGTTGGTTGCCGATTGCACAATGGCCATTTTTACTTGTTTATTTTGAAGATCATAAGCAACTGGAGTATCCTCCACATTCATTACAGGTTGTACTCGTCCACAACCGACAAGAAGCAAAGTTAATAATAACGAGACATACAGCTTAAAACGCGACATGATAATTTCCTTTTTTATTATGACTTTGGGTAAAGCCCAATTTGTATCGAGCTGTAAAATAAACAATTTAACCCAATATGCCAAACTCGAAGATCAACATTTCGTTCAATATTGATGCGTGGACAGCGAATTCATTCGGTTTATCCGAATCCAATGAATGGAAACAATGGGCAACAGAGATAACATGGCCAGAAGATGGCAAAATCAATGTTGCAGATATTCCTGCGATGATGCGCAGAAGAATGAGTCCACTTAGCAAACTGGCAGTGCAAACGGCAATCGAATTGCTTAATCAACATCAGGTTGATTACCTCGTATTTTCGAGTCGTCATGGCGAATTGCATCGCAGTGTTGCGTTAGTTAAAGATATTATTAACGGAGAAGAAGCGTCTCCGATGGCTTTTTCTCAGTCCGTGCATAATACCGCCGCAGGGCTTGCCACTATTGCAACCAAACAACCCATCCCCCTAACTTCGATCGCTGCGGCAGAAAACACATTCCAAAGTGCAATATTAGAAGCATGGCTGTTTTTATCTGATAATCCTGATAAAAAAGTCCTGCTTGTTGATTTTGATGAGCCTATGCCTGACTCTTATTTAGAATATGAAAACCAACAATACCAAGGGTTTGGACTCGGCTTGATACTTTCTCATGGAGATGGCTTCACGGTGCAAAGCGGCATCAGTGCAAAATGCTCAAACCACCCGTTGCCACAAGGCTTAGCGTTTTTGCAACACTACTTGTCAGATGAAAATCAGTGGACTATTCACGCTCCGCAACAAATTTGGGAATGGCAAAAGCAATGAGTCGCTTAAATCAGTATTGGCGTGTGCTAGCAACCGGCTTTTGTTTTTCAGTATTTGGGTTAGGTGGTTTAACACTGAGCTTCATTGTTATTCCGACCATTCGTATTTTCGTTTCGGATCAAACCGAACGTGAATATAAAGTTCAAGGTGCGATTCGATATTCATTCAACACCTTTTGTAAATTGATGAAGTTAAGTGGAGCAATCGATTACGAAATTATTGGTGCCGATATTCTTCAACAAGATCGTAATTGTTTAATTGTTGCCAACCATCCTAGTTTAATCGATTACGTTCTCATTGCTTCACAATTAAATCGCTGCGACTGTTTAGTAAAATCGGCAATATGGTCGAATCCTTTTATGAAGCACATCGTAAAAGCAGCCGGATATATTCCCAATGAAGCGCCGGATGATTTATTAGCACTTTGTGATGAACGATTTAACAAAGGCAACGTGTTGCTTATATTTCCTGAAGGGACAAGAACAACACCTGGTGTAGAACCAAAATTACAACGCGGCGCAGCACAAATTGCGGTAAGAACAGAACGAGATTTAAGGGTTGTCCATATTACGGTAACGCCAAGTTTCCTCACAAAAGAGAAAAAATGGTATCAAGTACCGGCAACAAAGCCTTTTTTCAGGGTTGAAGTTAAGGATAAAGTTGAGATTGACCCTTTTATAAAGCAAACTACGTCGCCGACAATAGCGGCGCGACGCTTACAACAGCACCTAGCTGAAAACATTTTTCCAGAAAACTTTTATTAATAAGCAGGTCCCAGTGGAACAGTTACACAACGACATTAAGCAACTTATTATTGATGCTTTAAACCTTGAAGATTTAACCGTAGATGATATTGAAACGGATGCACCACTTTTTGGTGATGGACTTGGCTTAGATTCTATCGATGCACTTGAGCTTGGACTCGCAATTAAAAAACAATACAACATCGTTATTGATGCCGACGACTCAAACACGCGCGAACACTTTGCTTCTGTAGCAAACCTAGCGAAATACGTTTCTTCTCAAACTAATGAATAAGTTGTAGGTATATTCATGACTGATGTAAATAAAGATCAAGTATTTGAACAAGTTAAAGATGCGCTTGTTGAGCTGTTCGAAATTGACGCAGCCGACATTCAGTCAGATGCGCACTTATACCAAGATCTCGACCTTGATAGCATTGACGCCGTTGATTTGGTCGTACACCTACAGAATGTCACTGGCAAAAAAATCAAGCCAGCAGAGTTTAGTGCTGTAAGAACCGTTGACGATGTGGTTAATGCCGTCACTGAGTTATTGAAGGAAAGTTAATGCGCCAATTGCTGACTGGTCTGTCTGCAATTGTACTGTTTGCCTACCCCTTCGCTGTCTATTTCGGTATAGATAAATTTGGCTTGAACTTAGTCGGGGGCTTGTTAATTGCTGCGTTACTTTTGCGTGTTTTCGTCGCAAATAAGACCCCACTAAAAGAGTTTAAATTCTTGGCGCTCGCTACGGGCGCTGTTGGCATTGTTCTAATTACACTTGGCATGGTGTTTAAACAACACGGGTGGCTTCAGTTTTACCCTGTAGTTGTCAATGTATGTATGCTGTGTGTCTTTGGACTGAGCTTAAAACAGCCGCAATCGATCATAGAGAGGCTTGCTCGCTTGCAAGAGCCCGACCTTCCAGCTAGTGGCGTGGCTTACACTCGCAAAGTGACGATGGTTTGGTGCGTTTTTTTTACGCTCAATGCTGCCGTTGCGCTCTATACCTGTTTCCTACCAGTAAAAATATGGACGCTTTATAACGGCCTCATCAGCTACTTACTTGCTGGTGGCTTGTTCGCTGGAGAATGGATCGTGCGTCAATTTGTTCGAAAGGAACACTAATCGTATGAATACAACGTATTCGAGCTTTACCTCCCTAGCGACCTTGTTCGTCGCAGAGAGGTCTGAGCAATCCCCTGTCTCTTACGATCGCGACATAGTTATCACTTGGGGTGATTTCCAGCAGCACGTCGCAACACTTGCTCAGAAGTTAGAAACCCAGCCAATGCAAAACATTGCGTTGTGTTTTGGCAACAGCTACCTGTTTGCCGTTGGCTTTTTTGCTTGTTGCCACGCAGGAAAATCCATTGTATTGCCTGGTAATTACCAACCAGAAGCACTCAAAGAACTCAGTGAGCACTACGATTTATTGCTGCACGATGCCGATGTCTCTGTTCCAGAACAGGTGAGTTCACTCCTAGTAAAAGCTCAATCATTGCTAGACATCACCTTGATTCACGAGCAACAGGTAGACCAACCTTATGTTTGGCGTGAATTGAATCTGGCACAAATACCAGTGACGCTATTCACTTCTGGTTCAAGCGGCAAACCAAAAGCCATTGCAAAAACGCTGAAACAGCTCGATATCGAAGTGTCTATTCTAGACAACCTATGGGGCGACACGGTTGCCAACACACGCGTTGAAAGCACCGTCTCTCATCAACACATATACGGCTTGCTGTTCCGCGTATTGTGGCCTTTGTGCTCTGCACGTCCATTTTCAGCACACAACCTTGAGTTCCCAGAGCAAATTGTCCATCACGCCGATGCTGACACCACGCTAGTAAGCAGCCCTGCGTTACTAAAACGACTCAGTGAAGAGCATAATCCGGTTGCGATTCGGTGCGTATTTTCTTCTGGTGGCCCCTTGCCAAACCAAGCCGCGCAACACAGCCAGCTGTTGTTTGGATCACTTCCTATTGAAGTTTTTGGCAGTACAGAAACCGGCGGCATCGCTTACCGTCAGCAGCACGTAGCCAGCACTCCTTGGACGTTATTCCCTGGTGTTGAAGCCGAGCTTAACCATGAAAATTGTTTAAAGCTCCGCTCGCCACACATTGATGAAAACACTTGGTACCAAACTGCGGATGAATGCTATTTCCATGATAGTATTTCTTTTGAATTGCGTGGACGCACTGACCGAATCGTCAAAGTCGAAGAAAAGCGTATTTCCCTTGTCGAAGTGGAAAAACGTTTAGAGCAACTGCCGTGGGTTCAAGAAAGCGTGGTGATCCCAATGGAAGAATCTGGTCGCCTCACGTTAGTCTCGATCATCGTACTTAACGATAAAGGCGGTGATGTGCTTAATGAACTCGGTAAAGGCAAGTTTTGGCTTGAGCTTCGCAAGGCTCTGCGTAATTGGCTAGAGCCGATCGCTATCCCGAGAAAATTCAGAGTGGTCGACGAAATTCCATTGAACAGCCAAGGCAAACGCCAAGTTGCTGAAATTGAAAAACTATTCCAATAAAGCTAGTAACATGGAAAAAAGAAAACCAACTATTCAGAATATTGAAGTGAGCGACCACACCGCGGAGCTATCGCTGCGTGTGGATGCTGACATCTTAGATTTCCAAGGTCATTTCAGTCACTTCCCTCTTTTACCAGGCGTCACTCAAATTGATTGGGCGCTGTTCTACGCCGTTCAACATTTGAATACTCCCAAGGTATTTAAAGGAATGGAAGTCATCAAATTTCAAGAGCCGATTCTGCCAAACGCCGACGTTTGCCTCTCACTCTCTTGGGACAATGAGCGTGAGAAATTGACCTTTAAGTACACATCGAAAAGCGGTGAAACCTTGGTGACTCACTCTTCAGGCAAAATGAAACTGGGTGAGTCACGTGAGTGATTACCGTCCCTGCTTTTTAATTCCTTGCTACAACCACGGCAGCACAATTGCAGACGTGGTGGCGTCGTTATCCTCTTTCGCTTTGCCAGTGCTGGTCGTGGACGACGGCAGCAATGAAGACACCAAACAAGCGCTTTCAGCGTTGAGTGAGCAAGGGCTGATAAAACTGATTAGTTTGAGTGAAAACCAAGGCAAAGGTGGCGCGGTGATGGCTGGCCTACATCAAGCTCACCAGCTTGGTTTTACGCACACCATTCAAGTCGACGCAGACGGTCAACACGACCTAGAAGCACTACCCAAATTGCTCAGCGCCAGCGAAACAAAACCAGATAACCTGATTTCTGGCCAACCGATATACGACGAGAGCGTACCTAAATCCCGTTTGTATGGTCGCTACGCTACGCACGTGTGGGTGTGGATAGAAACCTTGTCACTGTCTATCAAAGACAGCATGTGCGGTTTTCGCGCCTACCCAGTGGCGAAAACGGTCGCCGTGTTGAACAAGTACAACATCGGCAAACGCATGGATTTTGATATCGAAATTCTGGTGCGAATGTACTGGGAAGGCGTCGATATTGATTTTGTTCCAACTCGCGTGATCTACCCTGAAGGTGGCATTTCCCACTTCGACGCATTGTGGGATAACGTCAAGATAAGCTGGATGCACACTCGCCTATTTTTTGGCATGTTGCCGCGCATCCCTTCGCTACTCGCCAGAAAGCGCCGTAACACAGATGACAGCAATGCCCACTGGTCTAAACGAAAAGAACAAGGCACAATTTTAGGCATCAAAACCTTACTCGCGGTTTACCGCTTGTTCGGCAGAAAAGCGTTCGACCTGATTTTGAAGTTAGTCATGCGCTACTACCACTTCACGGGTAAATCTGCCCGCGAAGCGTCTGAGATTTACCTGAACAACTTACAGCACTACGCAGCGCAGCAGAACATCGCACTGCCAAAACAGTTGGACAGCTATCATCATCTGCTTTCTTTTGGGCGTACCATGCTCGACAAACTGGCAGCATGGCAAGGTGACTTTAACGTCGATAACCTAACCATTCACGGCCAGTATCATTTCGAAGAGATGGCGCAGAAAAAACAAGGCGTGCTCATTTTAGGCTCGCACCTTGGCAATATCGAACTCTGCCGCGCGCTTGGTCGTCGACACTCTCATGTCAAAATCAATGCCTTGGTATTTACCCAACACGCTGAACAATTTAATGCGGTAATGAAGGCGGTAAACCCAAATTCGGAACTGAATCTGATTCAAGTCAGCTCAATGGGACCAGACACCGCAATTCTACTTCAACAAAAAATCGAGCAAGGCGAGTGGGTGGTGATCGTTGGCGATCGCACTTCCACCAGCAAAGAAAATCGTGTCGTTTGGGCAGATTTTCTTGGTAAACCTGCACCATTCCCGCAAGGCCCATTCATGCTAGCCTCGGTATTAAAAGCGCCGGTTTACCTACTCTTCGGCCTACGCGACGACGAAGCAAACACTCCGCATTTTAATGTGTACTTTGAACACTTTAGTGACCAAATCACGCTACCGCGCAAGGAGCGTCAGCAGGCACTAGAACACGTTGTTCAACAGTACGCACACAGATTAGAACACCACACACTGCAAGCGCCGTTACAGTGGTACAACTTTTTTAACTTCTGGACTTTAAGTAATCAGCCACATGACAAACAACAATAATCACAACATCACTTTTGGTGCCCAATCTTTAACCATCGAAGATGTCGTTGCCATTGCTCAAGGTGCAAAGGCAAACATGAACACCTCGCCAGAATTTACCGCGAAAATTGATCGTGGCGTGGCGTTTCTGGAACGATTACTGAAAGAAGAAGGCGTTATTTACGGCGTGACTACGGGTTACGGCGATTCATGTACTGTGGCGATTCCACCCGCTCTTGTGGATGAACTTCCGTTGCACCTTACGCGCTTCCATGGCTGTGGCTTAGGTCAAATCCTTTCTCATGAGCAAGCTCGCGCGGTGTTGGCGACACGTTTATGTTCATTGTCGCAAGGCGTATCTGGCGTGTCTCACGATCTGTTGAACCAAATCGTTACGCTTATCAACCACGACATTGCGCCGCGTATTCCACAAGAAGGCTCGGTGGGCGCAAGCGGCGATTTGACGCCTCTGTCTTACCTAGCGGCGACCTTAATTGGCGAGCGTGAAGTGCTTTACAAAGGTGATGTGCGACCAACACAAGAAGTGTTTGCAGAGCTGGGCATAGAGCCAATTCGCCTAAAACCAAAAGAAGGTTTGGCGTTAATGAACGGTACATCCGTGATGACTGCCCTCGCCTGTCTTGCCTACAAACGCGCAGAATACCTAGCGCAGCTTTGCACCAAGATTACCGCGATGGTCTCTGTGGGTATGCAAGGTAATGACTTCCACTTTGATGAAGCGTTGTTTGCGGTAAAACCTCACCCTGGTCAACAGCAAGTTGCGGCTTGGCTGCGTGATGATCTCAATGCTGAACGTCCGCCACGCAATAGCGACCGACTGCAAGATCGCTACTCGCTGCGTTGCGCGCCACACGTAATTGGCATGATGCAAGACTCCCTGCCTTGGCTACGTCAATTGATTGAGAATGAACTAAATAGTGCCAACGACAATCCAATTATCGATGGCGACAACGAGCGCGTTCTGCACGGCGGTCACTTCTACGGTGGTCATATCGCAATGGCGATGGATACGTTGAAAGTGAACATTGCCAACTTGGCTGATTTGCTGGACCGTCAGATGGCGCAACTGATGGATTACAAGTTCAATAACGGCCTGCCGTTTAACTTAACCGGTGCAGAAGGCGAGCGTAAACCGATCAACCACGGCTTTAAAGCGGTTCAGATTGGTATCTCAGCGTGGACGGCAGAAGCGTTGAAAAACACCATGCCAGCGAGCGTTTTTTCTCGCTCAACCGAATGTCACAACCAAGACAAAGTGAGCATGGGCACCATTGCGGCTCGTGATTGCTTACGCGTACTTGAGTTAACAGAGCAAGTTGCTGCGGCTTCACTGCTGGCAAGCGTTCAAGCGGTTGAGATTCGTCGCCGTCATAACGAATTGGACGAACACCACATGAGTCAGAGTTTGCGAGTCATTCGTGACGCCGTACTGAGCGAGTTTGAATTTGTGATTGAAGATCGCCCATTAGAACAAGATTTGCGTCATTTCATTGAACGCATTCAGCAACGTCATTGGCCACTCTACGCGGAGGTATAATGCAAGAGCAGGTTCTCTACCCATTAGAAGCGGAGGTGACTATGGTCACCTCATTCCAAGATGCTGACCCGATGGGCGTGATTTATCACGGCAACTTCTTTCGGTATTTTGAAGAAGCGCGTCGTGTGCTGATGGAGAAGATTCAATACAGCTATCGCGATATGCAAGACTCTGGGTATATGTGGCCGATCATCGACACGCGCGTTAAATACGTCAAGGCGATTCCGTTTAATCACACCATTCGTATTACCGCGCAACTCACTGAGTGGGAAAACCGCTTGCGTGTGGATTACGTGATTTACGACGCCGAAACGAATCAACGTATGTGCAAAGCGCATACAACGCAAGTCGCCGTATCCATTGAAAAGCAAGAGATGTGCTTTGTTTCTCCAGCAGTTTTTTTAGATAAAGTAGAGCAATGGCACAACCATGGGAGTCTGAACTAATGCAAAAGTGGTTACTCTCTTTTTTGTTGATATTTTCTGTTCCAGCACTGGCCACACCGACAGCAAACGTAACGGATTTGGCGTCGCTTCAACAGCAGTTGTCTCAGCATGAAATCGTACGCGGAGATTTTACGCAGCAGCGTCATCTGGAAATGTTCAGTCAACCTCTAACCTCTAAAGGTCAGTTCACACTGAGCAAAACACATGGCTTGTTGTGGCAACAAACAGAACCTTTCGCAGTCAATTTGGTATTGACGGAAAACAAACTTCGTCAGACTTTTGCCGACCAAGCACCGAAAACGATCTCTGCACAAGAAAACCCAATGGCGTTCTACTTTAGCCACGTGTTTTTATCCGTGTTCCACGGGGATACTTCTGCACTGCAAGAACAATTCACACTCGATTTTTCAGTTGAGAACAATCAATGGCAGCTCGTTTTAGTGCCCAAACAGTCGCCATTAAATGCGGTGTTTCAATCCATTACTCTTTCCGGTAAAACGCACATTGATCGCCTAACCCTACAAGAGCTGCGTGGCGATAAGACCGAAATCACGTTTACGAACCAGACCTCTCTACCTCAGGAACTCACGGATGCCGAAGTCGCTCAATTCCGTTTCTAAACTCAGTCTCGGCACTCACACCTTTGCTCTGGTTTGGCTCAATCTCGTTGTTTTAGCGGGCGCGTTGCTACTCAAACAATGGGTTTGGAGTGCAGAGTCTCCGATTGAGACCAACATTTTAAAACTGCTGCCTAAGAACCAACAAAACCCGGTGGCTGAGCAAGCCTTTGAGTCGGTCTCGGCAAGTATGAGCGACAAAGTCATTTTCGTGATCACAGCGCCGGACAAAAACGCCCTTTTTGCAGCGGCTGCAGAGTTTGATAAGGAGTTACGCCAAAGTAATCATTTTCGCGATGTGGTGGGAAAAATCTCACCTCAAGAGCAGCAAGCTTGGGCGAGTTACTACTTTAAGCACCGCTTCCAATTGCTGACGCCTGAACAACGAGAGCGTTTAAGCCAAAATCCAGAACAGCAAGTTCAGCATGTGATTCAGTCTCTGTACAACCCGTTTTCCGGAGTGACCGGGCAAGAGTTACAAAATGACCCTTTCTTGCTATTTCGTGATTATTTAAGCCAAGTTACCCAGCAATCTTCCTCTTTCCGATTGGATAACGGCTATCTATCCGTCGAAAAAGACGGTGCTCAATACTTGCTTATTACTGCCGAACTAAAAGACTCACCTTATAGCCTAACTGGACAGCTTGCAGTCCCTGATATTCAAGCACTAGAACAAAACGTCGCGCAGAAATATGGCGCTGAAGTCGCACATACTGGCGTTCTATTTTACGCCGACTTTGGTACGCAAAGTGCAAAATCGGAGATCAGCACCATCGGTGTATTCTCTCTGCTCGGTATCATTGCATTGTTCGTGTTGGTCTTTCGTAGTGTGATGCCACTGTCTCTCGCACTGCTTTCCATCACCATTGGTTTGCTCGTTGCGTTGTCCGTTACGACGTGGATTTTTGGAAAAGTCCATCTGTTCAGCTTAGTGTTTGGCGCAAGTTTAATCGGCGTGTCTATCGACTACGCATTCCACTACCTAACGGAACGTCTTGCGGCGGGAAATGAATGGGATAGCGAGCAAGGGTTAAAGCATATTTTCATAGCGATCACACTGGGCTTAATCACCAGTTTGATCGGCTATTTGGGCATGTTGGTGGCACCGTTTCCTGGTTTGCAGCAGCTTGCGCTGTTTTCATCCATTGGTCTGATTGCCGCTTACATCACCGTGGTGGCTTGGTATCCGATACTGGCTCGTAACCCATCGCGATCCATTTCGAACTTACCAGGACAATCATTGTTGGCGAAATGGCTAACGCTTTGGAATCAACCTCGAATTAAAGTCGGATTGCCGATGTTATGTGTGGTTGTGAGTGGCTTTTTCTTGCTGCAATTGAACTACGATGACGACATTCGTCTGCTGCAAACGATGCCGAACGATCTCAAGCAGCAAGAAACCTTGATTACGACGCTTAGTGGCATGCAATCTTCGCAGCAAATGTTGGTCATTACCGCCGACGATGACGAAAACCTAATGAAAAAGCTGGAGTCTTTGACGCCAACTTTAGAAGCGTGGAAAACGGACAGCACCATCGAAAGCTACCAGAGTCTGAGTCGCTACTTGAGCTCAGTGGAACGTCAGCAACAAGACTATCAATTGATTCGCGATCTTTACGCGACACAATCCAGCCCACTTGCTTCCGGGCTGAGCTTAAGTAAAAAGCCTAAAATGGACGCCGACTTTATCCCTGTCACGGTTGAGCAGTACTTGCAAAACCCGGTATCAGCACCTGTACGTTTTCTTCATTTGGGTAAGATCAAAGGAAAATCGGCAACGGTTGTGGTGTTAAACCAATTGCAAGACTCCGCTGTTGTTAAGGCATTTGCCAAATCACAGTCTGATGTTGTCTACCTAAACAAAGCTGAAGAAATATCCACCCTATTTGGTGAATACCGAATCAAAATCATGGAGCTATTGGCAGCCGCCAGTGCTGTGATCTTTCTGGTATTAATCAAGCGGTACGGTCTGCAACACAGTTGCCGAGTTTTACTGCCATCATTGATTGCTTGCGCCTGCGGTCTTGCAACTGCTGTCGCGATGGGAACAACATTAAACCTGTTCAACTTGCTTGGCTTGGTGCTCATTCTTGGTATAGGGATCGATTACACTCTGTTCTTTGCCGAGAAAGCCCGCAGTGTGAGCACACTATTGGCGATCACCCTTTCGGCAATCACCACTGTGCTGTCATTTGGGTTGCTGTCACTCAGCCAAACTCACGCGATTCACAGTTTCGGCATTACGGTGTTAAGTGGTATTTTTGTCGCTTGGCTACTCTCTCCGATTGCGATTAAAACAGAGGAAACGACGTCATGATTTTTAACCATGCTTTTCGCTGCGCGACGTTAATCGCACTGAGTCTATTTTTAAGTGCATGCAGCTTGGTACCTCACCAATCGACGCCTCAAGTCGATGTTGCTGAGAACACCCAAGTTAACCTACCGACTCCAGCCAGCTTAAGTTACCAGCTGGCTGCCAGCCAATTGATTACGGCCTCTTGGGTAATTGATGGCAAACCCACATCTGAGCAACTTCCGGTGCAACTGCAAGTGACTAGCAACGAAGTGGTACTGGCAGGCTTCTCATCCTGGGGGACGCGAGTGCTCTCACTGTCTTACGATGGAGAACAAATTCAAACCGAAGTGCTCAACGGTTTACAAGGTTCGCTACCGCAGCCAGAACAGGTATTATTTAACCTGATGATCACGCTCTGGCCGAGTTCCGCTTGGGAAGGCTCGTTAAATGAGGTAAGGTGGCGAATTATTGATAAAAATAATTCTCGCGCCATCTTTGATAGCGACGGTGAAAAGATCATTGAGATTCAATACAGCTCTTCGAACAAGTTAGAGGGTGAGATTGATTTTCATCACCTCAAACATCAGTTTTCAATTTCTATTCAAACACTGCAACATCAGATTAATTAAGAACAATTTAGAATAACAATATGCCTATTCGCTCTTCTCAACCTTTGTATATTCAGGCCTGTGGCTTTCACTCTGCCATGGGACAAGATGACGCGCTCATCCACCAGTGTTTATCGGGAGCGAAGCCATCCAACATGGTGGTTGACCAAGATATTTTAAATTCAGGCCGCCAAACCGTAATCGGTCGAATTGCACAGACGTTACCGCAATTACCGACCGCACTCAGCCAGTTTGATACGAGAAACAACCGCCTCGCACTTTCGGCTTTGCAGCAAATCGAAAGCGACGTGCGTGAAGCCATTGCTAAATATGGTCGTGACCGTATCGCAGTCGTGATCGGCACCAGCACGTCTGGCATTTCAGATGGCGAAATCGCATTTGGCGAAAAGCTGGCAAATGGTGAGTTTCCTGCCGACTACCATTACACCAAACAAGAACTTGGCAACTGCAGCGATTTTATTGCCGCCTACTTTGATTTGAGCGGCCCACATTACTCAGTTTCAACCGCCTGTTCTTCTAGTGGTCGTGTCTTTTTAACCGCGCAACGCCTGATTCGCTCTGGCATTGTTGATGCGGTCATTGTGGGTGGTGTGGATACCATTTGTCGCCTCACACTAAACGGCTTTAACGGTTTAGAAGCTCTATCCGATACCCTTTGTAAGCCGTTTGACCAACATCGCAACGGCATCAATATCGGCGAAGCCGTAGCATTAATGTTGCTAAGCAAAACACCTGCGCCCGTTGCTCTTCTCGGAGCTGGCGACAGCTCAGACGCACACCATATTTCCGCACCACATCCAGAAGGGTTAGGCGCAGAAGAAGCGATGAAAAAAGCGTTGGCCAATGCAGGACTTACAGCGCAAGACATTGGTTACATCAACGCGCATGGCACAGCAACGCCGTTAAACGATGCGATGGAAAGCAAAGCCATTCATCGCTGCTTTGGTGACTCCGTTCCCGTAAGCTCGACAAAGCCACTTACCGGACACACATTAGGCGCAGCAAGTGCAACGGAAGCCGCGATCGCTTGGCATATTCTCAAGTACAACCTTGATTTGCCAATACAACACTGCGAAACCAAGGCAGACGATATCCATATATCGTTAGTTGAGACGCCAACCAAACTGGGTAACAAAGCGATTCTCAGCAACTCTTTTGCTTTTGGTGGCAATAATATTAGTCTTATTTTTGGTTACGCTCATGACTAAACTTCCTCCCATCGAACAACTTTTGCCACACGACAAACCAATGATCTTGGTCGATCGTGCTTTGGATGTTCAACAAGATACGATTCACTGCCAGGTTGATATCGCAGAACACAACCCGTTCTTCGACTCGGCATCTCAAACTGTGCCAGCTTACGTTGGCATTGAGTTTATGGCGCAATCTGTCGCGGCGTGGTCTGGTTACCACGCATTAATGAAAGAACAAGCGCCACCGATTGGCTTTTTACTTGGTAGCCGTCGATACACGTCTGAATGCGATACGTTTTCTCGCGGACAGGTGCTCGATGTGTATGCTGAAAAAGTTATGGAAGATAACGGTATGGCGGTTTTTTCAGCCCGTATTGAGCTACAAGGAACTGTTGTAGCGACTTGCCAATTGAACGTTTACGTTCCATCAGAAGAAAAATTACAAGAAATGAAAATCAGGAGTCAACAATGACCCGACAAGTCCTCGTTACAGGTGCCAGCAAAGGCATCGGTAAAGCCATTGCCGTTCAATTAGCCAAAGATGGTTTCCAAATCATTGTCCATTACATGGGCGATCAACAAGGCGCGCAAGACACCCTAAACACCATCGAACAGCATGGTGGTAGCGGTCGCCTTATCCAATTCGACATCAGTGACCGTGCAGATTGTCGTGAGAAGCTCGAAGCCGATATCGCCGAACACGGCGCTTACTATGGCGTCGTAAACAACGCTGGCATCACAAAAGATACCGCTTTCCCTGCGATGACCGAAGAAGAATGGGATGGCGTGATTCATACCAACCTAGATAGCTTTTACAATGTTCTTCACCCTTGTGTTATGCCAATGGTGCAAAAACGCAAAGGCGGCCGAATTGTTACGCTTGCATCAGTCTCTGGCCTGATGGGTAACCGCGGTCAAACTAACTACAGCGCAGCGAAAGCGGGCGTAATTGGTGCAACAAAATCACTCGCACTTGAACTGGCAAAACGCAAAATCACCGTCAACTGTGTTGCTCCGGGGCTTATCGACACAGGCATGGTAGACGAACACGTAAAAGAACACGCGATGCCGCAAATTCCTTTGCGCCGCATGGGAGAGCCAGAAGAAGTCGCTGGTTTAGTCAGTTACCTTATGTCTGACATCGCAGGCTATGTAACTCGCCAAGTCATTTCGGTAAACGGAGGCCTAGTATGAGCCGTCGAGTTGTTGTAACCGGAATGTCGGGCGTGACTGCGTTTGGTAACGATTGGCAATCTGTCGAGCCAAAACTGCGTGACTGCCAGAACGCGACGCAATACATGCCTTCTTACGAACAGTATGATGGTTTGAACACCAAGCTCGCGGCACCAATTTTAGATTTTGAACTGCCAAAGCACTACAAGCGCAAACAAGTACGTGGCATGGGGCGTGTTTCCAAATTAGCGACCGTCGCAACAGAAAACGCACTAAGCCAAGCAGGTTTGATTGGTAACGACGTACTCACCAATGGCCAAACGGGTATCGCATACGGCTCATCAACAGGCAGTACTGACGCAATCGGCGCATTTGGTGTCATGCTGAATGAGAAAACCACTAAAGCGATCACCGCAACGACTTACGTGCAGATGATGCCACATACCACGGCGGTGAACGTTGGTCTATTTTTCGGTTTGAAAGGCCGAGTGATCCCAACCAGTAGTGCATGTACCTCCGGCAGCCAAGCAATCGGCTATGCCTACGAAGCGATCAAACACGGCTACCAAACGGTCATGGTTGCTGGTGGCGCTGAAGAATTGTGCCCAACGGAATCCGCGGTCTTCGATACCCTTTTTGCCACCAGTCTGAAGAATGAAGACCCGAAAAGCACACCAAGACCTTATGACTCCGATCGCGATGGTTTGGTGATTGGTGAAGGTGCGGGAACGCTGGTTCTGGAAGAGTACGAACACGCCGTCGCTCGTGGCGCGAAAATCTATGCAGAAATCATCGGTTTTGCCAGCAACTGTGATGCCGCACACGTCACTCAACCACAGATGGAAACCATGCAAATCTGTATGGAAATGGCTTTGCAAAACGCGGGCATTCCTGCTGAGAAGATCGACTATGTA
This sequence comes from Vibrio sp. HS-50-1, assembly GCF_024747315.1. Taxonomy (NCBI): domain Bacteria; kingdom Pseudomonadati; phylum Pseudomonadota; class Gammaproteobacteria; order Vibrionales; family Vibrionaceae; genus Vibrio; species Vibrio sp. HS-50-1. The sequence goes on along the minus strand of NZ_JAMPZF010000024.1, from coordinate 143,228 downwards.
TCTGCTCACGGCACTGCCACCGACCGCGGTGATATTGCAGAAAGCAACGCAACAGCGAATGCTCTAGGCAAAGTGCCAATCAGTTCACTCAAGAGCTACTTTGGCCACACACTAGGCGCGTGTGGCGCAATTGAAGCGTGGCTAGGTTTAGAAATGATGCACACGGGTTGGTTCAACCCAACGCTCAACCTAGAAAACCTTGACGAGCAATGTGGCGATTTAGACTACATTGCCGGACAAGGCCGAGAGCTGGACGTGAAATATTTGATGAGTAACAACTTCGCCTTTGGCGGCATCAACACCTCCATCATCTTTAAAAAGATGTAATGCCCTTAGTAAATGCAAAAGCGCTGGTTAGCCAGCGCTTTTTTGTTAGTTACCAATCAAACTTCATTTATCACGAGGTAATAGCAAACGAGATATTACCATTCCGCGATACACAGGCGACTTTTAACACCACGAATTTGTAATCCCATCGCTTCAAAGACATGCTCAAAATCTTGGCAAGATGCTGGCACATTAGGCAACGACATTGAAGCCTCGGTAAAAAATGTCCGACTCAAACTATCCGTCTCTCCCCAAGCTAGCTGCCACCAATCCAAAATTCGCGGCTTAGATGCGTTTAATCGATAGCTAGCAGGAATACGATCACGTTTGTTCAGGTTTTCAGCCTTAGAAGTTGGTAGCAAGTTCCACTTATCATTGTTAGGCCAATAAGCAAAAGGCAAACAGTGATCAACGTGATACTCATTTCGTAATTTGCTTCCACTCCATACACTGACAATGTCGCAATGGCTGAGCTTCAACTGTTCAATTCTCTTTCGCACCACTCGCGTATCATGGTCTTTATCAATCCAGACCAAACAATCGTGATACGTTTGCAGTGGAATATCCCGCTCTTGATTAGACCGAAATCGTTGCATTTCCATAATCCACTGGTTGACCACCAGCGGCTCAATCCAAGAGTTATACAATCGAAAACAATCCCAAAGGCTTTCATCCAACACAAACAGCCCATAACTTTCGAGGAATTCGCTATCCACAACAATTGAACTTTTTAGCTTCTTAGCTGAACGAATCATTTCAAAGTAAGGGTTTGATTTATCGCCCTGATAGGTAAAGGTGACGGGGCCATCTTTTATGGTTTTTAAGCTGTCTTTTATTGCTTTATCCAGCGCAACTGCATCTTCACCAAAAAATGTCGCGCCTATAGCAAGATCATCAGGACTTAAATGGGAAAGTCTGCCCCAACCATCGGGCTTTATAAAACCTAGCCCTTTAGACGAGTTCGAGCTTTGCTGGATGTTCTCTTTATCGATTAAACGCTTAAATTGACGAATCCAATATAAGCCAACTAATCCTAATGGGATGGCAACTTTACCTTCGCTGCGATCAACCACTGCACCAGAATGAGCATCTGCAATTCGTAGTAAAGTACGCAGTAGTGCGAGTTTATAGGTAGCCGATTTGGAATCATTGACGATAATGTGACGAACCTTATTCAGATCACCAGAACCATCATCAGGCAAAGACATCACTACCGTTTGCCAGGATACACCCGTTCGCTTTAACTGATCATCATCGAGAGATACGTTTCTCACCATTAAAGCGCTATTCTTTGCAAACTTTTCGAGCTCTTCAACCGATACGGGATAAGCTTTACGACCGTCAGAAAAGTCACCGTGACGAAGGCTAATCACCAATCGACCATTGGGCGCTAGCAAATTCGCAAGTTTGCGAAATGCGCGTTCACGGTGCGTAGGCGCAAGATGCATCCATACCGCACTGACAAGAATTAAATCGAAGCGAAAGCCAAGATTAATGACTTTCTCAAGCTTAGGTAACCCATCTTCAAGCCAAGTAACTGAATCACCACAGTAAGACTTACCAAATCTCAGAAGCGCTTGAGCAGGTTCAATCGCAATAACTTCACATCCATGTTCAGCCATCCATTTAGCGTCTCGACCAGAGCCAGCCCCAACATCTAAGACGCGATCTCTGGCTTGAGGCCAGAAAGCTCTCCAGCTCGCGTGGACATCCTCAAACTTGAGCGAAGTGTATTGCTCCGCTAAACAATCTGCGTGTTGTTCATAAAATCTAGACGTGGCAGGCATAAAGATAAACAGGAAAGCAACTAATATGAACTCATGTTAATTGCTAGAGATTGCAATAGCTATAATCTCAGTCAAAAGTTGTAGGTGACGTAGCGATTAATATCGAATGTTCTAAAACGACAAAGCCCCGACAACTCAAAGAGTTATCGGGGCTTTTTAGAATAAATGGCACGCCCTATTGGATTCGAACCAATGACCACATCCTTAGAAGGGACGTGCTCTATCCAGCTGAGCTAAGGGCGCGCTACAGGGACAGGATTATACGAGTTCAAACGGGTAAATCAACGTGTTTTCATAACATTCTGATCTGAATGCCTAAAAAAAGTCCATCAAAACGCTTAATGTTCAAAAACACCACAAAGCAAACGTTTGCGTATGGATGTTAATAAGAAATTCTGCGACAATGCGCCGCAGATAATTTGCCTTCTTAATTTATAAGGAAAGTCATGACTGCTCAAAATATAGACGGAACTCTCATTTCCCAAACTGTTCGATCCGAAGTGGCAGCACGTGTTAAAGCTCGTGTTGAAGCTGGGCTACGTGCCCCTGGTTTAGCAGTGGTTCTAGTTGGTGAAGATCCTGCTTCTCAGGTTTATGTCGGTAGCAAACGCCGCGCATGTGAAGAAGTTGGGTTTGTTTCTAAGTCTTTTGACCTTCCTGCGTCTAGCTCAGAAGAAGAGTTACTAGCGCTGATTGATGAATTAAACAACGATGATGAAATTGACGGCATTCTAGTGCAATTACCCCTTCCTGCGGGCATCGACACAACACATGTTTTAGAGCGCATTCACCCAGAGAAAGACGTGGATGGCTTCCACCCTTACAACGTTGGTCGTCTTGCACAACGTATTCCAAAGCTTCGCTCTTGCACGCCAAAGGGCATCATTACCCTACTAGACCGTTACAACATAGAGCTTCGTGGCAAACATGCTGTTGTGGTTGGTGCATCAAACATTGTTGGTCGTCCAATGACACTTGAACTGCTGCTTGCGGGCTGCACGACAACAACATGTCACCGTTTTACCAAAGACCTAGAGAGTCATGTGCGTCAAGCTGACGTTGTCGTGGTTGCGGTTGGTAAGCCAAACTTCATCCCTGGAGAGTGGATTAAGAAAGGTGCAGTGGTTATCGATGTCGGCATTAACCGTCTTGATTCAGGCAAGCTAGTTGGCGACGTGGAATACGATAAAGCACGTGAAAGTGCGAGCTTTATTACTCCTGTCCCTGGTGGTGTTGGCCCAATGACCGTCGCAAGTTTAATTGAGAACACTATGCTCGCTTGCGAACAGTTCCACACGGACAAATAACGTAAAACTTCAGATACGAAAAAGGCTCCGCAAGGAGCCTTTTTGCTAATTGTTGATATCTATTTCAATTACAGACTTAAAATCACGCCCGCAATAGAAGCGCTCATTAAGTTCGCCATGACACCAGCGATAATCGCACGGAAGCCATGCTTAGAAACAAATGCACGCTTTTCTGGTACCAATGAGCCCAACCCACCAATCAGCATCGCCATGCTTGAGATGTTTGCAAAGCCACACAACGCAAACGTCACGATTGCTTGTGAGTGTTCACTAAGTTGAGACTTCACTTCTGCAAGCTGGATGAAAGCGACGAACTCATTCACCACAATCTTGTTACCAATCAGCGAGCCTGCTGTGGTTGCTTCTTGCCATGGTATACCCAACAACCAAGCGACTGGCGCAAATACAAAACCTAGGATGAGCTCAAAACTTAATGGTGTCCCAATAAGATCACCTATCCAGCCTAGCATGCCGTTTAACATTGCAATGACACTGATGAACGCCAATAGCGTACCACCTACCGATACAGCAATGCGTACACCAGCCATGGCACCATCGGCTAATGCTTCTACTACGTTGGTTGCACGTGGAATTTCAACTTGGCTAATGTCGATATCTGCTGCTTTATCCGTATCTTCTGGCATTAAAATTTTTGCCATCAGCAAGCCCGCAGGTGCCGACATAAATGCAGCAGCAATAAGATAGTTAAGGTCGACGCCCAGTGATGCGTAACCGACCAACGTTCCACCAGCAACTGATGCCAAACCACCTGTCATAACTGCAAAGAACTGCGAGTCAGTCATGTGTTTTAGGTAAGGCTTCACCATCAAAGGCGCTTCAATGGTACCAACAAAGATATTCGCCGTAGCAGACAAAGACTCCGCACGACCGATACCCAGCAGCTTTTGAATACCGCCACCGATAAAGTTGATGATTTTTGGCATCACACCAATGTGATAAAGACCTGAGATAAGAGAGGAAAAGAAAACGATGATACCCAGAACATTGATCGCAAAGGTGAAGCCCCCTGTCGCCAAATTACCGAATAAAAACGCAATGCCCTCTTGACCATAGTTGATCAAATTCGACACTACGCTGCTCACTGAATTCAGCGCATCTCGTCCTGCTGGTACATATAAAACCAACAACGCAAACAGTACCTGCAAAGCAAACGCAAACGACACTGTTCTCAGCTTTATATTTTTTCTATTTGTAGAAAGTAGCCATGCTACGAATAGTATGGCTACGATACCAATAATTGAGTTCATAAAATGAATCCGACAGAAGGGGGATATGGAAGGCACCGGATTGTATAGTGGACTCAAAATGCTGCAAGTTGAGGATGTTAACAGTGTGAAAAGTTTAAGCGCCCAATAATTGACCTTAATTATAAGACATTGAATTATATGAATATAAACGTTTGCCTATTTTTATTATTTCTATATAGAAAAGATGTTTCTAGTTCTGGAAAAATTTTTGTGAAGTGAATCACCTTATGTGTCGTTCAATAACGTCATTGATCCTGTTATTTAGGAATAGATATGTAAGGCGCTAGACGTTGATCCCAATGACACGGGTTACCGATCTTCTGTTTGATGAAGTTAATCACTGCGGATATTTTTTTGGGCATATGTTGGCGGCTTGGATACACCGCATAAAACGGCATCGACTGGCTTGCTTTCCAGTCCGGTAACAATTGTATTAACTTACCCGTCCTAAATTCATCACCCAGTAAGTAAGTGGCAAGGTAGGCAATACCCCAACCTGCAATAGCGGCATCCCGAACGGCTTCTGCCAGATCCACTGAATAGTTGCCCGAAACTTTTACGTTCAACTCCTGCTGATCTTTAGTAAACGCCCACCCCGTATAGTCACGCTCCCAGCTTCTGTATATAAGACAGTTATGAGAAGACAAATCATCCGGCTCTGTTGGCGTATCATGTTTCAATAAGTAATCTGGTGATGCCGCTACAACAAACTGGCAATCCGTCAAACGCTGCGCAATGTAGCCTTCAGGTAAATGCTCGTTGTTGGTTACCCATAAATCGAGCCCTTCGGCTAACATATCGACCTTATAGTCAAACAGATGTACTTCCACTTGAAGTTGAGGATACAGTTCGCGTAACTCTTGAATCGCTGGGATAATGTGTAAGGTACCAAATGATTGCGACAATCCAAGACGTACCAAACCTGCCACTTCATCCCGCTGGGTTTCCATCTCTAATGTGGCGCTGCTCACCGCTTGTACCACTTGCTCACAGTGATGAAAAAAGGTTTTTCCTGCCTCAGTCGGCGTAAAGCTTCGCGTAGTGCGTTGAACAAGCTTGATACCAAGAGACGCTTCTAGCTGACTCAACTGCTTACTCACATGAGACACCGACACGCCTAAGCTCTTTGCAGCAGCCGTGAAACTTTTATGTTTAAGAAGAGCGGAGAAGATCACCATTTGTGCAGCACGTTCAGATAACACGCTTTACCTCGATTTGATTATAGGAAAAACAAAGGACTCCGAAGAGCCCTCATACTGGATGCCAAGTGATTATTTGATAACAGCTCAGTATTTAATTCGGTCAGCCAAGTGACTCACGGCGAGTGCGAAGTAGTAAGAGCGGTTCCACTTCATCAGTACGTTGTAGTTATTGTAAACCAGATACGTACGACCATTTTCGTCGTCCGGCATGATCAACCATGCTTTGATGTCTTCATCCAGTTTTGGCAACGGACTACCATCGTATTTTGTGATGCCAAGTTTGCTCCACTCCTGAAGGTATTTACCTTTTTCAGCCGTGCGCCCTTCTAAGCTACGATCAATGCCTTTAGGGACTTTCACTTGGCGACCCCAAGTGTATTTGTCATCCCAGCCGGACTTGCTCAAATAGTTAGCAGTTGATGCAAATACGTCGGCTTCAGATTGCCAAATGTCTTTTTTACCATCCCCGTTGCCGTCAGCGGCAAAACGAAGAAAAGAGCTTGGCATAAACTGACATTGCCCCATCGCACCAGCCCATGACCCCTTAAAGTTTTCTAGTTCAATATGGCCTTGATCGAGGATCTGCAATGCCGACATGGTCTCTTTACGGAAAAACTCTTCACGACGACCTTCAAATGCCATTGTCGACAAGGCGTCAATCACTTTGAAGTTACCCGTAAATTTACCAAAGTTACTTTCTACACCCCACAACGCTACGATAAAGCGAGGCTGCACACCGTACTCATCGCCTATACGCTTTAGCTCGGTGTAATGCTCTTTATAGAGTTGTTTGGCTTGCTTGACCTTCCATTCAGGCACCGCGCGAGGAATGTATTCATCCAACGTCAGTTTCTTCTCTGGTTGGTTTCGGTCCGCTTTTACTGCTCGAGGCTTGTACTCAACATTCGCAAAAGCAGCACTAATGACCTGCTCTGAGATACCTTTATCACGCGCTTCAGCACGCAGTTTATTCAAGTATTCATCGAAACCCTCGCTACTTGCAAAAGCCGAGGTACACACACCAACGCTAAGCATGGTAGCCAGTATTTTTTTCATATTGCCCTCCTTGAGCAAGGCAGAAATCCCAGATGAAAAACGATGACGTTATTCGCCTTTCTGCTGGGCTTTTTGTTCTTTGTACTTTTCTAGTAGGTTCTCCGGCGGAGGCGGAACCTGCAAAAAGAAGCCATCATTTTGCAATGAAGCCTTCACTTTTTCGATATCAACTTGTGCCAATTTACGGCCATCAAGTTTAATCGTCATAACAGCGATAGGCTTACCGAACATCTGCATTAAGGTGTCAGGAACCTGTGAAAAATCATCCTTTTTCGGAATATAGAGATAAGTACCTTCTTTTTTCGAGCTTTTATAAATAGAACAAAGCATGACACGCCTTTTATGCTGATTTAGCCGCGTTGAGTGCGGATTAGGTTGAAAACGTCAAATTCTCGCAAACTTAATAGCAAATTTGAGATTAATTCACCTATTTGCCCACGAGAGAACTTGCTGCGTCAAAGGATGAAATATAACATGACAGACCTAGTTTAAGGCAACGCTCTTTCAATAAAGGCAAGAAGTCCACGATGACCCATTCACCAGACCTTAAAGGTAGCAGTTTTACATTGTCAGTTTTACACCTTTCTGACAATGAGATCGCAAAGACTGTCGAATTTTTGCAAGAAAAAGTTTCTCAAGCACCTTCTTTTTTTGCATCCGCGCCTTTGGTAATCAATATAGCAAAAGTACAAGGCGACATTGATTTCCCTAAGCTTAAACAAGGCATCTCAGATGCTGGTTTTATTCCGGTCGGTGTAACGGGCTGTAAAGACAAGCGTGTACAAAATCTTGCTTCCGAAGCTGGCTTCGCCATTATGTCGGCAAGCAAATCACCAAGCCAGGCGCCAGCCAAAATGGCACCAACGAAAGTAGTTCGCACGCCTGTTCGATCAGGACAACAGATCTACGCGAAAGATGGTGATTTGGTGGTGTTAGCGCACGTAAGTGCTGGTGCTGAAGTCATCGCTGACGGCTCTATTCATATCCATGGCACACTTCGAGGCCGTGCGATTGCAGGCGCAAGTGGTCAGCAGGAAGCGCGTATTATTTGCCACGATTTACAAGCAGAACTGGTATCCATTGCGGGTGACTACTGGTTAAGCGATCAAATTGAAAGCGAGTACTGGCAAAAGAAAGTAATGATCAGTAAAGCCGATGAATCATTACATTTAGAAGTTCTCGCGATTTAATCTAAAAAGGAAAAAAAATGGCACGCATTATTGTAGTAACGTCTGGTAAAGGTGGCGTTGGTAAAACCACTTCAAGCGCAGCCATCGCCTCTGGTCTAGCTCTGAAGGGAAAAAAGACCGCGGTGATCGATTTTGATATCGGTTTGCGTAACCTCGACCTAATCATGGGCTGTGAGCGCCGTGTCGTGTATGACTTTGTAAACGTCATTAACGGCGAAGCGACATTAAACCAAGCGCTGATCAAAGATAAGCGCACGGACAACCTATTCATTCTTCCTGCTTCTCAAACTCGTGATAAAGACGCACTGACAAAAGATGGTGTTCAGCGCGTATTCGGCGAACTTGATGAAATGGGCTTTGATTTCATTATTTGTGATTCACCAGCAGGTATCGAGCAAGGCGCATTAATGGCCTTGTACTACGCCGATGAAGCCATTGTCACAACGAACCCAGAAGTCTCTTCTGTGCGTGACTCTGACCGCATTCTCGGTATTTTAGATTCTAAGTCCCTGCGCGCAGAACAAGGGCTAGAGCCAGTAAAACAGCACCTGCTACTGACTCGCTACAACCCATCTCGCGTCACTCAAGGCGAAATGCTAAGCGTTGAAGACGTAGAGGAGATCTTACATATTCCACTACTGGGAGTGATTCCAGAAAGCCAAGCCGTGCTTAACGCGTCAAACAAAGGTGTACCGGTTACTTTTGACGATAACACCGATGCGGGCATGGCTTATTCTGACACCGTTGATCGCTTATTAGGCAATCAGGTTGAATTTCGTTTCCTTACTGAGGAGAAGAAAGGACTCTTTAAACGACTCTTTGGAGGCTAGACATGTCATTATTAGAATTTTTCCGCCCACAGAAGAAAACTTCTGCGAATCTAGCTAAAGAGCGTTTGCAAATCATTGTTGCTGAGCGCCGCAGCCAAAATGATCCTGCGCCTTCTTACTTGCCTCAATTGAAAGAAGACATCCTGAAAGTGATCAGTAAGTACGTGGCAATTGATCCAAATATGGTTGACTTAACATTTGAGCACAAAGACGACGATATCTCAGTTCTTGAGCTCAATGTGAAGCTACCAGACGACGAGAAGTAAACCACTTTTCCTCGCGAGATCGAATGCTCAGATTTGAATGAAAAAGGTTGGCACCGAGGCCAACCTTTTAATCTTTTATAACTTTAATGCTTTGTTCATCTTGTCGCCGAGCAGTTCCAAGCGCCAGCCCTGCATCAAGTCAGGCAACACTTCTGGATCGCGATCTTTTTTCCACACCCAACTGATCAGCTGATTAATCTGCTTTTTAGAAGCAAGGAACTCCGTCGCTAAGCCAGACTTCTGCGACGCCGATTTCACTATGTCTTTCATATTTTTGAAGACTTGTTTGTAACCTGGATAATCCATTAAGCGTTCAATTTTCGCTGGATACTCTTCAGAAGGTGTTTGCTTCGCTTGTTTAACAATCGCGGCAATCTTCGCGCCATGGCGGTTAATCGCTCGGATATCAATATCTTCCGCTTCCATCTTCTTAAAGTTCGTTAAGCCAAGACGAGCGACTGTTAATAGGTCACCTTCTTTGAAGATAAAGTTCAGCGCTAAATCTCGTTTGATTGCTTCACGATAACGCCACGTCGCCAATGGCTTTAAAATCGCCAGTTCAGAAGGTTTTAACTGCCAAGCACCTTTAATATCAAGGTAGGCATTCTCCTCATTAGTGACGCGAATGCGTTTTGAAACCAACAAATCACTTTCTTGTTGTACGGCTTCCCACCAACCTGCTTGCGTCACCTTATCGAGCAGCTTTTCGTATAACGGTAACAAGTAATGAACATCTGCGGCAGCATAATCTAATTGCTTTTGTGTCAACGGTCGAGCCATCCAGTCAGTACGTGATTCACTTTTGTCTAGCTCAACACCTAAATATTCTTCCACCAGCGTTGCAAAGCCTGTTGATAGACCGTGGCCAAGAAAGGCCGCCATCAACTGAGTATCTACCATAGGGAACGGCGTACAACCAAATGCATTTTGGAAAACTTCTAAATCTTCACCACATGCGTGCAGCACTTTTAACACGGAAGTATCTTTTAATAGCGCTACGAACGGCGTCATATCCGTTAATTCGGTCGGATCAATCAGCGAGAGGCGATTACCATCGAAAAGCTGAATCAGACCTAACTGCGGGTAGAAAGTGCGAATACGGACGAATTCGGTATCCAACATCACTACATCTGCCTCTCGGGCGTGAATGCAAACTTCTTCTAGGTCTTTGTTTTTGTTAATAATTTGATAATTCACATACTTCTCGCTATAAAAAATGCCAGCAAAACGCTGGCATTCTATCATTTTTTAAATCTTTCGACTCGACGAAATCGGCTTATGCGCTTTTCTTCGCAAGTTCAGCGTCGTTCTCTTCACGCAGAACACGACGCAAGATCTTACCGACATTGGTTTTAGGGAGGTCTTCACGGAACTCAACCAACTTAGGCACTTTGTAGCCAGTTAAGTGCTGACGACAATGCGTAATCACTTCATCTTTGGTCAAGCTCGGGTCGCGTTTCACGACATAGATCTTCACTAATTCACCAGAGACTTCGTGCGGTTGACCAATAGCAGCCACTTCAAGGACTTTGCCGTGTAGCGCTACAACGTCTTCGATTTCGTTCGGGTAAACATTAAAGCCCGATACCAAGATCATGTCTTTCTTACGGTCAACGATGTGCAAGAAGCCTTCGTCATCGAACTTAACAATGTCGCCCGTTGATAGCCAACCGTCTTCGTTGATCGTATCTTTCGTTGCTTCAGGTCGTTGCCAGTAGCCTTGCATAACCTGAGGACCACGAACTTGAAGTTCACCAGTTTCAGTGTTCGGAAGCGCATTGCCTTCTTCGTCCACAATGCGAACTTCCGTTGATGGCACAGGCAGGCCAATCGATCCATTGTATTCAACAAGGTCATGCGGGTATGCCGCAACCAATGGAGAACACTCGGTTAGGCCGTAACCTTCTAGTAGGTAACAACCCGTGGTCTTCTGCCATCTTTCTGCCACTGAGCGCTGCACTGCCATGCCGCCGCCAACGGCTAAACGTAGGTTACTGAAATCCAACTCGTGGAAGTCTTCGTTGTTGATCAAAGCATTAAATAAGGTGTTCACGCCCGTGATCGCAGTAAACGGATGCTTTTGTAGCTCTTTTACGAATCCTGGAATATCTCGAGGGTTGGTAATAAGTAGGTTACGGCCACCCATTTCGACAAACAGCAGACAGTTTACGGTAAGAGCAAATACGTGATACAGCGGTAACGCTGTCACGACTAATTCGCGCCCCGGAGATAAAACCGGCCCGTACGCTCCTTTTGCCTGTAGAACGTTCGCAATCATGTTACGGTGAGTCAGAATCGCACCTTTCGCGACGCCTGTCGTACCGCCCGTGTATTGCAGGAATGCAATGTCATCCCCAGACATAAACGGTTTAACGTATTGTAGACGACGACCTTTACGTAGAGCCTGACGCATTGAGATTGCACCAGGTAAATCGTACTTAGGCACCATGCCCTTAACGTACTTCACGACAAAATCGACAATCGTACCTTTCGCTCGTGGCAGCATTTGACCAAGGCTGGTTAACACCACGTGTTTAACTGGTGTTTTATCGACGATTTGTTCTAGCGTGTTCGCAAAGTTAGATACAATCACAATCGTCGTCGCACCAGAGTCATTCAATTGGTGTTCAAGTTCACGAGGAGTGTAAAGTGGGTTAACGTTTACGGCGATACAACCTGCACGCAAAATACCAAACAACGCCACTGGGTATTGCAGTAGGTTTGGCATCATCAGAGCAACACGGTCACCCTTTTGCAGTTTTAACTCGTTTTGCAGATACGCTGCGAATGCGCGACTACGCTCTTCCAATTTACGGAAGGTCATAACCGAGCCCATGTTCATGAATGCTGGTTGGTCTGCATATTTTTGTACAGACTGCTCAAACATTTCTACCAAAGACTCATATTGCTCTGGATTAATGGTTTCAGGTACGTCACTTGGATAACGTGAAAGCCATGGTTTATCCACGATGTTACTCCTCGTTTATAACTGGCTAAAAAATAGCGTCCTTTTTATTTTGAAAGCTATTACAGCACAGCGAACGTGCTTGAGCACGCAACTCTCAAACACTTGTTTAAATTTTGTTAACTACACCAAGAATTCGCGTTGCGACCTCGAGTATTTGCTCTAAATGACAGTGATGACCACCCTTGACAGAAACCACTTGCGGCGGGTTCTCTCCCCAATCAGCTTGGTTAGATGGTAAATTCTGAAATCCTTGATCGCCTAATACGATCAAATGAGGACAACGTATTTGGCTGGTAATCGAGTTAGCATGCGCTTGCGCCATTCGGTAAAGCGACGCACATTTTAACTTGGCATCATGCCGCCAATACCATTTATCTCCTCGCTGCTCTGTTCCACGCTCGACTATCGGCAGAAGCTGCTCAGCGGTTAATTGGTTGGCTTGCATGCGTAATTTTAACGCCAGATCGAAGGAGGTAATGCTTCGCTCTGGCTTGTTGTGCTGTCTTACTCGACTTAAAACGCCATCGCGAAGACGAGGCAAACTGTTAGCATGATCTTCAGTAAGAGGACCTGCTCCCTCAATTTGCACAAGAGCTTCGACCTGCTCTGGAAACGCAGCACTATAGCAACTTGCGATTAAAGCACCAAGTGAATGCCCTACTAATATCAGTCTGTTTGGTGATAATTCGTCCAAAAACTGATACAAATCGGCAATATAGTCGTGAAAGGGGTAATAATTATCGTGAGATTTATGACTCGATAAACCGTGACCAAAATGGTCGATAGCAAGGAGGTGTAAGTGCGGATTAAGTTGGTTCAACTGCTCCATGAGCGCTTTAAAGCTGCCCGCATTATCTAACCATCCATGAAGAAAAACGACTGACAAGTCAGCCGTTTTTTCGTTCCCTATCTCTAGGGCTGCCATTTTGCCGGCAGGAAGCTCGAATTGACGCTCATGCATCGCAGATTATTTGACCTGTTTTATCACTTTACCGTCTTGTGGGAAATCATTACGCCACATGCGGCAGTTAATCGAGTAACATGGGTAAAAGTAGGTTGGCGAATCATACATGCGTACACGTTCTTCAATTTTCCACAAACGGTAGCCTTGCCCCTTAATGATCGGGAATACGTATTCGTGCTCACCAATCTTTCCTTCTTCTTCTCCGGCGCCTGTACCTACAACCGTCAACAAGCGACCTTCACTAAAGGCAACAGGCTCTAAATAACCATCAAAATAGGTGACAAAACGTCCCGTAGGCTCTTCATCAATATCAGGTTTACCAGACTTACTGATTGGAAGATTTACAATCTCTAGACGCGTTTTATCTTTAAAGTTATCCACTTTAGCGATGATTCCACCAAGGCGAACATCTTCACTCACTTGCCCCTGAGACTCAGCAAAAGCTTTATAGTCTGTAACGACCAATTCTGTGCTTGCATTTAGCTCCTCTGGCAACGAGCTACACGCAGACAAACCAACCGTAGCAAATAATGCGAGAAAAAACCGTCCAAAAACCTTCATAAACCACCTTTCATATTAGTAATCCCTGTTTGGGGGAAAGTACTCACACGTAAATATCGACACCAAGTAACTGAGCCAGTTCCTCTTTTTTAGCTCGATTCATGACATCCATGTACTGCTCCATCGCTTTACGTGCACTCCCTTCGGGAAGGTCATATTGCACTTGAGCTCGGTGAATTTGGGACTCATCCACGTGTTTTATGGAGTGCGCCACAGCGTTAGCAACCTTTGAAGGCTGACCTACAGGCTGCTTTGTTTGTGATTTATCTACCTGCTTCTTTTTGCTGACTTTATTAGTGCGATTTGCACCGGGAATCAAAGAAGGAGGCAAGCCATTAATCGACGCCATAGCACTCCATAAAAATACAGGGCAAACGCCCTGCTTTTTGTCAGGTTAATGAAAAACGGACTATTCGCGGCCAGGAAGTTTTTTCCATGTCACATTATCGCGTAGATAAACTGGGCTAGAATCTTCTACCGGCACAGTATTACCCTTTTTAAATTCTTGTTCAGCAAGAATCACGATGTCTTGTGAATCAGGGTACAGAACGTCACCATGCGTCAAATTAAACGGTAGGTCTGCTAATACTTCTTGGTAGGCATCCCAACCCGTACCTGCTGTCGTCCACGTTTTGTCGTCTGCTTGTGCTTCTTCGACTAGGCGTGCTGGTGGAATTACGCACTCTGCATCCATACCTGCCCACTCACCGTTTGCTTGGCGAGTGTAACGTGCCCAGTAAACTTCACCCATACGTGCATCAATGGCCACAGCGACATCGGTCACACCATGTAAGCGATAGCTACCTTGAGCCATTGCAGCCAGCGTTGAAACGCCGATCATAGGCAAGTCAGCGCCGAACGCCAAACCTTGTGCGATACCAATACCGATACGAACGCCAGTAAAGCTACCTGGACCACGCCCAAACGCTAACGCATCTAGCTCTTGTAGAGTCAGGCCGGCTTCTTTGAGTACTTCATCAACCATTGGCAGTACTTTCTTGGTGTGATCGCGTGGTGCAACCGCGCTACGTGAAATCACTTGATCATTAGCCAACAACGCAACTGAACAGTTTTCAGTCGCTGTATCGATAGCAAGAATTTTTGCGCTCATTTAACTCTCTACAACTCTCATTTATTGGGTTATGCCTCAGCACTTGCGTCTGTGACAGATTGTTCTGCTTTCAGGAATGCTTTGATTCCATCTAAGTCTCGCGTTCTTGGGATAGGTGGTAGGCTTCCGAGGAAAATACCACCGTAGTCTCGCGTGACGAGGCGATTATCACAAATGATCAACGCACCGTGATCCTTCTGATCTCGAATTAATCGCCCTACACCCTGCTTTAACGTAATCACTGCATCCGGGATTTGTACTTCAGCAAATGGTTCACCGCCACGTAATCGACAATCCTCGATACGGGCTTTGAGTAACGGATCGTCAGGGGCGGTAAACGGTAATTTGTCGATAATAACACAGCTCAGCGCATCACCTCTAACATCAATCCCTTCCCAGAAAGCGCCTGTCGCCACGAGTAAAGCGTTACCCAGTTCCATAAACTCCGCCAAGGTTTTCTGCTTACTCATCTCCCCTTGCATTAACACAGGCAGCTCAAGTACTTCTCGGAACTTCTCACCTAGTTCACGCATCATGCTGTGCGAGGTACATAAAAAGAAGCAGCGACCATCATTTTCTTCAATCACCGGAGCAAGCATTCGGACTAACTTATCCGCTAAGCCGTTACTGTTTGGCTCTGGCAAATACCTTGGCACACAAAGGCGCGCTTGTTTTTGATAATCAAAGGGGGACGGCAGAGAAAATTGCTTTGTAGGCTTGAGGCCAAGGCGCTCAGTAAAGTGCTTGAAGTCGCCCGATACGGCTAGGGTTGCTGACGTGAAAATCCACGCGCCTTGTTTAATCTCTATTTGCTCATGGAACTTGTCCGCGACAGAAAGAGGCGTAATGTGCAGAGCGAAATGACGAGGCGAGGTATCGTACCAGTATGAGTAACCGGTAATATCGACATCACAGACGCGGTCGATGCGGCCTTTGATCAAATTGGCTCGTTCAAAGGCGGTATCCAGTAATTGACTGCGCCCTAAAGCTATTTTGAGTACATCAATCGCCAATTCGAGGCTGTCAGTTAAGCGCAATAATTCTCGCTTAATAGAACCTGATTGCAACGCCTCACGCCAGTTGCCACGAAAGCCTGGCTCACCCAATACAATCCGCATGTCCATTGCGCTTTGCATGAGTTTGTCGCCCACTTTTTGCAATTGACGCATATCTTTGGCTTCGGTGCGGTAGGCTATTTCAATGTCTTTGGCAAGATCGTGAATTTGGCGGCTTGAAACTGACTGGCCGAAATATTCGCTCGCAATATCTGGCAACTGATGAGCTTCATCAAAAATAAACACATCGGCTTCTGGAATCAGTTCACCAAATCCTGTTTCTTTGATCGCTAAATCAGCAAGAAACAAGTGATGGTTCACTACAACAATGTCGGAATCCATGGCTCGCTTACGCGCTTTCAATACAAAGCAATCGGTGTAGCTCGGACACTCTTTACCTAAACAGTTATCATTGGTTGAGGTGATGGTCGGAATGATCATGCTGTCTTCTGGCAGATCATCACAATCCCCAAGGTCACCTGTTTTGGTTTCTGATGACCAAGCACGCACTTTAACCAGTTGAGTTAATAACGTCGGGTCAGATTCATTAGTGTGGCTTTCGACCATTTGGCGGCTCAAACGATCCAAACACAGATAATTAGAACGCCCTTTTAATAACGCCACTTGGCCATAAAAACCAAGCGCATTGACCATGAGCGGTAAGTCACGATGGTACAACTGCTCTTGCAAGTTTTTCGAGCCTGTACTGATGATCACTTTTTTACCGCTCAACAGCGCAGGGACTAGGTATGCGAAGGTCTTACCGGTTCCGGTTCCTGCCTCCACCACCAACTGGGTTTGATCTTTGATCGCACTGCTGACGGCTTCCGCCATATCGATTTGTGGCTGACGAGCTTGAAAGCCCGGAATGGCCTTACCTAACGCGCCATCAGAGGAAAAAGTTTTTGCGATCATGCTTGGTATTGAGTTTGAAAAATTATCGAGAGTATATCAGAGGAATAGGAGTGACATCAGCCCACAATCTGGCCAGCTTGCGGCGACGCACGGATATTTTGTTGAAACCAACGTAAGAATAGATTATTTATGGTGAAACATGGCAGTACAGTTACACCCGCCTGGGAATAATAACAAATTCGTACGCTAAAATATTAATGCATGGAAGTACCTGATTTATGGAAAAGAAAACACTGTTGACCCACTGTTCTGACGCCCCGGGTCTCATCTCGAAAATCACTAACATCTGTTACAAGCACCAACTCAACATCGTTCACAATAACGAATTTGTTGATAATACCAGTGGCCACTTTTTCATGAGAACGGAGCTGGAGGGATACTTCAACGATCAAACGTTTCTTGCCGACTTGGACCAAGCCCTCCCGCAAGGTGCTAAGCGTAAATTGGTTGGCTCTCGCCGTAAGCGCATCGTCATTCTCGTCACAAAAGAAGCGCATTGTTTAGGCGATATTCTGATGAAAACCTACGATGGAAGCCTAGATGTTGAGATCGCCGCTGTGGTGGGGAATTACGACAAACTTCAAACTCTCACCGAGCGCTTCGACATTCCTTACCACCACGTGACCCATGAAAACCTTAGCCGTGAAGAACACGAGCAGAAGATGCTAGAAGTGATCGACCAATACGATGCTAATTTTTTGGTGTTAGCTAAATACATGCGCGTATTGACGCCTACATTTGTTGAGAAATACCACCACAAAATCATTAATATTCATCACAGCTTCTTACCTGCTTTTATTGGCGCGAAGCCATATCAACAAGCTTACGATCGCGGTGTGAAAATCATCGGTGCAACGGCACACTTCGTGACCAATGATTTAGATGAAGGGCCGATCATCAAGCAAGACGTAATTCCTGTCGACCATACATTCAATGCCCAAGATATGGCACAAGCGGGACGCGATGTAGAAAAGAATGTGTTGAGCAAAGCGTTGAATAAAGTCATTAACGACCACGTCTTTGTTTATGGAAATAAAACAGTGATCCTGTAATCCCTCCGCACTAGTTACAACGAGAATGAAACCCGTCCAACTTGGCGGGTTTCATCTTTTCAGGGATATCCCCCCGACTCTAACCATCAAAATTAAACCGATATATTATAATTTTTCATTTCACTACAACTATTTACTGAGAGAATGATTCCGTTTATCATTTGGTCCCCTTATAATAAACCACGTTAATATTACGGAATTAAAATGAAAAAAACGTTAGTGGCTTTTCTGATTGGGCTGACTTTGCCAGCAACCACAATCGCAGATACTCTTAAGCCTGTTCAGAATGATGTATCCACTCGCATTATTGGCGGCGAGCCAGCTAATACTTCCGACTGGAAGTTTATTGCTTCACTGGTCCGTAAAGGACAGCCAACATCTATTGGTCACTTCTGTGGCGGTAGTTTCCTTGGTGGAAAATACGTATTAACTGCTGCGCACTGTGTGGAAGGTCTTAATGCGGACGATATTGATATCGCTCTTGGTCTTTATGATCAAAACAACGAGTCTCACGCGCAGCGCATCGCGGTTAACAATATCTACTCGCATACTGCATATAACAGTAATACAACGAACAATGACATCGCTCTTATCGAATTAGAACGTAATGTCGATAGCGCGACTATCGATTTGGCAACGCCAGAGCTTTTGGATAGTGTACGCGTAGGAGATAAGTTGCACGTGGCTGGATGGGGAAATACGTCCACGACAGACCGAGTATATCCAACCGTTTTACAACATGTTGATTTGGAATACGTAGATCGAGCTACTTGCCAAAACCTATCGGGAAATTACTCTAATGTATCAGATGACGGTATTTGCGCCGGATACTATTGGGGAGGAAAAGATAGCTGCCAAGGAGATAGCGGCGGTCCGCTCATCGTTGACGATAACGGCATCAACAAATTACTAGGCGTGGTCAGTTGGGGGGATGGATGTGCTCAACCAAACGCTTATGGCGTTTATGCAAACGTCGCTCATTTTCAGCACAATGGCTGGATAGATAGTCATCGCAATACCATCAGCTTCACTCAGTATCGAGATCTTCATTTCGTTGAGCGAAAAGCGCAGCAAGAGACCTTTACTATTCGTAATGACGATACTACCCCGTTCAACTTTTACGGAGGCATAATATCAAGCGGGATCACTGTCAATGAAAGCACTTGTACTGGTACCTTAAAACCTTCTCAAAGCTGCCAAGTTACCGTGGGCTACCAACCTAGCTATTCGGAGTCGGTAGAAACGCTAGAGCTCTTTACCGATCATCCGAAGCTGTCCAAACTTACAACAACTTTTAAGTATAGAGGTGTAGATAAAGCGAACAGCTCAGTGCGTAATGCCGTTCCGCTAGCAGACGTCAATGTTTATACCAGTGAATACGCTTGGACGGCTGAAAATGGTGAACTTCAATCTGCAGATATGGGAACTTATGCTGGGGTATCTGAGCTAGTTTTGACCGATCTTCCGAAGGGCAAACTTACAATGGATCTAAAAGTAATGTCCGATGGCTTTGATCACTTTGCCATCTTAGTTAATGGTCAATTTAACCATATCACCAACCAACGCCTCGATTATGAAGAGCTCCAGATCGATCTTCACAAAACATCTAATACAATAACGTTTGCATACCTCAAAACCCCGCGTTCGAGTGGCATTTACAGCGCGCAAGCGTATATTCGCAATATCAAGATGTCAGTTAGTTCAGATAACACTAGCGAGAGCAGCGTAACCAAAACATCGAGTTCAGGCGGCAGCTTCTCAATTAGCCTATTAATGTTGCTAGCTGCAGGTCCTTTCCTACGTCGAAAAAAGGATAACAAGATGCAATATATACTCAAAACAATGCTGCTTGGTTTGAGCTCAATCAGCTTAGTCGCTTGCTCGGCAAATACAGAAATGCAGCAAGGTCAAGAGTCAGAACACCAAGCAATCATGGTAGAAGCGTACCAAGCTAGCGATAGTCAAATTTCATTTATCGCCGAGTCTAATGGCTGCAGTAAGAACGATGACTTTAGCTTAAAAATAGAGCAAAACTCTTCAACGGAAGCCCTACTCACAATCGTCAGGAACAAAGTGGATCATTGTAAACGAATGCCGTTTCCAAAGACTTTCACACTAACTCTAGATGAAGAGTTGAAAGGCAAAAAACTTTCCATTACCAACCCAAAAAGCAAGTCACCGGCTAAATAGTGATTCGCTTACGAAAGGGAGCCTCGGCTCCCTTTTTGCCTCTCGCAACTCAGCAATTCTCACTCTAGCGTTTTACGCCTGCTCAGACTCCACAATACGCTTAAGTGAATGCGGGTGCAGCTTGATACAAATGCCTTGGTACTTAAACGCCACGGTTGGGTTGTTCAAGCGTTCGCCTTCCCCTTTCGGGCTCGACAATTTGATCTTCACACCCAGTTCTTTTAACTCATCAAAACGCGCGCCAAACGCTGGGTAAGTGTGTTTCAAATCAGCAAGAAACTCATCTGCGGTTTCGGCGTGAGACGGAATCACAAACTCCACATGTTCCCAGCTTTCAGTTGGGTAGATTTTGCCTTCCGCAGGATATGGCAGCTCCAGACACTCAATCTTCCAGCCACGGCTTTCCAACGCTTTGTCGAATTCGATAACGATGATTGGGCGACCGTTTATTTTCGCTTGTGAAACCACCTTACCGTATTGATTCCATGCTTCATGCGCGGCTTTCGCTGTTTCAGTATCATTAATACGTAGCGCAATATGGTCAGCTTGAGCAAAGCTCAGATCCAGTTTTAACAGGGTTGCAAGCTCTTCAATCTTCGCCATAAATGCGTCCAGATCTTGGATCATCAATTCAGGCGTTAGGCGCTTTTCAACTAGTTGAGTCGTCATTGTGGCTCTCTTATGGGGCGATTTATCTCATTACTTTGAGCGCAATAGTAAACGCAAACTAAGCCACATTTCCATTCAATCGAAAAAGTAAAAATTTCGCCTATTCATCTCTGTATGAAAAGCAATAAAGTTGTTATGATTAGCCCCATTTTTGTGAACTCTAACAGAGCTCGGCGTACATTTTGCCGAGTTCTTTGTCCTTGAATTGAAGGAAACGCGTGTGAATATCCAAGCACTTATTAATGACAAAGTATCTCAGGCTCTAGAAGCCGCTGGCGCACCTGCAGGCAGTCCTGCAGCCGTTCGCCAATCAGCAAAGCCACAATTTGGTGATTACCAAGCAAACGGCGTAATGGGCGTTGCTAAAAAACTGGGTACTAACCCTCGAGAATTTGCACAGAAAGTACTGGATGTTCTAGACCTAGATGGTATTGCGAGCAAAACAGAAATCGCTGGCCCTGGTTTCATCAACATTTTCCTAAGCGAAGAGTTCCTTGCGAAACAAGCCGACGCGGCGCTAGCAGACGAACGTCTTGGCGTAGCTAAAGAAGAAGCACAAACCATCGTCGCTGATTACTCTGCACCAAACGTAGCAAAAGAAATGCACGTTGGTCACCTACGTTCAACCATCATCGGTGATGCGGTAGTACGTACGCTTGAGTTCCTAGGTCACAAAGTGATCCGCGCGAACCACATCGGCGACTGGGGTACTCAGTTTGGCATGCTTATCGCAAACCTTGAGCGTGTACAACAAGAGTCTGGCGAAGTTTCTATGGAACTTGCGGACCTCGAAGGCTTCTACCGTGAGTCGAAAAAGCTGTACGATGAAGATGAAGAGTTCGCAGTAAAGGCGCGAAACTACGTGGTAAAACTGCAAAGCGGTGACGAGTACTGTGCAGAAATGTGGAAAAAACTCGTTGATGTAACCATGATCCAAAACCAGCGCAACTACGACCGTCTAAACGTGTCACTGACTCGTGACGACGTAATGGGCGAAAGCATGTACAACGACATGCTTCCTAAGATCGTTGCAGACCTAAAAGAACAAGGTCTTGCCGTTGAAGATGATGGCGCGCAAGTTGTATTCCTAGATGAATACAAGAACAAAGATGGCGAACCAATGGGCGTTATCGTTCAAAAACGCGATGGTGGTTTCCTATACACAACAACAGATATCGCATGTGCAAAATATCGTTATGAAGAGCTAAGCGCAGACCGTGTGCTTTACTTCATCGACTCACGTCAACACCAGCACCTAATGCAAGCTTGGACGATTGTTCGTAAAGCGGGCTACGTGCCTGAGTCTGTATCTCTTGAGCACCACGCGTTCGGCATGATGCTGGGTAAAGACGGAAAGCCATTCAAGACTCGTGCGGGTGGTACCGTTCGTTTGGCAGATCTTCTGGATGAAGCAGAAGTTCGCGCAGCACAGCTGATCGAATCTAAAAACCCTGAACTAGATGCAGAAGAAAAAGAGAAGATCTCTAAAACAGTTGCAATGGCAGCGGTTAAATACTCTGACTTATCTAAACACCGTACGACTGACTACGTGTTCGATTGGGACAACATGTTAGCGTTTGAAGGTAACACAGCACCATACATGCAATATGCATACACTCGCGTAGCTTCAATTTTCGCTAAAGCTGGTGTTGCTATGGATGCTCTCCAAGGTGACATCAAAATCACTGATGAGAAAGAGAAAGCACTTATTGCTAAACTTATGCAGTTCGAAGAAGCGGTGCAATCTGTTGCTCGCGAAGGCCAACCACACATCATGTGTAGCTACCTATTCGAACTAGCAGGTCAGTTCTCTAGCTTCTACGAAGCGTGCCCTATCCTAGTTGCTGAAGACGAAGCAGTGAAACAAAGCCGTCTGAAACTAGCTGCGCTAACAGCGAAGACCATCAAGCAAGGTCTGTCTCTACTGGGTATCGATACTCTAGAGCGTATGTAATCCGCTTTTACGTAGTTAGCTTAAGTAGCACAAGCTAAATGATGACAAAGGTTGACGTGAAAGCGCCAACCTTTTGTTTTATCTGTCGTATACTAATTCAAACTAAAAATTAATCGGACAGCAATAATGAGTTTTGAACTTCATCCTCAATTGGCAAAAGACACTTCGGTGATTGGTCACTTCCCACTTTGCGTCGCGCTTCTTCATAAAGATAATGCTGTGCCATGGGTTATCTTGGTGCCTAAACGCGAAAATTTGAAAGAGCTACACCACTTGCCAATGCAAGAGCAACAACAGTTTTTGCTCGAATCTCAAGCGGTAAGCCAAGCACTCGAAGCGACATTCCGCCCAGACAAGTTAAACCTTGGCGCCCTAGGTAACATGGTGCCACAGCTGCACATTCACCATATTGCGCGCTTTAAAGACGATATGGCATGGCCGGGACCAGTTTGGGGTAACACCAAAGGTGAGTTTCGTACTGACGAAGAACAAGAAGAGATTCTTAACCGAATTCGTAATGTGCTGTCGTTAAGCTCTATCTTCCGTAAAGCGTAACCGTTATATAACTTTTAATTCAGGTAGAAAGTAAAAAGCCGCATCATTGCTGATGCGGCTTTGTTGTTTGTGCGCGATGGTTCATTGTTCCTACTACATGGTTACGGTAAGTGACAAACCATCGTGCTTTGTGACTGCATAGCGTATTCGCGTTATATGATGAGCTTTATTTGTATCTACCAAGCGAGAAATGCGACCTTTGTTAATCCATACACTTAACATGGCGTCTGCACCGTCTTCACTCATTCCGAACTGTTTTGCTAGCTCAGATTGGGAAACCGTTCCTTTTTCGGCAATATATTGATAAAGCTCTTTTAAAATCATACGACTTGCGCCTCTAATGCACCGTTTTGTTTCTTACCAACTTGTTTGAACACACGGTATGTGCCAAAGAAGATAGCTACGATCACAGCCATCCAAATACCACTTGTTACTGGGCTATCTGCGAAATGCATAAGCTGATGATAGAAAGTCGCACTCAAGTACGCGAGCCCCATTGTCCATACCGCTATAAAGCGCGCAAAGTTATTGCCGAATTCTCGAACATAGGCACCCATCGCAGCCACACAAGGAGTGTAAAGTAAGATAAAAATTAGGTACGCAAAAGCAGCATGACCAGAAACAAATTTCTCTTTTATGTTACCAAAGATCGATTCATCAATTTCTTGCTCCTCTGCGACTGCATGAGAATCCGCTAAATCACCGACGTCAATTCCCAGCGGATCAGAATAGCTCAGCCCTGATAGGTTTTCAGGAATGCTCATCACCGCTTGTTCTAGGCTACCCATAAGATCAAATTCTGCATCCTCTCCATCGGTTGGCGTAGTATATAAGCTGTTCAATGTGCCCACGACTGCCTCTTTCGCGAAGATACCAGTAATAATACCAACCGTTGCTGGCCAGTTATCCTCTTGAATACCAATTGGTGCAAACACTGGCGTCACAACCTGAGCGGCTTTTGATAGAACCGATTTATCACTGTCTTCATTACCGAATGTACCGTCAGTTCCTAGCGAGTTGAGGAAGCTCAAGATAGCAACAACCACTACGATGGTTTTACCTGCACCCAATACAAAACGCTTAAGTTTTTGCCAAGTTTTGATCACGACGTTCTGCAACGTTGGAAGCTCATAGTCAGGCATTTCCATCACCAAGCTATCACTGCTGCCAGGATACAGCGTGTGCTTGAGGAACAAACCGGTAAACACCGCGGCGACAATACCAAGTAGGTAAAGTGCAAACACAATGTTTTGACCAGAGCCTGGGAAGAAAGCGGCAGCAAATAAAGCGTACACAGGTAAGCGAGCACCACATGACATAAACGGTGCCATCGACGCAGCCAACTTGCGCTCACGCTCTTGGTCTAGCGTGCGCGTTGCCATGATTGACGGAACGTTACAGCCAAAACCAAGAACCAAAGGGACAAACGCTTTACCCGGCAAGCCGATTTTCTGCATCACTTTATCAAGCACAAACGCAGCACGTGCCATGTAACCCGAGCTCTCAAGCACAGCAAGGAATAAGTACAAACACGCTATGACCGGGATAAAGGTCGCAACTGTTTGAATACCGCCGCCTAAACCATCAGCAATCACCGTAACTAGCCATACGGGGAGGTGACCATCTAATAAGTGGTGTCCACCATCAACCAGCAATGCGCCTACACCAATGTCAAAAAAGTCGATAAATGCACTACCGATGTTAATCGAGAACATAAACATCAAGTACATAACAACAAAGAAGAATGGGATCCCAATCCACTTGTTCAAAATAAACTGGTCGAGTTTTTCAGTCACACTACGGCTTAATTTGCCTTCGCTTCGGCGAACTTTTTTACACTGTTCATGCAGGTATGTGTACTTGGTATCCGCGACATGCAAATCGATATCCAAGTCTAAAGTCGCAGTGACTTCCAATACTTTGCTTCTATCAATATCGGAAAGGCTATTGAGAACCATCGTGTCTTTTTCAAGCGCACGAATCGCTAATGCACGATGGGCGACGGTTTGATCGTTAAAAAGTGCGGAAACAGTTTGAATCGCCAACTCCATCTTTTCACCGTAATGCAAAGATAACTCTTTAAGCGCGACCCCTTGAACAATGGACTTATGAAGTTTTTCTTTAAACTCTGCAACTTGAGTTTTATTGGTTGCAGATAAACTTACTACAGGACAACCTAACGTTTTCTCAAGCTCTGAAACGTTAATCATTTGACGTTCACGTTTTAGCGCATCCATTTTGTTGAGAACAACAATCATAGGACGGCCAAGTTCGCGAAGTTGTAACGTCATATATAAGCTGCGCTCTAAACTCGTGGCATCAACCACGTTGATAATGAGGTCGGCAGGATGAGTTAGAACCGCACGCGATGCAATGGATTCGTCAATACTATTGCTATCATTACCACTGTCTAACGAGTAAATACCAGGAAGGTCAGTGAGCAAAAACTCGTCACCCGCATGTTTGAATTGTCCCGTTTTCTTTTCAACGGTGACGCCTGCCCAGTTACCAACTTGCTGTTTTGCGCCAGTCAAACCATTAAATAGCGTCGTTTTACCACTATTAGGATTACCTACGGTAAGCACTTGATATTGCATTACACTCGCTCCACTTCAATTTTCTGAGCAATGGTTTCTCGCAAGGCGACAGACACACCACGGACTTCGACTTGTAAAGGATCGCCCATTGGAGCACGTCGAATCACTTTGACTTCTGTATTGGGAAGCAGCCCCATTACCATGAGTTTCTTTCTGATATCTGATGAAAGACCATCTAACAATCGAATCGTCACCGTATCGCCAGGATTAATCTCTGATAACTTCATAGTGGCCCTTAAGAGTATTGCTAATGAGAAATATTATTATTTAATAAGTTTAGGCTGCCAATATTACTCTCCTATAACCCTTCAATCCTTGTGTAAAATCAAAGATTTCATAAATGTTTTCATGCTTTCAAACGTCAACTCCGTAAATTTCCTCTCGTTATTTACGTCAAAATTAACAATTAAAAATCACGGCCAATGAAATAAAAATGTCACAAATAGATGGCAAAGACAAAAAATTCAATACAAAACAACAAGTTAAATAACATTTAAAACTTTGTCGTTTTTCTCATATCAACATGGCGTTATTTTTATAAGAAAAATAAGTAACCTCTCGTATAGTTACTCCATCGAGAGGGCAACCTCTCAAATGAATTCCAGAGGTGGCATGGCAACATGTCACTCCGGCAGCAAGCGAAGGTGTCATTGACACCCGTGGTATAGTCCCCCCGGCTATACCACGATATTTTTTTTCATCTCTCTCTAAACTCTTTATCTTATCCACCTTTTCAGCACAGTTCTGTTTTCACGAATTTCGCATACCCCCACTACTCAAATGAACCAACGCACTCTAGATACAAAAATACAACCATTCATCTATTTGTCGCCGTAGGTAAATCCTTACTCTTAAGCCATGTATGGTTATAGCTAAGAGCAGCGCTACTAACAGATAGAGCGTGACCGTGCTTACGTATTGAGAATGGATTTGTAGGCTCGATGTGATGAAGAAGCAATGAGAATCACTGCATTGGTAGCTCTAGCAATAGTAGAGCACTATAAGCAGCTCCCCAGTCTTTTGAATATTCACTAGGGAGTGTGTAATGAGTTTTTTTAGTTGGTTTCTTGGCTTTCTTGAGTCAAAGCAAACTTGGAAGGAGGCAAACCAAAATGCAATTTAAACTTTTGGCTAAAGTAAGAAGGATCATTAAAGCCGCAGTTAAACGCTACTTCGCTGATTTTCTCGCCCGCTAATAACTGCTCACACGCCGTTTCTAAACGAACTTCGGTTACATAATCTTTTAACGTTCTTGACGAGGCTGATTTAAAGCGCCTCTGTAAAGAGCGTTCTGACATGAACAGCATTTTAGCCGCTAAAGCAGTACCAAATTCAGGGTCATGGTAGTGCTCAGCCACCAGCTGATAGACTTTTTGCAACCATTCTTTCTCTGGGGTCACTTTATCTTCGACGATAGGTTCAGACTCAAATTCTTGCAGAGATTCATCCACATAACTCATCTCCTTCGCAGTTGGCCATGTAATTTCGATTTTATTTTGAGCGTCGGAAGTAAACACCGCCAAGTATCCTCCACTCGTTGTCACTAACTGGGCAAGATGATCAATACTCAATTCAGAGTGGTTCATATTAGATGGACGCCCGGTCGTCACTTTATTAGGCAGTTGCGTCCCATAATCAAGAAAACTCAATGAAACAATATCATTGCCCTCTTCTAGCATGATTCTCACCGTTTGGCCTCGGAAAGAACGCTTGATGATATTGGCAAAAATGCTG
Source organism: Vibrio sp. HS-50-1 (assembly GCF_024747315.1). NCBI lineage: Bacteria > Pseudomonadati > Pseudomonadota > Gammaproteobacteria > Vibrionales > Vibrionaceae > Vibrio > Vibrio sp. HS-50-1. The sequence continues at coordinate 115,670 of NZ_JAMPZF010000024.1, read as the reverse complement.
TTGAAGATAACATCAAGGTTAAAGCTTTCCAGAGCAATTCGACTTGTTTTTCTCTCATCTTCAAGCTCCACCATAATCCCAGCCTTCGCAAAATCATCTTGCCATACATCAACCACCGATTGAGTTATCTGACTCAAATTGTAATTGTGACTGCCGCCGCTAGCTTCACCAGGAACACTTTTTAACTCATTTAATTGCCATGTCGTTTTCGCCAGATGATCTTCCGTAGCTGCATCCAAAGGTATGGGTAATTTTGCCGCTATAAAATCGACACTGGACTTAATAGATTGCGCCACGTGATCAACCAGCAGGTTTCTGACTTGAATCTGTTTACGTAGCTGTTGGTTACTCGTCAACAACACTCGGCTTTGATGCCTCAACTGGTTAGTTTTGAGTGTCACTTGCGCAGCTAAATCACGGTTAGCCTGTACAACATAGCGAGAACGCCAGTACATAAGTAGTGCAACCATGGCAATACTCGCGACCACAAAACCTAAAATTGCGAGTTGCGATAAATACCAAGGATTAAGCACAATAAAATACGACTCGAGCCCAACCAACCCAGCAGCGACTTGAGACTCATTACTTACCTGTAGATGGTATTCACCGGAATTGAGGTGCTCTAGAGTCAGTTGGCCTCCCTCTAGCGCTTGCCAAGGATCATCGCTATTCAATCGATAATACAAATTTTGGCTGTCTGGTTTTGGCATCACGCCAAATAAGAAACTTAGAGAAGAGCCATACGGTAATTTTATTCCATTCAAATCGGCGCTACCAACTTGTAGAACCTCGTTTTCAAGCACAACTTGGCTCACGATAAACTTCGACTCTGGAGGGTTGGACACAAGCAGCTTGGATGCTTCAGCTTTTACCAACCCGTATTTCGACCCTAGGACGAGCTCTCGCTCACCACCTTCTTTTTGCTGTATAACACTGCAAATTCCTGGTAGAAACTCGTTGTTCATTAAGCCAGACGCCGATGAATAATGTTTCACTAATTCACCCGAAAGGTGGTAATAGCTTAATCCGACAGAAGAGGCTAACCACACACCTTGCCTGTCTCTGATCAAGCAAGCAGGTCGCGCGTTGGGCACACTCATTTCAACAACATGTTTATCGTAACTTCCTTTAATGGTTTTAAAAACGCCGTAAGATGACGCAAACCACTGACTGCCATCAACCGCCTTGACCATGTCTAATGATTCACCAAATTTTTCGGAATAGCGGATGAACTGGATGTTTTCATTGCTGTATTGATAAACCCCATGATCGGTCCCTATCAATAGAGAATCTTCAGTGTCGTATAAACGCGTAACCTTAGCTGGTAAGTACTGACTTACTAGCCACTCACTTCCAAAGTTTCTTACGCTTTGCTTGGTTATATCAATATTGTAAAGATGGTATCCACTTGATACCCAGAGACGATCATTACCATCTACAGTCACGTGCTCCACTGCGTGTCCAGCCATAACCTGTAAATAAGGAAATGTCACTTTGTTAAGACCATTCAACTCGAATATTTCGAGCCCTTTAGAGGTCGCAAGCCAAAGCATCCCACCTTGAAATGCAAATTCATTGATCTGCGAATCAAGCTCCAAGACTTTGATATTGCCACTCTCACCTGTCCGATAAAGCTTTCGGTCATCCGCGAACCAAAGCGCATCATCAGGTCCTGTGGCGGTTTGTCGAATTCGCCCTGATAAGGTTTGCGAGTCGTAACTACTGAAGGTTACTCGTTCAAACTTTTTACTAAACAAGGAGTAATAACGAATGCCTTGGTTAGTCGCGATCCACATCCCTCCCATGTTGTCACTCAATAGCGAATAGATCTTTGTATTATCCAGCTCCAGTTCAAGAAAGCTTGCAGGCTCGACTTCTGTCACTTCGCCTGACAAGAATGAGTATAAATACAGACCATGCTCAGTCCCCACCCAGTACTCTTGATTTGTCTCAGCGAAAGTCAATACATGAGAACCGCCAATCTTAATCACCTCTTCATCAGGTTGATAAATATTGAAAATTAATGCCCCACGCAACGTTCCTACCAGAATTTCTCTGCGCGTGTGTGAGTAGTAGATCTTTTCAATGTAGTTCTGACCTGAAGCGACTACATGGTCAAACTTATCTCCTTCTGAAAGATAAAAGCCAGAAGTTGTAGCAAGTGCCCACTTCTCTTCGAGCAGAACTGCATCGTTAATATAAACATAGCTATTGTTGCTATGTTGATAGAGCTGCAACAAAGAAAAGGACTTTAACTCGCTAGTATCGATGTTGTAAGTATAGAAATGTGCGCCATCACTAACCCAAATATAATCTTCAGAAGAACCGATTTTTCTTATTTGCGACCCGGGGTTTAAGCTAAAGACTAAACGTCTTTCTTGATTTGGATAAGTTTGATACACCTCATTCTCAACAAAGGTCCAGAACGAGCCTTCATGATAAGCCAGTTGCTTGGCAGACGTTTGTAAAAAACTGCCTGATTTAGGTAGGATATTTTGGCCATCATAAAACAACACCCGCCCATGCACGTCGTGAATCCACAAGCCCCCTTGCTCACCCAAGAACAATTTTTTAGCCGCAATAAAAGTACCCTTAACCTGAGTCGGCAAAGGGTAAAAGATGGCATTCGCATTATGAAGAGCAAATGCTTGGAAAGATAGGAAAAAGCCCAACAAGACAAGGGCTAATTGGCGTAGCAAGACGAAAACCTTTTATATCAATTTGTGCTCGGCGCTCACCGTCCATATCTTCTACAGCATGGACTTATACGGTTATTTTGAGCTGCTAATTATTGATAATGATATCTCAATTACTGTTTGAGAAAAGGCTCGCCTTGCCAAAGGTTGTAATTCTTACTACTGGATCACGTTAAAAGGACTATTCCTACACAACAACACTACTTAATCCGTCTTTTGGCTCAAGCACTGCTCAAAATTATTCGCCATATTGTTGAGAAAAGTAAAGTAACTGCCCGGTTTTGCTTCAATTGTGCTCCCTAATGGGTCAAGTTCACCTTTGGCAACTTTGCTACCTCGCATCACGCTCTGAACGACAGCTGGAGTAAACTGAGGTTCAGAAAACACGCAGGCTACATCTCCTGAACTTAACTTTTGACGAATTTGGATTAAGGTTTTTGCTCCCGGCTTACGATCCGGGCTCACGGTGAAGTGCCCCATTTGATTTAACTCATAACGCTCTTCGAAATAACCATAAGCATCGTGAAACACAAAGTAACCTTTGTCTTTCACTGGCGATAATTTCTTCTTGATCTCTAGGTCCGTCTGGCTGAGCTCAGTTTCAAATTTTTTAAGGTTTTCTTGGTACTGTGCTGCATTTTCCGGATCAAGTGATCCTAGTTGATTTACGACAGCCTTGGCAACTTGTTGTGCTTGACTTACACCTAACCAAAAGTGCGGATCATGTGAACCATGATCGTGGCCATCATGGTCATGGTTGTGCTCACTATCAAACTCACGCAAATCTAGATCTGGAATTTGACTAATAGTCAGAGTATTCGATCTGTCTGACACGACTTTTTCCAGAAACGGTTCGAGATCATGTCCGTACCAAATGACTAAATCAGCAGAAGCGATTTTCTTAACATCCGATGGGCGTAAAGCGTAATCATGGGGCGAAGTGTTAGACTGCAGTAATACATCTGGCGAAGTCACCCCTTGAGTAAGCTCTGTCACTAATAACTGAATAGGTTTGATACTCGTTAGTACCGTTACTGCGTGTGCTGGCAACGTTAGCATCGCTGACGCAGCAAGAATTAATGCTCTTTTCATAGTTTTACTTGGGATATGGTGTAGAAAGTGTGATAATGTTACATTATAACATTATTGATTTGCAAATGAGTTTCATTCATGTCTTCCTTAGTCCATCTTGAGCACTTATGCGTCGAGTTCGATGGCCGCAGAGTTCTCGATAACATTAGTATGGAATTACAAAAGGGCAAAATAACAACCCTAATTGGTCCCAATGGAGCGGGAAAATCAACGTTAGTCAAAGTCATTTTAGGCCTTCAAAAACCGACTAGCGGCAAATTAAACCGACAAAGAAAACTAAAAATTGGTTATGTTCCTCAAAAATTGAAACTCAATGACTCTCTTCCATTGAATGTCACCCGTTTTCTAAATTTAGCAGGAAAATACAGTAAACAAGAATGTATTGATGCATTAAGGCTTGTTGGCGCTGAGCATTTAATTAGTAGTAACATGCATCGCTTATCAGGTGGTGAAAACCAACGCGTATTACTTGCGCGTGCTTTGCTTCAACGCCCAGAGCTGTTAGTGCTAGATGAACCTGCGCAGGGTGTGGATATTCAAGGTCAAATCGATCTCTACGATCTAATTGAAAGCATTCGTCACCGATTCGATTGCGGTGTATTTATGGTGTCACACGACTTACATTTAGTAATGGCCAAAACAGATGATGTCATTTGTCTGCATCACCATGTTTGCTGCTCTGGTTCACCTGCCACGATTACTCAGCACCCTTCTTACATCGCGCTATTTGGCAATGCAGCGAGAGAATCGCTCGCGTTTTATCATCACGACCACGAGCATCATCATCACGATTTATCCGGAACGCCAGTAACTGGCGATGCGACATCATGCTCCAACCATAAACACGGACATCATCACCATGATTGAGTTTCTTCTACCTTCTATTCTTGCTGGTATTGGCATCGCGATCATTGCAGGTCCTCTTGGGTCATTCGTCGTTTGGCGCAAAATGGCTTACTTCGGTGATACCCTGGCACATGCTTCATTGATGGGTTTGGCATTAGGCTTTCTGCTCAACGTGAACCTTTATCTTGCACTACTCGTTTGCTGTTTAGCACTCGCCGTATTGCTCGTGACATTGCAGAAACAACAACTGGTCGCAACCGATACGCTTCTGGGTATACTCGCCCATAGCGCATTATCTGTTGGTCTAGTTTCTGTTAGTTTCTTGGATAATGTCCGTGTAGATCTGATGAGTTACTTGTTCGGTGACTTACTCGCAGTATCTCCGCAAGATCTGATGTTCATTTACGCAGGTGTCGCTGCTGTTAGTGTGTGTCTTTACGTTTTTTGGCGACCTTTATTGTCGAGCACAGTTAGTGAAGAGCTTGCTGCCGTCGAGGGCGTCAATACAGACTTGGTTAGGTTGGTGTTAATGCTTATGGTAGGTGTTGTGATTGCCGTAGGAATGAAGTTTGTTGGGGCACTTATCATGACTTCTTTGCTGCTCATCCCAGCAGCAACAGCACGTAAGGTCTCTTCATCACCAGAGCAAATGGCACTGTTCGCATCTATTATTGGCTCTGTGGCAGTACTAATGGGGCTTAGCCTATCATGGCACTTCGATACGCCGGCTGGCCCATCAGTAGTAATCAGCGCAACATCTCTGTTTATGCTTAGCCAATTTATTCGCCAAAAATCGTAAAAAGTACCTTGATACAAAAAAGCCTAGCAATAATTGCTAGGCTTTTTTAGCTTTAAGCTTCGAGTTGGAAATTACCAGCCCGTTACTTCACGTAGACCTTGGCCGATCTCTGCTAGAGATTTCACAGTCTTAACGCCCGCCGCTTCTAGTGCTGCAAATTTGTCTTCAGCAGTACCTTTACCGCCAGAGATAATCGCACCAGCGTGGCCCATACGTTTACCAGGAGGAGCAGTTACACCAGCAATGTAGGAAACCACTGGCTTCGTTACGTTTTCTTTAATGTATGCTGCTGCTTCTTCTTCTGCTGTACCACCGATTTCACCGATCATAACAATCGCTTCAGTTTCAGGGTCTTCTTGGAAAAGTTTTAGGATATCAATGAAGTTTGAACCTGGGATTGGGTCACCACCAATACCAACACAAGTAGACTGGCCGAAACCTTCGTCTGTCGTTTGCTTAACTGCTTCGTAAGTTAGAGTACCGCTGCGAGATACGATACCTACTTTACCTTTCTTGTGGATATGACCAGGCATGATACCGATCTTACACTCGTCAGGAGTGATAACACCCGGACAGTTTGGACCGATCATGCGAACGCCAGTTTCTTCTAGCTTCACTTTCACGTCGATCATATCTGTTGTAGGAATGCCTTCCGTGATTGTTACGATTAGCTCGATGCCCGCATCAATCGCTTCTAGGATTGCATCTTTACAGAAAGGTGCTGGCACGTAGATGACTGTCGCTGTTGCGCCAGTTGCTTCTACTGCTTCGCGTACTGTGTTGAATACAGGTAGGCCTAGGTGAGTTTGGCCACCTTTACCAGGAGAAACGCCACCAACCATCTGAGTGCCGTATGCGATAGCTTGCTCTGAGTGGAACGTACCTTGACCACCAGTGAAACCCTGACAGATTACTTTAGTGTCTTTGTTAATTAATACAGACATTATTTAGCCTCCGCAGCAGCAACAACTTTCTGAGCAGCATCCGTTAGCGACTCAGCAGCAATGATATCAACATCAGAATTAGCAAGAACTTCGCGACCTAAGTCTGCGTTAGTACCTTCTAGACGAACAACAACTGGTACGCTTACGCCTACCTCTTTAACCGCACCGATAATACCTTCTGCGATCATGTCACAACGTACGATACCGCCGAAGATGTTTACAAGTACCGCTTTCACGTTGTCATCAGATAGGATGATCTTGAATGCTTCAGCAACGCGTTCTTTAGTAGCGCCACCACCTACATCTAAGAAGTTAGCTGGCTTGCCGCCGTGTAGGTTTACGATATCCATCGTACCCATTGCTAGGCCAGCACCGTTAACCATACAGCCAACGTTACCGTCTAGTGCTACGTAGTTCAGTTCCCACTGAGCTGCGTGCGCTTCGCGCTCATCTTCTTGTGATGGATCGTGCATTTCACGAAGCTTAGGCTGACGGTAAAGAGCGTTTGAATCGATGTTGATCTTACCATCAAGACATAGCAAGTTACCTTCACCAGTAACCACAAGCGGGTTGATCTCAAGTAGAGCAAGATCGTACTGGGCGAACATAGTGCCAAGACCCATAAAGATCTTAACGAATTGTTTGATTTGGTCGCCTTCAAGACCAAGTTTGAACGCAAGCTCGCGACCTTGGTAAGCTTGTGGGCCTACTAGTGGATCGATTGCTGCTTTGTGGATAAGCTCCGGCGTTTCTTCCGCAACTTTTTCGATTTCCACACCACCTTCTGTTGAAGCCATGAAAACGATCTTACGGCTTGCACGGTCAACAACCGCACCTAGGTATAATTCGTTTGCAATGTTTGAAGCTTCTTCAACAAGGATTTTTGTAACTGGCTGACCGTTAGCGTCAGTTTGGTAAGTCACTAGGTTTTTACCTAACCACTTTTGTGCAAACTCTTTAACGCCTTCTTTTGTATCGTGCAGCTCTACACCGCCCGCTTTACCACGGCCACCAGCGTGAACCTGACATTTAACTACTTTCTTTTCTGTACTGATACGGCCTGCAGCTTCAAAAGCTTCTTGTGGTGTATCACACGCGTAGCCTTCTGGCACAGGCAAACCGAATTCTGCAAACAGCTGTTTGGCTTGGTATTCATGCAAATTCATTTCGATATTCCGTTTGTTTTTCCCTTAAGGGATTTATTATTTCCATAACGCTGCAGTCTTGGCTGCTTGTACGTCTGTAGGGTCTTCTCAAATCAATCCCTCATCACGAGTACTCATGGTGTGGGATTCAAATGAAGGCCAGACGTTGAGCTAGTCTAGCCATTGAAATTTTTAACGTCTAGCTACCTACGATAACTAGACGTTTTAGCGATATTAAACGTCTAATAGGAGACGTGCTGGATCTTCTAGCAACTCTTTAATAGTCACTAGGAAGCCAACAGACTCGCGACCATCAATTAGGCGGTGATCGTAAGACAGCGCTAGGTACATCATCGGCAAGATTTCAACTTTGCCATCCACTGCCATCGGGCGCTCTTGGATCTTATGCATACCAAGAATCGCTGATTGAGGTGGGTTGATGATTGGTGTAGACATTAGTGAACCGAACACACCACCGTTTGTGATAGTGAAGTTACCGCCCATTAGCTCGTCTACCGTTAGCTTGCCATCACGACCTTTGATAGCCAGTTCTTTGATGCCTTTTTCAACATCAGCGAAACCAAGCTTGTCACAGTCTTTTAGGACTGGTGTAACTAGACCACGTGGCGTTGATACCGCCATGCTAATGTCGAAGTAGTTGTGGTAAACAATGTCATCGCCATCAATCGAAGCATTTACTTCTGGGTAACGCTTAAGCGCTTCTGTTACAGCTTTCACGTAGAAAGACATGAAGCCTAAACGAATACCGTGACGCTCTTCGAACTGATCTTTGTACTGCTTACGAAGGTCCATGATTGGTTTCATGTTCACTTCGTTAAACGTCGTTAGCATTGCCGTGTTGTTCTTCGCCTCTAGCAGACGGTTAGCGACTGTCTTACGCAGGCGAGTCATTGGAACACGTTTTTGGCTACGAGCCGCTGCCGGCACGTCAACCACTGCTGGTGCTTCTTCTTTTGGCGCAGTTTTAGCGTTCGCAAGATGCGCTTCAATATCTTCGCGCGTAATACGACCACCAACGCCAGTGCCTTTCACTTGGCTTGCTTCTAAGCCATGCTCAGCCAATAAACGACGTACTGCTGGGCTTAGTGCATCATTACTTTCTTCGCTAAGCGCAGCTTTATGACGTTTATCAGGAGATGCTTCCGTACCTTCTGTTTTGTCTGCGGTAGGCTCACCTGCAACTGCACCTGGCTTCAATTTAGCAATGATTTGTTTAGAAAGTACTGTCGCACCTTCTTCTTCAACGATAGCTTCCAAAACGCCTGCTTCCGGAGCTGGCACTTCTAGCACGACTTTGTCTGTCTCGATGTCAACCAAAACCTCGTCACGCTCTACTGCGTCGCCTGGTTGTTTGTGCCATGTCGCTACGGTTGCATCAGCAACTGATTCAGGTAAATCTGGAACCAGAATTTCAATTGTCATATCTGTTTCTTCCTTTAACTTCTAGTTCTTAATTTGAAGTTTTTAAGTTCACGTTCAGAGCGTCTTCAACCAACGCTTTTTGTTGTTTCAAGTGCACCGACATGTAGCCAACTGCTGGCGAAGCAGAAGCTGGGCGACCTGCGTATTTAAGATCTGCACCTGCAGGAATAGCGGCACGGAAGTTGTGTTGGCTACAGTACCAAGCACCTTGGTTCTGAGGCTCTTCCTGACACCACACGAAGTCTTCAACGTTGGTGTATTGAGCAATCGCTGCTTGTACTTCTTCCATCGGGAATGGATAAAGCTGCTCGATACGCACGATAGCGACATCGTCTTGCTCGTTATTACGGCGCTGCTCCAGTAGGTCAAAATAAACCTTACCTGAACAGAACACGACGCGTTTTACTTTGCTTGGGTCTAAATCATCTACTTCTGGAATTGCAGATTGGAATGTACCGTCCGCTAAGTCTTCAATTGTCGAAGTACATAGAGGATGGCGCAGCAAAGATTTTGGCGACATAACAATCAGAGGTCGACGCATTGGGCGTACAACTTGACGACGAATCATGTGGTATACCTGAGCCGGTGTTGAAGGAACTACAACCTGCATATTTTGCTCAGCACACAACTGAAGGTAACGCTCTAGACGTGCAGAGGAGTGCTCAGGGCCTTGACCTTCGTAACCGTGAGGTAGAAGCATTGTGAGACCACATAAGCGTGCCCATTTCTGCTCACCTGACGAGATGAATTGGTCAATCACAACCTGCGCGCCGTTGGCAAAGTCACCAAACTGCGCTTCCCAGATAGTCAAACCACCTGGCTCTGCTGTTGCGTAACCGTATTCAAATGCCAATACCGCTTCTTCTGACAGTACTGAGTCAAACACTTGGAATGGCCCCTGATTGTCATGAATATTCGCTAATGGAATGTACGTACTTGCATCTGTTTGGTTATGAAGAACCGAGTGACGGTGGAAGAAAGTACCACGACCCGAATCCTGACCAGAAAGGCGAATACGCTTGCCATCATCAACTAATGTTGCATACGCCAATGTTTCGGCCATACCCCAGTCGATTGCTTTTTCACCGGTCATCATTGCTAGGCGATCGTTGTAAAGCTTATTAACACGGCTTTGCAGTTTATGGCTTTCTGGATACTGACAAAGACGATTACCCAACTCGATAAGACGCGTCTTGTCATATTTTGAATCCCACTCCATATCCCATTCATGCCCTAAGTAAGGGGACCAGTCCACAGAGTGCAACGCCATTGGACGCCATTCTTTAACCACTACTTCACCGCGGTCTAATGCGTCGCGGTACTCATTGACTAACTGAGTCGCTGTCTCGATATCTGATTCGTTTTTATCGATCAGAATATCCGCATACAATTTGCGTGGTGTAGGGTGTTTTTTGATTTTTTGGTACATCAAAGGCTGAGTCGCGTTTGGCTCATCGGCCTCGTTGTGACCGTGGCGACGGTAACACACCAAATCAATCACGACATCGCGCTTGAACTCGTTGCGGTAATCCAAAGCAATACGAGTAACAAAAGCAACCGCTTCTGGGTCATCGGCATTCACGTGGAAAATTGGCGCCTGAACCATCTTCGCGATATCTGTACAGTACATCGTTGAACGCGTGTCACGAGGGTTAGACGTCGTAAAGCCAACTTGGTTGTTAATAACGATACGCACCGTACCACCGACTTGGAAACCGCGAGCCAGTGACATGTTGAACGTTTCGGCAACCACACCCTGACCAGCGATTGCAGAGTCACCGTGGATAGTGATAGGAAGCACTTTGCTACCTTGATTATCACCCAAGCGATCTTGACGTGCTCGCACCGACCCCATGACTACTGGGTTGACGATTTCTAGATGCGATGGGTTAAATGCAAGAGCTAAGTGAACATCACCACCTGGGGTAGCAAAGTCGGCAGAGAAGCCTTGGTGATATTTCACATCACCCGTACCCCAAGTTTCGTCGTGTTTACCGGCAAACTCATCGAAAAGATCTTGAGGCTTCTTACCAAGCACGTTCACCAGCATGTTCAAACGACCACGGTGAGCCATACCGATAACCACTTCACGCATCCCACTTGTTCCCGCGTGACGGATCAACTCTTTCGTCATCGGAATCAGTGCGTCACCACCTTCTAGAGAGAAACGTTTTGCACCTGGGAATTTCGCCCCGAGGTAACGCTCCAAACCTTCAGCGGCTGTTAGCTCTTCTAGGAATGTGCGCTTCTCATCTTTGTTGAATGATGGCTGGCCTACGACAGACTCAAGACGTTGTTGGATCCAACGTTTTTGCTCTGTGTCAGTCATGTGCATGTATTCAGCACCGATGGAACCGCAGTAAGTTTTGTTGAGGGCTTCATAGATGTCTTTCAACTTCATGGTTTCTTGCCCAACAGCAAAAGAACCTACGTTGAAAGTTTCTTCGAAGTCATCTTCGGTAAGATTATGAAAAGCAGGGTCTAACTCCGCCACGGTTGGGCGTTGCCATAGACCTAGTGGGTCTAATTCTGCAGCTTCATGTCCGCGGAAACGGTATGCGTTGATTAGCTGTAGAACTTTTACTTGTTTTGCATCGACATCTGGGTCACTAACTTGGACATTGTAATGCTTTGTTTCTCTAGCGAGTCGACGGAAGTAGTCACGGACACGTGAATGTGGTTGTTCTGCCACTTCTTCTGACGGCTTAGGTAAGCCTTCAAAAACACGTTTCCACTCCTCACTTACCAGATCGGGATCACTTAGATACAGTTCGTAGAGGTCCTCTACATACGTTGCATTGGCGCCAGCCAAGTGTGAAGACTCGAGCCATGCCTTCATCACGCCGTTGTGCATATTTTCCCTTAACCAGTAGTTTTCACGTTTGCTTCGGTCTTTGCCGAGCTATAAGAGCCGACCAGAACTAGTCGGCAATTTTTGTATTCTTTACTCGAAATATTCTTGAAGCAGTGAAGCGGTCATATCGGGTGATCCGCAACACTGCGACATTCCTAAGAGCGAGTAAATTAAACCGAGCGATTAACCAGCATCGACTTAATATGGCCGATGGCTTTCGTCGGATTTAATCCCTTAGGACAAACACTTACACAATTCATGATGCCATGGCAACGAAAAACGCTAAATGCATCATCAAGATCAGACAAACGTTCATCTGTTGCCGTATCGCGGCTATCAATTAGCCAACGGTACGCCGCAAGAAGACCAGCTGGACCGATGAATTTGTCAGGGTTCCACCAGAATGATGGGCAAGACGTTGTACAACATGCACACATGATACATTCGTACAATCCATCTAAATGCGCACGATCATCAGGCGATTGTAGGTTCTCGCGTGATGGTGGTAATGCACCATCATCAATCAAGAATGGTTTAACTTTCGCATAGTTATCATAGAACTGCGTCATGTCAACGATAAGATCGCGCACGACAGGTAACCCTGGCAGTGGACGAATAACTATCTTATCGCCTTGTAGAGCAGATAACGGTGTGATACACGCTAGACCATTTTTACCATTCATGTTCAAACCATCAGAACCACATACCCCTTCACGGCATGAGCGACGGAACGCGATGCTTGGATCTTGCTCTTTTAGCAGAATCAATGCATCAAGCACCATCATGTCTGAGCCTTCGTCTACCTCAAGGGTATACTCTTTCATGTAAGGCTTGGTATCTACATCCGGATTGTAACGGTATAAAGAGAAGTTCAATTTCATAGTCGTATCCTCCCTTTAGTATGTACGTACTTTCGGCGGGAAAGCTTCACGATGCGTTGGCGTCATGTTCACATCACGCTTAGTCATCGCTTCTGTTTCCGGGTTGTAGATAGAGTGGCATAGCCAGTTCTCATCATCACGCTCAGGGAAATCGAAACGAGCATGTGCGCCACGGCTTTCAGTACGGTAGTTAGCCGCTACGGCTGTAGAGAATGCTGTTTCCATCAAGTTGTCTAGCTCTAGACACTCAATACGTTGCGTGTTGAATTCAGAAGACTTGTCCGCTAGATGCGCATCTTTCAGACGTTCGCGAATTACTTTCAACTCTTCTAGACCCGTTGCCATTGCATCGCCTTCACGGAATACTGAGAAGCTGTTTTGCATGCAAGCTTGTAGGTCTTTACGGATTTGAACTGGATCTTCACCGCCAGTACTATTTTCCCAACGCATGGTACGCGCTAGAGATGCTTCAATATCAGATTCAGTTGCAGGGCGTGCCTCAGCTTGCGCTGCGAGCGTTTCGCCAAGGTGCAAGCCAGTCGCGCGACCAAATACGACTAAGTCTAGTAATGAATTGCCGCCTAGACGGTTTGCTCCGTGTACTGATACAGAAGCAATCTCACCACATGCATATAGACCTTGTACTTCCATCTCGCTGCCGTCAGCCTTTTGCTTGATTGCTTGACCAGACACTTGAGTCGGTACACCACCCATCATGTAGTGACAGGTTGGAATCACTGGAATTGGCTCTTTCACTGGATCAACGTGCGCGAAAGTACGAGACAGCTCACAAATACCAGGCAGACGTGACTCAAGCACTTCTTTACCAAGGTGATCCAATTTCAGCTTAATGTGTGGACCCCAAGGACCATCACAACCACGGCCTTCACGAATTTCGATCATCATTGAACGTGCAACTACGTCACGACCAGCAAGATCTTTCGCGTTAGGAGCATAGCGCTCCATGAAGCGTTCGCCATCTTTATTTAGAAGGTAACCACCTTCACCACGACAACCTTCTGTTACAAGAACACCTGCACCAGCGATACCCGTTGGGTGGAACTGCCACATTTCCATGTCTTGCATAGGTACACCCGCACGCAATGCCATACCTACACCGTCACCAGTGTTGATGTGTGCGTTAGTGGTCGACGCGTAAATACGACCTGCGCCACCTGTTGCTAGAATCGTTGCTTTTGATTTGAAGTAACAGATTTCACCCGTTTCCATACAAATCGCAGTACAGCCCATTACGGCGCCGTCTTGGTTTTTCACCAAGTCTAGTGCATACCATTCCGAGAAAATGGTGGTTTTGTGTTTCACATTTTGTTGGTAAAGCGTATGGAGAAGCGCGTGACCTGTACGGTCCGCAGCAGCTGCTGTACGTGCAGCTTGCTCACCACCAAATTCTTTTGACTGACCACCGAATGGACGTTGGTAGATAGTACCGTTATCAAAACGAGAGAATGGAAGACCCATTTTTTCTAGTTCGATAACGGACTCAGGGCCATTTTTACACATGTATTCAATCGCGTTCTGGTCACCGATGTAATCGGAACCTTTAACGGTATCGTACATGTGCCATTGCCAATCGTCTTTGTGCGAGTTACCCAGAGCAACGGTAATACCGCCCTGTGCAGACACAGTATGAGAACGTGTTGGAAATACTTTTGACAACAAAGCACATGATAGGCCTTGTTCTGAAATTTGTAGTGCAGCGCGCATACCTGCACCACCAGCGCCGATTACTACGGCGTCAAACTCACGAACTGGAATAGACACTTACGCACCCCACAGAATAAATAGACCAGAGAAGACATAGCCGAATAGCACGGCAATAACACCAAGTTGCAGTGCGCCACGCAGTTTCGCGCACTTAATGTAATCCGTTAATACCTGCCACAAACCGACCCATGCGTGGATCAGGATCGAGACAAGTGCCAACATGGTGAATACTTTAGTGAAGGTACCACCAAAGAATTGGGTCCAAGATGCGTAAGAGATATCTGAAAATGCACAGAAGCTAATCAGATAAATCGTGTATAGCGTCATAATGATTGCAGTTGCACGAATTAGTAGGAAATCGTGTACACCATTACGACCAAATGAAGATACGTGTTTTACCATACCAAGATCCCCGCCAATAATGATAATACTGCTGTTGCACCAAACGCGACTTTAGCGCTCATCGTGCCAGAATCTAGCTCTTCAAAGTGACCTAGATCCATCAACAAGTGACGGATACCACCTGCAATGTGGTAGGCAAGTGCAGTAAGAATTCCCCACAGGATGAATTTTACGAAGAAGCTATCGACGATGTCAGCGGCTTCCATAAAACCCATTGGGGATGACAGAGAAATGGACAGTAACCACAGTAGTATACCCACCGCAACAAACGTAATTACCCCAGACACACGGTGTAGGATGGATGCGATTGCTGTGATAGGAAAGTGGATGGTCTGTAAATCTAAATTAACAGGTCTTGACTTTCTTTCTTTCACGGGCTTGCTCACTCAGCTCCATTGAGCATTTATTGTTATAACCAATTTCAGCTTCCAAACGTACAAAAGTTAACATCTATTTAACAAATATCGCGAGTAACCACCCAGATAATTGTAAACAACTTGTTAACAATCGGAGTCCAGCAACAAACCTCACTCTTTGTTTCTAGCCCCGAATTTATAAGGATTTAACTAAAATTTTCTTAGCCAATATACGGCGAGCAACATTCTAATACAATTGGTGTAACAAATTATGCTACATAGAACAGATTTTTAACGATTTTCATGAGAAAAATCATAACAAGTGCACACAAAGATGGAGAAAAATTGACTTTAAGCTTTAACAACAGTACAAAAATGGCACATAAACATCCTGGACGGATTAAATAATAAACAAAGGAGATTGTTATGGCGGATAAGAAAGCGACCCTTCATGTTGAAGGTCAAGCGCCAATCGAACTGCCAATTATGGACGGTACGCTAGGTACACCTGTAATTGACGTTCGTAAGCTGGGAGCCAATGGTTACTTTACTTTTGACCCAGGTTTTCTTGCCACTGCATCTTGTGAATCATCAATCACGTACATCGATGGCGGCAAAGGTATTCTTTTGCACCGCGGTTTCCCGATTGATCAATTAGCCAATAACGCAGATTACTTAGAAGTATGTTACATCCTTCTTTATGGTGAAGCCCCTACCCGAGAACAATACGAGCAATTCAAGACGACCGTAACGCGTCATACTATGGTCCACGAACAAATCGCAAGCTTTTTCCATGGCTTCCGACGTGATGCTCACCCAATGGCAGTAATGTGTGGTGTAGTCGGTGCACTTGCAGCCTTCTACCACGACTCTCTTGACATCAACAACGACGAGCACCGCGAGATCGCGGCGTACCGTCTGCTATCGAAGATGCCGACACTGGCTGCAATGTGTTACAAATACTCTATTGGTCAGCCATTTATCTACCCACGCAACGATTTGAGCTACGCAGAAAACTTCCTACACATGATGTTCGCAAACCCTTGCGAAGAGTATGAAGTAAACCCTGTCGTTGCTCGTGCAATGGATAAAATCTTCACGCTACACGCGGATCACGAACAGAATGCGTCGACGTCAACTGTACGTCTAGCTGGCTCTTCTGGTGCTAACCCATTTGCATGTATTGCCGCTGGTATTGCATCACTTTGGGGACCAGCTCACGGTGGTGCAAACGAAGCGTGCTTGAGAATGCTAGAAGAGATTGGCAGCGTCGATAACATCCCTGAGTATGTAGACCGCGCGAAAGACAAAGATGACCCATTCCGCTTAATGGGCTTTGGTCACCGCGTTTATAAAAACTACGATCCACGTGCGACAGTAATGCGCGAAACGTGTCATGAAGTTCTCAAAGAGCTAAACATTCAAGACCCTCTGCTAGATGTAGCAATGGAACTTGAGCGCATTGCGCTTTCTGATGAGTACTTCGTTTCTAAGAAGCTGTACCCGAACGTAGACTTCTACTCAGGTATCATTCTTAAAGCGATTGGTATTCCAGTTTCTATGTTTACGGTTATCTTCGCGATTTCTCGTACCATCGGCTGGATTGCTCACTGGAACGAAATGCACAGCGATCCACTGAACCGCATCGGTCGTCCTCGTCAGCTATACACTGGTGAGACACAGCGTGAGTTTTCTCCACTTCACGAACGTGAATGATCTTTTTAGTTAGAAGATAAACAAAAGGGTTGAGATTTTGTCTCAACCCTTTTTTCTTTTCAGCGTCTCACGTTATGAATAGCGAACACTAAACCGGATTATCAATATCGATAAACTCCACATGTAGGCCGTATTCATCCGCTAGCCATTTTCCTAAAGCCTGAACACCATAACGCTCAGTAGCATGATGACCTGCAGCAAAGTAATGAATGTCCATTTCTCGCGCAGTATAGGTTGTACGCTCTGAAATTTCTCCAGAGATAAATGCATCTAATCCGTGTTGTACAGCAAGCTCAATAAAATCCTGCCCTCCACCAGTGCACCAACCGACTGTCTCAATCATCTTATCGGTATTCTCTGGAGCAATATGCAGTGGTTCTCTATCAAGAACTTGATTGATCTTGCTCGCAAATTCAGCACCAGACATCGGTTTTTTCAAGCGTCCAAACATAGATACTGATTGAGGGTGTCCTTCAAGTCCACCTTCTACTTCGATTTCAAGTAAGCGAGCTAATTCGGCGTTGTTGCCTAGCTCTGGGTGAATATCCAGAGGAAGGTGATAACCATATAAGTTGATATCGTTTTTGATCAGACTACGAATTCGTTTACCTTTCATACCACGAATTGGCTCAGGTTCACCTTTCCAAAAATAACCGTGATGAACGAGTAATGCGTCTGCATTAAGCTCAATCGCTTTATCGATTAAGGCTTGGGAGGCAGTTACGCCAGTGATAATACGCTTTACGGCTGGCGTCCCTTCTACCTGTAACCCGTTTGGTGCGTAATCTTTAATTAACTGCGGTGACAGTTTGTCATTAAGAATCTGTTCTAGCTTTAAGTTATTCATTATTACTTCCAATTTCTAGCGCATGTAAGCCTAAATAACCTCTCGATGAAATCAGACCGAGAGTGTGCAACCTAGTTGATACAACAACGTTTTGACATCTGGCACCTTGATATCATTTAGGTACTTAAAGTGTATCTCGAACCCTAATATCGATGCTAGCCACCCTACCCTCAAAAGCAAATTTAGTTACAATAACAAAGCTTGTCGCCTCACCATACATATAGGGATACGGATGAACCAACTGCAAAGCTTTTACCAATGGATCGCCACTTCACCTCCTCTTTTCAAGTTACGCCCTCCGTTTACAACCTTAGAGGATCTTTCGGTAACGCCTTTAAATAACGCTGAGCAATACAATGGTAATCCAAGATTGGGCTTTTTATATCAGCACTTATGCACTGCAGTTCTCTCTAGTTCAGAACGATATCAGGTTATCGCGGAAGAGGTTCAGTTAAACGACATCGAAGGTAAGACCATTGGTGCTATCGACTTGGTGTTGCGGAATACAGAATCAAATCAAATAGAACACTGGGAAGTGGCGATTAAGTTTTATCTTCTTTATAACGGCGTTTGGTATGGTCCGAATGCTCACGACCAGCTGCATACAAAACTGAATAGAATGCTTACTCATCAGTTGAAAATGAGCGATCGCCCGGAATTTCAAAAAATAATTCCGTTAAACGACGCCCCACAAGAGCATCTATTGATGCAAGGACGACTCTATATTAATCCGTTTACTCCAGAGCCAACTCCTAGCGAGTGCTTGGGTTATGAACTAAATCCAAGTCAGATTAGTGGTTACTGGTGCTACCAGAGCCAATGGGAGTTAATCGGTAAGCCACTTTATCATTTACACAAACCATGCTGGGCGATTGGTACGGACGATTTCTCTCAACCCATTGAAAAACCTTCAGACCGATTTGTACATGCACAAACGGAGGACGGTCAATTCTGGTTTGTGGTACCGGATTCCTGGCCCGGAAACAACTCAGTTCAGGAATCTTAAAACGCAAAAGGGTTGATGCTTGCACATCAACCCTTTGTTTTCTAAATCGACTATTGGATGGTTTACAGGCCGGCAGCTGCAAACACTTGATTAACGATCTCTTGTGCTTCTGCTTCGATTTGTTTTAGGTGCTCTTCACCTTTGAAGCTTTCACAGTAAATCTTGTAGATGTCCTCTGTGCCTGATGGACGAGCAGCAAACCAGCCGTTTGCCGTCGTTACTTTTAGACCACCGATTGCAGCACCATTACCAGGCGCATGCGTGAGACGAGCCGTAATTGGATCACCCGCTAGTGTTTCAGCCGCGACCATTTCTGGTGACAACTTCTTCAGTACGTCTTTTTGTGGGCCATTCGCTACAGCTTGAATACGGTTGTATTTCGACTCACCGTGTTTCGCCGCTAGCTCTTCATAGTAGTCTTGTGGGTTCTTACCCGTTACCGCAGTGATCTCTGCCGCTAGAAGACATAACAAGATGCCGTCTTTGTCTGTTGACCAAGGCGTGCCATCTTTACGAAGGAATGACGCACCAGCACTTTCTTCGCCGCCGAAACCAAACTTACCAGTGTACAGACCGTCTACAAACCATTTGAAGCCTACTGGTACTTCACATAGCTCACGACCTAGATCCGCCACAACACGGTCAATCAGTGCACTTGATACTAGTGTTTTACCAACCGCTACATCTTTACCCCATGCCTCACGATGGCGGTATAGGTAGTCGATACAAACGGCTAAGAAGTGATTCGGGTTCATCAAACCTTTTGGCGTAACGATACCGTGACGGTCGTAGTCAGGATCGTTACCAAATGCTAGATCGTACTCATCTTTCAATGCCAATAGACCCGCCATTGCGTAAGGAGAAGAACAGTCCATACGTACAACGCCGTCTTTATCGAGAGACATGAATTGGAAAGAAGGATCAATCGCTTCACTTACTAGCGTTAGGTCTAGGTTGTATGCCTGACCTATTTGACGCCAGTAATCGATGCCGCTGCCACCCAATGGATCTACACCAATCTTCAGGTTTGCTTTTTGGATTGCTTCCATATCGATAACGTTCACCAGATCATCGATATAGGGTTTAACCAAGTCCATCTCCACAAACAGATCCGATGCTTTTGCTTCTGCTAGTGGTAAGCGTTTAACACCTTGTAAACCTTCGGCAATCAGTGCGTTCGCACGATCTTCGATAGCTTGAGTCAACTCAGCTTCTGCTGGACCACCGTGAGTCGGATTGTATTTGATACCGCCGTCTTGTGGTGGGTTATGAGATGGTGTAATCACAATACCGTCTGCTTTTTCATCGTGCTTGATGTTGTAAGTCAGAATTGCGTGCGAGATACCTGGTGTTGGCGTGTAGCCGTTATCCTGCTGTACGATGACTTTTACGCCATTCGCAATCAAAACTTCAATCACGCTAGAAAATGCAGGTTCAGACAAAGCATGCGTGTCTTTACCGACAAACAAAGGACCTGTGGTCCCTTGCTGGGCACGAACTTCTGCAACCGCTTGAGCAATAGCCAAAATGTGGTTTTCGTTAAATGTATGCTTATCAGCGGTACCACGGTGACCTGATGTGCCGAATTGAACCTTGTGATCGGGGTTCTTAGCATCAGGTTGAAGCAAGAAGTAATTGGCAACAAGTGCCGGAATATTATGAAGATCTTCCTGCTGCGCTTTTTGCCCAGCACGAGGGTGCATAGCCATGTTTGACATCCTTTCTTTAAATACAAATAAAATTAAAAAAGCCTCATAATATCCGCTAACTGCGACACATTATGAGGCTTCTATCAGGTTTCTTAGATTGAACCTGTTACTTTTTCTATTAAGTCAGGTTGGTACCCCATGTGTGTCATCACTTGTTCAACCATCTGTCTTTTACGACTGGTATTGTTGTTCGTGATAACCCAAAACGGTGTGCCAGGAATGGCTTTTGGCTTGGTCGTGTTGCCATTTGCCAACAAGGTTTCTTCATTATCTGCAAAGTACACGCGTTTGCGTCCCTTTACATTCGTAGCCTGCGCGAAACCTTCTGGATTTAATTTATGTAAGGTCGATAGTACTAACATAAAGCGATCAATCGCTTTTTTTAGACCGGCAAACTCATCAGAAATAAGCAGCGAACGCATTTCTTTCACTACATCAACAGATTCCGTTTTACCCGCATCTTTACTTACTACAATCCCTTGTGGCTTCTCTACTACAGGCGCGGCTTCAGCTTCCTGCAACTGACCATCAAGGTTTAAAAGGCGTCGCAAAATATCCGAGGCGCTTTCACCGATATGCTTAGTTTGGCTAGCAATGTAACGGTATAGATCCTCATCAACCTCAATTGTTTTCATTCGCTTTTCACATTCTCAATGTTTAAACTCTGGGGGATTATAACGAGATCCTCTCGGATACTCCACGTTAAACCCATCACGAATAAGATAAAATGTCAGCATTACTCAACTATAAGCAGGAAGGCCAAGGCCAAACAGTTGTTTTGATTCACGGATTGTTTGGTAGTTTAAGTAATCTGGGTCTACTAGCCCGCGATCTTATTAAAGATCACACGGTGATCAGTATTGATCTGAGAAATCACGGCCTCTCTTTTCACTCAAACATTCATAATTACGCCGACATGGCAAAAGATGTGGCACAACTCCTACAACACTTAAATGTTGATCCATCTATTATTATTGGGCATTCAATGGGTGGAAAGGTCGCGATGACACTGGTGGACATTGCTCCAGAGCTCGTCAAACAGTTGGTTGTACTCGACATGGCACCTGTCGCCTACACAGCAAACCGTCACGATAATGTGTTTAACGGTTTACACGCCGTAATTAACGAAAAGCCAGCAAGCCGTCAACAAGCGATGGATATCCTAGCTCAACATGTTGAGATCGACGGTGTAAGACAATTTCTCTCTAAGTCACTATACAAAAATGGCGATAAAATGGACTGGCGGTTTAACGTATCGAGCCTTTTTGAGAATTACGCACAAATTATCGGCTGGCAGGAAATTGCCCCAACAGACATACCCACTCTGTTTGTTAAAGGTGGTGATTCCGATTACTTAATGCCAGAGCACCAACCTGCGGTGCAAAAACAGTTCAAACAAGCAAAAGCACATGTTATCGCTAATACTGGCCACTGGCTGCACGCCGAAAAACCGGCCGAAGTAATGAGAGTCATTCGGAAATACATTTCGAGTTAACAAATTCGAAAAGCAACAATAGATTATTGAAATAACCCTTCTTGTAGTGCATTAACTTTACCGTTTAACAGTGGTATAGTGCGCCCAAGATTTTTCGGCATGAAGGGCTAAAATGCTTTACGACTATATGGATATGCTCGAGTCTATTGGGCTCGATCTTCTTTTTGCTGCTATCTTCTTTTTCATCGGGATGGCGATAAAAGATGTGCTAAAGCAAGGCAATGTACCTGTTTTTGGTCGTCGTATTGTATGGTTAGTCCTTTTCCTAGGCTGTGCTGGCTTTATTGCAAAAGGTGTAATTCAGCTAACTTGGGAAGGCTCTGGGTTAGGTTAAACCCTTAGTACCATCGCCAATAACAAACAATGTAAAGGTATAGACTCTATGGCAAGTGTAGGTATCTTCTTCGGTAGCGACACAGGTAATACTGAAGCCGTTGCAAAGATGATTCAAAAGCAACTAGGTAAGCATCTAGTTCACGTTCAAGACATCGCGAAAAGCAGCAAAGAAGACATTGATAACTTCGATCTTCTTCTTCTAGGTATCCCAACTTGGTACTACGGTGAAGCACAATGTGATTGGGATGATTTCTTCCCTGAACTTGAGCAAATCGACTTCTCTACTAAGCTAGTGGCTATCTTTGGCTGTGGCGACCAAGAGGACTACGCAGAGTACTTCTGTGACGCGATGGGCACAGTACGTGATATCGTTGAGTCTAAAGGTGGCACAATTCTTGGCCATACTTCAACAGAAGGCTACGAATTTGAAGCGTCTAAAGCACTTGTTGAAGGTGACGACAGCCAATTCGTAGGTCTATGTATCGATGAAGACCGTCAACCGGAACTGACTGACGAACGTGTTGAGAACTGGGTTAAACAGATTTACGAAGAAATGTGTTTAGCTGAGCTTGAACGCTAAATAAATCGAATTATACAAAGACCTCCGATTGGAGGTCTTTTTGTATATTTTCACAAAGCATCGGTGAGCACTTCCTCTTCGCGATACTGAGGTTTCTTTCTTACATAAAGCTTGCGTTGAACCTCTGAAACCACATTCCCCTGCTTATCTTTTACATGGGTAATAAATTCAGGAAAACACTTTTCTCCATTCCGTGTCATTTGATAAATGTTTTCTAGCATCCCTTCAGTAACTTCGAATTCTGCATATAAATCACTTTGCCCTGGCTTAATAAAGTTAATACTCGCCTCTTTATCCCACACGTAATACTCCTCGCGTAGAATCCCCATCAGCATCAACGAGTAAATGGGGTCAGTTAAAGAGAAAATACTGCCACCATACTGAGTACGATTGGCGTTTTTATTCCACCAGCGAAGCTTCAAACGCACCTTCACGGTACGAAAGTCTTCAGAAATATGTAAGATTTTAATACCAGCGCCCCAAAAAGGTGGCCAAATATTGAGTGCGAATTTTACAATTCCTGGTTTGTATATCTTCGCAAGTCGCTTATTCATCGCAGTCCGTGCCCTCTCCAAGCTCAATGTTACATAATTGTAACTGGTCAGATCTGTAATATAATCGACCTGTTTCTAATTTACAAAAAGATTCTATTAACCCTTTGAAGTTCGTGGTTTAATGTTCTGAGCGCTTATCCTATAATGGTAGGAAGATTGAATTCTGTTAAATCGCTGCAGATGATCCAACGGGAAAGTATATGTCAGATAATAATCAGGCGCTGAAGGATGCGGGTTTAAAAGTAACCCTTCCAAGGCTAAAAATTCTAGAAGTACTTCAGCAGCCAGACTGCCAGCACATCAGTGCTGAAGATTTGTACAAAAAGTTGATTGATCTAGGTGAAGAGATTGGCCTAGCAACTGTTTACCGAGTTCTAAACCAATTCGATGATGCTGGTATTGTAACTCGTCACCACTTTGAAGGTGGTAAGTCAGTCTTCGAATTATCGACTCAACATCACCACGACCATCTAGTGTGCCTAGACTGTGGTGAGGTAATTGAATTTTCTGACGATCTTATTGAAGAACGTCAAAAAGAGATTGCAGCTAAGTACAATGTCACGCTAACAAACCACAGCTTATACTTGTACGGCAAGTGCAGTGATGGTGGTTGTAAAGACAATCCAGATGCACACAAACCAAAAAAATAACGGTTTGTTGATTTAAAATAAACGTCAGCTCATGCTGGCGTTTTTTGTTTCTGAGGGCGATATCTTTCAATAGCTGAATTGCCGTACCAACTTTTGTAAAGCGTCGATTAGACTTACCAATTCAAACCTTAATAAACATCATTGTTTTGCTTCCAAACCGAACATTTATCAAACGTCCCTCGTTCTTAAGCAACTCCCTACACTACCTATAACCGCCGCATTACGATAATGAGAATAAAAAAATGCCAGCATTTGCTGGCATTTTTATCGGTTTTTGCATTAATCGAGATTATTGGTTCTCAATTTTTGCCCAAGTATCACGTAGACCAACCGTACGGTTGAATACTAGTTTATCTGCTGAAGAATCTTTCGAGTCTGCGCAGAAGTAACCCATACGCTCAAACTGGTAGCCTTTTTCTGCTTCTGCTGACGCTAAGCTAGGCTCTACAAAACCATTGATCACAACTAATGATTCAGGGTTGATTGTAGAAGCAAAGTCTTCTGCTGCACCCGGGTTTGGAACCGTAAATAGACGATCGTACAGACGGATTTCCGCTGGTAATGCTTTATCAGCTGATACCCAATGAATCACACCTTTTACTTTACGGCCATCAGCCGGGTTCTTACCTAGTGTGTCTGCATCGTAAGAACAGAAGATAGTCGTGATGTTACCTTCGGCATCTTTTTCAACGCGCTCTGCTTTGATCACGTAAGCACCACGTAAGCGAACTTCTTTACCTAGCACTAAACGCTTGTACTTTTTGTTCGCCTCTTCACGGAAGTCTTCACGCTCAATCCACAACTCACGAGTGAATGGTACTTCACGCACACCCATCTCTGGTTTGTTTGGGTGATTAGCAACCGTCAAGTTTACTACTGCACCTTCTTCAAAGTTTTCGATAACAACTTTAACAGGATCCAGCACAGCCATTGCACGCGGAGCGTTCTCGTTTAGGTCATCACGAATACAAGATTCTAATGAGCTAAACTCGATCATATTTTCTTGCTTCGTTACACCAATACGCTTACAGAATTCACGGATAGATGCTGGCGTGAAGCCACGACGACGCAGACCAGAGACTGTTGGCATACGTGGGTCATCCCAACCGTTAACCAGTTTTTCAGTGACGAGTTGATTAAGCTTACGCTTAGACATCACTGTGTACTCAAGGTTTAAGCGACTGAACTCGTATTGATGCGGACGGCTTTCGATCGTGATGTTGTCCAGAACCCAGTCGTACAGACGACGGTTATCCATAAACTCAAGAGTACAGATAGAGTGTGTAATGCCTTCTAATGCATCAGAGATACAGTGCGTGAAGTCGTACATTGGGTAAATGCACCACTTATCACCAGTTTGGTGGTGCGTAGCAAAACGCACACGGTATAAAACTGGATCGCGCATAACCATGAATGAAGAACCCATGTCAATCTTGGCACGAAGACACGCTTTACCTTCTTCAAATTCACCAGCGCGCATTTTTTCAAATAACGCTAAGTTCTCTTCAACAGAACGGTCACGGTATGGGCTTGGTTTACCTGGCGCCTTTAGCGTGCCACGGTATTCACGAATCTGCTCTGGACTTAGCTCATCTACATACGCTAAGCCTTTGTTAATCAATTCAATTGCATATTCGTAAAGCTTATCGAAGTAGTTTGATGAGTAACATACTTCACCACTCCACTCAAAGCCCAACCAGTTTACATCTTTCTTGATAGACTCAACGTATTCGATGTCTTCTTTTTCAGGGTTCGTATCGTCGAAACGTAGATTACATTGACCCTGGTAGTCCTGAGCAATACCGAAGTTCAAACAGATAGACTTAGCATGACCGATATGCAGGTAGCCATTTGGCTCCGGCGGGAATCGAGTATGCACGCTAGTGTGTTTACCATCCGCTAGATCTTTATCAATGATCTGGCGAATAAAGTTTGATGGACGAGCATCAGCTTCACTCATCTATAGCACCTCAAAAATATTAGTATTGTCAGAGAAAACGGAACTCTGCATCCAAGTATGGTTTTGCAGAGTACATTGTTTCTAATGATCCACAATTCTAAGCAATTAGACAACAAGAACTCGCGCTAAAACGACAATATTTATCGAGTTAGTGCGAAAGCACAGCAGATTCAAAGTGCCAAAACAAAAAAAGACCTCCCGAGGGAGGTCTTTAGTCAGATATCAGTTCGATGTAATTAAGGCAATTTTACATTCGATAGGTCTTCATTAGCACCGATTGCTTTCATTTCGCCAGCAACGATTTCAGCTAGAGGGCCAAGGATAACTTGAAGGTTGTTTTCACCAAGTTTAACAACACCTTTCGCACCCAGTTTCTTCAGTACTTCCTCATCAGCGACTGAACGATCTTTTAGCGTCAAGCGTAGTCGAGTGATACATGCGTCGATTGAAGTTAGGTTGTCATGACCGCCAAGTGCTTTTAAGTATTGGCGAGCTAGGTCACCACTTTTCTTCTCACCAGCAGGCGCAGCTGCTTCGCTGTCGTCATCTTCACGACCAGGCGATTTCAAGTTGAATGCGCGGATTGCGAAGCTGAATGTGAAGAAGTATAGAGCACCAAAGCCAAGACCAACTGCACCAAGTAGTAGCGGCTTAGTTGCTAGACCGTAGTTCAACAAGTAGTCAATTAGACCAGCTGAGAATGTGAAGCCGTGTAGCGTACCAAGCATGTTAGCAACAACTAGCGACAGACCAGTGAACACTGCGTGAATCGCGTATAGTGCAGGCGCTAGGAATACGAACATGAACTCTAGGGGCTCTGTGATACCAGTTAGGAATGAACAGAATGCAACAGAGAACAATGCACCACCAACTTGGCTACGTTTCTCAGCAGGAGCCGCTAGGTACATTGCAAGCGCCGCACCAGGTAGGCCGAACATCATTACTGGGAAGAAACCGTTCATGAACACACCAGCGCTCTTATCGCCGCCGAAGAAACGGTGTAGGTCACCAGATTTAACTGTTTCAGTTACTTCCTTCACTGTTGCAGTGATTTCAGGAGTGACAGAGTTAGCGAATTCAAATGTATGAGTTTGACCAGCCACAAGCGTTTTCGCTAGCGCAGGATCAACACACAGTTGTTGTAGAGCAGGAAGCGCTTGACCCGCAGCATTTGCACCAGTTACTAGCACTTCTTGACAAGACCCCATACCAAACCAGAAGAATGAGTTAAGTACGTGGTGTAGACCTACAGGAATAAGGGCTCGGTTCAGTGTACCGTAGATAAACTGACCAATAGCGCCAGAAGTTGAGATGCCATGAGCAAGCGCATCTAGACCACCTTGAATTGTTGGCCATACAATGCCACCAACTGCACCAGCAACTAAAGCGAATAGACCTGCCATAATCGGCACTAAACGTTTACCAGAGAAGAAAGCAAGCCACTCAGGAAGACGTGTAGCATGGAAAGCGTTGTAAGAGTGGCCAGCAATAATACCTGCGATGATACCACCAAAGAACGACATGTTTACTGATGCATCAATTGTTGACGCTGTCGCTGTCAGTACAAAGTACGCAACTGCACCAGCAAGGCCAGCTGCACCTTGACCGTCTTTAGATAGACCGATCGCAATACCAAGGCCAAACAACAATGGAAGGTTAGAAAAGATTGAGTTACCTGCTTGTGCCATAAATGCGATGTCAAAAACATCCGGCTGGCCCAAGCGCAGTAACAAGCCTGCGATTGGCAAAGTCGCAATAGGAAGCATAAGAGCTTTACCTAACTTCTGCGCGTATCCGAGAATATTCACCTTAAGTTCCCCCTATAGGATTAGATGTTATGTTGAATGACTTATTTCAGTCGTCCAATTTAGTCATCCTCAGTTTATGACATTAATTTTGCTCCGCAAATTAAAAGCTCACCGTTTGTGATCATAATCACCACAATTTGCCCTTTCGGAAGGTTTTTGCTAGCGAGATCATAAAACTTATTTTATTATACGAAAAAATGGCGTTTTAAAGATAATATTCTCGCACTTTATGCAAGGCAGAATCAGTGTTATTTTGGTATCTAGGCGGGTAAATCACTGTAACTTTGCTCTGAAAAAGAATCATAAAAAACCATACAATTATTACTTTTCAGTTAGTTACTATGACAATAACATCGATAAAACGCGACTTGCTGTATGTGACTCGTTATCTAATTCAGTGATACAAACTAAGTACCCATATGACTAAAGCAGTCTCCACTTAGGTAACGATATAGAAATTGAATTCTCATCTATAAGGACTAGCTGACTATGTACGCGCTAAGTAACTGTAAAATTTATACCGGTAGTGATGTTCTTACCGATCATGCGGTCATCATCGAAAACGACCTTATTCAATCTATTGTGCCGGTTGCAGAGCTACCTCAGGGCATCGAAGTGAAAGACCTCGCAGGCGCAAACCTAAGTCCGGGCTTTATAGACCTGCAACTGAATGGCTGTGGCGGTGTAATGCTAAACGATGCAATCACACCGGAAACCATGCAAATCATGCACGAAGCAAACCTCAAGTCCGGCTGTACTAGCTTCTTACCAACGCTCATTACTTCATCAGACGAAGATATGCGAACTGCAATTTCTGCCGCTCGTGAATATCATAACCAATATCAAAACCAATCACTTGGTCTACACCTAGAAGGCCCTTATCTTAACGTCGCGAAAAAAGGTATCCACAACGTCGATTTTATTCGCCCGTCAGATGAAAGCATGATTGATCTTATCTGCGCAAACGCCGATATCATCGCTAAAGTAACGCTTGCACCAGAGCAAAACGATCCAGAGCATATTGCACGATTAAAAGCAGCCGGCATCGTGGTTTCTATTGGTCATACAAATGCGACCTACGCCGAAGCGCGTAAAGGCTTTGAAGCAGGTATTACTTTTGCCACACACCTATTTAATGCGATGACACCAATGGTTGGTCGTGAACCTGGAGTTGTTGGTGCAATTTACGATACTCCTGACGTTTATGCTGGCATTATTGCTGATGGTTTCCACGTAGACTACGCAAACATCCGAATTGCTCATAAAATCAAAGGTGAAAAGCTTGTTTTGGTGACGGATGCCACAGCTCCAGCAGGTGCTAACATTGATCACTTTATTTTTGTCGGTAAGAAAGTATATTACCGAGATGGTAAGTGTGTTGATGAAAACGGCACACTAGGCGGCTCAGCTTTGACAATGATAGAAGCAGTTCAGAATTCAGTTGAGCACGCGGGGATCGCTTTAGACGAAGCTCTACGAATGGCCACGTTATACCCAGCAACTGCAATTGGTGTTGAGGATCGCCTTGGCCGAGTTCGAAAAGGGATGGTTGCAAACCTAACCATTTTCGATCGTGACTTCAAAGTAAAAGCGACGGTTGTTAACGGACAATACGAGCAAAATTAAGCATGAATGGCGGACAGATTGGTAATGTAGATTTAGTAAAACAGCTTAACAGCGCTGCGGTATATAGGCTGATTGATCAGCAAGGTCCTATCTCCCGTATTCAAGTCGCAGATGTGAGCCAGCTCGCACCTGCTAGTGTTACCAAAATAACCCGCCAACTTTTAGAGCGCGGCCTTATTAAAGAGGTCGCCCAGCAAGCTTCAACTGGTGGTCGTCGTGCAATCTCTCTGACCACCGAAGTCAAACCCTTCCACTCTATTGCGGTTCGTTTAGGTCGAGATTACGTACAATTTTGTTTGTACGATTTAGGTGGCACTGCACTTGCGGAAGATCAGCACGAACTGCATTACACCAACCAAGCTGACTTGATCGCTGGGCTTATCGATTTACTTAAAGACTTCGTAAACCGTTGCGAAGACAAAATTGATCAGCTCATCGCAATTGGTATTACGCTACCGGGCCTTGTTAACCCAACAACAGGCGTAGTTGAGTACATGCCGAATACCGATATCGATAATCTAGCGTTGGGTGAAATTGTTGGAGAGAAGTTTAATACCGCATGCTTTGTTGGGAATGACGTACGTGGTATGGCGTTAGCGGAGCACTACTTTGGGGCAAGCCAAGACTGTCAGGACTCCATTTTAGTTAGCGTTCACCGCGGTACCGGCGCAGGTATTATCGTTAACGGCCAGGTTTTTCTGGGCTTTAACCGCAACGTCGGTGAAATTGGTCATATCCAAATCGATCCGCTTGGTGAACAGTGCCAATGTGGGAACTTTGGTTGCTTAGAAACCGTAGCAGCGAACCCAGCTATTATCCAACGAGTAAAACAATTGATTGCTCAAGGCTATGAGTCAAGCTTGACTGACCTTCAAAACATCACGATTGAAGCTGTGTGTCAGCATGCAATGGATGGTGACGAACTTGCAAAGCAGAGTTTAGTGCGAGTGGGTAACCAGTTAGGTAAAGCGATTGCAATTACCGTTAACTTGTTTAACCCTCAGAAAATTGTCATTGCGGGCGACATTACTGCCGCACAAGATATTGTCTTCCCTGCAATTCAACGTAATGTCGAAAATCAATCTCTCAAAACTTTCCATAACGACCTTCCTATCGTGGCTTCACACATTGATAAGCAGCCAACGATGGGCGCATTTGCGATGATTAAACGCGCAATGCTAAACGGAGTTTTGTTACAAAAGTTACTTGAAGACTAAGTTTATACAACTAATTGAGTTACAATCTCGGGCTGTGTTTTCACAGCCCGTTTTTGTATATCAGGAATACAGCTCAACAGTATGGAAATTATTCTAATTACAACAGCTTTTTTAGCTGGCTTTATTGCGCTTAAATGTAGCCTCCCTCCCCTCGTTGGTTTTCTACTGGCAGGATTTGGTTTGCATGCATTTGGCTATCAAAGCAATGACGTTATCGTCACTCTTGCAGATCTTGGTGTCACTCTTCTTCTATTCACGATCGGACTCAAGCTTGATGTCAAAACGCTACTGTCCAAAGAAATATGGGGAGGAGCGACCGCCCACAACATACTGTCTACCGCTTTTTTTGCACTAGCGCTATCAGGTTTAAAACTACTGGGCTTAACTTCGCTCGCCAGTATGGATAGCGGTCAAATCCTACTTTTAGCTTTTGCACTATCGTTCTCCAGTACCGTTTTTGCCGTAAAAGCATTGCAAGAAAAAGGGGAAATGAACGCGACCTACGGCACACTCGCGATCGGTATCTTGGTTATGCAAGATATTTTTGCCGTGGTATTCCTGACTGCTTCAACCGGCAAAGTCCCAGAATGGTATGCCATTGGTTTGTTCGCATTGCCTTTCCTTCGTCCACTATTCTATAAGCTGTTAGATAAAGTTGGCCACGGCGAAATGCTGGTGCTGTTCGGTATTTTCTTCGCGCTTGTTGTTGGGGCAGGGCTATTCGAATTGGTCGGTATGAAACCTGACTTGGGCGCGCTGATTTTAGGCATGTTACTCGCAGGCCACCCTAAAGCTTCAGAGCTATCCAAATCGCTATTCAATATGAAGGAGCTGTTCTTAGTCTGCTTCTTTTTAAACATTGGCTTGTCCGCTTCATTGAGCGTCAATGGCGTCGTACTCGCCCTACTATTTATCTTACTGCTGCCAATAAAAGGGCTTTTGTACTTCATCACGATTAATCACTTTAAGTTTCGAGTACGTACCTCTTTGCTCGCCTCTTTATCGCTGTTCAACTACAGTGAGTTTGGCCTTATAGTCGCAGGGTTGGCCTATAAAATGGGCTGGATGCCAAGCGATATGCTCGCTGCGATTGCGGTTGCGGTGTCTGTGTCCTTTATTATTTCTGCGCCACTTAACCGCCTTAGCCACAAAATTTATCAACACTCCGGCAAGTGGCTGCAAGAGACAGCCGCAGAAAAGCTTAACCAGCGTGACCAACTCATTAACCCTGGGCATGCCCAGGTATTGATCTTAGGCATGGGTCGCATCGGGACAGGGGCCTATGATGAATTACGTGCGCGCTATGGCAAAATTTCACTAGGCATAGAAATTCGTGAAGATGCAGCACATCAGCACCGTTCAGAGGGAAGAAACGTGATCGCTGGCGATGCCACAGACCCAGATTTTTGGGAACGAATTTTAGATACAGGTCATGTCAAACTGGTGCTGCTTGCCATGCCTCATCATCAAGGTAACCAAACCGCACTTGAGCAGCTTAAACGCAGAAAATATAAAGGGCAAATAGCTGCTATCGCCGAGTACCCAGATCAGTTAGAAGGTTTGCTGGAAAGCGGAGTTGACGCCGCATTCAATATATACAGTGAAGCAGGTATCGGTTTTGCTCGACATGTGTGTAAACAACTTGAACCTCAGTTCACACCAATAAAATAAGCAACCATACTAATATTTTTTAAAAGCCTTTCTATCAATAGAAAGGCTTTTTTGTATGGTTTTTATACCAAACCTTGATTTCATTCACCAAACGAGCCATTAAATTAAATAATATTTACACAACAAGGCTTTTTATCATTTTTATAATCACAAAACGTTGCTTTTTTTACTAGTAATGGCAAATTTAAGCCATACCGATTAGAAATTATTTAGTTTAGTAAGGATGTAGTATGTGTTCAGTATTTGGCATTTTAGACATTAAAAGCGATGCAGCCGCATTGCGCCCTATCGCATTAGAAATGTCGAAAAAACTTCGTCATCGTGGCCCTGACTGGTCTGGGATTTACTCTTCAGAGCGCGCGATTTTAGCGCATGAGCGCTTGGCGATTGTTGGTCTAAATAGTGGTGCACAACCGCTATACAGCCCTGATAAAAAGCTCATCCTTGCAGTCAATGGTGAAATCTACAACCATAAAGAAATTCGTGCTCGTTACGAAGGAAAATACGAGTTTCAAACCGATTCAGACTGTGAAGTCATTCTTGCACTGTACCAAGATATGGGTGCAGATCTCCTTGAAGAACTAAACGGTATTTTCGCTTTTGTTCTGTACGATGAAGAAAAAGACGAATACTTAGTCGGTCGCGACCACATTGGCATTATCCCTCTTTATCAAGGTCATGATGAGCATGGCAACTACTATGTTGCATCAGAGATGAAGGCACTTGTTCCAGTATGTAAAACAGTGAGCGAGTTCCCTCCTGGTAGCTACTACAGTTCAAAAGATGCCGAGCCAACGCGTTACTATGTTCGTGACTGGAACGAATACGCTGCCGTTCAAGGTAACACCACCAGCAAAGAAGAACTGACTGAAGCACTAGAAGCAGCGGTTAAACGCCAACTAATGACGGATGTTCCATATGGTGTTTTACTATCAGGTGGTTTAGATTCATCCATCACCTCTGCTGTGGCTAAACGTTTTGCTGCAATGCGAATTGAAGACGATGAAAAGTCAGAAGCTTGGTGGCCACAACTGCACTCTTTTGCTGTTGGCCTAGAAGGCGCGCCTGACCTGAAAGCCGCTCGCGAAGTTGCCGACCAAATCGGTACCGTTCACCATGAAATGACTTATACAATTCAAGAAGGTCTCGACGCGATTCGCGACGTGATTTACCACATCGAAACGTACGATGTGACCACCATCCGCGCATCCACGCCTATGTTCTTAATGGGTCGCAAGATCAAAGCGATGGGCATTAAGATGGTACTTTCTGGTGAAGGTGCAGATGAGATCTTTGGCGGCTACCTGTACTTCCACAAAGCACCAAACGCGAAAGAGTTCCACGAAGAAACAGTACGTAAGCTGCTTGCTCTGAACATGTTTGACTGCGCGCGCGCAAACAAATCGCTAGCGGCATGGGGGGTTGAAGGCCGAGTACCGTTCCTTGATAAAGAGTTTATCGACGTTGCAATGCGCCTAAACCCAGCAGATAAGATGTGTGGCAACGGCAAAATGGAAAAACACATTCTACGCGAGTGTTTTGAGCATTACTTGCCAGAGTCGATCGCATGGCGTCAAAAAGAACAGTTCTCTGATGGCGTAGGTTACAGCTGGATTGATACGTTGAAAGAAGTCGCAGAGCAAAAAGTGACGGATCAGCAGATGGAAACGGCTCAATACCGCTTCCCATACAACACGCCAACCACAAAAGAAGGTTACGTGTACCGAGAAATCTTTGAAGAGCTGTTCCCACTACCTTCAGCGGCTGAGTGTGTGCCAGGTGGTCCTTCAGTAGCTTGTTCATCAGCGAAAGCGATTGAATGGGATGAGTCATTCCAAAACTGTGTAGACCCGTCAGGTCGTGCGGTGCAAACCGTCCATAACGACGCTTACTAAGCGACTAAGTAGGGTGTCATGCCCTACTCCTAATCGGTAACCATCGTTGTTTTGCTAAGCTCGCTAAACAGCGTCCCACTGCTGGTGATTACCAGCAAGATTAAAAAAGAGGTGCCAAAGCACCTCTTTTTTTGTTTTTACACATTAGCTATTTCAAGTCTAAATCGCTGTTATCAATACTGACAGGCACTCGTTTAGTGATCATCTGCACTAACATGATTGAGCGTTTCTCACCATCTTGCTCTTGGAAGATAGCATCTATACCAGCAAACTGACCGCTCTTAACTCGGATTTGATCACCTGGTTTTGGCATACACTCAGAAGCGGTATTTTCATTACAGCATTTTTCTAGCTGCATCAATTCAAAGACTAAGTCACCTTGGACTTCTTTCGGTTGAGCACCAAAACGCACAAAATCAACAACCCCTCGAGTGGAGCGGACTGAGGTGAAGTTAGGTCCCTGTTCATAATCAAAGTAAGCAAACACATAACAAGGAAACAGCGGCTCTTCGACTTTTTGTCTTTTCCCGCGCAAAATCTTCTCAACTTCTACAGTTGGATAAAAGCACTCTACACCTTGGTTTTCAAGGTGCTGTTTCGCCCTAACCTGCTCCCCACGTTTACAATAAAGTAGATACCAACGTTTCATCTTTTTTACTAGCCAATTCTATTTTGTTTTTATCCTAGCATTAAGCCAAAGTTGAGTCATTGACATTCAGTTTATCTATAAAAGTATGATTATACATCGCTCGCATTAACGGTATTTTTTCAAGAACTTACGAGAAGAAGTCCATAGACAAAAATGGAAATTAAGTTTGTAACACAGCCAACACACCATCATATCATCTGCAAATACACTCAAAAACAGTCACTTAACAAACAACTTTAGTCGTAATACAAAATTTTATTGTTTGTCACTCATTAAATTGCAATGTATACGTAGAAGTCGTTAAAAAATGTAATAACTATTATTAGAAGAGCTTATGTCAAACCAACATCAATATTTCGGCCATCCTCGTGGCTTGTTCTTATTGTTCGGTACTGAACTGTGGGAACGCTTTTCTTACTACGCAATGCGCGCCATTCTAGTACTTTACCTTACAGATACAACGATGAATGGCGGCCTTGGCTGGTCAACCAAAGACGCACTAGACCTATACGGTATTTATACTGGTCTTGTGTATATCACACCTCTTATCGGTGGTTACTTAGCGGATAACTATTTAGGTCAACGCCGTTCAATTTTGCTTGGTGGCGCGTTAATGGCTATCGGCCAGTTTACACTCGCACTTCCTGCTGACGCTCTGGGTATTGGTTCGCTACACAGTTTCTATTTAGGTCTTGGTCTGCTTATCACTGGTAACGGCCTCTTTAAGCCGAATATCTCAACCATGGTTGGCGATTTATATAAAGAGGGTGACAACCGTCGTGACGGCGCATTCACTATCTTTTATATGGGTATCAACTTAGGTGCGTTACTTGCCGGCGTCGTTTCTGGCTCTGTGACAACCTCTTACGGTTGGAAAGCCGGTTTTGTGGCCGCAGGTGTAGGTATGATTATTAGCTTAGTGATGCAAATGGTGCTAGCTCAGTCTTGGCTTGGTGACATCGGTCGCGAGCCCGCAGCAAAACGAGATCTAAGCAACAAAAACTCCACCACGAAGCAACCCCTAACGAAAGAAGAAGTAAACCGACTAAAAGTAATTTTGGTCATGAGCTTATTCACTATCGTCTTCTGGGCTGGCTTTGAGCAGGCCGGTGGCCTAATGAACATCTACACTCAACAATATACTGATCGTATGATTGGTGATTTTGAAGTACCTGCTGCGTGGTTCCAATCGCTAAACCCATTTTTCATTATTACCCTAGCACCAGTTCTGGCGGTCCTTTGGGTAAAACTGGGGAAACGCGAACCTACGTCGCCAGTGAAATTTGCGATGGCACTATTTTTCTTGGCAATTGGCTTCCTATGTATGGTTGGCGCTGTGCTAGAACAAGGTGGAGACACAACGGTAAAAACATCAATGTTGTGGCTGGTGGGTGCTTTCTTCTTCCACACCTTGGGCGAACTGTGTTTATCTCCAATTGGTCTTTCACTGGTAACCAAGTTAGCACCGCTTCGCTTAGCTTCACTCATGATGGGTGCATGGTTTGGCTGTAATGCGATTGCAAACTACGTTGCGGGCTATGTGGGGTCTCACGTAGGAGAATTGGGCGCAATGGCTATCTTTAGTGGCATTGCCGTCAGCGCTACCGTGAGTGGTGTCATCCTACTTCTATTCTCGAATACGCTCGTTCGCTGGATGCATGGTGCAGAGAATACTCACAGCACAGCAGAACAAGTCGAAGAGCAGCAAGTACAAGTCGCTTAATCGCTCTACAAAAAAGGGTCGCTTTTGCGACCCTTTTTTGTACCTAAAGCTTAGAGTGAACTAACTCAGCCATCATTTCTATATGAAGCTCACTATCGTTCAAACAAGGAATGTAGGTAAAGTTTTCACCACCTGCTTCAAGGAAAATCTCTTTACACTCTTCCGAGATTTCTTCCAACGTTTCTAAACAATCCGAAGAGAATGCTGGTGTCACTACATTGATATTTTTTACCCCTTTTGCAGGAAGTGCCTCTAGGGTTTTATCGGTATAGGGCTGTAACCACTCTTCTCGGCCAAATCGAGACTGATACGTCATACCTATCTGTTGCTCGTTTAACCCTAACGCTTCAGCGAGTAAGCGAGTCGTCTCTTCACAGTGCTGAGGGTAAACATCTCCATTATCAGCGTAACGTTTTGGAATACCGTGATAAGAACATAGCAAGTAGTCTCCCTTACCATACTCTTGCCAATGTTCACGAGCTGAATGCGCTAACGCTTCAATGTATTTCGGGTGATTGTAGTAATCCCGAATAAAGCTAAAGCCCGGTATCACGGGCAGGTTTTTAAACGCTTTAGTGATTCCGTCAGAAACCGCTGCCGTTGTTGTGCCCGAGTATTGCGGATACAAAGGTAAAACGATGACTTCTTCTACCCCTTGAGCCAACAGCGCTTCAAAACCTGATTGCAAACTTGGATTTCCATAAGTCATGCCAAGTTCGACTGGCATATCAAGCTTTTGAGCCAACTTTTCTGTTTGACGCTTAGAGTACACCATCAGTGGCGAGCCCTCTTCCATCCAAACTGATTGATAGAGTTTAGCAACCTTGGGAGCTCGGATTGGAAGGATAACGCCGTGCAATAGCGGACACCAAAGCCATCGAGTCATGTCTACCACTCGGTGATCATGAAGAAACTGACTTAAAAAGCGCTTTACGGCAGGAGCGGTTGGTGCGTCAGGAGTACCCAGGTTCACGAGGAGTACACCCTGTTTATTATTCTCTTTCATAACATCCTATTCATGGTAAACGGCTTAGTTCATATACTTAAATAGCCTCACAGCGCTGCATCGTTGCCACTTGAAGTCATTTAGATATATGTTTACGAGTAAACTAAAAAAAGCGACCACTTGGGTCGCTTTCAATATATCAAAATATTAATTTTTTGACTTCAGCAAATTAAGAGAGTGCTTTCTCGATATCTGCACTAACTTCAGCTACTTGCTTAGTACCATCAAACTTAAGGTACTTAGTGTTGCCTGCTTCAGCTTCTTTACCGTAGTAGTTGATTAGTGGTGCAGTTTGCTCGTGGTAAACACCTAGACGTGCACGTACTGTTTCTTCTTTGTCGTCATCACGAACAACAAGATCTTCACCAGTTACGTCATCTTTACCTTCCACTTTAGGTGGGTTGTAAACAACGTGGTAAGTACGACCAGAAGGAAGGTGAGCACGACGACCTGCCATACGCTCAACAATCACATCATCTGCAACGTCAAATTCGATAACGTAGTCTACATCAACGCCCATTTCTTTTAGGCCGTCAGCTTGAGGAATAGTACGTGGGAAACCATCCAGTAGGAAACCGTTTGCACAGTCTTCTTGAGCGATACGCTCTTTGATAAGACCAAGGATGATTTCATCAGAAACTAGCTGACCAGCGTCGATAACAGCTTTAGCTTGTTTACCAAGCTCTGTACCTGCTTTGATAGCAGCACGAAGCATATCACCAGTAGAGATTTGTGGAATACCGTATTTTTCCATGATGAAGTTTGCTTGTGTGCCTTTACCTGCACCTGGAGCACCTAGAAGAATGATGCGCATGATTTATCCTCTTTAATATTTAAGATTTATACCGAAGCTCACAATAGCTGGGCTTCTTAGACATCAAACCCGAGAAGCACTCGCAACGATAAGTTTCGGTATAACGTATATAGGCGAGCAAAAAT
The DNA here is from genome assembly GCF_024747315.1 of Vibrio sp. HS-50-1. NCBI lineage: Bacteria > Pseudomonadati > Pseudomonadota > Gammaproteobacteria > Vibrionales > Vibrionaceae > Vibrio > Vibrio sp. HS-50-1. Next base: position 77,100 of record NZ_JAMPZF010000024.1, on the reverse strand, counting down.
ACACGCCTTATTACTCACATTCAAGTCGCAGATTCTATCACAGGTTCGCCGCGCAAAGAGTGTATTAAGACTAAAGAATGTTAACGATACCCTCTTTCACGCCCTATTGATTATTAACTCAACACCTGAGATGCAAAATTTTGCGACAACAAACAAAAAGCTCGCGAAATGCGAGCTTTTTGATGTACTGAGGTTATTACACCTTAGTCAAAAGTTTATTAACAGCTCCTAAGAACTCCGTTGGGTCCTCAATTGAGCCTCGCTCTGCAAGCATTGCTTGACCAAGCAGGACTTCTACCCAACGACCAAATGCCTCTTCATCCGCTTCGTCAGCCATGCGCTTAACCAGCTCGTGCTCAGGGTTTAGCTCAAAGATGTACTTCACTTCTGGCACTGCCTGACCCGCCGCTGCAAGAAGCTTCGCCATTTGAGTGCCCATTTCGTAATCGTCCGTTACCACAACAGCAGGTGTAGACGCGAGTTTAAAGGTCGTACGAACTTCTTTCACACGATCGCCTAGGTAAGACTTCGTGCGTTCTACAACCGACTTAAACTCTTCTTCAGTTTCTTTCTGCTTCTCTTTTTCTGCTTCATCTTCAAACTGACTTAGATCGAGCCCAGCTTTTGTGATTGACTGGAACTGCTTGCCGTCAAACTCAGTTAAGTAGTTCATCAGCCACTCATCAATGCGATCGTACATCAAGATAACTTCAATGCCTTTCGCTTTGAACTGCTCTAAGTGAGGGCTGTTTTTCGCAGCTGCATAGCTGTCTGCCGTCAAGTAGTAGATCTTATCTTGACCTTCTTTCATGCGCTCAACGTAAGCAGCTAGACCCACGGTTTGCTCCGCAGAATCCACTTCAGTTGAAGCAAAGCGCAATAGGCCTGCAACTTTCTCTTTGTTTGCGAAGTCTTCTGCCGGGCCCTCTTTCATCACAAGACCAAACTCTTTCCAGAATGATTGGTATTTCTCTTCATCATTCTTAGCCATGCGCTCTAACATCGTTAGCACACGCTTAGTACAAGCATTACGTAGAGACTGAGTCACTTTGTTATCTTGTAAGATCTCACGCGATACGTTGAGTGGCAGATCATTGGAGTCTATTAAACCTCGTACAAAACGTAGGTAAGACGGCATGAACTGCTCTGCATCGTCCATAATGAACACGCGTTGTACGTACAGTTTCAAGCCTGATTTGTGGTCGCGGTTCATCATATCCCATGGCGCTTTAGATGGGATGTAAAGCAAGCTCGTGTAATCGTTTTTACCTTCTACACGGTTATGGCTCCAAACCAATGGATCAGCAAAGTCATGTGATACGTGCTTGTAGAACTCTTGATACTCTTCATCTGAGATATCCGATTTATTACGCGTCCACAGTGCTTGAGCTTTGTTGATTTGCTCCCACTTCTTCTCATCCGTTTCTTTGCCTTCGTCATCGCGAACAACAGTTTGGATTGAAACTGGGATGCCAATGTGATCCGAGTACTTACTGATCACATCACGTAGACGCCATTCATTTAGGAACTCTTTACCTTCTTCACGCATATGAAGAATGATATCAGTACCACGCGATTCTTTAGTGATGTTTTCGATGGTGTACTCACCTTCACCGGCTGAGTGCCATTGTACTGCTTCATCAGCGGCTAGGCCCGCAGCACGAGTGCGTACGGTGACGGCATCAGCAACGATAAACGCAGAGTAGAAGCCAACACCAAACTGACCAATAAGCTGAGAGTCTTTGCTCTGCTCTTCAGACAGCTTTGAGAAAAACTCCGCGGTCCCGGATTTTGCGATCGTACCTAAGTGCTCGATCACATCATCGCGGCTCATACCGATACCGTTATCAGAAATGGTTAAGGTATTTGCGCTTTCATCAAACGACAGTTTCACGCAAAGGTCTGCATTACCTTCATATAAGTCTGGGTTAGATAGCGCTTGGAAGCGCAGCTTGTCCGATGCATCTGATGCGTTAGAAATCAGCTCGCGCAAAAAGATCTCTTTATTTGAATAAAGAGAATGGATCATTAAATGCAGTAGTTGTTTTACTTCTGATTGAAAACCACGAGTTTCTTTGTTTTGAGATACGGTTTCGCTCATGTGTGCTCCATAACATCTAAACTAATTGGCTTTTTCATGGAGATAAGTTTGTGACTTTCCCCTTGAAATTACCTTACTGAGATGTCATTTAACATGTGGCTGACAAATGTAAATTCAAGGTCAATATTGCTAAAAACGGTGTTTTTTTAGAAAAATTTAATTATCCTACCAGCCTAAAAGCATCTAAAATGTCGTGCGCACTCCATGCGCTTCGGTAATTTTGTGACATAAATCACTATAATTACAACATCATCCATCTAAGAAGAACTAAATGACTAACATCGGCACCAAATTTCTACTTGCTCAAAGGTTCACCTTTGATCCAAATAGTAATTCGCTCGCTGACCAACAAAACGGCAACGACGTTGTACGATTAGGAAGCAACGAAAGCCGTATACTTCTGATGTTGGCAGAGAGACCAAACGAAGTTTTAACCCGTAACGAGCTTCACGAGTTTGTTTGGCGTGAGCAAGGTTTTGAGGTGGATGACTCAAGCCTGACTCAAGCGATCTCTACTCTGCGTAAGATGTTGAAGGACTCAACAAAATCTCCAGAGTTTGTTAAAACGGTTCCTAAACGCGGTTATCAACTCATTTGTTCAGTGGAACGCTTAAGCCCATTATCTGCTGACTCTAATACTGACGTTGAAGAAGCCACTTCTGAAAATGAAGTGCACGCTGCTGAAATAGAAACAAGTGACGCGCCGTCAACAGAAGCGGCGACAGACACCACGACTGAAGTAGAGCCTCAAGTAGAACTACCTAAGGCACAGCCAAAACCAGCAGCTAACACTAATAACTGGCTGCCGCGTATGATCGTTCTTTTGTCTCTGCTGCTTCCTATTTGTGTATTGCTATTCACCAATCCTGCAGAATCCCAATTCCGTCAGATTGGTGAGTATCAAAATGTACCTGTGATGACGCCAGTGAACCACCCGCAAATCAATAGTTGGTTGCCGTCCATTGAGCAGTGCATTGAACGCTACGTAAAATACCATGCAGAAGATTCAATGCCGGTAGAAGTGATTGCTACAGGTGGCCAGAACAATCAGCTGATTCTGAACTACATTCATGACAGTCAACATTCATATGAGAACGTGACATTGCGTATTTTCGCTGGTCAAAATGACCCAACCGATATCTGTAAATAAGGAGGCCAGAATGAAGATAAAATTAGCATCTGCGGTTTTGGCCGTATCCGTTCTTTTCAGTGGTTGGTTATATTGGGGTAGCGACCTAAAAGTGGAACAGGTCCTCACTGCCAATGAGTGGCAGTCAACCATGGTGACGGTCATTACAGACAGCTTGCCTGACGATCCTGTCGGCCCACTGCGTCGTGTTAATGTTGAATCAAATGTGAAATATCTCCCTAATGGAGACTATATTCGCGTAGCAAATATCAAACTATTCGCTCAAGGTTCAACGGCAGAATCCACGATTAATATCTCGGAAAAAGGGCGCTGGGAAGTAAGTGACAACTATTTGTTGGTTTCGCCTTCTGAGTTTAAAGATATTTCATCTTCTCAATCAAAAGACTTCTCCGAAGCACAGCTACGTTTGATCACTCAAATCTTTAAGCTTGATGCCGAGCAAAGTCGCCGTATTGATGTCGTGAACGAAAAAACGCTATTGCTCACTAGCTTGAACCACGGTTCTTCGGTGCTGTTTAAAAACTAACTTTGATTTGATGATAAGGGGGCAAAACGCCCCCTTTATTTTGCTTATGGATTGGCTAGATACCCTCACCCTCTTTTTCGGCTCACTTATCGCCAATACTCTGGCTTCGCTTTCTGGCGGCGGTGCAGGCTTACTTCAATTCCCTTTGCTCATCTTTCTCGGCTTGCCATTCTCGGTTGCGCTGGGGACACATAAAGTGGCTTCCGTCGCTTTAGGCTTAGGGGCAGCAAGCACACACTTAAAAGCAGGCACAATTAAATGGAAGGTCGCGCTCTACCTTATAGTCTCTGGCAGCATTGGCGTAGTCTTAGGGGCGAACTTAATTGTCCAAATACCTGATGGTATGGCGGAAAAAATGCTAGGGAGCATGATTCTCGCGCTCGGCATCTATTCACGATTTAAGAAATCGTTAGGCCAATCAGAAATAATACGTAACCGTCACCCAATCGGTTGGGTCATCGGCGGTGTCGGACTAATGCTCATCGGTATCATCAACGGGTCGCTGACCGCAGGTTCTGGTCTGCTCGTGACATTATTTTTAGTTCGCTGGTTTGGGTATAACTATAAACAAGCCGTTGCTTACACCATGATTTGTGTCGGCCTGTTTTGGAATGGCATTGGAGGCATTGCCGTCGTCCAAGCTGGCGCTCCGATACATTGGGCTTGGTTGCCTGTTTTATTGTTAAGCTCATTTCTAGGCGGCAGTTTAGGCGCATGGGCCGCGACTCGATACAGCAACCGAGTGATTAAAATTGCATTCGAAATTCTCACGTTTGCCGTGGGTATCAAGTTGCTAGTTTAAACCGATTAAAAGGAAAGTTTCATGGATAAAGCAATCATTGATATTTATTACTGCCGCCAATGCAACTGGATGTTGCGTTCAACTTGGCTATCGCAAGAACTACTGCATACTTTTAGCGAAGAAATAGAAACGATCAGCTTGCACCCAGATACGGGTGGTCGCTTCGAAATTTTCTGCAATGGCCAGCAAATTTGGGAACGGAAAAAAGACAGCGGCTTTCCTGAAGCAAAGGTGCTAAAACAGCGCGTAAGAGACATTATCGACCCAGAACGAGATCTAGGCCATTCAGACACAAAATAAGGGAGCAATTCGCTCCCTATTTTTTTACTTAGTAAAACCGTTAAATCATGGTTTGTGCTAATACTTCGCCTTCTGGCGTTTTTACCGTTAGCGTATTGTCTTCTAAAGTACCAAAGCTTCTTGGTAAACCATTACGTGGAAATGTCATCGAGCCTGGGTTAAATATAATGGCTCCATCTTGCATCTCTGCGACAGGAACATGCGTATGACCGTGGGCGATGATATCACCTTCACGCAGTGGCGGCCGTTTTTCAGAGTTATACAAGTGACCATGAGTCAAAAAGATTCTCTTGCCAGATTCAAGTAGCACCCACGAGTAATCCATCATCATTGGAAACTTCAATAGCATTTGGTCCACTTCACTATCGCAGTTACCACGCACAGAAATAATTTGCTCACTGTATTGGTTCAATAGCTCCGCCACCTGCGGTGGGTTGTAACCTTCTGGAATCGGGTTTCTTGGCCCGTGGTTTAGCGTATCCCCCAACAAAATCAGGTGCTCCGCACCAGAGGATAAAAATAGCTCAATAGTTTCTTTAGTTGCTGGCAAAGAGCCATGCAGATCTGAGGCAAAAAATAGTTTCACGACATCGTCTCCTCACAAAGTACGAGGTCATTCTACGGCATTTTTATGACAGCTCAACCAACGACTACTGATAGCGCAATGATTCAATGACCATAGGCAAAATATAGAACCATGCTGCATACGCAGTTCCAACCAACACCAGTATCCAAAACACCATCGACATAAATTTTGACTTAGCTAGGTGGTGCAGCGGGTCTGGCTCTCCGCATCCTGGACATGCGTGAGCGCGCTTTGAGATTTGTTTCTCACACACAGGGCAAGAGACTAAAGGCATGATACAAATTCCTCGACAATAGACTTAGGGCGCAAAGAATAATGGTGAATTAACACATATGCAACCTAACATATATTAAATATTTTAGTTCTTTGTAACAGTCGCTGACTTGAGAAAAAAATGCGTTGATTTTTCATTTATATCAACCTATTACACTTCTTCTCGCACCATGCCATTAATGACAATATTGTTATAACTCACCATGCCAATGACCTCCCCATCTTCAATGACAGGAGCTCGGCTAATGCCAAATCGTTCAAATAGGCGCGCACAATATTTCACATTCATATCAGGGTCGACACACAAAGCGGGCTTGGTCATGATCTCATAAATATTCGTGCGCTGTGGAGAGCGATTATTCGCCAGCACCTTTTTGGCGATATCATTCATCAAGACGATGCCATATTCATCGTTGTCATCTCGCTTTTTCACCACTAGCGCTTTGACTTGGTATTTTTTAGCCAACGTTATGCCTTCATAAACTGTCATTAGCCCATCAACCATGACATAAGTAGCCGCCATTACATCTCGAACTCTAATTATCGTTTGACTGCTCATAACTCATCCTCAACCACTTTGGTCAACGTCTCTACTTGATGCGCGACACCGACTGCATCCTCAATATCGATCTGAATAGCAATGCCCTGCCCCGACTCTCGGTCGAACTCACCAACTTCATTGATGGTTTCTAATATGTGTCGAGAAAGGTGCTCCTCAACGACAAACAGCAGCACATCTTTTTGTACTTCCAGCGTTAAGCCAAAAAACGTTCGCTTTTGATTTAAGCCTTGTCCACGAGCGTTATTAATCACCGTCGCACCAGTCGCGCCAGCTTCGCGAGCAGCGTCCAGTACCTTGTCTGTTTTGCTGTCTTCAACAAACGCAAGTATCAATTTAAAGCGCATTTTCTTCGTCCTCCGAGACATCTTTATTCAGCCATTGGGTTATTTGCGCATAGCCCATCACAGAGATCATAGGAAACAGACTGGCAAAAGCGATCAAGCCAAAGCCATCAATCATTGGGTTTCTTCCTGGGACGGTAGAAGCAAGCCCCAGCCCTAGTGCGGTTACAAGCGGAACAGTGACAGTAGAAGTCGTGACGCCTCCAGAATCGTAGGCGAGCGGAACAATAAGCTTTGGCGCATAAAACGTTTGAATCACAACCACGATGTAACCCGCGATGATGTAATAGTGAATAGGGTCACCGACAACAATCCGATAGCTCCCTAGCGCGATGCCAATGGCCACCCCAAATGCAACGGCCACGCGTAAACCGTTAATACTGATACTGCCACCAGAAACTTGGTTTGCTTTTATCGCTACGGCTATGAGAGAAGGCTCAGCAATCGTGGTACTAAAACCGATAAAAAAGGCGAAGGTATACACCCAATAGTAGTCGACCCACACTAAGGCTTTTCCCGCAGAGACTTTAAACTCTTGTAAAAATTCCGGCGCCGTCAGTTGCACGGCCATGGTCTCTCCGAGCGGAAACAGAGCCATTTCTAATCCGAGCAAAAAAAGAGCGAGCCCAAGAATCACATAAACAAACCCAAGCAAAACCTTCTTAAGGTTGTTAACTGGACGCCTTAACACCGCTAACTGAAAACCAAAAATAATGCTGGCGATAGGAATGACATCTCGAATGGTCGATAATAAAGTGTCTAGGAAATGTTCAATTGAAATCATGTTACGACCATTCCGTAAACCATCACAAACATCATCGGTAACAGCGAGGCAAAAGCGATTAAACCAAAACCATCCACCATGGGGTTGCGCCCTTTAATCGCCGATGCTAAACCAACCCCTAGTGCAGTGACCAAAGGCACGGTGATAGTCGACGTCGTCACACCTCCAGAATCATAAGCAACGCCAATAATGGCTTCCGGTGCAAACCACGTCAGGACTACAACGCCGACGTAGCCGCCGATGATCATGTAATGAATTGGCCACCCTTTTAAGATGCGCAGAACGCCAATAACGATAGCGATCCCCACAGAAAGTGCCACCGTTACTCGTAGCCCTTGTCCATAATCCTGCATGGATTGCTCTGAGTTTGTGATCATCCCTCCTTCTGCCGCAACTTCTGATGCTTCTTCTGCTACGGCCGTTAATGCTGGCTCTGCGATCGTGGTGCCAAACCCCAAACAAAACGCAAAAACTAACAACCAGAACACGCTACCTTTTTTTGCAAAGGCTTGAGCCATACTCTCTCCGATAGGAAAAAGACCAAGCTCTAGACCAAAAATAAAAAACGTTAACCCTAAAACCACAAGCAATAAGCCAAAAAGAATGGAGATGAGATTAGGAAGTGGCTCTTGCAAAACAACTAATTGAAAAAAAGTGATAACAACAACGATGGGTAGCAGATCGCGAGCACTATTAAGGAGCGCTCGAAAAAGAGCAACAAATGCTTCCATACCTATCCTCCTTGATGGTGCAAACTGATTACGCTTGTTCCGGTAGCGATGTTTCTAGTCTGGCATAGATTTAGTTCTCCTACCGTGAACGAATTAGCGCCATGCATAACATTTAGTTACATTTTTTCAATATGTGAAGTCAGTAGCCTCGCTACAGGCTTGCCACTATCCTAGAAATAATAGTCTTGAGATGATCAAGCTCAGCACAAAACGACTATAATGTTCTAATACGTGTACATTCAAAGAGATAACATGAAGATATTACTCACAGGTGGCACTGGGTTTATTGGTTCGGAGTTGCTCAAGCTGCTATCCACTCACCAAGTTATGCTACTTACACGCTCTCCAGAGCATGCAAAACAACGCCTCCAACACGCTGATTTGGGTAATATCGAATACCTTGACTCGCTTGAGTCATTCGCCGATCTCAATCACATTGATGCCATAATTAATCTTGCGGGTGAGCCTATCGCAGATAAAAGATGGACCAGTGAACAGAAAGAAAAAATCTGCAAAAGTCGCTGGAAAATTACCGAACAAATCGTTGAGCTGATCCACGCCAGCACAGAACCTCCCGCTGTTTTTATTAGTGGCTCGGCCGTTGGTTACTATGGCGATCAACAAGACCACCCGTTTGATGAGTGCCTGCATGTTAACAGCGAAGACTTTCCTCACGAGGTTTGTGCAAAGTGGGAGCAAATAGCCAAACGCGCAGAGTCTGAACAAACACGTGTTTGTCTATTGCGAACTGGCGTAGTACTCGGCCTTAATGGCGGGGCTTTGGCGAAAATGCTCTTACCTTACAAACTTGGCGTAGGCGGCCCGCTCGGGAACGGTAACCAGTACATGCCTTGGATTCACATTCTGGATATGGTCCGCGCCATCATGTACTTGCTTGAAACACCACATGCCCACGGTGCGTTCAATATGTGCGCACCTCACCCTGTGACTAACCGTATCTTTAGCGGCACGTTGGCAAAAACGCTCAAACGACCACATATCTTGTTCACGCCTAAATGGGCAATGGAACTCCTAATGGGTGAATCTTCCTGTTTATTGTTCGATAGCATGAGAGCCAAACCCAAAAAGCTCACCGAACTTGGCTTCAAATTTAGCTACTCCAGAATAGAGCCAGCACTCAAGCACTTGCTTCATGACCGGAGCTGATGAATGATGACCTCATTCAATGTTGCTTGAGGCTTAATTTATGAAAAAGTCGATTCTTATTACGGGCTGCTCAACCGGTATCGGTTACGTGTGCGCTCACGCCCTGCAAAACGAGGGATTTCATGTCATCGCATCTTGTAGGAAAGAGCAAGATGTCCAACGTCTAATTAATGAAGGGCTAACCTGCATCAAGCTAGACCTAAACAGCCCTGAAAGTATTTCTTCGGGCGTGAAGCAAGCATTAGAGCTAGCAGAGGGTAAGCTTTATGCCGTGTTCAATAATGGTGCCTATGGCCAGCCCGGTGCATTGGAAGACTTGCCCACCGAGGCTCTTCAAGCTCAATTTCAGACCAACTTTTTTGGTTGGCACCAGTTAGTCAGAGAAGTGCTTCCTCACATGCGCATACAAGGCGAAGGACGGATAATACAAAACAGTTCTGTTCTTGGCTTTGCTGCAATGAAGTACCGCGGCGCCTACAATGCGTCAAAGTTTGCCCTAGAAGGCTGGACTGACACACTACGGCTAGAGCTTGCGGATACGAATATCAAAGTGGCATTGATAGAACCTGGGCCTATCGAAACTCAATTTAGAAATAATGCATTAAAAGCCTTCGAGAAGTGGATTGATATTGAATCCAGCCCTCACCGCCTCGCCTATGAAGGACAAAGAGAGCGACTCAACAAAGACAAATCTAATAATCGATTTGTTTTACCTGCAGAGTCCTGCGTCGCACCTGTTCTTCATGCATTAACTAGCGCTTCACCTAAAATTCGCTATCGAATTACTACGCCGACTAAATTATTCGCAATCTTGAAAAGGTTATTACCAACCCGTGTACTTGATAAAATTTTGCGACAGGCTGCATAAAAAAGTTTTGTCGAAATGTAATTTCACCGTAACAATGTGATGTCATTATGAACATGTAGGTTAAAAAAACCTCAACCAAACGAATCAATTTCTACGCAATTCAGCGGGGATTCTTTCGCCTAAAGTGATTGAGTTGCTTAGATTTGGTATCGCCACCCATTACGTTTTGTAGCAATGTTTTTACTACTGCGAGGCAACAATGACATTAAATCAGCTTAACTGGCTTAGTGTGGGTGTAGTGTTGACCATGTTCATCCTATTTTGATACCGCACTAACAAATAGCATTAGAACTGCGCTGCTTCGGCAGCGTTTTCTTTTTGCCTTACACCTATTCAGCAGTAACACTATTCTCTTACCGCATCCTTTCACAAAATAGAATGATTCATTATTGATGACGATTAGCAACCATCGCTTGAATTTCCCTTAAATCAACTCCATATCTATTATCAACGACAAGACACAAAGCAAGGATACTCTGATGCAATCCCCATTTATCGTTGAGATAACAGAACAGAACTTTCGCGAAACTCTTGAAGGATCAATGAACACGCCCGTTCTGATCCACTTTTGGGCCAATGCTCAACCAGAAAGCGCACAGATACTCCCTGAGTTGCAATCTCTTGCTCAACAGTACAACGGTGCATTTACGCTTGCTTTATTAAATTGTGAAGATCAGCCGGCTCTAGCGTCTCAATTTGGTGTGCAAGTATTGCCAACTATCGCGCTGTTTATAAATGGTCAAGCCGTCGATGGATTGGGTGGCCCTCAGCCAATTGATGCCATTGCAACCATGCTACAAAAGCATTTGCCAAGCCCAGATGAACAGCTATTAAAGCAAGTCAGTGAACTTCTTCAGCAAGGTGAGCATGCTCAGGCTTTAAGCATCATCCACACTTTGCCGCCAGAACTGCAAGAGCGTGGCGATGTGAAACTCGCGATGGCTGATTGTTTATTAGAAACCAAACAATTTGATGTCGCCCAAGAGCTACTGAACGCTATCCCTCTTGAGTATCAAGATAACTACTACAAGAGTCTAATAGCCAAGCTCGAGCTGCATTTGCAGGCTGCAGATAGCCCTGAGTTACAACGACTAGAACAAGCATACGCAGCAGACATGGCAAACTTCGAACTTGCTTGTGAATTGGCGGTACAGTACAACCAAGTGGGTCGTGATGAAGAAGCGTTGGAACTGCTGTGGAATATTCTTAAAAAAGACTTGGGTGCCCAAGACGGTGAAGTAAAGAAGACTTTTATGGATATTCTCAGCGCGCTAGGTCAAGGCAACGCATTAGCAAGCAAATATCGCCGTCAGCTGTATTCGATTCTGTACTAACTCGCTGAAAAGCGAAACTTCGACTAAAGGCCGGATATTCCGGCCTTTGTTATATAAAAAACCAATAACCTCTTAAGGTTCTCAGAACTTCAATTGTCTATTGTCTATAAATAGGTAAAAATGAATCGGACATTATGCACTTAAGGGAATAACTCATGCCAATTGATTCACTGATTACCATCGGTATTTTCGTCGTTCTTGCTGTAGTTATCTTATCTTCAGCCATTAAGACGGTGCCACAAGGAAATAACTGGACAGTCGAACGCTTCGGACGCTACACCCATACGCTAAAACCCGGCTTAAACTTGATCATCCCATTTGTTGATAAGATAGGGCAAAAAGTCAACATGATGGAGCGCGTTCTTGATATTCCAGCGCAAGAAGTTATTTCAAAAGACAACGCTAACGTGGTTATTGATGCCGTCGGATTTGTTCAAGTCATTGATGCTGCCAAAGCGGCTTATGAAGTCAACGATTTGGAACATGCCATTAGAAATTTAACTCTCACCAATATCCGTACCGTTTTAGGCTCAATGGAGTTGGACGAAATGCTGAGTCAGCGTGACATGATCAACTCCAAGCTGCTGGCAATTGTTGACCAAGCCACCAACCCGTGGGGTGTAAAAGTCACACGAATTGAAATAAAAGATGTACAGCCACCATCCGATCTAACGGCGGCGATGAATGCTCAAATGAAAGCCGAGCGAAATAAACGAGCGGAGATTCTTGAAGCAGAAGGGGTACGCCAAGCTGAAATTTTAAAGGCTGAAGGTCATAAGCAATCGGAGATATTAAAAGCTGAGGGCGAAAAGCAGTCTGCTATTCTCCATGCTGAAGCTCGTGAACGCGCCGCGCAAGCAGAAGCAAAAGCGACTTATATGGTTTCTGAAGCGATTGCCAAAGGCGATATGCAAGCCGTCAATTACTTCATTGCTCAAGGCTATACCGAAGCGATCAAAAGCATTGGTCAAGCCGAAAACGGCAAAATCATTATGCTTCCATTAGAAGCGACCGGACTAATGGGCTCGGTTGCAGGGATAGCAGAGATGTTTAAACAACAAGATAAAGAATAACTTATGGACTTTTTCAGTTTGCTGGAAGGTATCTCTTTCTGGCATTGGCTAGCCTTCGGTTTTGCACTTCTAGCGGTAGAGCTACTTGGGACTGCGGGATATTTTCTCTGGCTCGGGGTTTCTGCACTTATCGTTGGAGCACTAATGACCGTTTTGCCAATGAGCTGGCAATTACAATGGCTTTGCTTTGCAAGTTTCAGCTTAATCACCACTTGGTTATGGTGGCGACGACAATGGTCTCAAGACAAGAAAGAAGACCAAGAAAGAGATCTGAACCAAAAGTATAAGCAGTTAATCGGACGCACACTTACCATTGAAGAGGACTTTTCTGTTGGACTCAATCGTATCAAGGTTGCCGATACCACGTGGTCGGCGCAGTCGGATCAAGCACTTCCAGCAGGAACGCGCGTTAAAATAAAAGATATCGATGGTATTATTTTAATCATTGAGCCTGATTCTAAGTAATTTATGCCAAAGTAATGGGGCAAACTATGCTCCATTACTTTAATCTAAACAACCGCTTTCATTTCATTGATTTAATTAAAATCGAACAAAAAATAAGTAGCAGCCATATTATTAATATCCTACCCTATCCTTCCAATAATTTAATTATTCATCATACGATAATCAATAAGATAGAAATATATCGATATAAATTATCTTTATAAATTTATTTTAAAAAATAAAACTTTATTGAATTATTTTTTGATCTTTTTGCCCCCCCCATACATACTTAACGCATAAGCATTTAAGTTGAATGCTTTTTATTTGGTAAGTAAGAGGATGTACTATGAAGAAACTTCTCTTTTTAATGTTATGCGGTATCTTTTCTTTTTCTTCCTTTGCCTACACCAACGGAAATGGTGGTACAACTAATTTAGGACCGATAGTCGAATGTAAATTGCCAAGTGGTGATGTCACTAATATTCCAAGTGAAATGTGTCGATTTAGAGGCGGGGAATGGAACTAATATAGAAGTCAGTAGTTAGTTCAATATTAAGAAACTATTGATACCTTACTTTTCAGTAAAGTCATTATTTATCCAAGAAAGTAGATATTCAATGTCTACATTAAGGTGATGATTATGAAATTTTTAGCTGGTCTATTGTTAGCATGTTTTGCCCTAGCTCCATTAACTACTTATGCTAATGGTGCTTCAGGTGGTCGTACGCTAGCCCCAGAGATAAAGTGTGAGTTACCAAACGGTAACGTGCATATGCTACCGCCGTTATATTGCAAAATATATGATGGTCGAGAAGTAAAATAAAAAAGGAGCCTAGCGGCTCCTTTTCATTATCTCACTAAGTATTAGTGGAAGCTGTAAGGGATAAGAACTTGTAGACGTAGGTCTGTTTCATCCGCATCACCAGCACCAGCGTACTCATCACGCTCTAGGATTGTACCGTGTAGACGGATCGTAGAACCTTTCAGTGCACCACTCTGTAGAGAGTAAGATACTGTCGCGTTAACTGCGTATTCACTTTCGTAATCCCAGTCACCTGATGCACCGCTTGCTGCAGAATCAGCTCCAGTACCGTAACCAAAGCCTAGGTAGTAGTTCCAGCCGTTACCTTGGTTGTAAGATAGACGGTTGTACCACGCTAGCTCACCCGCTTTGTTCCAGTCAGACAGTGCATCCCACCACTGAGACCAAGTACCGTTGTTCATACCGTAAGTATGAATTGTACGTGGAACGAAGTCAGCACGGTTGTCTGTGTCTGTGTAGCGTAGCTCAGACATCCAAGCTAGCTTGCCGAAAGATTGATTCAAAGATAGACCAGTGTGGAAACCTAGACCATCGTATTTCACATCATCGTCAACACCGTAGAAATCAAATGCTAGAGTTGTACGGTCACTCACAGTGTACTTCAAGTAAGCCTTGTAAGAAGTGTTGTCAGTTTCGTTGTGGTAGCTAGTTACTTGACCTGCACCCCAGTCGATACCATTTGCATATTGAACGCCAGTAGCTTGACCCAAACCAAGTTGCATAAACAAGCTGTCAGTTAGGTTACCGTTTAGGCCTAGAGAGTGTAGGTAGCTCCATGAAGTATCAGACCAAAGCGCTGGCGCGTAGTCATCTTCGTGAAGTAGCCAAGGTGCTGTAAATTGGTCTGCACCAAAGTAGCTTAGGTTGAAATCACCTAGTTTAGCGTTCAATTCGAAACCACGGTAAGTACCAGGTACGAAACTCCAAACGTTACCAATAGTACCGTTACCACCCGCTTGTAGCATACCAAAGCGCGCGTTGAAGCTTTCGTTTGCTTTGAACTTCAGTGCTGCTTTGTAAACTTTAAGCTGTTGACCATCACCTGCACCCCAGTCTAGGTTGTTACAAGTTGAAATTTCGTTACATAGGTAGCCTTCGTTTGAATTGTAAAGGCTATCGTTGTAAAGGTCGCCAGAATAGTAAGCCGCAACATCTGCACCAACCCAACCATCATGGTAGCCAGAAGTAAAGTCTAAAATTGCGTTGTAAGAAGAGTAGTTTAGACGACTCCAACGGTCACCGTTTTCACCGCCAGGCTTACCTGTTGTACGAGTACGAGAACGAGTATCAACTAGAAATAATGCATTAAGACTAGAGTCTTGCATAAATTCGTTCACTTTCTCTACGTACTCGCCACCTGCTGCACTTTCAGTAGACGCTGTAGCTGGAGCAACAGCAACAACACCAAACATTGCTGCGGTTAACGCTGAAACCTTAAAAAATTTGTCCATGGAAAAACTCCTAAAAATGGATATAGCTGTATTTTTTTATCTCACCTTTAGTTGGCCGCCGAAGGAGAGAAGTAAATTCCTGATCAAACCTCATTATTTCTAATTTGGCTTTTTTTAGTTCCTGCATACACACCGTGTATCCACGTGATTAAGACTAACTTCGCAGCTAAAAACATCCAAACGGAACTTATTTTTTTTCTAAAAAAATATGAGCCAGTCCAAAGTTCCATATAAGTTGTTGATCCAGATCTTACTTTTAACAACACTAACACAAAAAGACAGTTAAACATTAAATATCAACAGCTTAAATAACACCCTAGAATTCCAACTTGAAGTCACTCGCAGACTAAAGAAGTAAAAAACCTTAAAAATTCAATGGGAGATCTTGATCACTGAAAAGATAAAAAGCACAAATAACTCAATCAAAAAGCACTTAATTATGAGCAAGAAAAAGCCCCACATGCTTACTATGTGGGGCTTTTAGTTATTTTTTAGCTTTTTTGATAAGACTTAATTCATCAACTCGAGTAAGTCTTGTTCTGTTTTGATCTCGATACCCAGTTCTTGTGCCTTTGCCAACTTCGAACCTGCATTTTCACCAGCAAACAAAATATCCGTTTTCTTAGAAACACTACCTGTCACTTTTGCACCTAGGGATTGGAGGGCTTCTTTAGCCTCTGTGCGACCTAATTGAGAAAGTGTTCCTGTCAATACAACAGTCTTACCTTCTAACGGTAGCTCTCCTACCTGCTCAGTAGTATTAATCTCTGGCCAATGGATCCCTTGTTCAAGCAAATCTTTAACCACTGCTTGGTTCTGCTCTTCACTGAAGAAAGTCGTAATATGTTGAGCAACCACAGCACCGATGTCTTGCACTTCAATTAACTGCTGTTCGTTAGCATTTTGGATGGCTTCCAACGTTTTAAAGTGCATTGCTAGGTTTGCGGCGGTTGCCTCGCCAACTTCACGAATCCCAAGCGAATACAAAAAGCGAGGTAACGTTGTTTCTTTGGATTTTTCTAACGCATTCACAATATTCTGCGCAGACTTTGGCCCCATGCGATCTAATACCGTTAAAATCCCCGCAGATAACTTAAATAAGTCAGCAGGAGTTTTCACCATCTCACGGTCAACAAGTTGCTCGATCACTTTATCGCCTAGACCGTCAACGTCTAACGCTTTACGAGACACAAAGTGTTTTAGCGCTTGTTTACGTTGGGCTTGGCAAACTAAGCCACCCGTACAACGTGTTACCGCCTCTCCTTCGATCCGCTCAACATGCGAACCACAAACCGGACACTGAGTTGGGAAAATAATATCTCGCGCCGTTTCTGGTCGACGCTCTTTGATGACAGAAACGACTTGAGGAATAACGTCACCCGCTCGACGAATCACAACGTGATCACCGATCTTAACTTGCAGACGTTCTATCTCATCTGCGTTATGAAGCGTCGCATTACTTACCGTTACCCCGCCAACAAATACAGGCTCTAGTTTAGCAACAGGTGTAATCGCACCAGTACGACCGACTTGGAATTCCACCTCATTCAACGTCGTCATTTCTTCCTGAGCCGGGAATTTGTAGGCAATCGCCCAACGTGGAGCGCGAGCAACAAATCCAAGACGCTCTTGCACGGCAATATCGTCAATTTTAATAACGACACCATCGATCTCATAAGGAAGGGCATCACGACGCTGCAAGATATCTTGGTAGTAAGCTTTTACATCCGCCAAGCTTTCAACTCGCTTGGTCTCCGGGCACATTGGTAATCCCCAAGATTTAATTTGCAAGAAGCGTTCGTAGTGACTTGCCGCCAATTCAGCGCCTTGCACCACGCCTACACTGTATGCATAGAAGCTAAGCGGACGAGAAGCCGTAATGCGTGAATCCAATTGTCGTAAGCTACCTGCCGCAGCATTACGTGGATTAACAAAGATTTTTTCGCCTTTCTTCCTTGCTAATTCATTGAGCTTTTCAAACCCAGCTTTCGGCATAAAGACTTCACCACGAACTTCAAGACGATTTGGCCAGTCATTACCCCTGAGTTTTAAAGGAATGGCTTTAATCGTACGTACATTTTCTGTGATGTTCTCGCCAGTAGTGCCATCGCCTCGTGTTGCCGCCTGAACTAAAACACCGTTCTCATACAGTAAACTAACTGCGAGTCCATCCAGTTTCGGCTCACAACAGTATTCTTTCACACTCTGACTGCCCACCCGCTCTTGTGCTCGCTTATGGAAACTATCAAGTTCGCT
This sequence comes from Vibrio sp. HS-50-1, assembly GCF_024747315.1. Lineage (NCBI taxonomy): Bacteria > Pseudomonadati > Pseudomonadota > Gammaproteobacteria > Vibrionales > Vibrionaceae > Vibrio > Vibrio sp. HS-50-1. The sequence goes on along the minus strand of NZ_JAMPZF010000024.1, from coordinate 59,528 downwards.
GTCATCAAACGCATTATCAAGCGAAAGCATCGGTACTTCATGTGTCACTTGGCTAAACGCAGAGAGAGGTTGTCCACCGACACGTTGACTTGGTGAATCTACGGTAATTAAATCAGGGTTCTCAGCTTCAATATCCAGGAGCTCTCGCATTAAGCGGTCGTACTCGGCATCAGGGATCTCTGGGTTATCTTCCACGTAGTAACGCACAGCGTGGTAATGCAACGACTCTTTTAGTTCTTCTAATCGCTGAAGTACTGATTCAGACATAGTAAAGCCCCGTGTATTTTCAATCGGTGAGGTTGGGAAATCCAAGAAAAAGGGCTCCATCCGGAGCCCTATTATTATTTGCTGTTAAGATTATGCGTTAGCGGCATTAAACTCAACTATTTGACGTCGATAAGACGCTAAACGGTCTGGCGTCATTAAGTTACGCTGGTCATCAAGAACGTTGCCACCTAAATCATCAGCAATTTGCTGCGCAGTTCGGAGCATTAAGTTGAAGTTCTGTTCAGCCTCGCCATAACAAGGCAATGTCATGAAGAATGAAATACCCTTCGTTGTAAACTCAGCAGGATCAGCATGCTCAAACGTACCAGGGTGCATCATATTAGCGACGCTAAACAGCACTTTGCCGTTACCGGACAAGTCGACATGACGGTGGAAAATATCCATCTCGCCATAAATTAAGCCGTTTTGTTGCATACTCTCAAATAAAGCAGTACCAACAAATGGCTCTTCACCCGCACAGTGCACATTCAATACAATCACTTGCATTTCAGGTTCTGGCTTTGGCTCTTCCTTAGGCTCTGCAACGACAGGCTCACTAACCGTTTCGACTTGCTGTTCTTTCTCCGTAATATCAAACGCGGCGGGAATAGCTTCTTCTACCACAGCAGGCTGGAATGGCTCTTCAGCTACTGGTGCTTGAACGACAGGCTCAACGTCCTCTTCTTTATCTTTTTCTGCAACAAATGAAGGGATGTCATCCGGCTCCTGCTGCGTCTGTTTTACTTCAGATGGACCACCGAATAACGGGTCAGATTCAAACTTGTTGTCGAAAGAACTCGCCATCCCAAAATCTGGCTCTTTGCGATCTTTACGAATGATCTCAAAGTCATCTTCAGGAGCGGGAGCGAAGTCTCGTTCTTTCTCGACAAGATCATTTTTGTCTTCTTGGTCAACATCCAGCTTACCAAGTGGCTTGTTACCAAACTTTGCTTTGCCTTCTTTTTTACTGCTCCACAAACCATGAAACAGCAATGCCGCGATGGCTAATGCGCCAACAACAATGAGTACGAATCGCAATTCCTGCATTATTTACTCTCAATATACTTGTTTTTACTACTCGCAGTTCCTTGAGCAGCAACCCAAGTGCAATAAATCTGAATGATACGTTTACTTTACCAAAACTATATGTAGATTTAGAACAACTTAATGCAAGAAGTTCCGTTTTTTGTTGTGATTCTTGCCACGATTCCACTTAACAAGACGTCATTTGTCAGGGCATTGAAAGAAAAGCCCTCACAGGTACAATGAGTTTTCATTTACACGAAGCCAAAATAGACATGAAGCAAAACAATCAGCAGAGAACCGGATTCGGTTATTTTCTATACGGGATACAATTGGCACTTGCCCCTAAAATCAGACGCTTTGTCATCTTACCTCTACTTGCAAATATCTTGCTTGTGGGTGGTGCCATCTTCTATCTATTTTCAAACCTTAATATATGGATCGAAGACTGGATTGGGCAGCTGCCTGAGTTTTTATCCTGGTTAACTTACATTCTTTGGCCTTTACTCGCTCTGACGATACTCGCCACCTTCTCCTATTTTTTCAGCACGCTCGCGAACTTTATCGCCGCGCCATTCAATGGCCTCTTAGCTGAAAAAGTGGAAGAGTACTTAACGGGACAAAAAGTAAATGATGATGGTTTCACTGCCGTCCTGAAAGATGTTCCTCGCGTTTTAGCTCGTGAGTGGAGAAAGCTGCTTTACATCTTACCTAAAGCAATAGGCCTATTCCTGTTATTGCTCATCCCTGCCCTTGGACAAACAGTAGGCCCATTTTTATGGTTTATCTTTACCGCCTGGATGCTCGCGATTCAATATTGTGACTACCCGTTTGATAACCATAAAATCCCATTTAACGACATGCGTTACAAATTGAAACAAAAGCAAGGTAAGGCCTATGGCTTTGGGGTATTGGTGTCTGTGTTTACGACGATCCCAATTTTGAACCTCATTGTCATGCCTGTAGCAATATGTGGTGCAACCGCTATGTGGGTCGCGGAGTTTAAGCACCAACGATAGTCGACTAGAGATTAAGGAAAGGGATCTGCGCCAGCTTTTCCCTTTTCTTTTATCGAGTTCTGGGCCAACCTAATAAGATATAACTTTTTAATCCTTTTCCCTTTTTTTCATACCGCATATTCTTCTATCCATATTCACACAACGTGTAATGAAGGAACATCACTATGAGCAAAATCTACGAAGATAACTCTCTTACTATCGGTAATACACCTCTCGTTCGTCTAAACAAAGTAAGCAAAGGCAAAGTTCTCGCGAAAATTGAAGCGCGTAACCCTAGCTTCAGTGTTAAGTGCCGTATCGGTGCAAACATGATTTGGGAAGCAGAGAAAGCGGGGCTTCTTAAGCCAGGTGTAGAGCTTGTAGAACCTACCAGTGGTAACACAGGTGTTGCTCTAGCATTCGTAGCGGCCGCTCGCGGTTACAAGCTAACATTGACCATGCCTGAATCAATGAGCCTAGAACGCCGTAAGCTACTTAAAGCACTGGGCGCTAACCTTGAGCTGACTGAAGCGGCGAAAGGCATGAAAGGGGCGATTGCTAAAGCAGAAGAAATCGTAGCAAGCAACCCTGAGAAGTACCTACTTCTTCAACAATTTGACAACCCTGCGAACCCAGAGATCCACGAAAAGACTACGGGCCCTGAGATTTGGGAAGCGACAGACGGTGAAGTCGACGTATTCGTTGCTGGTGTTGGTACGGGCGGTACTATCACAGGTACAAGCCGTTACATCAAAGGTGAAAAAGGCAAAGCCATCACTTCTGTCGCAGTTGAGCCAGCAGAGTCTCCAGTTATTGCCCAAGCACTTGCTGGCGAAGAAATCCAACCTGCTCCGCACAAAATCCAAGGTATCGGTGCTGGTTTCATCCCAGGTAACCTCGATTTAGACATTATTGACCGCGTTGAACAAGTCACCTCAGAAGAAGCGATTGAGATGGCTCGTCGCCTAATGGAAGAGGAAGGTATTCTAGCTGGTATCTCATCCGGCGCGGCTGTTGTTGCAGCTAACCGACTTGCAGAACTCCCTGAATTTGAAGGAAAAACAATTGTAACCGTTCTACCAAGTTCAGGTGAGCGTTACCTAAGCACAGCACTCTTTGCAGGTATCTTTACCGAAAAAGAGAACCAACAATAATATGTGTTCAAATCAATTTTTAGTTTAAAAAAGCCCCGTTTAGGGGCTTTTTTGTTGATCCCTGCCCTACCTTTGGTAATATCAGGGCGTTTTATTTCTAGCTTCAAAATAAAGAAGCAGAACACAAAAAGGTTTCAAAGTGATTACGCACGCAAACAGTTGCGTAGTTACCAAACTTTTGACTAGTATCAGAACTGACGCGCTTTGAACTCTTCCCGTGCTAGCGCACAAGATGTAAAGCAGTTAAGCTAAAATCTAGTCACAAACTAACAAAAAAATACATTTATTGGGGTATATCACATGTACGAGAAGCAAGTAGAAATCACAGCAGAAAACGGCCTTCACACTCGTCCAGCTGCACAGTTTGTTAAAGAAGCAAAAGCATTCGACGCAGACATCACTGTGACTTCTAACGGTAAAAGCGCTAGCGCTAAGAGCCTATTCAAACTACAAACACTAGGCCTAGTAAAAGGTACTCAAGTAACTATTTCTGCTGAAGGCCCACAAGCTCAGCAAGCAGTTGACCACCTAGTTGCTCTAATGGACCAACTACACTAATCCGGTCTCCTACTCCAGAAGCCATTTTGTGAAAGCAAAATGGCTTCGTTGGAAATAGGCTCAAAACTAAGCTAAAACTATTCGTTAGCGCACCCATTATTCTCCCGTTTTATAAAGTTGACCAAACTTAAGGTAAGGCTATGATTTCAGGCATCCTAGCATCTCCTGGTATTGCAATCGGTAAAGCACTACTACTTCAAGAAGATGAAATTGTCCTAAACACAAACACTATTTCTGACGATCAAGTAGAAGCTGAAGTTCAGCGTTTCTTCGACGCTCGTAACAAATCTGCAGCTCAGCTAGAAACTATCAAGCAAAAAGCGCTTGAAACGTTTGGTGAAGAAAAAGAAGCGATCTTTGAAGGTCACATTATGCTTCTTGAAGACGAAGAGCTAGAAGAAGAGATCCTAGCACTTATCAAAAACGACAAGATGACTGCGGATCACGCTATCCACTCAGTTATCGAAGAGCAAGCATGTGCTCTTGAGTCACTAGATGACGAATACCTAAAAGAACGTGCAACTGACATCCGCGATATCGGTTCTCGTTTTGTGAAAAACGCACTGGGTATCAACATTGTTTCGCTTAGCGACATCAATGAAGAAGTTATCCTAGTTGCTTACGACCTAACACCATCTGAAACGGCACAGATTAACCTAGACTACGTTCTTGGTTTTGCTTGTGACATCGGCGGTCGTACATCTCACACTTCAATCATGGCTCGCTCTCTTGAGCTTCCAGCTATCGTTGGTACTAACGACATCACGAAAAAAGTTAAGAATGGCGATATGCTGATTCTTGACGCGATGAACAACAAGATTGTTGTTAACCCATCAGAAGCTGAACTAGAAGAAGCGAAAGCGGTTAAAGCGGCATTCCTAGCTGAAAAAGAAGAGCTAGCGAAACTGAAAGACCTGCACGCAGAAACGACTGACGGTCACCGTGTAGAAGTTTGCGGTAACATCGGTACAGTGAAAGACTGTGACGGTATCCTCCGTAACGGCGGTGAAGGTGTTGGTCTGTACCGTACTGAATTCCTATTTATGGACCGTACTGCACTTCCAACGGAAGAAGAACAGTACCAAGCGTACAAAGAAGTTGCAGAAGCAATGAACGGTCAAGCTGTGATCATCCGTACTATGGATATCGGCGGCGATAAAGATCTCCCATACATGGATCTTCCAAAAGAGATGAACCCATTCCTAGGCTGGCGCGCTGTACGTATCAGCCTGGATCGTCGTGAAATCCTTCGTGATCAGCTACGTGGCATCCTACGTGCGTCTGCACACGGTAAACTGCGTATCATGTTCCCAATGATCATCTCTGTCGAAGAAATCCGTGAGCTTAAGAAAGCGATCGAAGAGTACAAAGAAGAGCTACGCGCTGAAGGCCACGCATTCGACGAAAACATCGAAATCGGTGTTATGGTTGAAACTCCTGCTGCCGCTGCGATCGCACACCACTTAGCGAAAGAAGTATCTTTCTTCTCTATCGGTACAAACGACCTGACTCAGTACACGCTAGCGGTAGACCGTGGTAACGAGATGATCTCTCATCTTTACAACCCACTATCACCAGCAGTACTAACCGTGATCAAGCAAGTTATTGACGCTTCTCACGCAGAAGGTAAATGGACTGGTATGTGTGGTGAACTTGCAGGTGACGAGCGTGCAACGCTTCTACTTCTAGGTATGGGTCTGGACGAGTTCTCAATGAGCGGCATTTCAATCCCTAAAGTGAAGAAAGTAGTTCGTAACTCTAACTTCGCAGAAGTGAAAGCAATGGCTGAAGAAGCCCTTTCTTTACCAACAGCTGCAGAAATCGAAGCAGTGGTAGAAAAGTTTATTGCTGAGAAAGCTCAGTAATCGGTAGTACCAAGTAATTCAATACTTAATGGCCATTAGACGGCGAAAAAAGTCGTCTAATGCGCTATATTGGTATACTATAATTCGACAGAATAAAACCAAACCTTAGGAGCATGACACAATGGGTCTGTTTGACAAACTTAAGAAGCTTGTATCTGATGACAGCGCTGACGCTGGTGCTATCGAAATCATCGCGCCACTTTCTGGTGAGATTGTAAACATCGAAGACGTGCCAGATGTTGTTTTCGCTGAGAAAATCGTTGGTGACGGTATTGCTATCAAGCCAGCAGGCAACAAAATGGTAGCTCCTGTAAACGGTACTATCGGTAAGATCTTCGAAACTAACCACGCATTCTCTATCGAGTCTGACGACGGTGTTGAGCTTTTCGTTCACTTCGGTATCGACACAGTTGAACTAAAAGGCGAAGGCTTCACGCGTATCGCTGAAGAAGGTCAAACTGTTAAAGCTGGCGACACTGTAATTGAATTCGATCTAGCTCTTCTAGAAGAGAAAGCGAAGTCAACGCTAACTCCAGTTGTTATCTCTAACATGGACGAAATCAAAGAGCTGAACAAGCTTTCTGGTTCTGTGACTGTTGGTGAAACTCCAGTTCTACGTGTAACTAAGTAATTTTTACTTAGCCGAACACGAAAAAACGCTGCCATTGGCAGCGTTTTTTATTACCTGAAGTTTATGCTTTCTTACCAGATTCAACTGAGTAGACCAAGTGCCGAACTTGACCTTTGTTTTGCCTGAGCCAATAACGCAGTTGTCGCATCTTGGAGCACTTGAGAACGCACCATTTCCGTAGATTCTCTTGCGAAGTCTGTATCTCTTATTCGACTCTTGGATTCCGTAACACTCCGATTCACGGTATTTAAGTTATCCACCGAACCATTTACACGATTCTGAAAGCTGCCAATTTCACTTCGGTGCGAATCAACGTACTTGATCGCTGCATCAATCACCCCAATTGAAAGCTGCGCCTTACCAGCCGTCGACATATCGATGTCATCCATTGTGACTAATTGACCAGTGCTTAGATCAAGCTCATCCGCTAAACTGCCTTCTAACTCCACTCCTTCTGGCGTATTCATCGTAGAGGCAAAGAATTGCAGTTCATTGTTTTCCGTTACTGAGGCACTTACTACCGATTGTTGAGCATTGATGTAAGTGGCGACCTGTTCTATGCGATCACCCAATTTGAGCCCAATGGATTCCGTTTGGGTTTGCCCTTTACTGTCTTGGTATTCGACTTTTAGAGTTTGGTTATCTTTAGTGACTCGCCAATCTTTATCGACCGCATCACCAACATAATGCTGCCCTCCCATCTCTGGGATATGGCTACGCATATTACGTAACGTCAAAGAGATTGAATTAGCGTTCGCTCCAATATGGAAACTTTGTGAACCGTAAGATCCATCAAACAGGTTTTTATCCGCAAATGTTGTCGTGATCGCGACACGATCAAGCTCATCCTGCAGCGCTACGACCTCGTATTGGATGCTTTGTCGGTCACTGGTATCGTTACTACCATTTGCCGCTTGAAGCCCTAGAGAGCGTAACCGTTGCAAAATATCACTGCTCTCATGTAACGCGCCTTCCGCGGTTTGCGCGACCGAATAAGCATCGTGCGCATTTCTTAAGGCGACATCAAGCCCTCTCGTTTGCACATGGAGAGTATTGGATATCTGTAAACCTGCCGCATCATCACTCGCCGAGTTAATTCGAAAACCAGAAGTGAGGTTCCGTTGTGACTCGACGTTTTGCGCTGCCGCTTGACTCAGGTGTCTCTGCGCCACCATCGCGGCAACATTGGTATTTAAAGAGACCATCTAATCGATATGAGTGCCTTGTCGAACATCCTATTGGGACGCATCTAAATCGTTATAGCCGATAAGCAAAAAAGCCAGGGATGAGCCTGGCTTTTGTATCTTGTCTTATTAAGGTGATTAACCTAGCAGACTTAGCGCTGAGTTTGGCGCTTGTTTCGCTTGCGCAAGGATTGAGCTTGACGCTTGCGATAGAATTTGTGACTTGGTCATTTGAGTCGTTTCTTTCGCGAAGTCAGTATCTTTGATACGGCTCTTCGACGCGTTCACGTTCTCGTTGATGTTATCCAAGTTGCTGATTGCATGGTTGAAACGGTTCTGGAATGCACCCAGTTCTGCGCGGTGGCTGTCTACGTATTTCAGTGCCGCATCGATGATAGCGACAGATTCTTGTGCGCCACCAACTGAGGTTACGTCAATAGTATCTACCGTCACTTTTTTACCTTCGCCCAAACCTAGCTCGCCAGATAGGCCGCCTGAAAACTCGACTTCGCCTTCGACTTTGTTGTTGCCAGCAAAGATTTGCAGTTTACCATCTTGGTCTACTGATGCTTTCACTAGGTCAGTTTGACCGTTAATGTAAGTCGCAAGCTCTTCGATATCGTCACCCGCTTTTGCGCTGATGTTGATTTCTTGCTCTTGGCCGTAGCTGTCCGTTAGGTTGATTTTTAGGTCGTTCTTACCTTCAGCAACGTTCCAGTCTTTACCTTTACCACTTTCAGCTTGGTAGCTCACACCGCCCATCATTTTGTTGTCTGAACGCATGTCTTTTAGCTCAAGCATCACGGCTTCACCGTTATCCGCACCGATTTGGAACGATTTCGCGCCGTGTGTGCCGTTTAGTAGCTTGTTACCACCGAAAGACGTGGTTTCTGCGATACGGTTTAGTTCGTCATTTAGCGCGGTCACTTCTTCTTGAATCGCCACACGCTCTGATTTCGAGTTTGAGCCGTTTGCTGATTGTAGAGACAAGTCACGCATACGTTGAAGAATGTTAGTGGTCTCGTTCATTGCACCTTCAGCGGTTTGTGCAATTGAGATACCGTCGTTCGCGTTGCGAACCGCCACATCCAAACCACGGCTTTGTACGTTCAAACGGTTCGAGATTTGTAGACCCGCAGCGTCATCTTTTGCGCTGTTGATTTTGAACCCCGAAGACAAACGCTCCATAGAAGTTTGTTGAGCTGAGTTTGCGTTGTTTAGGTAACGCTGAGCCGTCATCGCTGATACGTTAGTGTTTACATTCACTGCCATGGTGATTTCTCCAATTGATTTTCCGGTGTAGCGGTTTCCGACGTCTCGGAAAACCAAGTAGTTCTCTCAAAGTTACCTCTATTAACGACACCAAATTCAGAAGCTTTAGAAAAAAATTTAAAAAAATAACATTGCGAGATTTAGCTAATAAAATTGAAGAAAAGTAAGAAAAAGTGCTCAAGTTTCCACAAATCGAGCCGAGAGGGCCAAATTGTATAGAAAATCAGCAAAAGGAAACAATTGAAGGTAAGTTCGCAGACGATAGACGTGAGAATTAGAAAAGAAAAAGCCCCTTTTCCTTTGAGAGAACTGGGGCTAGGTTGGTCGCCAGAGCCTATGTGGAGATCAAGAGAAATGAACACATTTCCGGCATACCGAGTGCAACTTTACATTGAAAATGATTGGCAGGTGAGAGATGAGAGAGCCGCTCATTCTATTGTAAAGTTGCTTGCCAAAAGCCTGCATTCCCATCCACGTCTGAATGTATTGAGTACAGGCTAAGTAAACTACTGCAATAGTGACATTGCAGAGTTTGGCAACTGTTTCGCTTGAGCAAGAATCGATGTACCTGCTTGTTGCAAAATTTGTGCTTTGGTCATTTGCGTGGTTTCTTTCGCAAAGTCCGTGTCTTTAATTCGGCTGTTCGACGCGTCAACGTTTTCTTGGATGTTTGCCAAGTTGTTGATGCTGTGGCTCAGACGGTTTTGCTTCGCACCCAGATCCGCACGTTGTGAATCCACGTATTTCAGTGCCGAATCCAGCACAGAGATAGCGTTTTGAGAACCTTGTACGGTTGTCATATCAATATCTTGTACTGATGTTCTAAGAGGTTCATCGCTCAAACCAAGCTCAGACGCCAATCCACCCGAAATTGAAATCTCACCCTGAACGTTTGGATGTGCAACAAAAACTTGTAACTTGCCATCTTCACTTACAGACGCGTTGATCATGTCAGACTGACCATTAATGTACGTAGCAAGCTCTTCGATGTCGTCACCTGCTTTTGCATTAATGTTGATTTCTAGATCATCGACATTGCCGTCTTCGTCTTCACCCATACCTGGCAAAGTGATTTTTAGGTCCGATTTAGCAGGGTCAACGCCCCAATCTTTATCTTTACCGTTTTCCGATAAGAAGGTCACACCGCCCATACGAGTATCGTCCGCACGAATGCTGGTTAGCCCCATGATCATTGCTTCACCTGAGCTCGCACCAATCTGGAATGCCGCTTCACCGAATGAGCCGTTCAATAGACGACGGCCACCAAATGACGTGGTTTCTGCAATACGGTTTAGCTCGTCAATCAATGCCATTGACTCTTCGTTGATCGCCTGACGCTCAGCCGGAGAGTTAGTACCGTTCGATGATTGAATAGCAAGGTCACGCATACGTTGCATGACAGATGTTGCCTCATTCATCGCACCTTCAGCGGTTTGGGCAATCGAGATACCATCGTTCGCGTTACGCATTGCGACATCTAGGCCACGAGACTGTGCAGTTAAGCGGTTAGAGATCTGTAGACCTGCCGCATCATCTTTTGCACTGTTAATCTTATGTCCTGAAGATAAGCGCTCCATCGACGTATTTAATTCGTCAGTCGCTTTGTTTAGGTAACGCTGCGCGGTCATCGCGGAGACGTTAGTACTAACTGTTACAGCCATTTTGCTCTCCTTTTGAGTTCGCAAGCTTTTGCGAAGCGGCCAGCTTTACTCTCATTTGGATAAGCACTGACCGTAAAAATTACTTGCTAAATCTGCCTTAAACGCAGGGTTTAGAATCTCGAAATCTGTTCTAATATTTTCAATACAATTTGTGTGCCAACTTACAAAATTTATTTCACTGCTTTTAAAAGAAGTAAATAAACAATAAGTTAGCGTTAGCACCAAACCATTTCAGGATAATGAGGCTCATCTTGTCTCATGTATATTGACCGCTACTCTGTTGCCGCCCGACTTGCCTCTTGCGTCATTGCCGCTTTGGGTAAAATCGTGCCGCATAGCATGACTCTCAATTTACGTCGATTTATCGCACTTAAGGCTTTGCACATAAGGCATCAAAAATCAGACAGTGTGTCTTAAGTCAGACTAAATATAGTTAAACAACGTTAGATCTTTGGTCTTACCGAATGCTTGTTGCGATGCCTGTAACGCTCGTGAGTTTTCACTGAACTCGATAACGGCTTTAGAGTAATCCAAATCCTCAAAGTTGCTCTTCGCTTTCGCCAGAGACAAATTAAAGTCTTCGTGGTTTTGCTCTTGGATATCGAGCGTGCTCAATCGAGCGCCAGCATCAGTACGCGCTTTATTCAAATGGATAAAAGCAGCGTGAAATTCTTCTGTCATTTGGTGCAATTTGGCGGTCGCCGACGTATCCGACACCGATTTATCTGACCACGCCATTGCATCCTTGAAGGTATCGAAAATGCTGAACTCTGCCCGCTTTTCGATCTCGATGCTGTCGCCAGGCGTAATTTGACCTTTTACGTGCACTTTCAGGCCTTTGTACTCAATGCCTTTTTCTGGAGAAAACTCATCGGCATCCACGACTTTACCGTTACGCTCTAGTTGGTAACCAAATTTGCCGTTGTTCATATCGACAAATGTCACGCGATACGCCGCATCATCCTTCGTATCAACGTTAGTGGCTCTGTTTAATAGCAACTCAGAACCGTTTTGTAGATCGTAATTCGGCTGATAATCGCCAAATGGGTTTGGTATCTCCATAAACAGCTTGCTGCCAGGATCGTTCATTGGCATCTCAAGCATGCTGGAGACTTTCATTTTGCGCTGGTAATCGTCTCCAGCGTACTGAACACTACCGTCTTTATCGCGATAGAATGGTTGGCTTTTGGGCTTAGTGCCCGCAAACACGTAGTTACCAGATTCATCTTGCGAGTTCACTAAGTTAAGGAAGTTGTTCGCAATCTCTTCTAGCTCACGCTTCTTTGCTTGTCGGTCTTCCGCAGAAAACGCACCGTTAATCATCTCCATCGTTAAGCGCTTCGACTCGTCGGCAAAATTCTCTGCATTGGCGATATTAACTTCGTGGTTTTCTAGACGATTACGCACCAACACTATCGAGCTAAGATATTGTTGTAGCTGTTCTTGTTGCTGACTAATATTTTGAATGTAATGCGACGCAAGGGGATCGTCGCTAGGTTTCAGTAACTTTTTCCCTGAAGCAAGTTGCTCTTGGTTATGGTGAACCTTATTCTCTTGACGACGCAAATCATTTTGTACGGACTGATAGTTATGGAAACTAGAAATTCGGGTTAGCACTTATCTCTTCTCCTTACCTCAGTTGTAAAATGGTATTGAAGGTGTCATTCGCCGCTTGCATCACACGTGATGAAGCCATGTACGCTTGTTGAAACTTCATCATGTTGGCGGCTTCTTCATCGAGGTTAACGCCAGAAATAGAAGCAACGCGCTCTTGTGCCGCCTCATGCTCTAAGCGAGCGACGGAGGCTAATCGGTTTGCTGTAGAAGATTTCAATCCGACTTCGGTATTGAGGTTGTGATAAACATCAATCAAAGTACTGGATTTTCCGTCCATCATCTTATCTGTTTGGATCTTCTGCATTTTTCTCAAGTTGCCATTACCACCTTCCGAAGGCACCAAGTTCGCGGTGAACTTGTCATTCATCAGCGCACCTTCGCTCAACTCAAACACGGTTGCATCGCCGTTTTTATACAGCGGATGACTTTTCGGCACTGAGATTTCAATCATCGGGTTATCTTTGTCTAGCGGGTATGAGTATTTGTCCGATAGCAAATTGCCTTTGTTGTCCGTGATCTTTAACCACGGCTTATCATGTTTCTCGTCGGCTGGTTGTACGGTGACCTCAAACTCTTTGACATCCCCCGCCTCACGAATTTTGAACTTGGCGTTACCTTGAGCAAAAGTGGTTGAAGCTTCATAACTTTGCGCGGCAATGGCTTTTGCATCGTTGGTTTCCATCTTGATGATGGCTGCGCCACTTCGTGTTGGGCGCAACAATACGCGCTCACCAGCGGCAAGACCTTCACCAATTTGCACTTTCATACCATCCAGAACAAACGAAGAATCCGATTGATCAATGTTCAACGACATTTGCTCACCTTTCGGTGTTGTCACGCTATATTGGTCGCCATCATAACGTAGCGAATATTCACCACCTTTGATCGCTGAAATATCATCAATGTAAACCGCAACATCAGCTTGAGAGTCAGGCGCAGCAAAAACTCGAGATTTTGCCACCAGCTCAGAGTTCACGTCGGTAAATACGTCTTTACCTATCTTACCGTTAAGATCCAGACCTTGAGATTGCAGCTGATTAATTTTGTAGGAAAATCCCGTCGCTAAACGGCCCATTTCATCCTGAAGTTGTGGAATGTGTTTGTCGCGCATTTCAAGCAAGGCACCGATTTTGCCATCCATGTCGTCAGACTTGATCGCTTTAATGCCATCTCCTTCCACCATCGCTAATCGTCTCTGGTGAACATCAGGATAGCCGTCAATCATTTTGAGCTGGCTTGCTTCCGTGCCCGAAACTAGCGTGTGTCCATTGCCAATATGAACATTAAACCCTTCGGCATTTTTGCGTGGGGTTACGGTTACTTTGGTGTACTCAGATAGCTCAGTAACCAGCTTTTCATGCTGGTCCATCAAATCATTGTGTGGACCGGGTGTGCGCATCATTAACCGATGCACATCGCGGATTTCCAACGCAAGTTGGTTCACGCGTTCAATGCCCATATCCAATTTTTTATTGGTCACATCAGATTGCAATCGCACGGTTTCATGGAAGTCATTTAATGTATCAGAGAAGATTTTCGCCTTTTCCAATACCACTTTCCGTGCCCCCAAATCGTTCGGGGTATCTGCCATGGTTTTGACCGCATCGAACCACTCGTTCAAGTTCTCTGGAATTTTCTTCGATGCAACTGAGCTCAACATGCTAGAGAGCATATCAAGATTGTCTTGGTTATCCGTTTTGTTGGCGTTGTTGGTTGACGACAAGTTCAGTTCATTCACGGCAAACTGATCCCACGAGCGGCGAACATTTTCCACATGCACACCCATGCCGTAGGTAGAACCACCAAACATGCGCGGATCATTCGTACCTTGGATAACAGACTGGCGGCTATAACCCTCTGTATTAACATTAGAAATGTTATGACCAGTGGTGTTTAATTGTCTCTGAGCAGTAAGCACACTTTGAGTACCTACATTCAGAAGATCTGACGCCATACATGCCCCCAAAAACGAAATAAAATCGGCAAAACCGATCACCTAGACACATCAAAGCAAAAGGTGTGCCAAATAAAATAGAGGTGTGAATGTTCAGAAAAAGTAAAGGCTTGCACTGTGGCAAGCCTTCGAAAACAACATGAACTGGCGAAGAGTAAATTACATACTTTCGATTTTCTGCTTCACCTGCAGGACTTTGTCTGCGTAATTCGGATCGGTCGCGTAACCTGCGCTGTGGATGCCGCGAATGAAGGACTCTGAATTCCCTCGCTGTTGCAATGCCGTCTCGTAACGTGGGTTGTCATTTAAAAAGCGCACAAAGTCATTAAAGCTGTCTTCGTAATTTGAGTAGGCGCGAAACGCTGCCGTCTCTTTCACTGGCGTATTATCGTGGAACTCTAGCGTTTGAGTCGTCACTTTGTCACCCTGCCAGCTTCGATCTGCTTTGATGTTAAATAAGTTGTTGCTGCTGCCACGCGCGTTCTTCACGACCTTTTGTCCCCACCCGGTTTCCAAAGCCGCTTGCGCAAGTAGCAGAGATGGCTCTACACCTAGGGCTTTAGCGGCTTTCTCCGCGTATGGCTTCATCGAGTTAACAAAAGATTCTGGCGAATCGAATCGAGTTGGTTCATTGCTTGGTCGAGATAGCTGACCAGATTCAATCAAGCGCTGTTCAATCTCACGCGCTTTTTTCGGGTCAACACGACGATATTCCACGGCATTATTTGCCGCATCACGCATTGCCGTTTCACTCTTGTCGTTACCTTGTCCAGCCGTTAATTGCTTAACAATCATATCGGCCAAGCCCATTGAACCAGACGAACTGAGCTCACTCGCCATCTGCTCATCGAGCATTTGTCGATAGAACTTCTCGTTCTGGCTGTTCATCATGTTGGACTCAAAGCCCTCATTGGCTTCTCGCATGGATTTCAACATCATGGAGGTGAAAATAGATTCGAACTGACGAGCTGCTGCACGCAGTGCTTCTTGCTCGCCATCTTTACCTTCCTTCACTGCTTTTTGACGCAAGGTATCCAGCGAACTGATGTCATGAATAAAACCAATGTCGTTAGGATTGTTCATTATACCTACCTCCTAACCATTAAATGATGATCAACTGGCCTTCAATGGCACCAGCTTGTTTCAATGCTTGCAAGATAGCCATCAAATCCGACGGCGCTGCGCCGACTTGATTCACTGCACGGACCAAATCATCCAACGTTAAGCCTGGCTCAAACTTAAACATCTTGCCCTGCTCTTCGCTGACTTCGATATCCGAGTCTGGCACGACAACGGTTTGCCCACCAGAAAAGCCGTTAGGTTGGCTAACATTCAGGTTTTCTTTGATTGCGACCGTCATTCCGCCATGGGTTACCGCAGCAGGTTTAAGGCGAACATGTTTACCAACTACGATGGTACCCGTACGAGAGTTAACGATGATTTTGGCTGCGCCATCTGCTGGGTCGAACTCTAGGTTTTCAATTGCCGATAAGAACGCCACACGCTGGCTGACATCACGAGGGGCACGTACACGCACCGACGTCGCGTCTACTGCACTCGCCATTTGTGGGCCAAGGAAGTTGTTTACCGCATCCGCCATACGTTGAGCCGTTGTGAAATCTGACTCAAGCAAGTTGAACGTGATGTAATCACCACGACCAAATGGGTTTGGAATTTCGCGCTCTACTGTCGCACCACTAGAGATAAGACCAACGGTTGGATTGTTACCTACGATTTTGGAACCGTCAGCACCTTCAGCACTGAAACCGCTCACCACTAAGTTACCTTGAGCAACCGCGTAAACTTGACCATCGAGACCTTTGAGGAACGTTTGCAGTAGCGTACCACCACGCAAACTTTTGGCACTACCGATAGAAGAGACTGTCACGTCTACTTGCTGACCTGGTTTAGAAAATGGCGGCAACTCTGCCGTTACCATGACTGCGGCAACGTTTTTTATTTTCGGCTTTGTGCCCGGCGGCATCTGAATGCCGAAGTTTTGCAACATGGCGGCGAAACTTTGCTCCGTAAACGGGTTCGCTTCGCCTGTGCCAGGTAAGCCTGAAACCAAACCATAACCCACGAGTTGGTTGCTTCGTACACCAGCCACTTGCGCGACGTCTTTGATACGTGCAGCTTGGGCAGCGGTAGAAAACAGAGCAACGCTCATCAGTATTAAAAGGAGTTTTTTCATGCTTACTTATCTCTTGCAGTCAAATTGCCGTCAGCACGGCGTGTTATAGCGCTACATTAAAGAATCGTGCCAAGAAACCCGGCTCTTGCATATCTTGTTGTACACCGGTGCCAGAATACTGAATTCTTGCGTTAGAAACGCGGTTTGATGCAATAGTATTGTCGAAACTAATGTCATCCGGACGAATAGTGCCGCTTAAACGTATGTACTCATCACCCGTATTAAGCGTCATCCATTTTTCTCCACGGATAACGAGGTTGCCATTTGCCAGAACTTCAATCACCTCAACAGTAATGTAACCACTGATGCTGTTACTCTGCTTAGCAGAAGAGTCACCCGCAAATGAGTTTGAGTTATTTAAGTCATAAGAGAAATTGTATTTGCCACCAATTTGCAGCTCTTCTCCGCCCACTTGAAGCGGGTCCATTTGCGCTTCATTGGTTTTCGATAAATCGGCATTGGCGCTTTTCGTGGCGCTGGTAGTCTCATCCAGTGTCACGGTAATAATGTCGCCAATACCACGTGGCTTGGAATCGTCGTAAAGATCGGTAATGTGCTCGGCGCTAAACAGTGAACCTGTTGCAGCAGCATAATGCTCAGGTTTCTTTTTCGGATGAATAGGAGCCCATGCAGGATCACCCGCAACCGGATCGCTTCTGCCACGCAGTGTATCCACGATACCGCTGCTCTCTTCTTTCGATTTATCGCCTTCTACCGCGTCAACCACCGTCGTTGCTTGTGTCACTTCATCCGTTTCAATCGGCTCTAACATGGCACAACCCGACATCGTGGCAATCAAAGCAAGTAGACAAATACGTTTCATCGTGAGCTCCTCAATTCTTGCTCTTAACCGTTATAACTGCTGGTTAACGAAGCTCATCATCTTATCGACTGACGAGATCACTTTTGAGTTCATTTCGTAAACGCGCTGGGCTTCGATCATGTTGACCAACTCTTCCGTTACATTCACGTTAGACGCTTCCAGCATAGATTGACGGATTTCACCCAAACCGTCCAAACCAGGAACACCTTCTTGTGGATCGCCACTGGCACCCGTTGGTAAGTAAAGGTTCTGGCCAATTGGCTCTAGGCCACCTGGGTTAACAAAGTCTGTAATGGTTAGCTGACCAACGACTTGGTTGTCTTGCTGACCACGGACGCGAACCGATACTTCACCATCCGTACCGACAGTGATAGAAATCGCATCTTCTGGAATCACAATTTCAGGTTCTACAGGGTAGCCAGAACCCGACGTGACTAACGTGCCTTCACCATTTAACGTGAACTGACCGTTACGGGTGTAACCGATGTTGCCATCCGGCAACGTCACTTGGAAGAAGCCGTCGCCTTCAACCATCATGTCCAGTGCGTTGGTCGTTGTCTGCGCATTACCATGCGTGTGCACTTTTTGCGTCGCAACCACTTTAGAACCCGCACCTAGCATCAAGCCACTCGGAAGCTCAGTGTTCTGAGATGATTGGCCGCCAGGCTGGTTGATGTTCTGATAGAACAAATCTTCGAATACCGCACGGCTCTTTTTGTAGCCCACAGTAGAGGCGTTCGCCAAGTTGTTCGAAATCGTGGCAATGTTGGTTTGTTGGGCGTCTAGACCTGTTTTACTTACCCATAGTGCTGGATGCATAGTGAACCTCTAACTCTGTTAACTCATACGAAGCAGTGAATCTGAAGATTTATCCATCTCTTCAGCAGTGCTCATCATCTTGACTTGCATTTCAAACTGACGCTGTAAGTCAATCAATGCGGTCATTTCACCTACGGCATTCACGTTACTGCCTTCAATCGCTCCTGTCTGGAGGCTAACACTAGCGTCTGCTTCGTAAGGTTGGTTTGGAGTTTTATGGCGAAATAAGCCATTGGTGTCTTTAAATAAGCTTTGATCATTAGGCTTAACAAGCTTAATGCGATCAACCGCTTGGAATTCTTCCGCCGGGGCACCTTGAGGAAGCACAGAGATGGTGCCATCACGACCGATTTCAATTTTGGAGAGAGGAATAGGCAAAGTAATCGGCGCATCGTTTTCACCCAGCACCAAATGGCCACTTGCGTTAGTAAGCATGCCATTTTGATCGACTTTTAGGTTACCGTTACGGGTCAACCCTTCTTTACCCGTGTGATCGAGTACCGATATCCAGCCGCTGCCTTCAATAGTCACATCCAGATCACGCCCTGTTGTAATCACACTACCTTGAGCAAAGTTATGCCCTGGACGCTCTGTCATGCTGAACACACGTGAAGGATGGCCTTCACCATAAGCCTGCATTGAGCGAGCCTGTGCTAAATCCGCACGAAACCCTGTCGTGCTTACGTTAGCCAAGTTATTAGCACGCAATTGTAGTGCCTGCATATTTTGCTTGGCCCCACTCATTGCGAGAAACAGTACGCGATCCATAAATTACTCCAAAAACTTCTCTGTACACGGAGTAAAAGCAATAGTTATGCCAACACAAAATGAGCTTATTTATCAAACGCTTAAATAAGAAACAAAAGATTAAGAGGGGTTTCAGTGGCAGAAAACTGCAACAAGGGGCAAGGTTTTGATCCACATGGCGGCAACGGCGGCAAATCAGAGATCAAAGCATGCTTAACCTGAACTGAGGTATTTTCAGGCTAAGCATCAGATGAATGTCATGATGTTATCAAGCCAAGTGGCGAAAGCTCGCCTAACTTGATGATGCAGATTATCGGATCTGCAGGATATTTTGTTGTAGCTGGTTGTGCACTTCTAGCGAACGTGAGTTTGCTTGGAAGTTACGCTGAGCAGAAATCAGGTCCACCAGCTCCTGCGTCATATCAATGTTTGACTGTTCCAGCATACCGTTGTTGATGGTGCCGAAAGAGCCTTTGTTAGATTCACCCCAAATCTTGTCACCAGAGAACTGAGTTGAATCCCATTGCGTACCGCCCTTCTTATCCAGACCTTGCTCGTTTGGAACACGTACTAGCGCGACACGACCCAATGTGACGTTTTCACCGTTTGAGTAAGTCCCCATTACGCTGCCGTTTTCATCGAAGTCAACCTTGGTTAGGAAGCCCGTTGTTGCACCGTCTTCATCGAACTTAGTCAGTTCGAACGGAGCAGCAAACTGTGTTGCCGAGCCTAAACCGAAGTTAAGCGTCTGCGCAGGATCGGCACCATTCATATCGACTGGTGTCGTGTTCGTCGCCGGATCGCCCAGTGCCACAGACGTAATTGGCTGACCATTGTTCAAGCTCGCCAACGTACCATCGTTGTTGAACTTCATGGTATGCCCCACATGGCCTGTTGGCGTTTGTGCATCACCTGCCGCAACGTTTAAAGGCTTTTCACCTTCTTTATCTGTCACGGTGTAGTAAGTGTTCCACGTGTTTGGCTGAGTCTGATCTTTCAAGTAGTACGTCGTTAGCTTGTAAGACTGACCCATCGAGTCATAAATAGTCGAAGAGGTTGAACGGTTGTATGTATCTGGGTCTGAAAAATCAAACTGAGTTGGATCTTTCAAATCGCCGTTAGCTGGCAAGTTCACGCCCACTTCAATGTTTGCTGTTTGCTTTGGCTTACCAAATTCAGCAGGAATATTGATAGGTTGTGGCTCGTATGAAGAAACCTCACCAGAGCTTGGATCCACTTGGTAACCTAATAAGAACTCATCGTTCGCGGTCACCATGTAGTTTTCTTTATTTAAATGGAATGCACCATTACGTGTCAGTTCATTCTGTTGTGGAGTCAGACGCTCCTTCGCCACGGCGAAGAAACCTGTACCCGAAACACGCAGATCCATTGGGTTGTTGGTGTAAATGCTTGAGCCTTCATGGAACTGCTGCGCCACTTGGCTTGCTTGCGCACCACCACCCGGCGTGGTTTTTGCGTTAGTAAATAAAGAGTTAGAGTAAACATCAGCAAACTCAGCACGGGACTCTTTAAAGCCGTACGTGTTGGCGTTCGCAATGTTGTTACTGGTGGTGTTCAAATCCAGTTGGGCGGCGGACAAACCGCTTAAAGATACATATGACATTCCAAAATCTCCTAATCTAACGAGCTATGACTACGCTTTGCCGACTTCCAAAACTTCTGCAAGTCGAACTGGCGATTCAAAACCAGCCAGATTGAGTAATACGTTTCCGTCACCTTTGCCGAGCAATACGCTATTTACGTTGGCATATGTCGATACTGGGAACTCTTGCGACTCCCCTTCAACTAAGCCAGACGCTTTCACTTTGTATTTGCCAGCAGGCAGTGGATTTCCGCTTTCATCTTTACCGTCCCAAAGCACACGCGTGTCGCCGGCTGGTTTCGCTCCTACCTCAAAAGTACGAACCAGTTGGCCAGCTTCATCCTCTACACGAACAAACAGATTATCGATAGATTGTGAAAGCTTAACCATTGCCGCCATTGGCGCGTCGTCCTGCTTCACACCTGCCGCTCCTGGGACCAATACGTCACGTCCAACCAAAGAGGAAGCTTGTAACGCTTGGTTTGATGTCATTGACGAGTTCAAACTCTCAAACTGAGTGTTCATCTTGCCAATGCCATCAACGGTCGCAAATGAAGCCATTTGCGCAATCATCTGGTCATTACTTACCGGCTTAAAAGGGTCCTGTTGAGACAATTGCTTCGTGAGCAATGATAAGAAGTCTTCCTGCTTTAGGTCCTGCTTACCCGTGCTCTCTTCCGTCTTCTTGTTACTCTCTTGTAGACTTTTAAGCTGGTCGATATAGGACAAGCCGCTTTGACCAACGTTGTTAATTCCGGCCATACGCTACCTCCTTATCCTTATTGACCCATCTGCAGCGTACGCAGCAGCATTTGTTTACTAGAATCCGCTACTTGCACATTGGTTTGGTATGCGCGAGAAGCTGAAATCATGTTCGCCATTTCTTCCATTACATTCACGTTCGGCTTGTAGATGTAGCCTTCTTCGTTTGCAAGGGGATGGTCTGGGTTGTACTCCGCACTCAGCGGTTTATCGCTTTCTACAATGCCCATCACTTTCACTGGCACCGTATCACCGCCACGCATGGCGTTACTTAACTCAGCTCCAAACACAGCATGGCGCGCTTTATAAGTGTCTTTCGCAGAGCTGCTGACACTGTCGGCGTTCGCCAAGTTGCTTGAGGTAGTGTTCAGACGAACGGATTCAGCGCTCATTGCGGAACCTGTCACATTGAAAACGTTAAATAAGCTCATCTAAATTATTCCCCTTTGATTGCTTTGGTTAAGTTCTTGAATTTGCTGCCTAGAAAATCGAGTGATGCTTGGTGTCTGATTTGGTTTTGCATAAACAAGTTACGCTCTAAATCCAAGTCTACCGTGTTGCCATCACCCGTATCAGGCTGCGTAGGAAGACGATATAGCTTGTCCCCGACCAACGTTGTAGTGGCAGGAATATGCCGACCATCCGTACGACTAAGACCAATGCTTGCCCCAGATGTTGCCGCTTGCAATTCCTTCGCAAAGTCTAAACCTCTTGCTTTGTAACCAGGCGTGTTGGCTTGTGCAATGTTGGTGGAAATCACCTCAGCATTGCGCTCACGTACGCCCACCGTGTGCTGGTGGATGCCTAGTGCATTGTCAAAAGATATAGCCATGTTTGCCTCTACAATTAAGAACTGACCGTGATTGATAACCAAAAAGCAATTAGCATGCCAAAAACATAAAGCGCTCTATCTACTTAATAGCTATCACCCATTGGAATAGCAATAAGTGAGCCAAAGTGACTGGAATGTCATGTCGTTTCACTTTGTTCACTTAATAAAGATACACCGTGATGAGGGAACAAAGCAAAATCGCGCTTCAATTTAACAAGTGAAAACGTGGAAACACTCGAAGGCAGGAAACCAGCAAACAAAAAAAGCCTGACACGAGGTCAGGCTTTTTATCAATGAAGAGATACCGCTATTTAAGCTTGTAAATGATACCCGGATTACAGCGCACCATTTCAAATTTATCAGTCAGACCAGTTAGCGACTCTGATGCCCCTAACAGCAGATAACCACCTGGGTTTAAGCTGCTCGCCATTTGGTTAAGCACTTTTGATTTCATTTCCGGTGAGAAGTAAATCAGCACGTTGCGACAAAAAATAATGTCGAACTTACCCATCAGTGCATAACTGTCCATCAAGTTTTGTGGACGAAAGTTCACCAAACGTTTGACGTTGTCTTTGACTTTCATACGGCCACCGTCCGCATTCTCAAAGAAGGTGCGGCGACGTTCTGGTGAAAGTCCGCGCCCTAGAGCCAAATTGTCATACACACCTGCACGACACATCTCGAGCATACTTGCTGAAATGTCTGTTGCTGTAATAGACACGTTTGGTAACAAACCCGGCTTGCGCTGTTGCGTTTCCAGAATCGTCATTGCAATAGAATACGGCTCTTGGCCCGATGAACTGGCTGCAGACCAGATCTTGATTGGGCGCTTGCTTGCCGCTACTTCAGGCAATAATTTGTCAGCTAAAACTGTGAACGGATAAGTATCTCGAAACCACAAGGTTTCGTTAGTCGTCATCGCGTCCACAGCGGCCACTCGTAATTCACGATTGCGCCCTGTAACAACATCACGTAGCAAATCTGATAACGATGCGAGCTTAAACTTCGTCACTAAAGGACTCAGTCGGCTACGCACAAGGTATTGCTTGCTATCACCTAACACGATGCCACATTGCGATTCTAGAAAACGGCTAAAGTCACGATACTCTTGATCACTGATTGTAATAGCAGTCATTAATGTCTCTTTTATTGTGTTAATGCAGATTTAACCGCGTTACCCAATTCATCTGGGTTAAATTTCGCAATGAAGGTATTGGCACCTACACGCTCAACCATAGCCTGGTTGAATACACCACTTAATGAAGAATGGAGGATAACATAAAGGTCTTTCAAATCGGCATGTCTGCGAATTTCAGCCGTTAAGGTATAGCCGTCCATTTCTGGCATTTCAATATCGGAAATAACCAACGAAATTTGATCGTAGATATTGCCTTCTTGAGCCATTTCAATCAACTTATTGTACGCTTCTTTGCCATCTTTGACAGATACGACCTCGAAACCGATTGATGTAATCGCACGCTCTACCTGTTTACGCGCGACAGTCGAGTCATCGGCAATCAATATACGGCGTACAATAGGCTTTTCTTGTTCTGCTTGCGCGATTTCTTCACCGATAGCAGAATCCATCGTTTCATCAACCGGCGCAATCTCTGCCAGGATTTTTTCAACGTCAAGGATTTCAACCAGCTCGTTGTCGATGTTCGTCACTGCGGTCAAGTAGTGCGCTTTACCCGCACCGTCTGGCGGTGGCAAAATCGCTTCCCAATGCATATTGATAATACGCTCAACCGATGATACCAAAAATGCTTGGATCGTACGGTTAAATTCTGCGATAACAACAAAACATTTATCCAGATCAGTGGTTGGGCGGCCACCAATTGCCAGGCTCAAATCAATAACGGACACGGTATGGCCGCGGATATGAGCGATACCTTTTACCAGCGGGTGTAGATTTGGCATTGAAGTCAGCTTAGGGCACTGCAGTACTTCTTTCACTTTGAATACGTTAATGCCGTAGCGCTGTCGGCCCATCAGTCGAAAGGTCAATAATTCCAATCGGTTCTGACCGACGAGTTGCGTACGCTGATTCACCGAGTCAAGAATCCCCGTCATATGCTCATCTCCATCTCAAACTTTTTGTTTTTAAATGATACTCTACCACTGGCAAGCACGATACCAGGGAGACAGTATGGCGTATTTCACTTTCACTTCGACACCATTGACTATGACAATATGTAGAGCGCTAATTACAAAGTACGCTAAGTCTATCGGCATTTTGCTCAGTATGTTTAGCTTTTTTGTTCATTCAGCTTCAGATAATCAGATCGAGCAAATAAAAACGGCAGCAGAACAACATATTCTTGCTACAGTTGATCAGCCTGATGGTGGCGAGCTATCTGTTAATGCGGCAGATATAGACTCGAGAATAAAAGCAACGGATTGCCCAGTGCCCCTAGATACGTCAGCTTCTTCCACCAGCAGTACTCGAAGCAACATCAATGTTCTAGTGGAATGCCCACCGGATGACTGGAAAGTCTATGTGCCTGTACGGATCTCGGTATCGGTGCCAATGATAGTCGCAACACGAACGCTAGGGAGAGGAGAAATCGTCAGCGCATCGGATGTCACCACTTCTATGATCGAGCTGCAGCGCTTTCGCAAAGATGGCTTTTCTAACTACGATCAAGTGGTTGGCGCAAAGCTAAAACGCAACGTTCGCTTAGGTGATGTTGTTGAGCGTAATGATGTCTGTGTCGTTTGCCGGAATGAAAAGGTCACAATTAAAGCGGTGAATTCTGGCATGACAATCACCACACAAGGCACAGCATTGCAAGATGGTGCTGCTGGCGATCAAGTAAGAGTGAAAAATGATAAGTCACAGCGTATAATAGAAGGCATAGTGACTGGCATTGCGGAAATCACTGTTAATTTTTAATACCCACTGGTAGCGTGTTTAAACTGATCAATAAAAATGCAAAAAATGACTAAAGTTATTTTTGCACTGGTCGATAGTCTGGATACCAGTATTACGATACAAGGCAAAGGTTAAACATGGCAGGTATAGATAATATACGTTCAGGGCAAATGATGACGACGACAAGTCGTGCACCTGCGCGTAACGATTCCAATGCTACCAGCACGACTGAATCGAAAAAAGCACCCGCACAACAAGACGCTGTATCACTCAGCCAGCAAAGCAAAGCCGTTAGCAAACTCCAAAAAGATATGGCAGCTTCTCCGGCCTATGACAGCGCCAAAGTGGCGGCAATCAAAGAAGCAATCACAAACGGTTCATACAAAGTCGATCCTGAAAAATTGGCCGACAACATGATTAAGTTTGAAAACGAATTGCAAGGCAAAAGCTAACTGACTTAGGCCGAAGGTAAGTATTTTATGGCAGCATTAGTCGATCTCGTCAATTTCCAACTAGAAAATGCTAAGGCACTTTCTGCTGTTTTGCGTCAAGAAACACAAGCGATAACTGCGCGTGTCTCTACCGAGATTGAGAGTATTGCCAAACAGAAGATGACACTCATTGATCAGCTTAGAACAACTGATCAGCGAATCGCCTCTCACCCGCACGTCAATCAACTTACTGAAGATGAGCACCTAAGTCAGGTTGTTGCTCAAATCCAATCGATCGTCCTCGACTGTCAACAAGTCAACAAAGTAAATGGTGAATCGCTTAGTCGCGCACAGCTGAGTTTTAATAAACTCAATAACATGCTTCAGCGAACTCATGGCAAAGTAGGCATGACCTACAATGCCGGTGGCAAAACCCACACTATTTCGACACTTGGCACCAATATAAAAGCCTAAACGTCACTCCTACCCCACCATCTCTAGAATGTAGATATAAAAAAGCGACTCATTGTTGCCAATCAGCCGCGGGAAAGATTATCTGGTCTTCTGAAGTAATGCGCTTAGTGCATTAGAACAAGGTTTGTTGACGCTTCTCAGGCACCTGTTGAACTTCTCCGTAATCACGTAGCTTATCCATTTTACGAATATCAAGACGCAGCTCTGTCACGTAACTGTCCTCAACAAGATAACTACGCACAACTTCTGCACCGCGAATCACACCATCAACCGCACCTGTAGTGCTCTCAATACCTAAACGCTGGTCTTGCAGTTCTGCACGTCCACTAACGCGCATGCCATACACTTGTTCTGCCAGTTCACGGTATGCATCAATTTTTGATGCGCGCATTGCTCGTACGCGCTTTTCTTCTACTGTGCGGCCTGTTTGCTCACTGACACTCGCATAACCCACTGCCACTAAGATTTCATCTTGACGCATCTGTTGTAGTGGCTGACACCCCACCAATACCAGTGTGGCAATAATAAATAATAACTTCTTCATGCTTCTATCCTATGGACGCAGAATCACAGTGTACGGCTGACGAATGGTTGGGTCTGAGCGAATCAACACGCCATCTTGCGTACGGATACTGTTTAACGTATCTAAGTCACGACCAATACGGTCAGCCGGAAGGAAACCCTGCGCCGTTGCTACAACCACACGGCTCTGCATACCGACCACACGTGCATTGACCAGCACCCCGCCCTCTTGGCGAAGCATCGTGCCGGTCAGTACATACTGAATTTGTTGCTCTTGCGCCAGATCTTGCCAATCACGGCTTAAAGCAAAATCGCCCTGCTGCGTCACTTGGATAGAGCCCATAGTTTTGAAATCAACCACTTTAAACCCTCGGCGCTGGAACTGATGGATAAAACCTTCCGAGACCGAGTTACCTAACCAGTTTGTTGCATCCATATTTTGTAGATCAACAAACGAGGTAATCGCAATCGGTGTCCGCGCAGATACCGCCACATTAGAAACCATCAGGTCTTCGGTCATGCTTTCAATGAAAAAGTCCATCGTATGACGTGGACTATCCATAAGCATGAACTGGCTTCCCGAGTACGGTTCTTTACCATTGTAAATCGGTGAGTACGCGCACGATGTCAGAAGCGTCATCATCGATGCGGCGACAAGCCACTTTTTCATGGTTTGATTCTCCAGATAATCTTAGGTGATACCGTTCTTGATTAATTCCTTTCTAAGAAAGTGAATATTGGAACAGTCTTTGCTTTTCTTTGTTTGCCTAACGAAGAAAAATCCACCAAACTTCACTGAAATTGTTAAAGCAATATTTATACCCGAACGGTTGTAATCAATGAAAAAAATATTAAACAGTCTGTTTTTAATCACTTTAGTGATGCTTGTGCCTTTTAAAGTAATGGCATCTTGGTATGAAGTAACAGGCGTTGCCACTATCGTTTCTTCAGAAGAGACGGCAAGGCTCCATGCGTTGGAAGACGCGCTGTTCAAAGCCGTCAATTTTTCGGGCGCAGATATTGGCAGTATTAGCAATTTGATGCCGCTGTTAGAGGAAAGCCGTAACGAGTACCAGTTTACCAACCATGAAGTCCGTTACATTTTGGTCGAGTCTGAGCGTAAACGTCGAGGTAAAGTCGAGGTAAAAATTCGCGTCGATATTTATCCATCGGCAACGGGTTGCCACACCGATCAATACAAAAAGACGATCCTTGTCGGCAATATTGAGGTTGCCTCACCACAACAAGCGGTGATGGGACAGATTTACCAAGTGGGTGACGATTTTAGCCGCGTGGTGAATCGCCAGCTGGATCAAACCTCTCGCAGCTTTGTGTCTGTGGGTACAACGGACTATTCAATTAGCAGTAACTATCCCGCTCGTACTCAAATGATCGCACAAGACAACGGCGCACAATACATCATTGGGGGAGTCATTACCGATCTCACTGCGACGGTCGAATCTCAACTACTGCAAGATGACATCATCAATCGTCAGTTTGCGTTAGAGATGAAAGTATTTGATGGTAAAACTGGCCATGAAGTCTTCAACAAAGCCTACCGTGAAGTGGCGCGTTGGCCATTTGCCAAAACGAGCCAAGTAGATACTCGCAGTGCGCGCTTTTGGGCGTCAACCTATGGCGAGATGATGCTACGCGTTAGTCGCAATATAATGCTGGATCTAGAGTCAGAGCTGTCTTGCAAAATTACGCTGCCAGAGGTCGTCGCAGTCTTTGGCAATACGGTAACGATGGATCTCGGCCGTATGCATGGCGTAAAAGAGGGAGACAAATTGCAGCTTTGGCACACCGCATCATTTATCGACCAAAACGGACTACCAAGAAATAAAGTATCGCAAAGTGAAATTACATTGACGGTATCACGTATATACGAACACGAAGCCGAGCTGACGATTGATCAGCCAAATTTAGCGTCTAGTGTTCAAATTGGCGACGTAATGAACAAGATCCTATAAAAGCAAACATTAAGTCTTGAGATATGCTCACTTTTGAATATCATAGGCAGCGCATCTTATTTGATTATACCAATGACCGTAGTGAGTCGTTCAAAGTGATACTGATAAAGACCTAAACAAAGTTACTAGGTTTGCATTCAGTAAAACGGTTCAATGAACTGCAACTATTGGTATTACGCCCCCATGGCACAGCTGGATAGCGCAGTCCCCTCCTAAGGGACAGGTCGTAGGTTCGAATCCTACTGGGGGCGCCATATCATAGCCTTAGCTCCCACTTGAGCTAAGGCTTTTTTGTATCCACTATTTCGAGCTTCACAGAGCGTTTCCAAGTAACGTGTGAAACAATTTCCTCAGTAATCAATATGATCGCCTCGCTCCTTTACTCGACGAGATAAAACCTTTTACTGATCCGATCTCTTCCCCTTGAAATCATTTCAACAAGCCCTATTTACAGTTTTGTATTTTATTACTTTAATTATCTATGAGTTTTGCTTACCCTTTTAGCTATTAATAAAATTATTAGTTAGCACTATGTCTAAGAGCAATTTAATAACTAACACTGGACACCGCTTTATTTCTAAAGGCAAGACTGCCTTTAAGATTCATATCCATACCCCCGAGGACACGGTACTGCACCGCTCGGTTGGGTTTGTTCGTATTGGAGAAAAGAAAGGCTTACAAAAAGCCATTAAGCTGAGAAACGAATTAGGCCGGCAAATGTGGGGCAAATTTTGGCGACGTCTTTTGAAGGATCCTTACCTCATGACCAGACTCCCACACAGCGTTGAGCCAAAAATTGTTCACAAGCCTAACCCCACTCTTGAAAACCCAGATAACCGAGATACGTGTTACATCGCTAAGTGGCGAGAGTTCAATGATGACGGTGACTACAAATACAAAACGGTGGTTCGCTCTATTAGTAAATACGGCAAGCTTGCCGCCTACATGCAAACCAAAAAAGCGTTGTTAGAAGCACATAAAGACAACTTGGAAATCCTAACATTCATGGGGCGCTTAAACAGCATTGACCTCAAGTGATGTTTACCGTTTTTAACTTTTCAGTCCGTTTCAAATAGAAATGAAAAAGCCCCAAAGAGCGAACTCTTTGGGGCTTTCAGCTTCAGTCTTCTATACTGCGGTCGGATAGGAGCTTATTGCTGAACTTGGTATTCAAATTCTGGAACAACGATTTCTACGCGACGGTTTTGCTGACGACCTTCACGAGTGTCGTTTGAAGCGATTGGGTTGTTTTCACCTTCGCCACGCGCTTGAATACGTGATGAATCAATGCCTTTTTCAACAAGTGCGTTAGCTACAGATTCAGCGCGTTTCTCAGAAACTTTTAGGTTGTAAGCTGCTGGGCCAGAAGTATCTGTGTAACCTACAACTTCAACGTTCGCTTGTGGGTGCTCGTTTAGGAAAGCAACTAGGTTATCAAGTTTTGCAGCGCTCTCTGGTTTTAGAGTTGTGCTGTTTAGATCGAAGCTACCAGTACCGATTGTTTGAGTTTCGAATGTTTTCGTTACAACTACTGGCTCTTCTACGACTTCTTCTACAACCACTTCTTCAACAACAACTGGCTCTTCTACGATTACTGGCTCATCGTTGCCACCGAATTTGAAAGAAACACCCAGTGTTGCTGTGTTACCTGTCGCACGAGTTACATCGTTGCTGATATCAGTCAGAGTTTGGTATTCCGCACGAGCAGTTACGTTTTGGCTTAGGTTGAACTCAAGGCCAGCTGCGCCTAGGTAAGAGTAATCATCTTTGCCATCAAACATTACGTAAGCGCCACCCACTTTACCGTAAAGTGCGATGTCTTCAGTGATTGGTAGGCTGAATTTAGGTGCAAGAGTGATTGCTTCTACATGACCACCGAAAGAAGTTTGGTTAAAATCACCGATGTTGTCGAAACCTGCTTCTACTGCGAAGTATTTATTCATTTCGTAACCAACAAAAGCGCCAAGAGTAGAGTCGTCTTTGTCACAAGCCTGGCCCGCTACACACGCGTCTTCCATCCATGACTTACCCATCTTACCACCAACGTATACTTCTGCTTGTGCTGCTGAAGCCATAAGTAGAGACGCTGAAATTACCGCTGCTAATTTTTTCATTATTGATTCCTCTAAAGAAGTTCTTTTGTTAGATGCCGAAATGCGCCGTCTGACTGACGTTGTATTTCAATTCTTTTTATTCATTCCTTGAGTGAGATACTTAGTCAGCTTCTTTTTATGCACATGCATTTTTTTTATGGAAGCTACTTACGTACATTTCCTGTTCAGTGATACATATCGCCATCTCGGTATCACTGACGGGGTGAACTATAACGCTAAGAAATCGCGAGAAAAATCCCAATTCTGTCAATTTATTGTCATCAAAAATCTCAACAACATGTGATCTTAAGCAAAAAAATCCCCACACAATCACGACGCAAACGTTTGCTTTATTTTCTGGAACACTACAACTTAAGCAAAGATTTTTCTTAAAAATGAGACAACAAAAAGGGAACTTTAAGGATCATGGATAAAAATCATACATATATTTGATATATAACCGTTCACTTTTTATTCACAACAAAGATATTTGGATTAAAAAATCTTATCCATACCTAGGTGAATTACGGTCCTAAATACCACATCCTTCACCGACATATGAGAAGGTTTCTCATTATCTAAGGTTCAGATACAAAAAAGCCGCGGGTGTTTACCGCGGCTTTGTGACTATTTATTCAAAAGAACGTTTAGTTCAAAGCAATTATGCGTTTGCTTCACGCTCAGCAATGAACTCAAGCGCCATCTTAATACGAGCAACACAACGCTCTTTACCAACCAGTTCCATTACTGCATCGACAGAAGGAGACTGACCGCCGCCTGTTACAGCAACACGTAATGGCATACCGATTTTGCCCATGCCGATTTCTAGCTCTTCACAGACTGCAGCGATAACGCCATCTTTGATGTTTGCTGTTGTCCACTCGGTCAGTGCTTCAGCTTTCGCTAGAGCAAGCTCTAAAGGCTCTTTAGCCACACCGCGTAAGTGTTTCTTCGCTGCGCCCGCTTCAAACTCAGAGAAATCTTCGTAGAAGTAACGGATTTGCTCAGCTAGCTCAACCAGCGTGTTGCAACGCTCACCCACTAGCTTGATCACGTCAGTGATAGCAGGACCATTCGTTACGTCTAGTTTTTGTTGATCTAGGTGCCATTGTAGGTGCTCTGCAACGTACGCAGGATCTGAGTTTTTGATGTAATGGTTGTTCAACCATTGCAGTTTGTCCGTGTTGAAGGCAGACGCTGACTTAGATACTGCGTTTAGGCTGAATAGGTTGATCATCTCTTCTTGAGAGAAGATTTCTTGGTCGCCATGAGACCAACCTAGACGCACTAGGTAGTTGTTTAGTGCTGCAGGCAAGTAACCCATATCGCGATATTGCATGACCGATACAGCACCATGACGCTTAGACAGTTTCGCACCGTCATCACCCAAGATCATTGCACAGTGCGCAAACGTTGGTACTGGCGCACCTAGTGCTTCGTAGATGTTGATTTGACGAGGCGTATTGTTGATGTGGTCTTCACCACGAACAACGTGAGTGATACCCATGTCCCAGTCATCCACTACTACACAAAAGTTGTAAGTAGGTGAACCGTCAGTACGACGAATGATTAGGTCATCCATTTGATCGTTGCGGATTTCAATGCGACCACGGATTTGATCATCAAATACTACGCTGCCTTCTTTCGGGTTACGGAAACGGATAACACATGGATCGCCATCTTTTGCCGCTTCGTTTGCCGCTTTGATTTTCGGATGGTTCGCATCGTAACGAGGCATTTCTTTGTTTGCTTCTTGCTCTGCACGGATTTCATCTAGCAGCTCTTTAGACGCGTAACATTTGTAAGCTTTGCCTTCTGCCAACAGCTTATCAACCATTTCGTTGTAACGGTCAAAACGTTGAGTTTGGTAGTAAGGACCTTCATCCCACTCCAAGCCTAGCCATTCCATGCCTTCAAGAATTGCATCAACCGCTTCCTGAGAGTTACGCTCAAGGTCTGTATCTTCGATACGTAGAACGAATTCACCACCTTGGTTTTTAGCGTATAGCCAAGAGTAAAGTGCAGTACGCGCACCACCAACGTGTAGATAGCCAGTTGGGCTAGGAGCAAAACGAGTTTTAACCGTCATTTGAGTTCCTTAGGGGTAATGAGCAACGAGAGATCTCTCGTTGTAATGTCAAGGATAAAAGTGGCGACATTTTACCACCGTAAGTCAATTCTACAATCGGTTTGACACCAGAAATACAAACAGGGCAGCACCAATAAAGGTACTGCCCTCCTATTTACTGTTAAAGTGCAGAACGAAATTACTTCAGGTTACGCATCGCCCATTGCATAAATTCTTGCTGCTCTTCACGGCTTAACTCATTAAACGATGCTTTGATTGTTTTGGTTTCCGCCGGAGAAGACGCAATGCTTGCCTTGGTCGATTCTTTGTTCATTGCATTGTTATAGTCAGCCACTTCTCGCTCGTAATCACGAAAACCTTGCAAGCCACCTTTACGAAGTTGAACCATAGAGAATGCCACTTCTTTTCCGTGTTTGTCTTTCAATACCACTTTGGGATCGAGTTCAAAAGCTTTCGCTTCTTCGATGGTACGGAACGCTTTGTAAGTCAGCGATAGTTCGGCGTCTTTTTCTGCTTCAAACTCTAATACCAGTGGCTGCGAATCGAACTTACGGCGCTTGCCATCTTCAAAGACAATTTGTCCAACCGTCACCGCCAACTGATTTTCTCCGTCCTTCAGCTCGATGCTGTTATTTTTGGAAATCCACTCAGGGTACACGAACTCACCGTTGAGAACGCGAGGAACCAGTTCAGCTTGCAGAGTCAGTTGAGCAGCAAAAGCAGGCGCAGAAAGCATTGCGCAAAGTCCGAGAAGTGTCGTTGTTTTTTTCATCGTGGTTTCTCACTTTATACCAATTTAGATAAGCCTCTGAAACTTACAGGCCAGTCATTCCAAAGGCTTATTTGAATCAGTATCAAGACAAAAAGGGCGTTTCCGCCCTTTTAGCTTCTTCTTTATTAGAAGTAGTATTCAACACCCACAGAGAACTCATCGTAGTCCGCAGATTTCCAACGCGTTTCTGTTGGTTTATCCAGTTGATATGCACCGTCGCCAAAGTCTAGAGTACGAGCACGTACGTAAAGCACTGCTGATGGGTCTACGAAGTACATAACTTGTGCAGATAGTACATCGTCTGCTGTATCGTTAATTGTCTTACCATCACGCTCTAGATCAAAGTTCGCTGCGTAAGCCAGTTTGTATTGCCAATCACCTGTGGTGTACATGATAGCGGCAGACATTGCGTCTTGCTTCTCACTCACGCCATTGCTTGCGTCAGCTTCCATGTATTTGTATTGCGCGAAGAAAGAAATACCGTTATCAAACCAGCCTTGAGCACCCACCAAGTATGTGTTGTTTTCCCACATTTGGCCTTCCATCTTAATGTTACGGTTACCCTCGTATGCGGCATCTAACTGAATTGGACCAATTTTGTAGTGCGCTGCGATACCACCCCAGTAATCATCACCTTCACCCAGACCCGCTTTGTCACCTGCACCAGCCGCAATATCTAGAGAGAATTTGTCTGCATACATTGGGGAGTCCCAACGAATGGTGTTTGATTGACGGTCTTGATACTTAGCACCACCAATTGCACCACCCCAGTCGTAAACGTCACCGAGACCTGGGTTAGATGCAGGCCAGTCAACCAATTCGTACATCGGTGTTAATACACGACCTAAACGAACTTGACCCCAAGATGCACTTTCAAAACCGACGAATGTGTCACGTTCACCAAGACCTGCACCCTCGCCGCCAAAGCTAGGGTCAACGTAACCACCTTCGATTTGCCAAATAAAAGTAGGACCGAAGTTAGCAAATTGTTTTTTACCGCGGAAACCGATGCGAGATTCGTTGTTTAGCTGCATGCCACCTAGATCATCGTCCGTTGCTTTGTTGCCAGAATCGTAATCGCGGTACGCGGCCTGCATCGCGATGATCCCGTAAACTTCATAAGAGAATGAATCTTTGGTTAGGAACTCTTTTGCTGCGTCACTGTTTGCACCATCAGCAAATGCAGCACCACTGAACATCATGCCTGTGATTGCCGTAGCAAGTAGGCTTTTCTTTAGGTAAGACATTTTTAACCCCTATATTTTTTAGTTTTTTCCATTTTCAAATTCGCTAACTAGGACATGGCAGGAACTTGAAACAATGTTTGGACGGGGCAAATATGACAAACTTTTTTCGCACTAAAAAACTTTCCCTACAGCAATCTGAGCGACTTCAAAATGAGAAGATCAAAAACAATATAAATACTTAATAATCAAATAATTAAGTTCAAATATAAAAAGTTAAAAACGTTAAAAGCACTTCTTGACACTGAACTGACATTGAGAGCATCTTAAAAGCGTGAGCGACTTCATTCATCTTTTAGGTGTTTTAACGGAACTTTATATTCAGAGAGAAAAAACCTTGAGATCACTCGCAAGTAAAATGGCAGTGAACTTTTGTGATTCAAGCGATTTTGACGAAATTGTTGAGAACAAAAAATGGGTATTGACCTTACCCTTGCAGGAAGGTTTAAGCTCAATGTATCACTATTATTGAGGTGCAGATTATGTATCAGTTTGTCATACCTTTATCAGGGCTCAACTGCATGGGCTGTGCGAGAAAAGTTGAGAAGGCTTTACATGCGAATCACGATGTAGAGATCCTCACTTTGTCCCCAACGCAAGTCGAGGTCAAAACCGAGTCCTCTCTCAAAGAGCTTGTCTCATCAATTGAATCTCTTGGTTACCAAGCAGGAAATCAGTACGAGTTAAACCTTTCAGGCTTAAGCTGCGGCGGCTGCGTGAAAAAACTCTCGTCTTTATTAGACTCTCATCAAGACGTTATTTCTTTCGAGGCTTCAACAACGCACTTAGAGATTCGTACCCTACTCTCCGAGCAACAAGTCATTGAGCTAGTTGCTAGCTTGGGCTATACGGCCAACAATAACGCTGTTACTGATAACTCAGTTGCTGAAGAGCAAAAGGCAATCACTCCCGATCAACGCCAAAGCCAGACACATCAAAGCGAAAAAGGCGACCAAGCAACGCCTGACGAGCAACCAGCAGGCACGGCTCAACTACAGATGTTGATTCAAGGTATGACCTGTGCAAGCTGTGTCGCATCAGTAGAAAAAGCCCTTACTAATGTACAAGGGGTTGAAAAAGCTCAGGTAAACCTCGCAGAACAAAGCGCACTGGTGTTTGTGACTGAAGACTCAGATTCGTTACATCAATCTATTTTGCAATCTGTCAAACAAGCGGGTTACCAAGGCGAGGTTTTACAAGACGCCACGACACAGCAAGAAAAGCAAGCGCAGCAACAACGTCAACAGCAAAAACGCTTTAAGTTGGATGCAATTGCCGGCCTTGTTGTGGGTGCCCCTTTGATGATTTGGGGTGTTGCTGGTGGCAACATGATGATTCGCAACACCAATGACCAATTGGTTTGGGGCGCGATCGGTATTGTGTGTTTGCTGCTGCTTGCCACTGCCGGAAAACAGTTCTTTAGTAACGCTTGGTTAGCGGCCACTCACAAGCGCGCCACGATGGATACCTTAGTTGCGCTTGGTACTGGCGCAGCGTGGTTCTATTCTATGCTTGTGGTAATTTTCCCAGATTGGTTCCCAATGGCATCTCGTCATGTTTACTTCGAAGCCAGCGCGATGATCATTGGTTTGATTTCACTTGGCCACTATATAGAAGCCAAAGCGAAAGCAAACACAACGCGCTCGCTTCAGGCTTTGGTGAACTTACAGCCTCAACAAGCGACCGTCATCACTGAGCAAGGTGATAAACAAATCGCGGTAGAAGAAATCACTTTAGGAATGAAGTTACGTATCAAGCCGGGAGAGAAAGTGCCCGTCGACGGTACGGTAATCAATGGTGAATCGTATATCGATGAGTCCATGCTAACTGGTGAACCCGTTCCTGTATTAAAAGCACAAGAGGCTCATGTATCCGCAGGGACATTGAATACCGACGGCTCTCTCACTATAGAGGCTACCGGAATCGGCGCTAATACGATGCTCGCACGTATTATTCGTATGGTGCGCAGCGCTCAGAGCAGTAAGCCTGCCATCGCGAAATTGGCAGACCAGATTTCATCGGTGTTTGTCCCTGTCGTTGTAGGCATAGCAATATTGGCAGCGCTTGTTTGGTTTGCCGTTGGCCCAGAGCCAAAAGCGAGCTATATGCTGGTGGTCACCACAACCGTACTTATCATCGCCTGCCCTTGTGCTCTAGGCTTAGCAACCCCACTTTCTGTTACGGTGGGAGTGGGTAAAGCCGCAGAACTCGGCATTTTGATCAAAGATGCTGATGCCCTGCAGCTAGCGAGTAAAATAGATACGGTTGTGTTCGATAAAACAGGCACGCTTACCCAAGGTAAACCAAGTGTGCAGCAAGTGTTTACTCACACCACCAGCCAAGAAGAGCTGTTGGGGTTAGCGTACGCCGCCGAGCGTCAGTCAGAGCACCCACTAGCAAAAGCGGTATGCGACTTTGCTAATCAGCACGACACACAAGAAGTGACTCTCGATAAATTTGAAAACGTTCGCGGACGCGGCATTTTGGCAACGTATCAAGGTAAACCGCTGCTTATTGGCTCGCTTCAATTTATGCAAGCGGAAAACGTTGCAACAGAGGCTCTTCAGGATGCAATTGACGAATGCGCTCAGAATGCATGGACTCCGGTTTCCGTTGCGCTCGATGGTGAGTTAGTCGGCCTGATCGCCATTGCTGACCCAATCAAATCGGATGCAAAACACGCGCTCTCTGCATTAAAATCGCAAGGCATCAAAACGGTAATGCTAACGGGTGACAACCAACACGTAGCCAACGCTATCGGTCAAGAACTTGGTATTGATGAAGTAATCGCTCAAGTAATGCCAGATGAGAAAGCTCAGCACATTGAGCAACTTCAATCCCAAGGCCATGTTGTGGCAATGGTGGGGGATGGCATTAACGACGCCCCTGCTCTCGCGTTAGCCAACCTTGGTATTGCAATGGGTAGCGGCAGTGATGTCGCCATTGAAAGTTCGCAAATGACCATCCTTAACACGTCACCAATGGCGGTGGTACATGCGATTGAACTGTCGCGCGCTACACTTAAAAACATGAAGCAAAACCTATTTGGTGCCTTCGTTTATAACTCACTGGGGATCCCTGTTGCCGCAGGCGTACTTTATCCTGCATTTGGATTTTTACTCAGCCCAGTTGTCGCAGGTGCGGCAATGGCGCTGTCATCTATTACTGTCGTTAGTAATGCAAATCGACTACGACTTTTTTCAGTAAAATAACCACTTATATTTGAGGCTATTATGAAGTTGAAATTATTGACCTTTGCAATGCTTGCGACCGCATCCGCCAACGTATTGGCAGCTGATGTCATTAACCACAAATCGCCATACTGCGGCTGCTGTGGTGAATGGACAAAACACATGGAAGAGAACGGATTTACGGTCGAAGAGAAATTGCACGATGACATGAACGCCATAAAACGCGATCTAGGCATCAAGAACGAACAGCTTTACTCTTGCCACACAGCAGAAATCAACGGCTATGTGTTCGAAGGTCACATTCCAGCCGAAGACATTAAAGCATTCTTAGAAAATCCACCACGTAACGCAAAAGGGCTCTCGGTACCGGGCATGCCAATGGGTTCCCCTGGTATGGAGTATGGCGATAAAAAAGACAGCTACAC
This sequence comes from Vibrio sp. HS-50-1, assembly GCF_024747315.1. Lineage (NCBI taxonomy): Bacteria > Pseudomonadati > Pseudomonadota > Gammaproteobacteria > Vibrionales > Vibrionaceae > Vibrio > Vibrio sp. HS-50-1. Next base: position 21,475 of record NZ_JAMPZF010000024.1, on the reverse strand, counting down.
TGTTTACGCCTTTAACGAAAAAGGCCAAGTGTTCGAATATAGCCACCACGAAGGCAACGACAACAAATAACAAGAAAGCCCAGCAAATCAATTGCTGGGCTTTTTCTTAATGGACAAATATAAGATTAGAAGCCGTAAGAGGCACCAAATACAAACGCATTGTTAACTAGGCTATCACCACTTGCGTTTTCTGCACCGTGTGCTTGGCTACGGAACTCAAAGTAAGGCTGAACACCTTTACGTGTCCACGTTGCGCGAAGCTCGTGGTCCATGGTTTCCGCTTCAATCATGTAGACGTTGTTGTAGCTTAGCGTCACATCTTCATTCATCACGTAACCAATACGGTTATCCATGCGGTAATCTGTATCCGCATCTGCGTCTGTCGCATCAATATGCGCACGAGTACGGTTACTTAAGGAGATACCGTTATCGAAGTTGTAACCGATCTTAACCAATGGACGGTACTGTACGTTCTCGCCAGCAGAGAACAAATGTTGGTAACCCGCTGCAACCCATAAATGATCGGTAATGTTAAATGACTGCTCACCACCCACAGTGATTGCTGGTGTTGTGTTACCCGCGCCACCGTTTTCTGTTTCCAGTTTACCCAGCTGAATACCATCAAACTCGGTGTAAACCGTAAAGCCACCAAATTGGTTATCAAAAGTATGACCAGCTTCCAGTGTAGACGTAACGTCCGAACCATGGATTCGACCATCATCGTGGAATTGAACGTTACCTGTTACGTAAGAAGAACCAGCAAAAGCGCTAGAAGCGAAAGCGAGAGAAAGAGCACTCAGTGCAAAAATGTTTTTCATAATTACTGCCTTTATTTATTCACGTTATGCGACGGTTTTAAAGGGCTTCTCTTCCCTCTTATCGCAAACTTTGGAATGTGCCTCCTTGGCGATCGCAATATTGTTCCAATTAATTCGCGATGGAAAATAAAACATTTTAAAAAGTGATCTTGTTCAAACCGACGCTCAACAACCCTGATAAAAGCATGGTAAATACAGGCACTTACCGTATTTTTCTATAATAATTCAAAAAATAGAAGTGTGATCATAAACAGGTAATTTGTTGATATTTAGCAGATTAAGTCGATCCAGTTCACAATAACCCTGACCATTACAAGCTAAAACTTATTTATCAATGAAAAATAATTAGACATTGGTCACACTTAATTTCCCTTAAAAATAAAGAAACCCTCAACATAACATTGAGGGTTTGCTTAAATTTAGCTGAGAGGATTAAGGTTATTTCACGCTAGTTACTCGGCTTGCTCTTTCCCCTGTCGCCGATACAGATCGGATAAACACTTCTCCTTTCACACTTGGACGAGCATTGTCTGCGTAAGTCAGCCAGTTTTGACCGTCTAACGAGTATTGTAGTTCAATGCCAGGGAACTGAACGTTCATAGCTAGCTTGCCGTTTTCTACTTTCGCACCAGGAATTGGAAGGCGGTAGTCGATACCAGATTTTTCTAGCTTAGCCAGTTCACGTTGGCCAAGTACGTTCGCAAAGCGGTTGTAGTCTTGGTTTAGCGATGCTTTATCAACTAGGTTAGAGTTTTGCGAGTACTCAACACCCACTTTGTAGTCATTCTCCCAATCTGCACGGTGCCATGCACGCTCTGCGGCTGCAAGTACGCGAGGAAATACCATGTACTCGTATTGCTCGTCGTTACGTACTGTCTCAGACCAAAGCTGTGCTGATAGACCGTAGAAAGGTTTCGCTTCGATTTCACCTTTACCAGTAAAGCCGTTGCCATCGCGGTCTAAAGAGGTTTCTGCGTTCTGAGGCATGTTCTCTGGTGCAAAGCCAAACATCTTACGCGTATCGGTTGCACGTGTTGCCCAGTAGTAACCACGCTCTTTCGGATCAACTTCGTATGGCATGTCCATGTACACATAGTCAGGGTTAGAAACGATCACGTCGTAACCTTTCTCGGACCACTCGTACACTGATGATGTACCACCCCAGTAAAGAACGTCCCAGAAGTTAACACGCGTATTTTCTGTTGCGAATGCTTTCTCACCTTCGCTGTATTTCAAACCATCTTGCCATGCTTGGAAGTTTGGAATGCCTTTCTCAGCAACTAATTTTGATACTTCTTGTGCAAAATGACTCGGTAGGTGAGCAAAATCGCTCACTGTACCGTCTGCGATTAACGCCTGACACTGTGGAGATTGCGCGAATGGCTTGTCTTGTTTCGACAGATCAATCGTGCCTTTCCAGCTTACTTTGTCTTCTGCGTTAACGTCTTGGAAACCAGCGCCAAGCTTAATGTTCTTCGCTTCATCACCACCAAAGTGCCATGTCGTTAGCGGTGCCCCAGCTTCAGCGTGCATTGCTGCCACTTCTGAAATCACTTTATCTACAAAGCGAGTGGAAGATTCCATACACGGGTTGATAAAACTTTGCTTATCGTAGAACTGAACCGTAGTGACATTAGAAGCATCTTGAGGATCCATCAGGCGGTATTCATTCGCTTCAGCTTCCTTACCTTCTTCCATCAGGCGGTCGTAACGTGCTTCCATTGATACTACCGCTGCACGCGCGTGTGCTGGCATATCGATTTCGGGAATGACTTCAATGTTACGCGCTTTCGCGTATTTCAAGATTTCCACGTAGTCTGTTTTACTGAAGTAGCCAGAGCCAAAGTTGTCTGTCGTTGGACCGGAACCAAGCTGAGGCAGTACGCAGCTTTTCTCTTGTGTATCGAAACAACGATTAGCGCCAACCTCTGTCAGCTCAGGTAGGCCTGGGATTTCTAAACGCCAGCCTTCATCATCGGTTAGGTGAAGGTGAAGTTTGTTCATCTTGTACGCTGCCATTTGGTCTAGCGTTGCGAGAATGGCGTCTTTAGAGTGGAAGTTACGAGCCACATCCACCATCACACCACGGTAATCAAAGCGCGGTGCATCTTGGATAGACAGTTGTGGTAGAGAATCAGCATTTTGGCTATCTACCAGGCCAAAGATAGATTGTACTGCGTAGAAAGCACCTGCTTGGTCAAACGCTTTAATCGCAATACCATCGCCTTTGATGCTCATCTCGTAAGCACCAGATTTTGCCAATTCACCGGTGAAGTCTGCAGGAACAACAGTGATGCTTACAGGAAGATCACCACGAACATCCACACCTACCACTTCTGCACGATCTTGAATTGCTGCGAATTGAGTCGCATCGAATGCGTCTATAGGCAGCGCAATACCCGCCGCGATATCTACTGTACCTTTGCCTGCTTCAACCGACATTGGCGTTGGTAGTAACGTGGTTGATACGTCTTGTTTTGCTAGGTCTTCGTTCTTCTCGAAACGAGACACAGCGTTTGCAAATACGTTGTTGTCATCTGGCGTACGTTTTAGGTTGTTACCTTCAAGGCCAGTCACGAAAGATGCAACGTCTTCTGTGTTAAGAGAAGCGATCATCTTAGGTTCTGCGTTTGGTGCAGCCACGAAAGCGCCTGGCATAAAGTCGGTTTCAAATAACTGCCAGTATTCGCCAATTAGTGGAAGTACCACTTCTTCGCCCGCCGCAAAGCCATCAAACTTATCTGTTGGTTCCAGTTTGTGTAGGTCACCCGTTACACGAGAAATTTTGAACTGATCATTATCTACATCCAAAATCAGACGAATGCTGTGGAAATAGATAGCCCAATCTTTAGAGTTAACCGCTTCACCTTGGTTAACTAGCGTCATGTTCACCTTGTTACAAGAAGCCCACTCAGCCCCTAAATCCTGACAAGCAAGACCTTCGTTTGCACCGTGGTTAGTCAACACTTGGTATTGAATATCAAGGCTATTAGCCAGTGAATTTACAACTTGTTGCTCAGAGCTTTGCAGAGCAGAGCAACCTGCTAATGTGGTGATAACAGAAACAGCAATCAGACTAGGTTTAAACATCTTACTTCCCCAAAAAAGTCAGTGGTTCAAAACGACAATGATAAAAATCGCGGCTCCTCAAATGCGAGGGGCCTAACAGTTGCATTCAACATACAACCAGTTATTTCTAAGCGTAAAATAAATAGAAATAGGAAGTGATCTAGTTCAAAAAATGATACTCAGCAAAAACCATAAAAACTTAACTTTCATGAAGTTACAAGCCACGTCAAAATCGAACAACTTGTTTTGACGAGTTTGCTGCGATCTAGGTCACTAATATTCATGAGTTACGACTGATTTTGTAAGATTTGGATCACGCCTAATTATTTTGTGAACCATTAGTAAGCGAATGACCTATTTATCTTTCGTGAAGTGACTCTCATTTATTCATCGTCAAAACTCGTCAATATTTTTAGAAATGACGATTTTGTCGAATATCCCCACTAGAGAAATTGCACTTAACCTCAAGCATTTTTGCGTATAAAGTTTAAAGGTACTTACCTGAGGACCATTCTATGTTTCGTCTCTTGACACTCATATCATCCCTACTTGTTGCCTTTGCTCCCTTTTCCTCTTATGCAGAACCGCAACATTGGTTAGCAAAAAAAGGGGAAACCGAGCTGATGATCATTGGCTCTGTGCATGTGGGCGATAAAACGATGTACCCGCTCCCTAAAACTATTACTCAGCACTTAAGCCAAAGCGCTGGATTGATTATCGAAGCTGATGTCAGAAACTCTGAAGGTTTGGTTTACCCACAAACAACCATTCTTTCTAAAGATGTTTTAGACAAGGCTCAACGTCGCCACTTAGTCGAGATAGCACAAGATTTAGGGTTGCCAGAAACTCAACTTTTGAATTCTCCACCATGGACGGCTGCATTAACCATCCAACTCGCTTTAGTCAACAAACTGGGGTATGTCTCTGATAAAGGGGTCGACATGCACTTAATAGGACTCGCTGATAAAAAACAAATCCCGGTCATTCCACTGGAGTCCGTGCAATTCCAAATTGATTTAATAGCAGGTCAATCAGAAGGCGGTAAAGAGATGCTCCTCTCGTCAATTGAAGAATATGACGGTGGGGAAGAATTGGTTCAGTGTTTGATAGAAAGCTGGAAGAGCGGTGATGGTAGTATGTTGGTCGAGGCATCATTAACCGATCAAGCAACAGAAGATTTTAATCAGGCTTTCTTATATGAGCGCAATCGAGATTGGGCAAAAAAACTTGATACTGGCAGTGTCCTACCTCAACGTTCGGGTCGCTATACCGTTGTTGTCGGCAGTTTGCATCTAGTTGGTAAAGATAATCTGATTGAGCTGCTTAAAAAAAGGGGCTTTGACATAAAACCACTCGGTAAAACCCGCCAAGCTAGGTGCCATATTTAGAAATTTATTTGAAGGCAGCCAGCCTCATCAATGATGAATAGCAAGGCATCACGCTAACACGATCACTGACAATGGTTTACTCCTCTGCTAAAACGACTCTAACCTATGTGGATACATAATAACTCATATGAAATTTAAAGCTTTATTCCTATGCGTGAGCAGTATGATGCTCACTTCATCGCTTGCTTATGCTAAACCGTCATGTAACGTAGAAAATTTTCAAGCTATTGATATAACCCCGGAAGCAAAAGGCGGGGTACTAGATAAAGAGAGTGGCCAGTTTCTTATTACCGAAAAACCAATGATGCGTTGTGCGAACATCACTTTTTCCACTAACCATACCCGAAATCGCGTCGCACATATGATGAATCAAGGCTTTGAAGCTGTTTACTTTGATGGAAGCTCGAGCAAATCTCACTCTGTCACGTTTGATGAAGACGAACTAAAAGCAGGTTACATCAAAGTTGGTCCAAACCATCCAAAGACCGCTTATGTTTGCTTCACAACGTCTGAAACTCCTATCAGCACTATCTCGTGTGACATCAAGTAATAAATTTACTCGCTCTAAAAAATGAAAAGGCCCTACATCTCTGTAGAGCCTTCCTCTCAATACGTGTCGGTGAAGTGCCATATTCTAACGTCAGGTGAACCCATTTGGCTCGATACTATTGAAGTCTAAAATTACTAGCGCTAAAAACGACGAAAGCCTGCTCATTGAGCAGGCTTTCTAAAATTGGTCGGTGAAGAGGGATTCGAACCCCCGACCCTCTGGTCCCAAACCAGATGCGCTACCAAACTGCGCTATTCACCGAGATGTTTAACTGAGGACTTGTCCCCGTCAACGAATGCGTATATTACGGATTCTGAACTGTGACGCAAGTGCTTTTTACAAAAAAACCTTAGGTCTTAATTCGTTTGATGAATAACTGAACACTAGCACGTAAAATGTGACTGATAACTCACAACAAAATACAGTTTATTAACCTTAGCAACATAATTGATCCAGATCAGTGTGCAACAAGGCACTGCCATTTAGTTTTATGCCTGTCGGGAACATCTTGGAGGAAACGTATGGACTTTTGGCTTGATCTCCTATTTGGTAATGCAGTGGGTCTATCGTCAATGATAGTAATCTTTGGGGCAATTGGTCTGATGTTATTTTACGGCGGTTTCTTCATATACAAGATCATGAACGACAAATCTCCTCACTAGATCTCGCTTAGCTCTAGAAACGCTTTGCACCGGAGTCGGTTACTTGCCTACTCCGGTTTTTTATTTGATCTCAATGCACCACTCATTGATATAATCCTATTATTCCTCCCTGTTCTTAATGAGATTACTACTATGTCTCACGATGACGATTTTGATCTGTTCCAACAGATGATGGGCGATGTAAAGCCGATCACTCAAGACACCGCCGAACACAAAAAAGTACACCAAGTAACCGAAGCGCAGCTCGCCAAGAGAGAAGCGGCAATCTGGCTAACAGAAGATGACCCAGAATACCTGTCACTTGATCACGCAGAAATGCTGAAACCAGAGGACTTTGTTGAGTTTAAACGTGATGGCGTACAAGACGGGGTTTACCGGAAGCTTCGTCTTGGCAAATATCCAATCCAAGCACGCCTAGATCTGCATCGTAAAACATTGAAAGAAGCTCGTGATGAAGTCGTAAAGTTTTTAAAACAGTGCCTATCAATGGACATACGAACGGTCGTTATTGTCCACGGCCGAGGAGAACGCTCAAATCCACCAGCACTAATGAAAAGCTTTGTTAGCAGCTGGCTACAACAAATCAGAGAAGTTCAGTGCGTGCATAGTGCGCAACGCTTTCACGGTGGGACCGGAGCCGTTTACGTTCTACTTAGAAAAAGTGCGGAAAAGAAATTAGAAACTCGCGAACGTCACCAAAAACGGTTGGGCTAAATTTCACCCTAATGCTAGAATGCCCGCCCTTATTCTTTCTTCCCTTTCACGGGAAGGAAACTTCATTCGCCGTTGTGAAACGTTAGGAGACAAAAATGTCACAAGACAACGCTAAACGATTAAATAAATTCATCAGTGAAACTGGCTTTTGTTCACGCCGTGAGGCAGACAGACTGATTGAACAAGGTCGTGTCACCATTAATGGAAACAAGCCTGAAATGGGAACAAAAGTACTACCTGGTGATGATGTTTGTGTGGACGGTAAGCCAGTTGCAGCAAAAGAGAAGCCGATTTATATCGCTCTCAATAAACCAACAGGCATCACCTGTACAACAGAACGAGATGTACCTGGAAACATCGTTGATTTTATCGGTCACAAAAAACGTATCTTTCCGATTGGCCGCTTGGATAAACCCTCTGATGGTCTGATTTTTTTGACCAACGATGGCGACATCGTTAACAAAATCCTCCGTGCTGGCAACAGCCACGAAAAAGAGTACGTTGTGCGCGTGGACAAACCGATTACAGGTGAGTTTCTCAAACAGATGTCGAGCGGCGTTAAGATTCTCGATACCGTCACTCTACCTTGTAAGGTAACGAAAGAGACTAAGTTCTCTTTCCGTATTGTGCTCACTCAAGGACTTAACCGCCAAATCCGTCGTATGTGTGAAGCACTAGGTTACGAAGTCTTTAAGCTTCGTCGTGTTCGAATCATGAATATCTCTCTTGACGGTATTCCGAACGGAAAATGGCGTTACTTAACTGACGATGAAGTCGCTGAGATTCTTGCTATGTGCGATGGTTCGGTGGGTACAGAAGAGGCATCTCGTGTTGACTCAAAAGGCCGCAATATTCGTAAAGCGACCGACGCGAAGTTATATGACAGCCGTGAAGAAAACCAAGACTCGGTATCTCGACGAAATCAAAAGCCACGTACCTACCGCGGAAATAACGCAGACGATTTTCGTCATGCTCCAAACTCGAAAAAAGGTCAACAAAAGCGTCGTCAGCGTGACGATGAAGGCGGACGTCCAGCTAAAGAACATTACAAAGCGAAACCACAAGGTGAACGTAGCAGACCGCAAGGCGAGCATGGAAAATCACACCGTAAACCAGATGCATCGAGCAATACGCACTCAGCAAACAAGCCTCAATCACCGAGTAAGCCTAAGCAGCATTACATGAACCCAAATGCCGCGAAGCCAAGCAAACCAGCTAAACGCACCGGTGGTACATTGAGTCTGAAGAAGTAAGTAACGCTTCTCTGACAGGCAAGATCAAAAAAGGACGCTCATGAGCGTCCTTTTTATTTGTCATGAGTTTACAGACAAAGAGGTGCAAACTGACCACGAGTTAATCCAAGCAAATCTTTCGGGGCGAGTTCAATCTCTAATCCTCTCTTCCCTGCGCTTACACAGATTGTGTCTTGCTCTGCTGCACTTTCGTGCAAAAAAGTAGGTAAGGCTTTCTTCTGCCCCAGTGGGCTAATCCCACCAACAACATAACCTGTGGTCTTTTGCGCGATTTCCGGATCAGCCATATCGGCCTTTTTGCCCTTCGCTGCTTTCGCTGCCAGTTTTAGGTTCAGCTTTTGATCAACAGGGATAATCGCAACCGCAAGGTTCTTTGGCTCGCCGTTCAAGCAGAACAGCAAGGTTTTAAATACTGTTTTCGGATCCTGCCCCAGTACTTCAGCAGCCTCCAAGCCATAACTATCGGCTCTAGGGTCGTGCTCATACTGATGAATCGTGTGTGGAATTTTTTTCTTTTTCGCAAGATTAATGGCCGGAGTCATCAAGATTCTCCTCATAAAAACAAAAAGCGCAGATTGAATTGGATCTGCGCTTTTAGTTAATGATATCAGCGAGTTTGAGTCAATCGCTTTTTCTCTGTTGGGTTACTGATCAATCGCCGTATCAACTAAATACGTGATTTCACCTGAAGGGGCATACTCATTAACATCAATAGGGCTGTGTGTTTCTAAATAATCCTTCAAAACCTCAGCATCGGTAAAACCTGTATTTACATACCCTGGATGATCGTCGATTTTAGGGTAACCATCACCACCAGCAGCATTATAGCTTGGTACGGTAAATCGGTAATTACCATCTAAGCGAAGTTGCTTATTACCAATGAACACATTGGTTACCTCACCATTATTGATACTCATCGCAATACCCGCAAACTGCGCGTAAGCTCCAGAGTCGACAGGCTTAGTTGCAACGACATTTAGGTAATCCAGTACTTCTTTGCCCGTCATATCAACGTAAGAGACCATATTGCCAAATGGCTGAACAGTCAGCACATCTTTGTAGGTAATGTCACCTGCTGCAATCGAATCGCGAACGCCGCCAGAATTCATTACGGCGAAATCTGCTTTTGCACGTTCCATATGAGCCGTTGCAATTAATCGACCTAAGTTTGTTTGCTGGTAACGAACCACACTGCGGTCACCCTCAAGCTTACCGTTAGATTCTGCAATCTTCACGTTTAGCTTGCCCTGACCTTTTTCTTGATAAGGACGAAGAAACTCAAGCATCGCTTCGTCTTGTTCAATCTCTTCTTGGATCAAAACTCGTTGCGACTGACCATCAACTTTAATTTTCTTTTTCAAGTTTACTGGGATCAGATCGTAGCTCACCATCGAGAGTTCACCATTACGAAACTCGTAATCGGCGCGTCCCACATATTTCCCCCACTCATGTGCCTGAACAATATAAGCACCATTTTGTTGATCTGGCTGACATTCATCACCCGGTTTAAAACTCTTTTTGATGACGTTTGGACCTTCCATACAAACCGGCTCTTGTGAGTGACCACCGACAATCATATCCAGATCACCTTCATTCAAATAACGAGCTAACGCTACATCACCAGGTGCATTGATGCCTCTATTGCCATTCTCATAGTGTCCCATATGTGTGACAGCAAAAATAAGGTCTGGGTACTCTGTTTCTTTCAGCTCAGCAATTAGATTCTTGGCTTCTTCTTTTGGGTCACGGAAGTCAATTTGTTCAATGAATTCAGGGTTGCCAAGTTTCGCTGTATCTTCGGTTGTAAGACCAATTACTGCAATCTTAATACCCTGTTTGTTAAACATCGCGTACGGTTGGAATAGGCGCTTGCCAGTATTTTTATCGTAAATATTGGCAGACAACATCGGAAAACTTGCCCACTCTTGCTGCTTGAAAAGCACATCCAATGGATTATCAAACTCATGATTACCTAGCGCCATCGCATCGTAACCAATTTTGCTCATGCCTTTAAAATCTGGCTCGGCATCTTGTAAATCAGACTCAGGTACTCCAGTGTTGATGTCACCACCAGAAAGCAGTAACACACTGCCCCCCTCTGCTTGTATTTCTTCACGCAAATCATCTATTAACGTTTTACGTGCCGCCATACCGTACTCGCCGTATCGATTTTGCCAAAAACGACCGTGATGATCGTTAGTGTGTAGCACGGTCAATTTATAGGTTGTATCGGCATTCCATTCTGGTGCAGGTTGCGTAGCACACCCAGCTAACGAGGCCAAAATAGCGGCACTCAACGCAGTTTTAATAATCAGACGCTGCTTCATTTATTTACCTTTTTTCTTATTGGGAGTCACTGATGCACATTCCCAGCGGCCTAGAGCCTTTACAGCAAGAAACTGAGAATGATGCGCCATCTGATAAAAAAATAGCCAACACGAGGTTGGCTATTGCATTTGATCACCAGTCATCTGGCGTTTACTTGATATCGATATCTGCAAAGCTCTTGATCAGATCATCAAGAGATTTCATTTGCGCTAGGAACGGTTCTAACTTGTCTAGCGGCAGTGCAGATGGGCCATCACAGCGTGCTTGGTCTGGGTTTGGATGCGCCTCGATAAATAGACCTGCGATGCCTGTTGCTAGACCCGCTTTCGCAAGTTCAACTGTCTGCTCACGACGACCGCCAGATGCCGCACCTGACGGATCACGCATCTGTAGTGAGTGCGTTACGTCAAAGATGATTGGGCTGCCTTTCGATGCATTTTTCATCACACCAAAGCCAAGCATGTCTACGACTAGGTTATCGTAGCCGTGGCAAGAGCCGCGCTCACATAGGATGATCTTGTCGTTACCGCATTCCGCGAACTTCTCAACGATGTTACCCACTTGACCTGGGCTCATAAATTGAGGTTTCTTCACGTTGATAACCGCACCTGTTTTTGCCATTGCTTCAACAAGGTCAGTTTGACGAGCTAGGAATGCAGGAAGCTGAATAACGTCTACCACGTCAGCGACAGGTTGAGCTTGCGCTTCAGTGTGAACGTCAGTGATGATCTTCACACCAAATGTGTCTTTTAGCTCTTGGAAGATTTTCATACCTTCTTCAAGGCCTGGGCCACGGTATGAATGAACAGAACTGCGGTTTGCTTTGTCAAACGACGCCTTAAATACGTAAGGAATGCCAAGTTTTTCCGTTACTTTTACGTAGTGCTCACAGATCTGCATCGCAAGATCACGAGACTCAAGAACGTTCATACCTGCAAATAGGGTGAATGGCTTGTCGTTAGCAACCTGAATGTCGCCGATATTAACGATTTTCTGTTCCATTTTGATTCTCTTTTTCTGTCCACGATACGCCACAGTTCGGCACATCGATAAAATTAGTGAAGTGTGACGTGCGTTTCACTCATCACATTAACTTGTGATTTTAGTAGCTCAGAAGCCGGATCGTCAGGGCATTGGTCAATAAAGTACTGAAAATCTGACACCGCCACTTGAGGGCACTCTAGCTGTTGGAAAATAAAACCACGGTCACGAATCTCGTATGGGTCATCTGGCACAAAGGTTAACGCAAGGTTCGTACAACGCAACGCCAGCGTGTAGTGCTCTTCACGTAACATCGCGCTTTTGATCAACGCTAACCAGCGACCAATAATGGTTGGATTGTCAGCTTCTTCAAAGTGTTCTGGCTTTAACTGAGCCAACGGTCCTTCTTGCCCAATAAGCCAAGCTTGGAGAATTCTTTCCCCCACATACTCACCATTAAATGGGTTAATGTAGTCTGGCTTTTTATGCATCCAATCGACTTTTAGCAGAAACTGAGTAGGGAAAGTGACTCCCTTCAACGGGAAACCCAGCTTTTTGCCTAGATATAATAAAATCGAACCTAAACTAACCGGAATACCTTTTCGGCGCTCCAACACTTTATCGATAAAGCTGTTGTCCGAAATAAAGTATTCCTGCTCGTCGCCTTTGAATCCCCACTCATGGAAAAACAGTCGTAGGAATGCATCAAATCGCTGCTCTTCACCCGTTTCATGAACAAGCGTGGCTTCCGCATCTTTATATAAACGCTCTAACTCTTGTTTCGCCCAATGTACTTTGGTTTCTGGATTAATCGCTTTATTCAACTCAAGCGCCCCTTCAACCAACGGTATATTGTCAAAATCTTCGTCAAAAAACTCTAACATGACGTCTTATCCAAATAACGTAGGGCTCTTAGACACAGCAATGTTTGCAGCCATGACCAACCAACCTAATGCGCCGAAAAAGCCAAATATCTTCAGTAGGTTGTTTTTCGCAAGCTTCAACGAGAAGAAACCGAGTGCAATGTACGCTAGTACGCAGGTGATTTTGTTTGTTAACCACGGTGCGGCATCAGTAAACGGGATGAAACCAGTAATGAAAATAAGCGCGATACCTGACACTAGCAATGCAGTATCAACGATGTGGGGAAACACTTTCAAAAAGCGATGATTTCGCTTCGGTGAGTTCATCATCATTAACACGAATCGGATCGATAATAGTGTCGCGCTGAGCGCAATCGTCACTAAGTGTATGTGTTTTAGAGCTACGTACATTTTTCTTCTCTTTTTAGTTAGTGTGTGCTGACTTCCGTGATTAACAGGCAAAACAACCGAGCGTTACTCGATCGTTACCGCCGTAATCTTTTTCCGTGGCAACTTGTTGGTAACCAAAACCACGCATTATCTCACGTACGGCATCACCCTGATCATAACCATGTTCGAATGCCAGCCAACCGCCCACTTCAAGATACTGACGAGCAAGATCCGAGATATGGCGGATATCGGCTAAACCATTCTCCTTAGCAACTAATGCAGATTTTGGCTCAAAGCGCACATCACCTTGGGATAAATGTGGATCTTTTTCATCAATATACGGCGGATTGGAGACAATTAAAGCAAACTTCGTACCCTCTGCAATAGGCTCGAACCAACTGCCTTGAGCAAAGGTCACATTTTTGATGTTTAGCTGCTCAGCATTGTACTCTGCAAGTGCTTTCGCTTCTTGCTTGAGATCTACGCCCATCACTTGACGTTTTGGCATTTCAGATGCGAGTGCGATAGCAATTGCCCCCGTCCCCGTTCCAAGATCTAAAATAGGTCCTGTTTGCTCATAGGTCTTATCGAGTGCAACTTCGACCAAACGTTCTGTATCCGGTCTTGGGATCAAGGTAGAGGGAGAAACTTTGAACGGTAGAGACCAAAACTCTCGCTCACCAATAATATAAGCGACGGGTTCACCAGCTAAACGTCGTTCAAGTAGAGCGTCAAACTGAGATTTTTGCTCTGCTTCTAATGCTTTTTCTGGCCAGGTCAGTAGATAAGTTCGTGGTTTGCCAAGGACATGGCAGAGGAGTACAGCTGCATCGAGAGAAGGCGACTCTTTGCCGCCTTCTGCCAGTTTCACCGTCGCACTTTTCAGTGCTTGCTCAATTGATTGAACTTGGCTCATCGATTAGCCGTTCTCTGCGAGCGCCGCAAGTTGGTCTGCTTGGTGCTCTTGAATCACAGGATCAATCAAGCTCTGCAGGTCACCTTCCATCACTTCGTTCAAACGGTAGATGGTCAGGTTGATGCGGTGATCAGACACACGACCTTGTGGGTAGTTGTATGTACGAATACGGTCACTACGGTCACCAGAACCTAGAAGGTTACGACGTGTATCAGACACTTCTGCGGCACGACGCTCTTCTTCCGCTTGAACGATACGAGCAGCAAGAACTGCCATCGCTTTCGCTTTGTTCTTGTGCTGTGAACGCTCGTCCTGACACTCTACTACCGTACCCGTTGGTAAGTGGGTAATACGGATTGCAGAATCCGTGGTGTTAACGTGCTGACCACCCGCGCCAGATGCACGGAACGTATCGATTTTCAGGTCTGCCGCTTTGATTTCTGGCAGATCCGCTTCTGGGATTTCCGCCATCACCGCTACGGTACATGCAGAAGTATGTACACGGCCTTGGGATTCAGTTGCAGGAACACGCTGTACACGGTGACCGCCAGACTCAAACTTCAGTACGCCGTACGCACCGTCGCCGCTCACTTTTGCGATCATCTCTTTGTAACCACCGTGTTCAGCTTCGTTTGAAGACATCACTTCGATGCGCCAGCCACGCTTTTCTGCGTACTTGCTGTACATACGGAATAGATCACCCGCGAAGATACCCGCTTCGTCGCCACCCGCACCTGCACGAATTTCTAGGAAACAGTTACGATCATCGTTCGGATCTTTTGGCAGAAGAAGAATCTGTAACTCATCAGTAAGACGCTCAATCGTCGCTTTCGCTTCTTTGATTTCTTCTTGCGCCATTTCACGCATTTCTTCGTCGTCTTCGTTTGCCATCTCTTCAGCGGCGACAAGATCTTCTTGTGCTTGTTGATAAGCTTGGAAGCACTTGGTTACTTCTTCTAGCTGAGAGTACTCTCTTGATAGAGCACGGAATTTGTCCTGATTTCCAATTACATCAGGATCACCAAGAAGATGTTGAACTTCTTCGTAACGTTCTACTAGCGTTTCTAGCTTAGTCAGAATAGAGGCTTTCATAGTGTCGTTTTCTTAATAAAAAGCGTGAGTTATAGATCATCCAAGCCGAGTGTCTGGCGGATAATCGTTAATTTTGCTGGTTCGCCTTGCTCTGCCGCACTTTGCAATGCGCGAGTTGGAGCGTGAATCAGTTTGTTGGTGAGTTTATTACTCAGCTCGCGCAGCACTTTCTCTGGATCTGCGCCCGCCGCTAAAGATTGCAAACTTTTGCTCAGTAACTCTTCACGAATTTCGTTGGCTGATTTGCGATAGTCGCGAATACTATCGACGGCTTGCAGTGAACGCAACCATGTCATAAACGCAGCGCTTTCTTCACTAACAATCGCTTCGGCTTGAATCGCTTCGACTTTACGCTGCTCAATGTTGCTGTCGATGATAGATTGCAAGTCATCAACCGAATACAAATATGCGTCGTTCAGTTCACCGACTTCCGACTCTACATCTCGCGGCACCGCAATATCGACTAACAAGATAGGTTGATGTCGGCGCTGCTTCAGAGCCGTTTCGACCATACCTTTGCCAATAATAGGCAATGGGCTCGCCGTTGAGCTAATCACGATATCCGCTTTCGCCAAATGTTCAGGAATTTCGTTCAAACTGATCACTTCTGCGCCAAATTGATCCGCTAAGCCTTGCGCACGCTCTTTAGTGCGGTTCGCGACAATCATTTTTGTGCAGCCGTTGGATGCTAAATGCTTCGCGACCAGTTCAATCGTCTCTCCCGCACCAACCAAAAGCACGGTTGAATCAGATAACGACTCAAAAATATGTTTTGCCAATGTACATGCGGCATAAGCCACGGACACAGCATTACCGCCGATATCTGTTTCTGTTCTCACACGCTTGGCGACTGAGAACGTCTTTTGAAACAGTTTATCAATTGAAGCATCGACAGCTTGATGATCTCGCGAGTCAGAAAATGCTTGTTTTACCTGCCCCAAAATTTGAGGCTCACCCAACACCAGAGAATCTAGCCCGCATGATACGCGCATCAAATGCTTAATTGCGGCTTGTTCTTCATGCACATACAAACTCGGCATTAAATCTTCGCGGCTCACTTGATGAAACTGAGCAAGCCAATCGATTAACTTATTTCGCGCTCCTTGCTTAACATCGCAGTACAACTCAGTTCGGTTACAGGTTGAAACAATCACACTGCCGTTAACCGCTTCGTGCTCTCTAAGTTGCTCGAGTGCAGGGCCGAGTTTATCCGGACCAAACGCCACCTTCTCTCGCAAGTCGACAGACGCTGTATTGTGATTGATTCCAATAGCAAGCAAGGACATCTAACGTGGTATCTCTGGGATAGGTTATAAAATAGGTCCAGAATTTTACTGTAAGCACGCATTTATTGAAAGGGTAAGCCGGATTTGTTTTCCTAACTGCGACTTTTCAATGCTATAGTTGTGAGCGATTCCCGACGAAACTGATTAATAAGCCATCAAACATGACGTTACGCTCCTTTATTCTTTTTTTCTTGTCGAGCTTACTGCTCGCTGGTTGTTCCTCCGTTCCTGAAAGTGTTACCAGCGTTGAATGGCAAGCTCATGAGCAACGACTCGAGACCATCCAAGATTTTCAAGCAACGGGAAAACTTGGTTATATTGGCCCAGACCAAAGACAAAATTTAAATTTCTACTGGAAACATTCTTCAGCACTAAGCCAGTTGCGTTTAACTACGATTCTCGGACAAACGGCATTAAAGCTCACCATCACCCCACAAGGTGCCACAGTAGAAACTTACGACGATCAGGTCCTTTCCTCTCGCAGTGCAAACCAGCTAATTTACCGTCTTACGGGGTTAATGATGCCCGTTGACCACATGCCTGACTGGCTATTAGGCCTACCGACCGATGCCGACAAATTCCAATTGTCCCCAACCAATACACTGCAAGCGTTAAACAAACAAATTGGTTTAAATGATTGGCGTATTGCTTATCAACGGTATGGCGATGTTCAATGGCATGAGCAGTCTCTACCACTGCCAAATAAGCTGAAACTCACCACTGCTGACGTCAAAATAAATCTAGTGATCACAAAATGGAACATCACCCAATGATCGAACTTTCAACCCGCTGGCCATCACCAGCGAAATTGAATCTCTTTCTATACATCAACGGTCGCACAGAAAATGGCTACCACGAGTTACAAACCTTATTCCAATTCGTCGATCACGGCGATGAACTGACCATAAAAGCCAACGAGTCTGGCGAGATCACCATTTCCCCTGAAATCGAAGGCGTTCCGCTAAAAGACAACCTAATATGGAAAGCAGCAACCGCGCTTCAAGCTTACTCAAACTGCCCTTTTGGCGCGCATATTGAGCTACAGAAAGTGCTGCCTATGGGTGGGGGCATTGGTGGGGGCTCATCGAATGCAGCTACAGCACTAGTGGCACTGAACTACTTGTGGCAACTGAATCTAACTGACGATGAACTGGCTGAAATTGGTTTAAAGTTGGGCGCAGACGTGCCCGTATTTGTGCGCGGATTTGCAGCTTTCGCTGAAGGTGTTGGCGAGAAACTCTCCCCCGCTTATCCAGAAGAAAAGTGGTATTTAGTCGTCAGACCGAATGTTTCTATCGCAACCGTCGACGTTTTTTGTCATCCAGATCTAACGCGAAACACCCCAAAACGAGATCTAGAAACACTTTTAAATACGCCAAGCGTAAACGATTGCGAAAAAATTGTACGAATGCTCTACCCAGAGGTTGATAAGCAACTTTCTTGGCTGCTACAATACGCGCCGTCAAGATTGACGGGGACAGGATCTTGCGTTTTTGCTGAATTTTCGAGCAAATCTGAAGCAGAAACTATCCTTGCACAACTCTCTGATAAAGTCTCGGCATTTGTCGCTCAAGGGCGCAATATTTCGCCATTAAAAGAGACTTTGGCTGAATACCAATCAGCCTCACACCGACCTATTTAAACTGGACGCAAACCCGAGGTTTCCACCGTGCCTGATATGAAGCTATTTGCTGGTAACGCAACACCTGAACTAGCCCAACGTATTGCTGATCGTCTTTACATCTCTCTTGGTGATGCATCTGTTTCTCGCTTTTCTGATGGCGAAGTTGCAGTTCAAATCAATGAGAATGTTCGTGGTAGCGATGTTTTCATCATTCAATCCACTTGTGCACCGACTAACGACAACCTAATGGAATTGGTTGTTATGATTGATGCAATGCGCCGTGCTTCAGCAGGCCGTATCACTGCAGTTATCCCTTACTTCGGCTACGCTCGCCAAGACCGTCGTGTACGTTCTGCGCGTGTGCCAATTACTGCAAAAGTTGTTGCTGATTTCCTATCTAACGTTGGTGTTGACCGCGTTCTAACTATCGACCTACACGCAGAGCAAATTCAAGGCTTCTTCGATGTACCTGTAGACAACATCTTCGGCACGCCAGTGCTACTTGAAGATATGCAGGCTCGCGGTCTAGATAACCCTGTTGTGGTATCTCCTGACCTAGGTGGCGTTGTTCGTGCTCGCGCAACAGCAAAAGCACTAGGCGACATCGACATCGCAATCGTAGATAAGCGTCGTCCACGTGCAAACGTTTCTGAAGTAATGAACCTAATCGGTGATGTTGAAGGTCGTGACTGTGTGATCGTTGATGACATGATCGACACAGGTGGCACACTATGTAAAGCAGCTGAAGCACTAAAAGAGCGCGGTGCTAAGCGTGTATTCGCTTACGCTACTCACGCTGTATTCTCAGGCAACGCTGCGGACAACATCAAGAACTCAGTTCTTGACCAAGTTATCGTAACTGACTCTATCTCTCTATCTAAAGAGATGGCTGCAACAGGTAAAGTGACAACACTAAGCCTATCTCGCATGCTAGCTGAAGCGATTCGTCGTATCAGCAACGAAGAGTCAATCTCTGCAATGTTCAACTAATCCGAACATTTCAGTTATACTGATTTCAAAAGCACCCCTCTTTGGGGTGTTTTTTTATTTGTACTGATAACTAGAAAATCCCTTGGTCGCCCACCGCGAGAATTCTGTGCTATCATACTGCGCTTTTTGAGATTCCAGAGAGATCCTAACCTTGAGTCAACAAATCAAACTTCTTGTTGGTCTTGCTAATCCAGGACCAGAATACGCCAGAACTCGTCACAATGCGGGCGCTTGGGTTGTAGAAGAATTAGCACGCGTTCACAACGTTACACTGAAGAACGAACCAAAGTTTTTTGGTCTAACAGGACGCATTATGGTCAATGGCCAGGATCTCCGTTTGCTTATCCCAACCACCTTCATGAATCTATCAGGTAAATCGATCGCAGCGCTTGCGAAATTTTATCAAATTAAACCTGAAGAGATCATGGTTGCTCATGACGAGCTAGACTTACCGCCAGGTGTCGCTAAGTTTAAAAAAGGTGGGGGTCACGGTGGACACAACGGTCTGCGTGACACCATTAGCAAACTGGGCAATAACAAAGATTTTTATCGTCTTCGTATTGGCATTGGTCATCCGGGACACAAAGATAAAGTGGCGGGTTTTGTATTAGGTAAAGCGCCAGCTAAAGAGCAAGAGCTTTTAGATGCAGCAGCTGATGAGGCTGTTCGTTGTCTAGATATCCTGATTAAGGATGGCCTATCTAAAGCACAAAATCGCCTCCACACGTTCAAAGCTGAATAAGGTTACTATCATGGGTTTTAAATGTGGCATCGTTGGTCTACCTAACGTAGGTAAATCAACTCTGTTCAACGCACTAACTAAAGCGGGTATCGAAGCAGCAAACTTCCCGTTCTGTACCATTGAACCAAACACTGGTGTGGTTCCTGTGCCAGATCTACGTCTAGACGCACTAGCTAAGATCGTTAACCCACAGAGAGTTCTTCCAACGACGATGGAGTTCGTGGACATCGCTGGTCTTGTTGCTGGTGCATCACGTGGTGAAGGTTTAGGTAACAAATTCCTAGCTAACATCCGTGAAACAGACGCGATTGGCCACGTTGTACGCTGTTTTGAAAACGAAAACATTGTTCACGTTTCAGGTAAAGTTTCACCTATCGAAGATATCGAAGTGATCAACCTTGAACTTGCAATGGCTGACCTTGATTCTTGTGAGCGAGCGATTCAACGTAACGCGAAGAAGGCAAAAGGCGGCGATAAAGACGCAAAATTTGAACTAACCGTACTAGAAAAACTGTTACCAGTACTAACTGAAGGCGGCATGGCACGCACAGTTGAGCTATCTAAAGAAGAGTTAGCAGCAATCGGCTACCTAAACTTCCTAACACTGAAGCCAACTATGTACATTGCAAACGTAAACGAAGATGGCTTCGAAAATAACCCATATCTAGATGCGGTTCGTGAGTTCGCAGAAAAAGAAAACAATGTCGTTGTACCTGTATGTGCAGCTATCGAATCTGAACTATCTGAACTAGAAGATGAAGATCGCGAAGAATTCCTAGCGGATATGGGGATCGAAGAACCGGGGCTGAACCGTGTAATTCGCTCTGGCTACGAGCTACTGACTCTACACACCTACTTCACGGCGGGTGTTAAAGAAGTACGTGCGTGGACAATCCCTGTTGGTGCAACTGCGCCTCAGGCGGCAGGTAAGATCCACACTGACTTCGAGAAAGGCTTTATTCGTGCAGAAGTAGTCGGTTACGACGATTTCATCCAATTCAATGGTGAAAATGGCGCAAAAGACGCAGGTAAATGGCGTCTAGAAGGTAAAGACTACATCGTAAAAGATGGTGATGTTGTACACTTCCGCTTCAATGTTTAATTAAATGAATGAATTTTAAACACTTCATTCACACTAAAAGCCAGCTGCTAAGCTGGCTTTTTTAATACCTTAAGTAAATGAGCAAAAATAAATTACCTAACTGCAAGCTAATTTATTTCCAGTTTTAGATCATAAACACGCCTCTTTGTTTAAAAAGGAAGCGAACGAGGTTTTTTCCGAAATTTATTAAAAAAAACTGTTGACGGATCTCACTCAACTTCGCATAATGCGCGCCGTTCCCAACGACAAGGCAACAAAGCGTTGAGAGCAAAAAATATGGTTTTGGCTACGTAGCTCAGCTGGTTAGAGCACATCACTCATAATGATGGGGTCACAGGTTCGAATCCCGTCGTAGCCACCATTCCTAAGTGTTCTTTTTATCAGAGCAATTAGGAATAGATGCGGAAGTGGCGGAATTGGTAGACGCACCAGATTTAGGTTCTGGCGCCGCAAGGTGTGAGAGTTCAAGTCTCTCCTTCCGCACCATATTTTAAATAGTTAAAGATGGCTACGTAGCTCAGCTGGTTAGAGCACATCACTCATAATGATGGGGTCACAGGTTCGAATCCCGTCGTAGCCACCATGAACAACGTTATTTAGGTTTTTACCAATTACCTTGATAACTACAGAATAAGTTGCGGAAGTGGCGGAATTGGTAGACGCACCAGATTTAGGTTCTGGCGCCGCAAGGTGTGAGAGTTCAAGTC
>NZ_JAMPZF010000023.1:0-1552 GCF_024747315.1 Vibrio sp. HS-50-1 | reverse complement strand
TAAAGTTCACGTCGCCATTGAAGTTCTCGTTTGGTGCGAAGCTGTAAGTGCCATCGCCATTGTCAGTTAGGACACCGTCCGCACCAGTGTAAGTGACACCTTCAACCGATAGATCATCGCCATCGATATCTGTTGCGCCATCAAGCAGATCTTGGTCAGTGAAGGTCAACACGCCATCTTCACCAATGGTGAACGCTTGGTCTTCTGGTTGTGGAAGGTCGTTAACTGGATTAACCGTTAGATCTGCCGTAGCGACCAAGGTGTCAGAACCATCACTGATATCAAACGTGATATCAATGTCACCATTGAAGTTCGCATCTGGCGTGATAGTAAAGCTACCATCGTCGTTTTCCGTAACCGTTGCATCACCGTCAACCACTAGGTTAGATGCGGTTAGTGCATCACCTTCTACATCCGATGCTTGAGCAAGAAGCTGCTCTTGGCTCAGTGTGATTGAGTTGTCTTCGTCAACGCTATACGCCAAGTTACCCGATACTGGTGCATCATTGATTGGTAAGACATCGACTGTGATGTAAGTATCGACCTCTGCGCCGTCTTCATCGCGAATGGTCACATCCAACTGCACTTGGCCGTTGAAGTTTTCATTCGGTGCAAAGCTACAGGTACCATCGCCGTTAACTGAGAAAATACCGTCTGTACCATCGTAGCTGATGCCTACTAGCTCAACATCCCCTTCAACATCCGAAGCATTCAGTAGCACTTGCGATTCACTGAAGGTTAGAACTTGGTCTTCATCGATAGTGTATGCGGTAGGACCTGCGATTGGTGGGTCATTTACCTCAATCACAGTAATGCCAGCAGTGGTAGAGTCCGTTGCACCTTCTTCATCGACAACGACAACATCTAGGCTCACCTCGCCGCTGAAGTTCTCGTTTGGTGAGAAGGTGTAAGTACCATCACCGTTGATTTCTAACACACCATCGTTACCGCTGTAGCTCACGCTATCAATCAACACATCGCCTTCAATATCCGATGAGTTCGCCAATAGCTGTTCGTCACTGATGGTAATCGAATTGTCTTCATGAACGATGTAAGACGTGCTGCCTGCTACCGGTGGATCGTTCTCTGGCGTCACGCTTACGTCGATATTTGCGGTCACGGTATCCGTGCCATCAGAAACATCGAAGGTAAAGTTCACGTCGCCATTGAAGTTTTCGTTTGGCGCG
Source organism: Vibrio sp. HS-50-1 (assembly GCF_024747315.1). Taxonomy (NCBI): domain Bacteria; kingdom Pseudomonadati; phylum Pseudomonadota; class Gammaproteobacteria; order Vibrionales; family Vibrionaceae; genus Vibrio; species Vibrio sp. HS-50-1. The sequence goes on along the minus strand of NZ_JAMPZF010000023.1, from coordinate 365 downwards.
AAGCTGTAAGTGCCGTCACCGTTGTCGGTTAGGACACCATCTGCGCCAGTGTAGCTCACACCTTCTACCGATAGGTCATCACCATCGATGTCCGTTGCACCATCAAGCAGATCTTGGTCAGTGAAGGTCAACACGCCATCTTCACCAATGGTGAACGCTTGATCTTCCGGCTGAGGCAAGTCATTAACTGGGTTAACGGTTAGGTCCGCCGTTGCAACAATAGTATCGCTGCCGTCGTTGATATCGAACGTGATATCAATGTCACCATTGAAGTTCGCATCAGGCGTAATGGTAAAGCTGCCATCATCGTTTGCCGTCACCGTTGCATCACCGTCAACCACTAAGTTAGTCGCGGTTAGCGCGTC
>NZ_JAMPZF010000022.1:0-457 GCF_024747315.1 Vibrio sp. HS-50-1 | reverse complement strand
AAGCTTCCGCATACCACCTTAAACACTAAACGCAACGCATAGTAAAAATGCCACGCGTTGCGAATCACTCTTGAACAGTTTGTTAGGCGCGTAGCCAAATTTTACAACTTAATCTCAACGTTATTTCGTACATAAGTTGGGATAGATAGTTGCTCATCTATGTCTTTGAACTTTGGCTGTTGAGGCATAGATTCTATTATCGAGTTCAGTTCTTCAAAACTGATACCTACAACTCGGCAAGCTGTCATCAACCCATTAATAAAGCACTTTTTATCGCGTTTTTGCTGTTGCTCACTTGCAGGAATCGATGAGTACATTTCGCACTCTTTCGTTAATACGGCTAGAAGTTCTTCTTTTGATGTTTCCATATACAAACTCAGTTACCAGATAGTTTGAACATATTATCAATGATTTAAGATACAACTTCCAAGAGCTTGCTCTTACGTTTGAAACCAAG
>NZ_JAMPZF010000021.1:0-673 GCF_024747315.1 Vibrio sp. HS-50-1 | reverse complement strand
ATAGCCGGTGGTTTTTCATATGCGCCTATAAGGCTCTCCTACTGGCAGCGCCCTAGCAGGCGCGTAGTGATCTGACATTTGCATATGACTATTTCCTGCGGCCCGTAAACGGGCTACCTGAATACGGGATCGACAATTGCTCTCCCATTTTATCCTGCTCTAATTGGTGATTTATGTAACTTTGTATCTTGCCGGTGTTTTTTCCTACCGTATCAACATAATACCCTCGACACCAAAATTCTCGATTCCTGTACTTAAACTTCAAATCTCCAAATCGCTCATAGAGCATCAGACTACTTTTTCCTTTCAAATACCCCATAAACGAGGAAACGCTCATCTTAGGTGGTATCTCTAAAAGCATATGAATATGATCTGCGCAGCATTCCGCTTCAATAATATTCACATTTTTCCATTCACATAGTTTTCTAAGTATCTCGCCTACTGCCCTTCGTTTCTCACCATAGAACACCTGCCTTCGGTACTTAGGTGCAAAAACCACATGATATTTACAGTTCCATCGCGTATGCGCTAAGCTCTTTTCGTCCCCCATTGGGACCCCCTTTCAATTCTTAATTAACTCTTGCAGTTGCCAGACCACAAGACGTTTTTATCAAATTGAAAGGGGTTATATAACTGACTTATAGCTGTAAGCTTTACGGAACCCCCAGCCTAG
>NZ_JAMPZF010000020.1:0-13375 GCF_024747315.1 Vibrio sp. HS-50-1 | reverse complement strand
GTGAGCAACGCAATACCAAAGCCGCCGCATACCACCTTAATCACTAAAACCAACGCATAGTAAAAATGCCACGCGTTACGAATCCCTCTTGAACAGTTTGTTATGTGCGTGGTTGAAAGCTACTCCACACTTGGCTCCGGTAAAACTGGTGGTGTACTGTCCATATAAGTTAAAAAATTTTCCCATAACTCGTGCGTTCTTTGCTTAGTTAACTTAGTTTTGCACGATATCGCCATAATTCCACGAATAGTTCCATCACGCCATTGCGTATAAACCGAGTCACAGTGAGAGGACATATATGCTTGCCAATCCTGTTGAGCAAGCTTAATTGCTGCGATCAGTTCTGGGTCATGAGCGTTGTGCTCAAAGCTAGTGTTTAGATATTTATCTAATTTAACTTGTGCTGACTCTAGTTCAATAGCAGCACATTGGTTTATCTCGATTGTGGTCATCGCATTATTACAGTCAATGGACTCTTCTTCAGCAAGAGCACCAAATGAAAGACTAGCTAATATGATGATTAGACACTTATTCATCGTTTTCTCCGAAAGCACATAACGCCCTGTTAAGGTGTGAGCAACGCAATACCTATGTTTCCGCAAACCACCTTAAACACAAAACGCAACGCATAGCAAAAATGCCAAGCGTTGCGAATCACTCTTAAACAGATTGTTATGCTGTTGTTTCAGGTTGTTCATGTTCCTCCGTTTCATCACTGGAAACATCTTGAATCTCAACCCCAAAGTACTCAGTTAACTCTCTCTGAATACGATGATATTCGTTAACGGGAACTTCTAACAAGCTACCGTTGAACTCATGTGTGTAGTAGTAAGAATTATCTTTGTCATCTTTAGAAATAACTAAATACTCACTATTCGTAAGAGCCAAATGGAACTCATTTTCAAATGTAGTCACCTGAACAATGTTGTGTTTAGCAACAGTAAATTGTTCATTTAATTTCAAACCAACTTTCATCGTTTATCCTTTATTATTGTTTGTTTTCGATTTACAGCATAACGCCCAATTAAGGGGTGAGCAACGCTACCACCCAACCTAAAGCATTGTACCGTAACCACTAAAATTGAAGTAGATGCAAAAATGCCAAGCGTTGGGAATCCCTCTTAAATTGTTTGTTATGGCGCTGAACTTGAAGCTAGTTGTTGAATGTCAATTAGGTCTACTTCCCTGCCTAATATCCGCTTGTACTCTACCAATTGGTGGACTGGGATAACCTGTAATTCGATGCCTTGATAGCTTTTGGCAACTGACTTTGAAAAGTCGATTTCCAGTTGGTACCACGAACCGTCCAACGATGACTGGATTTTTGTATTGAGAGCCAAGCCTATTTCAATTTTTTGATTTTGATAGACTAGCTGAAAATACTCTAAATCCCAGCCATATTCCGAGTAGTGAGTAAGCGGTTTAGAAATATACGGGGCAACGTGAGCAAGTATTTTATTTGCATCTGAGTTATGGATATAGAGATCAATATCTGCAATTTCACGACTACCACCATGAATTGTTGCCGCTAAACCACCGACAATTTGGTATTCGATACTCTCCGATTCCAAAAGACTTTTCAGCCAGTTCAAGGCTACTTTTACTTTCTCGTTCATATACTCCCTTAGCTGATTTTTGCCCTGCGCCATAACGCCTTGTTAAGGTGTGAGGCACGCAATACCGAAGCTTCCGCATACCACCTTAACCACTAAAACCAACGCATAGTAAAAATGCCACGCGTGCCGAATCACTCTTGAACAATTTGTTATGCATTATTCTTCGTAGCCTCTAACTTCGATACCATTCTCGAGATCAAAGATTGGAAAGTGACCCAATTCTTTAGCTATTGATTTAAGCTGATCTACATCTTGGCTACGTTCAAATGCTACATTCGATTTTGGTTTATATTTCTGTGGGATAGCTACTGACAATATCCACTTGTATTCGAATGGTTGAAACCTACCGTCTGCAAACCTATGTGGCAGTAAGTCATAGCTTTTGGGTAAGCAGTGAACTTCTTCATGCTCAGAGTCGATAAACCTCCAATATGATACTTCCACCTCAATTCCAGCATTAGCCCAAGCTGCAAACAACTTAAACCACTTCGAATTACTCATATATCTAACAGAGTATTTCTTGCAAGCTTTTTGGTACTCGAAATCCATTGAAGTCCTCTAATGCATAACGCCCTGTTAAGGTGTGAGCAACGCAATACCGATGCTCCCGCATGCCACCTTAAACATTAGACGCAACGCATAGCAAAAATGCCACGCGTTGCGAATCACTCTTAAACAGTTTGTTATGTGTTTGCGTGCTGAAGTTGAAAATGCAACTGAGACATTAGTGATTGATATACTTTCATAGTAAATACTTGCAAATTTTCCATACAAAACTCACCACCAATAATTGGATGCAGATCCCAACCTAAGCATTCGTCTTGTTTTGGTTGTAGCCCGTGTTCGAGCGCCAAGTCATACCAACTAGTTAAAAAGACATTATCACACCAATCTTGTGATTTATTCATTTTATTGTACTCATGAAAGTCCGAAGCAATTGTTTCATAGGTACCATCTAAAACCGATAACAATGAAATTGAGCCATCCACTTCACCAAATAGCCAGTCACCCATGATGGTTAGATACAAAGGTTTCCCTGTAGGATTAAGCAACCATTTCCACTGAGGTAACAAGGTATCTATTTCTACGTCCGAGACTTCCCAAATAAACTGCATTTTTATCTTTCTCACTCTGTTTAGAAACCCATTGACACATAACGCCCAATTAAGGGGTGAACAACGCTACCACCCTACCTAAAAATTGTGCCATAAACACTAAAGTTGAAGTAGAAGCAAAAGTGCAAAGCGTTGTGAATCCCTCTTAAATTGTTTGTTAAGCTTCAGGCTCAGGCACCCACGTGAATACATTTTGATGAACAAAAGACTTTAGTATACCAAGTGATTTTAATGCATCTGATTTGGCTAGTTCTTCAGCAGATTCAAATCGACCATCGATCATTTTTTTAGCCAATGAGCCATTTTTAAGCCCCGCTTTCGCATGAACGTAAGGGTTGCGGATTTTCCGTAATACTTCTAATTGTTCAAAAAGCGTTTCACTGATAATTTCAGCTGCTTTTGCAGATTCGAGGATTTTCTTAAATGAGGATTCAGCTATCGTATTCTGCCCTCTCATGATGAACTCACCGGACAATGAGTGCTCAATAAACGCTTGGCACAGCAATACGACTGCCATGTAATTACCATTAACGTAACTATTAGCCAATTCATGAAAAGCTAAGTGAGACTGTAAACCTCCGGTTAACAGCATATCTCCCTGTGGCGCAAACAGTTCATTTAGCTCGACAAATCTAACAATACGATCTGGTCTAGTTTGTTCTTCATCTTCGACAAAATCAGCGATACCCTGTCGTTTTATTTCTTCGTAGTCCATATTGTCCTCATTGAAGCTTAACGCCCTGTTAAGGGGTGAGCAACGCAATACCAAAGTCGCTGCATACCACCTTAAACACCAAAACCAACGCATAGTAAAAATGCCACGCGTTGCGAATCCCTCTTGAACAGTTTGTTATATGCAATTTTCTGGTGCTTACTAAATCGGCTTAATCCTTAACTTAAATGATTCGATTTGATCGACTTGCGATGGCACGAACCCACATTTGATTTCAAGATAAGAGGTTTCTTTTGGCTGCATAATGAAGATTTCATTTTCACCGATACAATTACCAATAAAATTACCATTCACATCGAACCCAGATGCTAAAACCTCACGAGAATATAACGCTTCTTCTGTAAGGTTTTCCTGTACGACAGCCAAACGCACATCGTCCCCATCTTTGAAGACATTTTCCAATGTTAAACCATAGGCAATTTTGAAATCTGCCAAATACTCAATTGCTTTATCATCGATTTCTTTGTCTTCAAGAATATTTCCGAGCGACGGTTCAACGAACTTTGTATAAACCAACCCACTCAGAATGAGTGCAACAGAAAAGCCAATTCCCCATGAAAAACCAGTTAAGATGTTATTAAATCCTTTCATAAATATTCCAATCCATTGCATATAACGCCTTGCTAAGGTGTGAGTAACGCAATACAAAAGCTACCGCATGGCGCCCTAATCACCCTAAGCCACCGCATAGTAAAAATGCCACGCGTTACGAATCACTCTTAAGCAATTTGTTAGTACATGCGCTACTTCTATTTGTGCGCTCCAAGATATTGAAAAGTAGCATGATATGAAAGGCTTTGAGCACTGAAGTGAGACGGGTAACTACAAAACTTTACCGCCATTGAGAGACGAAAGTTAGCTAGAAGAAAAACGCACTAAACTGCCCTACTTTTACTGGCTTCAAATTAGAAAAGGATTCTTTCCTCGTACTTGAACAGCCACACTCAAAAATAATCAAGGTTCTCTCAAAAGCCACCACGAAAATGAAGAAGCGCCAAAGAAATAGGCTAAGCGTTAGAAACCGTAAACGGTGAAATCAAAGCGAACACTCCGCATATAGTGCCACCGGATAGAACGTGAAAGGCACTAACTGAAAGGTGTAAATTCGAGCACCAAACAGATAAACACCAGAACTTGTGACCTTTGATGTCAAACCCGTACTAACGCCCTGTTAAGGTGTGAGCAACGCAATACCGATGCTGCCGCATACCACCTTAAACACTAAAACCAACGCATAGTAAAAATGCCACGCGTTGCGAATCACTCTTAAACAGTTTGTTATACCACTAATTGCCTTTATAGCCGCATTTAGAATCATCGTCAAAGTTACTAATTGCTATGTTCTTCGTTTCGTAATAGACAAAGCTATTGCTATTTAGCGGAACACCAACGCAAGAATTAGCACCGCAGTACAAATTTATAACTAGCTTGCCATTAGACTTGTCATTTAGTCTCTCGATACACTGAAGATTGAAGATATTACCCTCTGCGATAGCATCTTTGACTTCCTTGCCTCGCTCCATACCTTGCCGTTCAAAACTTGCCAATATAAATATATATACTACCGAGACAATAACTAGAAGTAGGGACAAAAATAGCCAAGATTTAAGGTACGGTTTTATATTATTGAAATCATAAAGAGCTAGTTTTAAGAAATTTGGTTTCACATTCTTTAACTTCCTGTACTTATAATGTGTACCAAAAGCAAGGCACATCATCACAACGCAAGCAATGATGAACAGCGCTGTCGCTATGTTCATCATTCTGGGATATAAAAAGATAAAACCATGGTAAAGCACTTGGTCGACATTTCGATGCAAAATATCCGTATCTAAGGAAAATACATGAAGGTAACCGCCATAATAGGCAACACTACTTGTGTATAGCACACCACATATAATTACTGATATCGCTGCAATGCGAGCTAGCACCGAAAGCATACAACCCCTTTTAGATAAATAATTTAGTCTGATTTTTCGATTGTGGTATAACGCCGCATTAAGGTGTGAGCAACGCTACCACGAAACTAAACCATACCACCTTAAACACAAAACCCAACGATTAGCATCAAAAATGCCAAGCGTTGGGAATCACTCTTAAATGCTTTGTTATAACTATTTTGCTCTATTTTCCTTTACCAAACATATACCCTAGAGCTAAAGTCACAATAGGTATAAATATACCCCAGATAGTTTTAAGTTCTTCAATGGGAAAGACGCTCTTAATAGGTGGGTGGGAACCATCAGGAGAATCAGGCCACATAAATAATATAAGAACTGCAGATAGAGCCAAGCCTAGAATAAAACTCCACCGTATCGTTAACCAAACTACGGAGTCTTGAGCATGTTTGCCTGTCCCTATAGTATTGCTTACAGAACCTGCTATATCGCCAGCGATGGCACTTTTTTTCTTTTTCGGCTCCGCATCAGTAATATTTCCGATGTTAATTCTACTCACTGACTTCGTCTCCTTTATAGAAGACATACTCCAATGACCAAGAATCATGTTCTGAAGACACTTTGAAAGAGCGGTAAGCCAACCAGAGTTCACGACCATCTAGCGAGCCGATATGGATTGGTTTAACAATTCCCGCACCATGTATAGAATCGCTATTGTATATATTAATCTTTAAACCCTTCACATCTTCGGCTGGCACATAGTCTGCCCTATAATCTTTACCATCGATAATAAATGTGAACTCAAGCCAAATTGCCTGAAAGTCGAACTTTATAGTACTTACTAATCCAGTCCGAACTAGTCCTGATTCAAATACTTCTAAATTTCCAGTCGTAATTTTCATTATAAAACTAACTCAATATTTTTGGACATTTTAACTCAACCTTACACAACATCCTAGGATAGTTATAACGCCCTGTTAAGGTGTGAGCAACGCAATACCGATGCCTCCGCATACCACCTTAAACACTAAAACCAACGCATACTGAAAATGCCAAGCGTTGCGAATCACTCTTGAACAGTTTGTTATGTACGTTCTTTTAGTTGCACATATTTAGCCAAACCAATGCCTTTATTTAACTCAGTTACATAGTTTGTGCTCATTCTAGCTTCGTTGACTAATGTACTGATACTTATGTTTTTTGTTCGGATTATTTCACCAAATTTAATACCAAACAGATGAATCATTAACACCTGCTCACCGCGGGGAGCATCCTGATACATTGCACGCAAAACCTCCGCAAAATCTTGAATTGAGCTCGAATCGTTGAGAACCTTATGTACATCCAGCTTAGATTCAAGATAAGTACCACTTGTCCTTTCGCGACGAACTGTTTGTTTGCAGTAAGGACAGTCGATATCTTCTAACTCTTCACCACCAACAAAGCCTGCGCCAGAGACAAAAACTTTAAATGCTTTCCCACATTTCTCGTTTGAGCAAATTTCCACTTTTTCCTCCAAAGTACATAACGCCTTGTTAAGGTGTGAGGCACGCAATACCAAAGCCTCCGCATAACGCCTTAACCACTAAAACCAACGCATAGTAAAAATGCCACGCGTGCCGAATCACTCTTGAACAATTTGTTATAACGCAATTTTTGACACATCTATAGATTTAAGCTCGTGTGCAACTGTATGTAAATGCGGTAGTTGATTAGTCAATGTTTTAATATGTTGATCAATAAGCTGTTTATCTTTATCTGTTGAAAGCACTGCATCATACCACTCAACTACATAGTCGGCTTGCTCTCCAATTTCGCGTTGTTCTCGCATAGAAATTAAGCCGATAAGTTTTGAAAAGTGATCAAGTGTTTTTGCCGTATATGGACAACCTAAACTTGAAAAAGTAAGTTCACGCTTTGTTGTGTAAAGGAACAAGCTTCGTTCAAATGAAGACAGTTGATAATAAGTATCTAATATCTGACGTGCAGCCCCAGAGAACCGTTCCCTATTTTTCTGATTAAGTGAAATGGGAATTAGATAAAGCAGCCCATTGCTATTACTTACTGCTTTTGCTAACTCCATAAGTTGATCATGCATCTCGTTGGCATGCCGATCTCGTTTCCAACGCAGAAATGCTGTTACCGCAAACAATGTACCAAAGATAGTTGCGACATTCGCCAATGCACCTAACACGGCCAATAAATCAGTGCCTAAGAAAATTAAAGAGAATGCAGAGCCACTCAAAAATATGGCAACTACACATACCCACATAATGTAACGATCACTTTCAAAAAATTTGAACAACTCGCTTATCTCTCCATTGCGTTATAACGCCTTGCTAAGGGGTGAGCAACGCATTATCACAAAACCAAAACCTTGCCACCGTAATCACTGAAGCCAAGTTTAAACCAAAAATGCCAAGCGTTGGGAATCCCTCTTAAGCAACCTGTTATGTTTTACTACAAACGATTGATTTAAATGACAAAGAACTACATTTTCCGCTGCGATTTATGAGCCTAATCACAAGACCGAAACCAACTTGACCACCAAATGCGACCAACTCAAAGCAAGTATGAACACTTCCCTGCCCAATGAGGCAACCCGACAAAGCTCCAACAAGCGCCCTCTCTTTCCAACCAAAGCGCAGAACAATGGCAAATTGCCGAGACTACTGCCAAGGTAGGATGTAACTTGGCAATAAATCTCAAAGCGCCTTTAAGCCAGAGAAACTTGAATCTAGCCAACTCGACCTGACAATGAAGCAACCCACGAATTTTGACATGTTTTACGGGCTGAGAAATTCAAGAATTTAGAGCGACAATGCCGATTTGCTGAGTCTACTCGGAACAGACTGCCCGAGGGACAAAGAACAGTTAAAAGGACATTTAAGCCACTGAATTCATGATGAAACATAACGCCTTGCTAAGGTGTGAGTAACGCAATACAAAAGCTACCGCATGGCGCCCTAATCACCCTAAGCCACCGCATAGTAAAAATGCCACGCGTTACGAATCACTCTTAAGCAATTTGTTAGCTTATTATTTTCCGGCTATATGTGGCCTTAGCCAGTCTTCAAACTTCTTAACAGTTTCATTTATTTCAACAGTAAATTCAGAGTACTTTCCATTATCACCGGTATAGTAAAGCACTGCACTTTGACGTTTCCGTTCTTCAATATTCATCCAGTCATTGCAACTACGATCTTGATAACTATCAATTAGCGAACGTATTGACACCAGAAGCTCTCCTCGGTGACCTCTAAGCTCTTGAATCAAGTCTTGCTCGGAAGAACCCCATTCAACTAGAGCTTTTACAAACAGCTCTTCTAACTCTGAGAATGCTACATCAAGCACTTTGAAGCGTTCGTTATAAACGAACATGGTTGCTTCATACTTATCCTCATGATTTACATGCCCACTGTTCGTCACAAGCTCTTTTGGGTATTCATATGAATAAATCGCAGGGTGCCTTACTGACTTAAACGCTTCTCTAACTTTAAATACTGACTCCAAAACTTCTTTTGCAAGCTGATACTCAGATTTTCCTTTAAGCTCTTTTTGCCAAGTAGTTAGTCCACTATGGGCAAAATAAGCTGCCGCTAAAGCTGATAAGGCTACAACTATATCTTTTACATGCCCTAACCAATCCATCGTGAGATATACCTCTAAATAAGCTAACGCCGCGTTAAGTGGTGAGCAATGCTACCACCCTACCTAAACCATTGTGCTGTAAACACTAAATTCAAAGCAAACCGAAAATGCCAAGCGTTGGGAATCCGTCTTAAACGCTTTGTTAGCTGCGTAGCTTTTTGGAGAGCAGGTTCTGTTTTGATTCGAATCCGGCGCTAGTATAAAAACCGATAGCTCCTGTGTTATTTGACCAAACATGCAGGTCAACTGAACTAGCGCCAAGAGCACTAGCCCACTTAGAAAAGTAAGAAACTAGCCCTGTAGCTACACCCAGCTTTCGAGCTTCGCTAGAAACGATTAACTCTTCAATATATCCATACGTTCGTGATTGCGTCCAACGACGCTCTTTAACGTCAGTGAGATTCCCCAATAAAGCTCCGACTACCTTTCCATCGTGCTCGCTAACAATAAGCAACTGATTTTCATCAGATAGAATGTCTTGAAGCTCAGTCTCATTTAGTACATTTTCAGTTTTGCGAACAACATCTGGGGCTAAGTCTGAGTTGTGCTCGTTCTCAGCAATGAAAAGGCTAACCAACACATCTAAATCTTTGATTTGGGCTACACGAACCATAAATTTTCTCCAAGCAGCTAACGCCGCGTTAAGTAGTGAGCAACGCCACCACTGAACCTAACCATACCACCGTAAACACAAAACCCAACGATGTAATGAAAAATGCCATGCGTTGGGAATCTGCCTTAAACGCTTTGTTATATCTAATTTTTTATTTGGTTTGAAATTGCAGCGATACAACGTTTTGCCGAATTACACACGCCGGACAACTGAAAGAAACCATGAATTACACCCAAATAACGTTCGCAGTAAGCGTCAACGCCTTGTGAAAGCATCAACTTGTATAAGTGCTCACCCTCATCGCGTAGCGGATCAAACTCCGCGGTGATAATAGTTGTGATAGGCAAACCGCTGAAGTCACCGCTTAAAAGATTAAGCTCTGGTTCAGCAATTTCTTTAGAGCTACAATTCGCGTATAACTCGAAACCAGAAAGAAGCATATTTGCCGTTATAATATAATCTGAACCATTTTCTCTGTAACTTTGCGAATTACCTGTAGGATCCAGCATTGGGTAAATAAGAATTTGCTGACGAGGCAACCACTGCTCTAGCTTTTTCAGTCTAAGCGTCGTAGCCAAAGCTAACTGCCCTCCGGCGCTATCGCCAATAAATACTAAGTGCTCTGAATCACCACCATACTTGTGCGCTTGCTCCTTAATACCAAGTACAGCTTGGTATACATCATCGTGTGCTGCTGGATAAGCATGTTCAGGTGCTAGCCTGTATTGAATGCAAATAACTATCGAGTTGGATAGAAGAGCAATTTGTCTTAGCTGAGCATCATGTGTCTCAAAGCCACCACTGATGAAACAGCCTCCATGAAAATAGACCGTTATAGGTAAGTTCACTTCATCTGTAGGCTTGTAAATCTTAACCGGAATACTATTAATTACATCTAAGTATTCGCTTTCAATTTTAGGACTCTCACCAGCTAATACAGTACTACCAATATAACCAGCCCGGCGATCAGCGATTGTTTGTGCTGAAGGGCAAGGTTTACCATTAGATTGAAATTCTTCGACTAGCTCTCTGATGCCAGCTTCTAGGTACTTGGTCATTTTATAACTCTATAACTAAAAAACCGGTGAATAATATAACAACACAAAAGCATGTACATCCATACAGTTATGAATGTGTGATGTAAATTAGATATAACGCCGCATTAAGGTGTGAGCAACGCTGTCACCTAGCCTTAACCTTTACACCGTAAACACGAAACCCAACCTTGAACTGATATTGCCAAGCGTTGGGAATCACTCTTAAATGCTTTGTTATATTTTTTTATCCGCTAAGCCTATGATGTGAAAGTCAGCTCCAGAGGATCTAATAGCATTCTCAGCACTAACCAACAATACATCTAGCTGGGTTTTGATTTTGCTGCCTACAATATTTCTGTAAACACTTTCCTGAGTATGGGGCTGAATAACTACAACACGGGTTTTAACATGCTTGTTATCTTTTAAGCCCATTAACACATTAAAAAAATCTTCAGCCTTTGCTACTTTTCCATTACACCAACACCCTTTATGATCTGCATTGCCATGCCTTGCTTTGAGGTCCTCAACGAGGACTTTTCTAGCTGTATACCTAAGGTTCTTAACAGCTTGGTTAAGTACAACATCGTGTGCACCTACAGATATTTTTCTTGATGCCTTGCTAGACTTTGATGCTTTGACATGAATCAACGATATTAGGTGAAGTGAACCATGCTGAACATAATGGATAAAGTCAGCTTTTTCTCCTGCGCCATCATCGCAATAGAGCCATCCTCGCGGCTTTTCTGTCGTATTAAATTCACTTTGTGTTAGCCAATTTCCACTCCAACACTTTTGCACCCAACAGAATAAGGATTTTTCTTTACCGATATCTTTCAATGAAGGCTTCTGGGCATTTAATCCCGGTTTTTCCTTCGTTATGTCGTACTTTTCAAAGTCGGCCCATAAAAACTTATCATATTCCACATCTTGATAACCGGTTCTGAATACCATCCCGTTTACAACGGCATGTCCTGACTCAAACCAACACTTAATAAGTTCAGGGTATACAAATACTCGCTTATATAAGTCGAAGTATTTTTTAGTAATAGGCGTTTCGCTTTTTACTTTAAAGGTGACTTTATAGTCATCCACTTCAACTTCAACGCATATATGACCTACCTTTTTTCCTGAATAGAAGATATCTAGTGAAATATCACTTTCAATGAAACTACTCACCAGTTCTACATGAAAGTCATACTGCAACTTTTTTAGTAGTTCTTTACGGTGCTGCCCGTCTTCCTCAGGCAGAAAATCGTAGTCTACAAGAGAAAAATCATATGGATCTTTTAAATCATCTGGCTTAGATATTGGGTAAGACAATATACCGATAGGCGTCTCTGACTCGACGCTATTGATAGACAAAATGTCTAAAATTTCCAGCACTCTATTCTCAAAAGTGCTCCAATCTTTACAAGGTCCACGCCATATTGACGATTTAAATGGATTAATTCCTACTGAGCTTTTTGATTTAGCCCCCCAAATTTCAGTACGTACAGCCGACATCATATACGACTGATCAATCAGAGGGTCGAGGGTATCCGCTACACTCTTACCACCTAAAACTTTGGAGTCTGCTTTAAAATTGTCTCGACCATGTATTCCCGACAACCATAACATTTTAATCTCATCTTCATTAATGAAGTTTCCGTTCAACTTGTTTATTGGAATAGGAAATAGATTAGGTAAGCGCTTTTTCCCAAAAAACTCTCGGATGGTGTCTTTCTTGCCTTTTTCAGAAAAATAAAAAGCCAAGTGGTCCCTAACATTAAAGCTAACGAAGACATGGTGCTCCAAGTCTTTCAACTCTAAACCTTTAGCCCAACTAGGTGCCTTTGAGATGGTGTATGATGTGATTTTTACGGTTCCTAATTCTCCAACCTCATCGTTGACTGTTGAACCTACATTCATTTCATCTGAAGACTCTTCCTGCAATAATTGGAGGATAACTTCGTGAACGGAACACGATTCTTCTTTGATTGATTTTGCGCCCAGTAAAATAGACAAGTAGGGAGCTACGTTATGTTTCTCTACTGCAATAGTATTATTTTCCACCCAGTCTCCTTATTACAACGCAACTTAATAAAGTATTATTATTTATCACAAAGCCCATATTTTGGTTAAAAGAATTGAGTAATACGCTCAAAGATATGAATCAAGTCACAATTGGAACAATGGATCTGACGGAAAATATAACGCCCAGTTAAGGGGTGAAGCACGCAATACCGATGTTACTGCATGGCACTTCATCACCGAAACCACCGCATACCAAAAATGCCACGCGTGCTGAATCCCTCTTAAACTGTTTGTTATGTGCACTTTTTACTACTTGCAACCTCTATCGCTTTTTGTAATTTCTTGATCAGTACTTCAGCATTTAGAATAGACAACTCAATTTCAGTGTTTGCCGTTATATACTCATCTTTTATTTTTTCACTGTCCAAATTTGTTCCAGAAATATCTATATCTGGGTGAATGTTCCATACTTCAACGTTTATACTTTCGTTATGGACATCACCGATTACTTCAATAAAGCCTTTCCGATATTCAACAGAATTACAATTGATTAAATCTCGTTTCATCATTAATTTCCCTCGGGCACATAACGCCGCGTTAAGGTGCGAGCAACGCAATACAGAAGCCTCTGCAATGCACCGTAATCACTTAACCCAGCGCATATCAAAAATGCCACGCGTTGTGAGTCGCTCTTAAACG
>NZ_JAMPZF010000001.1:0-402330 GCF_024747315.1 Vibrio sp. HS-50-1 | reverse complement strand
TTGCAGTTTCAATACTCGGAGCCGGAAACTTACCAGTTTCAAGAAACGTACCCGCCAGAATTGGAAGCCCCAAATCTGGAAGATGTGCAAAGGTTATTAAGTCAGCTTGAAGCAAGCAACCCTGTAGCCGAGTTAGATATTGATAGTATTCTTGAACAAAATACGATTGATATTGCAGCAGAAATAAAAGCGGCTGAGCCAGACGTACAAACCGTTAGTGAGGCGCCCGAGTTACAAACAGTTGAAGAGATACAAGACTGGGTGATTGATGCGCCAGTTTTTGAGGAAACTCAGCCAGAACTGGTTGAACCTCAATCGGTGATTGAGCATGATGTCAATATAGAATCGAACGTTGATACCGAGCTCGAGACACAAACAGGTTCCGAAATACCAACTGACTGGGAAAGCACGAAGCGAAGTGAAGATTTTCAAGTGCTTTACTTTGATGTGAATGATGTCACGTTTGCCGTACCGCTTGATGAGTTAGGTGGTATTCATCGCATCAGCGAGCTTAACCATTTGATAGGGAAGCCCGCCTGGTATTTGGGGCTACAAACAAATCGTGAGCAACAGTTTGATGTCGTCGATACCGCGAAATGGGTGATGGCAGATAAGCTTCGCGATGACAGTTACAAAGATAATTACCAATACGTTGTCATGCTTGGAGAGAGCATGTGGGGGCTGGCCAGTAACCAACTAATGGGGACGGAAACGCTCAATATCGACAAGGTTCGCTGGCGTGAACAGGCGGGTAAGCGCCCTTGGCTAGCGGGCATGGTAAAAGAAAAAATGTGCGCCTTAATTCATGTCCAGGCGCTCATTGACATGCTAAACGCCGGTTTAGATGTCAAATCACTGAATTAGATTTAAGTCGGGAACGACATTAACGAGGATTAACTATGTCTCAAGCTTTTGAAGTAGAAGTGAAGAAAGATGCATCGAATGACGAAGTTCTTCAGTGGGTGACGTTCCAGCTAGAAGAAGAAACGTACGGCATCAACGTAATGCAAGTTCGTGAAGTACTTCGTTATACTGAAATTGCACCCGTTCCAGGTGCGCCAGATTATGTTCTGGGTATCATCAACCTGCGTGGTAACGTGGTTACTGTTATCGACACGCGTTCGCGTTTCGGCCTGATGGAAGGCGAAGTTACAGATAATACTCGTATTATTGTGATCGAGTCAGAGCGTCAAGTGATTGGTATTTTGGTAGATAGTGTGGCAGAAGTGGTTTACCTACGTTCTTCTGAAATTGACACGACGCCTTCTGTTGGTACTGATGAAAGCGCGAAGTTCATCCAAGGTGTGAGCAACCGTGACGGCAAACTTCTTATCCTTGTGGATTTGAACAAGCTCCTAACGGATGACGAATGGGACGAGATGGCTCACCTATAATGGGCTGAATAATGATGGCTGAAGAGACTCTTTTATCTGTTCCATTCCTTGCGGGTGGCGTCGCTTTTATCGTGTTGGTGTTGGTTGTTTTGCAACTGCGCATTCGCTCGGGGTTGCAAAAGCAAGTAGACCAGCAACGAGCACAGTCTCGACATGTAGATAAAGAAGTACAAAAGTTGAGTAAGCAGTTACTCGAAGTGCGTTCGGTTGTCGTTGGTCTTGGACAAAAAGTAACGGAACAACAAGACATTATTCAGCACCTAAACGAGAGAATTCGTGAACTCGAACACGCTGATACTGATGGTCGCTTGTACAGTCGAGCTTCTAAAATGGTACAGCTTGGTGCAGATATCAATGAGCTCATTGAAGAGTGTGAACTGCCAAAAGCTGAAGCGGAATTGATGCTTTCACTACAGAAAAAACTGGCGGGAAAAGAGAAAATTCCACCACTAAGCGGTCAGCCATCAGATGATGCAGAATACCCGGCGCGTGGACGTCGTCGACGCTAAAGGTTTTAAAGCGATAAAAAGAGGCGATAAGCCTCTTTTTTTGTGTTTGGTTACTAATTATCTTTTTTGCAATACAGCCCTAGATTACCTTAAGCTCTCTACATTCTTAGCACTCGCTCCCCAAGTTAAAATGAGAGCTTATAACTACTTATAGTTAATTTTATTAAAGTGTGACGATTAATTAACAAAAATACATGAACTTACATACATCCCAGCCCTCTTATCCTGTTTTGTCATAACTAAGCTGTGCTAATATAGCGCTTCGTTCATTTTTTAGTTGAAGCTCTATGTTAGAAGTATCTAACCTGACAGCGATCCGTGATGAGAGGGTCCTGTTTGAAAACCTGCAGTTTGAAATTAAGCCTGGTGAATTGGTCCAGATAGAAGGGCGCAATGGTACTGGCAAAACTACGTTACTACGTATTGTGACAGGTTTAGGTGATAGAGAAGAAGGCATCATTAAGTGGAAAGGAGAAGAGGTTGAAAAATCTCGTGATGTTTTCCATCAAGATCTGCTGTTCTTAGGGCATCAAACTGGAGTGAAACGAGAGCTTACCGCACTAGAAAACTTACGTTTTTACCAATCTATTCAAAATAACCGCTCTTCTGACGAAGAAATCTTCACTGCTTTAACTCAAGTTGGTTTAGCCGGTCGAGAAGATGTGCTTGTAGCACAGCTTTCCGCAGGTCAGCAACGACGAGTAGCACTAGCGAGGTTATGGCTCAGTAAGCAAATTTTATGGATTTTAGATGAACCGTTGACCGCCATCGATAAGCAAGGCGTCAAAGTGCTTGAATCTTTGTTCGCAAGTCACGCTGATAATGGCGGTATTGTCGTGTTGACGACGCATCAAGATATGTTTTCGGACAGCCCGAAACTTAGAAAAATAAAGTTGGGTGATTGATATGATTCCATCTATGACCACCATCATTCGCCGCGAGCTATTGATAGCATTTCGCCGTCAGGCAGACATTCTGAACCCGCTTTGGTTCTTTATTATTGTTATTACTCTGTTTCCTCTTAGTATCGGGCCTGAACCAAATTTGTTAGCACGTATTGCAGCGGGCATTGTTTGGGTTGCCGCATTGCTATCCGCCTTATTATCATTAGAGCGTCTATTTCGTGATGATTTTCAAGACGGTGCATTGGAACAAATGATGCTAATGCCGATTCCATTGCAACTTGTAGTGGTTTCAAAGGTCATAGCACATTGGTTGTTAACAGGGTTACCTCTGATCCTAATTAGCCCATTATTGGCGGTTTTACTTTCGCTTGATTTCAATACTTGGTTATCTGTTGTACTAACCTTGATGATCGGTACACCGACACTAAGTTTTATTGGAGCTATTGGCGTGGCTTTGACGGTTGGGTTGCAAAAGGGTGGCGTTCTTTTGAGTTTGCTTATTCTTCCGCTCTACATCCCAATTTTGATTTTCGCAACATCAGCAATTGATGCCGCCGCGCTTGGTATGGCGTATAACGGTCAACTAGCAATTTTAGGTGCGATGCTAATGGGAGCGATGACGTTAACGCCTTTTGCCATTAGTGCCGCATTGAGAGTTAGTGTTAACTAACTCAATAAAGTGCCAATGAAGCGGCGCTTGATCAAAGAATTATTATTAAAGCACTGCTACGGTCTCAACCCTTTAGACAGTGTCCCTGAAGTAAGAGTGAGAACAAAACATGTGGAAATGGCTACATCCTTATGCCAAGCCAGAAACCGCTTACCGTTTGAGTGGTAAGTTTCTGCCTTGGTTTTCTGTATTGGCCCTCGTATGCTTATCGGTTGGTACGGTTTGGGGGCTTGCATTTGCGCCTTCAGATTACCAACAAGGTGACAGTTTCCGAATCATCTACATTCATGTCCCATCAGCTATTTGGTCTATGGGCGTTTATATGTCGATGGCGATTGCGGCATTTATTGGCTTAGTATGGCAAGTACGTCTATCTGATATGGCGGCGCTTGCGATGGCGCCGATTGGTGCGGTATTTACCTTTATTGCTCTACTTACTGGTGCCGTTTGGGGTAAGCCAATGTGGGGCACTTGGTGGGTATGGGACGCCCGTCTTACTTCAGAATTGATTCTTCTATTTCTCTACCTTGGTGTTATTGCGCTTTATCACGCGTTTGACGATCAGAAAACAGCCGCAAAAGCGGCGGGTATTTTAGCGATCGTAGGCGTCGTGAACCTACCTATCATTCACTTTTCCGTAGAATGGTGGAACACGCTTCACCAAGGCGCGACGATCACGAAATTTGAACAACCTTCTATTTCATCCGACATGCTTTGGCCGTTATTGCTAAACATCTTTGGCTTTGCGTTCTTCTTTGGTGCAGTGACGATGGTACGTTTTCGTAACGAAATCATCAGTAAAGAAAGTCACCGCCCTTGGGTGCGCAAACTCGCAACAGAACAAACTCAGTGAGGTAATTGATTATGCATTTTGAATCTCTGAGCGACTTTTTTGCCATGGGTGGCTACGCATCATACGTATGGAGTGCGTTTGGTATTACTTTCTTATCCATGCTGATTCTTCTGATCACTAGCCTTCGCCGCGGTGATGCATTATTGAAAGAAGTGAAAGCAAAAATTGACCGTCAAGCTCGTATCGACGCAGCGAAGAACATGGAGAACACCTTATGAACCCGAGACGTAAAAAGAGGCTAGGTATCGTACTAGCGATCTTTATCGGTATTAGTGCCACCATTGGTTTGATACTTTATGCGCTTAACCAAAATATGGACCTTTTCTACACTCCAACGGAATTGGTTAATGGTAAGCCAGATGGCACCAAGCCAGAAGTAGGCCAGCGTCTGCGTATTGGTGGTATGGTGGTTGTGGGCTCGGTTCGTCGAGATCCTAATTCTTTGAAAGTGAGTTTTGACCTGCACGATGTCGGTCCTAAAGTGACGATTACTTATAACGGTATTCTTCCTGACTTGTTCCGTGAAGGGCAGGGTATTGTGGCTCAAGGTGTACTGAAAGATGCCACGACAGTTGAGGCATTTGAGGTCCTAGCGAAGCACGATGAAGAATACATGCCACCAGAAATTGCGGAAGCGATGAAGAAAACGCATGAACCGCTTCAATACAGCACAGAACAGAAACAAGGAAGCGGCCAATGATTGCTGAAATCGGTCACTTTGCTCTCATTCTTTCGCTTGCAATGGCTGTGCTGCTGAGCGTATTGCCATTGTGGGGAGCATCGAATAATAACACCATGCTCATGAACACAGCGCGACCGCTATCTTGGTCTATGTTCCTGATGCTGTTGTTCTCTTTCGCCATTTTATGTTGGGGATTTTATACCAACGACTTCACGTTACAGTATGTAGCGAGCAACTCGAATAGTCAGCTTCCTTGGTACTACCGTTTAACCGCAGTATGGGGTGCACACGAAGGTTCACTGTTACTATGGGTTTTAATCCAAGCAGCTTGGACTGTCGCTGTAGCGACGTTTAGTCGTGGTATGCCGCAAGAGTCGGTTGCACGTGTACTTGCCGTAATGGGCATGATCTCAGTGGGTTTTCTACTGTTTATCATCTTAACGTCAAACCCATTCTTACGTACGTTGCCTTTCTTCCCGGTTGACGGGCGTGACTTGAACCCTCTGCTTCAAGACCCCGGTTTGATTGTTCACCCGCCAATGCTTTACATGGGCTACGTTGGTTTCTCGGTTGCCTTCTCTTTTGCGATCGCATCCCTAATGACCGGACGCCTTGATACGGCTTGGGCCCGTTGGTCTCGTCCTTGGACTACCGCTGCATGGGTATTTTTAACACTCGGTATCGCACTAGGCTCTTGGTGGGCTTACTACGAACTTGGCTGGGGTGGCTGGTGGTTCTGGGATCCAGTAGAAAACGCATCATTCATGCCTTGGTTAGCGGGTACCGCATTAATGCACTCTCTTGCCGTGACAGAAAAACGCGGCACATTTAAAGCGTGGACGGTACTATTGGCAATCTCTGCATTTTCGTTGAGTTTGTTGGGCACATTCTTAGTCCGTTCCGGTATTTTAGTATCGGTGCACGCGTTCGCGTCTGACCCGTCGCGCGGTATGTTTATTCTAGGCTTCCTCGTTTTCGTTATCGGCGGCTCTTTATTGCTGTTTGCCGTGAAAGGGGCGGCAGTGCGTGTGCGAGGTAACTTCGACTTAGTCTCTCGTGAAAACGCGCTCCTAGCCAATAACGTATTACTTATCGCAGCACTTGTTGTGGTGTTAGTGGGGACATTATTGCCGCTCGTACATAAGCAGCTTGGTTTGGGGTCGGTTTCTATCGGTGCGCCATTCTTCGACATGCTGTTTGCGTGGTTGATGATGCCATTTGCTTTCCTACTTGGTATTGGTCCACTTATCCGTTGGAAGCGAGACAATTTATCTAAACTTGTGAAACCAATGCTCGTTTCAGGTGTGCTTGCTTTTGCTTTGGCCGCGGTATGCGTATACCTGTTTGCCGACTTCTTCTCAACTATGGCTTACATTGGCTGGGTAATGGCGATTTGGATTATTGCAATGCATGGCTTTGAACTATATGAGCGTGCAACGCACCGTCATAGCTTTAGTGAAGGCGTTCGCAAGCTGCAGCGTAGCCATTGGGCGATGATGTTGGGTCATGTTGGTCTGGCGGTATCTGTTATCGGTATTGCGATGGTACAGAACTACAGCATCGAGCGTGATGTACGTTTAGCACCTGGCGAACACTTCCAAATTCAAGGTTATGATTTCTACTTCTCAGGCCTGCGTGATAAAGATGGTCCAAACTACGATGGCTACATCGCGGATTTTGAGATCACACATGATGGTAAATACGTGAATACGCTTCACGCTGAGAAGCGCTTCTACCGTACGGCTAAGTCTATGATGACCGAAGCTGCCATTGACCGTGGAATTAGTCGTGATTTATACATTGCAATGGGTGAACGTTTAGACGACAACCGATCTTGGGCTGTTCGTATTTACTATAAACCGTTCGTTCGTTGGATTTGGGCTGGCTCTTTGATTATGGCATTAGGCGGCGCACTAGCGATTTCTGATAAACGCTACCGCTTCCGTAAATCGCCGAAGAAAAACGCGAAGTCAAAAGAGCAGGAGGCATAACATGAATAAGAAAATCTTATTTATTCCGCTTGTCGCTTTCATGATTCTAGCGGGCATTTTCGCAACCCAATTAATGCGTAACCAAGAGGGCGATGATCCAACTAAATTGGAGTCGGTTTTGGTTGGTAAGCCTGTTCCTGAATTTCACTTAGAAGATCTGGCTGAGCCTGGAAAACAGTACGACCAATCAATTTTTAAAGGTGAACCGTTGCTCTTGAACGTTTGGGCAACGTGGTGCCCAACGTGTTATGCAGAGCATAAATACCTAAACGAATTGGCGGGTAAGGGCGTTAAGATCATCGGTATGAATTACAAAGATGATCGTAATAAAGCAATAGGTTGGCTGAATGATCTCGGCAACCCGTACTTGATCAGCCTATTTGATGGCAGTGGTATGCTTGGCCTTGACCTTGGCGTTTATGGTGCTCCAGAAACATTCATTATTGATGCAAATGGTGTGATTCGCTATCGCCATGTAGGGGATGTAAACCCACGTAATTGGTCAGAAACACTGGAGCCGCTTTACAACAAATTGGTTGAGGAGGCGAAGCAATGAGAAAGCTAATTCTTGCCGTTTTTGCTGCGATGACATTATCTCTTGCTGCTCATGCGGCCATTGAAGTGTACGAGTTTGATAATTTGGAACAAGAACAGCAGTTCAAAGAGTTAAGCCATACGCTCCGTTGCCCTAAATGTCAGAACAACACGATCTCGGATTCTAACGCTGAACTTGCTCAGGACTTACGCCATAAGGTGTACGAAATGACCAAAGAAGGTAAGTCCAAAGATGAGATTGTTGATTACATGATCGCCCGTTACGGTAACTTCGTGACTTACAACCCACCATTTACGGTCGCGACTGCGATTTTGTGGCTAGGGCCACTCGCTGTAGTACTGGGTGGTTTTGGTTTGATTGTACTGCGTAGCCGTAAATCTAAAGTTAAGGCAAAAGCGAGCAGTGACGAGCAATGGGATGAGCAAAAAGAAGCTCGTTTAAAAGCATTGCTTGAAGAAGAGAACAACGGAGATAAGAAGTAATGACACTATTTTGGATTTCCACCGTTGTTCTCACGCTTATTGCTTGTGCGCTGGTGGCTTTGCCGCTGCTTAAACAAAAAGCGAACAATGATGATGTGTTACGCGATGAGCTTAACAAGGCATTTTATAAAGACCGACTATCTGAGCTTGCAGAAGAAACTGACGAAGGTCTAGTTGAAAGTGAAGACGAACTGATTTCTGATCTAAAGCAATCACTGCTTGACGATATCCCTGGTGATAAAGCGCAAAAAGAAACCAAGGTTTCTCCAATCGCGGTTTTAGTTCCATCGGTAATTCTGACGGTGGTGCTGAGCTATGGTTTGTATTATAAATTTGGCGCGTCAGACGATATTGTTCAATGGCAAGAAGTGTCTACAAATCTACCTGAGTTATCGAAAAAGCTGATGTCGGCTTCTTCTGAGCCGTTGAGTGACGATGAAATGGCGGATTTGACCCTTGCCCTCCGAACTCGCTTACATTACCAGCCGGAAGACTCGACAGGTTGGTTACTGCTAGGTCGTATTGCGTTAGCAAATCGTGATGTCACGACTGCTATCGATGCGATGGAAAAGTCATATCGCCTAGAGCCCAAAGATCCTGATGTGATGTTGGGTTATGCACAAGCTCTGATGCTGTCTCAAGAGGAAATGGATCAAGCGACGGCTCGCTCATTACTTGGCAAGCTGATGCAGCAAGACTATGTCGATCTGCGTGTGTTTTCTTTGTTAGCGTTCGATGCGTTTGAGCGTCAAGACTTTCCGGCAGCGATCAAGTACTGGGGAATCATGCAGCAAATGATTGGTCCAGAAGATAGCCGCTACGAGATGTTGTCACGCAGTATTGAGAGTGCTCGTAAGCAAATGGGCGAAGCGGTTTCACCGGATAAGAGTGTCGCTGTGACAATTAATGTGGCACCAAATGCTCAGTTGGATCCAAACGCAGTTCTGATTGTATCTGTACATCGTGCAGATGGCTCACCAATGCCTGTTGCGGCAGCTCGCTATCCGCTGGGTACTTTCCCTCGTACAGTCGTATTAGATGATGGTAATGCCATGATGCAGGGGCAAAAACTATCTTCACTCGACAAGTTAATCGTCCGTGTGCGTGTGGACTCTGACGGTAACGTAGCAACGCGTGACCAAGATTGGCACGGAGAGAGTGACGTCGTTGAATTTGGCACGCCGGTTGAAGTGACCATTGACCAGCAATATTAATCGTTAGCGTCTGTCTCTGAAATATGACAACGGGGTAGAGTCTGTTGCCTTTAGTGGTATGACTTTAAACGATCGAGTAGAATACCGAAGGCCAGCGACTGCTGGCCTTTATTTATTCCCATATCTGAGTCATCTTTACTACGTATACTGCTCAACATACGTACAACTGTTCATTGGGTGACTTAGGTACATTAATAGTCGTTATGGAAAATAAAATGTATAACAAGGGTAAATCTACCTTCTTGTTACTGCTTGCAGTTGGACTGGTTGGCTGTTCAAGTGCGCCTGATGAAGCAGTAACAGGACAAGAAACAAATCAAACGACTTCTGATGTGTATGACCCGTTGGAAGGCTTTAACCGAACCATGTGGGAAATCAACTACGAATATTTAGATCCGTATTTGGTTCGTCCTGTATCACTTGCGTATGTGGAATACACGCCAGTTCCTATTCGTTCCGGTATCGCTAACTTCTTGTCGAACTTAGATGAGCCAGCCAGCATGGTTAATAACTTAGTCATGGGTAACGGCACGAAAGCCGTGGACCACTTTAACCGTTTTTGGATTAACTCGACGTTTGGTATTTTCGGTTTATTCGATATTGCAAGTGCCGCGGGTATTACGAAATACGACGAGAAAGCGTTCAGTGATGCAGTAGGCCACTATGGTGTTGGAAATGGCCCTTACTTCATGATTCCAGGTTATGGCCCGTATACCTTACGTGAAGTGACAGATACCGTAGATAGTACGTATTTACCCCTCTCTTACCTCAACTTCTGGGCGAGTTTGGGTAAGTGGGCGTTTGAAGGCATGGAGAAGCGTGCTTTGTTAGTACCGCAAGAAGCACAGTTAGACTCGTCGCCGGATCCATACATTCTTACTCGCGATGTTTATATTCAGCGTCAAAACTTTAAAGCAGAAGTTGAAACCGTTGAAGAAGTGAACATCGAAGAAGAAGAGTATTTAGACGAATACCTAGAAGACTTTTAAGCGCTGTTCTTTACAATATACAAATAAAAAAGGCTTAGCTGATGCTAAGCCTTTTTTGTATTTTTGCTGTTTGGTTAGAAACGGTAGTTTGCTTGAACACCGATTAGCCAAACATTGCCCGTAGTTTCGCCTACGAATTGGCCGCCGACTTGTTCTGCAGCGTCGTCTGACTTGTAACCACGAGACTCAACGATTGGTGCGTCTTTCGCGAAAATATAGGTGAAGCCAGCGTCTAGGCTGAAGTCTTTCGTCCAATCGTACGTTGCGCCAATACTTAGCCACGTACGGTCAGTTTCTGGAATAGTGATCGTACGGTTTTTATCGCTTACCGCTGAAGTATCGTACGCAATACCAGTACGTAGCGCTAGCTTAGGATCAAGCTGGTAAGTAGCACCAACAGCAAAGCGGTAGTTGTCTTCCCAGTTTTCTACTTTAACCATATGCGTGCCAGCAGTATCTAGACGTGCTTCCAATTTCTCGAAAGAGCTCCAATCCGTCCAGTTAAAGCTTGTGTGTAACGCAAGTTGGTCTGTTACTTGGTGGAAGCTTGCCAACTCAGCCGTTGCAGGCAGGTTTAGGTACATGTAGCCGTTGTCACGTAGTTGTGAAAGCTTAGTACCGAAGCCAAAACCTAGACCTTCAGCATGGCCTTCAAGCTTCAGTTCAACTTCAGATTTGTACGCGAAGCCGATACGGTTATTTTCATTGATCTGCCATGCAGTACCAACTTGCCAGCCCCAAGCGGTATCGTCACCTTCCATGTATTTTAGAGCGGTACCTTGAGGAACACTGATAGGATCGCCAGTGACAGGGTGCTGTCCTACAACATTATTCTTAGGTGCTGCTGCGCCAAAGCTGCCTTCGCCGATGATGTAACGGATACCACCACCAACGCTGATTGATTCATTGACTTTGTAAGCTGCGTTTAAGTTCGCTTCCATTGTCGTTACGCTTGCTTCGTTACCGAAGTGTGATGCACCAAAGCCTTTACCTAAATCGGTTTCCATGCCGTAGTTGGTGCCAAATGCCAAACCAATCGCGAATTTCTCATTGTATTGGTGTGATAGGTAGAAGTTTGGAATGATTGCATCATGGGCGAAATCATCTGAAGATGCAGAAGAAGTACTACCGTGGAAGTTTACATCACCTTCAATATCAATATTTGGGTTCACATAGATTGCACCAACGGACACTTGAGTGCCTTCCAAATAAGTTAGCATTGCTGGGTTACGCCATTGTGCACTTGCGTTGTCAGCCATTGCTGCTTCACCAGCATATGCTCGACCTAGGCCTGTTGCAGAATATTCAGCAAGTTGGAAACCTGCTGCGTTAGCCATGCCCGTTGTGCCAAGTAGGCTTAATGCCACTGTTGTTGATAGAAGAGTCTTGTTGGTTTTCATTCGAATGTTCGCTGATTTGTTTATAACGTGGGACGAAAGTTTAAAGGTAGAGTTTTTACTTTAGAAATGAAAATCCAGCACAAGTAGTCATTTGGAATATTATGCTTTCAAGTGTTGATTTGGTGGCCTAATAATCTAACTGTGAAGGGCTTGTAAATGGAATTCAGCGAACAGCTGTGCGTCCTAATTGTGAGATTTAGATACACGTGTTCACTCAAATTGAGTGGGCAATAAATCGCAGATATGAAAAAAGGCTGGAAATCCAGCCTTTTATATAAAGTATTTTTCTACTAACTAACAGCGAAGCGTTTAGAAGCTACGGCTGTATTGTAAGCCGAATAGAATTGCGTCAGCATGAGTTGTTGCTGTTACACCGGTAGAAAGACTAGGAGCTAATTGAGTATTCTCATTAACTTTTACATCTTCACCTAACAAGTACGTGAAGCCAAAATCGATGTTTGAGCTATTATCAATATGGTAAGAGAAACCTGTGGAGAACCACTGGCGATCTGAGTCTGGTACCGAGATAGACGTTACTTTATCTTGAGCGCTTGTATCGTACATGTAACCAGCACGAAGTGTCCAGTTGTTGTTTAGGTAGTAAGTACCACCAATTGCGTAGTGCCAGCCATCTTGCCATTGATAGTCTTTCGAGTAACCACCTTTAAGTAAACCCTGATTTAGGTTCTCAAAATCAATTTGGTCGAAATCTTTCCAGCCGATGTATTGGATGCTGTAGTGTACAGCAAACTTAGTGTCTTGGATTTTGTGGAAACCAGAAAACTCGGCCATATCTGGTAGAGGTAGCGTGATTTCCTGACCTTTGTCGTCTTTCGCCGTAAATTCAGGGCTGTAACGATACGCTAGACCAAAACGGTTGTTTTCATCTAGTTCGTACACAGTACCAACGTTGAAACCAACAGCCCAACCATCAGCTTTATCTACGTCCAGAATTTTTTGACCGCCAACCCCTGGGACTGAAGAGCTAGTTGTACGCTTCATTGTGCCTTGGCCGTAGATTAAATCTAAACCAGCACCAAAGCTCCATTGTTCGTTTAAACGGTAAGAACCCGCAAAGCCAAAGTTGAAGCTTTTTACATCCGTAAGACCACCGTACTCGGTTGCGGTGTAGTTATCTGAAAATTCAGTTTTAGTGCCGAAATTAGAGTATGCGTTTACGCCCCATGCAAACTTGTCATTTACTGGAACGATTAGGTGAATGTTTGGAGCTATTGACGTATCACCCACATCATCAGTGTCAGCAACATTTACAGTACTGGAACCCAAAGGAGTATTAACGTTATATTTCGCATCTTTCACTTCAATCATTGAAGTAATGCTTTCGAAACCTAACGAAAGCTCCATTTTGTCAAATAGAGCCATTGCTGCTGGGTTACGAGCCATTACTGCGGCGTTATCTGCGATTACTGCATCACCAGCAAATGCACGGCCGATGCCAGTTGCTGATTGAGCGTTGATTTGGAAACCCGCTGCCATCGATTGACCTGAGGCAAAAGCTACCGTTACTGCTAGGAGAGTCTTTTTAAACAGACGCGTGTTCTGAGTCATTTGTTTTTCCTTATTAGATTCGTCTCTTTGGACGATAAATTGAGCTTTTGCTCAGTGGCGCAGATAGTAGTATCAATAGTTGCTTGGACAAATCCGACCATTGGATAAAATTGAATAAAAATTGCAGAAATGATGTCTAAAAGACGGGAAATTGCACTTAAAATGCATAATTTAGAGTTTAAGCTCTAAATGCCATATCGGTGGTGAATGTTTTGTGTTCTATTTATACAAAAATGCCGCTAAATAAGATCATTTAGCGGCATTTAACCTTTTGAATGCTGGAAATCGTCGAAGTTATTACATCGGTTTAATCATTGATGCAAGAGTCGTAGCGATAGCATCAATATTTTCACCTTCTTCTCCGACTAAAATCAGGCTTGAACTCCCGACGGGCTGAACGATTCCGGTCATGCCATCCTTATTAAAGTCGGTACTTTGTTCGCTAGGAATACCAGTAATAAATAACGTTACTTTACCTTTTGGACCTTGGAATACCATATGCACCGCATTGGATTCGCCAAAACCGCAGTGGTTTAGGTAGTAAACGTGATATGGAAAGCTTTCACTAAACTGGTAATGAAATGGCGACATTTTCGCATTAATTTGCGAGCTCGGTACATCCTCATCAAGATGACGAACAAAAGGTTCTTCATGAATAACGTGTTTCATCGCGGTATCAGCTAAACTGGCTTGTGCTGGAGAAACCAAAACATTTCCCCAGTTTACTTGACCAACTAATAATCCTGCGGTGAACGCAATAGAAGCGGCAAGTGCCATTGCTTTGCGCACAAAGTTTGGTCTGACGACCTTCTCTTCATCAAGTGCACTCGACGTCTGACTAAATAAAATCTTATCAGCGAGATCTTCAGGTACATCCACATTCATGGCTTGTTTAATTTTTACGTCGAGATCCAAAACGTCATCAACAAACTTATTGTTGGTGTCGCTACCAGCTAAAGCTTGCAGAATCTCTTCATCCTTTTGTTTTGGATCCGACAAAATACGACGACGAAATTCTAAATCATCCATTCTTTTGTCCTCTCTTAGTATCTTGAGAATCCAACATCTCTTTGAGTTGATTACGAGCGCGAAATAATCGAGTCATCACTGTATTTTTATTTAAATCAAGAATGTCGCCAATCTCTTCTCCGCTGAAACCACCGACAACTTGGAGAAATAAAGGCTCGCGGTATTCAACATCGAGTTTCATGATCTGCGCTTGCAGCCATTCTTGCTGATGATGTGGGTCATCGCTGACTTTAGCATCATTGCCGTAATCATCGATATCAACTAAATCAAATTGTTTACGTTCGAAGCGGCGCGCATTTTCTCGTCTCAATATGGTGATGAGCCAAGACTTGGCTGCTTTTTCATCCTGGAGACTATCGAGTGACTTCCAAGCTCTAAGACAGGTTTCCTGAACTAGATCTTCCGCTATCGCTTTATCTTTGCACAACCAGTATGCGTAGCGATATAAGTCACGATGGTACCCTCGGACGAGCGCTTCGTATTTTCTTTGCTTGTCCATATCAGAGTTGACCGGACTGTTGGAATTTTTCTTTCCAAACATTTTTAATATGGCCACAGGAGCCTCCATCCTCGCTCTGTGAGTTTCTTATTTGTTCTGAGCATGACTTTACTTTTCAATAGCCTCGCGGTTTCGGTTGAGCGTGTGTCGTAGATAATCTCTGACACAATAAGCTATGTGGTTACTTAAAAGTGTATACGCAAATGCCAAATATCATCGAACATGAATTGGTAAAGATTGTTAACAATATCATCATTAGTAATCAATGGTTTGGATAAGTTCATTCGATGGGACATAAAAAGAGACTGCTAGCGGTGAATTTTTGAATAGGTTTGCATCGCTGAGCCTTTTAGATGTGCTTAAAGCTCGTAAAATCACTATAAAATTGATCTATTTCAAAATATCAAGCAGTGAAGGGGTTATAGTACATCTTGTCATCTCGTTAGTCATTGCGACTAACATGTTGAGCAAGATGACACTTCCTTTTGAAGGCTGACTTTACTTTCTCCTAATCAGGAAACTGATTAATTTTCAATTGGCGTAAGTTAATTGTTTTATAGATATTCCGACCACACAGTTATGTGTGGTTTTTTTTTGCTTCGATTTTACCTTCCATATACCTCTTACCGTTTTAACTCTCTATAGTTAATCATTATTAATCGCATAAGAATCAAAGAAGTAGAGTAATTGATCTACTTGCTTCACGTTTATTTAAACGCATGTTTGATAAATTTAACAAATTCATTACAATGCATCAGGTCAGACCTCTTGTATTTAAGGAGAAACAATGGGCAAGCAGGAAGTAAAAACACGCAATGGTGAGCGTGTCGCTATTGTCGCGGGGCTTCGAACTCCCTTTGCTCGTCAAAGCACGGAATTTAGCCAAGTGCCAGCGGTCGATTTAGGGAAAATGGTAGTAAGCGAAATGCTTGCTCGAACAGATATTGATCCGAAGTTAATCGAACAAGTGGTATTTGGACAAGTAGTACAAATGCCTGAAGCGCCAAACATCGCACGAGAAATTGTGTTAGGCACCGGTATGAACATCCATACTGATGCTTACAGTGTGACTCGTGCGTGTGCAACGAGTTTTCAAGCGGCGGTCAATGTCGCAGAAAGCATCATGGCGGGAACCATCGATATCGGTATTGCTGGTGGTGCAGACTCTTCTTCCGTCCTGCCTATTGGCGTATCTAAGAAACTGGCCGCTAATCTGCTTGCTCTAAGTAAGACAAAAACAATGGGTCAGAAGCTTAGCATCCTCAAAAACTTGAGCTTTAAAGACCTTATGCCAGTGCCTCCTGCAGTAGCCGAATACTCGACGGGCTTGTCGATGGGACAAACTGCGGAGCAAATGGCAAAGACGCATGGTATTTCTCGTGCAGAGCAGGATGCGCTTGCACATCGCTCTCATACGCTGGCTTCCCAAGCTTGGAAAGAAGGTAAGATCCAAGGTGAAGTGATGACGGCTTTTCCAGAACCATACAAAAAATGGATTTCGGAAGACAACAATGTCCGTCACGACTCAACCGTAGAAGGGTACGCGAAACTTCGACCTGCCTTTGATCGCCAGTATGGCAGTGTTACGGCAGCTAACAGTACGCCACTGACTGATGGTGGTGCGGCAGTGATGTTGATGCGCGAAGGTAAAGCGAAAGAGCTTGGCATGGAGATTCTTGGCTACATACGTGGCTACGCATTTTCAGCGATCGGTGTGGAAAAGGACATGCTGATGGGACCGACTTATGCCACAGCGAAAGTGCTAGAAAATACAGGCTTGGAATTGTCTGATCTGACGTTGATCGACATGCACGAAGCGTTTGCTGCGCAAGCATTGGCGAATGTGAAGATGTTTGCTTCAGATAAGTTTGCTCAAGAAAATCTAGGTCGTTCGAAAGCGATCGGTGAAATCGACATGGATAAGTTTAACGTGCTTGGTGGCTCAATCGCTTACGGTCACCCATTCGCGGCGACAGGTGCACGAATGATGACGCAAACCCTACGTGAACTGAAACGCCGTGGTGGCGGTATTGCATTGAATACCGCATGTGCAGCTGGCGGTCTTGGTGCAGCAATGATTCTGGAGGTTGAGTAATGAGCGAGCAAAAAGCATTTAGTCTAAAAGTTGATGAGCAGAATATTGCTTGGTTAGCGATTGACGTACCTAATGAAAAAATGAATACGCTACAGGCGGCTTTTGCTGATGAAATGAAAGAAATCTTTGCTCAGCTAAAAGACGCCAGTGGCATCAAAGGGATGATCATTCATTCCCTAAAACCGGACAACTTTGTCGCGGGGGCCGATGTTCGCATGCTAGAAGCGTGCACGACCGCAAGTGAAGCAGAAGCATTAGCGAGGCAAGGTCAAGAGCTATTCCAGCAGCTATCGGACTTACCATATCCTGTGGTTGCCGCTATTCACGGTCCATGTTTGGGCGGTGGTTTAGAGCTTGCTCTTGCATGTGATTATCGTATTTGTACGGATTCAGATAAAACGCGTTTAGGTCTGCCAGAAGTACAACTTGGTTTATTGCCTGGTTCTGGTGGTACTCAGCGTCTACCGCGTTTGATTGGCCTGTTACCTTCACTGGACTTGATCCTGACGGGTAAACAGCTTCGCGCAAAGAAAGCTAAAAAGCTGGGTGTGGTTGACGCCTGTGTCCCTGACACCATTTTGCTCGACGTAGCAAAACAGTTTATCGACAAAGGTAAAAACAAGGGTACGAAAAAGCTATCGACGAAAGAAAAAGTGATGTCGGGTAGCGGGTTAGGGCGCAAGTTTGTGTTTGAACAGGCAGCGAAGAAAACCAATCAGAAAACCCGTGGTAACTATCCTGCAACGGTCGCGATTTTAGACGTTATTCAGCATGGTTTAGAGAAAGGTTTCGCCCAAGGACAAGAGCTTGAAGCGAAACGCTTCGGTGAGCTTGTTATGAGCTCAGAGTCAAAAGCGCTTCGTTCTATCTTCTTTGCGACAACGGAAATGAAGAAAGAAAATGGTACGGATGCGAAACCCGCGCCAGTTCATAAAGTTGGCGTGCTTGGCGGTGGCTTGATGGGCGCAGGAATCAGCCATGTGTCTGTTGCAAAAGCGAAGGTACCTGTTCGCATCAAAGACGTCAGCAACGATGGCGTTCTAAACGCACTCAACTACAACTACAAGTTATTCGAGAAACAGCGTAAACGTCGCATTCTATCAAAAGCCGATCTGCAAGCGAAAATGTTGCAACTGTCTGGCGGTGTCGATTTTACCAGCTTTAATCATATTGATGTCGTAATTGAAGCCGTTTTTGAAGACTTAGATCTTAAACAAAAAATGGTGGCGGATATTGAAGCGAATGCCAAGCCGGAAACCATCTTTGCGACCAATACTTCTTCGTTACCAATCCACAAAATTGCAGAAAAAGCGGAGCGTCCAGAAAACGTAGTGGGTTTGCATTACTTCAGCCCGGTAGAAAAAATGCCGTTGGTGGAAGTGATTCCGCATGAAACGACATCAGATGAAACCATTTCAACAGTCGTTGCACTTGCTAAAAAGCAAGGTAAAACCCCGATCGTAGTGAAAGACAAAGCGGGCTTTTACGTGAACCGCATTCTTGCGCCATACATGAACGAAGCGGCGCATATTCTGCTGGCTAACGAACCGATCGAAAAGATTGATACGGCGTTGCTTGATTTTGGTTTCCCTGTCGGCCCGATTACCTTACTGGATGAAGTCGGTGTCGACATTGGCGCGAAGATCATGCCGATTCTAGTCAACGAGTTAGGTGAGCGATTCAAAGGCCCTGACGTGTTCGATATCTTATTGAATGACGGTCGCAAAGGACGTAAGAGCGGGAAAGGTTTCTACACTTACAAAGGTAAGAAGAAAGATGTCGATAAATCCATCTACAAGCTGCTTAAGCTCGATCCTGAATCTAAGCTGAGCGATAACGATATTGCGTTGCGCTGTGTACTACCAATGCTGAATGAAGCGGTACGTTGTTTGGATGACGGCATCATTCGCTCGCCACGTGATGGTGATATTGGTGCAATATTTGGCATTGGTTTCCCTCCATTCTTGGGCGGTCCATTCCGTTATATGGATCAGTTTGGCATTAAAGAACTGGTTGAGAAAATGAATGAGTTTGCATCGAAGTATGGCGATCGTTACGCACCGTGTGATGGTTTGCTTACTCGAGCTGGAGAAGGAACCACATTCTATTAAACGTTGCTTCGGTAAAGAAAAAGGCTTGCCAGTGGCAAGCCTTTTTCATAAATAAGAAATAGTTACTTCTTCTTGTCTTTCTTATCTTTATTGTGGCCTTTACCTGGGTTGTCGTCCCCGTGAACGCTGCTGTTGCCTTTGTTGTCTTTATCTTTCCACTGTTTTGAAGAGCAATCATCTGATTTGATAGAAACATTGTCTCCGCTTAGGCGGACACAGTCGTTACTTAGCTCAAAGCCATCACCTTTCACCGAGATTTCAGCGTGTGCAGATGCCAGTGGCAGTAAAATAGCCGCAAGTAGTAGTGCTTTTTTCATGATTACCTCATTAATTTATTTTTAGTGTGGTAATTAGAGCATAAGCCGCAATGGCGTAATTTCAATTTTCTGCCAATTATGGTGTCGATTCTATTTATGAGACCCACAATCTCATTGGTTTGTAGGTATATAGTTATTAATCGATAATTTTATTACTGCGCAATTAGATCATCCTAAGCCGCAATCTTTTGGCCTAAGTTGGAACTCTTCAATCGATCCAATTTCTTGCCCTAAGTGGATGCGCGGAGCGTCCGAATGCGATTGCCCTTGAGAGTGCATGACCAATCGGTTTGCCGTGCGAGGTTTCAACTCATTAACGACAAAGCGAATCATGTCTGCTCGGGTCAATTTCTTCAGTTCAGCAAGTACCTTGTCACGTTGGTTAAACTCGGTGTCTTTGTTTCCTATTGCAACCCAAAGACGCTGAGCACGACCTCGCAGTGTGGTGTCCGGCGTCGCTATTTGATTCCACAAGCCGCGCTTACTGCTATGCCACTGGTAATCGTTCAGTTCTAACAGCACCATATAAAAGGCATTTAAGAACTCATCGATTGAGGTAACCAGCTCGGCAGGCGCTGCATTGGGTGACTGCACATAAAGCACAATACCCGGATGACGGTTAAGTGGCATATTGCCAGTGCCCACCATGTAACCTAATTGCTGTTTTGTGCGGATCTCGTGGAAAAATGTTGCCGACATGAGATGGTTCGCCAATGAGTATAGAGCAATGCTACGAGGCTCAATATCCTCACACTGGTGGTAAATAACGACCGCCGAATCTTGCTGGTTACAATGTACTTCACGTTGAAAACTGCCGTTTTTTCCCAGCATGATGAGTGGGCGGAGCGCCTCTTCATAACGCTGCTCTTTTACTCTTAGGGCATCTTTTAAGGTCGTCGCCATGTCATGCGCTTGTTGACGCTGCCAATCTCCGTAAACAAACATTTCAACGTGCAGTTCTGCAAGAATTGATTCTACGAATACCGAGAGTTCATCGACTTCGATTTCTTCTAGCGCTTCGACTAAGGTTGCGAAAGGCGGGTTATTGGGTTGAAGTAGCCCTGTAAGTGCGTTAAACAGCTGCGAAATAGGACGATCTTGTGAAGCATTTCTCCAGTTACGTAACAGTTGCTGCTTGATGGTTTCAAAGCGTGCAGGGCTGAAATCTCGAGAAGCAAAACGGTGCAGGATCATTTCCAACAATTGAGGCAGTTTTTGGCTGAACCCTGAGAGGGTTAAGGTAACCCCGCCTTGGTGAGCATACATGTTGTAACCCATCCCTGCGATTTCCGCTTGATAGGTTTCTTTTGCTAGCGAATCGAGGAACATCTCGACACATAGGCGAGTTTTGACAATGTTCTTCGGTGATGCAACAGCATGAGAGCTGTCGATAGCGACATATACAACGCCTTTTGGCACGCGAAATTCATCATCTTGTAAATGCCAAAGCCGGAAGCCTTCGAGATCTTCAATTAACTCTGGTAGTGAACCACCATTTTCGAACGGCATGGGATCGAGATCGTAGCAAATATAAGGGTTCTTTTCTGGTAAGACGAACTGCCAGCTTGGATCGATTTGTTGATAGAAGCGGCGTTGTTCATCACTAAAAGGCGTGACGGAATACGGAGTAAAGTACCATTCGGCAGTACGGTTGTATTCCAGTCCTTTTGCAATCAGGGTTACGCGAACATTATCGATGGTTAAGTATTGCAGCAACGAACGCTGCAGTTGTTCATCATAGCCCGCCATTTTGTAGTCGCCATAAATGGTATCGTCTGGCTGATAATGCTGCATATTGATAACAAGATGGCTAACCAAATCCATTGGTCGAGATGGTTCCTGGAAACGAAACGCCGACTCAAGCACCGCTTGTTTTTCGAGATAGCGCCATTCATCTAGGCCGTCTTGTTTGATCATCGAGAGGTATTGAAAAACCGCTTGGATGATGTCGTCAACGTGGTTGAGACCCTGTGGGGTGAGTGTGCAGCTAACCGTAAAATCTCGATAGTTGCTACCACTAGCGCCGCCTCCTGCAGAAAGTGAAGTAATCCAGCCTTCATTTTTTAGCTGGAGCATTAAGCTGCCTTCGCCTTCATAGCCGAGTAAATGCGCGAAGTAAGAGAGTGGTTTAACGCCGTAGTGCTTATCCATCCCTGGCATTGGGAAGGTGAGAATGAGTTTTCGAAATTCTTTGATTGGTTCAACTTGAACTAAAACCCCGGTACTTTCTTTGGTGCTAATGGGGACATCAATCGATTTTCCACGAAGGTGGTGGTTTGGGATATTGGCAAACATGGCTTCTACCCACGCTTGCTGTTCATCGAGCGACTGCGGCCCAAAGAGCGTCAACGTCATGAGATCGGCAGAGTATTGATAGTGGTGAAACTCGACAATTTCGTCGCGGATGGATTTACCATCTCGGTCACCTAATGTATCTAGGTTGCCGACTGAGAACTTAGAGAAAGGGTGATCTGGATTGATGACTTCTTTGTTGACTTGATACAGGCGGCGAGAATCGTCATTAAGTTTGAGTTTGTATTCGGAGTCGACAGCCTGGCGTTCTTTGTCTAAAGCTTCTTCGTTAAACAATGGTGCGGTAAAGAATTGGCTAAATCGATCTAAGGCATTTTCAAAGGCATTCGGAGTAACATCAAAAAAGAAACAAGTGTGCTCAGTACCCGTCCAAGCGTTATTTGTTCCTCCATGCTGGCTAATATAGCTTTGAAACTCGCCCACTTTAGGGTATTTTTCCGTACCCAAAAAAAGCATATGTTCTAAATAGTGTGCCAGACCTTGGCGATCGTTTGGGTCGTCGAAGTGTCCAACGTTCACTGCTAGAGCAGCTGCTGACTGTTGAGCTGTCTCGGAATGAATCAGCAGTACACGCAGATCATTGCTCAAGGTAATGTAGCGGTATTGATTTGAATCGTTAGGACTTAGATGCACGATGCGTCTCCAGATTTCGCATTACAGTAATTATGAACCCCTAGCTAGGGGGCGCAAAGTTTGCGTTTCGACAAATACTGCTTGCCGTATTTTTGTTATTCGTAGACTTCTGCACAGGCCCATCGCGTTTGCGTATGGGGAAGAACTGTTTGAATGAATGCTCTGAACTCATAGCACAGTTAAATACTGTGATGAACTGAGTACATTCTTTTTAATAGATTGTTAAGAAAGTCGCTATCTTTAGCAAGCGAATTGGTATAATGAACAGATAATTATATCAGTATTTTTGTTTCGTCATTATTAAAGTTAGCCCCGTCTATCTAATAAAGATAGCAGTCAACCTTTTGGTAGCGTTAGCTATCCCTAGGAAATAACATGAAAATATTCATCATGCGTCACGGCGAAGCCGAGCATTTTGCAGATTCAGACGCAGCACGACAATTAACCCCAAGAGGCAGAGTCGAATCAGAAGCGGTTGCGAGAGCCTGTAAAGAACAAGGCTTTGCGCAATTCGATAAAGTGTTGGTGAGTCCGTACATTAGAGCTCAACAAACTTGGCAAGAGATCAGCGAGTATTTTGCTGCAAAAAGCATCGAAACTTGTGAAGATATTACACCTTACGGTCAATCTGAGCATGTATTTGATTTTGCAAGTGCATTGATTGAAGTGGAAAAACTAGACTCGCTTCTGCTTGTCTCTCACTTGCCTTTGGTTGGCTATCTCACTTCAGAGTTTGTAAAAGACATGGCACCACCGATGTTTCCTACATCAGGTCTAGTGTGTATTGAATACGATCTACAAACGCAAAACGGTGAAGTGCTGTGGCATATTACGCCATAAGCGTCGAAACCAAATAAGCATTTAAACATTAGATATAGAGTGAAGAAAGGCAGGAAATTTCCTGCCTTTTTGTTTAATTGCTTCTACAGTGAGCTAGTTACTTTTCTGGAATCGATAGCAAAACTAACAACGCACCATCACCGCCAAATTCTAGCGGCGCTTGGTGGAAAGCCATTACGTCTGGGTGTTGTGCTAACCAAAGTGGCGCTTTCTGTTTCAGGATGTGTTTACCAATGCCATGTTGCACACACGCACAATGAATCTCGTTTTTGACGCAGTAGGCGATCATCGCACCAAGTTCACGCTTAGCTTCTTGTTGTGTCATGCCGTGCATATCGAGGAATACGTCCGGTACATACACGCCGCGACGTAGACGTTTAACTTCATAAGTGGAGACGTCGTCACGTGCATAACGAGTTGGGCCTTCTTCATTTAAGAGAGGGACAAACTCGTCGGAGAAGTAAAATTCAGAATCACTCGCTTCACGGTTGGAGCGCTTGATTTCTTTTTGCTTAGTATTTTTTTTTGGTTGCTGGATTATGGTATCCTGTCGCAACTTTTTTACGCCCTGTACTGCTTCCTGAAACAAGGCGAAATCGTCATCGTGTTCGGTGTCTTTTTTGCTCATTAGGTAAACAATTTCATTAATAAACTTTTATTGGCAGTATTGTAGCGCTTTTCGGAGGCAATTTTGGATAAGATTTTTGTAGAAGAAGCGGTATCGGAGCTGCATACCCTTCAAGATATGATTCGTTGGACGGTAAGCCGCTTTAACGCAGCGAACCTGTTTTACGGTCATGGTACTGATAATGCGTGGGATGAAGCGGTTCAGCTTATCCTGCCAACCTTATACTTGCCGATTGATGTGCCTCCGCACGTATTAAACTCTCGCCTAACGACCAGCGAGCGTCTGCGTATTGTTGAGCGTGTAGTAAAACGCATCAACGAGCGTACACCAACTGCATACCTAACCAACAAAGCTTGGTTCTGCGGTCTTGAATTCTTCGTTGATGAGCGCGTACTTGTGCCACGTTCTCCAATCGGTGAGTTGATTCAAGCAGAATTCCAACCTTGGTTGGTGGAAGAGCCAGTGCGCATCATGGACCTATGCACAGGCAGCGGCTGTATCGCAATTGCATGTGCACACGCATTCCCTGAAGCTGAAGTGGATGCGATTGATATCTCTACAGACGCTCTACAAGTCGCGGAGCAAAACGTACAAGATCACGGCATGGAGCAGCAAGTGTTCCCAATTCGCTCTGACTTGTTCCGCGACCTACCAAAAGAGAAGTACAACCTGATCGTGTCTAACCCACCATATGTGGATGAAGAAGACATGAACAGCCTGCCAGACGAGTTCACTCACGAACCAGAGCTTGGTTTAGCAGCCGGTACGGATGGCCTAAAACTTGTGCGTCGTATTCTTGCAAATGCACCAGACTACCTAACAGATAACGGTATTCTTATCTGTGAAGTCGGCAACTCAATGATTCACATGATGGAACAGTACCCACAGATTCCGTTCACTTGGATTGAGTTCGAGAACGGCGGTCACGGCGTATTCATGCTAACGCGTGACCAGCTGGTTGAGTGTGCAGAAGAGTTCAAACTGTACAAAGACTAATAGGGTCTTGCACTAAACGTCAAAACACCGAGCTTTATGCTCGGTGTTTTTTTATGCATAACTCGCCGAGATTAACTCTTTACATCAAAACGTAATAAAGCCACTATGAATCCACGAAGAATTGGAAAGCAGTTGCGCTCTGGTTTGAGAGGGCGTAGCGATAAAAACTTGAGGAAGTAATGGCAGGAAACAGTATCGGACAACATTTCCGAGTGACGACATTCGGGGAAAGTCACGGTATCGCACTGGGATGTATCGTAGACGGATGTCCTCCGGGGTTAGAAATTACAGAAGCAGATCTGCAAATCGATCTCGACCGCCGTCGTCCAGGCACATCACGTTACACCACACAACGTCGTGAACCGGATGAAGTTAAAATTCTTTCTGGTGTTTTTGAAGGCAAAACCACAGGCACATCGATCGGTTTGCTAATTGAAAACACCGATCAGCGCTCAAAAGATTACTCGGACATCAAAGATAAATTCCGTCCGGGTCATGCTGATTATACTTACCACCAAAAGTATGGCATCCGTGACTATCGAGGTGGCGGCCGTTCGTCTGCTCGTGAAACCGCAATGCGAGTGGCGGCGGGTGCAATCGCGAAGAAATACTTGAAAGATGAGTTTGGTGTTGAGATTCGCGCGTACTTGTCACAAATGGGTGATGTTTCTATCGACAAGGTAGATTGGAACGAAATCGAAAACAATGCGTTCTTTTGCCCAGATGTGGACAAAGTAGAAGCGTTTGACCAACTTATCCGTGACCTGAAAAAAGAAGGCGACTCAATTGGCGCGAAAATTCAGGTTGTGGCAACTAACGTACCTGTTGGTCTTGGTGAACCTGTATTTGATCGTCTGGATGCAGACATCGCGCACGCGCTAATGAGCATTAATGCGGTGAAAGGCGTTGAGATCGGTGATGGCTTTGATGTGGTAAACCAAAAAGGCAGTCAACACCGTGATACGCTTGCTCCTGAAGGTTTTGGCAGTAATCACGCGGGCGGTATTCTTGGCGGTATCTCAACTGGTCAAGACATTGTGGCTAACATTGCGCTTAAGCCAACATCAAGCATCACCGTTCCGGGTGAGACCATCACAAAAGAAGGTGAGCCAACTCAGTTGATCACCAAAGGCCGTCATGATCCTTGTGTGGGTATTCGTGCCGTACCAATTGCTGAAGCGATGCTAGCGATTGTGGTGATGGATCATTTGCTGCGTCATCGTGGTCAAAACCATGGCGTAACAACTGAAACACCGAAGATTTAAGAGCTTTGTGTCATTCCAGCGAGCTATAGCGAGACTAGGAATCTAATTTCAGCGCGATGAAAAGAGAAAGAAACATCTCTGACAACAGAGTGCTCGGATAATAGATCCTGAATCATGCTCCTTCGTCGCTGTTCAGGATGACTGAATATAAAATTATGCCACTCACTTAATCGCGGGTGGCACAATTTTATCAGGTAACCTTTTTTGTTTAAGTAGTTTTTGCTTAATGGAGTGAGCCTTCCGTTTCCAAATTGAAAGAAGGGAGACGCCACTTAAAGCGTACCGCAGCCATACGCAACATGTAACCAGTAACCAGTGTAACAATAGTGGCAGTGACATCGGGAACATTGAATTCTAATAGCGCTAAGTACATTCCTGATGCGATAAGAGCGACAGAAGCGTAAAGTTCTTCATGCAGTACCAACGGTGTTTGGCGACAGATTAAGTCGCGGAGTAGCCCACCGAATACACCCGTTACTAGCGCTGAAACCATACAGATCCCAGGGTGTAAGCCCATGCCCATCGCAATCTTAGTTCCGATGATGCTGAATACGATTAGACCTAACGCATCAAGGCGGATGAATAGACCTTTTAGCTTAATCACCCATTTCGCTAAGCCTGTGGTAAGTACACCCGCAACACACGTGATTGCTAGGAACTCTGGGTTTTTTACCCAACCAAGAGGGTAGTGTCCCAGTAAAATGTCACGTACGGTGCCACCACCAATGGCCGTTGCACTGGCCACCAACATAACACCAAACCAGTCCATTTTTCTTCTACCAGCGCTCAACGCACCTGTCATGGCTTCAGCCGTGATACCAATGATATACAACACACTTAGCAACATAGGGAGACACTCAACGTAAAAAGTCACTACGTTCTACGTGAATCATCGTAGGCGCAGCAACAACACTTACAAAAGGTTTTATCATTCTTAAAAAGTGATTAAAACCAGCAACATGCCTGTAATCAAACCGCTTAAAAAACAGCAGTTTGAGCAGCATCAAAATAAGGCGAGAGTGTAGTAGCAAATGAGTACGCTGACGAATGAGAAATTATATGGAGAAAGCGATGTTCAGATAAATTCAACTAATAACCAAAACTGTGGGAGCACCTTTACCTTATAGATAAAAACAGCGACAATACGCAGCGCATGTCAAACTGAAGTACAAACTCGACGATGACCCACGAATACCAAGACCTTATCACCATTTTCAATGACACCTTTTTAGACCAATTTAATACGAAATTGGAGTTAGGTGGTGATGAGCCTATTTATCTTCCTGCTGATGATGAGCATCCTCATCATCGGATTATTTTTGCTCGGGGTTTTTATGCCTCCGCATTACACGAAATCTCGCATTGGTGTGTGGCAGGGCCAGAGCGTCGTTTGCTGGAAGATTTTGGCTATTGGTATGAACCTGATGGGCGCACGGCAGAAGTTCAAGCGGAGTTTGAGAAAGTTGAAGTGCGTCCGCAAGCTTATGAATGGATTCTGGCACAAAGTGCTGGCTTCCCTTTTACGGTGAGTTGTGACAATCTACACGGCGATTTTGAACCAGATAGGCTCGGCTTTATGCAGAAAGTGCATAAAGAAGTGTTGGGTATTTTGGAAGCTGGCTTGCCTTTGCGAGTGAAAATGCTTTCGGATGCTCTGCGTGCGTTTTACCAAACCAAGCCTCTGGAAGCGTCTGACTTTTGCGTTAAATAACCTCAAATAACCTCAGAGATACACCATGATTATTGAATTTGAAGAAAAACTACTGGAACTGATTGATGCTCGAATTGAAACAGCATCTGACGATGAATTGTTTGCTGGTGGTTATCTACGTGGTCACATCTCTTTGTCTGCGGCATCTTGTGAAGAAGAAGGCATTAGCGATATTACTGAACTGAAGTCACGCATTGAGAGCAGTTTGGAAGACGCTCGTACCGAATTAAGCCCGGCCGATCGCGTGATTGTCAGTGACTTGTGGCAAGAACTGCAGGCTCAGGCTTAATCTCTGAACGTCGTTCTCCATTTATTAGTCCAAGTCATTTACTACTTCGAAAAATTCGAACCTCTCCATAAAATTTTTGTGGTTGTAGCGAAACTGTTCAACTTTTATGCTGGTTAGCATAAAACGTGAACAAAGGATTACAACCATGAAAATTGTCGCATTTGGTGCTTCTACCAGCTCTACCTCAATCAATAAACTACTTGCTACATACGCAGCAAACCAAGTCGAAGACGCTCAAGTGAACGTTTTAGACTTAAACAATTATCAAGTACCGATGTTTAGCGAAGACAAAGAGAAAGAAATTGGTCAAGCTGAAGGTGCTGTCGCATTTTTACGTGATTTGGCTGAGGCTGACGCTATTGTTGTTTCCTTCGCAGAGCATAACGGCTCATACCCAGCAGCGTATAAAAACCTGTTTGATTGGGCGACGCGCATTGAGCGCAACGTATTTCAAAACAAGCCGGTCGTTTACTTAGCAACTTCTCCTGGCCCGGGTGGCGCACAGAGCGTTCTTGCGGCGGCAACAGGTTCCGCGCAATTTTTCGGAGCAGATGTGAAAGCATCGCTATCTGTGCCGAGCTACTACGAGAACTTTGACGTGGAGTCTGGTGAGGCGGTAAATCCGGAAGTGGCAGAACAAGTGAAACAGGCAATTGCACAGCTGAAGTAATTTCAACACGAGTGACTTAATGAGTTAGTGATTCCCGACACATATTTGCGTCGGGAATGTAAACGAGAGAATACTCTTACAGCTCAGTAATGGCTTTGCCTTTTCTTAGTTTACGAACCCACATTCGACTTGGATGAAGTTCGGTCAATACATCAACAGGTAATGGCAGCGGGTCCCCACAGATTTGCGAGGCCAACACTTCAGCTAACAATGGTGCAGAGCTCAGCCCAC
This sequence comes from Vibrio sp. HS-50-1, assembly GCF_024747315.1. Lineage (NCBI taxonomy): Bacteria > Pseudomonadati > Pseudomonadota > Gammaproteobacteria > Vibrionales > Vibrionaceae > Vibrio > Vibrio sp. HS-50-1. The sequence continues at coordinate 373,489 of NZ_JAMPZF010000001.1, read as the reverse complement.
GAGATCCTAAACCTAAGAAGCAGAATAGGTTAGTGAACTGATGAACGGTTTCTACCTCTTCTGCTTTTTGATTTTGTAAGTTGGCGTATTGCGTTTTTATCGTCTCAAAGTCACCCACATTTCCGACAAATGGTAAGTGATCTCGGCTCACGCAGCGAATACCTTGGCGAGATCGATTGCCACTGATATCTACCTCTTTTGGCCATTCTTGGTTCGGTACGCACTTAACTAATTTTTCTGCGTTATCCTTCTGAGCGTTTTCATCAAATTCGTAGTCTAGGTGACTGCGATCGTAGCTTGCGCCTATGCACAGGTGCTGATTGTTTGGGTTAACAGGCGTCATGTAGCCGTCGTAACACAATACCGTTTTCAATTGACTCAGCGTTTCGGTTGCCGGAGCATGACTGACTTGCCCTTTCACCTGTCCCATCGGCAGGGAAGCGGTTTGGCTCAATGTCTGGAGCTCATGGCCATTCGCAATCACAACGGTTGAGTGCTCAAATGTTTGACCATTGACCGTTAGTGTCCAAAGCTGATGCTCTTCATCCCAATTTAATGCTTCAACGTGATGTTCAAACTTCGTTGAGAGTAACGATGTCTGTTCTAACTGTTTGATTAACCCACGAGTTAGCTCGGCAGGGCACAACCACCCTCCCATTGGGTAGTGCACAGACGACATATCGATAGGTAATCCGATAGTATTCGCAGTTTCCTCGGCGGACAGTTTTTGAATCAATTCAGAAGGAAAATTACCCGCAAGCATCTTTTCCAGCTTATCAGCAGATTTTTCATCCCACATTAGCTGAGTTACACCACACCAATCGTGATCGAATGTAACCGACTCCGCAGCTTGTTCAATAAATTGTCTTGCAAACAAAAATGCAGGCGCAAACACACGCGAAACACCAGTATGAGGACCGTTCAACAAGGGATACACGGCCCCTTGACGATTCCCCGACGCTCCTTCGGCTGGTTGAGTGTCTTTGCAGTAAAGCGTGACGTTTTGGCCACGACGAACCAACGTTTTTGCCAACGCTGCACTGGCAATACCACCTCCGATTATGGCAATCGAATCAAGATTGCTGGACGCCGTGCGATTGAACCACGGAAGGTGGTTCGACTGCTTTTCACGTTGTTCCATCGAACCTGCGATCATTTCTCGCTTGGTGCCAAAGCCTTTGACTTTTTTCATTGCAAAGCCTGCTTCGTTCAATCCTCGACGCACAAAGCCCGCTGCGGTAAAAGTGGCAACTGTACAGTCTTGCTTGGCTAACTTAGCCATGTTGTTGAACAGATTTTGGTTCCACATTTCTGGGTTTTTACTTGGCGCGAATCCATCTAAAAACCAAGCGTCAATCAAACCTTGTTCGTTGTATGGGACTTGCGGCATGCAGTCTTTGATGTCGCCAAACCAAAGGTCGAGTGTAATTGCGCCATCTTCAAGCACAATGCGGTGACACTCAGGTACGGCGACAGGGTAGTGCTTTTGTAACTTTTCCGCGTACTCAGCTAGCTCAGGCCAAGCTTCATGCGCCTTCTTTAAATCTGCTTGGCTTAGCGGGTATTTTTCAAAGCTAATAAAATGCAGCTCTTTCAATGCTGCGTCTGGATGCTGACGACGAAACTCACTAAACCACTGGCATACTGCTAAGAAGTTTAATCCCGTGCCAAATCCTGTTTCACCAATGACAAAACGTCTTTGGTCAAATTCCTGCCATCTTTCTGGGAGATGATTTTGTTTTAAGAAAACGTAGCGTGTCTCTTCAAGACCGTTTACGTTAGAGAAGTAAACATCATCAAATTGGTCTGAAACCGGAGTACCAGCTTCGTTCCAACCAAGTTCTGCGTTTTTTATTGAAGTCATAATGGTGCAAATTTGTGATTTGGCGCGGTAAGAATGGGGCGATTGTACGAATTTATGGGAAAGCTGACCACTTTTGTTGACTATCTTAGTTATCATCTAGCGGATTTTTGAATTATAGGAATGTCATAATGAAACGAGTCGTAATCACCGGTATGGGTATTGTTTCAAGTATCGGTAACAACGTCGAAGAAGTTCTAGCGTCTCTTAAAGCGGGCAAATCTGGCATCACTGCATCTGAGCAGTTCAAAGAACACGGTCTTCGTTCGCAAGTATGGGGTGACCTAAAAATCAACCCGGCGGAACACATCGACCGTAAGCAGATGCGCTTTATGGGTGATGCGGCTGCTTATGCATACCTATCAATGGAGCAGGCAATCGCAGACGCTGGTCTTACAGAGGATCAGGTTTCAAACGATCGTACCGGTATCGTTGCGGGTTCTGGCGGTGCTTCTGCATACAACCAAACGGTAGCGACAGACACGATGCGCGCAAAAGGCGTAAAACGAGTTGGCCCTTACATGGTTCCTCGTACTATGTCTTCTACGGTTTCCGCTTGTCTTGCTACGCCATTTAAGATTCGTGGTGTGAACTACTCAATGAGCTCTGCATGTGCTACTTCTGCACACTGTATCGGTCACGCGATGGAGCTTATTCAACTTGGTAAACAAGACATTGTTTTTGCTGGTGGCGGTGAAGAGCTTGATTGGTCTCAAACCATGATGTTTGACGCCATGGGTGCGCTGTCAACGAAATACAACGATACTCCAGACAAAGCATCTCGTACGTATGATGCGGACCGTGATGGTTTCGTTATCTCTGGCGGTGGCGGCATGCTGGTTATCGAAGAACTTGAGCACGCTCTAGCACGTGGCGCGAAAATCTACGGTGAGATCGTAGGTTACGGTGCGACTTCAGATGGCTACGACATGGTAGCACCATCAGGTGAAGGCGCGATCCGTTGTATGAAGATGGCGATGCAAGACGTTGACGGTGTGGATTACATCAACACGCACGGCACGTCGACACCAGTTGGTGACGTGAAAGAGCTTGGTGCGATCCAACAATTGTTTGGTGAGAACAGCCCAGCAATCTCTGCAACAAAAGCAATGACTGGTCACGCACTAGGCGCCGCTGGTGTGCACGAAGCGATTTACTCAACACTTATGCTAGACAAAAACTTCATTGCTCCAAGCATCAATATTGAAAACTTGGACGAAGCAGCTCAAGGTCTGGACATCGTGACAGAAGCACGTGATGCAGAGTTAACAACCGTAATGTCAAACAGCTTTGGCTTTGGCGGCACAAACGCAACTTTGGTTATTAAAAAGTACCAAGGTTAACTGAATTTGTTGGCGCGCCACGTGAGTGAGAACAGCGCCAACAATCCAGTTTCCAGAGCTTGATCAGTCACACTGATCGAACAGACGCAGACTCTATCCCATGGAGAGCGGGATAGGATCCTTTTGTTCTGGAACTTTGCCCGGCTATTTAGCCGGGCTTTTTCTTTTCTCAATTTCTGCTTATTACGTTGCTTCCCGTTAAACGATTTCTTTGGAGCCAATCTCCTTGAGGTTTATTAGGGTTATTTCTTGAGATTTTTCGGGAAAAGGGCACAATCGTTTTAGTTTCGCATCTTGCGAATAAACGAACTCATACAAATGGATGTTAAAACGCTGGCGCTATGAAAATTATTGTTGATGAAAATATGCCGTACGCTGAAGAGCTATTCAGCCAACTCGGTGAAGTGATTCTAAAACCAGGTCGTACACTGACGGCTGATGATTTAGTGGATGTTGATGCCCTAATGATTCGCTCGGTAACCAAAGTGAATGCCGATCTAATCAGCAAAGCAAACAAGCTAAAGTTTGTTGGTACCGCAACAGCAGGTATGGATCATGTCGACCAAGCGCTTTTAAAAGAGAAAGGTATATTCTTCACCGCTGCGCCGGGTTGTAACAAAGTGGGTGTGGCGGAGTATGCGTTCAGCGTAATGATGGTGCTCGCTCAGCAACAAGGCTTCTCGGTATTTGACAAGACGGTAGGTATTATTGGTGCAGGCCAAGTAGGTAGCTACCTAGAGAAATGTTTGAAAGGCATGGGGATTAAAGTTCTCATCAATGACCCATTCAAACAAGAGGCTGGTGATCCTCGTAGCTTTACTCCGTTGACAGAACTGATTGAAAGCTCAGACATCATTACACTACATACGCCAATCACCAAAGATGGCCTATATCCAACTCATCATTTAATTGATGAAACGGTTTTAAACTCGCTTCGTGGTGATCAGATTTTGATTAACGCCGCGCGAGGTCCAATCGTTGATAACGAGGCATTGAAGCAACGTCTTTTGAAAAACGACGGTTTTACCGCAGCGCTTGACGTATTTGAATTTGAACCAGAGGTTGATATGGAGCTTCTGCCTCTGCTAGCATTCGCAACCCCTCACGTTGCAGGCTACGGCTTGGAAGGGAAAGCTCGCGGTACGACGATGATTTTCAACAGCTACTGTGAGTTCTTAAATAACGAATTACGTGCGCATGCCAGCGATTTACTGCCAACCGCGCCTGTTCCTACTATGGTATTGGACAGAGCTTGGGATGAAGCAACACTGCATAACATCACGCAGTTAATCTATGATGTGCGTAGAGATGACGCTCTTTTCCGTCGTGAGATCAGTAAGCCAGGTGCTTTTGACCTGATGCGTAAAAACTACTGGGATCGCCGTGAATACAGCGCTGTCACGCTAGTGGGTAACAAAACATGTAACCTTGCTCCATTAGCAGAACTAGGTTTTCAGATTGAGGTAAGTCAATGAGCCAGCAATATAATGTTGCCATTTTAGGTGCGACCGGTGCGGTCGGTGAAACAATTTTAGAAGTGCTTCAAGAACGTAAATTCCCAGTGGGTGACATTCACTTATTGGCAAGTGAGCGTAGCGAAGGCAAGACTTATCGCTTTAATGGCAAAACGGTTCGTGTACAGAACGTTGAAGAGTTTGATTGGTCTCAAGCTCATATTGCGTTGTTCTCTGCTGGTGGTGAACTATCTGAAAAATGGGCCCCAATCGCGGCAGATGAAGGTGTTATCGTTATCGACAACACTTCACACTTCCGTTACGAGTACGACATTCCTCTTGTTGTGCCAGAAGTAAACCCAGAAGCGATTGCAGAGTTTCGTAACCGTAACATCATCGCGAACCCAAACTGTTCGACCATTCAAATGCTGGTGGCACTAAAACCAATTCACGATGCAGTGGGTATTGAGCGTATTAACGTATCTACATACCAATCCGTATCTGGTGCGGGTAAAGCGGGCATTGACGAACTAGCAGGTCAAACGGCTAAGCTTCTAAACGGTCTGCCCGCGGATAAGAAGCAATTCTCTCAACAGATTGCGTTTAACTGTATTCCACAAATCGATCAGATGATGGAAAATGGCTACACCAAAGAAGAAATGAAAATGGTGTGGGAAACACAGAAGATCTTTAACGATCCATCAATCACAGTAAACCCAACGTGTGTGCGTGTGCCGGTATTCTATGGTCATGCTGAAGCGCTTCACATTGAGACTCGCTCTCCAATTGATGCACAAGAAGTCATTAATCTACTTGAGCAAACAGAAGGCATTGAAGTCTTCCACGGTGATGACTTCCCGACACAAGTGCGTGATGCGGGCGGTAAAGATCATGTTATGGTTGGTCGTATCCGCAACGATATCAGCCACCACAGTGGGGTAAACTTGTGGGTTGTGGCGGATAACGTGCGTAAAGGCGCAGCAACTAACGCGGTACAAATCGCTGAAGTTCTGATCCGCGATTACTACTAAGTCACTTACAGTTCATTTCAAAGCCTCGCACTGTGCGAGGCTTTTTTGTACGAACGGAACAAAATAGTGTGAGATTAGTACGAATATGGCGAGAGCCACACATTTTTTATTCTCAACGCTATAGTTTTGCATGTGATATCCGATATATTTAACCGATCACCATTTCAAATTGTATTTAGCACAAAACTGAGCCTTCTATGCGTCAAAATTATAAGCGTTTGTTAGCAGCCCTTGTGTTGATGAGCGCGACTCAGACATCATCAGTGGTTCAAGCCGAAGGAATTCGTCTTGTTGGACCGTCTGGTGAAGTGCAATCATCTCCGAGCTATGCTGAAGATATTGAGCGAGCATTACCTGCTCCTCCTGCAAATACTCAGCCGTCACGTTTCTTTGGTCCGACTGGTGAAAATCAAACACTATGGTCGATCGCTTCAGAATTAAGACCTTCACGCGGTGTTACCGTTCAACAAACGCTTCTTGCCATTTATCGAATTAACCCTCAAGCGTTTGAGAACCAAAACATTCATGAGTTGATCCCAGGGAGTCGACTGCGAGTACCGTCTCTAGAGCAAGTGCAAAGCGCGACTACAGAGCAAGCTGTTGCGATTATGAAGGCGCACGAGGCTAAGTTAAAACAGCCGAAGCCGACAAATAGAGCCACGCCAGCGCAACGCGTCGCCGAGCAACCAAAGCCACAAATAAAAGTAGAACCCAAGCCTGTTGCTCCTAAACCAGAAACCACTGTAGCTGCGGAACCAAAACCGGTTCAAAAAACAATACCAGTTATTCCTGCGCCACCTGTGAACACCTCTCCGCAGGGTGAAAAGCAGGTCAGTGCGTTAAAAGACAAACTTCAAGGCTCACAAAGTGAATTAGAGTCATTGGAAGAGAAGAACCATCGTCTTCGCTTAATGTTGTCAGAAGTGCAAAGCGAAGTTGAAACCTTGAAAAATGAGCTGAATGACGAAGAACGCATTCGCTCGGAAGTCGAGAAACTGCTTGCTGAAGAGCGCCAGCGCCTTGCTGAGCAACAACGCATGCAGCCAAGTACGATTGACAAGATTTTGTCTAATGGTTGGCTTGTCGGCTTAGCGGCGCTTATTCCAGGTGCATTGCTGGCACTGTTGGTTGTGATGTTGCTTGGTCGCCGTTCTAAAAACAAAGAGGAAGAGCCTGCTGCGCAATCGCCGCAGGAAACCGATCCATTAGCTGCGCCAATTGGTTTAGCGGCGACGGACGAGCTGGATGAAGAACTCACACTTGATGATGAGTTGTTCGCAGATGAAGATATAAATACTCAGGCTACACAAGAAGAGAAGCCAGATTTAGAAGAAGACGTCTTTGCCAACCTTGACGATGAAGAACTGGATTTCAACCTAGAAGGGGACGATGACCCATTTGCGGGTATCGGTGATGACGGCGACCTGGATGTTGGTCTGGATGAGCTTGAGTCATCAAACAATGGTATCCAAGTTAACGGCGAAGAAAAAGCGCTTGGTTTAGAAGAGATGGAGCGAGCCTTAGATGAGGTTGCTCCAGAACTAGAAGTGCTCGATGACGATGAGGCTGGCTTCGATCTTTCAGATGATACGAACGAGAAAGCAGATTCGCTCTCAGATGACGCATTTGCGGAACTACTTGCAGCAGATGAGCCGTCAGAAGAGTTACCAAGTGACACTGTCGATCAGGATATGCTTGATGACTTGTTTGCGGAACTTGGCAATGACGACTTCGACCTAGATACCGATGAACCTGAACTAAAACAGCCCGTATCGGATGATGATTTCAGCGCAGGAGAGGCATCTGATGACGATATCGATAAGCTATTAGCTCAATACGAGCAGCCTGTTACTGAGTCGACAGAAGTTGAAGGTGACGCCAGCGAAGACGCCGTTCTAGATGAAAACAGTACGGACTTACTCGATGAACTGATCGATTTTGACGAAGATGAAACAGACGACGAGTTTGACCCACTGAATGAGCTAGAAGCACTCTCTGGTTTTGAAGGTGATGACTCGATTGAAGAGTTAGATGCAGATAGCACAGATTTACTGGATGAAATCATTGATGACGTCACACCAGAACTTGATGAAGAGACAGGAACTGAGACTGAGTTAGACCCGTTTGATGATCTGATTCGAGAGGACGAAAGCCCTGCACAGACTAAATCGGAAGAGGAAGAGTTACTCGCTTCACTTGGTTTTGGCGAACCAGACGGCGACGAAAAACCATCTTCAATAGCCGAGTCAGAGCCTGCTCATGAAGAGCCGGAAATTGAGTCTGGTTTGGACATCGATGCTTTATTAAGTGACAGTCAACCAGATCCGCAACAAACAGCGCCAGAGCAACCATTAACCGAGCCAGAAACTGATTCAGAGTCATTTAGCAGCGATGAGTTTCTGGGTGATTTAGAGGACCTCTCACCAGAGAACGATCCTTTAATGAGCGAGCTAGACGACTTGTTTGAGTCAGACAGTGAAGAGCTTCAGCCTACAGAGCAAGAAAACGCGGACTTTTCTGCTGAACTGGATGCGCTATTTGATACTGAAGATGATTTAGCGCAACAACAAGTTGAAGAGCCGCAAGCTGAGATAGAGGAATCTTCGCCACAACAAGAAGAGGATGCCAATTCTAAGTCAACGCAAGATGCATCAGTAGAGCCTGATGCTAAAGTGCCGCCTCAAGTTGAGACAGTAGAAGACGCTCCAGCGTTCACTCCGACACCAAATACAGTAGAAAATGAATTTGGTGTGCCACAAGAAGAAGATTGGCTACTGGATGAGCCTGAACTAGAAAGTGAAACTCAACCAGAACAAGAACAAAACTCGGGTAACAAAAGTGAGCCAGAAAGTTCAGAACTAGCATCAGAAACTGAGTCGGCAACCAATGCAGAAGAAGAGTTCGATTTTGATGAACTCGATCTACCAGAGTTCAGTGAAGAAGACGCACTGGCGTCCATGGCGGACGAACCTGCGTTTGATGACCCAGAGTCTATCGAGCCTGAGCGCTCTGAAGCTGAGTCGGCGACTGAAGCAGAAGAAGAGTTCGATTTCGATGAACTCGAACTGCCAGAGTTTAGTGAAGAGGACGCATTGGCGTCCATGGCAGGCGAACCTACGTTTGATGACCCAGAGTCTATCGAGCCTGAGAGCTCTGAAGCTGATTCGGCGACTGAAGCAGAAGAAGACGCATTGGCGTCCATGGCAGGCGAACCTACGTTAGATGAATCAGAGTCTATCGAGCCTGAGCGCTCTGAAGCTGAGTCGGCTACTGAAGCAGAAGAAGAGTTCGATTTCGATGAACTCGAACTGCCAGAGTTCAGCGAAGAGGACGCATTGGCGTCTATGGCCGACGAATCTGAGTTTGATGACCCAGAATCAGAATCTGTCGAGCCTGAGCGCTCTGAAGCTGAGTCGGCGACTGAAGCAGAAGAAGAGTTCGATTTCGATGAACTAGAACTGCCAGAGTTTAGTGAAGAGGATGCATTGGCGTCCATGGCAGGCGAACCTACGTTAGATGAACCAGAATCTATCGAGCCTGAGCGCTCTGAAGCTGAGTCGGCGACTGAAGCAGAAGAAGAGTTCGATTTTGATGAACTCGATCTACCAGAGTTCAGTGAAGAAGACGCCTTGGCATCTATGGAAGAAGAGCCAGAATTACCGAGCTCTGAGACTGCAGATATAGAACCAATCTCCGGTGAGGATGAAGAGCTAAGTTTTGACGACCAAGATCTTCCTGAGTTCAATGAGGAAGATGTTCTCGCATCAATGAATGAGAGTGCGCCAGAGACTCCTAATGTTGAAACTGAGACATCGAGACCAACTCTTCAAGCCGATAACGATCATGATGCTTTGTTTGAAGTCTTTGCGCAGCAAAACGGTTTTGATACTGAACCAGAAGTGCAGCCAACGGCGACAGAGGGTGAGTCGCTAAGTGACTTAGATGATGAATCTTCAATGGCTAACCTTCTTGCTGAAGACGCAAGTTCAGAGGTATTTGAAGGTCAGTTAGACAGTGACACCATCGCAAGCGCAGGTATGGATTTTGAAACCATGCTTGATGTTGGAGATGATTGGGATGGCTTTAAACCCGCTGCCGATAGCGTAAGTTCTACGGAAGATGTGCCTGAGGACCAGCGTGATGTTTGGAATTCGAGTGATGCACTAAGTCAGCCAGAGATCGCGCAAGAAAACTGGGCAGAGCAAAGCGACTTGGATGACTTCGACCCAAAGAAAAATCAATTTATGACGATTGATGAATTGATGGCTCAGGTCGATAAAGAAGGTGGTGAGTTCGAAGAGGAAGATCTGAAGCTTGATGTCGGATTGAACGAGTTTCCAGATGTTATCGGTGAGATCGGCGATGTTGACGTAGATAGCAACGCTGAAGCTGCTGGAAAACTGGACCTTGCTAAAATCTATCTCGAGATGAACGATTCTCAAGGGGCGATAAAATTACTAGAAGAGGCGATTGTTTACGGTGAAGATGATATTCGCCGCGAAGCAAAGAGCCTGATTGATGCCATTAATGGCCGATAAATTGAAAAGGGTAGCGTTAGCTACCCTTTTTGTGTCTCGCTAGTATGGTGCAACCTCTACGTCATCCTTGTTGAAACTGGCAACTTGAGGTGACTTGAGTATATACTTCCCGCCCCATTTTAGAGTTCGAAGGTTAAGATGAGAATCGCATTAGGTATCGAGTACAACGGTACAAACTACTTTGGTTGGCAGCGCCAAAGAGAAGTGAAAAGTGTCCAAGAAGAGCTAGAGAAAGCATTGTCCGTTGTTGCTAATCACCCAGTTGAAGTGCAGTGTGCTGGTCGGACAGACGCTGGCGTGCATGGCACAGGACAAGTTGTGCACTTTGATACCAACGTTACTCGAAAAATGGTAGCTTGGACTATGGGCGCAAACGCGAACATGCCGAGTGATATAGCGGTTCGTTGGGCTAAGGAAGTCCCAGATGATTTCCATGCACGATTCTCAGCGACAGCGCGCCGTTATCGTTACATTATTTTCAATCATGCTTTACGACCTGGTATCTTAAACTCTGGTGTGAGCCACTATCATGGTGAGCTCGACGAGAAAAAAATGCATGAGGCAGGGCAGTATCTGCTTGGTGAAAATGATTTTACGTCGTTTCGTGCGGCGCATTGTCAGTCTCGTAGCCCATTTCGAAACTTGATGCATCTGAACGTTACGCGCCATGGGAACTATGTGGTTATTGATATTAAAGCCAATGCGTTCGTGCATCATATGGTTCGTAACATCACGGGTAGCTTGATAAAGGTTGGACGTGGTGAAGAGAGCCCTGAATGGATCAAATGGTTGCTAGAGGCTAAAGATCGCAAACTAGCGGGTGCGACAGCGAAAGCGGAAGGTCTGTACCTGGTAGATGTAGACTATCCAGAAGAATTTGGGTTACCTGAAGTGCCGATCGGTCCACTGTTTTTGCCAGATAATTTGAACTAATTTTACAAACTTATTTCAAAATATCGGTAGTGTTTACATTGAATGTGAGCGGAAAACATACGCTATTTATGATATCAAAAATAGGTACAACCAGTTTTTTATCTACAGTAGCTGCAAGATATGGTTTAATCCGTCGGTATTATGTCGAATTTATATCTTTCGCAATGAAGCGGAAGAGTTGAGAGAAAAGGTCTTCCATGAGTTGGCTTGAAAAGATTTTAGAGAAAAGCAACCTAGTAAGTTCACGCAAAGCTTCTATCCCAGAAGGTGTGTGGACTAAATGTACCTCTTGTGAACAGGTTTTATACCATGCTGAACTAGAGCGTAACCTAGAAGTTTGTCCAAAGTGTAACCATCACATGCGCATGAAAGCGCGTCGTCGTTTGGAAACGTTTTTAGATGAAGGCAATCGAGTTGAATTAGGTACCGAACTTGAGCCACAGGATAAACTGAAATTTAAAGATTCTAAGCGATACAAAGAGCGTATCTCTGCAGCACAAAAAAACAGCGGAGAGAAAGATGCGCTAGTTGTGATGCAAGGTGAACTGCTTGGTCTACCCCTTGTGGCGTGTGCGTTTGAATTCTCCTTTATGGGCGGTTCAATGGGTTCAGTTGTTGGTGCTCGCTTCGTAAAAGCGGTGGATGCAGCAATTGAAAACAATTGTGCACTTGTTTGTTTCTCAGCAAGTGGTGGCGCTCGTATGCAAGAGGCATTGATGTCTCTTATGCAAATGGCAAAAACCAGTGCTGCGCTTGAGCGTCTATCAGAAAAAGGTCTGCCGTTTATTTCGGTTCTCACTGACCCTACAATGGGTGGTGTATCAGCAAGTTTGGCTATGTTGGGTGATATCAACATCGGTGAACCTAAGGCGCTGATTGGCTTTGCTGGTCGTCGTGTTATCGAGCAAACAGTGCGTGAAGATCTTCCTGAAGGTTTCCAGCGTAGTGAGTTCCTGCTTGATCACGGTGCGATTGATATGATCGTTGACCGTCGTGAAATGCGTCAGCGTGTGGGTGGTCTAATCGCTAAGATGACTAACCACAAGTCTCCTTTGGTGGTTTCGGTTAACGAATCTCCAAATGAAGAGCCATATTCTGTACCAGAAGCGGACGAAAAAGGGTAAAGTATCAACTAACATAAAAACCAAAGAATTTAATGGTTAAAGTTAGATGACCCAAAACCCAATTCCTCAAGCCACATCTTCATTAGAGATGTGGCTTGATTATTTAGCAAATATTCATTCCTCAGCAATTGATCTAGGCTTAGACCGTGTCCAAGCGGTAGCAAACAAAGCCAATCTTACCAAACCAGCTCCAACCGTAATCACTGTTGCCGGCACCAATGGCAAAGGCTCAACGTGTGCGTTAATGGAAGCTATTTTACTCGATGCTGGCTATTCAGTCGGTGTTTACAGCTCTCCGCACCTGATTCGTTACAACGAGCGTGTACGCATTAATGGCGTCGACGTTGTAGATGCAAAGCACTGTGAAGCATTCGACTATGTAGAAAGGCAGCGTGGTGATATCAGCCTTAGCCTCTTTGAATTCGGTACGCTTGCTGCGCTACGTATTTTCCAAGTAGAGAAAGTTGACGTTATCTTACTTGAAGTAGGACTTGGCGGCCGTCTAGATGCCACCAACGTTGTTGACCATGATGTTTCTGTTATTACGAGCTTAGCTATCGATCATGTGGATTGGCTTGGTGATGACATCAATGTCATTGGTTTTGAAAAGGCAGGCATTTACCGTTCAGGGAAGCCAGCAATTTGTGGTCAACCAACGCCACCGGCGACCGTGGCGGCTCATGCTGACGATATTGGCTCTGAGTTCTTCCAAGTTGGTATTCAGTATGATTACCAACTAACTAATAATGGTTGGAAGTGGAGCAGTGGTGCATTTGCGTTAGAGGATTTACCTGTCCCATCGTTACCGCTACAAAATGCGGCAACAGCATTGATGGCGTTAGGAGCATCGGAATTGCAAATCACTGACATAAACATTGTCAATGGCTTGAATAATGCTCGCCTGGCAGGGCGCATGCAGATATTGCATCACGAGCCAGAGATAATCCTTGATGTCGCGCATAACCCGCACTCTGCTGAGTATTTGGTAGAGAAAGTGAAGCACCAATATTTGGGTAAGAATATCCATATTGTGATCGCGATGCTGCATGACAAAGACATTAAAGCAACCATTGAAGCGCTAACTCCAATTGCAACACAATGGTATCCAGCGTCGCTAACCGGACCGAGAGCGGCGACTGCTGGAGAGTTGTGCCAATACTTACCTGATGGGCAAGTTCATTTTGAAAACCCTGTTGACGCCTTTGAGAATGCAAGAAGCCACGCAAAGCAAGAAGACGTCATTCTGGTGGTTGGTTCATTCCATACTGTCGGAGAGGTATTGGAACATTGGCAATCAAAGAATAAATAAGCAAAGGTATTTTGATGGCAAGTAAATTCCAAAGTCGTTTAGTCGGCACCATCATTCTAGTCGCAGTCGGAGTGATTGTTCTTCCCGATGTGCTAGATGGTAAGAAACTGCACTACAAAGAAGAATTTGCCAGTATTCCTATCAAACCTGAACTTGATAGTGATGTGGAAAACTTCGAAATATTAGAGCCAGTGGAAGACGACATAGCGTTACCGGACTCCCCAGTTGAAGCGGTGGTGCAGGAGCAAGAGGGCGCCCAAGTGGCTGCTTCTGAGCCTGACCCAACGCCTAAACCAGAGGTCATCAAACAGCCAGAGCAAGTTGAGGTGGCCACTCGTCCTGTGCAAGAAAAAAATCAATATGAAGATTCTGCTTGGATCATTCAGTTGATGGCGCTTAAGAATCACGAAAATGCGGTCGCGCTTGTCGCTGATTTGCAAAAGCGTGGCTATCAAGCTCATACAAAGAAAGAAAACGAGTTTACGAGAGTGATTGTTGGTCCTGATGTGTCAAAAAGTAAACTTGAACGACAAGTCAAGGAATTACAAAAAATTACAGGCTCAAAAGGTCAATTGCTTAAATTTAAGCCATTAAATCCATAAGAAAACGTTTGCGTCAGCATTTTTTCTGTTAAAATGCGCGCCAACTTAAGATGAAGAAAACATGAATTGGATAGATTTTATCATTTTAGGTGTGATCGGATTTTCAGCTCTGATCAGTTTAGTTCGCGGTTTTGCTAAAGAAGCTTTGTCTTTGGTGATTTGGTTTGGAGCGTTTTTTATCTCCAGCAACTACTACGCCAAATTGGCGGTGTACTTCACCAACATCGAAGATGACATGTTTCGTAACGGAGCGGCGATTGCGGCTTTATTTGTCGCGACCTTGGTAGTTGGTGCAGTGGTGAATTATGTCATTGGTCAACTGGTACAAAAAACAGGGCTATCAGGTACCGACCGACTTCTTGGGATGGTATTTGGTGGTTTACGCGGAGTTTTAATTGTTTCTGCGGTGCTGTTTTTTATGGATGCATTTACTGCATTCCCAAGCTCAGATTGGTGGAAAGCGTCACAGTTAGTTCCTGAGTTCAAACGTGTGATCGCTCCCTTCTTTGAGCATTTACAAGCAACATCAAGTTTTCTGTCTGGCACTATCTAGTAGTGCCAGCTACTGTCGCCAAATCGAGGATTAGGACATGTGTGGTATTGTTGGAATCGTGGGCACTACGCCTGTAAATCAGTCTATTTACGACGCGTTAACGGTGCTACAGCATCGTGGCCAAGATGCCGCTGGTATTTGTACCATAGAAAGCAATCGTTTTCGTCTGCGCAAGGCGAACGGTTTAGTCAAGGATGTATTTGAAGCAAGACATATGCAGCGCCTGCAAGGCGAGGTCGGAATTGGTCATGTTCGTTACCCAACAGCAGGCAGTTCAAGCGCTTCAGAAGCTCAACCTTTCTACGTAAACTCTCCTTTCGGTATTACACTTGCCCACAATGGCAACTTGACCAACGCTAACGAAGTTCGTCAAAAGCTGTTTGAAAAAGATCGCCGTCATATCAATACCACTTCAGACTCCGAAGTATTACTAAATGTACTGGCGCACGAAATTGACTCAGTAAAAGGAAATGTCACGACAGAAGACGTATTCCGCGCAGTCATCAATGTGCATCGCACAATTCGTGGTGCTTACGCTGTAACTGCCATGATCATTGGTCATGGTATGATTGCCTTTCGTGACCCACACGGTATTCGCCCTCTATGTTTAGGTAAGCGTGAAGTTAATGGCAGAGCGGAGTACATGGTTGCGTCTGAATCGGTAGCATTGGATGCCGTCGGTTTTGATTTTGTTCGTGATGTTGCACCTGGTGAGGCAATCTACGCAACGTTTGATGGTGAACTGTACACGAAGCAGTGTGCAGATAATCCTAAGCTGAACCCTTGTATTTTCGAGTTCGTGTACTTTGCTCGTCCAGACTCGTTCATCGATAAAATTTCGGTATACAGTGCTCGCGTTGAAATGGGTAAAAAGCTAGGCGAACGTATTCGTGAAGACTACGCAAATCTTGATATTGATGTCGTTATTCCTATCCCTGAAACATCGTGCGACATCGCACTTCAAATCGCTCAAGCGATCGATATCCCTTACCGCCAAGGCTTCGTGAAAAACCGTTACGTGGGGCGTACGTTTATCATGCCTGGTCAGCAACAACGTAAGAAATCTGTACGTCGCAAGTTGAATGCAATTCGTTCGGAGTTCAAAGATAAGAATGTGTTGCTGGTGGATGACTCTATCGTTCGTGGTACTACGTCAGAACAAATCATCGAAATGGCACGTGATTCTGGTGCGAAGAAAGTGTACATGGTATCAGCAGCACCAGAAGTTCGATTCCCGAACGTGTACGGCATTGATATGCCAAGTGCTACCGAGCTTATTGCTCATGGCCGTGACAACGATACAATTTGTAAGCAGATTGGTGCTGATGCATTGATTTATCAACGTCTAGAAGACTTGGTTGAGGCAGTCGGTCTTGGAAACCAAGATATTACTCAGTTCGATACATCCGTGTTTAACGGCGAATACGTAACGGGTGATATTGACCAACAATACCTAGACTTCTTAGATGGTCTTCGTAACGATGATGCGAAAACACAACTTGAAATCCAACAGGATTTAGCAAACCTAGAGCTGCATAACGAAGGCGCATAATAGGCGTTTTCTTGAGGCGTAAAAAAAACCAGAGCTCCGGCTCTGGTTTTTTGTATTCGCTATCGAATTAGTGAATGTTGTAAGCGATCACAAAGTCGATAAAGAGACGAACTTTCTCTGGCAGGTGATCTTTGTGGTTGTAAAGCATATAAATGTCGCGCGGGTTTGCACTCCAATCTGGCAGTATGCGTACCAAATCGCCGCTTTCGATGTATTCTTTGATCATGACATCTGGCATTAGCGTGATGCCTAAACCTTCGGAACAAGCACTGCGTACTACATTTAGTGCATTCGCCTGAAAGCGACCACGATCAACGTTTACGACAGACTCGCCTTTACTATTAATTAAGGTCCACTTGATCAGAGGGTAGCCTTTTAGCAATGAATGGTTAGAGAGCTCTTCTGCGTGGTTTGGTGCTGGATTCGAGGCAAGGTAGTCAGGACTTGCGACAAGAATATCCTTCACTTCGCCAATCTTACGTGCGATCAGGCTAGAATCACGTTGGGGCCCCACTCGAAAAATGACATCCCATTCAGTAGGGTCAAGCTTGTCTGCATTATTTTCTGTCGTTAGTTCGATATTGATGTCCGGATACTGCTTCATAAAGCTGTTGAACATCGGCATCATCATGCGCTTAGTTAAGTTATAAGGCGCCGATATCTTAATCTTGCCTGATGCTCCTCGGCAGTCGTCAGTGATTTCCTCTGTTGCCGTGGTTAGCCTTTGCAGCAAAGGAGAGCACTCATGGTAAAAACGTTCCCCGGCTTCTGTAAGCGAGAGTTTGCGAGCGTGACGGTTCAATAGTCGAAGATTGACAGAGTCTTCTAGCGCTTGAATGCGTCGGGTGATGGTCGCAACCGGGATCATGGTTTTTCGCGAAGTTGCGGTGTAGCTCCCATTTTCGACAACCAGTCGAAACAGGTTTAAGTCATCTAATTTCATATTTCCAGACACATTAAATTACCGATTACGGCTAATTTATAATTAACTTTGTGATCAAAGCTTGCTTTAAGTCAACATGTTGCATCATTTGAACACAGCAACCCTGTTTGAGTAAATACTGTTATACCCCGTAATATTTGTATAAACGCCGTTTTCAAGCTACGTTTTATAACAAGGCGGAACGGCCTCAAGTCTTGCTGCGCAACGTTTCGCCGGATGTAAACACAACAAAAATAATGACTTAATAATAAATCTGTTTTTTGACTTAGCTTTGTGAGGTGTAAAGGTATGTTTAAGACTCACAGTCAAACGGCAATGGTCTCGGCACAGGAAGTGGTTAATCAAAAACTAATTATGTTGGTGGATGATGATCCAATATTTCGTAAAGTAACCAATGCTTATTTAGAAAGTCAGGGTTTTAAAGTAGTAGAAGCTGAAAACGGCCTAGAGGCGCTTCAACAACTCAGGGAATGCCAACCCGATCTTATCTTGTGTGATTTATCGATGCCGGTATTAGATGGCATTGAATTCGTCGAAGAAGTCAGTCTTGAATATCCATACTTGCCGCTTATCGTGGTATCCGGCACGGATGAAATGTCCGATGTCGCGAAAGCGTTGCGATTTGGTATTAAAGATTTTCTTCCTAAACCGATAGGTAATTATGAGCACCTATCTCAGGCGATAGACAATACGCTCGAAGATACCGATAGCCATTTCTCCGAACAGCGAGACTTTTCAAGTCAGTGGTTCCGAGTCGATGACGGTGGCGAAATCCCAGATGAGCAAGAGCTTCACTGGCATCTAGAGTATTTGCAGCAGAACCCGAGTGCTGCAAGAGATTTACTGCATGCTTTATTGCCAGAGAAAGATGCTTCTCAAGGTGATTGGCGCTGCTCATACCGTTTATTGCAATCGACGGACGTTATGCCACTGGTGTTCGATTATCGTTGGTTAATGAACGGGCAATTTGCGTTCTATCTCGTTGACTCTGCTTCCCAGAGTAATGATGGTGTCGCGACGACATTGCTTGTTAGGGCTTTGTTTGACGATTACCTGCGTAATTTGAAGAGTTTCAGTGCTGATCTGAAGGATATGGTAGGGATCATTGAAAAAGGAATCGAGTGTTCAGAGTGCGCTGGTGCGGTTAATGCTGTATTTGGTGTCGCTGATCTGGCTTCGTCCTCCGTTTCTATCCTGCCTGCGGGTTTAGATAGCCATTGGTCTGACGGAAATACTAATCAACATATCGCGGCAGGTAACTGTTTAGGGGCAGGAAGTATGAAAAACTTCATAACCCGAGATTTACCGCTAGGTGTTGCTGGTCAGTTATCCATCGGTTGTTTAGGCTCTTCAAGTTTTAGCTTAAATATTGCCCGAAAATCACGACTGGTATAATTCTGACTTCATAACACAATAAGCAGCGTCTTGGCGCTGCTTATTGTCTTTTTAGAACCACAAAAAAACAACAAATGCTCGAACAATAACCTTACTTTTTGCTGGTGTTTAGATTTGGCTGTTTAAGGTATAGTCAACGCCCAAAACAATAATGACCCATTTGTGCAACGATAATTTAACGCTGTGCCTTGGGAGAAGCAAAGTCAACTAGTGAGAAGATACATCATGGCAGACAAAGATTTTAAAGAGCCTTATAATATTTTTTACTTTTTAGGTTTCATTGCAGTACTTTTAATTCCAACATTACCTGCAACGCTAACCTGGCTTCGTGTAATGAATGGTTACGCAGGCTTTTAATCTAGCTATTTTGTACCGGAGTTCACCATTCGTATTAAGCGTTACTTTTTCAATACCGTTGGTGGACTCTGTATTGTGCTCGGCATTGCCGGCATAGCCCTTCCGCTTTTACCCACCACTCCTTTCATTCTACTTGCTAGTGCATGTTTTATGCGTGGTAGCCCCGCATTTCATCATTGGCTACATAACCACAAAACGTTTGGACCGATTCTCGATAATTGGCATAAGCACCGGGCTGTTACTTCAAAAGTAAAACAGCGTGGCGCCATTTTTATTGCACTTAGTTTCATGGTTTCAATCGTTGTTGTTCCCCTTGTTTGGGTGAAAATTGGTCTTTTAGTGATGCTAATCGTTTTACTCGGCTGGTTTATGCGTCTGCCTGTGATTGAGTTGGTTGCTGACAGAGAAGAAAATCACTAAGATTGTAGAGAATAGTGTGCCCGCTCTTCGAGTGGGCGTTTGTATTTTCAGCGCCTGTGACTGTTACGAAAATAAGCACATAGTGGTGAAAACCTATTGTTCGTTGCCCTCGTGATACTGCGATTAGAGAGGGCGATGAGCCAATCTAAGTAAATCGGTATTATGACTACAGAAACAATTTCACTGATCAAATCTAGCATCAAAAGCATCCAAGACTACCCAAAGCCAGGCATTCTATTTCGTGATGTGACGAGCCTTCTTGAAGACGCAAAAGCATACCAAGCGACGATCAACCTTCTTGTTGAACGTTACAAAGATATGGGCTTTACCAAGGTTGTGGGTACGGAAGCTCGTGGCTTTTTATTTGGTGCGCCTTTAGCGCTTGAGCTAGGTGTTGGTTTTGTACCAGTGCGTAAACCAGGCAAGCTACCACGTCCTACTGTTGCTCAATCTTACGAGCTTGAATACGGCGTTGATACACTAGAAATCCATACAGATGCCATCGTTGAAGGCGACAAAGTACTGGTTGTCGACGATTTATTGGCAACGGGCGGTACTATTGAAGCGACGACTAAGCTGATTCGCCAACTGGGCGGTGAAGTTGAGCACGCTGCGTTCGTTATCAACCTACCAGAAATCGGTGGTGATAAACGTTTAGAAGCACTAGGTCTAAACGTATACAGCATTTGCGATTTTGAAGGACATTAATACATTCAATGAGTTATTTAGCTTTAGCGCGAAAATGGCGTCCTAATCAGTTTGACCAAGTTGTCGGACAAAAACATGTCCTGACGGCGTTGGAAAACGCACTGGCGCAAAACCGTTTACACCATGCTTATCTGTTCAGCGGGACTCGTGGTGTGGGTAAAACGAGTATCGGTAGGTTGTTTGCCAAAGGCTTGAACTGCGAAACCGGTATTACCGCGACACCTTGTGGTAAGTGCGATACTTGTCGTGAAATTGATGAAGGTCGCTTTGTCGATCTTCTTGAAATCGACGCGGCATCACGTACTAAAGTTGAAGACACTCGCGAACTGTTAGACAACGTTCAATACAAGCCTGCTCGTGGACGGTTTAAAGTGTACCTCATCGATGAGGTGCACATGCTATCGCGTCACTCTTTCAATGCGTTGTTGAAAACCCTGGAAGAGCCGCCAGAGTATGTGAAGTTCTTACTCGCGACAACCGATCCACAAAAGCTGCCAGTTACTATATTGTCGCGTTGTCTACAGTTCCATCTCAAACCGATCAGCGTTGATGATATTCATCAGCAACTTGACTACATTTTGGGTCAAGAGCAAGTATCGGCAGAACCAAAAGCACTGGGTATGATTTCACATGCTGCAGATGGCAGTATGCGTGATGCTCTCAGCTTGACCGATCAAGCAATTGCGTTAGGTAACGGTGCGGTGCAAACCGATATTGTCAGCCACATGTTGGGGACGATTGATACCGACCAAGCGATTCACTTACTGGAGTCAATCAGCAGCAAGCAACCTCAACAAGCCATGGATAAAATCCAGCAATTAGCAGCAAATGGTGTTGAGTGGGATGGTTTGTTGCAGCAAGTCGCAACACAGCTTCATCGAATTGCGATGTATCAAGCGCTGCCAGCGTCGCTAGACCGAGCGCAGCCAGATGCAGAAAAGATCGAATTATTGAGTAAAGCACTAAGCCCGCAAGATGTGCAGCTTTACTATCAAATTGCATTGAAAGGTCGTGAAGATTTGACTCTCTCGCCAAATGGGCGAGTCGGTTTGGAAATGATTGTGCTGCGTATGATGGCGTTCCGCCCATCAAATAACAGTGGGGCAAATGTTGTTTCTAGTAACTGCGAACCAGCTTCAGCCCCAGCTCAAAGTGCCAGTCAGCCAAAGACTGCACCAGCTCAGACAGTAGCTGCTCCTCGAACTCAGCAGCCGAGTCCGGCGCAAAGCACACCACAAGTGGCGCCTCAACCTTCATCCAATTCACAACCTGAGTATCACGCGAGTGGATATGAGGCGGTTCCGCCACAGTATGATATGGCGCCGCCGATGAGCGAAAACCCTGCACCGCAGCATGAAACGCCACCTCAACAAGTGCAAGAGAGCGTTTCAACACCGGCGCGCGGCGGTCTAAGCGGTTTACGTCACCAATTACGTTCTCAGCGTCAAGGCCTACAACAGAACACTCCTCAAAATGGTGGCTCAAAAAAGCCTAAAGCGGCATCTGCACAACCAGAATCGGTTATCGACCGAGTAGCGCAATTGCATGGCAATTCCGCGCAGGTGTCGCCAAACTCAGCTCCGAAGTCGACGGAGCCACAAGTTGAGGAAGCGTATCGCTGGCGTCCAAGCAAGCCTGTTGAGACAAAAGTGAATACAAAACTGACACCTACGCAGCTCAAGCAGGCACTTGAGCATGAGAAAACGCCTGAAATGGCACAAAAGCTCATCGATGAATCGTTAGAACATAATGAATGGGCGAAGCTAATCAGTTTAATGGAGATCCCTAAGCTGGTAGAGCAACTTGCGCTAAACTCTCATTATAGTAAGGAAGGAACAACCGTTTCGTTACTATTGAGAAGCAGCCAAGCTCATTTGAATACTGATAGAGCTCAAGCCGAATTGCTTAAAGCACTTAATACCGTGTTAGGTGAAGAGTGCCACATGAGCATCGAAATAGGGGAGAGTGGAGAAACACCACTTGAACTTAGAGATAGGCTCTATCAAGAGAAGTTACAGCAAGCTCTGAATAGTTTAGAAAACGATCCAAATGTTCAATTTATTGAACGTCGTTTTGCTGCAGAGCTTGATAAAGATAGTGTGCGCCCTATCTAATAATCGAATGGAATGGGGTTGAAAACCTAAGGTTACAACCCCATTAATTGATGCAACACCTCATTAAACCAGAGAGATAAACATGTTTGGTAAAGGCGGTATGGGCAACCTAATGAAGCAAGCCCAGCAAATGCAAGATCGCATGCAAAAGCTTCAAGAAGAAATCGCGAATATGGAAGTAACTGGCGAGTCTGGTGCTGGCCTAGTAAAAGTTACTATCACTGGTAGTCACAGCGTACGTCGTGTTGACATCGATGAAAGTTTGATGGAAGACGACAAAGAAATGCTTGAAGATTTGATCGCTGCGGCGTTCAACGATGCGGCCCGTCGTGTTGAAGAAACTCAAAAAGAGAAAATGGCTTCTGTAACTGGCGGTATGCAACTACCACCAGGTATGAAAATGCCATTCTAATCTGCTGATATTTAATTAAGCGGACTTTTAATGCGTACCAGTCATATGCTGGAGCAATTGATGGAGGCCTTACGTTGTCTACCTGGGGTTGGCCCCAAGTCGGCGCAGCGTATGGCCTTTCATTTGTTACAGCGCGATAGAAAAGGCGGTTTGCAACTTGCAGATGCGCTTAGCCAGGCAATGACAGAAATCGGTCATTGTACTGAGTGTCGAACCTTCACCGAAGAAGAAGTCTGTCATATTTGTACTAACCCAAAACGCCAAGAAAATGGTCAAATTTGTGTGGTAGAAAGCCCGGCAGACATTGCTGCAGTCGAAGCAACGGGCCAGTATTCTGGTCGATACTTTGTTCTTATGGGACATTTGTCACCACTAGACGGTATTGGTCCAAGTGATATTGGGCTGGATGTGCTGGATTACCGCTTACGTCGCGGTGATATAGCCGAAGTGATTTTGGCAACAAACCCGACGGTTGAAGGCGAAGCCACTGCACATTACATCGCAGAGCTATGTAAAGAACACCAAGTTGATGCCAGCCGCATCGCGCATGGTGTGCCTGTCGGTGGAGAGCTTGAGCTTGTCGATGGCACGACGTTGTCACACTCGCTGTTAGGTCGACACAGAATTTAATAAAAAGCCGCTGAATTCAGCGGCTTTTTTGATCTTGGGAGTTGGGAACGATTAATCGTTCGATTCTTTACCAAGAAGGTTTTTGTAGATAACTGCACCAAGTACACCACCCAAAATAGGCGCAATCCAGAACAGCCATAATTGAGAAACTGCCCAGTCACCCACATACATTGCGACTGCTGTACTACGAGCCGGGTTTACTGAGGTGTTTGTCACAGGAATGCTGATCAGGTGAATAAGAGTCAGACACAAACCAATCGCAATAGGTGCAAAACCTTGAGGTGCACGTTTGTCTGTCGCCCCCATGATCACGATAAGGAACATCATCGTCATCACGACTTCAGAAACTAGCGCAGCAAGCATGGAGTACTGACCCGGCGAGTGTTCACCATAACCGTTGGCGGCAAAGCCAGAACCCACAACATCGAATCCAGCTTGTCCTGTCGCGATGACATAAAGAATGCCACCAGCGATAAGCCCACCGAGCACTTGTGCGATGATGTAAGGCGCAACGTCTTTTGTCTCAAAACGATCGCCAGCCCAAAGACCAACCGTCACTGCCGGGTTCAAGTGGCAACCTGAAATATGACCGATTGCAAATGCCATGGTTAAAACGGTTAAACCAAAGGCCAGAGCAACGCCTAGCAGACCAATACCCACGTCTGGGAAACCTGCAGCCAACACTGCGCTACCGCAGCCGCCTAATACTAGCCAGAACGTACCAAAAGCCTCTGCCAAATACTTGTTCATGTTATTTCCTAATTTCTACTTAAATGACCCGCTGAACATAGTCGAGAATTGTCAATAAAGTGTGAGGGAGGTCTCGTAAAGACTGCAAATAGGACGGTATGTGGCAATAGTTCTCAAGGATGAGAGAAAAGCAAGGAGAGGAGAGGTTGAATTTTAAGTTTGCCTTGGCCATCACTACCTGAGTAACAGCCAAGGCAAAGTAGGTTTTAGCTAAATGCGACGAAAGGTGATACGCACAACAAAATACCAGTCGCAATAATCAAGTAAAGCGACGCGCCTTTGTACTTGTGTAAAGAAGGCACTTGGTAGACAAGGTAAGCTGGAATCAAACAGCCAATCAAACCAAAGATAGGGCTACATACTGATGTGAAGCTCAGAACTGGTAGATTCAATACAATTGCACCCCACGCCATGAGAATCGCAAAGAGAATGATTCCCTTGGTGACTAAGTCTTTATTGATCTTATCTTCAGGCATGACCTTTTTTAGAGCCAGCATCGCTAGACCTTGGCAAGAATCGCGGAAACCTAAGTACACGCCAAAAAACGCAGTCATTACTGAGAAAATATTCAGCATCAAACTCATTAGTTTTAACGTCGTGCCGTCCATACCTTGCGCAACCATCGCAAGAGCAGAGATGTTCTCTTCTGCTGCTTTAACCGCTTGTTCATGTGACATCGCAAGCGTAAAGGAAATCGCGTAGAAGAAGACGGTCACAAACAAGATACCGAAAGCAATTTTCATTGCGCGCATGGCTTTAAAGCGAGCAACCTCAATCGATTTTTCTTTTGATCGGTACGAGATCACCATTGGGCTCAAGCTTTGAATGAAGAGAATAGACGTTAGAGTAAACGGCAGTAGCTCAATTGCATCTTTCAAACCAGCGCCTGTTTCTGGAATTGCACCGACATTCGCTACATCCCATTTTTCGATCATCATGACGCCAAGTAATGCAACGGTACAAAGTTTAATCAGTACAAGACCAGTACTGACCTTAAATAAAATCTTTTCACCACGAGATGCAATAGCGACCAGCGCGCACACTAAAGCCAGACCATATAGCGGGTTTTCAGACAATAAACCTTCCGTGATGCCAAAACTATGTAGGAAAGATGCCGAGTCATTGTTGATAGCTGTTGAGTAAACAAAGACCCAAATCACCAACATGATGAAGTAGAGCACACCTAATAACGCCCCCCATTTGTTACCAAGGTAGCCGGAAATGACGCCAGCGTAATCTTGGCACTTTGGTGAACTTGAGAGAGTGTTGATGAAAAGGCGTTGGAATAAGTACATTGCTGGGTAGCCGATCACGGCAGAGGCCAAGAATACCCAAAGGCCCAATACGCCTACTTTTACTGGTAAAAAGACAATACCGGCACCGATTGCCATGCCGATACTCATGATCACCCATCCCCAGTCTGTGCTATCAAACTTGATCGCGGCTTTCCACTCGTCTAGGGCCATGCCTGCTTTTACGTGCGGTGGCTCTTTACCGATAGGTAAGGTTTGTGTAGGTGCTGTCACGCTCATTTTATTGTTTCTCTTGTTAGTATGAATTTTTCTCAAATTTAATTGAGAAAATGTATATCACCAATTTTTTTGTGGAAAATTCAGATAAATTTGAGATCTTGGCGAAGAAGTTCAAATAAATTGGAGTTTTTAACGAGTTTTGTGATCTGATCTAGTTGTTTGATTCATGTTTAATTGAAAAAATAACGCTAATACGGAAGTTGAATTAGAAACTTCTTAATAAAAAATAAAATTTATGTGAGGATTTAAAAATGAAAAAATTGATTTCATCTGAACACGCGCCTGCTGCTATCGGACCTTATTCACATGGCACTAGCTATGGTGATTTGATTTTTACTTCTGGCCAATTACCCGTTGATAAGGCAACAGGAAAAGTCGTTGAAGGCGGCATCAGTGCACAAAGTCATCAATCTCTTACTAACTTGAAGCACGTTTTAGAGGCTGGTGGTGGCAGTATCGATACTGTTTTAAAAACAACGTGTTACCTATCGAATATTAATGACTTTGCCGAGTTTAACAAGGTCTACGCAGAGTTTTTCCAACAAGATTGTCCGGCACGCAGTTGCTTCGCAGTGAAAGATTTGCCTCTTGGCGTGTTAATTGAAGTCGAAGCGATTGCTCATAAAAAGTAATACGGAGAACAGAGCATGAACCAGCAATGGACACAATATATCCAAATCATTAAGCAAGTTGTGAAACCTGCATTAGGATGTACAGAACCCATTGCTGCTGCGTACGCGGCAGCAGTTGCAAGAAAAGAGTTAGGCACATCCGATATTGATGCGATAGAGGTGCGTGTTTCAGACAACCTATTTAAAAACTCGATGGGTGTTTTCGTACCCGGAACGGGCAAGATAGGCCTCAAAATTGCCGCCTCGGTTGGTGCATTAGCCGGTGACCCAACAGCAGAACTGGAAGTGTTGGCTCGGATTAATGAGCAGGATGTCGCTGCTGCGCAACAATTGATAGATGAAGAGCGAGTAACTGTAGCGCGCGTGGATACGCAAGAATTCATTTATTGCAGCGTAACGCTCACCTCTGGTGACGATGTTGTTTCGGTCACGATCAGTGGCGGTCACACCAACATTCTCCAAATCATGCGTAATGGCGACGTGATTTTTGATGCCCCATCACAGCAACGCGTTGCGACCGCTTCCGTTTGTGAAGGTGTGGATATTTCGATCAAACAAATCTATGAGTTTGCCACTCAAGCGCCTTTTGAAGAGATCAAGTTCATTCTCCAAGCTGCAGAGCTTAATACCTTGTTGGCTCAAGAGGGTATCGACCGAGGTTACGGCCTAGAAATTGGACGCACGCTAAAAGGCAACATCGAGCAAGGCTTATTGGGCAATGACTTAATGAGTCGCATACAGATGATGACATCTGCGGCGTCTGATGCTCGCATGGGAGGGGCGACGTTGCCAGCCATGAGCAATTTCGGCAGTGGGAACCAAGGTATTGCCGCTACAATGCCAGTCGTAGTTGCGGCTGAAGCATTCCAAAACGACGAAGAACAGTTGGCACGCGCATTGATCATGAGTCATTTAGGGGCTATTTACATCAAATCTTATTACCCACCGTTATCCGCATTTTGTGGCAACACTGTTACCAGTGCGGCAGCTTCTATGGCGCTGGTGTATTTAGCTGGTGGTACATTTGAGCAATCATGCTACGCCATTCAAAACGTCATCAGCGATAGTTCAGGTATGGTGTGCGATGGTGCGAAATCCTCTTGTGCGATGAAAGTGTGTACTTCGTCGACAACGGCGGTGCGCTCATATTTGATGGCGATGGGTAACCACAGTGTTAAGAATCAAGGTATAGTAGGCGAAGAAGTTGAGCAAACGATAAGAAATGTTGGCTCAATGGTTCGTTTCGGTATGCCGTATACTGACAAATCTATTATCGATATTATGTCGGCCTAACCTCCAGTTTTTGCTAAGGGAAGTAACATTGCTACTAAAGAAACTCACCAAGAGTGATCTCGATATTTTGAACTCTATGAAAAACGTGGTGGATGGCATTGCACGTATGTATGGTGAACACACTGAAGTGGTTCTCCACAGCTTAGATGCCGAAGCGCCGGAAATCATCAAAATCGCAAACGGGCACGTGACGGAACGCAGTGAAGGTGCCCCAATTACCAACTTAGCGAGAATGAAGTTAAGAGAGGGCAAGGACGTTTCTGATTCGTACTTGACGAAAACGTCGAACGGAAAGACCTTGCACTCCATTACGACCATTGTCAGAAATCCAAAAAACAAACCGATTGGTCTGCTGTGTATCAACGTAGATATGGATGCACCGATGCAGGCGTTTTTAAAGGCAATGCTGCCTCAGCAACACACTGAGTGTTGTGTTGGTGGTGCTCGCTCACCAGAAACGTTTGCGCGTAATATTGATGAAACCATCATCAGCACGATAGAAACCGTGCAAACAGAAGTGTGGGAAAATGAAGCCATTGCGCCTTCTAAACGTAACCGTGAACTGGTGACGCGACTGCACGGCTTAGGCATTTTTAAATACAAAGATGCTGTTTTAATGGTTGCAAACCATCTTGGCATTTCGCGCGATACCATCTACTTGTACTTACGAGAGCTTGGTAACGATTAAACGGGGGCTCTGAATAGATTAAGTAAGTTGCTCTAGCTCAGTGATGTTGTCGAGCGCTTCTTGGTTGGTTTTGCCACACACAACCGGACACGGTTTAAAATCGTGACAAACGTTAGGGCGCTCAGGCTTACCAAACAGCTTACACAAATTATCATCGTTGAGTTGTACGCAACGAACACCTGCTGGTTTGCCCTTGGGCATTCCAGGTATCGGTGAAGAGATACTTGGCGCAATACAGCAAGCTCCGCATCCTAGTCGACAATCCATAATGTAAACCTCTTAAAAATTGAGGGGCAATTATGGTCATTTTGACGTGGATTGGAAGAGTCGCCTAAGAAAAAATAAAAAGGAGCACTCAATAGAGTGCTCCTTTTGGCTTCTAAACCGTTGTGATCATCTCAAGAAGCGGTTGTAAACAAACAGCAGAATAAATGCGCCTAGCGTTGCGGTGATGATGCTACCGATATTTACGCCAGTTGCCCCGCCGAAACCCAGAATACCGCCAAGAAAGCCGCCGACAAACGCCCCAGCAATACCGAGTAGCATTGTCGCAATCCAGCCACCCCCATCTTTTCCTGGCATGAGCCATTTTGCGAGTGCACCGGCGATTAAGCCCAAAATAATCCAAGAAATAATACCCATGAAAACTCCTTAATGCCTTCTTGATCAATTGAGTAATGGAAACTCGTTTAAGGATAGAACAGTAAAGCGAAAGTAGTTGAATATCTCTACTGTTATGTGTGAATGATTCGAGATCTTCTCAAAACTTGAACTTTTGCGTTGAGAGGGGTATAAATCGCCCCCTAAATTCCCTTGGTGAGACCTGAAGTATGAGCACTCCATTTTGGCAAAGTAAATCGTTAGAGCAGATGACAGAAGAGGAATGGGAATCTCTCTGTGATGGTTGTGGTAAATGTTGCCTGCATAAGCTAATGGACGAAGATACCGACGAAATCTATTACACCAATGTGGCCTGTAGCTGGTTAAATAGCAAAACGTGTTCTTGTAAGGATTACCCAAATCGTTTTACTTCGGGTGAAGAGTGCACCAAGCTGACGCGCGAAGACATCGACGATTTTACTTGGCTGCCGCATACGTGCGCTTACCGCCTGTTGGCTGAAAAACAGCCTTTACCAGAATGGCATCCGTTGATTACGGGCTCGAAATCTGCGATGCACGCGGCGGGCGAAAGTGTCCGCAATAAAGTGGTATACGAGATTGATGTGGTGGATTGGGAAGACCACATTCTGAATCACCCCAATCGCCAGTAGTTAAATGTACACAAGCCTTTCATCTAATAATGAAAGGCTTGTTTGTTATTGGGTTTCTCAACTTTGACGCCCAACTAACGAAATGCTGCTCAGTTTATTATTTAGTGTTGTAAACTTAGGTATATAATTTCAAGGCTTTACACTTCTATTCTTGGTCGTTTTGATCAGAACTGTTCCCTAAGAGGTAAACATGACGTTTCATTTCCCCCAGAAAATACGCCTGACATCTTGGGTGGCATTATTCGCGCTCATCCTCGGTATGATGGCCCCGATGGTCATCAATGCGAAAGATATTCAGGATACGCCAGAGCCCTCTGCTGCCGAAACTTCTATTGATAACTTGAATCGAGAAATTGTGGATTTATCCCAAGGTCTCTCGCAAGCGAGTGGTGATGAGCGCGATGCGCTTCAACTGCAGCTGTTCCAAAAAAATGAAGAGTTAAGAAGTCAGTTAGCATCAGCGATTGAACGTGAAACTATCCCTCGTGACAAATTGATCTCCTTGGTTAAAAAGCAGGAAAAATACTCCGAGGACGCCACGAACTATCTGTCGGAAAAAATAAAGAAAGTCGTTGAAGATTTAAATAAAGCCAAGGATGAAGAGAAACTTGCTCTTGTTAATGATTACCGAGAGTTACAGCATTACCTCGATGTCAGCTTCGATTCAAGTTGGCAAAACCTTGCTTGGCTGAAAGAGTTAGGGGCTCAAAATGAGCGCGCAGAGGTGGAACTAAAGGATAAAGTTGATAAACGCATGCGTTTGCTGTCTGCCTCAATTGAGTACTTGAGTCAGCAAAGTGAGATCATCGGCTCTCAACTTTCGTCAAGCCCTGAATCGGAAAAAGCGTCACTGCAGCTAAGTCAGCTTATTACTAAGCAAAGACTGAATATTGCGACGGAAAGCCTACGCAATTTAATTTCGATTGGCGATAAAGTCGGTTTAGAAACGTCCGAATACAAACGCCAAATTTTCGAAGTGACAGGGAATATCACCCACGATTTACTGAATACCAAAGTAGTGTGGTCAATACTGAGCCATTGGTCCAACTCGGCACTAGACTGGTTTGCCGAAAATGCGCCACAGCACATTTTCCAGTTGTTTGTATTTGCGCTGATTTTATTGATAGCTCGTGGGCTCGCGAAGTTAACGCGCAAAGTGGTCAGCAAGGCGGTTTCATCGAAAAACTTAAAACTCTCACACTTGATGCAGGATTTCTTTATCTCAATGTCCGGCAAGTTCGTGTGGGTGATTGGTATCATGGTGGGCCTATCTCAGCTTGGATTGAACCTAGCACCGATCCTAACTGGTTTTGGTATTGCTGGTGTGATTATCGGCTTCGCCTTGCAAGACACCTTGTCCAACTTCGCGGCGGGTATGATGTTGCTTATTTACCGTCCATTTGATGTTGGTGACTTTGTGTATGCTGGTGGCGTGGATGGTAAGGTAAGCCATATGAGTTTGGTGAACACCACAATCCGTACGTTTGATAACCAAATTATTATTGTACCTAACAGTAAAATTTGGGGAGATGTCATTAAGAACGTCACACACGAGCGCATTCGCCGTGTGGATATGGTGTTTGGCATTGGTTATGCGGATGACTTGCTGAAAGCCGAGTCAGTGCTGTCTGATATCATTACTTCTCACCCTGCAGTACTTCGTACACCAGAGCCGATGATCAAAGTGCATACGTTAAACACATCATCTGTAGACTTTATTGTTCGTCCTTGGGTAAAAACTGATGATTATTGGGACGTGTATTGGGATGTGACAAAAGAAGTGAAACTGCGCTTTGACCGAGAAGGCATTTCGATTCCTTTCCCACAACAAGATGTGCATTTGCACATGGTAGAGAAGCAAGACGCGTAATCACAGCCACAACAGTACGAAAAGGCACTCTAGTAAAGAGTGCCTTTTTATTTGCATTAAGCGGTGTTTTTACAGTTCGTTAAAGAACGCCAATTTCGGTTCGCATTCTAACAAGTTGTCGATTTGGCTAATCAAAAGAGAAAAGTGTTCTGTTTTACCATGAAGATCGAACGCTTGTTGGTCTTTAAATTGCTCTTGAAAAACGAAGTGGCACGCATTGTCTTTATCTTGGAATAACTGATAACGAACACAACCTTCTTCATTGCGAGTGGGTTCAAGTGCTCGGGTGAGCACTACTTTCAGTTCCTGTTCTTTTCCCGGTTGTGCGTGAAAGGTAGCAGTCAAGTGAATCATGATGTTTACTCTTTTTGTTATAGGTAACGCCCTTGGCGTTGTAAGAACTCAATTTTGTAACCATCAGGATCAGTCACAAAAAAGAACGTTGCCAAATGCTTTTGTTGGTGATCAAAGGCTTTGATGTCACCCGCTTCAATACCGAGAGATTTAATGCGTTTGTGAGTTTGTTCGATGTCCTCTACGCTGACAGCAAGGTGACCGTAGCCTGAGCCGTGAGTGTAAGGCTCAGTTTGATCGTGATTGTGTGTCAACTCTAATTCAAAGCGAGTTTCTTCGTTGGCTAGATAGGTCAGAGAAAAACCATCAAAGATGTATTGGTCTTTGATTTCTAGCTCAAGTACGTCGCGGTAAAATTGTAGAGAACGGTCCAGATCGCTGACTCGGATCATGGTATGAATCATTTTTGTCATGGGTACTCCTTGATAGTCCGCATAGGTTAGCGAGTTCAAAAGAAGTCTGGGTAGTACTCTAGTACGACAAATTAGAACATGCTCAATGGCTTACAACTCTTGTTGCATAGCTTATGAAGGTTATTGGTAGGTTGTTAAGTGTTTAGTTGTGTCAGTGCTTGACGAATCGTCTCTTTAGGCTGGCGAGCGTAAGTGAGACAGGCGCAGCGGAGTAGGGAGGCAAAGTTGTTTACTTCACCATTGTATTCGAGCGCTTCTTGATAGACCGTACTAATAAACTTAGGAACAGTCATGTTTTGAGCGTTAGCAATTTCCTCAAGAATCGTCCAAAAGCTCGCTTCAAGTTTTACACTTGTGGCGTGACCATCAATACGGATAGAGCGGGTGATGAACTGATAGTTGTCTTGGGGCTGCTTAGCAAATATTTCGCACATTTTCTTCATTCATATAATCAAAGACCTATAATTATTGAGGTTTATTGTTTAAAACGTCAACTATTTTCATGTATAAAAAAACGCTCCCTTACGAGAGCGTTTGAACATCACGAGTCGTGAAGTAAGTGCAAGCCGATTATTTGATTTGTTGCTTTAAGTACTCACCTAACTGAGAGTGGTGCATGATTTTTGATACCGGAAGGATAGTTTCTGCAGGTCCCCAAGCAAATACGTTGACTGGGGTATGCGTATGAGTACCCGTTCCCCATACTGTGTTTTGCTTTGTTGCATGTTCACGCGCTAGCAAGTTGCCACGGTCGTTGTAAGGAAAGAACGCATCAAAGTCATTGATTGTAGGAACGTTCTCTTCGCTTAAGTATTTGTGTCCAGCGAGTCGGTATGGATTTGGTTTACTTGCTAATACGCGTTCTGCTTGCTCAGGCGTAATCGAAAAATCGCTATTTGCGTTCACGATTTCCGCAAACTTCTCTGGTGTTTGAGCTTTCTTATCAAGCGCTTGGAATTCGCTGATCATGCCGTAGTAACTTTTCTTTTGGTTGTATAAACCATCAAGGATCTCGAACTGACCGAAGTTGAAGTTTGGCGCGTAATCTTGATTTTTGAATGCTTCGCCGTCGCGTTTTTGCGGTTTAGGCAAGTTTGCTGATGAGTAACTAAAGCCGAAAGAACCGGTCTCGTGGTCAGCGGTAACAATGATCAGTGTGTCATCACGGCCTTTTGCCCACTCATAAACCGAGTCTACCGCTTCGTCGAATTTGATCATTTCATGCAGCATCGTACCCGCATCGTTACTGTGGCCAGCCCAGTCAATTTGACCGCCTTCAACCATTAAGAAAAAGCCGTCTTTGTCTTTTGAAAGGATGTCGATCGCTTTGGTGGTCATTTCTTTCAGTGATGGCTGCGTACGTTTTGGATCGTTTTTGCTTTGACTGTAGGCAATACCATCGTTCATGCCAGAGTAAGCAAAAAGTCCAAGTAATTTGTCACCTTTAGCTTGTGTGAGCATATCGCGGCTGAAAGCCAGGTTGTAACCTTGGTCTTGCGCCTCAGTGAGCAAGTTGCGCTCATCTTTACGTTTCGACTTTAGGTAGACATTACCTTCAGTGAGCTTTTCAAGTTGCTCGTATGTCTCTCCCTTGTCGTTTGTCGACTTTGGAATCCAATGACGAAGTCCGCCAGACATCATCACGTCTACGCCAGTTTCTAGCATGTCCGCCGCAATACTGTTTTCTAGAGAACGGTGCGGTTGATGAGCGGCAAATGCGGCTGGCGTTGCATGAGTCATACGTGTATCAGAGACGAGACCCGTAGCCTTACCTTTGCTTTTGGCTTTTTCCAAAATGGTTTCAACGTGGTTGCCTTGGCTATCAATGCCAATGACTTCAGAAGCGGTAGGTATTCCTGTTGCTAGCATCGTTGCGGAGCACGCAGAGTCGACGACGATCGCGTCTTCTGGATTAGTCAGTGAAGAGCCAATGACACCTTCTTGAGCGAGTTTATACAAAGCGGTAGTTTCGCCTTTGTAAATCGAGTTAGGTGCGTGTTTGGCGTAAGTCTCTAGTAGACCAACTTGTTGAGGCCCCATGCCATCGCCGATCATCAAAATAACGTTTTTGATTTCGGCCGAGAGTGCATTAAAAGAGAGGGTTGATGCTGCCACTGCGGTAACGATTGGAGATACTAAGCGCTTCATTATATTTTCCTTGTTTATTGAAAGCGCTGGCATTAAAACAATGATTTATGACGATTTTGTGTCGGTAATAAAAGTTTAACTAAATTGTCGTCTTTGCTTGGGTTTGTAGAAAAAGTGAATCAACCTCTAACGTTTGTGAATTTAGAAAGAAGAAAGCCCACAAACGTGGGCTTGGATTACGCTTAGGAGTTGAAAGCATGGACTAAAGTTATCCATTCAGTGCCTTCACAAGAAACCTAGTTTAGGGAGCAATAAACGAGTATGCGTTCTAAGGTCATAAGAGCGGTCGAATTGAGGAGTATATAACCTACGTTTACGACATATCGTTCTTTGACGTATCAAATTATGGGCTGCAGTTAGTGATTTACTCAAATAGGATTTATTGTCGTAACGATTATTAGACCAACGCTAATATGATGCCACCGACAGTGAGGGCCGCAGAAAGGTATTGACCCGCAGAGTATGAGCCGTCTTCTTCTTCCTCGATTTTGTCAGGGTGATCCATGCCAAGTGCACCATGTGTAAAGGACTCCACTTTTTTACCAACAGATTTATCTTCTGCTTCTACTCTCTTACTGTCGTGTTCGATTTGCCGCAGAGCGGCGAGGAGCGCTTTGCCCTCCGTAGACAGTGTCACCTTATTGTGTTCGACTTTTAGCGGCGAAGCGTTGCCTTCCTCTTGTGCAATACTTGTTTGCTTAGAGGCGACAGATTGTTTGGCATAGTTATTAACAGAAGTGCTTCCTACTGGATTCATCGAATACTCCTTGGAACATCGACACTCGGTCACTGAGTGCGGTAAAAAGCAGTTATATTACTATCGGCGGCAAAGTCTATTTCTGAAGCTATTTGGATAAAAACAGGTCTGCTTTTGCCGCTTCTGGTTTCTATTCGTGATCATTAGCAAAAAATAGACCAGCAAGAAGCAGACCGTTGTCACTCTATGAACTCGGAGCAGTGTGATGCTACAGCGCAACTAAAAGGCAGTAACTTAAATTGGAGACCAGCTACTTACATTGAAGATCGCTATTGCGCTTAGTGAGGTGTTGATATGCCGCCATGCGGTGAGCATCTTGTACATACCGTACTGGTGGTGCAAGAACCTCTAACTGATAATCAGTATGATCAGCAAGCACATTATCTGTTGGGCTAATTACAACCACTTTTAAGCTCGGGTTGCGGCTTAAGATGGATGCAGCTGTACCTAGTCCTTGCTCGGTATGAAACTTGCCTGCAACATGAACAACCTGGGCACCTGGTGTGGCGGTTAGGTAGCTAACGATAGATTCCGCCATAGTTTCATCCCAAGTAACTTGAGCTGCAAACTGTTTTTCCGTCTGCTCTGGCTTACCGTGATGCATGGATGCCATGAACTTTTCTTTGTACGGACTACTACCAGTGTTGATGGCTTGTGCAATGAACATCCGCTGCTCATCATCGAGCTTGTTAACGTAGTCTATCCCCTGACGACCAATACATCGGACAATGCCCTTTGGTGCATTCGCAGCAATCACCGGGAGATTTTTCTGCTTAGCAAACTCAACGAGAGGGCGATAGTCGCTCTCATAATTGGGCCAAGCATTGGCTTGTTTCATCAAGTACTGTTCACCGATTTCCCCACGCAGGTAAGCGTCAACAACAGGTTGTTTGTCGCGGGTAAATTGTTCCATTGATAACGCGAGTGGGCGGTCATAAGATGAAAGTTGTTTGAGCATATCGGTTTGAAAGCGATGAACGCCGGCATGTGTGTGCCATTCACCAATAAGAATGACATCTGCTTGTTGCAGCTCTTTTGGTAGTTCGCTTAGAGCGATATGTTCGCCAGAAGGGGTGTAAAGTTGGTAGTCGTAAAAAGTAGTGACTTCCGCAGAGGTAGGGTCAGAGTTGGTTGATGGAACAGAAGAACAACCAGTAAGTAAGCCAGCAAAGAGCAAGCTTAAAATAGAAAAGCGCATTGAAAAGCCTCCAAAAATGTCCGGATGATATTAATGGAGGCTGAACAATGAATCAATATAAATGATAACTATTTGCGTTTGTTGCCTGCCACTATTATTACTGAGTGGACTTTTTGCGATATACGCGCAGCATAAAATCAGCCTCACACTGATAGAGTGTAGCGGACTTCAACTCTTCACGAAGTGCATCGGTTGCTTTCCATGCGAATGGCGTCATTTGCAATAAATCGAATGCGGCCCCGTCCTTCAAATTCATAACATAGTTAAGATGTTGTTGATGCTCTAATTCATATCCTTCAATATGTTCTGGCTCTTCACTGTGAAGACGAACATCTTGATAAATGCGTTCACGTAGTTGGTATAAGTGACGGCTTGCAGGTGTCACCGTGATGACCACACCGTTCTCTTTTACAACGCGCTGAAGCTCTTCTGCCTTGCAAGGGGCATAAATGCGCAAAATAGCATCTAAGGATTCATTCGCGAAAGGAAGCCGATGGCTAGAAGCGACGCTAAAGTGACACCGTGTGTAGCGCTTCGCCGCATAACGAATCGCAACTTTTGAAATGTCCAATCCATATATCGTCGCATCGTCCGTTTGCGTTTGTATCGTCTTCTGCACTTGATCCGTGTAGTAACCCTCGCCGCAACCAATATCTAATAATTGATGATCGGTTCCCTCTGTGTATTTCGCACACAGCTGCGCAACCTCTTGGCGCATTGGGTTGTAGTAATTCCCCTCAAGGAATCGACGACGAGCTTGCATCATCTCTTTATTGTCACCAGGATCTTTAGAACGTTTGTGGTGCGCTGGCATCAAGTTAACGTAGCCTTCTTTTGCTAAGTCAAACTGATGATTGTTTTCGCACTTAAACGTTTTTTCATTTAACGCTAGAGCTTGGTGGCATAAAGGGCATTGATAGTTCATGACGATCTCGAACAGAAAGTAGTGCGGCAAATTCTATCAAAAAGCGTGGTCTCAAGTGAAACAATAAGAGCCGATGGAATCGGCTCTTATTAAGTATTAATGAAAGAAGTCGACTTGCTCTTTCAAGTTCCGCGCTTGTTGTTGCAGTTCAATGGCACTTTGCGAGGTTTTCGCGCTGGTGTCGCGGCTTTCTCGGTTTAGCTCACTGATAGAATGGGCATTTGCAGCAATTTCTTGGGATACTTGCGCTTGCTCTTCTGAGGTCGCAGCAATGGCGTCGGCTTGAGATGCTATCGACTGGACTTGTACTGCGATGGCTTCTAATGCTGTACCCGCGTCTTGTGCTTTGTCTAAGACCTGATTGGCACTGCGTTGGCTGTCGGTCATCATATTAACTGCATTATGAGTAGAGCCTTTTAGCTTCTCAATAATTTCAACTACATCCTGAACTGAGCTTTGTGTACGGTGCGCAAGTGTACGCACTTCATCTGCTACAACTGCGAAGCCACGACCTTGCTCACCTGCTCGTGCGGCTTCAATGGCTGCATTCAACGCAAGTAGGTTGGTTTGCTCTGCAATCTCATCAATCATCTTCGTGACGGTTTGAATACTCTCACTATCGCGATTGACTTGCTCGATAGCCGCTGCTGATTGATCCAATTGATCGTTAAGTTGAGCAACATCGATACATACGCCTTCAACAATCGCGAGACCAGATTGACTATCGGTATTCGCTGAGCGTACGTTTTCCGCAATACTTTCGACTTGTTGGGCAACCGATTGAGCAGAAGAGGCCATCTCTTCGATTGCTGTTACCACTTGTTCTACTTCTTCT
Organism: Vibrio sp. HS-50-1; assembly: GCF_024747315.1. Classification (NCBI taxonomy): domain Bacteria; kingdom Pseudomonadati; phylum Pseudomonadota; class Gammaproteobacteria; order Vibrionales; family Vibrionaceae; genus Vibrio; species Vibrio sp. HS-50-1. The sequence goes on along the minus strand of NZ_JAMPZF010000001.1, from coordinate 335,544 downwards.
TGTTGGCGGTCAGCTTGGGTTAAATTGCTATGGGCATCATTGGCAACGCTGGTGGAGTTGCTCTCTACTAAGTCGCTTGTGGAACGGATCTTACCAACAAGTTCATTGAGTTGACTTGCCATACTGGCGACACCCTTATTCAGGTTCGTAATTTCATTTTTTGATGCCTTACGAGACGATGGGACGTTCAAGCTGACCTCGCCGCCCGCCAAGCGAGTCATATAGGAGTTTAGAACGGTCAGAGGTTGTAAGCTGCGATTCAAGAAAAGTGTCAGTACAACAAAAGTAATGATTGCCGCTACCGAAGAAATGATGGCGATAAGTTTGAGTAGTGTATCACTGCCTTTGGTCACTTCTTTGATGAACGTACCACCCAGTAGTTTCCAGTTCCAGCCTGGTACTTCGGTAAACACTAAGTACTTTTCGCCGACTGTTGAGCCGAATTGGTAAGGGTAGAGAATTAATCCGCTCTTTTGTTCAAAAATTTTATGGAAAGGCTTATTACCCTCGTAGTCACGAACTTCTGTGATTGAAGGGTCGGTTGCACTTTTGGTCGGATGGAGTAGGTACTTACCAAGATTGTTGTCGTCGTTGTCGACAATGATGGTATAGCCAGTATCGCCCCATTTAATCTCTTCTAGCGCATCGAATAGCGTTTGTGTTGCTTGATCTACGGGTAAACCAATAAACGATAACCCTGCAACTTTTCCTGTTGCATCTTTAATTGGAGAGTAATAGGTAATGTAGCGTTCGCCGTACAACTTTATTTGAGCGTAATATGGCTGACCAGCTTTTAGTTGCTGATAACCTGGGTGGTCGAGACCTAGTGTGGTTCCCACTGCTCGTTGACCTTGAGGATCTTTTAGTGAGGTAGATACACGGATAAAGTCATCTCCCAAAGGCGCGAATAAAGTCGCGATAGCACCGGTATCACGTGTGAAGCTATCGACCAGCTTTGTGTCGTTAATTAAGCTTTCACTGTATTGAGTGATGTTTGGTATTTCATGACCCATGAAATCAACGGTATAGTTTTCGACATAAACACCGGCAAGGTAACCATTACGAAAAGTGGACTCGAGCACTTTAGCGGTATGCAGATAAGCATCGAATTGGCCAGCAATGGTTTTAGCCATCGACTCTACTTTAGATTGGTGCTCTTTAAGGGTGCTTTCCAATAGAACATCGGAAGCGTTACGGTAAACAAGCGCAGCAATACTGCTGAAAGCAATGAATAGACACAAAGTGATAACCAGCTTTAACTGGAATCCGACACTTTGATTTCGGTATCTCTCTAACATAGATTAGTTCCTGATATTTTTATTATTTATGAGTTTTGTATCGGCATGCTATCGGTTTATATGATCGAATTTTTTGATATTTATTAATGAAATAGTCAAAAGTGACTAATAACCAATAAGTTAGTTGAGAGAGGACCATCTAAGTGGGGCTTTGATTACAAAAAAGGCCGGGTATTCCCGACCTTTGAGCTGGTTACAACTACTGCACTGAAATTACAGTGACAAGTTCATGAGTCTCACCTGGCTGGAGCGTTTTACCTTGCTCGATTCTTGGAGCGTGAACAGTAGATTCAACACAGAGCATGGTTTGGTAACCATCGTCAGCCATATCAGCCATACCTTGTGCACCTTCTGCCCAAGGGTTCCAAAGTACCGCGGAGTTATGACCATGGTTTTCCACGCTTAATGTACGATTCAGTTCCGGATCTTTTACCAAAATTTTCGCTTCTGGTTGCGTGTAAACGCGATCAATGGTGTCTGTGAGTTGCAGAACATCACCACCTTGGCATACCGCATCAGCTTTCAAGCTATCAATGTACTCGGCACCCATGCCTGTCGTTTGTGCTTGCTTAATGTCTCCAACGTTTAGGTAAGTATGTAACGCGCCAGAGAAGGTCCAAGCTTCGTCATCGATGTTCATGACTTTGAGTGTCACTTTTAGCTCATCGCCAACTTCAACCACCAAACGAGCGTCAAACATATGTGGCCAAATATCGTGGATTTCTTCTGTCGGGAACAGAGCAAGTTCAACAATCACGCCGTTATCGTTCTCGCGATGTTCAACCAGCTCCCATTCAGCAGTACGTGCGAAACCATGAGCCGGTGCTGCAATACGCCCAAACCATGGCCAGCAAACGGGAATGCCGCCTCGCAGAGCTTTTTTCCCGTCGAAAATTGCCTTCTCGCTCATCCAAATCAAATCTTCATGACCAGCAGGAGTGAACGAAACAACGTGACCACCATGTAAGGAGATGCCTGCTGTCGCTTTCTCATGAATAACACGTACTACTTTGACCTGATCAATTTCAACGACAGTAACGTTATCAGATAACACGGTTAGAGCTGGGAGAGTTTTTAAATCCATGTGCTGTTTCCTATCATTGGGGAAAGTAGGGTTTCGACATCCGTCGCAAATACAATGCAACAGCGCCGAGGTATTCTCTCAAATTCCAGATACAAAAAAGGCGACTCTAGAGCCGCCTTTTCTTTAACGAAGTTATTCGCTAATTGCTAACTATCTAATTACTTAGAGATGTGAGCGATTAGGTCTAGAACTTTGTTTGAGTAACCGATTTCGTTGTCGTACCAAGATACAACTTTAACGAAGTTATCAGTTAGAGCGATACCAGCTTTAGCATCGAATACAGAAGTTTGAACTTCACCGATGAAGTCTTGAGATACTACTGCATCTTCAGTGTAACCTAGAACACCTTTTAGCTCGCCTTCAGAAGCTTCTTTCATTGCTGCACAGATAGCTTCGTAAGATGCGCCTTCTTTTAGGTTAACTGTTAGGTCAACTACAGAAACGTTAGCTGTTGGTACGCGGAAAGCCATACCAGTTAGTTTGCCGTTTAGTTCTGGAAGAACAACGCCTACAGCTTTAGCAGCACCAGTTGAAGATGGGATGATGTTTTGAGAAGCACCACGACCACCGCGCCAGTCTTTAGCAGAAGGACCGTCTACAGTTTTTTGAGTTGCTGTAGTAGCGTGAACTGTAGTCATAAGACCAGATTCGATACCGAACTTGTCGTTAAGAACTTTAGCGATAGGCGCTAGACAGTTAGTAGTACAAGAAGCGTTAGAAACGATGTCTTGACCAGCGTAAGTAGCGTGGTTAACGCCCATTACGAACATTGGAGTAGCGTCTTTTGAAGGACCAGTTAGAACAACTTTCTTCGCGCCAGCTTCGATGTGCTTACGTGCAGTCTCGTCTGTTAGGAAAAGACCAGTTGCTTCTGCAACAACGTCAACACCGATTTCGTCCCATTTAAGGTCCGCTGGGTTGCGCTCTGCAGTAACACGTACAGTTTTACCGTTAACGATTAGGTTACCGCCTTCAACTTCAACAGTACCGTTGAAACGGCCGTGAGTTGAGTCGTACTTAAGCATGTATGCCATGTAATCTACGTCGATAAGGTCGTTGATACCTACAACTTCGATGTCAGCACGCTCTTGCGCTGCACGGAATACGAAACGACCGATACGGCCAAAACCGTTAATACCTACTTTGATAGTCATTATAGTTGCTCCACAACTTAATTTCTGATTAAAGATAACTGGTAGTAAAATTACAGAATCCAGTAAACATCTGCAAGTGATAATCGGACTTAACTTGTTTAAAGTCAAAAAAAAGCGACGCTTTTTTTAACAATTCTTCGCAAATGTTCGTTTTTTAAACTTTTAACTGATTCTTCTGTAGTCCAGTTGGCGTAATATAACTGGTGAGATAAGTGCTCTTATCAAATTAATTACGCATGGTGTCCTGGTGAGAAAGTATGTGCTACAACTGTTAAGAGAAGCAAGTTTTTTGCTAAAAAAGTCAATACCAAAAACAGTAAAGAAGGAGCAGAAAGTCGTGGAACAAAACGGGAAAAAAGTGGCGAAGTCAGATGAGCAGTGGCGTGAGCAACTTTCTGAAGAAGAGTTTCGTGTCTGCCGAGAGCAAGGTACAGAACCGCCTTTCAGCGGTAAACTACTGCATAATAAAGAGACGGGTGTTTATGCTTGTACCTGTTGCAATGCCCCTCTCTTTGTCTCTGATAACAAGTATGACTCTGGCTGTGGTTGGCCAAGTTTTGATGCGCCCATCAATGATCAAGCGGTGCGCTATTTAGAAGATCTGAGTCACGGAATGGTACGTACAGAGATTCGTTGTGCCACATGTGATAGCCATCTAGGGCACGTTTTTGAAGATGGCCCACAGACCACGGGTGAGCGTTTTTGTGTTAATTCAGTGTCGTTAATTTTCAACAAATCAGAACAATAACGACAAAATTGTGCTCGATAGTGTTTTATCCTTTCAATACGATTTGTTGTAAGTAGAAAACAGAGTGTAGTTTGACCCAAAGAAAAACTCCCGCCAATTGCGGGAGTTCTTTCGTTTATATCTCTTTGGGTATCATTGTTGGAGAGTAGTTCCCTCTCTCTATGGCTTTTGCCACCGATTCAGCTAATTCATCTAGCAGCTGATATTGCTCTGCATGACTAAAATTAAACATACGCTTGAGCTGCTTTTCATCAGCAAGCGGGACGTCGAATCTTTTTGCAACCATTGCCCACAGATATGCGCGCTCTTTTTCTCCAAGCCCTTGATGAATGCTTGCCATTGATTTGAGAATGATCGGATTAAGGTTGTCTTCATCCGATAAAGACAACGCTTTATTCAGCAGTATCAACGTTTTCTTAGCATCTCGATTAGTATAGAAAGTAGCTAATGCATATTGCATCTCAGCAGTATTTAACTTAGGTGAGCCTTCCATTTGTAAAAATGCGCGACGAGCTTGGATGTCACCCGTTTGAGACCACAAAAAATACAAAGTAGCGGGGTCTTCTGAGCCTTTTAACTCGTTTACGATGCGTTCTAGCTCATCAATACTGTGTACCAAAGCGTTAAAACGCTGTCTCTTGAGAGCACTTTGATCAATAGGTGTGATCTGAGAGGCGAGTTCTAAGCATTTTCTATATTCAGCGACCAGACCGTATTCGATGATTTGGTTGGCTTCTGATGGTTTTTTCAATTGCTCAAACCGATGCCATACTAAATTTGTTCTGGGAACTCGACATTGCCCGTCATCCATATTGAGCTGTTTGCAGCGCAGCTCTGGTGTTTTTTGGCACAACTCTTCGGTTGTCACGTTACCTTCGAAACAGCCCGTTAGTGCGAGACTTGTGAGGCTGAGAAGTAACCAGTGTGTTCTTTTCATGGCTTTGCTTGTGATCCGTTACACCAATTCATTTTCGTATTCTTGACTCAGTTTCTTAACCCGTTATGTTCTGTAAATAGAATGTAATAAGAAGGTACATTATGGACGCAGAACAACTATTACAAGCGATGACTCCAGAAGTTTATGATCGCTTAGTCTATGCAGTAGAAACGGGAAGATGGCCTGAGGGTACAACACTTTCTAAAGAGCAGCGAGATTCGTGTATGCAAGCTGTGATGTTGTATCAATCAAAACATAATACTGATGCGCAGCATATGACGGTTGCAGCTGGCGGTGAAATCAGCTTTAAATCGAAGCAAGAACTTAAAAAACAATTTAGCGGAGAAGAGAGCGACATTGTTCGTGTCAATCCGAACATTGATTAAGTGAACCTTTGATTTTTGCAGGGTGTCGTTTACCGCTACTACTTTGACTTTAAAAGAAAAAAGCCCAATCTCTATTGGGCTTTTTAGATCGTAGTAAGTTTGAATTTACAGGCTCATCTCACCACGCAGTACTTGCTGCATTCTCTCTTTCACTTCTTCGTAAGAAAGGTTTTGGCTTAGAAGGTAATGCAGTTTTGCTAGTGCCGCTTCTGGCGTCATGTCAAAGCCGCTGATAACTCCAGAGTCTGCCAGTGCACAACCCGTGGCGTAGCCGCCCATATTCACTTTGCCTGCCAAACATTGAGTTAGGTTCACGACAATAACGCCGCGCTCAGAGGCTTCTTTCAGGTGACCAAGCAGCTCAGGGTTCTGAGGAGCATTGCCGACACCAAAAGTCAGAAGAATCATCGCATTCACGGGCTGACGAAGCGTGTTTCGGATAACTTCGTGTGAAATGCCAGGGTACATGGTGATCACACCGATTGGTTGTGGTGTGATGTTGTGAACCTTAAATTCACCTTCTGGTTGTGCACCAACGGTTACGCTGTTGCTTACTTGAATATTGATCCCGGCTTCCAGTAGTGGAGGAAGGTTTGGTGAAGTAAAGGCATTAAAACCGTCCGCATGAGATTTTGTGCTGCGGTTACCACGCATCAACTGATTATTGAAGAACAAAGTAACTTCGTTGATCGGGTAGTTTGCGGCAATATGCAGAGCATTCAATAGGTTGGCTTGACCGTCAGAACGCAGCTCCGCAAGAGGGATCTGTGAACCCGTAACAATCACTGGCTTGCCAAGGTTTTCAAGCATGAAAGACAATGCAGATGCTGTGTATGCCATGGTGTCAGTACCATGTAGGATGACGAAACCATCGTATTTGTCATAGTTGTCACGAATATCATCCGCAATCTGCTGCCAGTCGGCAGGCGTCATATCTGATGAGTCAATCAGAGGATCGTATTCGTGGATAGTGTAATCCGGCATTTCAGGACGGTGAAACTCTGGCATGCTTGCTAGTTGCTTTTCCATAAAGCCAGCAATAGGCACATAGCCGTGATCCGATTTTTGCATTCCGATGGTGCCACCGGTGTAAGCGATGTAGATGTGTTTTCTAGTCATCGTTTTTTCTTTCATGTAGGGGAACAGAGGCGGGGATTATATACCTAAATAACCTTGAGATGCGAGGCTATGCGCACAGCATCAGAAAGTCATCTGAGGAGATGTTGAGCGTAATAAAAAGGGCACCTCAAGTAGAGATACCCTTTGTAATATTAGTGAAAAAGCTACTGCACTTGGCAGTTCAAACAAAATGCGTATTGACCTTTAGGATCGTTAAAGCTTTGTAGCAAGCTTGCGTCTTGTTCGAACTGTTGAGCTACGGGTTGAAGACTTTTTGGTAGCAAGCTGGTTGCATCAATACCTAGAGAGACTTTCACCTGTTTCATGAACTCTTGTAAAAATAGTTCAGTGGGAGAAAGCGGTTCTTCTACCCAGTAAATGCCGTAATCGGTCACATTCGCCAGTTTTGCCGCTAGTTCTACGGCATCATCAAAGTCACCCATCTGGTCGACAAGACCAAAGGATAGTGCGTCTTGGCCAGTCCAAACTCGACCTTGAGCAACTTTATCAACTTCCTCTAGAGACATATCGCGATTCTCGCCAACTAGAGAAATAAAGCGCTTGTAACCGTGCTCGATACCTAATTGGAATACTTGAGACGCGCCGTCAGAAAGGCCAGTGGTAATGCCGTCACCAGAGAACGGCGATGTGCCAACGCCATCAGTATTAATGCCTAACTTACTAAAGCCTTTTTCAAACGTGGTGATGACACTAAAAATACCAATGGAACCCGTCAGTGTTGTTGGCTGAGCAACGATCTTGTCTGCGCTCATTGAAATCCAATAACCACCAGAAGCGGCTAAACTCGACATGGATACAACAACTGGCTTGCCTGCTTGTTTCAGTGCTTCTACTTCGTTGCGAATCACTTCAGAGGCAAAGGCACTACCCCCAGGGCTATCTACTCGCAACACGACCGCTTTCACCTTTTCATCATTGCGTGCTTGACGCAGCAAGCTTGCGACGGTGTCACCTCCGACAGTACCACGAGGTTGTTGACCATCCATAATCGCGCCACTTGCTAGAACAACGGCGATATCGTGCTGAGGTAGTGTGTAATCAGGACGAATCGTTGCAAGGTAGTCGTAGTAACCAATCGCGTTGTAGCTGTCTTTGCCGTCACTACCAAACTGCTTTGCAAATAGAGTGCGAATGTCTTGGCGTGTCGCGAGTTCATCAACCAAGCCCAGTTTAACCGCTAGCTGAGCAAGATCACCGTCCACTGACTTCATTTCGTCAATCAGCTCATCCATGGTTGGGTTAAGCACTTTCGCATCAATATTTCGGTTTGTCGTTACGTCATCAACAAAAGCACTCCACAATTGAGTAACCCAGCGTGTTGCAGACTCTTTCGCCGCATCGGACATGTCATCACGAATAAACGGTTCGATAGCGGATTTATAAGTACCTACGCGAAAAACATGAGTAGAAACGTCAAGCTTTTCAAGTAACGTTTTGTAGTACATTGAATAGGCACTGTAACCTTTAATCAATACACCACCATCAGGTGCCAGGTAAACTTTATCAGCGTAACTTGCCAAGTAATATTGGCTTTGGTTGTAGAAATCACCTACGGCGTAAACGGGTTTACCTGACGCTTTAAATTCGTTCAACGCTTTCGCGATGTAACGTAATTTCGTGAGATTTGTTTCTGGCATGTCTCGCAGTGCTAGCACTAATCCAGACACTTTAGGATCGTCTTTCGCGTAGCGAATAGTATCAACGATATCGAAAAGAACGTTTTCTTTCGGTAACTCATTGCCCAAAAGGGAACCAGCAAAAGAGTCCATTGGATTTACATAGCGTCTTTGTTCGACAATCGGACCTGAAAGGTTCATCACCAATGCCGACTCTTTTTCGACGACGGGTTGACCGTCTCCGGTATAAGTAAAAGCAAAGTAGAAAACGGCAATCATCAGCAAGAAGATCAGGTTTGCCAGTGCGAGTCTGATAAAGGTGATGCTCTTCCATATCCCTTTAAATATCAAACCAATAAATTTGAAGAGTTTTTTCATTTTGTCTCCATAACGAGATAGTTACGCCGAGTCTAACAAAGTATGGGTTCTTATCTCTAAGATCTCAAAAGATAACATTTTTTTAGCTTATCACGACCACTCAACAATTGGCATATTTTCACGCGAGATTGATCGGTGTTACAAAAATGTAAACGCTTGTTTGATTTTTTGGTTGAGCGGGCTTAATCTGGTCAGACCATGATAATAACAATGGATGTTAAGTGATGTCTGCCATGTACCCAAACCTATTAAAGCCACTGGATCTCGGTTTTACACAATTACGAAACCGAGTCCTGATGGGATCAATGCACACGGGCTTAGAAGAGCACAAAGAAGGATTACAGAAGCTCGCGGCTTTCTATGAAGAACGCGTGAAAGGCGGTGTTGGACTGATTGTAACCGGAGGTTTTTCTCCGAACTTACGCGGTCGTTTGCACCCATTGAGTGCTGAGTTCAGCAAGCCAAAGCATGCCAAGGCCCACAAAGTTGTGACAGAAGCGGTGCACAAGCACGGTGGCAAAATTGCCCTACAAATTCTTCATGCTGGGCGTTATGCCATGCATCCATTCTCGCAAAGTGCGTCTGGCATTAAAGCGCCAATTGCAAAGTTTGCTCCGAGTGAAATGAGCGACCGCCAGATTAAGAAAACCATTGATGCCTTTGCGAACAGCGCTGAGTTAGCCCAGCTTGCTGGTTATGATGGCGTCGAGTTAATGGGCTCGGAAGGTTACCTGATAAACCAATTCTTATGTAAGCGCACGAACATGCGTTACGACGAATGGGGTGGCAGTTACAAAAAACGTATGCGTTTTCCGCTAGAAATTGTCAAAGCGGTTCGTAAGGCGGTGGGCGACAAGTTCATCATCATTTTCCGTCTCTCTATGCTGGATCTTGTCGAGCAGGGCAGCACATTTGAAGACGTTATCGAATTGGCGAAAGCGCTTGAAGAGGCTGGCGTCACGATTATTAACACTGGCATTGGTTGGCACGAGGCTCGAATTCCGACCATTGCGACTCAAGTACCACGCGGTGCGTTTACGTGGGTTACGGAAAAAGTTAAACCTCACGTTTCGGTTCCTATCATCACTTGTAACCGAATAAATACGCCAGACGAAGCAGAACGTATTCTATCTTCTGGGCATGCCGATATGGTTTCGATGGCGCGCCCATTCTTGGCTGATCCTTACTTTGTTGCTAAAGCCGAACAGGAGAAAGCGCAGCTTATCAATACGTGTATTGGTTGTAATCAGGCGTGTCTAGATAACGTGTTTAAAGGTAAGCGCGCCAGTTGCTTAGTGAATCCACTTGCGTGCTATGAAACCGAAATTGTTGTTGAACCAGCCTTTAAGAAGAAAAACATTGCTGTTGTCGGAGCAGGTCCGGCGGGCTTGGCTTGTGCGACTACACTGGCTGAACGTGGCCATAAGGTTGATTTGTTCGAAAAGAACGACCGCATCGGCGGTCAGTTCCGTCTTGCTATGCAGATCCCTGGTAAGGAAGAGTTTCGAGAGACGATACGATATTTCGCTAATCGTATTGATGAAACAGGCGTGAATCTGCACTTATCGACGGAAGCGAACTATGACCTACTAACAGAATACGATGAGATCGTGATGGCGTCGGGTGTCGAGCCACGTAAAGTCAATATTGATGGAATTGAGAACCCAGAAAAAGTCGTCGACTATCAAACACTCATTCGAGACAAAACGCCAGTCGGTGAGAAAGTGGCTATCGTTGGTGCAGGTGGTATTGGCGTAGATGTCGCGACCATGCTCACAGAGCCAGTTGGGCAAACGTTGGATGACTGGTTGCATGAATGGGGAATCGACAAAGAGATGTCTCAACCGGGTGGTTTATACCCTTACCCTGATGCGGTCAGCGATAAAGAAGTCTGGGTGCTTCAGCGTCGTAAAGGTCGCGTAGGTAAAGGTCCGGGTAAAACGACAGGTTGGATCCATAAACGTACCCTTGAAAAAAGGGGCGTACATTTAGTCGGTGGCGTGTCTTACGATAAAATTGATGATCAAGGTTTGCACATTCATGTAGATGGAAAAGAACAATTATTGAACGCGGACAAAGTCGTCATTTGTGCGGGGCAAGAGTCTGTTCGTCCATTTGAAGATAAATGGTCTGAACTCGGAGAGAAGATTCATATCATTGGCGGAGCTGACCATGCGGGTGAACTTGATGCTGTGCGTGCGATTCGTCAAGGTGTTAAATTGGCGGTAAAACTCTAGCTTTTTAATGTGTGTTTACCATGAAAGCTGCGCTTTGAGCGCAGCTTTTTTTGTATAGAACTAGTCACTGATATCTGGCAGTTGTTTGGCCATTACTACGCCAGCAAGAGTAATAAAAGAGAACACTAACACCACTGCTGAAAGGCTCAAAAAGTTCGACATAACACCAAGAGAACTCATTAGAAGCAGCATTATTCCAACCACCGTGTTACTCACGGCTACATAGCTTGTCCGCTTGTCACCTTCTGCGATATCAACTAAGTAGGTTTTTCGTCCGACTCGTATTCCGTCGTGGGCAATGCACACACAAAAGTAGAGCAGAGGAATCACGAATAGGAAGCTTTGGCTAGCGGTGACCCACGTATCGTAAACAAATAAAACAACGCCAAGTAGCGCGCTCATCGTTGCGCCGATGACCATCACACTGCGGCTAGAGCGATCGGACATTCTTCCCCAGAAAGGACCTGACACAAAGGAGGCCAAGCCACTCGCAAACATAAAGAGAGCTAGCACCCAGAGCTGTCCACCGAGAGATTGCTGTGCCAGCACAATGTAGTACGGTGCACTCAGCGCAGAACATAAAAATAGTGTCCGCGTGATAACGAATCGACGAAAGGTCACGTCTGTTTTAAGTAACGCGAGTTGTTTAAATGCCTCAAGGACGCCATTTCGACCACCGTCTACCTCACCGGCATACTCATTAATTCGTGCATAAACTAATGCCGCAATAAGCCATATGGCGCCCGCTAACCCTAAACTCAGACTGTAAAAGCGCTCCGTCGGCTCTACGTCCCATAGCCAGGCTAGTGCCAGAAGGCTAGCGAAAAGCAACGTAACAAGGCCAGCAGCGCTTGAAGACCAGCCGTTGACTTGACCTCGTTGGTTTTTGGGGATGGTTTTTCCCAACACATCTTTTGATGCGACGGAATTTAAACCGCGTGAGAGGCTGAAGATCACAAGACATGCAATTACACCATAACCCGCAGCAGCTCCTGTCAGAGTTAATGCGACCACTCCGATTGCAAATATGGAAAGAGCCTGCAAGATGCTGCCAATTACCCAGAACCATTTTCTTACTGGAATGCGTCGGATGTAGTGCGCGATGCTAAGTTGTGGGATAAGGGAACCTGATTCACGAATAGGAACGAGCCAACCAATTAAGTAAACCGGTGCCCCGAGACTTTGTAGTATCCACGGCAACGTGACTTTGGGGTTGATTAACGCATCGCCGACCTTCGTTAAAAACTGAGCAAGAATGATTTTAAGAAAGTTGCCGGGAACTTGATGACAAGCTGATTCAGGAATCGCCTTACAGGCACGGGCATCTTCGTCATTAACGATCTTTTCGTAAATGCTGTTTTGTTTATCCTTGTTCATCAACCTGCCTATGTTCAACTTATTCATTTCGCGAATAAATTAACATTAAATCCAGTTTGATGTTAAGTGAAGCACGTTATCAAGCCCACAGAAAACCGGTTGTTATTCGCAGGAGCAGATTGTGCTAAAGTGGCGTAAACAAAATAACAACGATATTCGATAAGGATTCTTTCATGGACGCTCTCGATCTTTTGCTCAATCGCCGATCTATCGCGAAGTTATCTGCGCCTGCACCAGAAGGTAAAGCGCTTGAGAACATCATTCGTGCAGGCCTTCGTGCGCCTGACCATGCGGGATTAACCCCTTGGCGTTTCGTTATCGCACAGGGCGATGGTTTGAAAAAACTGTCAGATATCTTGGTAAAAGCGGCAGAAGCTGAAAATAGTGATGAAGCGGTGGTCGAAAAGGTGAAAAATGCGCCATTTCGTGCGCCAATGGTGATCACGGTGATTGCTAAAGTTACGGAACATGAGAAAGTGCCTGCACTAGAGCAACACTTATCTGCGGGATGTGCCGTACAATCCATGCAGATGGCAGCGGTAGCGCAAGGCTTTCAAGGATTTTGGCGCTCAGGTAAGTGGATGTTCCATCCAGAAGTTCATCAAGCGTTTGGTTTAGAAGGCGACGATGAGATTGTTGGTTTCTTGTACCTAGGTACGCCTGGTTGCACACCGATGAAAGTTCCTGAGCGTGACCTCTCTCAGTTTGTTGAATTTCTATAACTGAAAACTTAAACAAACTTGACTGTTTATTTATACAGTTTTTCTTGATTTATTAGGGCTACATTCGTTAATGTGGCCCTAATTATATTTATTTCCAAAACGTTATGTCTCGTCTGTTTATTGCTGAAAAACCAAGCTTAGGCCGTGCGATTGCCGCTGCACTGCCAAACCCTCAAAAGAAAGATCAAGGATTCATCCGCTGTGGGAACGGGGATATCGTTACTTGGTGTATCGGCCATTTGCTCGAACAAGTCGAACCTGACGCTTATGATGAGCGTTATAAAAAGTGGAATATGGCAGATTTACCAATTGTTCCGCAGCAATGGCAGCTCAGACCGAGGAAAAGCGCAAGTAAGCAATTAACAGTGATTCGTAAATTGCTCAAAGAAGCTAACGAAGTCATTCATGCAGGAGACCCAGACCGAGAGGGTCAGCTGTTAGTTGATGAAGTTCTCGACTATTGCAAGTTATCTAAAACCAAGAAGGAATCCACACAGCGTTTGCTGATTTCCGACTTGAACTTACCTGCGGTTAAACGTGCACTCAGTTCTATGCGCAGTAATCGAGAGTTTATCCCACTTTCAGTTTCTGCATTGGCTCGCTCTCGGGCTGATTGGCTGTATGGTATGAACATGTCTCGTGCTTATACCTTGCTTGGTCAAAAAGCAGGGTATCAAGGTGTTCTCTCGGTAGGGCGAGTGCAAACGCCAGTTCTTGGCTTAGTGGTGCGTCGTGATGAAGAAATCGAAAACTTTGTCCCGAAAGACTATTTTACCCTACATGCTCTGATCCCATATCAAGATGCCAATGGTACTTTTGATATTCGTGCTCGTTGGAAGCCAAGTGAGGCATGCAAGCCTTGGCAGGATGAAGAAGGGCGAGTGTTAAACCGTAAGTTAGTGGAAAACGTTGCAAACCGTATTGCAAATCAACCCGCTAAAGTGACGGAGTCGGAACAAAAGCAAACCAAGCAATCAGCACCATTACCTTATTCATTATCTGCTTTACAGATCGATGCAGCGAAGCGCTATGGTATGAGTGCGCAACAAGTACTAGATACTTGTCAGGCATTGTATGAAAAGCACAAGCTGATCACTTACCCGCGTTCAGATTGTCGCTATTTACCGATGGAACACTACTCGCAAGCAGGGACAGTGACAACTGCTATTGCGAATAACGCAAAAGAGCTGCAAGGTGCCGTTCAGGGAGCAGACTTAACATTAAAGTCCAAAGCTTGGAATGATAAAAAAGTGGATGCGCACCATGCGATTATCCCTACACCAAAACAAGCTAATGTGAATGCGCTTTCGGGTAATGAGATGAAAGTGTATCAATTGATTGCGCGCCAGTATCTCATGCAGTTTTATCCGGCGGCGGTTTACGCAGAAGCGAAATTGGTTTTCGATATCGCTGGTGGTACGTTTATCGCGAAAGGTCGTCAGTTAGTTTCGCCGGGTTGGAAAGCGCTAATGGGCAAAACTGACAAGGAAGATGAAGGTATTGATGCCGTTCCACCGTTACCCGAAGGCACCGTGTTAACTTGTCGTGAAGGGGAAATAAAAGACCGAAAAACCGAGCCACCAAAGCACTTTACCGAAGCATCGCTGTTGCAAGCGATGACCGGGATCGCCCGTTACGTTGCGGATAAAGAACTGAAAAAAGTCCTTCGTGATACTGATGGGCTAGGTACGGAAGCGACTCGCGCTGGTATTTTGGACACGCTGTTCAAACGCCAACTGCTCACGCGTCAAGGTAAATCAATTCTCAGCTCTCCTGCGGGAAGAGGTCTCATTCATGCCTTGCCACAGGATTCAACGTACCCAGATATGACGGCTCATTGGGAGCACCAGTTACAAGGTATGGCAGAGAGAAATCAGGCATATCAGCCGTTTATGCAAGCACTAGAGCAACGCATTGATGGTTTGATGGCACAAGTAAAAGCAGGGCCGATCCCTGATTCATTGCGTCATCTACCCAAGGTGGAACGTCCAGCGTTTAAACGTAAAAAGCGTAGTTATTCAAAGAGTGGTGGCGCGGCTAAATCTCGTGCAACCAAAGGTAAGCGGGCATAGGACAAGCGCGGCGTAATTAAACACCGCGCATGCTTGAAAATAGATTACTCGAACAGGTCACCGTGGTTTTGGATCGCGCCTCTTACTTCTCCTTGAGTTAACACGCGTTTGTCCAGTACCTCTTTCACCTGCTTGCCCAAGTCAACTAATGTATCTCGATTTGCTTGAGTTTGGCGTTTACCAGCACTTCTCAAGCAGTAGTTTAGCTCGTGTTCTTCGCTAAAATTAACCAAATCCCTATCTGCTGCCATCGTGCCTTCTCCTTAATTGTTCTACTTTTTCATAAGTCTGGATTGGATATAGATAAATTCAAGTTAGATTGCGCGAATTATGCTGGTGGATCACTGGTGAACATTATGTTTGCCAACCAAGTCACGATTATGAAGCCTAGCTTAGGTGTTATTTGGTTTATTGATGGTTGTTTCTTAACGCCGCTACCAAGGTAGCTCAGTACCATCGTAGTTAATAAATCGACCTGAAAGTTGCGGTGTACTCAGCTCTATCACGTTCGCTAGGCCCTGCGCGGAGGTTTGCGTATCTATCAATGCATTTGGCCCGCCCATTGCCGTTTTTACCCAACCAGGATGAAGCGCTAAAACGGTAAATCCTTCAGGTGTTAAATCATTGCTCAAGCTTTTAACAACCGAGTTTAGCGCCGCTTTCGATGAACGATAAATATAACCGCCACCGGACGTATTTTCCGTCATGCTCCCCACTTTTGATGAGATACAAGCAATCTTTTTCATCTTGCCTTGTTGTAAGCGAGGGTAACAGTGCTCAACCAGTTTTAACGGTGCAATGGTGTTTACTTCGAAGACTTTACGCCATTCTTCTACGTCAGTGTTTCCAAAGCCATATCCCTTGGGGCCGTAATATCCCGCATTGTTAATGAGTAAGTCGATGGCGGGGAGCTTATCTGCAAGCAGAGCGACTTGTTCGTAGTGAGTGACATCCAGTTCGTGCAAAACTAGATTGCTGTAATGTGAGGCTAGAGTTTGTAGTTCAGAACTGTTCTCTAAGGAACGGCTAGTAGCGTGTACTTGATGGCCTTGCTTCAGGTACAGCTCAGTTAAGCTAAGGCCAATGCCGCGATTTGCTCCGGTAATAAAGACGGTTTGACTCATACAAACACCTATATTTTTTTGATTTCAGTTGAAAGTCATTGTGTTAGCTAAGCGCAATAAAATCAACCAGCCACCACGCACCAACAACGAAAGATGAAAATAGGGACAGAGCACAAAGAGAGCCAAACAGTGCGCCGAGAATAGCAAAGAAAGTAGAATTCATATGTATATTAAATTTAATTGATATTGAAAATCATTATCAATTAAATTGCATTTTATTCAACCCTTGAAGTTGATACTATTTCGTTACCATTGTTATTAAGAATTTCTCATGCTGCCATTTATCTACCACCCGATTTATTCTCAACTTGAGTTGCCAGAGGGGCATCGTTACCCAATTATGAAGTACCAGTACCTCTATGAATCGGTATTGGTACATATGGAGAAAGATAACTGGAAAGAACACGTGCAGTGTTTCCAGCCAGAAGCATTAACTGTTGAGGAAGTAAAACGTGTTCATGACCAGGAATACGTCGACTTACTTGTGAATGGAAACATGCCAGCTGCGAAGATGCGCCGAATAGGTTTTCCTTGGAGTGAGTCTCTCATTACCAGAACGCTAACTTCAGCAGCGGGCACGGCTTTGACCGCAAATAAAGCACTTGAGTATGGTGTTGCCATTCATTTGAGTGGCGGGTACCACCACGCACACAAAGAGTTTGGCAGTGGTTTTTGTTTATTTAATGACTTAGTGATCGCGGCTAGGCAAGCGCTCGAAGTCGAGCATGTCGATAAAGTATTGATCATTGATAGTGATGTTCACCATGGGGATGGAACAGCAACTTTGTGTCACGATGAGCCAGATATCATCACGCTTTCTTTCCACTGTGATAAAAATTTCCCAGCGAGGAAGCCTCAGTCTGATCTAGATGTGCCTTTGGTGCGAGGAACAGGTGATGAGGATTTTTTAATGGCGTTTAAGGAAGTGGTCGATATGGCGCTTAATCTTCATCGTCCTGATTTGGTTATCTACGATGCTGGTGTTGATATACATCAAGACGATGAGCTTGGATATTTTGATGTGTCGACGCAAGGGATTTTAGAGCGTGATAGATTTTTAATGCAAACAATGAAATCGCGAGGTATCCCTGTCGCAGCTGTCGTCGGAGGTGGATATCGAACGAATCATGCAGACCTTGTCCCAATTCATTTGCAGCTCATTAATGCCGCTAAAGAAGTCTTTGTTGGTAAGTAAATACAACTAGACGTAAGTATCAACCTGATTCAGAACGGGACACTGAAACGAAAAGGTCGTTAATTTCTAAGCGTGCTCTTTCTGAATGTTGCGGAGTGCTTAGTTGTGTTCAAAGAAGGGATTTGTACTAATCTTTTCAATTCTGGATATACGAAAAAGCCCGCTAATTTCTTAGCGGGCTTTTTCTAAATGTGGCGGAGAGATAGGGATTTGAACCCTAGATACGCTATTAACGTATGCCGGTTTTCAAGACCGGTGCTTTCAACCACTCAGCCATCTCTCCGTTGCTGAGGCGCATAATATAAGGCTTTGAAAATGTTGTAAACCCCTAGTTGAACTGATTGGATGTTTACTGCGCAAATTTGTGGTTTGTGTTGTTTAAATAAACAAAAACTCCCCAAAAAGGGGAGTTTGAATAGTGTATGGATTGCTAGGTATTAATCGTTTTTAGAATAAAAACGCTGTAACTCAGTTAAACCTTGCATCAAAACTGGCAACTTCGGTGCATCATCTCGAAGTCGTTTGTAATTTTTGTCATACAACTTGTAGTTGCCAAACTTATCGATCACTGTGGTTTGCGAGCTAGTAATTAAGGCAAGCTCACGAGTGTCACCCGCTAGGATCCAACGGCGACGACTTTCGTCAAATAGGTTACGACCACTACTGTAATCATATGGGTTGGAAGATACACCGAGCATATCCTGCAACAACGTGACCGAAAGGTCCAAGTGGCTTGTGCTGTGATTAAATTCACCAGCCAACATTCCTGGCCATTGGATGACCATAGGAACTTGTAACTGATAACGGCTGTAGTTGCTGTTTGCGCCCCAGCTGTTCGTGTTTGTTTCATTAAACTCACTACCGTGATTAGAAGTGATAATCACGATGGTGTTTGTCAATAGTCCATTTTTTTCAAGCTCACCAATAATGCTAGCGATGGTTTTATCCGCTGATTTCACCGCATATTCATAAGCTTTTTTGAAGCGATCACTTGCGGACATTTCTTCGTCATTATTTGAAGGGATCGATTCAAAATTATCAACGGTGGTGACTTCGATGTAACTAAACCATGGTTGACTCGCTTTCTCTGTTAACCATGTATTCCAGTTCGCGATAGATTGCTTATCGGTATGAGCTTGTGTGCCATCGAGGTCTTCCGCTAGTTTTAAGTCGCGGAAAATAATCTCTGAGTAGAGATCATCTTCAAACCCGCTGCCACTGAATAGGCCGAAGTTGTAACCCTGATCTTTCAGTACATCGAGTAACACTGGCGAAGCACCTTGCGCCTTGATGCTTGAGGCGTAACTGGTTGGTAAGCCGTAGAACAAACCAAAAGCCCCGTAAGTATCATTACTTGAACTGTAATGATTACGGAAGTTCTGATTGTTTTCGGCAAACTCATAGAGGTTAGGCATCTCTTCTGGATTCAGCGCGTCTGCACGCAGGTTGTTTACGCTGATCATCAATACGTTGAGCTTATTGACTCGACGGTTAAACTCTAGCTTTTCCAGAGGGTAATTGACTAACTCTACGTTGCCTTCATTTTCCGCTAAGCGTTTTAGGTATTCCTCACGGTCAAGTAGACCATGTTTTTCCATAAAACTCTTCGCCGTCATCGGATAAGACAATGGGAAGTTTGAACGCTGACTGGTAATTGGATTGTAGAAGTATGCATCTGCCCAAATATAAACCAAATGGCTGGTCATAAAGCTGAGGAAAAATACAGCTGCTAGAGGACGTCCTACGTGCTTATGAGATAGTTTGCGCTGTTTTCGCCATACCCATTCGGATAGAGCGAGCTGAATAAGGAAGATCAGCGGCATTACAACAAACAGATGTTGTAGATCAGTGCTGAGTGCACTTTTATCTTCGCTGAATAGTAACTCCCAAACGACAGGAGTTAAGTGCAAATTGATCGACTGATACGCTTGGGTATCAATCAATAATATGGTTTGCCCAACGGTCGCGAAAATCACTGCCACCAAACGGAACAATTTCCGCGATGGCAGGATAAACGTTAACGGGAATAGAACGAGCAAGTAAAGCGCGAAAACTAGAAAGCCAAAGTGACCAACCCAAGAAACCGCCAGATAAAACTGACCAAGTAACGTCTCGGGCCAAGGAGACTGAACAATGTAGCGTGTGCCTATCAACATCGATGCAACGATATTGAAGAATGCAAACCAGTGACCCCAACCAACCAGTCGAGATACACGTTCGCCGTATGAGTTTCCGCTGTCTACCATGTATGTGTTCTATTGTCCGTTATTAGTGTGTTTTTGGTGTTTCTAAAGAAGACATCAGCGCCTGAGCAAATTTTTCAGCAATCGCTTTACGTTGTGAAGCAGCAACACGTTGATTTAAGACATTGGTTGCGATATTTCCGGCAATCATTAGCGTCAACTCAGGAGAAGCAGCGTGTTTTTCAAGAACTGTTGCTACTTCAGCAAGAATTTTCTCTACTTGCTCGTCAGTATATTTAGATGTAATCGGCATAAAGACTCTAATAATGATAGTAAAAGCGGCTTATGATAACCTACAATGCCCATCAACTAAAACCTTGTAGCAAGATAAAATCACTATGAGCCTTCATCTTTCAAACGTTATTCTGCATCAACTGTGCAAAAACGATCAGGACGAGCTAGTTGTAAACTTTCGTCCAGCATCATTAGAGAACGATGCATCTACTGAAAACTTAGTCGCTGAGCTTCACCGAGTATTCCATTCTAAAGCTGGTAAAGGTTTTGGCTCTTTCCAGTCAGACAGCGAATTTCAATTTTGGCTTCAAGAAATGCGCAAAGGAGAGCGAGATTTTTACGACTTCTCACAAATTAGTGCAAATCGCTTGAAAGAAGAGTTGATTAAGTACCCATTTGCGGATGAAGGTATTTTGGTTTTCGCTGAGTATCAGAGTTTAGCAACGGACTACTTGTTCATCGGTATCTTACCAATGAACCAAAGTTTAAAAGTGACCGAAGGTTTGGACATCAGTGCGACGGATTACCTAGATATCACCAAAATGGATATTGCGGCACGAATTGACTTGTCGAGCTACGACACTGACAAGGAATCTAATCGTTACTTGCAATACATCAAGGGACGCGTCGGCCGTAAAGTAGCGGATTTCTTCCTAGATTTCCTGCAAGCGGACATCGGCTTAGATACTAAACAACAAAACTTAGTGTTAATGCAGGCGGTGGATGATTTTTGTGCTGATTCGAAGCTAGAAAAGCAAGAAGTGAACGAGTATAAAAAGCAAGTTTACGACTACTGTAATGAGCAAATTAAATCTGGTGATGAGGTTCAAATCTCAGAGCTTTCTGGAGAGCTTCCTCCAAGCCAAGATGGCACAAGCTTTATGGATTTTACCAAAGAGCAAGGGTACGAGCTTGAAGAATCTTTCCCTGGTGACCGTGCGACGGTTCGCAAACTGACTAAATTTGTTGGTGCTGGCGGTGGCTTGAATATTAGCTTTGATAGCCTATTGCTTGGCGAGCGTATTTTTTATGACCCAGAGACGGATACCTTAACGATTAAAGGTACGCCTCCAAATCTAAAAGATCAGCTGAGTCGCAACTAAAACCGTATCGTCAAATTAAGAGAGCCAATGGCTCTCTTTTTTATGTGAATAAGAAACATCCATAGTATATGCTTGTAATTAATGGAGATATGCGAGGGGCGAGTGTTGCTGAAGCTAAAAGAAGGAATGAGGCGGTTTGTTTGGTTCTGGTTCGTTTTATGGTGTGTTTTAGCGCTAGGGATTTGGTTGCAAGCCAAACAAACGATTCAAACCATTTCAACGGTGAATGAGCTAGGAAGCAAAGTTGAAGAAGTCAGACATTTTTTTAACTTTGATCTGCCTTATCGTGTTAAGCACGTCGACCAAGTTTCACTAAAACTTCAGTTAGCCTATGCAGTTCGCTTACAGCTTGAAAGTGAGTTTTCTGAAGGAAAAATCACACCAGATATTACTCAATTGCTTTATGCGACCGATCGATTTTTAGAAAGTGCTCGAGCCTTTGTAGGAAGTGACAGTGAGCTAGTCTCATTAGCCGAGCAGTTGCGAAGGAGCCGTGCCCGAGCTGAAAACTCTGAGCAAATTCAATCAATGTACTATCGCTTAGGCGCACTTGTTTTGGAGTCTATTTTTAGTGACTCAGCAACGAATAGCGATACTTATCGTGATTTAGACCGACTTTTTATCGAGTCGGACACGCTTTCTCCTCAAGAGCGAAGTGCTTTTCAGCGTCAACTTGCCCAGACTTCAAGCGCGCTATCTGCCAAGGCGCAAGGCAGCTATCTAGTTAATCAACTGCTTAACCCTGATTTCCCGAACCAGTTGACTTCGATAAATGACCAGTTGGAACAAAAGTTGATGACCTTTGTTACTTGGTTGTCAGTAATCAGTGGTTTATTTCTTTCTCTTATTTCATGGGGGCTTTTCTCCCAAAGAACCGTTCAGCCGCTAATACCATCAAGAGCAGAGGATAAAGAGTCTGAGCAAGTTGGTGGGTCTTACGTTATTTTTTCTGCTCAGTCCGAAAGCGCTCAAAGCAGCCAAGTTAACGAACAGAGCCCTAATGAGCCGAACACATCGCAAGTGGAAGTCGTGGAACGTGAGCCGTATATAGATATCAATAAGATGCTGGACTCGCTATCGGGAGATGAAAGCGCGGTGCGAATGTTACTTGAAGTCTTTATTCAGGATCACTCTGGCGATGGTTCAAAAATGCATCGGCTATTAGAAGAGGATAAAGAGCAAGCGCAAAGAGCGGCTCATAGTCTTAAAGGGGTCTCGGGAAGTTTAGGGGCAATGCCATTGCACTGCATTTCGGGTGATATTGAACTGTTGATTAAACAAGGGCAAAAAGTGCCGGAAGAGAAACTGACACGTTTAGATGATGTCCTAAAGCAAACCATACTTTTCGCTAACCACGTTCTCAATAGTGAAAAGATACAAGAAGCGCTAACAGATTGATATTGCTCTGACTTACAATCATCAGAGTTGGGGTATTAAAGGCCCGAACTATATGACTTAGTTCGCTTTATTCCTGTTCCATACAATTTGTTAAAGGTACTTTCATGTCCGTTCGTCGATTGTCTTCAATGATGTTGATAGGGTTGGTTGTGATGCTTTCAGGGTGCTCCCTGTTAGAAGTGAAAATCGAGAGTCAAACCGTCCCTCTTACCAAACAAGAGCTTAATATGCGTCTCCTGACTCGTGAGTATGCGCAACAGTTTTTTGCTCAGGTAGAGCAAGCTGCTGATGCATTGCACGATCAATATGAGCCGCATGATAAAGTCCATCAATCTTATATTTTGCTTTGGAAGATAAATGCTGAAGAAGGTCTTCAAGCCGCAGCATACCAAGTCTCGCCAATGGCAGCACTGATTGATACTTGGACTTTTACGCTACAGATGGATCAATTCTTTACGACTGGCCCTGGTAATGAACTATTTGCGACAGATGAGGCAAAGTTAGTTTCTGCTCACTTAGCGAAAGAGGTGGATAAACTGGCTCAATCTCTGTTGAAACAAGAAGCGTACATCAAGACACAAGCGTTTGTTGCAGAGTTCGTTAAGCAACATCCATTCGCGGACTTAAGTATGATCAGGACGCCAGCTTACCGTGGGTGGTTAGATGCGAATCAAATTAGCGAGGAAGAGGCAGTGACTACGCTAGGTACAATGCCAGAAGCATTAGGGGATGTCTCGGATCGTCTAAGCCTTGTATCAGAACAGACCCCCAAAATTATGACTTGGAAGGCGCAGTTATTAGCATTAAATAGCTCTGCCAGCATCGAAAAAGTTAATGCTGCGCTAAATAGCTTACAAGTTACGGCTGATTCGATGAAGGACTTTATTGATAACAATCCAGAGTACATGCGCTATTTAGCAGAGCAAATGGCGGTAGAGTTACAACCTTTGGTTGATGATATTGACCAAAAAACGCAAGCGCGTTTATCTCAATTGGGTGAGGAGCGCCAAGCTTTAGAGCTGATGGTAGCCAGAGAGCGCCAAGAAATCGCGCAGATCATTACCCATGAGCGTGAGAAGTTTGCTCAAGATATGGACCGAGTCTCGCAGGAAGTGGTCAGTTTAGCGATGACCAAGCTGATTGAGCTCGTTAAAAGTACCATTATCTACTTCATCTTGTTCATTGCCGTTATATTCTTTGCGCCACTAGGCTTGGGCTATTGGTTTGGTAAGCGTGCAGCAGTGAAAACGCAAGTCAAACAAAGTTAACGTTTGGTTGAGATATAAAAAAGAGCGCTCATGCGCTCTTTTTCTTTGTCTTTCACTCGGAAGAGAGATTCTTCCTATCTATGCGAACTCAAGCGGTTTGCTGCTTCAGTTCACCTTCTGCTTGTTCAACTGCTTCCGCCGTTGGTTCGCATTTATCAACAAACCAACCCATGTAGGAACTGATGATGGTCACAATGATACATACAAAACTTAGCCACATGAACGGTGCATAAGACAGTGTCGCAACACCCAGAATACTTGCCATGTAGATACCGTTGTCACTCCATGGAACCATACCAGATGTTAATGTGCCGCCGAACTCTGCGTTACGAGACAAGTTCTTACGTTTGTAGCCTAGGCGATCGTAGTTCTTCGCACAGATTTTTGGTGTCAGGATAAGTGAAACGTACATCGCTGAACCAAATACGTTCCCCATAAAGGCTGTACCGATTGTACTTGTTGCCAGTGAACCTGCACTTTGAACGCGTTTTTCAAATAGCTTAGCGATAGTTTCTAACACACCCACTTTATCTAGTAGACCACCAAAACCAAGGCCGAATACGATAACTGCTACCGAGCCAAGCATTGAAGACATGCCGCCACGGTTAAGAATTGAGTCAATGAAATCTACGCCTGAAGAAATCGCAAACGGAGCCCAAGCGGTGTTGAACGCGGTTAGGAAGTCCACATCTTGAATCATTACTGCCCAAATAATACCGAGCAGAGAACCAAAACTGATCACTGGGAATGAAGGCATACGCATTGCTAGAAGTGACAATACGATGATCACAGGAACAAATGAGTAAGGGGTGATGTAGAATTGTTGCTCCATCGCTTTAATTACAGAGTCTACCTGGCTCATGTCAACTTGACCTGCGTAGTGGAAGCCAAATGCAGTAAACATAATGCCTGTAATAATGTAGCTAATGAGTGCGATCGGCAGCATGCCTTTAATATGTTCCATCACTTCAACATTAGACATAGATGAAGCAAGGATGACGGAGTCCGATAGAGGCGACATTTTGTCACCAAAGTAACAACCTGAAAGCACCGCACCAGCTGTAATTGGTGCAGGAACGCCAAGGCCTTGGCCAATACCCATCATCGCAATACCAGCAGTACCTGCAGCGCCCCAAGAGGTGCCAGTCGCTAGCGCAGTCAATGAACAGATGATCATGGTAGCGAGCAAAAAGATAGAAGGGTGAATTGCTTTAAGGCCGTAGTAAATAATGGTTGGAACAATACCACCAGAGATCCACGTACCAACAAGCGCGCCAACGGCAAGAAGAATTAAGACGGCTCCAAGTCCATTGGAAATGCCATTTAGTGCAGCTTTTTCCAGATCTTTGTACTGATGACCAAGCTTAATGCCTAATATCATGATAATGAACCAACCGATGTACAGCGCTAGCTGGATCGGTAGGTCTAGCTTGGCAGTGAACGAAAATGCCAGCAGTAGAAATAAACCGAGCGAGATAAATACCTGTATCAAGCTTGGTAGGCGTGGTGTAACTTGCTTCATATGTGCCTCTGTCAATCTTGGAGCAATAGAGGAAGGCGCTCCTTGTTGTAATCGCGCATAACATACATTAACAAAAATTATATTTCGAATATTTGGTGTTTTATCTTGATGTTCGTCGGCAAAAACGTTTGCTTGTGAAATTAACTGTTAGTTTGTTTTAACTTTTTTGGTTTTAAATGTTGTGTAATGTGAAATTATTGTGCTTCATGTGTTATTTTATCACTGAGTGGTAAGACCAATTTGGAGCAACAGGGCTTTCCCTACTTGAAAAATGGCCGAAATCGCAAACCAAACACTAAAAAATCTCGTTTAACACGAATTTTCATAGGAAAAGGTTAAAAAATAGGCTTATTTACAAAATAGGGGTTGAGATTTTGATGCGAAAAATTAACTATGGGGTAGGTTTTTTAATACATGGAGAGTTAATACGATGAGAGTTGGTTTAGTTGGTTGGCGCGGTATGGTTGGTTCAGTCCTTATGCAGCGTATGGTTGAAGAGAAAGACTTCGACCTAATCGAACCAGTATTCTACAGTACTTCTCAAGTTGGTATTCCTGCTCCTAACTTAGGAAAAGACGCAGGCTTACTGCAAGACGCGTATGATATTGAAAGCTTAAAACAGCTTGATGCGGTAATTACATGTCAAGGTGGTAGCTACACAGAAAAAGTTTACCCAGCACTTCGACAAGCCGGTTGGAAAGGCTACTGGATTGACGCAGCATCTACGTTACGTATGGCGGAAGATTCCATCATCACGCTTGATCCTGTGAACTTAAAGCAAATCCAACAAGGCATCCACGGTGGCACGAACACATTTGTTGGTGGTAACTGTACGGTTAGTTTAATGCTAATGGGTCTAGGTGGCTTATTCGAGAAAGGCCTTGTTGAGTGGACAAGCGCCATGACATACCAAGCCGCTTCTGGTGCTGGCGCGCAAAACATGCGTGAACTGATCTCGCAAATGGGCGTTATCAATGACTCTGTAAGTTCCGAACTTGCAAACCCATCAAGCTCTATCCTAGATATTGATAAAAAAGTTGCAGACACAATGCGCAGCGGTTCTTTCCCTACCGATAAATTCGGTGTACCACTAGCTGGCTCGCTTATTCCGTGGATCGATGTGAAACGTGATAACGGTCAGAGTAAAGAAGAGTGGAAAGCGGGCGCAGAGGCAAACAAAATTTTGGGCTCACAAAGCTCGCCTGTGCCAATTGATGGTACTTGTGTCCGTATTGGTGCGATGCGCTGTCACTCTCAAGCACTCACTATCAAGCTTAAGCAAAATGTCCCAATGGACGAAATCGAAGAAATCATCGCCACTCATAACGACTGGGTTAAAGTGATTCCTAACGATCGTGACATTACTGCGCAAGAACTTACACCTGCAAAAGTAACAGGCACTATGTCCGTACCAGTAGGTCGTCTACGTAAGATGGCAATGGGTGATGACTTCCTAAATGCTTTCACTGTTGGTGACCAACTACTTTGGGGCGCAGCAGAACCATTGCGTCGTACGTTACGCATTATTCTTTCTGAGAAAGCATAATCACATCAATCTTTGTTTGATGACAAAATAAAAGAGCTCCCTAGGGAGCTCTTTTTTATGCTTCGTCTTCTCCACGAACAACGCGTTTGTCAGGATCGGCCAGTTCACTACCACAGTGTTTACAGTAAGTCGCATCAGAGTCGTGCCCGGCGTGAGAACAGTTAGGACACTTCACTAATACTTTGTGCGATTGCATTTCTTGGTGAAGCTCTGCTGTGAAAATACCAGTAGGGACCGCCAAAATTGAATAACCCAACAACATGGTGAGTGAGGCAAGTCCTTTTCCGAGATCTGTTTGAGGTACCAAGTCACCATATCCAACCGTTGTGATGGTCACAATAGCCCAATAAATACTTTTCGGAATGCTAGTAAATCCGTTTTCAGGCCCCTCAATGACAAAAATCAGTGACCCAAAGATCGTGACCATAATGGCGACAGAGCTAAAGAAGATAAAAATCTTTCTGCGCGCCATCAGTAGAGAGCGTAAGAGGATGTTGGACTCTTGAAGATAGCGGACCAACTTGAGTATGCGGAATATTCGCATGACTCGCAGTGCTCTTATTACACCCATAAAGGAGGCAGAAGGGAAAAACAGTGCTAAGTAAGTAGGTAAAATCGCGAGTAAATCAACGATGCCATAAAAGCTTTTCGCATAGGCGGCTGGTTTTGGAGAGCAATAAAGCCGGAGAAAATACTCAATAGTGAATAAACCGGTAAAAGTGTACTCCAAGTATTTTAGCTCTTTTGCCCATTCGGCGCGCACGGATGGTATTGAGTCTAAGACCAGTACGATTAGAGAACTGATAATCGCGATAATGAGTGCAATATCGAAGGTTCGACCAGCTTTGGTATGAGTACCAAAAATGGTGACATAAAGAGTATGTTTGAGAGAGTCAGTCGTCATGACAAAGCGATCCATTGTTGAATCGCTCTATCATACAATTTTATAGAAACTCAGGCTAATCCTGGAAATAAGTTACGTAAACCATTGGCGATAAACTCAATACCCAATGCGCCTAATATCAAACCCATGATACGGGTAATGACGTTGATACCAGTTTGGCCCAAAAATCGCACGATCAGTGGGGCAGAGCGGAACAACAGCCACGAGCATAGACAGAACAAGCCAATTGTAATGCTGATGCCTACCGTATCAAACATGCTTGGGTAGCGTGCACCGTAAACAATAGTCGAACTGATTGCGCCTGGTCCTGCCATCAGCGGCATCGCAAGAGGAACAACACCGATCTGCTCGCGACTCACGTATTCTGATTTTTCCTGTTTGTTTTGTTTATCTTCCCCCAGTTTACCGCTCATCATCGAGAACGCGATGCTAAGCAGCAGTAGCCCACCTGCAACACGAAACGAATCCAGAGAAATGCTGAACATATCTAATAGTAACTGGCCAGAAAAGAGCGAGATGATCAGAATGATAGCAACAGCCACGTTCGCTGTGGTTGCCGTATTGCGCTTTTCGTCTGGTGTCATATGTCCGGTTAGTGACACAAACACAGGCATGATACCAACAGGGTTTACTGCGGCGACCAAACCAAGAAAAAACTGCAAGAAGATAGCAAGTTCAAAAGTTTGCATGTTGCGTACTCATTAAAGTTCACATTAGTGAAAAGGCGAAGGGGTAATTTGGGCGTAATGTAAGGCAAAAGTTGGGTTGGAAGAAATGAAAAAAACTAACGCATTTCCTACTGTTTTAGTGAGAAAAACTAATTCTTTAATAAACTGTATCTAATCTGGAAAAGAATTGTTGCGTATAAAGTTGCTGTCAAAGCGTGCTGTTTTACATAAACGTTAACATTCGCACACTTTTGATAAAAACTAAGGTGGTTTGTAGAGAGATGTATTCGGTTCGATATACTCTCAGTAGCACAAGGAATTGGGCCTACATGTAATTTTGTTGGCTAAAAATGAAACTTTTTTACAGGTTGTTGTAGTTTCTTTTATTTATTTGTCTATTTGCTTCTTTTTTGTTCAATAAAAATTGAAGGTTAATTTATTTGTTTATCAGTGAGTTATATCGTTTTAGTGTGATGGGGCACCACTTTGGTGGTATTTAGGTCGTGAGAACTGATCCAAGTCAATTTTTTTCACACTCTGAAATATTATACTCAGTCCTGAAAGCAATTTACTAAGACGTTTGTTTTCTAAGTGACTGATAAACAGTAAAAACGATAAGTAATAGCCTTAGTAAAAAGTTTTTAATATTTGTTAATTTTAGGAGATTCCCTATGCCTGTAACTAATATGGCTGAACTAGATGCAATGGTCGCTCGCGTTAAGAAAGCGCAAGAAGAGTTCGCTACTTACTCTCAAGAGCAAGTAGACAAAATCTTCCGTGCAGCGTCTCTTGCAGCTAACCAAGCTCGTATCCCTCTAGCGCAACAAGCGGTAGAAGAATCTGGTATGGGTATTGTTGAAGATAAAGTAATCAAGAACCACTTCGCTTCTGAGTTTATCTACAACAAATACAAAGACGAACAAACGTGTGGCATCCTAGAAGAGGATGACAACCTAGGTACTATGACTATCGCTGAGCCTGTAGGTATCATCTGCGGTATCGTACCAACAACTAACCCAACATCTACAGCGATCTTCAAATCTCTAATCTCTCTGAAGACTCGTAACGGTATCATCTTCTCACCACACCCACGTGCGAAAAACTCGACTAACGACGCAGCTAAACTGGTTCTAGATGCAGCGGTAGCAGCGGGTGCACCAAAAGACATCATCGGTTGGATCGACCAACCTTCTGTTGAGCTTTCTAACGCTCTTATGAAACACGATGACATTGCTCTTATCCTTGCAACTGGTGGCCCAGGCATGGTTAAAGCAGCTTACTCTTCTGGTAAACCAGCAATCGGTGTAGGTGCAGGTAACGTTCCTGTTGTTATCGACGAAACTGCTGACATCAAACGTGCAGTGGCTTCTATCCTGATGTCTAAGACTTTCGACAACGGCGTAGTATGTGCTTCTGAGCAGGCTGCAATTGTAGTTGACGAAGTTTACGACGAAGTGAAAGAGCGTTTTGCTTCTCACAAAGCTTACGTACTAAGCAAAGCAGAAGCAGAAAAAGTTCGTAAAGTACTGCTTATCGATGGCGCGCTAAACGCGAAAATCGTAGGCCAACCAGCAGCAGCAATCGCTGAAATGGCAGGCGTTAAAGTTCCAGCAGACACGAAAGTTCTTGTTGGTGAAGGTCTGGGTAAAGTTTCTTACGATGACGCATTCGCTCACGAGAAACTATCTCCAACTCTAGGTCTATTCCGTGCTGACAACTTCGAAGACGCGGTTGCTCAAGCGGTAACTATGGTTGAGATTGGTGGTATCGGCCACACATCTGGTCTTTACACTAACCAAGATACTAACGCTGACCGTATCCGTTACTTCGGTGACAAGATGAAGACAGCTCGTATCCTAATCAACATCCCGACAACTCACGGTGGTATCGGTGACTTGTACAACTTCAACGTTGCGCCTTCTCTAACTCTAGGTTGTGGTTCATGGGGTGGTAACTCTATCTCTGAGAACGTAGGTCCTAAACACCTAATCAACAAGAAAACTGTAGCGAAGCGAGCTGAAAACATGTTGTGGCATAAACTACCTAAGTCAATCTACTTCCGTCGTGGTAGCCTTCCAATCGCGCTTGGCGACCTAGAAGGTAAGAAACGTGCATTCTTAGTCACTGACCGTTTCCTATTCAACAACGGTTACGCAGATGACGTAGTAAGCCTACTTAAAGCTCAAGGCATGGAAGTTCAAACATTCTTCGATGTTGAAGCTGACCCAACGCTTTCTGTAGTAGAGAAAGGTGCGGCTCAAATGGCTAGCTACCAACCAGACGTTATCCTAGCGCTAGGTGGTGGTTCACCAATGGATGCTGCGAAGATCATGTGGGTAATGTACGAGCACCCAGAAACTCACTTCGAAGAACTAGCAATGCGCTTTATGGACATCCGTAAACGTATTTACAAGTTCCCTAAAATGGGTCAAAAAGCTGAGCTTGTATGTATCACTACAACTTCAGGTACTGGTTCAGAAGTTACACCATTTGCGGTTGTTACTGACGACAAAACTGGCGCTAAATACCCACTAGCTGACTACGAAATCACGCCAAATATGGCTATCGTTGATGCTAACCTAGTGATGAACATGCCTAAGTCTCTAACAGCATTTGGTGGTTACGATGCAGTAACTCACGCTCTAGAAGCTTACGTATCTGTTCTTGCGAACGAATACTCTGACGGTCAGGCTCTACAAGCACTTAAGATGCTAAAAGAATACCTACCTTCAAGCTACGCGAACGGCGCTAACGACCCAATCGCTCGTGAGAAAGTACACAACGCAGCAACTATCGCTGGTGTGGCATTTGCTAACGCATTCCTAGGTGTTTGTCACTCAATGGCGCACAAACTAGGTGCTGAGTTCCACATTCCACATGGCCTAGCAAACGCACTACTTATCTCTAACGTTGTACGTTACAACGCGAACGATAACCCAACTAAACAAACAGCGTTCTCTCAATACGACCGCCCACAAGCACGTCGTCGTTACGCTGAAGTTGCTGACCACTTAGGTCTAAGCCAAGCTGGTGACCGTACTGCTCAGAAAATTGAACGTCTACTAGCATGGTTGGATGAGCTAAAAGTGAACCTAGACATCCCAATGTCTATCCAAGCGGCAGGCGTAGCTGAAGCAGACTTTATCGCGAAACTTGATGAGCTAGCAGTTGAAGCGTTCGATGACCAATGTACTGGTGCGAACCCTCGCTACCCACTAATTAGCGAACTTAAAGATGTGTTAATGGCTTCTTACTACGGTAAAGCATTCGTTGAAGGTGAAACTTTCGAAGGTACAACAGTTATCAAGAAGAAAGCAGACCAAGAAGCAGCGAAAGCGGCGCCTAAAGCAAAGAAAGAAAAAGCTGACGCGTAATCAAGAGTCGTGTGAGTAAGGTTTTCGCTAGCACGAAACCTTAACCGGGAAAAAGTAAAAGCCCCAGTCATTTGACTGGGGCTTTTTTGTTGAGAAAGTTGAGTAATAGCGATCCATTGACGCAACAAACACGTTGTCCATTCATACTTCTGTAGCAACCACTCTGCCACTAAAATACTCATTTGATACGATATATGCGGTATTGCGAACCAATTCATCTTGGATCTCGGCCCAGTGTCTTTCGTTAAGTTCTTCTCTTGTATGGTTTACCGAAGGAATGACGCCACCCACCCGAATATTAAATGGAGTGAGCTCTTTTGCCCAACTGTGAGTAAAACCTGACACCAAAGCAGCCATGCTTTCGACTCCCGTTAAATCTTCATGGCTGTCATGGGAAATGACGTTAACAATTACCCCTTTCTTATTTCTAGCGCGAAATCGTTCGGCTCCCACCTGGCCATAGGTGTAGAGGAAACGTGCTGCAGAAGACAAGTGATCAATGTAAGTACTCATAGGTTCGGGAGCCATCAAGCCTGGCATGGGAGAGCTCGTCCAGCAATTGACTATCACGTCTGGTGTCGCACGCAGCTGCGATTCTATTTGATCAAACAGTAAGTTAATGGACGTTGTGTTATCACTGCACACATTCATCGCATAGACTTTATCTGTGAAGGCACTAATCTGCTCATAGCTCGCTTTTAGAGCGCTAGAGTTTTGGTCACAAAGAATCAACGTCGCTCCAAGGTGAGCAAAGTGACTAGCACAAGTCCTTCCTATAACAGAACCTGCAGACGTGACGAGAATAATTGATTCTTTAATATCCATAACACCTTCACTGTATCCCTGTGTGAAAAAAATACACCAGTGGTTTGTGCTATTAGCATGGTTGAAATTAGAAAGGCTCAGTGTGAAAGACTTCAAACTAACGCTTTTGGATGAGGACTATTGTGCGGTAATTTGTAAGGCGTCACATTTCTGACTGTGGATACTGCAAGCTGTTGGTTGAACAATGATCTCTATACTTGCAGTTGAATTTGATACTGACGTTGAGCCGTCACTAGTTGACTGTATAGCCCTGCATCTGGGATGAGGTTTTTGTTGCGCTCGCCCAATTTGCGTCGCTCATGACCGGATAGGTTGTGATAAACGTCTTCAGGAAGGTTAAACGTATCTTCCGGCAAGTAGGTCAGGGCGTCTGGTTTCAAGTAGTGACTCAGTTTCGCTGAGGGTAGACCTGCACCGTGGAATTGTTTTGCTTGCTGTGCTGCTAGCTCATAGCTGCTGCTATCAGAACGAAGAGCTTGAGGCGTTGACAATTCAAGTTGTTGACGGAGTATATCTTCGCTAGTGGCTACTTCTTTGATTTCCTCTACAGGTACAACGTCGCGTACATCGCTAGAAAACATCGACAAAATCAGTGCAAAATCGGCACGACGTCCTTCGTGGACAGCATGGTTGATACCATTGCCGAACTGAAGCTCGTTAATAATTGCCGCTTTGTCTAAAGTATGAATTTGCATGATGTTCCTCGCTCGATGCCATTTTAACGGCGTGTCTGAGAAGAACTTTAGGAAAAAGAAGAGATTAAATTGGAGTTTTTAAGCGAAAAATAAAAAGCTCGCTGGTTCAGCGAGCTTTTAAAATAAGACTAAATTGAACTTAGGGGGAAGTAAAATTACTTCGCTAGGTTCTCAGCTACGAAGTCCCAGTTTACAAGTGCCCAGAAGCCGTTCATGTAATCAGGACGTACGTTGCGGTAATCGATGTAGTATGCGTGTTCCCACAGGTCAACAGTTAGAAGTGGTGTTGTACCTTCTTCTGTTAGAGGAGTAGCAGCGTTAGAAGTGTTAACGATCTCTAGAGAGCCGTCAGCTTTCTTAACAAGCCAAGTCCATGAAGAACCGAAGTTGTTGATTGCTGAATCAGTAAACTTCGCTTTGAATTCTTCGAAAGAACCGAATGCTGCGTTGATTGCGTCAGCAACTGCGCCAGTTGGTTCGCCGCCCGCGTTTGGAGCAAGACAGTGCCAGTAGAACGTGTGGTTCCAGATTTGCGCTGCGTTGTTGAATACGCCACCAGTAGAAGTCTTGATGATCTCTTCTAGAGTTTTGCCTTCGAACTCAGTGCCAGGGATAAGACCATTTAGCTTAACAACGTAAGTGTTGTGGTGCTTACCGTGGTGGTAGTCTAGAGTCTCTGCTGAGATGTGTGGTTCTAGTGCGTCTTTCGCGTAAGGAAGAGCTGGTAGTTCAAATGCCATTACTCGATTCTCCATTGATTTGAAAGGATGACCTTTCGATTGCTTCCAGTGTTTTTTATAGCTATGTAGCCTTTAAGGCTGACTTGCTAAGTATTTTAGCAAGTTTTTACTTTATTAAAACCCCGATATGAAAATATTTTAAGGGGTTAGCGGCTGTGAAGTGCTGAATTGTTCGCCATCAAGCAACCTGAATTTAAGCCTTATTAATTATATGGTTTTTATTCTGTCGTTATTGAGTAGAATGTGGCAAATAAACAAAGTTCAAACCCATGAATGAGGAAGCGATGGAAACTATCGACAAAATCAAACAGCAGATCTCTGAAAACTCAATCCTGCTGTACATGAAAGGATCACCGAAACTGCCAAGCTGTGGTTTCTCTTCTCAAGCGTCACAGGCTCTAATGGCATGTGGTGAGAAGTTCGCTTACGTAGACATTCTGCAAAACCCAGATATCCGTGCTGAGCTACCAAAGTACGCACAATGGCCAACATTCCCTCAACTATGGGTTGAAGGCGAGCTTATCGGCGGTTGCGATATCATTCTAGAAATGTTCCAAAAAGGTGAACTTCAGCCTCTAATCAAAGAAGCTGCAGCGCGCGCTGAAGATCAAGCTGAGTAATTCGTAAATACTCACATTTAGCGATAGAATACGAAGGAGCCGTACTGGCTCCTTTTTCTTTTTAGGTTAGTGGAATGAACATAAAGCTTTATTATGTGCCGCTAATTTGCCTAACCTTCCTAATCGTTGCTATCCCTTGCTATATATAGAGTATTAGTAACTCATCAATCCGACTGTGACCTATGAATAACGACAAAAGCTGACCTTTGCCGCCATTTTGTCGCCATACATTTATTCGAGTGCTTTACTGCAATCTAAGAGGGCGAGCTCTCTGAAGCCTGTGCTAAAAGAATGATGAAGTACTTCATTAACTGTTTGTGGATACGACTCATATTACTAGTTTCGGTGTTTACCCATTGTTAATGTAAATCTATGGATACAGTTTGGTTTTTTTACAAGATACCTGATCATGTTGAGCAAGGTTTTATATACTGAACACATCTATCGATATATGTTGACAATGTTACTGAGTTACTCAGTTTAGCGGAGGAGTAATGAAAAGAATTAACCCCTACATGTTAAGCATTGCGATGCTATTAACATTCTCATTTCCTTCTTATGCCGATGGTAATGACTTGTTAGATAATTGCTTAGCAGCGGAGAAGTTTATGGACACACAAGAAATGAACAATCCATTTGGTATAGGTGTCTGTTTCGGGATGGTACAAGGCGTCAGGAACACTATGAGTATTCTTGGGAAGAATAAAGTAGTAGAAGCATGTCTTCCCAAGAATGGTATTACTAACGGACAAGCAACGCGAATCGTAGTGTCATATTTAAAGAGAAATCCCGCGATATTGCATTATGACGAGGTGCTCTTGACCATGGCCGCTTTTGGCGAAGCATATCCTTGCAAATAGAACGCTACAAGCCTTTTTGTTCTCAGCACTAGATGTCTAGCGCTGTAAGTGGATTAAACCTCACCGCATCACTTAAATGGTTTGGTGAAAAGTGGGCGTAAATCATCGTGTGATCGATATGCTGATGGCCGAGGATTTCCTTCAGTACGAGAATGTTGCCTCCATTGGTCATGAAGTGACTTGCGAAAGTATGGCGTAAAACGTGAGTCGCTTGTCCTTCTGGTAAGTGGGGCAGGGCTTTAGTTAACCATTTGTATGCTACGCCATAACCGCAAGTGAAAAGGCGATCATTGGTTGGCTTATAGATTTGGTTATACAACTCTTCAGAAATCGGTACCGTTCTGTTTCGTTTGCCTTTGGTATTGTTGTAAGTAATGCGGTATTTCGTCAGGTTAGAACCCTTCAGATAAATTGCTTCCCTGATACGCGCACCAGTCGCCAGGCAAACCTTATATATCTTCGTTAGCTCATCACCAATCGGACTTTGTTGAGCAACTTCAAACAAGTGTCGAATTTCCTGTTCGGTCAGGAACGCAAGTTCGGACTCTGGCTTTTTGATTGCCTCAATACCATCAACCGGATTAGGCAGTTTCCACTCTCCAAGCTTTATCAACTTATTGAACAACGCTTTGAGCAACCCAAAGTCCACATTATTCGAAGCAATGGAAAGCTCTTTGTGTTGCTGGCCACGACCTTTGTTAGAACGGCTAGAACGGTAAGTCGCGAGTTGCTTGGAATTTAGGTGTGAAGCGATAGGATTGCCCAAGTCTAAAACCATACTTTCTAAACGCAGGCGAGTATGAACACCGGACTTGAGATTCTTACCATGCAACTTAAACCATAGTTCGACTAAATCAGATAATCGACGGTGATCAGGTTTAGAACCTAACCACGGCTTGTCATCCACTTCTTTCATCAAGTGGAGTTCAAAAGCAGTGGCTTCGCCTTTGGTAGCGAAGCGTTTACGAACGCGTTTCCCCGTTCTGCCTTGAGGATAGCACTCGCAAAGCCATGGCTTTTTACTGCCGTCTTTAAGGTTTCTGATGGTCATATGAACTAACTGATTATATATACAGGGTAATGTTAGCGCGAATGAAAGATTATATCTATCCTATCAATGCTAGTTTGAACACTCTAACCCTATGTTTTTTCTGCAGAAAAACAAACAATAGAATATAAAATAATCCATTTATATCAGCATGTTAGAGTTGATAATTATTAGGTTAAGGTGTTTCTATATGGTATATTTAAGAAAATAATTTCTGCAGTTCTAAAATGAATCAACTTAATTCTCATAACTTGTCCCTTCGTGATTATCTCGAGCTAGATGATAGCGCGAGGGATTCCGATGCTTTACGGGAAATGGTGGACTTAGACTTAATCGACACTGTTTTGAGAAAGTGCTTAACCATAGAAGACATGCGAGAGGCTGGAAGCTTTTTCACAGGGTCAACCTTAGCTAAAAAAGCTTTAGATAGCTTTACTATTCCAGTTAACAGTGAAGCTGTTGTTTTAGATCCAACATGTGGCGCAGGAAACTTACTTATCGTATGTTCAAGAGAGCTTGAAGTGAAGGCTACCTTATCTGCAACGCTCGAAATTTGGGGGCAGGTGCTTTGGGGGTTTGATATTCATGAGTCCTTTATTGAAACTACTAAATTAAGATTAATAGTAGAAGCTCTGTATCGAGGAGCACGCAAAGATTGCTGTATAGAAGATGCCTTTGATTTACTAAATCATATTCTTTGCAAAGATGCGATGTTAGTAGAAGCCAATGAACTTGAGCCAGTTACGCATGTGATAATGAATCCTCCATTTTCTGACTGGCCGTCACCAAGAGACAATTATTGGAAAAACGGAAAAGTTAACGCCGCTGGAGTTATTTTTGACAAGTATTTACGCATTCTACCTACAGGTTGCCTTGTTAGTGCTATCTTGCCAGATGTACTTCGCTCTGGCTCTAGATATGGAGGTTTTAGAGATTTTTTGAATAGTAAGCTTGTTGCTTCTTGTGAAGTTTGGGGACGTTTTAACACTAAGACGGATGTTGATGTTTTTCTGTTAATTGGTTACGTTTCTGACTTATGCACAAGTGAAATTCAGTGGTACGAAGAGCTAAATGAATATCTTAAGCTTTCTGATAAATATGATGTTCGCATAGGTCCTCTAGTTGCATATCGTGATCCCGAAGAAGGATGTGAATATCCTTATTTTCACCCCAAAAATAGTCCGACTTGGGGAAGAGTGGAGAGCAAAGATGTTAGAGAAAGAAGAAGGTTCAAAGGTACCGTCTGTAAGCCTCCATTTGTTGTAATTAAGCGTACGTCGAGTCCGTCTGATAGGTATAGAGCAGCAGCTACGGTCATAAATACGAAAGAGTTGACCGCAGTAGAAAATCATATGATTGTAGTAAGTCCAAAAAGTGGGAGATTGGCGGATTGTATTTCTTTGCTAAAGGTTCTTAAATCGTCAAAAACCAATGATTTTTTAAACAACAGAACTCGAATGAGGCATCTGACGGTAGGTGTCATAAAAGATATACCTTTGGATTAAACCGCATAAATTAGTTTTATGCGGTTTAATTAGCTTGGAGCAATCTGTTAGCTTGCTTTTTTAAGATAGAGTTTATTCTCTGCCGCGTTTCTGACTAAATTTTGAAAAGTTTCTATCATAGTTAAAAGTTCTGTTTCCAGTTCACTGTGCGCGTCTTCTAACTCCAAATCATTTAGTCTCTCTCCATGTGCGATAGCATTACGACACTTTAACAATTTTGAATTTATAAAGTGCTCTTTTAGTTCATAAATAGAAGTATCTAACCCTAGTTGACCAAGGATATTAAAGACTACTTCATATTTAAGGTTTGATTCAGTATCAATAACAACACTTTCGTCTACATCAAATTTTTCGTCTCGTTCTTGAGTAAGGTAGTTAAAAACCTCCTGTTGGGAGGAAAAGCGCTTTATGGAGAAGCCTTGTTTGAACTTTTCACTTAAGCTCATCTGAACAAAATTATCAGTCATTTGTTTGTAGCTAGGTGCGACATGCTTAAGATAAAGAAGATAAACTTGAGCACAAAACTTAATATGTCCCTCCCAATGTGCATAAAGCATTGCAACAGAGGCACGCATTAAGATTGTTTTCTCATGCTTGCGACTAGCTCCGACCATTAACTTTAGCGTGGTAAATTCCTTTCTCCGCCACGCTAAGTCCTTGTCTAGTAGGTCTTCAAGCTCCCCTAAAGACCTAACTTTCATGCAAATAACTCCTTACCCAAGTCGGCCATAATAGTCATTCTCTCAATTGGTCGAGAGCGCTTATCTAGCACTGCAATAAATTTTTCATGATTAGTTAAAGCTTTTGATTGAGTTCTAATTAGCTCAATTATATCGTTATTTGACTTTTGGCTGTTTTCTACAAGGTAAGAAACTCCAACGGTAAGAGCCTCAAATACTGGTAGTGAGATGGCGCCTTCATGTCGATTTTTCTGATGGTTGTATTTTTTAAATGCGCAATCTTCTAACGCTTGATTCAGTAATTTGAATGTGCGAGTAAACGTCGCTTTCTCCTTATCAAGGTCTAACTTGGAATCAGTTTTGAGTAAGCGAGTCATTTCGGCGTTTAGATAAGGCGCTACATCAGAATGTTCTTTCTTGATATTTTCATCAGAATGGCGCTGTACTATAAAGCGAAGAGCTAGCTCTTGGTTGTAGCATTCCTCATTTTGTTTTTCTGACAATGGAGTAGTGTTGATGAAGTTTTTATCACTAGCTAGATCTTTCAACCAGGTGTAGCTATCTTCATTCAACATTAATAACATACAGTTACGAACTTCCTGATCTGATAGTTTTGAACCGCCAGTATTTAAACGTTGAAAAAGTTCAAACTTTGTATCGCCTTCACTTTCTCTTTTGATTATTTTTATGTCTAGCTTTTCGCGTTTAAACACTCGTTTGATATCAAGGTCGATTTCGGAGTTTGGCTCATGTGGGTTTTCCCATACTTTTCCTTCTAGTGCAGGTAAGTATTTGGTTGCAAGTAGTTTTAGAGGCTTAACTATCTCACCTTCTTGGTTTTTTAGTTTCCCCATAAATGAAAGAATAGTTGAAATACGTTGAAGGCCATCTACAACGTCCCAAACACCATCTCTTCTTTGAGCGACAAAAATAGATGGTAGAGGAATCCCTAATATAATTGATTCAATTAGTTTGCTTTTTTGTTCTTCAGACCAACGGTAAACACGTTGAAATTCGGGATGTATGTCTAATTCGCCATCTTCATACAAGTTAACCAACTCCCCAATAGACATAGGGTAAGAGTCGGTATGGACCTGCATTCGAGCAGCATCTATTTGAGTTTGTAATTCAGACATAGTAGCCTCTAATCGTTAAAATTATTTGTGTTAGTAAGTATAATTGGTTGATCTCAAACGAAACCATTTTCATGAATTTATATTTCTGATAATAATTTAGCTTTTTGCTGTTGAAATTCTTCTTCGGTAAGGACGCCAGCGTCTTTAAGTTCACCTAGTTTTTTTAGTTTATCAATAGCTGATTCTGCATTGCCTGAAGAAGTGCTTGGTTGGCTAGATGTGCTTGAACGACCGTCTTCGATTGCATCAACAAGAGCTTGGACAATTTCCTTTTCTTGCAAGCATTTAAATGTAAGGTCATCATGACTTGTATGAAGGCTAATCGTATAGTGGCCAAGAATAGATTTACGCTCGATAGAGGTAATACTTTTCAGCGGGATATTTTCTAGAACTTCGCCAAAAAATCCTTTTCGATAGAAATACACTTTCTCATTAGTGATGAGCAAGGCACCATTGTGTTGGGTTTTGTCACCAGAGCCCATCATTTCACCGATATAGCCTTCGCCAGTAGCGATAATCGTTTCACTCGGTTTTAGGTGTTTTTCTCGAAAAGCCTTCACGTGTTTACATTCTTTAGCCATTCTATTTCTCCTAGCCAAATAACAATCAGTCTTTTTTTGAAGTAACGGCCACTCTGCCCATTACTTTTATATCACTGTCGGATACTTCCATTGTTGTTTCGCCAAAAGCAATCGCAAGCTTCTTACCAGGCAGGCGTTGAATTTGGTTTATTGATAAGTTTCCGTCGATGTCGATTAGATACTTACCCGATACTGCGTTGCGAGTGTCTTTATCTACTATATAAATCGCTTCGTTCGTTTCAACTTCCATAAGTGAATAACCACTTAGTCCGTAGCCATTGATACGACGGATAGAGTAAGGCACTTCGCCAGTATCAAGTAGTTCCCCGTTTGTGAGGCAAAAACTTTCAAGGATGATTGTTCCTCTCTGCTCGCCTGCATACTGAGAGGGTAAGTGGCTACTCAAGTATGGAGCTTTAGCGTCGTTTGATTCTTCTTCGTCGATTCCTAATGCCAGCTTCTTAATTGGGATACCTTTGGCCAAATGAAGTCTAACTATAAGTTCATGCGAAGTTCTGTCATGAGTATTCCAAGCGCTAAAAGTAGCTTTAGGTACGTCAAATAATTCTGCCATCTCCAAAAGTGTTTTACAGCCAGTCACTTCTTTTAGAGTTTCCGTAAATGCCTCGCCTTTCAAATAATCGAATGGTGGAATCTTTTCCATTTTCATAGTTCGTATACGCTTTTGTGGATTTGATCTGCTTTTGTGTATTGACTAAATGTAAAAGTGGATCAAAAATGTATTTGTGTTTCGGAAGTCACGCCGACCAAAGCAAGAGACAGCCGATGAAGATAGACATAAATACAAGGATATCACCATGTTAACGTACAAGATACCTCCACTGAGTCCATATGTGACTTACGAAGAATACTCCCGCCTTACTGGTTTGCCTATGGGCACCATCAAGCAATACGTGACTGAAGGTCGCGTGATCATCAAGCCAAAAGACAAACGCCGCGATAAGCCGCTGATTAACATGGTTGCTATGCACGAAATGGCGGCACGTGAAGCCATTGCTGCGCTTGGGTAAGTAATGGGCTTTTTTTCTCTTATTCCAACTAAAACGCACTGCCCAATGTGGCTAAATGTGTTCGCGTTGGTTGTCATTCTCGTACCGCCTTTCATGTAAGAGTGTGGATCATGGACGCAAATATCGCTATGTGCGGATTCCGCGAACGCAAACAGCAATCTTTTAACGCTGCATGCTGCGACTTCGCCATCAATCACAATATGGAAAAGCTGGCTCCACGCATTGGCCTGACTGGGAGAATGCTGCGTAACAAGCTAAATCCAGAACAGCCTCACAAACTGGACCCTGTGGATTTGGCATTGCTGAGTAAAGAATCCGGCGATTACACCATTGTGAATACACTCTTTGCTGACTTAGGTGTGGTGACGGTTCAGTTACCTCAAGACGGGGAAGATAAGAACCTTTTAGAGCGCACGTTACTTAACAACCAATATTCAGGTGAGCTGTCTAGCGATGCAATGCACATGTGCAGCGCAGACCGTTTACCCCGCAGTCAAAAGCGCAAAACCATTGCCAAGGTTCAAGCGGCCATCGGCAACTTAGTTTTGCTCGTCAACGATTTAGAAAACCGCACCACCGGCTTTCAGCCACTCATGCAAATGGGCACAGATTTTCTCGCCAATGGTGCGCCACTTCCGGGTTTAGCCTAAGGAGAACTAATGAGTCAGCTAGCTATTCAACAAGAACAACAAAAGCAAATACCTAACGCCAGCGAGAGCATCGCCGCTTGTAAAGCCTTGTTCAATGGTTCCGCTACACGCGGCAAGTTGAAAAAATTGTGGGGCGCTATGCCACCGCGTTTTCGCGGTATGGTTTTAGTCGCTGGTGATCTGAAAGCCTCGGAGCATGTGCGAGAGTTTGAAAGCTTTAATGATTTGGAGCTCCAAAAAATCCGTAGCGGCATGCAACAGATTAAAGAAATTGCGACGTTGTTCGATCGCAATCTTGGTGACGTTCGACGCCTCAAACATTACCAATTCAGTAGTACCCATTAATTCTCCAAGCCTTTGCCCCTTTAACAGGGGGCTTTTTTCGTCTTAGCGTAGGAGCATAAAAGATGAATCTAAATGAAGTCGCAAACAAACTCGCGATCCAAACAACTATTAATAGTCTGTTCGCTTTGGCGTTGGATAGCTCAGATGTCATCAGTATTCGTATTGAGTACTCATCAAAAATGAGCCTTCTCAACGTGATTGTGTTTGATGAGAACACAACGAATCAAGCTCATAACGTTGTATTGATTGATAAAGAGCGTGCGCTAGAAGAACTACTGAATATTGAAGATTACCTGATTGAACGCATTGCTGTTCGTCGTGATGCAGTTGAAGCGGAGGATGCAGCATGAACAATAGTTCGAGTGAATCCAGCCAGTTGATTGAAATGTTGAAGGACCGATTGGAAGAGTGTTGTGACTGCATCGAAGCTGGCTATGAGATTACGCGTTCTGCCGGATACACGACTATTGATGCAGAGTTAACGGTGGAAGACGGGCGCTCTTTTATTGATGAGGCGAGTCGCTACTTAGAAGAACAGGAGCGTGCGTCATGCAATACGCCGCAATAATGCTTTGCCCAGATGGCGGCATCATCCGCCATGAAGACACGAAAGAAGTCGCCAATGTAATGGTTGGCGACTTTGACTCACTAGACCAAGCGATCGAACAAGCGTGTGTATCCCTCAGTTGCA
This sequence comes from Vibrio sp. HS-50-1, assembly GCF_024747315.1. Lineage (NCBI taxonomy): Bacteria > Pseudomonadati > Pseudomonadota > Gammaproteobacteria > Vibrionales > Vibrionaceae > Vibrio > Vibrio sp. HS-50-1. Next base: position 292,409 of record NZ_JAMPZF010000001.1, on the reverse strand, counting down.
CTCATTTAACCAAAGGCGTTTTGAGCAAAGGCAATGGGAAAGGCGGCTTTATGTTGGTAACGACCCAAGAACTGGAGGCGGTATGAAAAATAAAAGGATCACTTCAGTTAGTGTCGGTGATGATGTCATTCAAATTTTGGAAGGACGAACAAAGACATATGAAAAGTGTGCTATTGCATATTTTGCTGGGCCGGAAGGATGGGGCATAACCATGACTATTCGACTCGAAGAGGTCGAAGGTTTTCTGAAGTCTCCTGATACACAGAGACTATTCGTTAAGTTTTCGAAAGAAAAATTAGGGATAGAGTATGAACCAGTCTGATCTTCTATATATCGGCGGGGCAGTGATGCCCCTCGACCGAATCAAAAATAATGACGCCAGCTATAATGCTGGTTTTTTAGGTTCCAAAATTTACTCAGACCAAGAACAAGCACTTCTAGATAGTGGAATGGTCAAAAAAATAGCGATATATGACCGCGTTCCCAACCGAAAGTCCAAGCGCGAACGAGATCTTCATGAGAGAACTGACTTTTATAAATCTGTAAATTATCTCTCGGAACACGACCGCGAAGCGGCGGCGAGAATCGCCGAAGAGTATAGGCTAGTCAAAGGGCGCAAAAGTCCGACAGAGAAATTTCGCCACAGAAAAGACAAGCAAATTAAGCAGTTGATGAGTCTGAGCAAGTCTCTACGCCCTAAAAGTATCATCAGCAATGCCGACGCCAACTTTAGCCATGATGCTTTGTATGAAACGAACGAGCGCTCCAAACCTGCCATTCTCAATCAGAATGGAAAACGAGGACAAGGCGAACCTAAAAAGATTCCTATTTCAATGCAGCTAATGCACCGGTCTTGGAATGAAACTTATAAGTTTCAGGCGGTAACCGAAACGCCATCTAGTGCTGCGCCTGCGGAAAACAGTGGTGAGAGGTTCTCGGAAAAGCTGACGTCCCGTTCTGTTTCTAAAATCTTTGAGGCAGGGGCTTACACTGCAGCTTGCCATGGTGGTTTCTCTACTTTTCTGACGCTGACTTTCACCAAGGCACAACGGATGGCCATATTCGGTGGAATGTTGGATGGAAGTGAGTGTGTCAGTATGGGATCGCATCACCCAATAATCTATAAGCACAACATGGTGACAATATATCCCAAGCGTGGCGAAAAGAAAGTTGACCAACCAATCACGGATATTGGTGGAGAATACTGGCTGTTTCCAACCTCAGATAGTAAGCGTGTTAAAGCTATGAACCAGGGCAATGTCATAGTCGGCCCATATTGCGATCTTAAACAAAAGCCCAAGCAAGAGTTCTCGATGGAAAAAACTTTAGAGACAACAATAGGTAAAGAAGTCTCTCGTTTTCTTGATGGCGCAAAGAAAATGTATCAACGCGGCTGGGTTGCGGACCATACCATCCAAGTTGATAAAGATAGTGGACGAAAGTACTGCGACTTATCTCAGGAGAAAGTTGCTAAACATGTTCAGCCCGGCGATGTTGGCCCGACTTACTTGCCTGCTGATTTCCATTACATATGGGTAGCCGAGTGTCCAGCTAATGAAGATGGAGAGCCTAATCCGCACGTTCATATTTTGCTACGCTGGACGGTACCAGAGCATCTCTTTAGCCCTTGGGCTAAGCGACTTGAAAAAATATGGGGACATGGATTTGCGAAACTAGAGCGAATCAAAAAGCCAAAAGCCGCCGGTTCCTACATTATCAAGGCTGTTGGCTATGCCGCGAAAGGTGAAAATGCTGATCAAGGGCTAATCAAGGGAAATAGATACAATATCGCGAAGTGCTCAAGAGCTCCTGCCTGGGAAACTCTTGCTTCGTTTGAAGCTGGCAATATGACCGCAATAATTAAGGAGTTGGGCTACAAACTTGAGCAGTGGAAAAAGCCAATTAAGCGGCAAATCCGCAAGCTACGAAATGCCAAAGAGCAAACCATCAAGGCCAAAGCGATCGCCAAAAAGCAGCAGAAATCTGAGGAGTATCAGAACAAGCTTTATCAGAGAATCATCCGTTTGGAAAAGCAGGCCGAAAAGCTGAGTCAGAACTTGCATAGCAGGGGAGTACACGTGAATACGAGCAATCGCTTCTGCATTACGTTTGAGGGAGAACTGGCTAAGGATAAAGTAGACAAGTTTATGGTTTGGGCTGCTGGTGCAAGAGGGTGGTCATTGAACTGCAGGGATTTGGACCTGAGCGATATAAAACAAGACGCGAGTCACTTCTATCAATCTGAATATCAGCGATTTAAGGAGAATCAGTCCTATTGGCAATCACTATTACATGAATCTATACCACACATGGAAGTTGATGAAAGTGAGCTTTCTTATTGGCATAGCATTACGGCAGATTATCTTGAGGGGCGGCTTTTTCCAATATTGAGTTAGTCCGGTTTGTGTCGTCATAAGAACTTAAAGGTTAGAGTAGTGAACCGCTATTTCTTAAAGTTGATTTAAAGTGCTATTGCTTGCATAAAAATCTGAGCTGTAGGCCACATAAAGGCTATTGATTATTTGCTCGTCAGTTATGTGAATGTTATCCAACGGCTTTGTTTGTTCGAGGGATACGAGTATGAAGCATAATTTGAGTATAGTTGGACGAAAAACGAATCGTCCAAGTAATCCAACTGCAGCTGAGTTGGCCTTAGATCGTTTTGATGCGTTAGTCGACGATTTCTATAGCAAGTATCGTGTGGCTCCACCTGCGGGTGAAACTGAACAGCAAAGAGCAAAACGATTGCAGTTTGAAGCACAAGACTTGAGGTTTTTGAAAAAAATGAGGATTGAACTCATTGCTCATGCTCGAGTTGAAGATATGCAAGCTAAGTTGCAATCGTACTCTACAGAAAACTTAAAAAAAAATGCGAAAGAGTTGTTCGTTGAAAAGCATCATCCGACGACGAAACTAGCTAATAATCTAACCGCTGCAGGAGAGCCTAAACCAACTAAAAACCATGAGCCTCACCATATCATTCCTGGCTCGGGAAGGTTTAGAAAAGCAGAAATGAGAGCCGCAAGATTAAATTTGCACATGCATAAAATTGGCATAAATGCGCCCGTAAATGGTGTTTGGTTAACAAATTATGCGAAGCATACGGACTTTAACTGGGAAGCACCTAAGTCTCCGGCTCACCGTTCGATCCATACATTTAATTATGAAACTTGGATTAGTTCCAAATTTTCGAAGGGTATTCCGAGTAAACAGCACTTTGAGGCTAACTTACTTCGGGTCAAAATGGAGTTAAAGAGTGGCACCTACCCTAAAGAGGTCTTGGAAGCTAAGAATGAAGTTTGGAAAGGATGATGACGGTTTATAAAATTACAGATGATTTAACTAAGTTTCAGTCGGTATGTTCTGGCCCAGATGAAATCGCTACCCAGTTGGGGGATTTCGACTATTTTGAGAGAATCTTATTGCAGGCTGTTGAAAATAAATCTCTGAAAGATATTTGGAAGCCTGCGGAGGTCGAGTTTGAAGATGTATTAACCGATAACTCTGTATTGCCTGATATTAGCTTATGGTTACGAACATATCTTGTTTTATCTCCGAGGGCATATGAAGCTCTAAATAGTTGCTTATCTGAAAGCGGGGATTTTTTACCTGTCAACTATCAAGGTGAACAATGGTATTTATATACATCGCTGACTTTTGGAAAAGAAGATAGACAAAAGTGTGTAGAGAAGATCTCATATGGAAGCCCTGATGGGTTAGAGGTTCTTGCATTCATTGATGATGATGTGAAAGATAAAGTGATCTTTAAATCAAGATTAGAAGGGGCTAGCAACTTATATTGTACAGAGAGGCTCAAGGCTATGTGTGAACAAAACCAGCTTAATGGGCTCGTATTCTCTTCTAATCTGACAGATCCATTCAGTTAACGAATAACCTGATTTTAAACAACCCTTCCGCAAAGAAAGCAGAGCGAGAGCTCTGCTTATATTCAATATTAGAAACCTAGGGTTTAATTCTCGGAGTTCTGTCAATAACTGTACGGAGTATCACGAGGTACAGGCCAGCGATCAGCTAACCAGAGTTTTAGACCCTGTGAATAGTCGGGCGAAGAATCCGCGAATATTGATGAACCGGCACAGGCCGCACTGTTAAAAGGCAGCAGTTTACGCATTGATAATGAGACTAATATCCAAATCCGCGCAGCGGAGGTCGATGAGTACGGCAACGCTCGTCCAGCTCAGCTGGTTGAAGTTACCCGCACACCTGCAGAAAACAATAGTTGGATGAATTTTGAAGGTTGGGACCAGGTATTAGTCCAGCCAGAACAGCAAGAGTATCAACAACCAGACCTGTCGTTCTTCCCAGAGATGGAAGATGATTGGCCGTTGAATTGAATTGGTAAAATTAAGTGGGTGTTAAATTTGCCAATCTCTAGAATTAACTTGCTACGGGTGGTTCAGAGTCGTCGTGAGCTAAACCTTTAAGAAAGTCTTCTTCATTCTCAGCGGCAATATCCAAAAATCCATCTACATCTTTAGCGGTATAGCTTTTATGTGCGTCGAAGTCTTCTGGGTTAGTAGCGTTTTCAGCAGTTAGAAATTCAATAATTACGAAAATGTAAGTATCATCAGGCGTTACGAAGCCTGAATAAACAATACTTTCGTTACTTGTACAGTACCATTGTTTCTTGTACGGTTTCCAAGCTGCTTTTGTATCTACGTGAACTTTGGTCAATCGATACTTGTGAATATCGGTTATTAAAGACTCGGGTCTTTCGAACTCAGTATCTCGACCAAACGACGGGTGATCCGAAGGCATAGCCATTTGATCACCAATAGATGGAGTGATGAAATTTTTAGGGCTTTGAGATAAGCTCAATCTCTTATAGGTTTCAAATTCGTCTTTAAGAAGCGTTTGTTGCTGATTTAATGGTAGCAAGTCTCTATCAACGACAACCTTGAGCTTCATTTGAACCACTATTCCTTTTTCTGCGAGGTGATCTTTCTGCACGTCGAGCGCGAGATTGTTCTAATGTGTTGAAAGCCAGCATACGTTCAGCATCCGTAAAGACGATACGTCTTGGCGACTTACTTTCAGTTTTCATTTGGCATTTCCTTGCAGCGACAGCTGCGTTATGTGTGGAGAAGAGGTACGCAATGCGTACTTTCAGGTATAATTCTTAACCATTCTGACCAATAGGTCAATCGAATATGTGATATTTACTATAAAGTAACGTTACATATCAGTAAATATCGGTTTCCTTCGTTTTCACCCGGATCTGACTCACTCCTTTTGTGCTCTAACTCTTAAACTTAGACTTTTTACTAAGCGTTATACCGTATATTTTTTCGAAGCAGAGATTTTTGTTTGGCTCTTCTTTTTTGACGGTTTGGGAATTTAAAGATGCGGTAGCCTTATTGCTATGGAATTGTGCTAGCAAAGGAAAATTCTTAATGAGTGAATTGTATCTAAAAACCACTGTGGAAAACTGTATGGATATACAGTATATTTCACTGATGATTGGTAAGGGTGTTGATATGTCGAATAAAAATCAAAACGATATCTTGTTGTCTGCTTTAGAAATCGTCATTGATGGTGTGGCTAATAGTGAGGCAACAGAGAGGACTAGAGCGGCAGGTGCATATATTGCTGGCTTAATACTGGCTGATACAAAAGGGCAGTTGGACTCCGAAAAACAAAAAGCCATCTTGAGCATTGTCGAGATGGCTTCTGAAGTAGATAGCACGGCGTTTATACAAGATTCACTATAGTATCGAGAGTTGATGTTTGAGCTGTTGTCGTGCCTCTGGCGGCAACGCCTTACATAAATCAAAAGCCATTTGACTAGTTGTTTTTGCCGATGGGCTTAAAGTGTGACTATAAGACAAGTTCATCACAAAACTATGCCCGCATTCTGGGTCACTACAACTGCAATATAAATCGGCATGACTATTGGATAGTCGATTGGATTTTTGAATTCGGCTTTTACAACCACACTCCGGACACAATACTCTCATACAAGCACCTAACTTATTGACTGACTTAATAATGATACGTCAAAGGGCTGTGTTTTTGTACAGGTTTATGGGCTTTCTCCAAACGTAGTATCAAATTTTAAATGTAGATTTTTGATATTTTTTATCTCGGGATCGTTGTTAACTTCATCCATAATTAGTTCGCATACGGGGATGATTTCGTCTTTGGCATACTCACTGCCAATTTTGACGGGGTCACCCAGATTAGTCGTTCCCTGGGGAATGATTCCTGCTTTTCCTATAGGGAAGCGATGCCCTACGAGAATGTCTTGCGCAGTGATGTTTTTGATTCGCTCAAATTCATCTTTTGTCGCTATATCGCCCACCGGGATTAGCTGAATCCCTTTTTCTGCACCGCCTGGAATATTAACAAACATACTTCTAAAGTTACCCACCCCTTTGGAGCTCGCGATTTTTTCCTTCAGCATTTGTTCGTCGTCATCACTAAGGTTTGGATCCGTGGCGTAAAAAATGAATCCCATGTGTGCACCGTTCTTGTAATAGCGACGACGAAATAGCGTTGCATCACGGTTTAGTAAGCTACTTTGTAAACTACCTAGATAGTCAGGTAGTCCATAAACTTGCTGCTGCAGATCTTCTTGAGGCAAAAAAATGATGTCATTCTCTTTGTATACTCGTTGCTTGTTGTCTCGCTCTAGCAAAACGAAGTCCCCATTTTTACGTCTACGTAGATACATGGTCGGTAGAGGAAACAAGCGCACAACACGTTTGAAGTGGTCGCGGATTTTTAAGAATGCGGCATCACCAAACGTGAAGTAGTTATTACAAAAAGATTGAATCTGCCGACGTCTTGAACCGCCACCTGAAATAAAACGGGCAGCAACATAATTTGCTCGAGCTTTAAGTAAAGACCCGTGATAGGCGTTTGCTCGTGAAGTTTCTGCTAAGCCTTGGCGTGAAACTGGAGGCTCCCAGTAACCATCAGTGTCGTTATAGAAAAGCTCAGAATATGAAGTCATCCAACTGGTTGAGTCAATTGCCTCAGGTGTGGAGTCAAGGTGATAAACAGATTCCGCATGTTGCTCCTGTTGTACTAGTTTGTCTTTTTGATTGTTCATGCTGCAGTCGCCCAGGTTGATTTCGTTGGTGTGTTGTGGTCTAGCGGCTCATTGATAATGGCGTGTGAAATGGCCCAAAACGCATCAGCGTGGCCTGTTGTTTCACTTCGCTCTGCTTTAAAGGTCATAGCGTTACCGCTATTGGTCGGCACTCGTTTAATCGCCATAAATGCCATAGCAATGTCTTTGTGTTCGGCATCAAACTGCAGTCGTTTTGCTTCTACGATATCGATCATCTTCATTACTAGGCGATTCTTGTTTTCGTTGCTGTAATGTATGGCGTGGGCCTCACGAGGGTGCTTTTTCTTAATTAAGTCCCAAACACCGCCACCAATGCCTGTAGTATCAACGCCTATGTAAGTGACTTTGTAGCGTTGAAATACCTTTTCAATTTCACTCACGTGGTACTGGAAGTTAAGCCCTTTCCAGTAGTGCTTCTCTAAGACACGAAACTTTTCACCTGCAACTGCCGGCGGAGCTATTACTACTAAGCAAGCATTGTCTCGCGTTCGGCTGGGGTCATAACCCAGCCATACTTCACGCCCGGCAAACGGTGATTTTGTTTTCGGCTTGAAGTCCTGCCAGTGGGCAGAGTCAATCATGCCTTTTTCGAGGTCAGAGAATTTGAATACAGACAAAGAGCCGTCGACGAAGATACACATAAACAGGTTATCGAAATCGTCTTTACTGTATTCGTCCTTCAGTTCTTCAATATCAAATAGTTCACAGCCGCCTGCTGCAGCGTCTTCAATAGTGACGACATATCGCCACTGCTTATCAGGGCAAAGTACACCACCATCACGATATTCATCGAACGTTGGAAACTCAATTTTGGCGCGTGAGTCTCTGCCTTTTCGCCATTGGTCGCCCGTCCAAAATGGATATGCCTGGTGCATTTTCGATGATGGTGTCGAAAAGTAGGTTTTACGCCATTTTTTATGGGTAGCCATTGCTGAAGCGAGTTTGTTTAGTTCGTCAAACTTCGGTATCCAGAAATACTCATCAACATAGACATGGCCGTGGTAACTCTGCGCGGTTTTACTATTGGTAGATAAAAAGCGAAGTTCAGCGCCATTGGAGAGAATGATCGGGTTTCCAGTCAGCTCTATGTCTAAGAACTCTTTTGCAATAGCAATGATGTAGCTGCGGAATACTTCTGCTTGAGCTCGTGATGCTGACAAAAAGATCTGGTTATCGCCGGTCAGAATCGCATCTTCTAACGCTTCGCCACTGAAGTAGTAAGTTGCACCAATTTGGCGGGATTTAAGAATGTTTCGAATACGCTGTTTTATGTTGTTGCGCATTACATGCTGATAGGCAAACAGGGAGTCATGCCATGTGACAAAGTCATCTTCACTCAGTTCGCTGATGTCATTCTTTTTACTTTTACGTTTCTTGGTCGATTTTGAATTACTGCTAGATTTCTGGCTGTTACGGCTATTTGTACCGTCGTGCTTTTTATTCCCTGTATTTAAAGGTTGCTCACCTTGCTGCTTTTCTTGTGCCCTTTGTTTCTTTAATGCAGCGTGATGCTTGATAAGCCGATCGAGCATGTCTAGTTGGTTTTTAGTGGGGTCAATAAGTTCAAGCAGTGTTTGAATTCGATTTGCTATCGCTTCATCAATGGTTTGTTCACGCAACATATCGCGCCAACCGAATTTGTCTGCCCAGTAATAAATGATGCGCTCATTATTCAGGTTCAGTTCGGTAGCGATTTCACGTGGCGTCCAAGCTTTCAAATAGAGTGCTCGGGCGGCTTGTCGTATTTCGGGAGAATATGCCATAAGCGCATCATACGCGCCGAAAACTTGCAGATGACTAAGCAAAGTTCGGATGAATTCGGATAGTAAATGTATCCGAATTACAAGGAATTGAAGTAGCTGAAACGACACATTCAAAGGCGTATTGTTTGCTCGAACCGTATGTGATTGACAAGTTTGAGTACAAAAATGCCAAAGATTAGTGAGTGGAAAATCATCGCGACAGAAGGACCGACCGTCGACGGGCGTAAAATAACCCGTGATTGGATTGAGCAAATGGCCGCTAGTTATTCGATGGATGAGTACACCGCACTAATTTGGCCTGAGCATCGTCGATTTTACGGTTACGGTGAAAACTGGGGCCGAGTGGTTGAAGTAAAAGCGGAGGAACAAGGCGGGAAATTACGTCTGTTCGCCAAGCTAGAGCCGAATGACTATCTGCTTGAAGCCAACCGTAAAAAACAAAAACTATTCACATCTATTGAGCCAAATCCCGACTACAAGGGGGAAGGGCGTTGCTATCTAATGGGCCTAGCTGCGACTGACTCCCCAGCCTCCACAGGAACATCGCTCCTTCAATTCTCTCGTGTACATGGGGAAACCACCGAGATCAAAGCAAGCCATTTAGAAGAGGTGGACTTTTCAGATTGCTTTACTCGCAAAGACCGCTTTTTTGCGGCATTCAATGAATTTTTCTCTTCTGACGATGAAGAGCCAGAAACGCTATCAACAGCAGAGGGCACCAACGTGACCGAAGAACAATTAAAAGTCGCACTAAAAGAGCAGTTTTCTGCTTTCAAAGGTGAGTTTAAGCAAGAACTAAAAGAAGAGTTCAATTTGCAAAACACACCCGATCAACCAGAAACACCAGAAGTAGCAACCAAAGATGCGACGGTCGAGCAGTTTTCCGCTGCGCTGGAAGAAAAGCTAAATCCGTTGTTTGAGAAAGTGAACGGACTAGAAACTAAGTTTGCTGAACTATCACAAGAAGTCCCTGACCAGGAACCAGATCCATCAGGTGCTAGTGAATCTTTCTCATCTAAGGAGATGTTTTAATGCTGAACGCACTATCTACCAGTTATTTACAAGAGTTTTGTACAGCGACGTTATCCGCCGCAAATGCTCCGCAAGGTACACAGTCGTTTAACTTGACGCCCCCAATGGAAACTAAGCTACGTCAAGCAATTATGGAATCGGATGCTTTCCTAGGCATGGTTTCATTGCTGCCAGTTCAGCAAATCAAAGGTCAGGTTGTTGATGTTGGTGATGATGGCCTTTCGACCGGTCGATCTGGTTCGGGACGTTTTAGCGTGGAAGTGGGCCAAAGTGGTAATACCTACGAGCTTACAAAGACAGATTCAGGAGCACATATCCTTTGGGAAACTATGACGCAATGGGCAAACTCTGGCTCTAAAGGTCACTGGTTGAGCATGATGAAAAGCGCGATTTCCCGTCGTTTTGCATTGGATATGTTGCGTGTCGGTTTTAACGGTACGTCTATCGCAACTAATACGGACCCGGTTAAAAATCCATTAGGCCAGGATGTAAATAAAGGCTGGCTCACGATTGTTAAAGAGAAGAGATCTAGCCAGGTACTCGCATCAGCAAAGCTTGACCCAACAGGTACTGCGACTGATTCATACAAGAATCTTGATTCACTTACGCAAGATCTAATCAACACGACGATTGCTCCCGAACATCGTCAAGACCCAGATCTCGTTGTTTTAGTTGGGTCGAATCTAGTCGCGGCTGAGCAGCACCGCTTACTTGAGGCTGCCGATAGTCCAACAGAGCATAAAGCGGCCCAAAGCCTAGCCAAGACAATTGCTGGCAAAAAGGCTTACACACCACCATTTTTCCCGGCTGATCAACTTTGGGTTACCAATACTAAGAACCTACAGATTCTGACGCAAGAAGGCACTCAGTGGCGTAAGCAGAAAAACGATGAAGATGAGCTTCGTTTCAAGCAAAACCATATCCGTATGGAAGGTTACGCTGTGGGAAATCTTAAAAAGTTCGCGGCTATCGAATCTGTTTCAGTCGTCGAATCAGCCGTTGAAGGGGTGATTAATGGCTAGTCCTTTAGCAAGGCAGCGTCGTCAGCTTCTAGAAAATCAAGTCAGTCATTCTGCATCGAAGTTGAGTGCTAGTGCAAATACCGAAAGCCTGCACATCAAGCTGATCGATTTTGAAGAAGACCGCAAGTATCTAAAACAGCTCAATGCTATCGAAGACAAGGTGAAACATAAGCGTGATGTTTTGGTGCCCAAGTACAAACCGTACGTGGAAGCTTACCTAGCAAAAGGCGAAGTATTCGAGAACCCAATTTTCACTAATATGGTTATCTGGTTGTTCGATGTCAACGACATGGAAACCGCGATTGATTGGTGCTTGAAAGCCATAGCGCTTGATTTACCTACACCAGATAACTTCCGACGTGACTGGCCAACCGTGTGCGCCGATGAAGTTTTAGCTTGGGCGGAAAAAGAGTCTGGCAGAGGACATTCTATTGAGCCTTATTTCAGCGCGGTTTTTGAAAAGGTTGAGAGCGAATGGCGACTACACGAAGAAGTGCATGCTAAGTGGTATCGATTTGCTGGGTTGCACTTACTTCGAAATGACGAAGGACAACCGCAACCGACGTCTATCGGTTGTTTAGATACCTTGGAAAAGGCCTTGTTGCTACTGCAGTGTGCTCATGAGAAGTACGCCAAAATTGGGGTGAAAACCAAAATTGGTCAGGTAGAACAACGTATTCGAGCGATTAAAGACAACAAAAACTTGTAACAGCTCCTACGCCGCCGAGCCTCGGCTGGTGAGGTAAGAGTGCCAATAGGCTAACTCAATACCGTCGACCCAGTGGCTAGAGGCTCACTTATTAAAAGAGGAATAACGATGTTTACGGGATCTTCCGGTTCGGATTATCAAGCGACAGAAATCACTAATGACGGTTTTTGGCCGAATATCAATGCCGGTGATTTTGAAAAGCGTCGCGGTATTCCTGCTGCTCAAGACTCAGAACGTATTGCTATCGCTCTAGTTAATGCTGTTTCGGAAGTTAATCAGCAACTCGAAGACTTAAAAGTTAAGTATCAGGAAGAGGGGCATGCCACTGCTGGCGATGTTCCTACATTTCCGAAAATGAATGATAAAAACCGTGTTGTATATCAATACGAATCAGCAGTATTTGCGAGAGCCAAAGCTGATTTGCTGCCGGACATTGCAACTGTTCATACCAAGGACAAGGGCGATCACATCGCAGACAGAAGCGTAGAGGTGCGCACTGAATTACTTTCAGAAAGCCAGCGCATTATTAGAAATATGAAAGGGCTGAACCGTTCATCGGTGGATTTGCTATGAGAACGCAATACCAAGCAGGTTACAAGCTGCGTGACCTAAACGCATTTTTAATCAGCGTTGTGGGCGACAAGATAGCCAAGCGCATGGAATGTGAAATGGGCAAGGTTGAGTTGAAACTAGAAACCAAGCACATGGGTCATGGTTTTGACCTGCTGTATCAGCGTTATGTTGCTGACTTCTACTTCGACAAATTCCCTTTCAAAGAATACGACCCAGCGGTGCTGTTCGCTAATGTTGGAGCGTGGTTGATGGACAACGATTCTGACCGTTTCCGCATCGAAGACTTAGACGACCCATACGTAGACGTAGTACTGGAAGATGAGAAAAACGCCGAAGTGTTGGTCTCAGTCATGTTTGAAGAACCCGTCAAAGTGGCTGCAGACCCCGACGGGCCAATCTATTGGAATGGTCAACGCTGGAAGATTGAAGAGTACGAGATTTGGCAGGCGGAAAGGCTATCACATGTAGTTCTCCGCAATGTATGAGATACGGGCCGATAAGCGCAGTTATTTGCGAGTTAAAGAGCAATTCGAGCTGCTAAAGCTTGAGAAAAAAGCCAGAGCCCGAGTGCTGAAAGAGCTTGGTAAATACATCACCAAAACGACCAAAAAAAACATTCGAGCACAGCGTGACCCAGACGGTAAAGCGTGGTCAAAGCGCAAAAACGGCAGGCGAAAAATGCTTAGAGGTTTCACTAAGAAGCTAAAGCATTTTCAAAAAGACAATAACCGGGTTTTGGTTGTTGGTTGGCCATCAAGACGAGGAACCGTTGCACTGGCTCACCATACAGGTGAAGCAGAGGAAAGCGGATTGCAGCAGCGATTCAAGCAAGCCAAGAAAGCGAAAGAACCAAAGAAAACCGACCCGGCAACGAGAGAGCAAGCAAAAGAGTTACGCGATTTAGGTTACAGACTTCCGCCCCAAGGCAGGCAGAAGAGAGGCAAAAAGCCAACGCTCAAATTCATTACTCAGAATATGACCGTCGCTGAAGCCGCAAAACTGATTAGTGATCTGGAAAATAAAACGCCATCACGTAAGTGGGAAGTAGATCGCCCAGAACGCCGATTGATAGGCATTAGTCCGAAACGGGCAGCAATGATTATCAAGCGGGAAATGAATCGAAATAGGAGCAACTAAACATGGCATGGCCTACCGTCATTATTAACATTCTGAACATGATGCGCGGACCGATCCCGGGCGTTGAATTTCACTTTCTGTTTGTTGTGTACGGCACAGTTGCAGGAACAGAGCGCAACCTAATTATGGTGGATAACACCACGGATTTTTCAGACAGCGCGTTCGATAACATCGACCCTGTACACATGCTCACGCTAAAAGCTGCTCAGTTAAATGGGAAACAGAACTGGACTGCCGGTGTGATCGTTTTAAACCCATCAGATAGTTGGCAGGCTGCGGTTTTTAAAGCCAATGAGACATCAAGCTTTGAAGCTGTTGTGTTGGATAAGCCAAATACTGGAGCGTCCACTCTTGAAGATGCAGTCGCATTTCGCCATGAACTTAAAGCCAAGCTTGGACGAGAAGTTTTCATGATCTGTTCCTTACCAGGAATTAATGATTCCGAGGACGGTGAAACATGGGCCGAGTGGTTAGCGCAAACGGTGAATGTGCCAAAGAACATTGCAAGTGAATACATCACCGTAGTGCCACAAGTACACGAAGGAAACTCTACAGTTGGCATTTATGCAGGTCGGTTGGCCAATCAAGAAGTATCTATTGCTGACTCACCGGCACGAGTAAAAACAGGCAGCATTCTCGGCAGTATGGCATTAGCAAAAGATAAGGATGGAAAGCCATTAGAGCTAGCAACACTTAAAGCACTAGAAGCTGCTCGAATCGCTGTACCGATGTGGTATCCGGACTATCCGGGGCAATATTGGACAACTGGACGTACGCTAGATGTCCCTGGTGGTGATTATCAAGATATTCGTCACATTCGTGTCGCCATGAAAGCAGCACGTAAAGTGCGGGTACGAGCAATTGCACGAATTGCTGATCGAGAATTCAATTCCACACCAGGCAGTGAAGCCAGCGCAAAGCTGTATTTTACTCAAGACCTCCGTGAAATGGCGGTAGTGAAAAAAATTGGTGATTACGAGTTCCCTGGTGAAATCAAACCACCTCAAGACGATGACATCACCATTACATGGGTTAATAGTGAAGAAGTTGAAATTCTACTCGCAGTTACACCTTACGAGTGCCCAGTGAAAATCACCATCGGCATCATGCTCAATCAACGACTAGGGGAGTAAACAATGAATTCTCGTTATACAGGGCGAAGCTTCGACATAAACATGCTGGGGATTTTGGTTCATGTGGAGTCGGCTACAGCAACCATCAATGATGAGTCTGCTGTTGATAAAGAGCGCGGCATTCCCACTGGATTTACTCATGGAGCTGTGAGTTGCGATGTTGAGTATGAGCTGGACTTGAACAACTTCCGTAAGCTTCAACAAAAAGCTCGCGAAGCTGGCAGTTGGCGCGGTATTAAGCCACACGACTGTATGTTCTATGCAAATACTGGCGATGATGAAGACAAAGTAGAGCTGTTTGGTGTGAAGCTTCAAATCTCAGATTTACTTAGTGTTGATCCAAACAGCAGTGATAAAACCAAGCGCAAGCTTAAAGGCTTTGTGACGAGCCCTCACTTTGTTCGCATTAATGGCATCTCATACCTAAGTAATGATGATACCCGCGGTTTGCTTTAAGCCTATCAGAGAGAGAATGAATGCCTGACTTTATCGACCATGCTAGTAGTAACGAAACCAAGTTTACTGAAATGGCAATCGCAAACCAGCTTAAACAGTCTGTGAAGACAAGCGAACGAGAGAGTGCAAAAGAATGTCTTGAGTGTGGTGACCCTATCCCTGAAGGGCGTCAGATAGCTATAGCGGGGTGCCAGTTTTGCGCCCCCTGCCAGGCTAATTTGGAGTAACGATATGAAAGATTGGTTCGACAAATTAACCAGTGGAGTTGCTTACCTTGTGTCATTGGCAGGAATGACTTTCAGCAAGCTGACATTTGAACAGTGGTATTTCATTTTATCACTAGTGATTGGCCTTGCAGCGCTGGGATTGAACTATTGGCACAAGCGAGCAATGCAACGTATTGCTAGCGAAAAAGGAGTAGCACTGAGTGAAACTGACTAAGCGCATCATTTGTTCTGTCGTCGCTGTGATCGGCTTGGTAACAGGTGGTACGGCTGTTTATGGACCTGAATTGACGCAGCCCATTGGGCAAGTTGTGGTATCGGAACGAGACTTAGGAACGCTGCGCATCACCCCTAAAGGACTGAAGTTGATTGGTGATGCAGAGGGATGCCGGCAGAACCCTTACGTTTGTCCGGGAGGTATTCCTACGAATGGAATTGGGAATACTCATGGTGTGCCAGATACGCCAATCACATTGGAGCAAGTCGCGATCGACTGGGTGAAAAATATTCAATCGGCCGAACGATGTGTGACCAATGCAGAAAGGATTTCAGGAGCGCAAATGAGCACGGGTCAATTTGACGCATTTACCAGCTTTGTTTTCAACTTCGGGTGTACCAAGTTTCGCAAAAATAAGGACGGCTCTGACACTCGGATTTACGCAGCAATCAAACATGGCAATTATCCCAAAGCCTGCGGTCACATTACGGAGTGGGTAAAGAGTCAGGGCGTTGTACTTAAAGGACTCGTCACTCGAAGAGGATTAGAACGTGATCGCTGCATGGAAATGGATTAAGTGGATTGGTCTTGCGGTGTTGGTGACGACCATCGCGGTGCTGAAGCTGCAGCTTCATACCGTCAAAGCAGAGAAAACCACATTAAGTGAAAAGCTCACCAAGGCAGAAGCAGACAACCAAATCAACTTAACCACCATTGAATTTTTGAAGGGTGAAAGTGAGCAAGCTAACAACATGTTAGTTCAGCGGCAACGGCAACACATAGCAGCAGAGGAAAAACTCAATGCAGACCTGGCAGCACTTAAAACAGAGCTGGCAAACGTTCAGTGCCATATCCCTGCCACTGTTACTGACCGCCTGCGCGAACCCTACTGAAACCGTCGCAACGCAGGTGTTCATGAAATTGCCACCTGCTGGAATGTTGGTGCCCTGTTCAAAACCACAAGTTCAAGGGACATGGCCAGAAGTGGTTACCGACGACATTCCCAAGCTGAAAAACGCACTGACTGAGTGTGATAACCAGATTGAAGATTATTTGCAATGGCGTGCTAAGCACGAAAACAAGAAGAGAAGTAAAAATGACTAAACCTACCTTTACATCAAAACCTGTCGTAGTCGCTATCGGTGGCACTGACTTCGTATTTACGCCAACGGTACAGGATGCAAATAACTATACCAATGACATGATGCCTAACAACAAAGTCGCGCCTGCCTATACGTACTTAACGCGTACCGTGAACCCAGAGCAAAAAGATGAGCTCACTGAGTTACTTGATAGCGTTCCTGGCTTAACTATCGAGCTTTATGCCACGGTCAGTAACGCTTCTAAAGGTGGTATCGAAATCACACTAAAAAAATAACAGATAGGGCAAAGCGGATTGAAGATAATCCTTTGGAACAAGCCTTTGCCCTTCGTCGTCATTTTTTGCCGAGTGAGCCAGACGACGAAAGAAGTTTAAGTCGCGCTATCTGGCTGGACAAACACCAGTTCGAACGCGAAGAAAGAGCGGTAATGAGTGCTATCAGCCGACTGTTTAGTCATTAACAGACATAAAGAGCGAGTGAGTATTACGCGATGAGCATGGAAAAACTGTTGATGCACATAGCGTTGGTTGATCAAGTCACCAAGCCGTTGCAGGGGATTACTAAAGAAGTACAAGCTTCGATGGATGCTGGTAAGCAAGGCATGCAAAACATGGCGGCAGGTGGTGCTGGTTTAGTCGCCACGGGCTTTGCTATTCAAAATGCGCTGATGCCAGCGATTGAAATGGATAGAAAGCTAGGCGAAGTGAAGTCGTTAGGGGTTCTGGATGAGGATCTCACTAAGCTTTCAAAGACCGCACTTTGGACATCGGCACAGTACGGGAAATCCGCCACAGATATTGTCGGCGCCTCATATGATATCAAGTCAGCATTTGGTGATATTGATGGAGACAACCTTTCTGACATCACCAAAAGCTCTGCCGTTTTAGCTGCTGCGACTAAGGCTGATACAGCAACCATTACGGATTATATGGGCACCATGTATGGTGTTTTCAAAAATCAAGCTGATGAAATTGGGGTTGGAATTTGGTCCAAACAAATTGCCGGCATGACTGCGCAGTCTGTTGAAATGTTTAAGACTACAGGCGCAGGCATGAGTAGTGCTTTCACTAGCATCGGAGCGAATGCGACCAGTGCAGGAGTTGCTATCGAAGAGCAGATGGCGATTTTAGGCACCCTTCAATCAACCATGAGTGGCAGCGAAGCGGGTACCAAATACAAAGCATTCTTAGCGGGTGTGGCCAACGCTCAAGATAAGCTCAATTTGTCGTTTACCGATAGCCAAGGTCAGATGCTGCCTATGCTAGATATTCTTGAACAATTGAAAGGTAAATATGGTGACACCTTAAGTGTTGCTGAAGCGGCTGATTTGAAAAAGGCATTCGGCTCAGAAGAAGCCGTTAGCATGATTAAGTTATTAATGGCTGATACCGAAGGACTCGCAGGCAGTATTGACCAACTTGGTCAAATCGAGGGAATGTCGAAGGCTGAGCAAATGGCCAGCACCATGACAGATCAGTGGGAACGGTTAGAAGCGGCATGGTTTGCGGTTCGTGCTGCGGTATTTGGTGCGATTCTTCCTTCAATCAATTCAGTTGTAGGCACCATGGCTGACGGCTTAATGGTGATTGTTGGTTGGACGGACCAATTTCCTTGGCTTGCTGAAATTCTTGGCTATGTCGCTATCGCAGGCCTGTCTCTTGGCGGGGTGATTGCAACATTGTCGCTTGCCATGGGGATCGGGCAAATGATGTCTGCTGGTTGGACGGTTACCATGACGAGTTTAAATAGCATCATGAAACTACTGCGTATTAGTACGCTGGCGAGTACTGCTGCTGCATGGCTATTTAACGCCGCGCTTTGGGCCAACCCGCTAACTTGGGTTGTCGCTGGTATAGCGCTGCTTATAGGTGGTATTGCTGCGGCAATTTATTGGTGGGACGACTTAACCTCCGCGTTTAAAGATACGGCTTGGTTTGATGTTATTGCTCATGCTATCGAAGGGCTCGTTGATTTACTCAATATGATCCCAGGTGTTGATATTGAACTGGGGAGCCAAATTGAAACGCCAGAGATGACAACGGCCGTCCAAGCTGAACACAGTACTCCTATATCACAGAACCTAACTCCGGGTGATGCGTCAGAAGTTAAGCAATTAGAACTACTTCAACCTCAAATGAGTTACGAGTCTGCGATAGCGACGAACCAAGACGTTTATGGATATAAGCCAGAGCAAATGGCGCCGTTCAAAATTGCAGAAAGCCAGGTTATTTCTCAGCCAAGCATCAACGTTGAAGCTCCAAATCTAGATACTCAATCGCCTCAACCGTTTATCGAATACAAAGGGAAGAGCAACGAGCCACGATTGCCTCCTCAAGTGGTGAACAATATGAAAACAACCAATCACAGTGATGCTAGTCGAGTTAGCTCTTTTGGCGACGTGTATATCACTGCCCCTAACGGAATAACACCAGACCAATTAGCCGAGTGGGATGAGCTCAATGTGGGGTAACGACTTAACAGAACGCAAGCACTACAACGATATCAAAGTGGTCGAGGGTGGCTGGGATATGGACGCAGGCCAACAGCCTAAAGAGTGCAGTGATTTATACAGCATCGCGCAGGACATTAAGCACGCGATCATGGAATCAGGATTGGCTCGCCAATTGGTTGCAGAAAGAAACCCAGCGTTACGCGCTGATGTAATGGTGCAAATTGAGCAACTTGCTGAGAGAGATGTAAGAGTGGTACCGGGTTCAGCGACAGCAAGAGAAACAGAAACTGGTGATATCACCTTAACCGCTAAGGCTTATGAATATGGGGAACTTGAGGTGAAAGTATGAGTAAACGACCAAGTACGGATTTTGTTCAGGTGCTAAGTGAATCGGGTGTTCCAGTTACCGAAAAGGACTTTGAAACCAAACTAAAACAAGAAGTCGTGGGGGCTGGTAGTAAGGTTTCGAATGACTCCGAAATGTCACCGTTTTGGCGTTGGGTTCGCGCTGCAGTGGTCACGCCATGTGTTTGGCTGATTAGACATCTATTGGCTCAGCACGTTATGCCCAATATGTTCGTGGCAACCGCTGAGCGTTGGGCTCTGGACCTAAAGGCTTGGGAGCACAATATCGCGCCGAAAGTAGCTCAAAGAGCACAAGGCTACATCACACTAACTAAAGCAAATGCTGCTGATGCGGTGACGATTGAAAAAGGAGCGGTTATTCAAACGCTACCTATAGATGGCGTTATGTATAAAGTTCGAGTTATCGAGCCTGGAATCATCGAGGCTGGTCACTTAAAGGGTAAGGTACTTGTCGAAGCGCTTGAAGCGGGCTCCGCGTTTAACTTGCCGGCGGGCTATTTCAACATTATTCCTGAAGCGATACCGGGCATTGTTGATGCGGTGAATGAACCTGACTGGCTCTCTGTACTCGGTGCTGACGCAGAGACTGATGAAGAGTTAGCGCTTCGTATTCAAAATGCCTTTACTAGCTCTGGTGAATGGCACATCGATGATGTGTATCGCTCTATCATCGCCAGCGTAGCGGGGATCCGAAGTGATAACATCTATTTTAGAAATACAGGGGACATAACTCCTGGTTCAGCAGAAGCATTGATTTTGATGGAAGTGGGGCCAACCCCGCTAACCGTTCTTGAACAGCTAAATGACCATATAATGTCTAAAGGGCATCACGGTCACGGTGATGTACTTACCTGTAAAGCCATTCCCGATACGAAACATGAGATCACGGCGGATGTCGTCTTAGCTGAGAACTTAGACAGCGCCACCAAAGTGAATGAACTTCTTGAAGTGGAAGAGAGGATTAGAGCGGCTTTTCGAGAAACAGCAGCTTATCCAGAAATGACACGCGCGAAACCTGAGCATCGTTTTAGCTTATCTTTGCTTGGTTCTGAGATACATACCAACATGACGGAAGTTGAATCGGTAAGGTTTACCGTAGACGGAAAAATCCAAAAAGACATTATCAGCAAGCTAGAACAGCCTCGCTTGAAATCACTCACAGTTAAGGAACTCGTGGATGTCTGAGTCTCGAAATTACGACCAAAGCCGACATTCCCCTCGCTTACCAGAAATTGTGATCCCATGGTGGCAGGACGGAAGAACGACGGCGGATGAAGTCAAAGAACCTCACTTTTTATCTAAAGGCGTTTTTTCATTCTTCCAGATAGTTTGGAGCAGTCTGCTATTTCCGCTTCGCCAAATGGATGCGTTGACCTGTAACGAAAAAGCATTGGAATTAATGGCATGGGATAGAGATATCAAAAGGTTTGAGAGTGAGCCACTTTCACTGTTTCGAAAGCGAGTGAAATACGCAGAAGTGAACGCCAAAGACGCAGGTAGCGTAGCGGGTTTCAAGCGGATTTTTGAAAGGCTAGGCATTGGCATCGTTAAGTTCAAAGAGCGTCAAAGCGAAGTTCAGTGGGACGTTTGTACTATTGAGCTAAGTGATGGCGATATCTCGCAAAACAGCAAGTTGGTTCAAGTGCTCATAGAGCAGTATGGGAGAACTTGCCGTCGATATCGATTTGAAGTTGTTTATCCCATTCAGGTGCACATTCGTACGGCCTGTTTCAGCCAAAGTCAGCAGCTATTTAGTGCAAAACTAGAGGAATAATACAGTATGAGCCAAACCATTATCCCTGCTCAGTTTGAGCGCTATTTAGTGGATAAAATTACAGCGGGTAGTACAACAGACATGAACGAGTTTGTGTTTGCTCATATTCCTAACTTAGACGCTGAATCACCGATTGACCGTGCCCTAGGTCTGCCTAGTGAAGCGTATATCGTGCATCGTCAAAAAGTGGACCAGGCTGCGCGACTTAATAGTAATACGTTGGTGTATTCCGTCATTCTTCAGTCAACCACACCGAGTTTTAAGTTCAATGCGATTTACCTCCATGACAAGCATGTTGAGAACTCCTGTGGCTTGATCGTGTATAAGAACACGGAAACTAAAGAAGAAAACATGACCACTATTAAGTCCGTCGCGCAGGAGTACAGTGGCGCTGCAGCGATAGCAAATATTCATGTTGATCCAGGAACTTGGCAGATAGATTTTCATGGGCGCTTAATGGGCATTGATGATGATTTACGTTTGGCGAATCTCGACCATTATGGCCATTCGGCCTTTGTTCGTGGCTGCTCGGTCGTCGCTAAAGGAAAGTCAAACACGTTTGTTGTTAGTCCCGGAGTTGTTTATGTCTCAGGGTTACGTGTTGAGCTGTCAAAAAAAGAGGTGGTGGTCAGTGATGGCGTTCCCTGCGGCTTGTACTTAGATGTGGTACGCCAAGGCAGCGCACTCTCTCGTTGGGAAAACATAGCAACGGTAAAAAGCTCAAAAACAGAACTCAGTAATTACGTTGATGAAAACGGTCAACAGCATTACATCGCCCGACTTGCTGGCATTGATTCTCATGGCAATGTTACTGATTGGCGCGTGTGGGATGTTATCACTCAGCAACAAGCTGAAGCTGGTGAGGATGAACACCGTAGCC
Organism: Vibrio sp. HS-50-1; assembly: GCF_024747315.1. Classification (NCBI taxonomy): domain Bacteria; kingdom Pseudomonadati; phylum Pseudomonadota; class Gammaproteobacteria; order Vibrionales; family Vibrionaceae; genus Vibrio; species Vibrio sp. HS-50-1. Next base: position 270,472 of record NZ_JAMPZF010000001.1, on the reverse strand, counting down.
TATGGAGTGCAAAACGAGTCTTTCAGTCTGTCGCGTCATACATCAACAAGAATGTTAAGAATGCCACTAAAACAGCCTCCGGTTGGATGAGTGCAAGCGATAAGAAAAAATTAGACGGGATTCAGAGTGGGGCTCAAGTCAATGTAGCAACTAACTTGAGCGTGTCTCGCAACGCCAATTCTCAAACGGTTAATAGCTCTACGGGTAAAGATGCCACTTTAAGTGCCGCAACAACATCGAGCGCCGGGGTGATGACCGCAGCAGACAAGAAGAAGCTGGATGGCATACAAGCTGGAGCGCAAGCGAATATCGCAACTAACTTGACGGCATCTCGCAATGCCACAACTCAAACGATCAAGAGTTCTACAGGTAAAGATGCGGTTTTAAGTGCCGTGACGGCATCTCATGCAGGGGTAATGACGGCAGCAGATAAGAAAAAGCTCGATGGAGTTGCCACTCAAGCTACGAAAAATCAAACAGATGCACATTTAAAGAACCGAGCTAATCATACGGGCACTCAAGCGATTTCTACTATTAGAGGTTTACAAGAAGCACTCAGTAGTAAATCAAATACAAAGCGGTCAATTTTGTGGAATGGAAGAGCGCCAGGTAATACGAAGCTAAAAACGTCAGAGCCTATTACAAACTTCGACTTCTTGATAGTGACAGCCGAAGGTGGTTATGCAGCAGCGTCAGGGCTAAGTCTGAGCGCGATTGTTGATGTTCAATTAGCAATGGAGCTGGGCCAGTTTTATGTCATCTTGCAGAGTGATGGCAAGTACGGGTTTACCTTGACATGTAAAGAAGTTCAATCAGTTAGAGGTGGTACTTCTCTAAAATACGATGGTGTGACCGCCTATTCAGGTCAGCATTATTTGAGAAAGATTGTGGGCGTTAAGGTGTAAGGCATGGATAAAGAGAAAATATATGGATTAGTGGGAACGGGGTGCTTTCAAGTTATCGGAGGTACCCCTCCGCATGGATGGATAGAGATCCCTTCACCACCCGAAAAGTTGCCCGCTGTCTTGCAATCAAATGGCATATGGACATATCCAGATGCAGTTTCTGGTAGAGAAGAGCCAGCCATTTTTGCTGAAGCAGAAAATCAGTGGGTGGCACATGAAATGGTATATGTGGATAGACAAGTCACATTACATGAAGACTCCGATCCTCGTTCTACGCTAACTGCTTCAGTTTGGAGAAGTTACCGGAGAGCGCTGCGCGACTACGTAAAGGATGGTGTAGTAACGATGGCCATTCGACCACAACGCCCTACAGAGAACTCCATGACAATTGAAGGCCGCTTATGACTTGGCACTTATCCCCATTAAATTGGCCAAGTTACTCGCAGAGCATTCAAACCAAGACTGAGTCAGTGACAGACGCAGTCGGCGCCGTAATGAATGAAGCGATTAACCGGTTAACCAACCATACAAGTGACGCCAATTACGGGCGTCACTCTTTAAGTGAAGAGGCGAGCGCTTTGCTTAAGCTGCGTAGTGAACTTCAATCCTTACTTGTCTCAGGAACCGTACTTACAGTGTCGCCATATCAGTTTCAAGTGGGGACCCGTTTGGACTCGGGGTGTTATCTCAATCCTAGTACTGCAATTAAAACGTTATCTAATAAGCTGCGGGATTACGCTGATAGGCACCGACCAAATGGCCATCTTCATGGCATTGCGATAATGGTAACGGCCTCTCAATTGAATCAATTCTCTCGGCAGCTCATTGAGCTTACATCATTGTTTCCAATGCCTGAGTGGTGCCAAGTAGCTAGGCAAAGTCATGCTTTAAATACCAATGACGTTGATAAGTTCCATCAACCTGCAGCGATCGCTCTACCACGCTTTAAGCCGATGGCTTTACTCAACGCTAACCCATTACATGATGCTTTACATTGGCAAGGTGCCCAAGTAGCTACGCTAGAGTCATTAGCAGACGATGACCATCACGTAATTGACAAGTTGCAGTTACTAGCAGCGAAACGCAATAAAAAGATGGAAGAAATCAAGGCTCAGCTCAACGCCCTGAAGAACTTGAAAGGAAGTATCTATGCATTCTCCGTGGAGGGCAATGCGGAAAGTATAGCGACACGATTGAATCAAGCGGGAACGCCCAACAATCATCAATTTACATTAGCAAGCTTATTGCTTAGCTATGAACCTATGACGTTTTTTGAGGAGCTATTATGCTAGCTCTAGATGGTGTGCCAATTAACTTAGACTCAATGACCGTTGAAATGTCCATGGAGTTTAAAGACCAGGACATGAGTGGGCAGTCTTCTGGTACTGATGTGGCAGAGCAGGGTGACAAAGGCAAAAAGCTTACCTTTAGTGGTCGTGTTCCTTTCATTCGTATAGAAACACTGACCCAACTTTATACGTTTGCTTCAGATAAAGATGAGTCGAATGCTAGGCGTATTTATCGAATCGGCAATGACATTGCGCTCGCACTTAAAATTCGCAATGTGAAGTTCACTGGGCGTATTCAAGCAAGAGAACATGAAACTCTACAGGCTTGGAATGTTTCTTTTGAGCTTCGGGAGTACAACAGTGTTGCCGAACAAAAAGAGCAGCGGATTAAAGCGCAAAGCAAGCCTGAGCAGCGAGAAAATACTCGGTTGAAACAGGCACTCATCACCGCAGAGGAGGCGACTCAATGAAGTTAGAGAAGCGCTTGTATATAAGCGGCGAAGAAGTCAAATTGACAAGTAACATGGTGAGCTTAAAGCTTTCTTTGGGTAGTGTGGCCATCTTTGAAATTGAAGCAACGCAACCCCTGAAATTATTCGAGCCAGTGCGTTTTGATATTGGATATGAAAACAAAACGTCGCCTTGGTTTGAGGGCTATGTTGATAAAATCCAATCTACAGTCAATGGCTACCAAAAAATCACAGTAAAAGAACTGACAGGTATTTTGAGTAAACGTTGGTCTCTCAGCTTAGAGCATCCAAATGCCGAGCAAGTTGTTGATGCGCTCTCTCACCTTACTGGTCTTGAGTTTCATCTGCCTAATAAAGAATACATGAAGACCGCGATCCCAAACTTTGTTTGCCAGGGAACGGGTTATCAATGTTTAGATCAGGTCGCTAAGGCTTTTTCTATTCCTGACTGTGTTTGGTTTCAACATACTGACCAGGTAGTTTACTTTGGCTCCTATCAAGATAGCCATTTCAACGGCAAACCAATGCCACTACCTGAAGAGTTTACGAGTCGTCAAAATGGTAACAGTGTCACCTTTGTTCCGTTTCCTATGCTTAGACCAGGTCGTGTTGTGAATGGTAAGCGAGTTAATCGGGTTGACTTAATACAGGATGATATGACCGCATATTGGAAAGCTGAGCAGTCTGAAGTCATACCTAAAAAGCGAGAAACACTACAGCATTTTCCTGAATTAGCTGCGGGCTTTCACTTGCCAAAGTTCGGGCGAGTCGAAACGGTCAGAGACAGTGCGACGGCGGGTAAAGTATCTGATCCATTTCGGCCAAGACTCTCTGTTGATGTGCAAGTTCTAGATGAGAATTTGCAACCAGATAGTAACGTACCGGTTTATCGCTCGATTCCACTGCCGGTTAACATGAGCGGACATGAGTCCGGATTGTTAGCGTATCCATTAGAAGGGACATTGGTTGAAATTGCTTTCGCTTATGGTCGAAGCGATAGACCCATCATACGTGGCGTTTATGGACGTGAATATGCGCTTCCCTCAATAGAGCCTGGTGAACAACTACAACAGCAACGTGAAGAAGTGAGTTATCGAGTCGATGCCGCAGGAAATACAACACTGCAGACTGACCAAACTCAAAATCAGAGAGCGTTTGGTAAGTTAGACCAATTTGAACGGTATAAAGGTGAGTTTGGCCAGCATCAGCTTTTTGTAAATGAGCACAGCACTGAAGAAGTGAATTGGTAAGAAGCTTATTGAAGCGCTTGGCGCTATTAATTTGTTGTCAGGAGATGATCTGGTGTTAGGAAGCTTGGGTAACATGCAAACGGCTACCGCTGGCGAACTGATTGAGACTATCGGAAAATTTCGCCGAAGTATTGCCGCTGAGCACCAATGGCTTCAATCACCTAAGACTTGGATAGGCTCTAAGCAAGAGAATGTGTTGATTCTTTTATCGGAGCTAATGCAGGTGGTTAAAGAATTGGCCGACACTTTAGCAACGCATACACATAGCGGTGTAGCACCAGGACGAGCAAGCACCAAAACACCAGTCCAAGCGAATGATATTGTTGGCCATGGGGAGGATAGTATGAAATTGAAGGGAAGACTCGAACCGATAACACAAACAAGCTAGTTGCCCAACGGGTGGGGGATAACCCACTTGGACTTTAATGTTGATAGCTTAACAATTGTTATCCATATATTAATTAGGCTTATTACCTTCTTATGCCATGTTTTTGATAGACAAAATAACCATTTTGTAGGGAGATTCGCTGGAATATTCCTTTAAGAATAATAACTGTTTGAAATTATTGTTATTCTCTTTCCTATTTTTGTATTTAAAGAACCATTAAGTAGGGGCAAGGGGATGACAATCAGTACTCTAGTAGCTGCAGCATTTGTAGTGGTGGGTTTGTGTCTCGCGTTTAAAAAAAACACTCAAAATAAGAGGATCTACAAAATGTTTGAGGACTGGAATTGGTGGGTAGAAATTGTCAACGAAGACCACAAACCTTGGCTCTCTGGTAAGGTGGTTAGAAAATCGAAAAATTACCAGTTTGCTATCGTTGGTTGCTTGAAGAGAGATAGTTTAGATACGGAGTTATTGAATAATCTAGAAACTAAGTTTGGGGCATTGCCGGACTTTGTACCTTGCCAGTGTCTCATTCTAGACGCTTCAACGCTTGTGCTTGGGGGAGTCGAAGATGATAAAAAAGTTGCTGAGCTTTACCACTGTATCCCAACTAAACAATCAAGTTGCGTGAAGCTAGTTATTCAAGATTCAACCATTGTTCTTCCCGAAGACGATGAAGATCTGAACCAATTCGAGCTGCTATGGAGCTGCTCTGAAATGCAGTCCGTAGGACAAGGTGATGATGAAAGCAAGTTTAAGGCATATTAGCACACATAAAGAACTTGATTTTCACACAATCAACGCAGCCATACGGCTGCGTTTTTTATGTTGGTCTCAAACTAAAGCTACAAGCCCTATGGCGATGAACGGTTATGAACTCGCGGGACAGACTGAGCGGATGACAAAATCCGCACTCTCCTCACCCGCCTGCGAGGTTTTTCGATCAGTTTTTTTTCAGTTTTTGTGTACTGAAATTTAGTGGGGAGAGTTCCTAGAGTGTCTCGTGGGAAACCATATATATAGCGGGGCTTGCGAGAGAATAGAGCAACTTAGAGCCTAGACTGAGAGTGTTTTGAAAATTTCAAAGATTGAAAATATTTTCAGTAAATTCCAATTTTAATGATCTGGAAAGATCAAAGTGACTTTTATAAGTGCATGAAAAATAAGTGTTGTTCAGAATTTTGTGAGAAATGTAGATGATCAGGTGAGCGAAGATAAGATCTGATTAAGAGGGCATAGAGCCTTACTCGATAAGGCTTTAGAGCGAATTATTAAGATAAAGCAGTTTTTCAATTTATGAGACGGTATAATTAAACTCAGATGTCAAAATCACTGTGCAGTTAACGGGACAAAACCGCTGTTTACGTGTTGATGAAGAAGAGGGGAACGAGTGAGTGCTGGACCTATATTGTTATCAGGGTTACAAGCAAAACTCGTTAACTCTTAAGCAGAAACCAAGCAATAAGATTTAAATGTGTCGCCACTTTATCGCCATTTATTATTCTTGTTTCATTTAACTAATTGATTTTATAGGTTAAAAAATTAAAGTGGATATAAAGCTTTACTACGTGCATGACCCAATGTGCAGTTGGTGTTGGGGTTACAAACCGACGCTTGATAAATTGAAACAGCAACTGCCAGGCGTTATTCAGTTTGAGTATGTGGTGGGTGGTCTTGCGCCAGATACTAGTTTGCCGATGCCACCAGAGATGCAACAAAAACTCGAAGGTATTTGGAAGCAGATTGAGCGTCAGTTGGGCACCAAGTTTAACTACGATTTCTGGAAGCTTTGTACGCCAGTAAGAAGCACTTACCAATCTTGTCGCGCAGTTATCGCTGCGGGCTTTCAAGATTCTTATGAGCAGATGCTAGAAGCGATTCAACATGCGTATTATTTACGTGCGATGCCTCCTCATGAAGAAGCGACTCACTTGCAGCTAGCTAAAGAAATTGGTTTGAATGTTCAGCAGTTCAAGAACGATATGGACGGCTCTTTCTTAGAAGGTGTGTTCCAAGATCAACTGAGTCTTGCAAAGAGCCTAGGCGTGGATTCTTACCCTAGCTTGGTTCTTCAAATTAACGACGCTTATTTCCCGATTGCCGTGGATTATCTGTCAACAGAGCCTACCTTGAAACTGATACGTGAGCGTATTATTGACAATATGCCAGCGCAATAATCGCGATTTCAAATAACAAAAAGCCGCTCAATGAGCGGCTTTTTCGTAACTAAGAATATCCATCAAACAACGGTACTAAAGCACCATTGCAGCAATCCAACCAAAGATGATCAGTGGAATGTTGTAGTGAATAAAGGTTGGAACAACCGTTTCCCAAATGTGCTCATGCTGACCGTCGGCATTTAGACCAGATGTAGGGCCTAATGTAGAGTCAGAAGCAGGAGAGCCTGCATCACCCAAAGCGGCAGCAGTACCAACTAGCGCGATTGTTGCCATTGGCGAAAAACCAAATGCCAACGCGAGTGGAACGTAGATTGTCGCCAAGATTGGAATGGTTGAAAACGATGAACCAATGCCCATTGTTACTAGCAGGCCAACGATCAGCATCAGTAGTGCTGCAAGCGGCTTATTATCACCAATGCTGGTAGAGAGAGACTGTACTAATGTCTCAACGCCACCTGTTTGCTTCATTACCGCAGCAAAACCTGCGGCAGCGATCATGATGAAACCAATCATAGCCATCATATGCACGCCTTTTGTGAAGACATCGTGCGTTTCTTTCCAGGCAATCACACCGCCAAAAGTAAACAACATAAAGCCAGCTAGAGCACCAATAATCATTGAGCCAGTGTAAAGCTGAACACCCAATGCGGCGACAATACCAAGAGCGGCCACCAAGATGTGCTTTTTATTGATAGCATGATCTGTCTCGTGAACGACAGTCAACTCCGTTTCTTCGTAGATGCGTGGTTTACGGTAGCTAACAAAGATTGCCAGCAATAGACCAAACAACATACCAGCACCTGGCAGTAACATTGCAGTTGGAACTTGGCTTGCAACCACGTTTTCCAAACCGTTGTCATGTAGGTTCTTTAATAGAATGTTGTTTAAGAAAATACCGCCGAAACCAACAGGTAAGATCATGTAAGGTGTGATCAAACCAAAGGTAAGAACACACGCAACCAAACGTCGATCGAGCTTAAGTTTCGCAAATACGCCCAAAAGAGGTGGAATCAAAATTGGAATAAAGGCGATATGGACCGGAATTACGTTCTGAGATGACATAGTGACAAGAACGAGCGCGACTAACACCGCGTACTTTAACCCGGTAGTTGACGCCGAGTTTTCTTTACCATTTAAGCGCTTGATAACACTTTTTGCCAGTAGGTCCGTGATGCCAGATTTAGAGATGGCAACGGCGAAAGTACCTAACATTGCGTAGCTTAGAGCGATAGTCGCACCGCCACCTAAACCACTTTCGAACGCGGCAACTGTGTCTCCAAGGCTCATGCCTGCGACAAGGCCACCAACGATGGCACTAAACGTGAGGGCAACCACCACGTTTACGCGCATCAATGCTAACACGAGCATGACGCACACTGATATAACGACAGGATTCATACTTTTCCTAATATGTTGTGTTTACTTATTATTCTTCGTCAGCAAGCGGCCAACCGCCGAGGGCCTTCCATTTGTTGACAATACCGCAGAATAATTCTGCTGTTTTTTGTGTATCGTAAAGCGCTGAGTGTGCTTCACGATTATCGAATTCCATCCCGGCCGTTTTGCATGCTTTCGCGAGAACCGTTTGACCATAAGCAAGGCCACTCAATGTTGCCGTGTCAAAAGTAGCAAAGGGATGAAAAGGGACTCTTTTTAGTTTACAGCGCTCATTGGCTGCATTTACAAAACCTAAGTCGAATGCTGCGTTATGGGCAACCATAATTGCACGCGAGCAATCTGCGGCTTTTTGTTCTTTGCGAATAAGTTTATAAATCTCTTTTAACGCTTCTTGCTCAGAAACTGCACCACGAAGAGGGCTATATGGGTCACGAATACCATTGAATTCTAGCGCTTCTTTTTCTAAGTTAGCGCCCTCAAATGGCTCAACATGAAAATGAATGGTGGAGGCCGGATGCAACACGCCATCTTCGTCCATTTTTAACGTAACGGCGCAAATTTCTAAAAGTGCATCAGTTTGAGCATTGAAACCTGCGGTCTCAACGTCTACTACCACAGGGAAATAACCACGAAAGCGTTTTTTCAAGGTCAGAGCTTCATTTTCTATTGTCATGTCGGCTTATTTTTGTGTGACGAAGGCTGCATTATTGCAGATTATACCGACGAGAAAAACCGCAATTTAGGAGAAAAACGGAATTCTATTTTGCATCTCATCAATACGCTCGATCGCATTTCGGGTGGTTGAGTTACCATGATTAACGTTAATCGTAATATCACGATATTTCGCACGTTGGCGAGGTTTTTGCATGCCAGGTGAAGTGGTTTTATTGATTCAAATTGACGGCAACAGACTGCCGTTTAAGAGACAGTACTTAGATGAAGAAATGGCTGATTACTAGTGGCGTTGTATTTTCGTTGTTTAGCACAAGCAGTTTTGCTGTGATGGGCAAACGTTATGTTGCCACTCCACAGCAATCTCAATGGGAAATGGTGGTCAACACACCGTTAGAATGCCAACTTGTTCACCCTATTCCAAGTTTTGGAGATGCGGTATTTTCATCTCGTGCGAATAAAAAAATCAATTTAGACTTTGAGTTAAAAATGCGTCGTCCGATGGGAGAAACACGTAACGTCAGTCTCATCTCTATGCCGCCACCTTGGCGACCAGGTGAACACGCCGATCGAATTACAAACCTAAAGTTTTTTAAACAGTTTGATGGTTATGTCGGAGGGCAAACAGCATGGGGCATTTTGTCTGAGCTGGAAAAAGGGCGTTATCCGACCTTTAGTTATCAGGATTGGCAGAGCCGAGATCAGAGAATTGAAGTCGCATTGTCATCCGTGCTGTTTCAAAATAAGTACAACGCGTTTAGCGACTGTATTTCCAATTTATTGAAATACAGTTTTGAAGACATTGCCTTTACGATTTTGCACTACGAAAGACAAGGTGATCAGTTAACCAAGGCTTCCAAAAAGCGTTTATCACAAATTGCAGATTATATCCGACATAATCAAGATATCGATCTCGTGCTGGTGGCGACGTACACCGATTCAACCGATGGCAAAAGTGCGAGCCAAAGTTTATCTGAGCGACGTGCAGAGTCACTTCGTGATTATTTTCAGTCTCTAGGGCTACCGGAAGATCGAATTCAAGTGCAAGGGTACGGCAAGCGTCGTCCTATTGCAGATAATGGCTCGCCAATAGGAAAAGACAAAAACCGCCGAGTCGTAATATCACTCGGGCGAACCCAAGTGTAACGAATATAAAAACGCCGAAGCTGAAAGCTTCGGCGTTTTTAATTTACTGACGTTGTTAATAATATTTTAATGGGATTTTGCTAAGTACCTTTCGGTGATTCCGGCTGTATCATTTGGATGTTAGTTTAAGCGGAATTTGGCAATGACTTCGCAATTGGTTGCGGTATCTATTTTTTCAACCTGTTTGGCAATAGCCGGATTAGGATGACGTTTCATGAAGTCTATTAATGCTTTAGTGCAACATCCTATTGAGTCGATAAAGCTTGCACATTCTTTATTTGGGCATTGTGGGATGAGTGTTAAGACTTTCTCTGAAGCCAGCTGAAGGTATTTGAGTTCATAGTCAGTGTCTCCGGCCCAACGCCAGAACTGAGCTAAGTTATGACAAGAAATCACAGAAATTAATAATCGCTCGTCTGCTTCAATTTCCACACATTCGCTAATATCTTCACTCAGGCTTAGGGCTTGCTGGTAATGAAGAATGCTGCGAACAGGGTCATCTAGTTGAAGTGCCGTATCGGCTAGAAGTGTGTGTTTTTCCCATTCACTGATCATTATCGTAATCCCGCATCTCGAAGTTGCGAACAAATCTAAACGATAATTATTATCAAGTAAAGTGTTTTGTTTATAAAAGGACAGGCAGATCGCAGACCTGCCTGTAATCGATGTTCAACTTGCAGTACAAGTGATTATTAGAAGTGCCGCTTAGCCTTCAAGACCAGCTGAAGCTTGCTTGTTTTGGATAAGCTCAATCATATAACCATCTGGGTCTTTTACGAATGCAATGTGCGTGCTTCCGCCTTTTACTGGACCTGGTTCACGCGTCACATTACCGCCCGCCGCTTTGATAGCGTCGCAAGTTGTGTAGATATCATCAACACCAATGGCGATATGACCAAAAGCAGTACCTAGGTCATATTCAGTTTTACCCCAGTTGTAAGTTAGCTCGATCACAGCACCTTGGGATTCGTCACCGTAGCCAAGAAACGCCAGTGTGTATTCGTACTCTTTATTCTCGTTCGTACGAAGCAACTGCATGCCCATAACTTCAGTGTAAAACTTGATGGATTTGTCTAGATCACCTACGCGAAGCATAGTGTGGAGAATTCGACCATTTGACATTTTTTGCTCCTAGCTTTGATTTTCAAATAGCGTTAGCTATCTGGATATACTTTCTCTTTATATTCGCACAAATCTTCAATAATGCAGCTACCGCAGCGAGGCTTTCTCGCCAAGCACGTGTAGCGGCCATGAAGAATGAGCCAGTGGTGCACATCGAGTTTGAACTCTTTTGGCACAACTTTTAATAGCTTTTGCTCGACATCATCAACCGTTTTGCCCATTGCAAACTTAGTACGATTCGACACGCGATAAATGTGCGTATCGACGGCAATGGTTGGCCAACCAAAAGCGGTGTTGAGCACGACGTTTGCGGTCTTGCGACCTACGCCTGGTAGCGCTTCTAACGCTGCACGATCTTCAGGAACTTCACCATTGTGTTTTTCCAACAAGATCTTACAAGTCTTGATAGTGTTTTCTGCTTTTGAGTTAAATAAACCGATGGTCTTTATGTATTCTTTTAAGCCATCAACTCCCAAATCGAGAATACTTTTCGGTGTATTAGCGACAGGGAAAAGCTTGTCGGTGGCTTTATTGACACTTACATCGGTTGCTTGCGCTGATAGTAATACCGCGATTAGCAGTTCAAAAGGGGAGCTCCAGTTAAGCTCAGTTTGAGGATTCGGATTGTTTTCTCGTAATCGCTCAAGAATTTCGATTCTTTTTATTTTGTTCATTGCTGACTTCCAATACCGTCTCTGCGGTTTATGAAAAAGGCTCCTATGACAGAGCCTTATTTTGTTATGCGTTGGTGACGCGAGCACGTTCTATGGTTGGTTTTTCTTCTTTTGGTTGACGTGCCTGGACTGAATTATCGATGACATTTTTAAGCGCTATCAACAGACCAACACCGATAAATGCACCGGGTGGAAGAAGCGCTAGCAGAAAGCTGTTGTCAAATTGGAAAACTTGAATGCGGAGAGCGGATGCCCAGTCTCCTAATAGCAGATCTGCCCCGTCGAATAGTGTGCCATTACCAATTAACTCACGCATGGCACCTAGCACGACCAAAACGCTTGTCATACCAAGCCCCATCCATAAACCGTCTAATGCTGCAGGCGCAACATCATTTTTTGAAGCATATGCTTCAGCTCGACCAATAATGATACAGTTGGTTACAATCAGAGGAATAAAGATACCAAGAGATAGGTATAAACCATACGCATAGGCATTCATCAATAACTGAACACAGGTAACGAGAGAGGCAATGATCATCACGAACACAGGAATGCGGATCTCTTTTGGTACGTAATTACGAATAAGAGAAACCGTGACGTTGGAGCCGACCAGCACTAATAAGGTTGCAATACCAAGACCTAAGGCATTGGTTATCGTGGAAGAAACCGCTAGTAGTGGACACAGACCCAGCAGCTGTACGAGAGCAGGGTTATTGCTCCACATACCGTTTTTCATCAGCAATTTATTTTCACTCATTACTGCTCTCCTTCACAGCCCAAAGGCTGGCTAAGAATGTCTTCACGAGATTGGTTTACGTAGTTAACGGTATTTCGCACCACTTTTACGACGGCTCTAGGCGTGATCGTTGCACCAGTAAATAGATCGAAATCACCACCATCTTTACGAACTTTCCATGAGTTCCAGTTACTTTCCGTGACTTGTTTGCCCGTAAAGCTCAGGATCCAGTCGGTGACACGAAGATCAATTTTGTCGCCCAGGCCAGGGGTTTCTTGATGGCTTAAGACGCGTGTCCCCAAAATATTGCCCTGATTGTCAATCCCAGTAATAACTTTTATCTCACCATTGTAGCCATCTGGCGCGATGGATTCTATTGCGATTGCTGTCGGTTCACCATTCTTTGTGGCGAGGTAGGCTGGCATCGCACGCAATGTCCCCAGTTCTGGTGACGTGACCATAGTGCAGGCTTGCGTGAGTGCGTTGTCATGCATGTTTTCTGGAATGACTTGATTCAAAACAGAAAGCAATTGTTGTTGTTCTTGTATCTTGATTTGGTCTTTTGTTAGGTACTGAGTAAAGGCGACTAATCCGGTTGTTGCACAGGCAAAGATCGCAAGTGTCAGACCATTTTTTCTAATAGCGGTTAACATGTTTACCTCAGTGACCGTAAGTTCTAGGTTTGGTGTAGTAATCGATCAGTGGCACACACATATTTGCAAGTAACACTGCGAATGCAACACCATCAGGGAAGCCGCCCCAACTGCGAATGATAAAGACCAAAGCACCAATAAGCGCGCCAAAGATCAAACGTCCTTTAACGGTGGTAGACGCCGACACGGGATCGGTTGCAATAAAGAATGCGCCAAGCATGGTTGCACCTGATAACAAGTGGAAGATTGGCGACGCAGTTTCCCCTGGGGTCAGCAAGCTGAACACGAGGCTAAATAGCGTCAGGCTCGCTAGGAAGCCTACGGGGATATACCATTGGATGATACGTTTTTTGATCATCACTAAACCACCAAGTAAGTAGGCAAGATTTACCCATTGCCAACCAATGCCAGCTAATCCATCGAATATTGGCTGCGACAGTACTTCGCTTGGGGTTGCACCTGTATGAATGCCGGTCTTAAATGCATCAAGTGGCGTCGCCATTGTCACACCGTCAACCCCTGTTCGAACTTGCTGAAGCGATAAGCCGTCGTAATCATAGCCCGTAAAAATTAAAGAGAGTGTATCTGCAAAATTTACGTGATCAGGTATGAGTGACGTCGGGGCACTCCAACTCGTCATTTGCACTGGGAATGAGATTAACAAGACCACATAAGCGACCATGGCAGGATTGAATAAGTTTTGACCAAGGCCACCATATAGGTGTTTAGCAATTACGATCGCGAAAATAAGTCCGATCACCATAATCCACCACGGAGACCATGGTGGAATAGCAACGGCTAATAACCAAGCGGTAACGATCGCACTGTTATCACGTAGTGCTCGCATCGGCGAACGTTTACGGAAGACCATAACTAAGGCTTCAAGTGATACAGCGACTGCGATGGCAAAAATCAGCTGAATAAGCGTTCCCCACCCAAAGAAGTAGGTCTGAGCCGCTAAACCTGGGAGAGCACAAAGTGCCACCCATTTCATTAAGTCAGGTGTACTACGACGGCTGTGGGTATGCGGTGAACTGGCAATAAAAAACGACACTACTCGTTCTCCTCAGTATTATTTTTATTAGCTTCTTGCTGCGCTTTGCGAGCTTTCGCGCGCGCAATAGCAGCAGCGACAGCCGCTTTTTTCGGATCTTCAGTTTGTTCAGCAGGCGTTTCAGCTTCTACCGTTTCGGCTGGTTCTTCTTGCTTAGCTTTACGCGCTTTGGCACGCGCAATAGCCGCAGCGACAGCCGCTTTTTTCGGATCTTCAGCTTGTTCAGCAGGCGTTTCAGCTTCTACCGTTTCGGCTGGTTCTTCTTGCTTAGCTTTACGCGCTTTGGCACGCGCAATGGCAGCAGCAACCGCGGCTTTTTTCGGGTCTGCAGCTTGCTCAGTAGGCGCTTCAGCTTCTTCGGTTTCAGTTGAGTCTGCTTGTTTCGCTTTTCGGGCCTTAGCGCGTGCAATGGCAGCAGCAACCGCGGCTTTTTTCGGATCTTCAGCTTGCTCAGCGGGCGCTTCAGCTTCTTCGGTTTCAGTTGAGTCTGCTTGTTTCGCTTTTCGGGCCTTAGCGCGTGCAATGGCAGCAGCAACGGCGGCTTTCTTCGGATCGTCGGTTTGCTCAGCAGGTGCTTCAGCTTCTTCCGCTTCAGTTGAGTCTGCTTGCTTCGCTTTACGCGCTTTGGCACGTGCAATCGCAGCAGCAACCGCGGCTTTTTTCGGATCGCCGTCTTGCTGTGCAGACGTTTCTGATTCTACAGATTCAGTTGAATCTTCTTGTTGTGCTTTTTTCGCTTTAGCTCGGGCGATGGCTGCTGTAACTGCCGATTTCTTATCATCAGCGTTGTTATCTGGCGTTTCGCCTTGTTCTTTTTGTGCTTTACGTTCGCGGGCTAGACGTTTGCGTTCTTCGCGCAGTTTTGCCATTTCTGAGTTATCAGGTTCACTAGAGCCTGCTTTAGCGGCTGCGGCCTGTTTTGCCTTCGCTTTGGCAATGGCTGCAGCGACGGCAGGTTTCACGGCTGGCTCTGCTTTTTCTGTTGTTTCTGTCTTCTGAGCTTTCACTCGTGCGATCGCTGCTGCAATCGCATCATCACCACCAGAAGATTTCATGTCTTTACGGCGCTGATCGGCTGTTTTCTTAAAGCGATTTTCACGTTCTGCTTTTTCGCGCTCCATACGCGCTTTCTTCTCTTCAAAACGCAGCTTCGCTCGCTCCGCAGCTTCCGCTTCTTGTGCTCTGGTGCGAATTTCCGCTTTTGCTTGGCGGTAGTACTGTACGAGAGGAATTTCACTTGGACACACAAACGCGCAAGCACCGCACTCGATACAATCCTTTAGGTTTAGTTCTTCGAGTTTGTCATACTCTTCAGCTTTTGCATGCCATTGCAGTTGCTGAGGTAGTAGTGAAGCAGGGCAAGCTTCAGCACATTGGCTACAGCGAATACATTCCATCTCATGTTGGTGCGGAGAGATCTCACGACGAGTCGGAGCAAGGATACAGTTTGCTGTCTTGGTAATCGGCACTTGAGAGTGGGGAAGGGTGAAGCCCATCATTGGTCCACCCATGATTAAACGTTGTAACTTCTTATCGGCTTTATAGCCAAACTCATCCAATAACGCCTGTACTGGTGTACCTAATAATGCCCAAACATTGCGTGGTTGTTTGAATGTTTTACCGGTGAGAGTCACCACGCGTTTTATCATCGGTTCACCATCGATGATTGCGCGTTTGATTGAGTAAAGAGAACCGACATTTTGAACCAAAATACCAATATCGGCTGGGATTGCGCCGCTTGGTACTTCTTTATTGGTCAAAATTTTGATCAGCTGTTTTTCACCACCAGAAGGGTATTTAGTCGGGATAACGCGAATGACGATATCTTTGTTTAGAGCCGCAGCTTCTAACGCTTTAATTGCCTCTGGTTTGTTATCTTCAATACCAATAATCGTGAGCTTTGGTGTCAGGATATGTTCGACAATCTCGATACCTTGGATGAGCTCTTCGGCATGCTCTTGCATGAGCTTGTCATCTGATGTGATGTATGGCTCACACTCAGCTGCGTTGACGATAAGAATCTCTGTGCGAGCAAAACCTGATTGGATTTTTTTTGCGGTAGGGAAACCTGCGCCACCCATACCTGAAATGCCTGCGAGACGAATAATATCGATCAGTGCGTCAGGTGTTTCTTGTTTGTAATCCGCGACGGGTTTTCTGTCACACCATGTATCGTTACCATCAGGGGTAATGACCGCACAGAGTTCACTCAGACCTGAAGGGTGAGCAACGGTTCTAGGCTCAATTGCGGTGATCGTACCCGATGTAGGAGCATGCACTGGAACGGTAAAACCAGTTTCGGATTGCGTTAATGGCTGACCTTTTAATACATGGTCACCTTCGGCAACCAATAAGTTACCAGCCTTACCAATGTGCTGTTTTAGCGGTAATACAATTTCTGATGGGATAGCCGCGTGAACGAGCTCAGTTTTGTTGGACTGCTTTTTGTTTTCTGCCGGATGCACACCACCAGGGAAATCCCAAAGCGAGCCTGTACGAATTTGTTCAATCAAAGACAACATGCGAAACCTTACTTAATTGAATCTTTCACGTTCGCTGCATCGTCGGCAGCATCCGTAATGTTGAGTACTGGAATGGAGTTAAGTTGCCACTTCCAGCTTTCCGTGGTGGTTGCCACAGGAATCATTTCAATACAATCAGTTGGACATGGTGCAACACATAAGTCACACCCCGTACATTCGTCTTTAATTACGGTATGAACCGCTTTTGTACCGCCTACAATTGCATCCACTGGACACGCTTGAATACACTTAGTACAGCCAATGCACATATCTTCATGGATAAACGCAACGGTTGGAATTTTGTTGTCGAGATCGTGCGCAGATTCTTCTGGCTCAACACCCATTAAGTCGGCGAGCTTTTCGATTGTTGCTTGACCGCCTGGCGGACATTTGTTGATGTGGTCGCCATTTGCAATCGCTTCAGCATAAGGGCGGCAACCAGGGTAGCCACATTGACCGCATTGAGTTTGAGGTAAGATTGCGTCGATTTGATCCACAATTGGGTCTGCCTCGACTTTGAAGCGAATAGAAGCAAAACCAAGTATCGCGCCGAAAATCGCAGCAAGAACCGCTAACGCGATGATCGCAATTAAAATCGTACTCATTGTTTACTTCACCAAACCTGTAAAGCCCATAAAGGCTAGTGACATTAAACCCGCTGTAATCATTGCAATCGATGCACCTTTAAAAGGCACTGGTACGTCGGCGGCAGCTATGCGCTCACGCATGGATGCAAAAAGTATCAACACCAATGAGAAACCAACAGCGGCGCCGAAGCCGTAGATAATCGATTCGATAAAGTTATGGTTCTCATTAATATTAAGAAGCGCGACGCCTAATACCGCGCAGTTTGTAGTGATCAGCGGTAAGAAAATACCAAGCAAGCGATAAAGTGTTGGACTTGTTTTGTGCACAACCATTTCGGTGAACTGCACCACAACGGCTATCACCAAAATAAAACTCATGGTTCGAAGGTACTCAATACCCAGTGGACGAAGAATGTAGCTTTCCACTAAATACGCACACACTGACGCGAGCGTTAGCACAAAAGTTGTCGCTAAGCCCATACCTATTGCTGTTTCCAGTTTTTTGGACACACCCATAAAAGGACATAGGCCCAAAAACTTCACCAGTACAAAGTTGTTCACCAGCACAGTGCCGACCAACAACAAAACATATTCGGTCATAGTTATTACGTTCTTAAAATCCGATCTTGATATTATCGTGTTTTGTGACACCAATAACAACCAGTGAACGATGTGGTTTTACATACACGATGGAAAAATAGTCGTCTATGTGAGGTATTTTGATGAATTAATAAGAAATTGAACAGTTTGCTGAATGGATTTTACAAAGACGCTGGTGCTGCCTTTCCTCAAAGAATCTTTTGCTCAGAAGGCGGGAATTACATTTAGCGAGTAATTTTAAGTCGTCATTTGAGATATTGATGGTGAAAGAAGTTTTTTATTTCAAAACGAAAAAAGCCGTGTCTTGCGACACGGCTTTTCTGGAATTTGGCTCCTCCTGCTGGGCTCGAACCAGCGACCTGCGGATTAACAGTCCGTCGCTCTACCAACTGAGCTAAGGAGGAATTGCTTTGCTTGAAAGCGGGACGAATCTTACCGAGCAGCCAAACTACTGTCAACAGTAAAAAAATACATTTTTAGCAAAAAATATTGGGGGAAGGGCTTTACTTTTCTGTACTGCTTGTCCGTAAAGGGGTGAGGTTACTTATCCACTAATTTTGTGGATAACTATGTTGATGAGATCTGAGTAAAGATCTTTTATATGCAACCTGGTTTTTATTCAGTGAATTTTTAATCAGGGTTATACAGATAATATGCAATTAAAACATAGATTTATTGATATTAAGCAAAATGTATTCAAGGTGGATAAAAATCTAGCTTTTGGGGATAAAGAGTGTTTAGGCCAATTTTTGGGGAAAAGTTGTGGAAACTGCAATGTGAAGAATGGGTGTGGCTCTTCAGCTAGGGCGAAGTACTATATCAGAGTAGGTTTTGTATGGCTATAGCATTCTAGACAAACAAGAAAATTTATTAACAATGGTGGGTAAATTTTCAATAGACGTAGATTTCATTGGCTAAGGTGTATATATATACAGCCAAAGCGCAGTAAAGTTGAGGAAGGGTATGAGTAAAGTCTATGAATTGGTCTCCGATTATCAGCCATCGGGTGACCAGCCGGGAGCGATCAAGCAGCTGCTTGAGGGGCTCGATGCTGGACTGGCACATCAAACACTATTGGGGGTAACGGGATCGGGTAAAACGTTCACACTAGCGAATGTTATCGCTCAAGCCCAGCGACCTGCAATATTACTTGCTCCAAACAAAACGCTCGCAGCGCAATTATATGGCGAGATGAAATCATTCTTTCCCAATAATGCGGTGGAATACTTTGTTTCCTACTACGATTACTACCAGCCTGAAGCTTATGTCCCGACGACGGATACTTTCATTGAAAAAGACGCATCAGTTAACGCTCACATAGAGCAAATGCGCCTTTCCGCAACGAAAGCACTATTGGAACGTAAAGACGCGATTATCGTTGCGTCTGTTTCTGCTATCTATGGTTTGGGTGACCCAGAATCTTACTTGCAAATGATGTTGCATTTACGTCGTGGTGACGTGATTGATCAACGGGACATGCTACGACGTTTGGCAGAGCTACAATATTCAAGAAATGACGTGGCATTTGAGCGAGGACAGTTTCGGGTTCGTGGCGAAGTGATTGATATCTTTCCAGCGGAATCTGACCAAGACGCAGTTCGTGTCGAAATGTTTGATGATGAAATTGACTGCATCAGTGTTTTTGATCCATTGACTGGTGTGGTGAAACAGCGAGATTTACCACGCTACACCATTTATCCTAAGACGCACTACGTGACACCAAGAGATCGTATTCTTGAAGCGATTGAAAATATTAAGGTTGAATTAGAAGTACGCAAAAAACAGCTTCTAGACAACAACAAGCTACTGGAAGAACAGCGTATTAGCCAGCGGACTCAATTCGATATCGAGATGATGAATGAGTTAGGTTTTTGCTCAGGTATCGAAAACTATTCTCGCTATCTCAGCGGACGCTCGGAAGGCGAGCCGCCACCGACATTGTTTGATTACTTGCCTCATGACGGTTTGTTGATCATCGATGAATCTCACGTGACGGTGCCGCAGATTGGTGCCATGTATAAAGGTGACCGCTCTCGTAAAGAAACGCTGGTGGAGTTTGGTTTTCGCTTACCTTCTGCGTTGGATAATCGTCCGCTCAAGTTTGAAGAGTTTGAAGCGTTAGCACCGCAGACGATTTTTGTCTCTGCGACGCCAGGAAATTATGAACTAGAAAAATCGGCTGGTGATGTGGCGGATCAAGTTGTTCGTCCAACAGGCTTGCTTGACCCAGAATTGGAAGTTCGCCCAGTAGCGACCCAAGTAGACGACTTGTTGTCTGAAATTCGTCTCCGTTCTGCTAAAGATGAGCGAGTTCTAGTGACAACATTGACCAAACGGATGGCCGAAGATCTCACTGAGTACTTGCACGAACATGATGTTAGGGTACGTTACTTACACTCAGATATTGATACCGTAGAACGTGTGGAGATCATCCGTGATCTTCGTCTTGGTGAGTTTGACGTGCTGGTGGGAATTAACTTGCTACGAGAAGGCTTGGACATGCCTGAAGTTTCGCTGGTTGCAATATTGGATGCAGATAAAGAGGGCTTCTTGCGCTCCGAGCGTTCACTGATTCAGACCATTGGTCGTGCTGCGCGAAATCTTGAAGGTAAGGCGATCTTGTATGCTGACCGAATCACCAACTCCATGAAAAAGGCGATGGATGAAACCAACCGCCGCCGCGAGAAGCAGAAAGCGTACAACGAAGAAATGGGCATTTCGCCGCAAGCGCTCAAACGAAATATCAAAGATATTATGGAATTGGGCGATATTACCAAGTCTAAACGTCAGCGTAATACTAAACAGGTACCGTTGTCGAAAGTGGCGGAGCCTTCGCAAACATACGAGGTCATGTCTCCTCAGCAGTTGGAAAAAGAAATCAGTCGACTTGAGGCGGCAATGTATCAGCACGCGCAAGATTTAGAGTTTGAATTGGCGGCGCAAAAGCGTGACGAGATTGAAAAACTAAGAGCGCAGTTCATCGCAAATAGTTAAAAATAAGCTTAATGATCTAGCTTAGCCAAGTGTTTTAGATTGCTTGCAGAAAAAAAAGAAGCCAATAGGCAGTCGGGTCTATTGGCTTGTTTTGTGAACATCTCGTTCACTAACAACGTCAGTTGGCTAGGTGACCCGAGGGGTCACTAAACTATCAGCATGGTTTATGCCATTTTTTAAATAATTGATATTATTTTTGAATCCTTTCTTTTACCCATAATTTAGCTAATGTTATTTGCAAAATGCAAAGCGTAATGCGATTATTGTTTAAAACACAACAAAATATTAGCTAGGTTATGCAACAAAAATCTGAAGGTCCTAAATCTCGTTACCTTTTAATGGTTGAGGATACCGCATCTGTTGCGGCACTGTACCGCTCATACCTGACACCGCTTGGTATAGATATCAATATTGTCGGTACAGGTAGGGATGCCATTGAAAGTCTCAACCATAGAATTCCAGATCTTATTCTGCTCGATCTTCGTCTGCCAGATATGACGGGGATGGACGTTTTACACGCTGTTAAAAAGAGTCATCCAGACGTACCTATTATTTTTATGACCGCTCACGGTTCTATCGATACCGCGGTAGAAGCAATGCGTCATGGCTCTCAAGACTTTTTGATCAAACCGTGTGAAGCTGACCGCTTACGTGTCACGGTTAACAATGCGATTCGTAAAGCGACTAAGTTAAAAAACGAGGCTGATAACCCGGGTAATCAAAGTTATCAAGGCTTTATTGGCAGCAGCCAAACTATGCAACAGGTCTACCGTACGATTGATTCAGCAGCGAGCAGTAAAGCGAGCATCTTCATCACTGGTGAAAGTGGTACGGGTAAAGAGGTATGCGCCGAGGCAATCCATGCGGCAAGCAAGCGTGGTGACAAGCCTTTTATTGCGATTAACTGTGCTGCAATTCCAAAAGATTTGATTGAGAGTGAACTGTTTGGTCACGTGAAAGGTGCTTTTACCGGCGCAGCAAATGATCGTCAGGGGGCAGCGGAATTAGCGGATGGTGGCACACTTTTCCTTGATGAACTGTGTGAGATGGACTTAGATTTGCAAACTAAATTGCTACGATTTATTCAAACCGGCACGTTCCAAAAAGTGGGCTCTTCAAAAATGAAGAGCGTGGATGTTCGCTTTGTTTGTGCAACTAACCGTGACCCATGGAAAGAGGTACAAGAAGGTCGATTCCGTGAAGATTTGTACTATCGTTTGTATGTCATTCCTTTGCATTTGCCACCTTTACGTGAACGAGGTGAAGATGTCATTGAAATTGCATACTCACTGTTAGGCTATATGTCGCACGAAGAAGGAAAAAGCTTCGTGCGTTTTGCGCCTGATGTAATCGACCGATTTAATAGCTATGAGTGGCCAGGCAACGTTCGTCAGTTACAAAACGTGCTGCGCAATATCGTTGTTCTAAACAACGGTAAAGAAATCACGTTGGATATGTTACCGCCACCGCTGAATCAACCGCTTGACCGTCCGTCTTCTGTGGCGAAATTCATTGAGCCGAAAGTGATGACTGCGTCTGAGATTATGCCGTTGTGGATGACAGAAAAAATGGCGATAGAGCAAGCGATTGAAGCGTGTGATGGCAATATCCCCCGAGCGGCGGGATACCTTGATGTCAGTCCGTCGACGATTTACCGCAAGTTACAGGCTTGGAATGGCAAGGAAGAGCGGCAAAAAGTATGAGTGTGAATGTATTAAATCAGCAAAAAATCGATGAACTGTCGATGGAGATTGGCAGTGATAATGTTCCTGTTTTACTCGATATTTTCTTAGGGGAGATGGATACCTACATCGAGAATTTATCTCAGTTTCAAGGGACAGAGCGATTGCGTTACCTAAAAGAAATCAGTCACGCGTTAAAAAGCAGTGCAGCGAGCTTTGGAGCAGACCGTCTTTGTCAATTGGCGATGTCGATAGATAAAAAAGCCAAAGCAGGTGAGTTAGCTGAAGAGTCAGACGAGTTAAAAACGATGTTCGATCTTTTGCATGAAACACGCGACGCTTACCGTGATTGGCAGCAGTAATGCGCTGTTCTAATGAGGCTCTTACACAAAACCCTTCACTTGAGTGAAGGGTTTTTTCATTGCTGACAGCGAGTAAACTTGAAGCTATCCCCTAGCTTTAGAGGGCTTTTTTAAATTGAAAGCCTTAGCTGGCTTTCAATAGCGAGCTTGAGTTTATCTCGGTCGTGACGCCAATCTCGGTTCGACGAAGCTAACGATTCCGTCACTACATTCCACTGGCTCAATACTTCTTGCTCGGTTTCCTCTGCTAGAACCACGTCTATCTTCCTACCTTGGCAGGCACGCTCACACCATTCTAATTTTTGTGCCATGGTCATTCGTCCGGCTGGGCCGTACTCTGGACTCAAGTTGGCAACGAAAATGACTTTTGCTTTCTCATTGGAGGCAATGGCTTTGCCGAGCTCAGGCAACAGCAAAGGAGGCATGATGCTGGTTAAAAAGCTGCCAGGACCAAGAATAATAGCGTCTGCTTCTGCCAGTGCAGTCACTGCTTCTTTAGTTGCAGGAACTTCTGGTGATAGATCGAGACGACGTAAATCGGTGTCCATCTCGTCTACATTCGTTTCTCCCGTGACCCACTTTCCATCCACGGATAACGCGGAAAGATCGGAAGGGTGTTCAGACATAGGAAGAATGTTAACGTCGACTTTTAACATGTTTCGAATCAGATTGATGGCATCTAACGGTCTGACCGATAAGTTATCGAGCGCCGTAAGCATCAAGTTACCGAGGTTATGACCATCAAGCTCGCCAGTACCTTTGAAGCGATATTCAAACATCATTGAACTGATCGACGGTTCTGTGATCAGCTGATTAATGCAGTTCCGTGTGTCGCCCCAGGCGATTCCACCTTGGCAGTGACGAATTCTTCCTGTTGAGCCACCATTGTCTGTTGTGGCGACAATGCCAGTTGCATTGCCGCCAAAATCCCGTAGTGCGGCCAACATTCGACCTAAGCCATGACCACCGCCAACAGCGACCACTTTTTTATCCGTGTAGATATTCATTACGTTCTTCTAATAATCTTGTAAAAAACGGCTACAATTTATCTTAAGGAGTGCTTGAAAGGTACTCACTTAGCGGTAAATTGTGTCTCTAGAGAGTTTTTTATCACTCAAGTCTGGATTCCAGTACAAATATTAAGTATTTTACACCGCAAAGCTATCAGAGGTTTCATATCTCTGGTTGCCATAACTCCGAGCTCACTATTGCTAAGTCCGAGGATAAGCGTTTTGAGCCAGTGGCGTACTGTCACAAGGGCATGATTGGAAATGGCCATGCCTCCCGTGTTTGGAAAGGTGTTCCGTGGCGCAACAATTCGAAGACAAATTTCATCGTAAGTTCTATTACTTGCGTCTGTCTGTGACCGACGTATGTAATTTCAAATGTACCTATTGCCTTCCTGATGGCTATAAGCCTTCGGGCAATAAAAACTCGTCTTTTTTATCTCTTCCTGAAATCAAACGGGTCGTAAAAGCGTTTGCTGATTGTGGCACGTCAAAAGTGCGCATTACTGGCGGTGAACCAAGTTTACGCAAAGATTTTACCGACATTATCCACTCAGTGGCGACGACACCTGGTATCCAAAAAGTTGCAACTACGACCAATGGTTACCGCATGGCAAAGCAAGTAGCAGACTGGCGTGAAGCGGGCTTAACTCACATCAACGTCAGCGTGGACAGCCTTGATCCGCGTATGTTTCATCAAATCACAGGTGAAAATAAGTTTACTGAAGTCATGAATGGTATCGAACGTGCGTTCGAGGTCGGTTATGAGCAAGTCAAAGTTAATGTGGTGTTGATGAAAGATCTGAACCATCACGAGCTGCCAGCGTTTCTTAACTGGATAAAAGATCGTCCAATCCAACTGCGCTTCATCGAATTGATGCAAACGGGTGAGATGGATGATTTATTCAATAAGCATCATGTGTCCGGCGTAGCAATTCGTAATCAGTTGATTGCGAACGGTTGGCTGCTTAAAGTGCGCTCTCATAATGACGGCCCCGCGC
Source organism: Vibrio sp. HS-50-1 (assembly GCF_024747315.1). Lineage (NCBI taxonomy): Bacteria > Pseudomonadati > Pseudomonadota > Gammaproteobacteria > Vibrionales > Vibrionaceae > Vibrio > Vibrio sp. HS-50-1. Next base: position 245,780 of record NZ_JAMPZF010000001.1, on the reverse strand, counting down.
AAGTGTTTGTTCATCCAGATTACAAGGGTGAAATTGGTCTAATCATGCCTTATGAAAAAGACTTTTGTGAGAGCTGCAACCGACTACGCGTCTCTGCGATGGGTAAGCTGCATCTGTGTTTGTTTGGAGATCACGGTGTAGAACTGCGTGATCTACTGGAACGTGATGAGCAAGAAAGTGAGCTTATTGAACGCATCCAAGCGCAGTTACAAACTAAGTCGGTGAGCCACTTCTTGCATGATGGTAATACGGGTATGACGCCACATCTGGCGTCTATCGGCGGCTAAATCAACTCAAATTTTGTAGGGAAAGCTTATTTATAGGCTAGCTTTCCCTCGCTTTTCTAGAATCGATACCAAACGTATCAAAGTTAAAAGAGAATAGGTGAACACATGGGTCACGCTGAAAGCAAATTTCAACCTGCAAATATTGCCGTTCTAACGGTATCTGACACTCGTACCGAAGAAAACGATACCTCTGGTCGCTACCTTGTTGAACACGCTCAAGAAGCGGGTCACAATGTTGTCGATAAGCAAATTGTTATTGATGATATGTACAAAATTCGCGCAATTGTTTCTCAGTGGATTGCGGACGACAATGTTCAAGCGATCATGATTACTGGTGGTACAGGGTTCACGTCACGTGACAGCACGCCAGAAGCGCTGAAGCCTCTGTTTGATAAAGAAGTAGAAGGTTTTGGTGAGTTATTCCGCATGGTGTCTTACGAAGAAATTGGTACGTCAACGATCCAATCGCGTGCAATTGCAGGTTTTGCTAACCATACAGTTATCTTCGCAATGCCTGGTTCAACTGGCGCGTGCCGCACTGGCTGGACGAAGATCATCAAGCAGCAGTTAGATGCAAGCCATCGCCCTTGTAACTTCATGCCGCACCTATCTGTATAACCTTTCCTAAAAGCGAAGGAAAAACAATGACTCAATTTACCCATATCAACGCGTCTGGCGAAGCCAACATGGTCGACGTGTCTGCAAAAGCAGAAACGGTTCGTGAAGCACGTGCAGAAGCATTTGTTCACATGGCCCCAGAAACCTTGCAACTGATTGTTTCCGGGCAGCATCATAAAGGTGATGTGTTCGCGACGGCTCGAATTGCTGGTATCCAAGCTGCAAAGAAAACGTGGGATTTGATTCCACTTTGTCATCCTCTGTTGCTTTCTAAAGTCGAAGTTCAGTTGGAGGCTATTGAGTCAGAAAACAAAGTTCGTATTGAATCTGTTTGTAAGCTTGCAGGTAAAACGGGCGTAGAAATGGAAGCGCTCACGGCGGCTTCTGTTGCTGCACTGACGATTTACGATATGTGTAAAGCGGTGCAAAAAGACATGGTTATCGGTCAAGTTCGTCTCCTAGAAAAGACGGGTGGAAAATCTGGACACTTCAAGGCGGAATCATGATTAAAGTACTTTTTTTTGCTCAGACTCGTGAGCTGATTGGTATCGACAGTGTCGAATTAGATGATCAATTTGAAACGGTTGAAGCGATTCGCGCACATCTCGTGGAAGAGGGCGCTGATAAAAATGGTAAGTGGGATTTGGCTTTAGAGCCAGGAAAGCTACTTGCTGCTGTTAATCAATCTATTGTCCCACTTGATACCGAAGTAAAAGCGGGGGATGAAGTTGCATTTTTCCCACCGGTAACAGGAGGTTAAGATGGATCCACGCGTCTCTGTACAAGTTGAAGACTTTTCCGTTGATCACGAATATCAACGTTTATCCGAAAGTACGGCTGCTGGTGCTGTCGTAACATTCATTGGTAAAGTTCGAGATATGAACCTTGGCGATAATGTTGTTGGTTTGCACTTGGAACACTACCCAGGCATGACTGAGAAGAGCTTGAGCGACATTTGCGATCAAGCTGAATCACGTTGGCCATTATTGGGCGTACGCGTGATTCATCGCGTTGGTGATATGGATAGCGGTGATCAAATCGTCTTTGTTGGTGTTTCAAGTGCACACCGCGGAGCAGCATTTGATGCTTGCGAGTTCATCATGGACTACTTGAAAACCAAAGCACCATTTTGGAAGAAAGAACGCACGACGAGTGAAGATCGTTGGATTGAGTCGCGCGATACTGATCACCAAGCTGCACAGCGTTGGGAAAAATAGAACCCACTCCTCATTCTAGTGAAAAAAGCTAAGTGTCAATGGCACTTAGCTTTTTTTGTACTTATCTTCATAATTCTGCTCATTTGACTTCAACACAACCCGTGCTCGCTCTGGTGATATTCTTCACAATAAAAGTTTTTAGCCCAATATATAAACAATTATTTGTTAGACTTCATTTGTCATAAATGTTAAATAATATGTAAATATCTAGCATAAGATGCTATTAAATGGTTTAAATGTAGATTAATCGAAAGTTTTGTCTGTGGAATGTCGCTTCTGGTCTCCATTTGGCTGGTGAATACTTTTTGATTAGAGTTTACTGCTAGATATGTGTGGTTTAGTCAGGATTATTGGTTTTTTTGCTACATTTTTATGGCAAATTACTTCAATGATTGCTAATGTGTGCCGCAGTCTTTGTAAGGTTTTAGGCTTTTGTGCTCAGAAAGTGCACTAAAAAAATCTAAAACTCTGACCGTTCCAGGCCCTTACAAAGAAGTCATGGATGCTAACGAAAAAATTTGGAGTTTTACGCATGTATAAGAATAAAATCACGCGCGCTTTATTTATTGGTGCTGGTCTTTCTCTCGCTTTAGCTGGTTGTGGCGAAAAGCCTGCAGAGAAACAAGCTGCTGAGCCTGCTCCGGCTCCAGCCCCTGAAGCTAAATCTGATTCTAAAGAGCCAAAACTTGCTGCTGTTCAAGAATTGGTGCGTGGTAACGGTACAGAAGTTGCGACAATAGACCCTCATAAATCTCAAGGTGTTCCAGAATCCCACGTGATTCGCGATCTTCTTGAAGGCCTAGTAAACCAAGATGCGGACGGTAACACTATCCCTGGTGTTGCAGAATCTTGGGAAACTGAAGACAACAAAACATACACTTTCCACCTACGTGAAGACGCAAAATGGTCTAACGGTGATCCTGTTACTGCAGGTGATTTTGTATACAGCTTCCAACGCGCAGTCGACCCAGCAACCGCTTCTCCATACGCTTGGTACATGGAATACACCAAGATGAAGAACGCAAAAGACATTGTTGCGGGTAAAAAAGACAAGAGTGAGTTGGGTGTTAAAGCGGTTGACGACCACACGTTAGTGGTTGAGCTAGACACTGCTGTACCATACTTTGTGATGATGATGGGCCACACAACAGTGAAGCCTGTTCACCAAGCAACCGTTGAAAAGTTCGGCGATCAATGGACGAAGCCTGAGAACTTTGTAGGTAACGGTGCTTATGTTGTTGACAACTGGGTTGTAAACGAGCGTTTAGTTCTAAAACGTAACGAACAATACTGGGACAACGAAAACACGACGCTTGATCAAGTTACTTTCCTACCAATCGAAAACCAAGTAGCGGAAATGAACCGCTTCCTAGCAGGTGAAATCGACTTCACGAATGAACTGCCTACAGAGCACTTCAAGCGTTTGAAGCAAGAGCATCCAGAAGACGTGTCTGTGTCGGGTAACTTGTGTACTTACTACTACATCTTCAACACGAAGAAAAAGCCGTTTGATGATGTTCGCGTACGTAAAGCGATTTCTTATGCGATTGACCGTAATATCGTGACTGATGCGATCCTAGCACAGGGTCAAAAGCCAGCTTATTTCCTAACGCCTGAAATCACGGCGGGTTTCAACCCAGAAATCCCTGCATACGGCAAAATGACGCAAGAAGAGCGTAACGCTGAAGCGGCGCGTCTATTGGAAGAGGCGGGTTACGGTGCAGACAACCCTCTTGAATTTAACCTTCTATACAACACGTCAGAGAACCACAAGAAACTTGCGGTTGCACTGGGTTCAATGTGGAAGAAGACGCTTGGTCTAGACGTTACGCTAGAAAACCAAGAGTGGAAAACTTACCTATCTACCAAAGATTCTGGCAACTTTGAGGTTGCTCGTGCAGGTTGGTGTGGCGACTACAACGAAGCTTCATCTTTCCTAACGCTGATGATGAGTAATAACACTACTGGTGGTATTCACTACGACAGCAAAGAGTACGATGCAATCATGAACAAAGCATTTGCTTCAACTTCTGACGAAGAGCGTCAAGCGCTTTACCTAGAAGCAGAGAAGTTGATGGCAAAAGATATGCCAATCGCACCTATCTACCAGTACGTGAAATCACGTCTACTATCACCGAAAGTTGGTGGCTTCCCAGTCAATAACGCGGAAGACAAGATTTACTCTAAAGATCTCTACATCACAGAGTAATTCGTAACTCGATAGAACTATAAAAATGAGGCTCTACATGTGAGAAATTGCATGTAGCGCCTATCTTTAGTCCAAAAGAATTGGACGACTTCTTTAATTTAACTGTCACAGACTGAAAGAGTGAGTTTATGCTTAAATTCATCGCAAAAAGGATATTTGAGGCGATCCCAACAATGTTGGTTTTGATCACCGTATCTTTCTTTCTTATGCGCTTTGCACCGGGAAACCCTTTCTCGACAGAGCGTCCATTGCCACCCGAAGTAATGGCAAATATCGAAGCTAAATATGGCTTAGATAAACCTGTATTTGAACAATACACCACGTATTTGACCAATGTTATCCAAGGGGATTTCGGACCGTCATTTAAATACCTTGATTACTCGGTTAACGAGCTGATCGCGGTTGCCTTACCGGTTTCGGCTAAAGTGGGCTTCATCGCCTTTATCTTTACCCTGATTATGGGGGTTACCGTCGGTACCATTGCTGCGCTCAAGCAGAATACTTGGATTGATTACACCATCATGTCGACAGCGATGCTCGGCGTGGTAATGCCTTCTTTTGTATTGGCACCTGCTCTTATCTATCTGTTCTCGCTTCACTGGAATATCTTCCCTGCGGGCGGTTGGCAAGATGGTAGCTGGCAGTATTTAGTGCTTCCTGTCATTGGTATGTCACTACTGTATGTTGCAACCTTCGCTCGTATTACGCGTGGCTCGATGATCGAGACACTGAACAGTAACTTTATTCGTACGGCTCGTGCTAAAGGTCTAAGCTACCGTTACATCATCATCAAGCACGCCCTTAAGCCGGCACTTCTTCCTGTTGTTTCTTACATGGGTCCTGCTTTCGTAGGTATCATCACCGGTTCTGTTGTTATCGAAACCATTTTTGGTCTACCAGGTATTGGTAAGCTATTCGTTAATGCTGCGTTTAACCGTGACTACTCGCTAGTAATGGGTGTAACCATCCTGATTGGTTTCCTATTCATTTTATTCAACGCGATTGTAGATATTCTACTTGCAATGATTGACCCGAAAATTCGCTACTAACAGGGACGTTTGGTTATGTTAACGAAAAAAGAAAACCTAGAAGCGATTGAGAAGTTCTCCGAAAACTTGGAGATTGAAGGTCGCAGTCTTTGGCAAGATGCTCGTATCCGTTTTATGCGCAACAAAGCGGCAATGGTGAGTTTATTCCTTCTTGTTCTAATGACGTTGGCGGTGATTATTCTGCCAATGATCGCACCGCACACCTTTGATGATACTGACTGGTACGCGATGCACGTTGCACCGAATGCTGACCATTGGTTTGGTACCGACAGCTTAGGTCGTGACTTATACGTACGCACGCTAATCGGCGGTCGTATTTCGTTGATGGTGGGGGTCATGGGTGCATTTGTAGCTGTACTGATTGGTACGCTCTATGGCGCAGCATCTGGTTTTATCGGCGGTAAAGTTGACCGTGTGATGATGCGTATTCTAGAGATTTTGTACGCGGTACCGTTTATGTTCCTAGTTATCGTACTTGTGACATTCTTCGGTCGTAACATCATGCTGATCTTTGTCGCGATTGGTGCTATCGCATGGCTAGATATGGCGCGTATCGTACGTGGTCAGACACTCAGCTTACGTAGCAAAGAGTTCATCGAAGCTGCACATGTGTGTGGTGTTAGCAACTGGAAAATTATCACTCGTCATATCGTGCCGAACGTACTGGGTATCGTAGCGGTTTACTCTACGCTACTTATCCCGAGCATGATCCTGACGGAGTCATTCCTATCATTCCTTGGTCTTGGTGTTCAGGAACCGATGACAAGTTGGGGAGCCCTTCTACAAGAAGGTGCACAGACAATGGAAGTGGCAATCTGGCAGCTGGCATTCCCAGCCGTGTTCATGGTTGTGACGCTATTCTGCTTCAACTACGTTGGTGACGGCCTGCGCGATGCGCTGGATCCAAAAGACAGATAATTAAAAGATAAGATTAAGGAAGCAATGATGAGCTTATTAGATGTCAAAGATCTGCGCGTCGAATTCACCACGCAAGATGGTATCGTAACCGCAGTAAACGATTTGAACTTCTCTCTCAACCAAGGCGAAACCTTAGGCATCGTTGGAGAGTCGGGATCAGGTAAATCTCAAACCGTATTCGCAATCATGGGCCTGTTGGCTAAAAACGGTATTATCTCTGGTAGCGCAAAGTTTGAAGGCAAAGAAATCTTAAACTTACCAGAAAAAGAACTGAACAAAGTTCGCGCTGAACAGATCGCCATGATCTTCCAAGACCCAATGACATCGCTGAACCCTTACATGAAGGTAAGTGACCAGTTGATGGAAGTGCTTATGCTGCATAAAGGCATGGGCAAAGCGGAAGCATTTGAAGAATCAGTACGCATGCTGGAAGCGGTGAAAATCCCTGAAGCGCGTAAGCGTATCACGATGTACCCGCATGAGTTTTCAGGCGGTATGCGTCAGCGTGTAATGATCGCGATGGCGTTGTTATGTCGCCCTAAACTGCTTATTGCCGATGAGCCAACAACAGCACTTGATGTGACGGTTCAAGCACAGATCATGGACCTGCTTAATGAGCTTAAAGACGAGTTCAACACGGCGATCATCATGATCACGCACGACCTTGGTGTTGTTGCAGGTTCGTGTGACAAAGTGCTGGTGATGTATGCAGGTCGTACGATGGAGTACGGCAACGTAAACGAAATCTTCTATAATCCAAGCCACCCTTATGCAGAGGGTCTGCTGAAGGCGATTCCTCGCCTTGATACGGAAGGTGAAATTCTGCCAACCATTCCCGGTAATCCACCAAACTTGCTTCGTCTACCACCGGGCTGCCCTTATCAAGAGCGTTGCCATCGAGTGATGGATCGTTGTAAGCGTGAAGCGCCAATTCTGACTCCATTTGGTGATGGTCGTCAGCGCGCATGTTTTTCTGAATGGGAGGCTTGGAACAAATGAACGCAGTAGATAAAAAGCTAATTCTGGACATTTCAGAGCTGAAAGTTCACTTCAGCATTGCGTCAAAATCGGCATGGCCGTGGTCAAAGCCTTCAAGCCTAAAAGCGGTTGATGGGGTGAACGTTCGACTATACGAGGGGGAAACACTTGGTGTAGTAGGCGAGTCAGGTTGTGGTAAATCGACGTTTGCGCGCGCCATCATCGGTCTTGTTGAAGCGACGGATGGCGAAGTAGTTTGGTTAGGTCAAGATCTAACTAAGATGAAAGACGTCCAACGTCGTGAAACGCGTAAAGAAATTCAGATGATTTTCCAAGATCCTTTGGCTTCTCTTAACCCACGTATGACGGTTGGCGACATTATTGCTGAGCCTCTTGAAACGTTCTACCCAGAACTGTCTAAGCAGGAAGTGAAAGACCGCGTTAAAGAGATGATGGCGAAAGTTGGCCTATTACCTAACGTTATTAACCGTTACCCACACGAGTTCTCGGGTGGTCAGTGTCAGCGTATCGGGATTGCGCGTGCGCTTATCCTTAAGCCTAAGATGATCATTTGTGACGAGCCAGTATCGGCGCTTGATGTATCTATTCAAGCTCAGGTTGTTAACCTGCTTAAAGAGATTCAAAAAGAACTAGGCCTTTCTCTGGTATTCATTGCGCATGATTTGTCAGTGGTTAAACACATCTCAGATCGTGTTTTGGTCATGTACTTAGGTAATGCTGTCGAGCTTGGTGAGGCGGAGGCGCTGTTTGCTGATCCTAAGCACCCATATACACGCGCATTGATGTCAGCGGTTCCGATTCCGGACCCGAACATTGAACGCAGTAAGAAAATCCAGATGCTGGAAGGCGACCTTCCTTCGCCGATCAGTCCACCATCGGGTTGTGTGTTCCGCACTCGTTGCCCGCAAGCAACCGAAGAGTGTACGAAGACGAAGCCAACGATTCAAGGCAACGACGTTCACGCGGTATCTTGTTTGCACGTTAGTGTATAAATTCAGCCTGTGACGGGCTTAAGCGCGACACCTTCATCGGGTCGCGCTTTTTTTATGCATCTGATTTATACATTCGAAATTCTTGAACATGATGTCCTAAGTTCAGTGATTTTCTGTTTGATAGGAAACGCTAATATAGACATAAACAGAATGAGAGGAGCGCAATCATGGGTAAGTTGGTCGAAGGTGTTTGGCATGACGTCTGGTATGACACAAAATCAAATGGTGGCAAATTTGTGCGTGAAGATGCCGGATTCCGTAACTGGGTTAAAAACGAACCTGATGCGGAGTTTAAACCAGAGTCTGGTCGATACCATTTGTATGTCTCTCTTGCTTGTCCTTGGGCACACCGAACGCTCATCTTCCGCAAGCTGAAAGGCTTAGAGCCCCATATTGATGTCACGGTTGTTTGCCCTGATATGTTAAGCCAAGGCTGGCAAATGGGGCTTCCTGAGCCACTATTTGGTCACACTCGTATGCACCAAATCTACACGCAGGCCAAACCAGATTACACAGGCCGTGTAACTGTGCCTGTGCTTTGGGATAAAAAGACCAATACGATTGTGTCGAATGAGTCGTCAGAAATTATTCGTATGTTTAACACGGAGTTCAATGAGTTAACAGGAAACCACGATGACTATTATCCAGAACAGTTAAAGCATGTTATTGACGAGTGGAACGATTTTGTTTATCCAAACGTCAACAATGGAGTGTATCGCTGTGGTTTTGCGACCACGCAAGAGGCATATGAAGAAGCATACGATTCTTTATTCGCTGCGCTAGATAAAATCGATTCGCACCTAGCGACGCATCGTTATTTAGCGGGGAATACTATTACTGAGGCTGATTGGCGTTTGTTTACGACTCTGATCCGTTTCGATGCCGTGTATGTGGGCCACTTCAAATGTAACAAGCAGCGCATCGCAGACTACGAGAATATTCAAGGATACTTAAAAGAGTTGTATCAAGTCGAAGGCGTCGAAGAAACCACGGATTTCTACCATATTAAACGTCACTACTATTTCAGCCACACCGGGATTAACCCGACGCAAGTCGTACCCAAAGGGCCTGATTTAGACTTAAACTCTCCTCATGGAAGAGAAATAATTGGCTAGTTTGCTGCCTCCATCAGAAATGAAAAAGTACTTAACGGTTAGCAATGTCGTTAAGTACTTTTATGCTAACTAAATACTAGGAGTAGGAGAGTGACTTTTAAGTGTGCGCTCGTCTTACTTAGCGCGTACGACGTCCATCACTAGTTTTCCGTCGACTTTTACAGGGCCATCTTCTTTGGCTCCGAGTGTATATTCAAATACGCCAGTCTTCATTCCCCCTTTTTCTCCGTGGACCATTAGCATCAGCATGTCGCCAGACTCAACCGGTTCCATCAAAATTGCATTCACGTTCTCATTCTGTCCCATCTTTAATGGGGCATAGCCGATAACAGGGCCAGGCTTCATTGATTCGTCTGTTCGGTGGACTACCATCCATCCGTTGTCGTCAGCATGAGCCATTTTTGCGGTTACCGTTCCTCCGGACATATCTTGATCAACGCCTTTAATGCTTGGGGCAGAAAAGCTGAATGAAGAAAAACTGAACAGAAATGCAGCTAAACCAAGCTTTAGCAGTGAGTTGTTGATGGAGTTGTTCATATGTATTCCTTACTTATGTGTGAGTTTGCTTAATAGCGGTCCATCTTCGTTACGTAGTTCTAGTAAGAAAGTTCAGTTGAAATGTAAATAATGAATGTAAATAATGCTGATAAATTGAACAGGGAGGATCGCTTCGTTCTATTACGTTTTGGTGGTAGGTAAAAGAATAATGAAATTATAAGACGCAATGGTAAGCCGGGAGCCGGGGCCATTTTCTGATTATCCTCTCATCGTCACAGCTTATTACCCATATTGAAATAAACTAATGATATAACAACCGCTTTTTAACGGGGGTGATGCATGGATATCAATGAGTTTGTCAGTGGCGAGCATCTAATTTGGAATCTGCTTATTGCTCTATTACTGGGGGCAATTGTTGGCACCCAACGTGGCTGGGTGATGCGCAATAGCGTAGAAGGCAGTCGTGTCGCGGGCATTCGTACTTTTTCTTTAGTCGGTTTACTCGGTGGTTTAGTTGGCATTCTCGCCAACATCTATACACCTTTACTCATTGGTTTTGCGCTTATCGCTTTAGTCATCCTCACTTGCATCGCTTTTGTTATACAGCAGAAAAAGAGCGGAGATGTGAGCATCACTGGCGTGGTTAGTATCATGGTGGTGTTTGTTCTGGGTAACCTTGCCGTGTCGGGTGAGGCTGTTTTAGCTGCAGCAGCGGCCGTCATAACCGCTGTGGTGCTCGATAACAAAAGAGAGCTACATCAAGCACTACAAAAACTGCAAGAGTATGAGTTAGACGCAGCACTGCGTTTATTACTTATCTCGATAGTCATGTTACCACTGTTACCAAATCAATCTTACGGCCCTTGGAATGCACTTAACCCGTATGAGATTTGGTGGATGGTTGTGCTGATCGCTAGTATCTCTTTTGTCGGTTATTTTGCGATAAAGATCGGCGGGGCGAAGCGAGGTATTTTGTTTACGTCTGTATTTGCTGGTCTTAGCTCTTCGACAGCATTAACGTTGCAGTTTTCCCATCTTTCTCGTGAGCAAGCGAGCATCAGCCCGTTACTCGCTAGTGGTATTCTTCTGAGCTGCGGAACCATGTTCCCTCGTTTACTTATCGTACTGTCCGTTATCAATCCACAATTAGTGAAACTGCTTTGGCCAATTGTGATGGCGATGATGGTTGCGCTGTACATTCCGGCATGGTGGATTTGGCGCAGAAGTGAAGTTGAGCAGATTGAGCAATCAAATAAGCAAACGAACCCTCTTGCTTTGCAGTCGGCACTGTTCTTTGGCCTCGTGTTGGCGGTGATTATGCTGCTCGCTCACGCTTTGTCTGACTGGTTCGGCAATGCGGGGGTGTTGATCCTTTCTGCTTTATCAGGGATTACTGACGTTGATGCGATCTCGTTAACCCTCGGACGTCAAAGTACGCAAACATTAAGCGTGACCACTGCTGCATTAGGCATTTTGATTGCCGCTTCGGTTAATACCATTGTGAAAATGGGGATGGTTATCGCGATAGGGGATAAGAAGCTTTGGCACCGAATCGCACCCGTGATGACAGGTTGTGTTGTGGTTGGGGCTGGGGTATTTATGGCGCTATATTCATAAGAGCGTATTAGTGCTATTGCTCATAGCCTCTTTGCTGTGTGGCCAACAATAGAAAAAGCCCTCGACGAATCGAGGGCTTTGGATAGTTGTCCAACTAGATGTCAGAAGCGATTATTTAGCTTCTTGGTCTGCTTGGATTGCTGTTAGAGCGATTGTGTACACGATATCGTCTACTAGCGCACCACGAGACAAGTCGTTTACAGGCTTGCGCATACCTTGCAGCATTGGACCGATAGAAACTAGGTCAGCTGAACGTTGTACCGCTTTGTAAGTCGTGTTACCCGTGTTTAGGTCTGGGAATACGAATACTGTCGCTTTACCTGCTACTGGAGAGTTAGGCGCTTTAGACGCTGCCACGTTTTCCATGATAGCTGCGTCGTACTGCAGAGGACCGTCGATCACTAGATCAGGACGCTTCTCTTTCGCGATGCGAGTTGCTTCACGTACTTTATCAACGTCTGCACCCTTACCTGATTCACCAGTAGAGTAAGAGATCATAGCAACGCGAGGGTCGATACCGAATGCGGCTGCAGAATCAGCAGATTGGATAGCGATTTCAGCAAGCTGTTCAGCGGTTGGATCTGGGTTGATCGCACAGTCACCGTAAACCAGTACTTGATCAGGCAGAAGCATGAAGAATACTGAAGATACGATAGACGCATTTGGTGCAGTCTTGATGATTTGGAACGGAGGAACGATAGTGTTCGCTGTAGTATGAACAGCACCAGAAACTAGGCCGTCAACTTCGTCGTTCTCAAGCATCATTGTGCCTAGGAATACTGAATCTTGTAGCTTCTCACGAGCCACAACTTCAGTCATGCCTTTCGCACCGCGCAGCTCAACTAGACGAGCAACGTAGTTTTCACGAACAGCATCGGCATCGATGATGGTTACGCCAGTACCTAGCTCAACGCCTTGTTGAGCTGCTACGCGACGGATTTCATCTGGGTTACCTAGAAGCACACAGTCTGCAATGCCGCGTTCAGCACAGATGGCTGCCGCTTTAACAGTACGTGGTTCGTCACCTTCTGGAAGAACGATACGCTTGCCTGCTTTACGAGCAAGTTCAGTTAGTTGGTAACGGAACGCTGGTGGGCTTAGACGACGAGACTTCTGAGTACCTTCAGTCATTGACTCGATCCAGTTACCGTCGATGTGACCAGCAACGTGCTCGTTGATGAACTCGATACGCTCTTTATCGTCTGCAGGTACTTCGATGCTGAAGCTCTGTAGGTTTAGAGATGTCTGCCAAGTGTTACCTTGTGCTTTGAAGATAGGTAGACCAGTGTCGAACGCTGGTTTACATAGACCTTCGATTTCGCGAGGGATGTCGTAACCGCCAGTTAGCAGTACAGCACCAATATCCACACCGTTCATTGCAGCAAGAGAAGCAGCAACGATAACATCAGGACGGTCTGCAGACGTAACAAGTAGAGAGCCAGGTTTGAAATGCTCAATCATGTTTGGCAGAGAACGTGCACAGAAAGTGATGCTCTTGATGCGACGAGTGTTGATGTCACCTTCGTTGATGATATCTGCTTTCAGGTGCTTAGCCATGTCGATTGCACGAGTCGCAATCAGATCAATGCTCCATGGCACACAACCTAGTACACGAATTGGAGAAGTGTTGAAGATTTCCATCACTTTCAATTCGTTTTGTTTCGCGCTATCTGCATCGTCAAAGATTTCAGATAGGTCAGGGCGAGTACGGCCAGCTTCGTCAACAGGAGCGTTTAGCTTGTTGATGATAACGCCAGAGATGTTTTTGTTCTTAGTGCCGCCGAAGTTAGAACATGCTACTTCGATACGCTCTTTCAGTTGCGCTGGGTTATCAGTACCAGGAGTCGCAACTAGCACGATTTCTGCACCAAGTGTTGCCGCGATTTCCGCGTTTACTTGGTTTGCAAATGGGTGCTTACGAGTAGGTACAAGACCTTCGATTAGCGTAACGTCTGCGTCTTTGTTGATTTGGTTGTAACGTTCAACAACGGTTTCTAGCAGCTCGTCCATGTTGTCGTTACCGATTAGGCTTTCAGCAACAGACATCGCCATTGGTTCACCGATCTTCATATCGCTGTTGTGGCCAACGATAGTTGAAGTCAGATCTGGCTGATCACCACCTGAACGTGGCTGACAGATTGGCTTGTAGAAAGAAACTTTAACGCCTTTACGCTCCATAGCGCGAAGAACACCCATGCTAACGCTTGTTAGGCCAACGCCTGCGCTAGTAGGGATAAGCATAATAGTACGAGACATTCGTAGAGTACCTTTAGCTATTTGGGGGATAAAAGCTCAACTCTTATTCCATGAAGCTCGAAGAATAGGAGTTGAGCCCCTAAGAAATTCGTTTGAATGAAAATCTGGCTAGCCGAGTGGCTAGCCAGTAATTCAATTAAAGACCTGTCAGGCGTGCAGTGTCTTCAGCGATGACTAGCTCTTCGTTAGTAGAGATAACCATTGCAGGGATACGGCTGTTTTCAGTCGTGATAACGCCTTCGCCGCCGAAGCGAGCTTTAAGGTTAGCTTCGCTATCTACTTCGATACCGAAGATGCCAAGACGGTTTAGAACCATTTCACGGATAGGGCCAGAGTTCTCGCCGATACCGCCAGTGAAAGTGATTGCGTCTAGACGGCCGTCCATTGAAGCAGTGTAGCCAGCTACGTACTTAGCTAGACGGTGGCAGAACACGTCCATTGCGCGTGTTGCTTCTTCTTTCTCACCGTAGTTGTCTTCAACGAAACGACAATCAGAAGTCACTTCAGTTAGACCTTGAAGACCAGACTCTTTAGTTAGCATCGTGTTGATTTGATCAACAGAGTAACCTAGAGCGTCGTGCAGGTGGAAGATGATCGCAGGGTCGATGTCGCCACAGCGAGTACCCATTACTAGACCTTCAAGTGGAGTAAGACCCATAGAAGTGTCTACAGATTGACCGTTCTTGATTGCACATACAGACGCGCCGTTACCTAGGTGACAGTTGATGATGTTTACTTCTTCAACTGGTTTGTTTAGTAGGCCAGCAACTTCACGAGTGATGAACAAGTGAGAAGTACCGTGCATACCGTAACGACGGATACCGTGTTCTTTGTATAGGTTGTATGGAAGAGCGTATAGGTAAGACTCTTCAGGCATAGTTTGGTGGAACGCAGTGTCAAATACAGCAACGTTTTTCAGCTCTGGGAAGTTTTTCTTAGCCGCTTCGATACCGATGATGTGAGCAGGGTTGTGAAGAGGTGCAAATGTTGCAGCGTCTTGAATACCTTTTAGAACTTCATCAGTGATTAGTGCAGATTGAGTGAACTGCTCGCCGCCGTGAACGATACGGTGACCGATTGCGCCTAGGTTAGCTTTAAGCTCTGGCTTAGAAGCAAGAATAGTTTCTACCATAAACGCTAGTGCTTCTTCGTGAGCTGCACCATTGCCTAGTTGAGCTTCGTGCTTGCCATCAAGTTTCCACTTGATGCGAGCTTCAGGAAGGTGAAGACACTCAGCAAGACCTGATAAGTGCTCGTCGCCGTTCTCGGCATCAACAACGGCAAATTTAAGAGAAGAACTACCGCAGTTTAAAACTAAAACTAGCTTAGACATGTATGACTACCTGTTATTCGTCTGATAAAAAATCAGTTAAAGAATGAAAAATTAATCACAAGAATAGCCGATACCCAGAAGGCTGCGTACTAATCCTGGTCAAAAATTGTTCTAATTCCATATAAAGAAATAGTGATGAACCCATCCATCACTATGATGCGATCCGTGCAGATAGATATCTCGGAGTTGCTTAAATTGTAAATAACAGCAACAATGAGATTGAGGGTCTGCAAAGGATAGCGATAATAAGCAATGATAACAAAAAAAATTTGAAAGAATATTAACTTTCATCAATTTTTTGTACCTTCAGTTGAAATGTTCAACTATTTTTTAGTGAGAGAGCGGTATGAGTAATAAAGTCGGATTGATCCATAGCCTGAAAGATGGCCAGAATTACATGGAGATCTGGCCGGTTCGTAAAGAGCTAAGCGCCATATTTCCGGAACAGCGTATCATTAAGGCGACTCGCTTTGGCATTAAAGTCATGCCAGCCGTTGCTGCGATCAGCGTACTCACTCAAATGGCATTCAACAATTACCACGCGTTACCTCAGTCTATTGTTGTCGCCTTGTTTGCGATTAGTTTGCCACTCCAAGGGATTTGGTGGCTTGGTGCTCGATCCAACACGAAACTGCCGCCTTCTCTGGCATCTTGGTATCGGGAGCTGCATCAAAAAATTGTGGAAACAGGTTTTGCACTAGAGCCTGTTAAAGCTCGCCCTCGTTATAAAGAGCTTGCGATAATACTGAACCGAGCGTTTCGCCAGCTCGATAAATCGTCACTAGAGCGTTGGTTCTAATTTAAATTGTTTGAAATGGAGTGTGCACTAGCCGCTCCATTTTTGATCCTGCCTCTATTACCTACTTTGACGGTCGTTGATGAAGCGAGCGAAGCTTTGTTTACCAAAGATTCTTTCCGGATGAAGAAGTCCCCCGATCACAAATGTTGCTTTAGTGTTAAATCTTTCTTTTCTTTACTAAGACTTAGTAGTAATAATAAAAACAAGATGCGCAAGAAGTGCACAGTTATACGAACACAACATTACCCCCTTCAAACATTTGAATTCACGAGTCGATATTCATGTTGAATGCTCGCGAAACAAGGACGAAGTCACATCAAGGAGTTATGATGAAAACGAAACGTTTATTAGCCACTGCCGTTCTATCTGCTACTGCTATTTTCTCTTCTGCCAATGTACTGGCCGCCACTGCAACCGTTGCAGTTTCACAAATTGTCGAACACCCCGCGTTAGACGCGACGCGTCAAGGATTGCTTGATGGTTTAAAAGCGAAAGGCTACGAAGAAGGCAAAAATCTAGAATTTGACTATAAGACCGCACAGGGTAACCCTGCGATTGCAGTGCAAATTGCCCGTCAGTACGTCGGAGAAAACCCTGATGTGTTAGTGGGTATCGCGACGCCTTCGGCACAAGCCTTGGTGTCGGCTACTCGCTCTATTCCTGTTGTCTTTACTGCGGTAACAGATCCGGTTGGTGCGAAATTGGTTAAGTCGATGGAGCAACCAGGCAAAAACGTAACTGGCCTATCTGATCTTTCGCCCGTCGCTCAGCATGTCGATCTCATCCAAGAAATTCTTCCTCAGGTGAAAAGCATCGGGGTTGTATTTAATCCAGGTGAAGCTAATGCCGTGACTTTGGTTGAATTACTAAAAGAAAGCGCAAAAGCAAAAGGCATACAAGTGGTTGAAGCGACCGCACTAAAAAGTGCTGATGTTCAGTCTGCGACTCAAGCGATTGCAGCGAAATCAGACATTCTTTACGCCCCAACAGACAATACAGTTGCAAGTGCGATTGAAGGGATGATTGTGGCAGCGAATCAAGCGAAAAAACCTGTCTTTGGTGGTGCGACGTCATATGTCGAAAAAGGTGCGATCGCCGGTCTGGGTTTTGACTACTACCAGGTTGGTGTACAAACCGCGGATTACGTTGCGGCGATTCTTGATGGTCAAGAACCAGGCAAGTTGGATGTAAAAGTCGCGACGGGCTCTGACCTCGTAATTAATGAAAGCGCAGCATCTAAGCTCGGTATCAAGCTGCCAAGTTCTGTGGTTGAACGTGCGACAAGCATGCAATAAGTAACGCTTTTTTGGGTTAAGCCTGTCACATTGGTTGGTAGAGGCTTGCCCCAAAATTGATACTCGCCGGACTTCTCGTGTAGAGCATTCTGCTAGAGAAGAATGGGAGTATACGTTAGAAGTCTTAAGTTCAGGTTGGTATTCGTCAGCCTGAACATGCAGAAAGGAGCAGTTATGTCTGCATTTGCTTTTTTTGGCGCACTCGAAATTGGCTTAATTTATGGCCTAGTTGCCTTGGGTGTGTATCTTACGTTTCGTGTTCTCGATTTCCCCGATTTGAGTGTGGATGGCAGCTTTCCAATGGGAGCGGCGGTGGCTGCAACGGCGATTGTCGCAGGTATTAATCCTTGGCTTGCGACAATAATGGCGATGATAGCCGGTAGTATGACGGGTTGGGTAACCGCTTTTCTGGCTGTTCGATGTGGTATTTTGCACCTGTTAGCTTCCATTCTTACCATGATCGCGGCATTTTCAATCAATATTCGTATTATGGGCAAACCTAATATGGCGTTGCTTGGAGAGGATACGATTCTCACTCCGTTTGAAGCATTAGGCGATGCGATGTTTATTCGCCCTCTGGTTGTTGGGGTCTTAGTTCTTCTGTCCGCTTTCTTTGTCATTCGCCTGCTGAACAGCGACTTTGGTCTTGGTTTACGAGCCACGGGCGTGAATGCGCGTATGGTTTCTGCGCAAGGGGCGAGCACTGGTTTTTATACCTACTTTGGGTTGGCTTTATCCAACGGTTTTGTCGGATTCGCAGGCGCGTTGTTTGCACAAACGAACAGCTTTGCAGATGTGACCTCTGGCGTGGGCACCATTGTGGTTGGTTTGGCTGCTGTGATTTTGGGCCAGACCCTTATTCCCGGGCGAAAAATTTGGGTTGCGGTATTTGCTGTCATCATCGGTTCGGTACTTTATCGTCTTGCAGTGGCTTTCGCTTTGAGCTCTGGCATGTTTGGTTTACAAGCTTCAGACCTCAACCTTGTTACCGCAGTATTGGTGGCTGTCGCGCTTATTGCTCCAAAGCTAAAACAGAGCATGAGAGCGAAACAACGCGTTACCGATGCTAAACAAGCGGCATCAAAAAATGGTTCGGGGGAGGCGTTATGATTGAACTTAATAACATTCAGGTCACGTTCAACCCAGGGACGATTTTAGAAAATCGTGCATTGAAAGGCGTCTCTTTAGAGGTTCCAGAGCATCAATTTCTTACCGTGATTGGTTCTAATGGCGCAGGAAAATCGACGTTGCTTGGTGCGGTGACAGGTGAGACGCCGATGATAGGTGGTCAGGTGATCATTGATGGCAAAGACGTCACCAAGCAGACGGTTGCCCAGCGTGCGACGCAATGCGCACGGGTGTTTCAAGATCCATTGGCCGGAACCTGTGGAGAGCTAACGATAGAAGAGAACATGGCTTTAGCGTACATGCGTGGTAAAAAACGCAGTTGGGGTTTGGCGCTTTCAGCTAAACGTCGCAAGCTGTTCCAAGAGCGAATTAGCATCCTAGGGCTTGGTTTAGAAGACCGCTTGGGCGATAGCATTGGGTTGCTGTCTGGTGGGCAACGACAAGCCGTTAGCCTTGTGATGGCGACGTTATCGGAGAGTAAGTTGTTACTGCTTGATGAACACACGGCTGCGCTTGATCCCCGTATGGCGGCGTTTGTTATCGACTTAACTAAGCGTATTGTCGATGAGTTCGATTTAACCGTGATGATGGTGACGCATTCGATGAAAGACGCATTAGCATGTGGCGATAGGACCGTAATGCTTCACCAAGGTGAAATTGTGCTAGATGTGGCTGGAGAGCAGCGCGCTAACATGCAAGTACCAGACTTGTTGGATATGTTCTCCAAAGTGCGTGGTGAAGAGCTTGCAGATGACAGTCTCTTGTTGAACTAAGCAGTATCCTACTAGTTACTACGCCTACTAAGTGTGATCCTCCTTGGGAAAATTGGCTGATATGTCAACTCGCAAGGAGGATTTCTTGTCTCTCATTCTTCAATAACATAGTGGCATATCCGATGACGAGGAGTGCCCATAATGAACCTGCCATTTATTTTTCATAGTCAAACCATTGATGGTTTAGCTTTTAATCACGAGCAAGTCACAGTCAGACTGAAAACCGAGACATTGGATTTTGATTCCGTATATGTGCGTCTTGAGCCGGACAATGAAGAATATCTGGTCGACATGGCTCAAATTGGAACAACTGGGGAATTGTTACTATGGGAAGCATCGTTCCGACCAAATCGAGATCGAGATGTCACACATTATGTGTTTAAGCTCCTCAAAGACGGACAACAATACTGGCTCGATGCACGAGGCGTACAAAAGCGTATTCCACCCAAAGAGTTCCACTTTAAGTTGAATGTAAACCATCAACCACCAAGCTGGGTCCAAGAGCAAGTGTTCTATCAAATCTTTCCTGACCGTTTTTCTGCTAGTAAAAGTGAATCTGACATTCGTAAAGCTTATGCTCAGCATGATTCAGAAGCGATCATTAAATCGTGGGGAGAAGCGGTGGGGTCTCACAAAAATACCGGGGCAAGAGAGTTTTTTGGCGGCGATCTCAAAGGTGTGGAACAAAAGTTGGACTATCTTGAACAGCTCGGCGTTACTGCGCTTTATTTTAATCCGATTTTTTCTTCACCAAGTAACCACAAATACGACACTACGGATTACTTCACTGTTGATCCTATGTTTGGCACCAATGCTCAGTTTGCGGAACTGTGTGAGAAGATTCGCGGTAAGAATATGAAGATTGTCTTAGACGCTGTGTTTAACCACACGTCAGTGCATCATCCTTGGTTTGATATCCAACAAAAAGGAGAAGGGGCGTATAGCAATCCGCAGTCAAAGTTCCGCGATTACTACTTTTTTGAAGGCGAAACCAATCACTATATTGGTTGGAAGGGCATTGGTAACTTACCGGTTCTGAACTTCGAAAATGAACAAGTGCGTGACTATATCTATCAAAGCGAAGCATCTGTCATTAAGCACTGGCTTAAGCCTCCATACTCAGTCGATGGTTGGCGATTTGATGTTATTCATATGCTTGGCGAAGGAGAGGGAGCGAAAAACAATGCTCATTATGTTGAAGCGTTTCGCCATGCGACGAAGTCAGTCAATCCGAATGCCTATGTGCTAGGTGAGCACTTTTTTGAAGCAACACAGTGGCTGCAAGGTGATCAAGAGGATGGGGCGATGAACTACTACGGTTTTGCTCATCCAGTTCGAGCTTTTATCGCGCAGCAAGATATTATGTATGAACCGATCAACATTGATGGTTTGGAGTTTAAAGCATGGTTGGACGAAGCCAGAGCAAAAATTCCATTTTCGAATCAGCTATCGCAGCTAAATCAACTCGATAGTCATGATACTGCTCGTTTTATCACACTGGTTGATGGTGATAAGCGTAAAATGAACATCGCACTTGCTCTGCTCATGACATACGTCGGTACACCTTGTATTTACTATGGGAGTGAAGTCGGACTAGAGGGAGGGCTGGACCCGGATAATCGTCGCTGTTTCCCTTGGAATGAAATCGAAAACTCAGCATGGCTGTCGATTTACAAGCAATGGATTTCGATACGTAAACAGTACAAGTCTTTACAGTCTGGTAGTATTCAATGGCTGCATTGCGATACCAACGTGCTGGCTTATGCGCGCGTACTTGGAAGTGAAGCGATCGTTGTTGTGATGAATCTAAGTGGCGATGAGCGTTCAATTGACTTGCCTCTGTGGCAACTTGGTTTGGAGGCTACCCATCTTTCGTCACTGCTTGATGAACGCGAACTTATTGATTATAAGGGTCATCTTTCTGTCAATATACCTGCACAGAGCTTCAAATTGTGGCAACTGAAGTGACACTACATTCTATATTGATTAAACTTCTTTAATATATAAACAGTCTCCTACAATGCGTACACATTTGTTGGTTATCTGATTATCTGGCGATGCGCACTACGCATTGCCAGTTGATAAGACAGCGTAATCCCATTGTTTGATAAGAGACGATCTACCTTTCACATACATGGTACTCAATGGTTAACCAAAGGCGATTTAGTCTCTCATTTGTCATCTTTTTTCCCCTCGCATTATTTGTAGTGGTTTTGCTTGTTACGACAAAAAACTACTACGATGCGGTCAATCGCTATATTGATTCTGAGTATGCACGTATTGATCGTGCCATGTCCCGTGGTATTAAAGTCCTCACCGCCTTAGATTATAGTTTTACTAACTATACGAATTACGCTAACCCATTGTCTGAAGAGCACAATTCTTTAGTCAAAAAGGGGCTTTGTTATATTTGGCCGATAGACGTCTTGTTGCTAGAGAGTGTCTACAGTGAGGGGTTACCTGCGGTTGATCTTGATTACATGATTGTGGGCGATGAAAGCTTATGTCAGCAAGGTTCAACGATTAACCAATTAGCTGAACAAAAGGCGGGTTTTGCGCCGTCATTGTCTTTTCTGCACGATATTGAATCCCATATCGTTGGTATTCATTACATCGATAAACGTGGTTACGTCATTTCGTCTCCTGACACGTACGCGAAAAACTTCACTAGAGAGCTTTGGTCAACGCTAAAAGCGCGCCCATTTTGGCAAAAAACCGCACAAGATAAAGTGAACATCACCTTGGCCGGACCTGGGCCGATGTTGGATTCGATGGAAGGTCAAATCATTAGTATGACGGTGCCTGTTTACGAAAAAGGGAGTCATCAAGGTGTGCTGTCCATTGATTTTGATGTCAATGCGTTGATGGCTTCGTCGCTAGGTCTTGTTGGTAAGTTTCATTTGGTTTCCAATTTACAATCCATTCCTTCAAACAGTACACGAATCAAACCAGTCGAGTTAGAGCGATTGAGTGCGAATCACAGCATGTATTACGAGTACAACCTTTGGGATGAAGCTAAGAACCTAGCGGTGTTCGAAAAATACAGCCTTATTGTTGCGATCTCTATTTACGTTTTGAGCACAGTCGTATTGTTCTATGTGAATATGCATAGTGAGCGACGTTATTTTAAAGATCTCGCCGCCAGAGATCCGATGACGAGCTTGTTGAACCGTCGAGGAATGCAAACCGTGTGGCGCAATAAGATGACGAAAAAACAGGTTGCATTAGCAGTGTTCGATATTGATAACTTCAAGAAGATCAATGATACCTATGGTCATGATGTCGGCGATTCTGCGATTCAGCTAGTTGCAAAATGTATACGTGAAAATATTCGCCACACAGATGTCGCCTCAAGATTTGGTGGCGAAGAGTTTGTGTTGGCGATTTACGACGAAGACTCGGAAGGCATTAAGCTAATTTTAGAGCGGGTAAAAAAAGCCATAGACGAACGCTCGACACGCGTGACTAAAGAAGGCTTTACGATCTCTGGCGGTGTGGTGTTCAGTAAAGAGAACCGAGTGGAAAGCTTTGATGAGTTATTTAAAGCGGCGGATGAAAAGTTATATCAAGCCAAGAGTACAGGCAAAAATAAGATTTGCTACGAAGATCTAAGCGCTTAAAGGGCGAGCAGTTCGCCCTTTGCAATGCTCAGATTTTATGCAACCTGAGAATTTAACTCATCACGATAACGTTGAATATGCTCAACAATCGGCGCGGCTTTGTTAAACGTTCGGATTTCTCTGAATAGATCTTTTGCTTCAGGATAGGCCTGACGTAAGTAAGAGAACCATTGTTTTACGCGGTTTGGATAGTACAAGCCTTTGTCGCCTTTCATCTCAAACTTGGAGTAGTAGATCAGTAGCTCAACCACTTCGGGCCATGACATTGGCTGGTGGTTGTGTTTTACCATATTGCCCAAGTTAGGGATATTGAAAGCGCCGCGGCACACCATCAAAGAGTCAACGCCAGTCGTTTCAATGCAACGTTGACCGTCTTGGTAATTCCAGATTTCGCCATTCGCAATAAGCGGAATATCAAAACGTTCGCGAATTTGGTTGATGTAATCCCATTTTATCTCAGACGCTTTGTAACCACCCTGCTTAGTCCGAGCGTGAACGGTGAGTTCATTTGCACCAGCAGATTGAATGGCATCAACAATTTCAAAGCAATCTTCAGGGTTTTCCCAGCCAAGACGAATTTTTGCGGTCACAGGAATAGCCTCTGGAACGGCTTCTCGACAAGCTTTAACCACACGGTGAATTAGCTCAGGGTGCTGAAGTAGAGCAGCACCGCCCTTACTTTTATTGACCATTTTGGCTGGACAACCAAAATTTATATCGATGCCTCTAGCGCCAAGGCTTGCCGCTTTAATTGCGTTCTCAGCCATCCAGTTTGGTTCTTGTCCTAACAATTGCACATGTACTGGCACACCTGATGCGGTTTGAGAACCTTGCAACAGCTCCGGGCATAAACGGTGAAATACATGATCGGGCAATAACTGGTCGATGACTCGAACAAATTCCGTAACACATAGGTCATAGTCGTTTATCTCGGTCAGGATTTGGCGCATCAAATGGTCTAAAACGCCTTCCATTGGGCCTAGTACAACTCGCATAGTTTGCCTAATACAGTTTGGTGATAAAAAGGAGGGCGATTGTAGCGATGTCAGCTAAGTTTGTCATTAAAAGACTCAAAGCACTCAATACAGTCAAACTCGCAACTCCCGGTTACGTGCTTTTATGCTCTGAGGTATAATGCCGCCAAATTTATGGGAAACCAGATGTCATGCAATACACATTGATTGAGAAAGGCGAAATTCACATCGATGAATCTTGCCTATTTATCGAAGGCGCAGTGCTCGCTGCTAATCTGACGACAAAACCACTCGCTCCTGAAAAGTGGTTAGAGCCGCTATTAGGTGAAGGATTCAAAGCGATTCAACCGGCAGTAGAAGAGCAAATTCACAAGCAGCACAACCGAATTCAACGAAACGAATATTCCGTGCTAGAGCTAACAGGCAAAGAACCTGAACAACTTGCTGATTTTGCCGAAGGCTTTATGTCTGTTTGGCCAATGATTGAAGAACAATGGCAAGACGTTGAGCTCAATGATGGATTGCAACGTATGCTACAAGCATTACTGACCACTTTGATGCTGGCTATCGATGAGTCGGCAACGCAGCAACAGATGCGCGACGCCGGTATTGAAACGCCTCCAGCTCTTGCAGACTTGGTCGACCAGCTTGATTTGATGGTTGGTGAAGTGGCGTTAGGAGCGGATGAGTTGATGGTAGGCAATAAGGCTCAAAGCCTAAACCCATTCAAAGGTATCGGGCGCAATGATCCTTGTCCTTGTGAGAGCGGCAAAAAGTTCAAGCAGTGTTGTGGTCAATCACGTGGTTGAGTTAACGTGGTTAAGTTAAATAGCCGCGATGTTTACTCAGTAAAAAGCCGACCATCTGGTCGGCTTTTTTCGTTATCATTTCTCTGAAGGATTAACGAATCGGATTAGTGCGTCTTGCTGGGAAGAATTGTGCGATCACAATTAATGCTAAAGCAATTAAATTGCCCGCGAAAATAACTACTAACCATTGTGGCATTGATAAATCGAGGAATTGCCAAACAATCTTCGAGCAATCGCCGTATGCCTCGAACATCCAAGGAACCCACTGATTAAGCGGAGCCCAACTAGGGAATGTTACGAATAAATCACAAGTCGCGAATGGTGATGGGTTAAACTGATAATCAACGTGCTGCTGAGCAAGCAGCAGTCCTTTGTAAGAGCTTAATCCCCAGCCAATCAAACCTAGCCAACGGAAAACTGGGTTATTTGGTGCCATAAGACCAACGATTGCAGCGACACCCACTCCCATCATCGCGACTCGTTCGTAGATACACATGACACATGGTGCAAGCATCATGACGTGCTGAAAATAGAGGGCACATGCTTCAAAGAAAACGACGAACAGCAGAAGCAGCAGCCACGATAAGCGTCCCTTCGAAAACTGGTTAAGTGAATTTAAAATAGTCACGTTTTTGTTCCTGTCTGAAATAGAAAAAGCTCTGAATACTCAGAGCTTTTTAACGTGGATAAGTTTCCTAATCAACTCAAATTTTAGTGACCGCCGGAGACTACGGGAGTCAGATCACCACTATGAGGTAAAATCCAGCCTGCATCGTAGAAAGAAGCCGTTGCAGGCTCTAGGAAGAACATAATGCCCATTAGACCGACAATCGCAAGAACGATGGTGTAAGGCAGCGCCATGATAACCATTCGACCGTAAGACAGACGAATTAATGGAGCGAGAGCCGAGGTGAGTAGGAATAGGAATGCCGCTTGACCGTTTGGCGTAGCAACAGATGGTAGGTTAGTACCAGTGTTGATAGCAACTGCCAGTAAGTCGAACTGCTCGCGAGTAATGAGACCTTCAATGAGTGCTGTTTTTACTTCATTGATGTAAACCGTACCGACGAATACGTTATCCGACACCATTGATAGTAAGCCATTCGCGACATAGAACAGAGCTAACTGAGTGCCTTTATCTTCAACGGCAAGCACCGCATCGATAACTGGTTTAAACAACTCTTGGTCGATGATTACCGCAACGATCGAGAAAAATACCGCAAGTAGTGCAGTGAAAGGCAGAGCCTCTTCAAACGCTTTACCCATGGAATGCTCTTCAATGACGCCAGTGAAAGCTGTCGCTAAGATGATCACTGAAAGACCAATTAAGCCTACCGCCGCCAGGTGCAAGGCTAATGCCACGATCAACCAAACAGCAATAAGCCCTTGAACCCATAGTTTTGCAACGTCTTGATTGGTACGCGTTTTGCGCTCTTCATTGTCAAAGTCAACGAGGATTTGACGAACGTTGTTAGGAAGTTTTGCACCGTAGCCAAACACTTTAAGCTTTTCGACTAGAGCACAAGTGATGAGACCGCAGAAAAATACGGGTAGCGTCACTGGAGACATACGGATTAGGAATTCACCAAATAACCAACCCGCTTGGTCTGCAATAATTAAGTTCTGAGGTTCACCCACCATAGTGGTTACGCCACCTAACGCAGTACCTACACCAGCGTGCATCAACAATGAGCGTAAAAAGGCGCGGTAGTTTTCTAAGTCATCACGCGTTAGCTCAGTGATCGTGTCATCTTGTGTGTGGTCATGGTCACCAATCGGGTTGCCTGACGCCACTTTGTGGTAGATAGAGTAGAAACCGATCGCCACACTGATAACAACGGCGATAACCGTCAAAGCATCCAAAAACGCAGATAAAAATGCAGCGGCAAAGCAAAACGCAAGTGATAGAAGGGTTTTGGAGCGAATGCCAAGTAAAATTTTGGTAAAAATGAACAGCAATAAATGCTTCATGAAGTAGATGCCCGCAACCATAAATACCAGAAGCAGTAATACTTCAATATTTGCCACCAACTCGTGCTTAACTTGCGCAGGGCTAGTCATGCCGATAGCGATGGCTTCAATAGCAAGTAAACCACCAGGTTGTAATGGGTAGCATTTTAATGCCATTGCAAGCGTGAAAATAAATTCAGCAACCAGCAACCACCCAGCAACAAATGGGTTTATTAGGAAGAATACAATCGGGTTAATTATTAAGAAGGCTATAATGGCAACTTTGTACCAATCAGGCGCTTTACCAAGAAAGTTCTTGATAAAAGCGTTTCCGAGCGATATCGGCATGATAATTCTCTTTATAACAAAATTATGAATAGACACTACAATAGTGCTTAAGTATCTGTTTGTTAGACTTATTAACTAGTCTTTTAAAACAATAACTTAGTAAAACAACAATCCTTTGTTTATTGCAGTCTTGCCAAGTTACTTCCCCTGAACTCAAGCACCGCTCACTTTCGACCGCAAACTCTACACTCAGGCATTTATTAGTCAATAACAAAACGTGATGCTACCGACTAAAATGACTTTTTAAATGTAATAACGCGATCAAAACGGCGTTACTATATCATGAAAGGCTCAAAAAAATCCTCTTGGATTTTAAATGACGGTCAGTGACGAGAAAAGGCAAATTAAGAAAGAATATTAACTGTGATATACAAAGTAATTTTTCATATTTTGAATATAAAATTGTGACGCAGTAGTCTTTATTTCTCCGCAATTTGTGAGCTGTTTAATTAAACGAAAAATCAGATTTTACCGCTTTCACTCGCACGTCAGACCATCCTAAATTGACATAACATATAGAGTATTAACTCTATATTGTAGAATCGTTTCAATTATTGATCGTAAATTTTCTCAAACCGTTAAGTAGTGGTATGATGAGTAGTATCGACCCTCAGAAATCAATATTGGATAAAAAGTAGAATGGTCATAAAGGCGAAAAGCCCTGCGGGATTCGCAGAAAAATATATTATCGAGAGCATTTGGAACGGCCGTTTTCCTCCTGGCTCTATTTTACCTGCTGAACGCGAGCTGTCTGAGCTAATTGGTGTTACTCGAACGACTTTACGAGAGGTTCTTCAACGACTAGCCCGTGATGGTTGGTTAACAATCCAACACGGTAAACCAACGAAGGTAAACCAATTTATGGAGACCTCTGGTCTGCATATTTTGGATACGTTGATGACGTTGGACGTAGATAACGCAACAAACATTGTAGAAGATTTGCTTGCAGCACGTACCAACATCAGCCCTATCTTTATGCGTTATGCATTTAAAGCAAATAAAGAGAACTCTGAGCGCACGATCAAGAATGTAATTGAATCTTGTGAAGCTTTAATGAATGCTGCTTCTTGGGACGATTTCATCGCTTCTTCACCTTATGCTGAGAAAGTCTTACAGAACGTGAAAGAAGACAACGAGAAAGATGAAGCGAAGCGTCAAGAAATCTTGATTGCTAAAACGTTCAACTTTTACGACTACATGTTGTTCCAACGCCTAGCATTCCATTCAGGGAATCAGATTTACGGTTTGATTTTTAATGGCTTGAAGAAGCTCTATGATCGCGTTGGTAGCTATTACTTCTCAAACCCAGCCTCTCGTGAGCTAGCGCTGAAGTTTTACCATCAGTTGCTAGAAACTTGTGAAAGTGGTCAGCGTGAACAACTGCCAGTTGTGATTCGTCACTATGGTATGGAAAGCGCGCTAATTTGGAACGAGATGAAAAAGCAATTACCAACGAACTTCACAGAAGATGACAGCTAAGCGCTGAGAAGTTAGATGAATGAAAAACCGCAGAACCTAAGGTCTGCGGTTTTTTTGTTTTTACCATAGATACCAGTTACGTTCCTGTTGTGACAATTGGCACGGCACTGTATAGAGCTTATCTTGCTACAGAGAGTTTGGGCAACGGTAGATACAATGCTTCAACGATGTCTGAAAGGACGTGGTCGTAAGTATTGAAGATGGTCAACGATAAGTCTGATGTGACTCCATAAAGCTCTGCTTCTGTTAAATCGACATGACTTCCTGTCACATAGTTATTTAATGTCTGTATTGAGCGTGTGGAAGCAGGAGAAACGATACTAAGCGGAGCGATAACTGCTAATTGATTTAGCTTACGTGTCATAACCGATGCGTAATTTTTGAAACGCTCATTCCCCCCTTGCCCTCCCAAGTCTTGAATGCTAATTCTCAATTGAGTCAGGGTTTCTAAGCTATCCATGATGTTTTGCCAGTTCATGTGGTACTCATTATGTAGATCATCTCGTTGTTCTACCGCTAACCAAGCAATCGTGACTTCATCCATCAAGAACAAGCAATGACGAATTAACTTACCATGCTCCATCTGGTTCCTTGCAACACTGTGATCGTTCCATTGTTCAAGCAGTTTTCCTACTTTGATCTGCAGCACGCGATACATGGGTTTATTTTCAAAGCGTGAGGTTTCGACCAAAAGATGCAGTTTGTTGGTGAGATCGTTATGAAGGACTTCTAATTCTTGTTCGTTATTTTGTTGAAATTGAAGTGAGTAGTGTGTCGCAGCTCGATGGCGTCTCAGCAGATGAACAACATCTCGCAATAATGTTAACAGCTGATATTTACGCGCGTGTTGCTGCTCTCGTTTAGAAGATAAGTGATATATTCCGACTAAAATAGCGATGGACAATAGTGTGGAAATCAAAACAAACATAACCCACTCCTTGTTAGTGTTTGGACCTAACAAGGAAGGTTTGCAGTTTTGATGCCAAACAAAAATTAAATTAAAACAATTAGTTATATTAAATGTTCTTTTGGGACGGTCGTTATTGGTGCATGGATTCACCAAAGTTGTGAATATGATCAAAAAATCCCTGCCAAATTGGCAGGGATTTTATAGTGTTATATTTGGAATGCGACTTACATTACGCGCATGCCAGGCTGAGCGCCTTCGTGCGGTTCAAGAATCCATAGGTCGCTACCACCAGGGCCAGCGGCTAGGATCATGCCTTCTGACATACCAAACTTCATCTTACGAGGTTTTAGGTTTGCTACCATTACCGTTAGTTTGCCTTCTAGCTCTTCAGGTTTGTACGCTGACTTGATGCCAGAGAACACTTGACGAGTTTCACCACCGATGTCCAGTTGGAACTTAAGCAGTTTGTTTGCTTTTGGCACTTCTTCACAAGAGATGATACGAGCGATACGCATATCTACTGCTGCAAAAGCGTCGAACTCAATCTCTTCAGCGATTGGCTCTTTGTCTAGCTCAGTTTGGCTAGCCTTGTTCTTTTCCGCTTCTGCTTTCTCTTTCGCCGCCATTTCTGCCGCCGCATCTTCTTTAGACGCTTCGATCATCGCTTCAACATTCTTCGGATCGATACGGTTGAACAGTGCTTTGAACTTAGTGATCTCGTGGCCTGTTAGTGGAGCAGCGATGTTTTCCCAAGTTAGCTCTTGGTTTAGGAACGCTTCAGTACGCGCAGCTAGCGATGGCATTACTGGTTTCAGGTAAGTCATCAGTACGCGGAACAGGTTGATACCGACAGAACAGATGTCTTGTAGTTCCTGATCTTTGCCTTCTTCTTTTGCTACAACCCACGGTGCTTTTTCATCAACGTATTGGTTAGCTTTGTCTGCCAATGCCGTGATTTCACGGATTGCACGACCAAACTCACGCGTTTCGTAAAGCTCAGCGATACGGTCAGCAGCAGCAACAAATTCGTTGTAAAGTTCAGGCTCTGCAAAGTTGTCAGACAGTTTGCCTTCAAAACGTTTCGCGATGAAACCTGCGTTACGAGATGCCAGGTTAACGATCTTGTTAACAACGTCAGCGTTTACGCGCTGAGTGAAGTCTTCAAGGTTAAGATCTAGATCGTCGATACGGCTGTTTAGCTTCGCAGCGTAGTAGTAACGTAGACACTCAGGGTCTAGGTGCTCTAGGTAAGTGCTTGCTTTTACGAAAGTACCTTTAGACTTCGACATTTTCGCGCCGTTTACCGTTACGTAGCCATGTACGAATACGTTGTTTGGTTTACGGAAGCCGGAACCTTCTAGCATTGCTGGCCAGAATAGGCTGTGGAAGTAAACGATGTCTTTACCGATGAAGTGGTACAGTTCTGCTGAGCTGTCTTTCTTCCAGTACTCGTCGAAATCTAGGTCGTCGCGCTTGTCACATAGGTTTTTGAAAGAGCCCATGTAGCCGATAGGTGCGTCTAGCCATACGTAGAAGAATTTGTTCTTCTCTCCTGGGATTTCGAAGCCAAAGTATGGCGCATCACGTGAGATATCCCATTGCTGCAAACCAGATTCGAACCATTCTTGCATTTTGTTCGCTGTTTCAGCTTGTAGCGAGCCAGAGCGAGTCCACTCTTTTAGCATGCTTTCAAACTGAGGTAGGTCGAAGAAGAAGTGCTCAGAATCTTTCATTACTGGCGTCGCACCAGAAACCGCAGATTTAGGATTGATCAGTTCTGTTGGGCTGTAAGTCTCACCACAGTTGTCACAGTTGTCACCGTACTGGTCTTCTGACTTACATTTTGGACACGTACCTTTTACGAAACGGTCCGGTAGGAACATCTCTTTTTCTGGGTCGAACAGCTGAGAGATAGTGCGGCTAGAGATAAAGCCGTTTTTCTTCAGCTCAAGATAAATGTGTGACGCTAGCTCACGGTTCTCATCTGAGTGTGTGCTGTGGTAGTTATCAAAGCTGATATCAAAGCCAGCAAAGTCTTTCTGGTGCTCTTCGCTAACTGCGGCAATCATTTCTTCAGGAGTAATACCCATCTGTTGCGCTTTAAGCATGATTGGCGTGCCGTGAGCATCGTCAGCACAGATGAAGTTTACAGTGTTGCCGCGTAGGCGTTGGTAACGAACCCAAATGTCCGCTTGGATATGCTCAAGCATATGACCAAGGTGGATCGAACCGTTAGCGTACGGAAGGGCACAAGTTACCAGCATTTTCCTTGACGGAAAGTTTCTTGGATCGTTTGCCATACTTAATATTCGCTTTTCTTGATAGGTATAAATAAATTTTGATGGATAATACTACCCCATGAACTCACTAACTCCAAGGTGTCAAACTGCGGAATGCCTTAGTTTTTTTGGGGTTCTGGTTGAGGCAGGACGGTGTTAGCATGACATCTAAAAGGAGGACTTATGCATCAGTTCACTTCAAAACAAGATTTTTGTCACTGGTTTAACCAATTCCAGCATCCACAGTTGGTGGAAAATTGGGCAGATATTCATGGCGCAATTTCGATTACGGCACAAGGTTCTGTTGAGATAACGTTACCATTCGCAAGTAATGAGCTTCAAACCATATTGCATGACTGGATTAAACAGCAACAAACCGCAGATAAAGTGCCTGAATTCCCATTCAATATTCGCCTTGGAGTTAAAGCATTAGAAACTCAAGTGGCCAATCCGGTTAAAGGTGTTAAGAACATCATTGCCGTTAGTTCTGCGAAAGGTGGGGTCGGTAAATCAACGACTGCGGTTAACTTAGCGTTGGCGATTGCTCAATCTGGGGCGAAAGTGGGATTGTTGGATGCGGATATCTATGGCCCGTCTGTACCTATGATGTTGGGGCAAGAAGATGCAAAACCAGAAGTTCGTGATGGCAAGTGGATGGAGCCCATTTTCGCTCACGGCATCTATACTCACTCTATCGGCTATTTAGTGGACAAATCAGAAGCGGCAATATGGCGCGGTCCAATGGCTTCAAAAGCGTTGTCGCAGTTATTAACGGAAACAGACTGGCCCGATTTAGATTATTTGGTGATTGATATGCCGCCAGGTACGGGTGATATACAGTTGACGTTGTCACAACAGATTCCGGTGACAGGTAGTGTGTTAGTCACGACACCGCAAGACTTGGCGCTTGCCGATGCAAGAAAGGGAGCGGCAATGTTTAACAAAGTCCATGTCCCGGTTATCGGTGTTGTGGAAAACATGAGTTATCACATTTGTAGTCAATGTGGCGCGAAAGAGCATATTTTTGGCATGGGTGGTGCAGAAAAAATGTCGCAAGAGTTTGGCTTAGCACTGCTAGGACAAATTCCGCTTCATATCTCTATGCGAGAAGATATTGACGCTGGCGTGCCAACGGTAGCAAGGCGTCCAGAAAGTGAGCATGCAGGGTATTATAAGCAGCTTGCCGATCGCGTATGTAGCACGATGTTTTGGCAAGGCAAGGCAAAACCAGATGTGATTAGCTTTACAATGGTGAACTAAGTTTACTATGCCTGTTGGTTGATAATTGCACATTTTAACGTTTGCTCGGAGGTTAATCCTCTGAGCAGGCAGAAACTTATGACTAAACCCTAATTCCAGCTAGTAACTATGGGGTGAACTCCCTATAATCAGGCAGTTTATCTTTTTATGTGACTAGAAATCATCATCGGGTGCAAACTAATGTCTGATAATAATCAATGCGTCATCGTAGGTATTGCTGGCGCTTCTGCTTCTGGAAAAAGTCTGATCGCGAGCACTATTTATAATGAGCTTCGCGCGAAAGTAGGCGATCATCAAATCGGTGTCATCACGGAAGATTGCTACTACAACGACCAAAGCCACCTAAGCATGGAAGAGCGAGTAAAGACGAACTACGATCACCCGAGTGCGTTGGACCACGACCTACTGTGTGAGCACCTTGAAAAATTGGTACGTGGTGAAGCAGTAGAAGTACCTGAGTACAGCTACACTGAACACACAAGAACAAGTAACACGACTACAATGACGCCTAAAAAGGTGATCATTCTAGAAGGTATCCTTCTTCTTACTGACCCTCGTCTTCGTGATTTGATGCACGCGACAGTATTTATGGATACACCGTTAGATATTTGCTTGCTTCGTCGTGTTAAGCGTGACGTGGAAGAACGAGGCCGAACTATGGAATCTGTTCTCAAGCAGTATCAACAAACAGTACGTCCGATGTTCATGCAGTTTATCGAACCTTCTAAGCAATATGCGGACATTATTGTTCCTCGCGGTGGTAAAAACCGTATCGCAATCGATGTATTAAAAGCTCACATTGCAAGACTTTTGAAAGCTTAAGCCTTTAGACGGCTATATCGCTTTATTTTTAAGAGAAGAAGTGGCACCTTAAGTGCCACTTCTTTTTTTGTTTTTAAATTAGTCAGTTGCAGGTTAAAACCAGACATTTTTCACGCTTTTGTGGAACTGTCAGCGGTAAATGGAGTCTGCGCTTATAATTGTAAAAACACTCGAGCAAGGAAAAACAAATGAAGAAACTGCTCTTAATTCTAGCAATACCGATTGTGGTCATTTTAGTCGCAATTTTAGCGTTAACCATCTTCGTCAATCCTAACCAGTTTAAGCCCCTTATTGTTGAGCAAGCGCAAAAGCAAACCGGTTTAGAACTAGTGATTGAAGGAGATATCAGTTGGCAATTTTTCCCATCGATCGGCTTTGAGTTGGGACATACAGAATTGCGAAACCCACAAGGCTTTAGTAAACCCAATTTATTCAAAGTTGATACCGTTGGTGTAGATATCTCTGTCATGCCACTTTTTAGTCAACAGCTTGAAATTGGAAACGTCACGCTTGATGGGGCTGAGTTCTATATCGAAACCAAGAAAGATGGCAGCAAGAATATTGATGCATTGACGAAAGCCCAAACACAACAAGCAGAGCAAGCGAGCGATACTGCGCCTACGCAAAATGGTGAAACGCAGCCTTCTGGCTCTGATTGGAGCATTAATCTTGCTGGTGTTACGGTTTCTAATGGCTCATTAGAAATGCAGGATAAGCAAGCCGGTAGTTATACCAAACTTTATGATATCTCATTAAACCTTTCCGAATTCGCTTTTGACAACTGGACAACGGCTGATTTTGGCGTGAAGGGCGAAATGAATGACCAAAAGTTCACAGCGAAAGGTCAGGCCGACTTTAAGCTAGAAAAAGGTTTGGCAAACTACGCGCTAAAGAACATCAACTTTGATGCGACATACTCTGACCCTGCCAATAAGATTGAATCGGCAACGATCGGTTTAGATACTTTTGAATTCGATAAAGTAAATAACCTGACTTATGCAATGAAAGGCGACGCTGGTGGTATGAAGTTAGATATGCAGGGTGCTGGTCAACTTAGCGTGGACAAGGCTATCAGCAAAGTGCAGTTGGATAAGTTAACTCTTAAATCGACTTTTGAGGGTGATGCATTACCTCAGTCACCGATGAAAGTCGACATGGTGTCTGATCTGTCTTTCGACCTGACGAAAAACCACCTGAGTTTTGTCCTAGAGAAGTTAACAGCGAATGCTATTGCCTTAGATGGTAAAGCAGATGTGACACTTGGTGATATTCCTAAAGTACGATTTGCTCTCCATAGCCCAAATATCGATCTTGATGAATTCTTAGGATTAGATCAGCAAGATTCCGAAGGTAATAAGCCTGCTTCTGGTGGCGAGAGTGCTCCAGCTGGGTCTGAGGTTGAGCCTGATTTGTCTGCGTTGAAAACGTTAGATGTAAAGGGTGACATTACCATCGACAAATTCAAAGCGGCAAATGCGAAGATGGAAGCGGTAAAAACGAGCTTCACTGTAAATCGTGGCGTATTTGAGCTTACTTCATTTAGTTCGAAGCTGTACCAAGGCACAATCTCAGCGACAGCGAAGTTAGATGCACGCCAATCACCAGCGACTTACAGTGTGAAAAAGTCAATCAAAGGCGTGAAAGTTCAACCGTTACTTATTGATGTCGCTGATAACGACAAGCTTGAAGGGACGGGTAACATTGATGTGAATGTTACCGGTAAGAGTCTAACGCCTACCGGTATCAAGAAGAATCTTTCTGGTACGGTTGTTATCAATTTTGCTGACGGTGCGGTAAATGGCATCAACGTTGCTCAGTTGATTCGTGAAAACTACGCAAAATTTAAAGGGCAAAAAGTCGAAGGCACCAATGAAGTTAAGAAAACAGACTTTAGTGCGATGACGGCGACATTGAAACTCAACAAAGGTGTAGTATCAACGGATAATATGCAAGCTCAGTCTCCATTGTTACGTGTTCGTGGTAAAGGTACCGCAAACTACATCAATGAAACAGTCGACTTTACTATCAGCACGTCAGTTGTAGGCAGCCTAGAAGGCCAAGGCGGCAAAGATATAGATGAGCTGAAAGATATCACGATTCCAATCAATGTGTCTGGTAAGTGGGCGGATCCTAAATTCAAGCTCGTATTTGATGATGTTCTGAAGCAGAAAGCTCAGAAAGAAATTGACCGTGGTGTAGAGAAGCTAACGGACAAGATCAAAGACGAAAAAACCAAAGAAGCAGTCGATGGTTTGATAAAGAATCTATTCAATTAGATTCGAGCCAAAGCAAAAAGGGTTGGCATTAGCCAACCCTTTTTTAATTCTGCTGGTGAGCTTTACCAGTCGACACCTTTCAGCGCTTTGACGCCTGACTCAAATGCATGCTTTACATTCTTCACTTCAGAAACGGTATCAGCCATTTCAATCAGAGTGCGATGAGCGCCACGACCAGTAATGACAACCGACTGCATTTTAGGGCGGTTGTTCAGCGCTTCAACGACCTCGTCTAAATCAATGTAGCCGTAGCTCACCATGTACGTCAGCTCGTCAAAAAGAACCACATCGATAGATTCATCTTTGAGCATGCGCTTACATTCTTGCCATACGCCTTGCGCTGCTTCGGTATCAGCGGCTTTGTTTTGAGTTTCCCATGTAAAGCCGGTCGCCATTACTTGGAACTCAACGCCGAGTTTCTCAAGTAGGTTGCGCTCACCATTATCCCAAGTACCTTTAATAAACTGCGCGACAGCACAATTCAAACCATGACCCACTGCGCGTGCTATCGTACCGAACCCTGATGTCGATTTACCTTTACCATTTCCGGTAATGATCAGTAGCAGACCTTTTTCCTCTTGAGCAGCAGCAATTTTTGCGTCTACCTGTTCTTTGACTTTTTGTTGGCGAGCCTTATGGCGTGCTTCTTTATTTTCTTCGATAGACATAATACTTCCTCAATTCCTTTTCGTGCTGTGCCCAAGCTAATTTGGGTTCATTGATTTATCTCGCTATGATAGACCAACATATCGTGAAGAAAAACCACCGATAATTCAGGGAATAAAATGAAGAAAATACTTGTTGTTTGTATGGGAAACATTTGTCGGTCACCAACCGGAGAAGCAGTGTTAAGAGCGAAAGCTCAAGAGTTGGGTATTGCCGTGGAGGTTGATTCGGCAGGTACGATTGGCTACCACGCAGGAAACCCACCGGATTCAAGGGCAATGGCCGCAGGAAAGCAGCGAGGTTACTCTTTTAAAGGAATGCGTGCGCGTCAAGTTACCATGGATGACTTTGAAAAGTTTGACCTGATATTAGCCGCAGATAAAGCAAATTTAGCCGATTTATTGGATATTTGTCCGTTGAAGTATCGACACAAAGTATCGTTATTTTTAAGTCATTCTGGGTCAGATTATGATGAAGTCCCTGATCCATATTATGGTGGAAAAGATGGCTTTGAACTGGTGCTTGATTTAATCGAAGAGGCATCAGAGGAGATTTTGAAGAAGCTATAATCGCCGGGCTTGAAGACAATAGGAAAAGGGATGAGCTGAGCCCATCCCTTTTTATTTGTATTAACCCGCTAAAATGTCGGTTGCCACTTTGTAGCTTGGGTCTTCCTTCACATTTATTTCAACCAAGCTGCCCGCTTTATCTAAAAGCTTGCGGCAATCTGGACTTAGGTGGCGAAGGTGTAGTGTTTTACCTTGAGAGTTGTAACGCTCTGCTAGTGTTTCAATCGCTTCAATTGCGGAGTGATCCGTCACGCGAGAGTCTGCAAAATCGACAATCACATCTTTTGGATCTTCAGGCGCGTTAAACAACTCCAAGAAGTTAGCGGCAGAACCAAAGAAAATAGGACCGTGAATCTTGTACTCTTTTGAACCTTCCTCGTTTAAGCACGTGTCGGCATAGATATGCTTAGCGTGTTGCCATGCAAACATTAATGCAGAAACAATAACACCAACCGCTACGGCAACGGCTAGGTCAGTAAGAACAGTAACAACGGTCACAAGAACAATAACGAAGAAGTCTTGCTTCGGTACGCGACGCGCTAGTTTAAATGTTGCCCATTCGAATGTACCAATTACAACCATGAACATCACACCAACCAGAGCAGCGAGTGGGATCATTTCAATTAACGAAGAAGCGAATAAGATAAACATCAATAGAGCGATAGCAGCAACGATACCAGATAGACGACCGCGACCACCTGAGTTTACGTTGATCATCGACTGACCAATCATTGCACAACCACCCATAGCACCAAACACAGAACACGTCATGTTTGCCATACCTTGACCTATACATTCGCGGTTAGATTGACCACGAGTGTTCGTCATCTCATCTAAAACTGTCAGCGTTAGCAGAGATTCAATTAGACCAATGGCCGCTAGAATGATCGCGTATGGAAGAATGATTTGTAGAGTTTCTAGCGTAAATGGCACCGCCGGAATAGAGAAGGTCGGCAGTGAACCTGCGAGTGTTGCCGCTTCATCACCAGACATTGTACGCAAGAAGTCAACAACAGTGCGAGTTTCCAGATCCAAACCAACCACTAAAGCAGTCACCGTTACGATTGCAACAAGTGAAGAGGGTACAGCCGTTGTGATTTTTGGTAGAAAGTGAATGATTGCCATAGTTAGCGCAACCAAACCAAGCATTAGCAGCATTTGGTCTTGTGGTAGCCAAGTAAGCATGCCGTTGATATCTGGCGCTTTAAACTGACCCAGCTGAGCTAGGAAGATAACAATAGCCAGACCGTTCACAAAACCAATCATCACAGGGTGAGGCACGATACGGATGAACTTACCCAATTTAAACATACCAGCGGCAATTTGAAGAATACCAGCGAGCATGATGGCTGCGAATAGGTACTGGACACCGTGAGTCGCGACAAGCGAAACCATTACGACTGCCATGGCACCTGTTGCACCAGAGATCATGCCGGGACGACCACCGAAAATGGAAGTAATAAGACCAACGATGAATGCAGCGTAAAGACCGACCATCGGATCTACGCCTGCGACGAACGCAAATGCGACAGCTTCAGGAACCAATGCTAGCGCAACGGTTAAGCCTGATAGCACATCATTTTTTACGGAGTGCTTAGAAAATTGGGGAAATTCGAACATGTTTGTTTTTAAGTTCTCTTTGCAATGAGTTAAACCCGACACATATTCGTATTTGCACAAGCCACTGAGTGGTTGATTTCTAATCAAACATTGCAGTGTAAACCGTAGTATTAAAAGAGCAGCATCAGAATGGTGTCGAAAACTTGAGTCGGCGCATGCTACCGAAAAGTGTGATTAAGTTCAAGAATGATACGAATAATGGCGTACAAATGTGATCACGAATTGGTATTTATATGAACAATTTATTGGGAAAATATGAAGATAAAAAAGGCTACCAGATGGTAGCCTTTCATTTATTTATGCCGTTAAGCAGTTGAACGTAATGATTTAGCCTAGTTAAAGTTAGGCTTTGTCATCTCTGCCGATGCGCGGTTTTTTGCCACTTGGCTACCCGCACCTTTAGCTTGGTAACGTTCGGTTTTGAACGGCGCTGCTGCAACCGTGATTTCGCGTAGCTCTTGAGGGCCAGGTGCTTTCGTCATCGGTGCGCTAGCGTTTAGCTTAGCCGCAACTTTAATGGCTTCGACTTTAGGCTCTGGTTTAGCTACTGGCGCTTCGGCTGCAATCTCTTTTGCTGCTTCAACCACAGGCTCTTCAGCTGGTGCCGTTTCTACAATGGCATCAACCGGTTCAGCATGTTCAGTTGCAGGAGTTTCAACGATAGGCTCTACAGAGGCTGTTTCTACTACTGCCGATTCAGTTTTTTCTGCGATTACTGCTTCCACAACAGGTGCTTCTACTGCTGGAGATTCAACTTTCGCTTCAACTGTTTCTTGAACCTTTGATTCAACAACTGGTGCTTCTGTTACAACAGGTTGCTCGCGGCGAATAATCACTTTACCCATAGCCATTTCTGGGCAAGCAAAACCACCTTGCATTGTAGGTATTGCTTCTTCCTTAACTTGCTCTTCTTTCTTAGGTGCTGGTTTCGGAATGTAGCGCGGCATTACTTTACCCATAGCCATCTCAGGAGAAGCTACACCACCTTTACGCAGGCGGAACGGGTTAGGACGGCGATCGCGACCACGGCGACGGCGCTGACCGCTTGCACGCAGGTGACGTGGCGAACGACGGTTACGACGTTGCTTAGACTCTGCTTGCTTGTTGTCTTGCTGTGCTTCTACCGCTGCTTCTGTTGGCTTCTCAACTTTGGTTTCAACCGTTTCTTGAGTCTTAACCGCCGTTTCTTCTGCTTTCTTCTCAACCGCTTCTTGGTCTTTAACGCGTACAGACTTGTTCAGTTTGCGACGTTGGCGACGCTCCTTCACTTTTTCTGCTTTCGCGTTTTGTTGCTTTGGTTTGCTCTCTTCTGGTTTTGTTTCAGTTCGAGCTTCCGCCGCTAGCTGCAGGCCTTTTTCCGCTACTTTTGCATTTGCTTTTTGCTCTTGGGCTTTGTCTGCTTGTTGAGCTTTAGGCTTACGCTTTTGGTTGCGGTTTTGCTGTTTATTGGTTTGTTGTTGAGCTTCGTTTTGCTCATTCGCTTGCTCATCACGAGGCTTACGACGACGTCGGTTATCACGGTTATCACGATTGTCGCGGTTCTCACGATTATCGCGTTGGTTGTTATTGCGACGACGATCATTGCGATCACGTTTGTTACGTCGATTATCGCGATTTGGCTTTTTCTCTTCCTGAGGTTTCGGTTCTTCTTTTACTTCTTCAGAACCGCCGAATAGGAAACTACCAAGTGCTTTAAACAAACGGCTGAACAGTCCAGGTTTTTCTTCTTGTTCAACTTTCTGTTCTTTCTTCTTCGCCTCAGGGGCAGGTTTAGCTGCTGGTGCAGGTGCCGTTTGAGAAGGAGCCGCAAAGCCTTTAAGAACAGGTTCTTCGATTCGTTTAGGTTTTACGTCAACTTCCGCTGGCTCTTTACCTTCCGCTTCTTTCATTGCTTCCAGTTTTTTAGGAAGTAGGTAAGAAATCAGATCGAACTCTTCACCTTCACGAACACGGATAACTTCGAAGTGCGGCGTTTCCATGTCAGAGTTTGGAACAACCGTAATCTTCACTTCTTGAATGCGTTCGATATGGTTAACTGAACGACGTTTTTCGTTCAACAAGTAAGAAGCGATTGGCACAGGTACAACTGCGAGAACTTGCGCTGTATTGTCTTTCAGTGCTTCCTCTTCGATTAAACGAAGTACAGAAAGTGCTAGAGATTCGTTGTCGCGAACGACTCCAGTACCGCTACAGCGAGGACAGATGTGGTGGCTTGCTTCTGCTAGAGAAGGGCTTAAACGTTGACGTGACATCTCCAATAAACCAAAGCGAGAAATACGACCGATTTGTACACGAGCGCGATCAAGACGAACGGCTTCACGTAGACGGTTTTCTACTTCTCGTTGGTGGCGAACAGGTGTCATATCGATAAAGTCGATAACCACTAAGCCACCCAAGTCACGTAGACGTAACTGGCGAGCAATTTCGTCGGCTGCTTCTAGGTTCGTGTTTAGAGCTGTTTCTTCAATATCGCCGCCCTTGGTTGCACGAGCAGAGTTGATATCGATAGACGTTAGTGCTTCGGTTGGGTCAATAACAATAGAACCACCAGATGGCAGACGCACTTCACGTTGGAAAGCTGATTCAATTTGGCTTTCGATTTGGTAGTGGCTGAATAGTGGAACTTCGCCTTCATATTTCTTAACGCGGTTAAGGAAATCAGGGCGCACCAATTGAATGTGCTCTTTTGCACGTTCGTAGATGGTGTTGCTGTCAATTAAGATTTCGCCAATATCACGACGCAAATAGTCACGGATTGCACGAACGATAACGTTACTTTCTTGGTGGATTAAGAATGGAGCAGGGTTCGAGTCCGCTGCACCTTTGATTGCACCCCAGTGGTTAAGTAGTACATTCAAATCCCACTCAAGTTCTTCAGCACTCTTGCCAACGCCAGCAGTACGTACGATTAGGCCCATGCCCTGAGGCAGTTCCAAAGTACTTAATGCGGCTTTTAGTTGAGTACGCTCGTCACCTTCGATTCGGCGAGAAATACCGCCTGCGCGAGGGTTGTTAGGCATCAGAACAAGGTAACTACCAGCAAGAGAAATGAAAGTAGTAAGAGCTGCGCCCTTGCTTCCACGTTCTTCTTTTTCCACTTGAACGATAACTTCTTGGCCTTCCGTTAGCACTTCTTTGATGCTTGGACGACCTTGGTAGGTGTAACCTTCAGGGAAATATTCGCGGGCAATTTCTTTGAGAGGGAGGAAACCGTGACGCTCGGCGCCGTAATCAACAAATGCGGCTTCTAAGCTTGGTTCGATACGTGTGATACGTCCTTTGTAGATATTCGCTTTTTTAGATTCATGACCTGGACTCTCGATATCAAGATCGAAAAGTCGCTGGCCATCAACCAGAGCGACACGCAACTCTTCTTTTTGAGTTGCGTTAATTAACATTCTTTTCATTGAAAATTCTCGTTGTCTTTTCTTTTATATCTTTCTTGTCGACTTGCCACTGTTTTTTCGCTCTTTCACGGTGCCTGATCCCATGGCTTGTATTTTGCAGCCTCCCGGCTGGAAGGGGATGCTCTCGGGCACTTCAGTCATCACAAGCCTCTTGTGGTTTCTGTTGGAAACGTAGACTTGTGACCCGCTATTTGGGCGGTAGGTACTCAACGTGAATATGCGAGGAGTAGGGTGGCAAGAGTGTTGAATTCGATGTGTCTCACGCCAATGCTGCACTCGACCTTCAACGATCTACTCACATTGCTTGAGGATAAATGATTGGTAATGAATAAAATGTAACCAAACCTTCCTTAGCAGCTGTGAACTATAGCAGTGCGCGTGGCTATCAGCAATCTGCTTTCACGCAAACGATAGAAAATTTGCCGCTAAACTCAAAATTTCTAATTTATAACTGGCTGTTTCATAAGCAATTGAGATGTGCAAACTGATCAAGACAGAAAACAAATTGAGAACTCGATTGAGAGTTTTAATAATTTAAACAAAAGCTTGGCGAAATTTAGACCAGTTTGTACTATCAAGTGTTTCTTTTACGACAAGAATAATGTGAAGTCGCGCGAAATTGAGTTTACAATACCGCCCATGAGCGAAATAAGAACAAAAGTCCAGTTCGTCGACATTGACGAAGATATGGCGGGTCAGCGCATTGATAATTTTTTGCGCAACCAATTAAAAGACATCCCTAAAAGCATGATTTACCGAATCGTGCGTAAGGGCGAAGTACGTGTAAATAAAAAGCGTATAAAAGCAGAGTACAAGTTAAAAGCAGGCGATCTCGTTCGTATTCCACCGGTGACAGTCGAGAAAAAAGATGACGATGTCGCGCCAAGTACGAAACTAAACAAAGTCGCAGAGTTGGAAGATATGATCATCTTCGAAGATGATCATATGTTGATTCTAAACAAACCATCTGGTACCGCTGTGCATGGTGGCAGTGGCTTAAAGTTTGGCGCGATTGAAGCGCTTAGAGCTCTTCGTCCTCAAGCTCGCTTTCTTGAACTTGTGCATCGTATTGACCGTGATACTTCAGGTATCTTGCTGGTTGCTAAGAAGCGTTCTGCACTTCGTCACTTGCAAGCCCAGTTTCGTGAAAAGACAGTGAAGAAGTTTTACTTAGCTCTTGTCATGGGACAATGGAAAAGCAGTTGTAAGGTTGTGAACGCGCCACTGCTTAAAAACGAAGTGAACAGTATTGTTCGTGTTAACCCTAACGGTAAGCCGTCTGAAACGCGTTTTAAGATTTTGGAAAAGTTTGAACAAGCAACATTGATTCAAGCGAGTCCGATTACTGGTCGAACTCACCAAATCCGAGTTCATACGCAATACACTGGTCACCCAATCGCTTGGGATGATCGCTACGGTGATCGTCGCTTTGATGCTTACACAGGTCAAGTTGGTTTAGATCGTTTGTTCCTACACGCGGCGAACATCAAGTTCCAACACCCATCAAATGATGAGTGGATGGAAATCAACGCACCGATGGAACCGAAGCTAGAAAAAGTGTTGGCGGGTTTAAGAAACGCGTAACCATGTTTTCCTCGCGGACATAAAAAGGGAGCCTGTGGCTCCCTTTTATAGTCTTTGGATTAAAGGACATCGAGTCCCTGAACATGCAACATATCAATCAAATCAATCAGTGGTAGCCCGACAAGTGTATTCGGATCTTTACCCACTAATTTGTTAAACAAACAAATTCCCATTCCTTCGCTTTTAAAGCTGCCTGCGCAGTAAAAAGGTTCTTCCCTGTCGACGTAGCGTTCGATTTGTTCAAGCGTCAAATCTCTAAAGTGTACTTCGAAAGAATCAAAGCCGACTTCTGTATGGTTTGTGACGGTGTTATGTACCGCAAGACCGGTATAGAACGTGATGACTTTTCCACTTTGAGACAAAAGTTGATTTATTGCGTTGTCTCTATTTAAAGGCTTGCCAACGATTTCACCATTAATGACACAAACCTGGTCACTGCCGATAACTAAACTTGCTTTATCCGTCTGGCAAGATGTTGCTTTCTCTTGGGCCAATCTTTGCACCAGTTCAAGAGGCCTTTCCTGGTCAAACGGTGTTTCATCGCAATCAGGTGATAAACAAATGAACGGTAGTGAAAGCTTTTCAAGCAGTTGTTTACGAAAAGGGGAGGTTGAAGCTAAAACCAGTTGGTAATTTTTCATTTTGAATTACAATTCGTGGGAGCATTTCCAATAGGATAATCGATCAAAAATGATTCTGGCTAATGCTCTGTATGTTAAGCGTAAAAAAGTACAACTTTTTTGCCTTTTTCTTTGACTAATTTTGATTTGGAAGATAATATTCGCGCCCT
Source organism: Vibrio sp. HS-50-1 (assembly GCF_024747315.1). Lineage (NCBI taxonomy): Bacteria > Pseudomonadati > Pseudomonadota > Gammaproteobacteria > Vibrionales > Vibrionaceae > Vibrio > Vibrio sp. HS-50-1. The sequence continues at coordinate 201,314 of NZ_JAMPZF010000001.1, read as the reverse complement.
ATGCAAAAGGTAAAAATACCGCGAACGGTTGACCCAGCTAAAGCTGCACAGAAACGATTGGATTACGATGGCATCATCCAAGCTAGTCTTTTCAAGCGCTTAGTGGAAACAACTGAAGGCGTAAAACGCGACGCAGAAGTCTCATTGTCATTTGGGATGGATGAACAGCGACTCGTTGTTATCTCTGGTAAAGCTAACATCGAAGTCGATTTAGAGTGTCAGCGTTGTAATGAGGTATTCGCACATGAGTGCGAAGTTGAATTCCTTTCTACTCCTTACTATGGTGAGAAAACGGAACAGGAAGCACCAGAAATTTATGATTTGGTAGATCTAAATGAATATGGTGAATTAGACCTTATACAACTGGTTGAAGACGAGTTCATCTTAGCATTACCTCAAATTGCGATGCACGATGAAGCGGATTGTAGCGTTGATTCAAATAACATGGTTTTTGGTGAGATTCCTGAAGAAATTGAGGAAGAAAAACCGAATCCATTCGACGTTTTGAAAAGTCTGAAAAAGTAATAGGTGTGGTAACCGATTCTTCTTCAGGTTTTTAACCCAATAGTATAGGAGTAGGGTCAATGGCCGTACAGAAAAACCGTAAAACTCGTTCTAAGCGCGGTATGCGTCGTTCACACGATGCGCTAACTACAGCTGCTCTATCTGTAGACGCGACTTCTGGTGAAACTCACCTACGCCACAACGTAACTGCTGAAGGTTACTACCGTGGTCAAAAGGTTATCAACAAGTAAGGTTGAACCTTTGCAAAGTATTACCGTTGCACTTGATGCAATGGGCGGGGATTTCGGTCCACGCGTAACAGTGCCTGCCGCCGTGCAGGCACTGTCTCATTTCCCAGAGCTAAAAGTGATTCTTATAGGTGATCAATCTCTGATCACGTCTCAATTATCTCAACTCGGTACCTCGACCAGTTCCCGCTTGACTATTCTTCATAGTGAGAAAGTTATCTCGAACTCAGAAAAACCTTCATTGGCACTACGTAATAGCCAAAATAGTTCCATGCGTATGGCTATCGATTTGGTTTCTGAGCAGAAGGCGGATGCTTGTGTTAGTGGTGGCAACACCGGTGCATTAATGGCACTATCGCGTTTCATTCTTAAGTTACTTCCTGGTATTGAACGTCCTGCTTTAGTTTCAGCTTTACCGACGATTACTGGAAAGCGTACTTGGATGCTAGATCTAGGTGCGAATGTATCGTGCGATGCTGATAGTTTGTTCCAATTTGCTGTAATGGGCAGTGCATTAGCAGAAGAACACTTAGGTTGTCCTCCTCGCGTTGCTGTACTCAACATTGGCGCAGAAGAGATTAAAGGTAACGATTTAGTCAAACGTTGCGCAGAAATGCTTTCTCAGACCGACGCGATTAACTTTGTTGGTTATATTGAAGGTAATCAAATTTTGCATGATGTTGCAGACGTCATTGTATGTGATGGGTTTGTCGGCAACGTATGCTTAAAAGCCAGTGAGGGAACAGCTCAACTTTTTATCGAAAAAATTAAAACCAGTATGATGGCGTCAACGATAAAGGGTTGGATTGCTAGAAAGTTGTTTTCTCGGCTATTTAATGAACTAAAAACACTGAACCCCGACCAGTATAACGGCGCAAGTTTGCTAGGATTGCGCGGCATTGTCATAAAAAGCCATGGAAGTGCGGATGTATCTGCGATTGTCAATGCACTTGGCGAGGCAGTACACGAGGTCAAACGACAAGTACCAAGCCGTATTAGCGATCGTTTGGAAGCGGTTTTACTCGAGAGGCATTATTAGTCTTCATGTATAGCAAAATTTTAGGTACTGGCAGCTACCTGCCATCTCAGGTGCGTACAAACGCAGATCTAGAGAAAATGGTAGATACAAGTGATGAGTGGATCGTTGCTCGCACGGGTATTAAAGAGCGTCGAATTGCTGCAGAAAATGAGACTGTAGCGGACATGGCATTCTACGCAGCTGAAAACGCTATCGATATGGCGGGTATTGATAAAAACGATATCGACCTGATTATCGTAGCCACAACGAGCAGTAGCCATACTTTCCCTTCATCTGCGTGTCAGGTGCAGGCAAAGCTTGGCATTAAAGGTTGTCCAGCTTTTGACTTAGCCGCTGCTTGTTCTGGTTTTGTGTACGCATTATCTGTTGCAGACCAACATATTAAATCGGGTATGTGTAAAAACGTACTTGTTATTGGTTCAGATGCTTTGTCTAAAACGTGTGATCCGACAGACCGTTCAACCATTATCCTATTTGGTGATGGTGCTGGAGCCGTTGTCGTTGGCGCTAGCCAAGAGCCAGGTATTATTTCTACCCACATATACTCGGATGGTCAATTCGGTGAGCTACTAAGCCTACCTGTACCTGAGCGTGGTCAAGATGCTGACAAATGGCTTCATATGGCAGGTAACGAAGTATTCAAAGTCGCTGTCACTCAGTTATCGAAACTAGTAAAAGATACGCTTGAAGCCAACAACATGCATAAGTCTGAACTAGACTGGCTAGTACCGCATCAAGCGAACTATCGAATTATTTCGGCAACAGCGAAAAAGCTTTCAATGTCTTTGGACCAAGTCGTAGTGACATTAGACCGACACGGGAACACTTCTGCGGCGACAGTACCGTCTGCGCTGGATGAAGCTGTGCGCGATGGTCGCATTAAACGCGGGCAGACTTTATTGCTAGAGGCGTTTGGTGGCGGTTTCACTTGGGGCTCTGCTCTGGTGAAGTTCTAAGTTTCACGAGAATTCAAAATTTAAGGTGCACTTGGTGCATCTTATTTCTTTTTACTTTGCTTAAAGGAAAACAACATGAGCAAGTTTGCTATCGTATTTCCAGGTCAAGGTTCTCAAGCTGTAGGTATGCTTGCAGAACTAGGCGAACAATATGACGTAGTAAAACAAACATTTGCAGAAGCATCTGACGCACTAGGTTACGATCTATGGGCGCTTGTTCAAAATGGACCTGCAGAAGATTTAAACGAGACTTTCCGCACTCAACCAGCTTTGCTAGCTTCATCTGTTGCAATCTGGCGTGTATGGCAGGAGCTCGGTTTAGAGCAACCAGCAAACCTAGCCGGTCACAGCCTAGGTGAATACTCAGCACTTGTATGTGCGGGTGTCATTGACTTTAAAGAAGCAATCAAGCTGGTTGAATTACGCGGTAAGCTAATGCAAGAGGCGGTACCAGCAGGTACTGGCGCTATGTACGCGATTATCGGTTTGGCTGATGATGCGATTGCAAAAGCGTGTGAAGACGCAGCGCAAGGTGAAGTGGTCTCTCCAGTAAACTTTAACTCGCCTGGTCAGGTAGTTATCGCGGGTAGCAAAGATGCAGTAGAGCGTGCGGGAGCACTATGTAAAGAAGCTGGTGCGAAACGTGCGCTTCCTCTTCCTGTTTCAGTGCCATCACACTGTGCGCTTATGAAGCCAGCAGCGGAAAAACTTGCAGTAGCTCTTGAGTCTATCGAATTTAACTCACCACAGCTTCCAGTTATCAACAACGTTGATGTGGTCGCTGAGACAGATCCTGCAAAAATCAAAGATGCGCTTGTTCGTCAGCTACATAGCCCAGTTCGCTGGACTGAAACAGTCGAGCTTATGCACGAGCAAGGGGTAGAACAGCTTCTTGAGCTTGGTCCTGGTAAGGTTTTAACAGGTCTAACAAAACGTATCGTGAAAACGCTAACTGCAGCAGCAGTGAATGATGTTGCGTCGCTAGACGCGGCGAAGTAATCCATCAAGCGATAAAACTTGCGATAAGAAAAGGAAACACAACATGATGAATCTAGAAGGTAAGATCGCGCTAGTTACCGGCGCAAGCCGTGGTATTGGCCGCGCGATCGCGGAACTTCTTGTAGAGCGCGGTGCGACGGTTATCGGTACGGCTACTTCTGAAAGTGGCGCTGCTGCTATCAGCGAGTATCTTGGTGATAACGGTAAAGGTCTGGCACTGAACGTGACCGATGTCGAGTCTATCGAAGCGACACTAAAAACGATCAACGAAGAATTTGGTGTGATCGATATTCTGGTGAATAACGCTGGTATTACTCGTGACAACCTATTGATGCGTATGAAAGATGATGAGTGGAACGACATCATCGATACCAACCTAACGCCTATCTACCGCATGTCTAAAGCGGTTTTACGCGGCATGATGAAAAAACGTGCGGGTCGTATCATCAACGTAGGCTCTGTTGTTGGTACCATGGGTAACGCAGGTCAAACTAACTACGCAGCAGCGAAAGCGGGCGTGATTGGTTTTACTAAATCAATGGCTCGTGAAGTTGCGTCTCGTGGTGTAACAGTGAACACTGTTGCCCCTGGTTTCATCGAAACTGACATGACGAAGGCACTAAATGATGAGCAACGTGCGGCAACGTTGTCGAACGTGCCAGCTGGTCGTTTAGGTGACCCACGTGAAATTGCATCAGCAGTAGTTTTCCTTGCTTCTCCTGAAGCAGCGTACATTACTGGTGAAACTTTGCATGTAAATGGTGGCATGTACATGGTTTAATGAGACAGTTTGTGCAAAATAAGCTATTTTACATTGTGAAAAATAGCCTATAGTTGCAGTTAACTGTCATGAACTTGTCATGCTTATGCGCAAGATTTGTGCATGATTTAAGTCAAAAATGTATTGAAATTCGGTTAAATTCGCTAATTTTGTGGTTTGACCAGCAAGGACCCCCTTGCAACTTTCAATAGTTCGAATAAACTACGGAATCATCGCATTAGGCGAAATCTGTAAAGGAAAAGAAAAATGAGCAACATCGAAGAACGCGTAAAGAAAATCATTGTTGAACAGCTAGGTGTAGACGAAGCAGAAGTTAAAAACGAAGCTTCTTTCGTTGACGATCTAGGTGCTGATTCTCTAGACACTGTAGAACTAGTTATGGCTCTAGAAGAGGAATTCGACACTGAGATTCCTGACGAAGAAGCTGAGAAGATCACTACTGTTCAAGCTGCAATCGACTACGTAAACAGCGCTCAGTAATTAGCTCTCCCAGGCGGTCTCCTAGACCGCCTGTGTTCTTTCTAACTTCTTCTATCCTCTCATAGAAATATTCAATTCCCGGAGAATTATATCGTGTCCAAGCGTCGTGTAGTTGTCACTGGCATGGGTATGTTGTCACCGGTAGGCAACACAGTAGAATCATCTTGGAAAGCCCTGCTAGAAGGTCAAAGTGGTATCGTGAATATCGAGCACTTTGATGCTACGAACTTCTCAACTCGTTTTGCAGGTCTTGTTAAAGATTTCGATTGCACAGAGTACATGTCTAAAAAAGATGCTCGTAAGATGGATCTTTTCATCCAGTACGGCATTGCAGCGGGTATTCAAGCTCTTGATAACTCTGGCTTACAAATTACCGAAGAAAATGCGGCTCGAGTTGGTGTTGCTATCGGCTCAGGCATTGGCGGTCTAGATCTGATCGAAACAGGTCACACTGCATTAGTAGAAAAAGGCCCTCGCAAAGTTAGCCCATTTTTTGTTCCTTCGACCATCGTAAATATGGTTGCAGGTAACCTATCTATCATGCGTGGTCTTCGTGGTCCAAATATCGCGATTTCTACAGCATGTACTACTGGCCTACATAACATCGGTCATGCTGCACGAATGATTGCGTACGGCGATGCAGATGCGATGGTTGCTGGTGGCGCAGAAAAAGCGTCTACGCCTCTTGGCATGGCTGGCTTCGGTGCAGCTAAAGCGCTATCTACTCGTAATGACGAACCTCAAAAAGCGTCTCGTCCATGGGATAAAGGCCGTGATGGCTTTGTTCTAGGTGATGGTGCTGGCATGATGGTGCTTGAAGAGTACGAACACGCGAAAGCACGTGGCGCGAAGATTTACGCAGAACTGGTTGGTTTTGGTATGTCTGGTGATGCTTACCACATGACTTCTCCAAGCGAAGATGGCTCTGGTGGTGCACTTGCGATGGAAGCGGCAATGCGTGACGCGAACATCACAGGTACCCAAGTAGGTTATGTGAATGCTCACGGTACATCTACTCCTGCTGGCGACGTTGCAGAAATCAAGGGCGTGAAACGTGCTCTTGGTGAAGAAGGTGCGAAGCAAGTACTTGTATCATCAACTAAGTCTATGACTGGTCACCTATTAGGTGCAGCAGGGTCTGTTGAAGCAATTATCACGGTTATGTCTTTGGTTGACCAAATCGTTCCACCAACGATTAACCTTGATGATCCAGAAGAAGGTCTAGACATTGACCTTGTGCCGCACACTGCGCGCAAAGTTGAAGGTATGGAATACGCTATCTGTAACTCGTTTGGCTTTGGTGGTACAAACGGTTCTTTGATCTTCAAAAAGTTCGCTGAGTAACACTATCTAACCTTATTTAGATAAGCGAAACTTGTATTCTAACGGCTCGATGCTTAGCATTGAGCCGTTTTGTTTTATTTGTTGTCTGCTAATTTGAAGGTAAGCGAATGTTTTGGGTAAATGGAGTTCCACAAACGCATGTAGAACTGGGTGATCGCTCATTCCAATACGGTGATGGAGGTTTTACCACCATTCTGACCCAAAACGGAGAGTTGGTTTACTGGCAAGAACACATTGAGCGTATGAAGTCCTGCCTTGACGTATTGAAGATCTCTTCCCCTGACTGGCAAGTTGTGCGTGATTGGGCAAGCAAAGCGGCTTTATCTGATGCACAAGCTGGGGTGAAAATTCACGTTAGCCGTGGTATTGGTGGGCGAGGGTATAGTCCTAATGGGATTGAAGGCCCTATCGTGACGATCTCCAATTTTGCGTTTCCTTCTCATTACTCTTCTTGGCAAGAAAAAGGCGTGGATTTGGGCGTTTGTGAGACTCGTCTCGGGATTCAACCTTTACTTGCTGGACACAAGCACAACAACCGTTTAGAGCAGATTCTCGCCAAGGCTGAAATCGACGATACCGAGTTTGCAGATGCAATAACGTTAAATGTGCAAAACCATGTCATTGAAACTACAATGGCCAACCTTTTTTGGGTTAAAGGTAATAAAGTATTTACACCGGATCTCACCTTATCTGGCGTTGCGGGCGTAATGCGTCGTAAGGTGCTTGAGTTACTAAAAGTAAGTCATATTGAAGTCATCGAGGGGCGTTTTATACTTCCAGATTTGCTGAGCGCAGACGAAGCTTTCATGTGTAACTCAATATTAGGTGTCGCACCAATTCGAAGCATAGTGGCATCTAACTCTAAGACTATATTTCCGATAGGAAAATTGACTCAACGACTGCAAGGGAATTTAACTACGTGATTAAAAAACTGTTGGCTTTTGTTGTGCTGATCGCAGTGATAGGCGCAGCAGCTGTTTTTTATATAATTTCACAGGCTAAACAATACGTTGAAAGGCCTATTCTATTGGAACAACCTCAGCTGTTTACTGTAGAAAGTGGTACAAGCTTTCATCATGTCATGCGCGCCTTAGTTGAAGATGAGGTAATTGAAACATCGGAGTACATCCGTTTAATACCTCACTTATATCCAGAACTGTTGCAAGTGCGAGCGGGTACTTATCAACTAGAGCCTGGTATGTCGCTTTCGCAAGCATTGGAGCACCTGAATACCGGAAAAGAATACCAGTTTGCGATCACTTTTGTTGAAGGCAGCCGCTTTTCTGAGTGGGTAGAGAAATTGAAAAGTGCTCCTTATTTAGAGCATGACTTAACCGATCTCTCAGAAAAAGACATGGCAGCAAAGTTGGGTATTGAGCGAGAAAAGCTGGAAGGACTGTTTTTAGCAGAAACCTACCATTACACGGCGGGTGCAAGTGAAAGCCAGTTATTAAAACGAGCGCATCGAAAACTCAATAAGATTCTGGATGCTAACTGGGAAGCTCGTCAAGAAAAGCTGCCATTGGAAGACAAATATGAAGCCTTGATTCTGGCGTCTATCATCGAGAAAGAGACGGCCATTGACTCTGAGCGTGAGCGCGTCGCTTCTGTGTTTATCAACCGATTGAACAAACGCATGCGTTTACAAACGGATCCGACGGTTATTTATGGTATGGGTGATGCTTACGACGGAAATATTCGTAAGAAAGATTTGCGCACGCCGACACCATATAACACCTATACCATCAATGGCTTACCTCCAACCCCAATCGCGATGGCAGGTGAAGCCTCTATTGAAGCGGCTTTGAATCCAGAAAGCAGCAACTATTTATATTTCGTAGCAAGTGGAAAGGGCGGACACGTATTTTCGAAATCCCTTGCAGAGCACAATCGTGCTGTTCGAGCCTATTTAAGAGAACTAAGAAAGAACAAATGATGAAAGCAAACTTTATTGTCGTTGAAGGCCTAGAAGGCGCGGGTAAAAGCACTGCGATTAAAACCGTTTTAGATACGCTAAAAGCGGCAGGTATTGAAAATATCGTAAATACTCGTGAGCCAGGAGGCACGCCGCTAGCAGAAAAGATGCGCGCTCTGGTGAAAGAAGAGCATGAAGGCGAAGAACTTAAAGACATGACGGAGTTGCTTCTTCTATATGCTGCACGTGTCCAGTTGGTTGAGAACGTGATCAAACCAGCTTTGGCGAACGGTCAGTGGGTGGTGGGTGACCGCCACGATATGTCGTCGCAGGCTTATCAAGGTGGTGGCCGTCAGATTGACGCGTCGCTAATGAAAAACCTTCGAGACACAACGCTTGGTGACTTTAAACCTGCTTTCACTCTCTATATGGATATCGACCCTCGCGTTGGGCTTGAGCGTGCGCGTGGGCGTGGTGAGCTCGATCGTATCGAGAAGATGGATATCAGCTTCTTTGAACGTACACGAGAGCGTTATTTGGAGATTGCTCATGCTGATCCTTCTATCATTATCATTAACGCTGAGCAGGCGATCGAAGACGTGTCGCGTGATATTCGGGACGCTCTTAACGAGTGGTTAGCTCGTCAATAATAAGTGAAACTTAAATTTAGGTGACTCATGTTAAATGATTATCCATGGTTGCAGCCAGTATGGGATAACCTCAAAGTAGGGCTAGAGTCGGACAGAATACCAGGTGCGCTTTTATTGCAAAGCGAGCAAGGCTTAGGCATCGAAAAACTTATCGAGTTTTTTAGCCAAGCACTTCTTTGCCAAAATTACGCCAGTGAAGCGTGCGGTTTTTGTCATAGCTGTCAATTAAATCAATCACACAACCACCCAGATTTACACTGGATCAAACCAGAAAAAGAAGGAAAAGCGATAACGGTGGACCAAGTTCGAGCTTGCAACCGTCTTGCTCAGGAATCATCACAGCTTAATGGTTATCGCCTATTTGTTATAGAGCCAGCGGACTCTATGAATGAATCGGCATCGAATGCATTGTTAAAAACGCTAGAAGAGCCTGGGGCAAAGTGCTTGTTTTTGCTCGTTACCCACAATCAGGAGCGCCTGCTTCCAACGATTCGTAGCCGTTGCCAACACTGGGTTGTTGCGCCGCCGTCAACGGAACAAGCGATGCAATGGATGCGCGAACAAGGGGCGCAGCAAGTTCCTGCTTACGCCTTAAAACTGAATATGGGCTCTCCGATAAAAACATTGGATGCGTTAAATAATGGCGATCTCGATGCTTACTTGGCTTTTGAGCGCACTTTTATTAAGGCGATGTCTTCTCCTGCCTCAGACATTTCTGAGTGTGCTTCTTTAATGGCTAAACACTCGGAGCAATCACTAGACTGGGCGTGGTATTTACTGACAGACGCTCAGAAAGCGCAGTTTGGTGTATCAGAAGCACAAATGCTTCCTGGCGCTATAAAGTTTCAGCCGAACAACTACAACGGTTTGTACTCATCAGCGAAGGCGCTGATGGACCTCAAAGCTCAGGTGCAAGCCTTTCCTGGTCTAAACCTTGAGCTACTATCAATGAACTGGTTAATTGAATCACGAGAGGTATTATGTTCGTAGATTCTCATTGTCATTTAGACAAATTGAATTACGACGATCTCCACATCAATGTGGAAGACGTTATTAACAAAGCTAAACAAGCAAAGGTAACCGAGCTGATTTCTGTGGGAGTTACGCTGGATTCTTTCCCTAAAATGATGGAAATGATTGAGCCTTATGAGAATGTTTATGCTTCGTGCGGTGTACACCCACTTGATGTTGAAAGCGACTTTTCGATGGACGTGCTACGTCACCACGCATCGAATGAAAAAGTCGTTGCCATTGGTGAAACAGGCTTGGATTATCATTATAAGCCAGAAACGGCAGCGTTACAGAAAGAGCGTTTTGAGCAACACGTTGATCTTGCGGTGGAGCTTAACAAACCTTTAATTATCCATACTAGAAACGCACGTGCGGATACTCTAGATATTTTGCGTAAGGGTGGGGCGGAGAAATGTGGTGGTGTTATCCACTGTTTTACAGAAGATCTTCCATTTGCTGAAGCTGCACTTGAGCTGGGGTTTTATATTTCTATCTCGGGGATTGTCACTTTCCGTCAAGCTACAGAGTTGAAAGAAGTGGTGAAGACTCTACCTCTAGAGAAGCTTCTCATTGAGACAGATTCTCCTTACTTGGCTCCAGTCCCTCACCGAGGTAAAGAGAATCAACCTGCTTATGTTGTCGAGGTGGCTTCTTATATTGCGCAACTCAAATCGTGCTCTCTTTCTGAAGTGGCACAAAAAACCACCGAAAATTTCCGAAATCTTTTTTTGCGATGAAAAATCAATAAGAGCATAAAAAAGGAGCGCATGCTCCTTTTTTGTTGATAAAAACAACAGATATACTCATGAGTTTAATGTTTACTAAAAATGTTGATTTAATAACATTCAAAAATCACAAATGTAATTTTGTTACTAAAAATAACATTGGAGCGTATTTTATTTACGCCTTAAAATTAATTATATAAATAATAAACTCTTTATAAAACAGTAATATAACTGCAATGCAAACCTTTTCATCAGCTGTTTTTGGGTGTGATCCAAGACTTGTTTTGAAACTAAATTTCGTAACTGTGTGGAAAGTTTGAGGGTCATCAATATATATTTAGAGCCGGAAAATATAATGCAGTTGTGGTTACATTTTCATTGGGTGCTAACCTTTAGGCTACGGGGGTGTGCCGTTAGTGCCCAAATAATACTTATAAATTTATCAGGAGCATAAACATGTTTAAGAACCTTTTTGCTAACCTGCAAAAAGTTGGTAAGGCGCTGATGCTTCCAGTATCAGTTTTACCAGTTGCAGGTATTTTATTAGGTGTGGGTGCTGCCCATCTAAGCTTTATTCCAGAGATCGTTTCTAATCTTATGGAACAAGCTGGTGGTTCAGTATTCGGCCAAATGGCACTTCTATTTGCAGTAGGTGTAGCTCTAGGCTTCACTAATAACGACGGTGTTGCTGGTCTTGCAGCAATCGTTGGTTACGGCATCATGACGGCAACGCTAGGTGTAATGGCGGGTGTTATGGGTGTTGAGAAAATCGATACAGGTGTACTAGGTGGTATCCTTGTCGGTGGTGTGGCTGCTTGGGCATTCAACCGTTTCTTCAAAATTCAACTTCCAGAGTATCTTGGCTTCTTCGCTGGTAAGCGTGCAGTGCCTATCATCACTGGTTTTGCAGCGATCATCCTTGGTGTTATCCTTTCTGTAATTTGGCCACCAATTGGCGGTGCAATCTCTGCATTCTCTGATTGGGCTGCGCACCAAAACCCACAACTAGCATTCGGTATCTACGGTGTTGTAGAGCGTTCTCTAATCCCATTCGGCCTACACCACGTATGGAACGTACCGTTCTTCTTCGAAGCTGGTTCTTGTGTTAACGCTGCTGGTGAAGCTCAAAACGGCGTACTAACTTGTTACCTAGTTGCTGATGAAGCATCTCGTGCTGCTGGTAATGGCTTCGGTCAGCTAGCGGGTGGTTACATGTTCAAGATGTTTGGTCTACCAGCTGCAGCAATCGCAATTGCTCACTGTGCTAAACCAGAAAACCGCGCAAAAGTAATGGGTATCATGGCGTCAGCTGCACTGACTTCATTCCTAACTGGTATTACTGAGCCTATCGAATTCTCATTCCTATTCGTTGCTCCACTACTATACGGTATCCACGCTCTACTAGCTGGTTCTGCATACATTGTTTCTAACACTCTGGGCTTTGTACACGGTACTTCTTTCTCTCACGGTCTGATCGACTTCCTAGTTCTATCTGGTAACGCTCAGAAGATGGGTCTAATGATTGCTGTTGGTCTAGTATACGCAGTGATTTACTACGTAGTGTTCCGTGGCGTAATCACAGCACTTGACCTAAAAACTCCTGGTCGTGAAGATGAAACAGAAAGTGCGGCAGCAACTTCTGGCTCTGACATGGGTGGTGAACTGGTTGCAGCGTTCGGTGGTAAAGCTAACATTACTGGTCTAGACGCATGTATCACTCGCCTACGTGTCGCGGTTGCAGATACAGCAGCTGTTGACCAAGACAAACTGAAACAACTTGGCGCTGCTGGTGTTGTAGTTGTTGCAGGTGGTGTACAGGCTATCTTCGGTACTAAGTCTGACAACCTAAAAACTGAAATGGATGAGTGGATCCGTAACCACGGCTAATCACCGTCATTCATAACAATGAATAAAAGGAGGCTTCGGCCTCCTTTTTTAGTTCCTCTCCCATTGCTAAAAGTGCTTTCTGAGTGTGATCCTAAACTCATCTTTACTTTTGCCAGTCTTTTCATACATCGCGCTTACTCATCGTTGACATATTGAAACACCACTATGTTTGAATAGCGCATGATGTTTTTTTAATAATTGATAACGTGTATGAAGAGCAAATTAATTTTATTAGCAGGACTAGTTTCTAGTACCGCAATGGCGGCAAATGAGCCAACGAACTTGTCTGTTGGTATGGCTGTCGATCAACAGTTGAGTGTTGTTGTTGAGTTAGATAATAAGTATCGCGGCATTATAGGTAACGATGGTATGGCGTTTGATTACATCGCTAAACGTGGAACATTCGATCAAAACATGCCTGTGACTTGGTATGTTGGCGTTGGTGGTTGGTATGAATGGGATGATGAGTTTGGCGTGCGTGTGCCTCTCGGTGTGAACTGGGATTTATCACGCGGCTGGGATCTTTATGGTCAAATACACCCAGAGCTAGATCTTTACAAAGGTGCTGACTTACAACTTGGTGGTGCCGTTGGCATCAAATACAGTTTCTAGAATAAAAGAAACATAAAAACGCCGGTAAATACCGGCGTTTTTTGTTTGGAATGCAATACTGCTATTGTTTATCCATGGCTCGCTTGATACAAACGGCTGCGCCGCCCCAAGTGATACCTAAACCAATAACCATCATAATAATTGCGCTGATTGTCATTTCGCTGTCTCCTTGCGATTCACTGCGTTAATCACTAGACCAAAGATAAATAGTGCGGCGATAAGTGCCCAGCCTACAGTTAGATCATAACCACCGTAGCCTTCAGTAAATAAAGCATAAAGCTTAGTCGCTAAGATAATGGCGAGCATAATCGGTGTTACGAAGCGTAAACAGATCTCAAACCATTGACCAATAGAGAAATCAGAGCGCTCATTTACGTAATTACGTACTTCAGGCACGCGTTTCAATAGCCACGCCATCAATACAATCTCAACCAAGCCGCCTACCATAATGCCAACGTTGTTTGCAAAGTGGTCTACTAGGTCTAGCAGCAATAGACCGCCATTTGTTGCGAACGCCATAGAAACCACAAAACCAGTTCCAATTACAACGTTTGCAGCTTTTTTTCGGCTCCACTTTAGCTTATCGATGATGGCGGATGTTACGGCTTCCATGATAGAAATGTGCGAACTTAGACCAGCAACCACCAGTGCAAAGAAGAACAGAGGACCAAGAATATATGGTGCGGGTAATAAGTTAATTGCCGCAGGTAAAGTAACAAAAGCAAGGCCAACGCCTGCAGATACCACTTCTGTTAGCGGTTTACCTTGTTCTTGAGCCATGTAACCCAAGACAGAGAAGATCATAATACCAGCTAGGATGGAGAAGCCACAGTTGATCAACACGGTCATAAACGCGTTATTCGTGATGTCTGATTTTTCTGGCAGATAACTAGAGTAAGCCAGCATGATCGCGAAGCCGATGCTTAGGGTAAAGAAGATCTGACCGTACGCAGCTGCCCATACTTTCACATCCCAAATTTTGCTGAAATCGGGTTCAAACATGTAGTTAACGCCATCCAAAGCTCCTGGCAAGAAAACCATACGTCCGATTAAAAAAATCACCATCAAGAATAGTATTGGCATCATGATTTTAGATGCGCGCTCAATCCCTGATTTCACGCCTTTGGCAATGGCGGTATAAGTAATGGCCCAAGCAATCACCATAGATAAGGCTATCTTCCATTGAATACTGCCTAAGTCTGTTGGTGAGTTATCACCTAACTTTAGGTACTCGCTAAAGAAAAATGCGTTTGTATCGGTTCCCCAACCTTGAGTGAACGACAACCCAAAGTAAGAAATCGACCAACCGATAACTGCAACATAGTAAACGGCGATAACTGCTGCAACACCAACTTGGAACCAGCCAAGCCATTCAAATTTGGAGTGAATTTTCGCTAGCGTTTTGGGTGCCGAGCCTCGGTACTTTTGTCCCATGCTGAACTCAAGGATCATAAATGGAATACCGGCCGTGATCATGGCAAAAATGTAAGGAATAAAAAATGCGCCGCCACCGTTTTCATAGGCCATGTATGGAAAACGCCAAATGTTTCCCAAACCGATAGCAGAACCGACTGCTGCTAAGATGAATCCCGCTCGGGATCCCCATTGTTCTCGCTTCATATTTGACTCCTATACGACTCCCTGAGGAATGAAGCTCTCTCCGTAACATAGTAATATTTGCGCAAACTGTTGGAAGAAAGGACCGCTGTTATCTATCAGCTTTTCTATCCTTAATTCTAGCTTATTATAATTTTCTAGAGCTATATTCTGGTTACTGTGAGAGAAAGTAGATTATTAATCTTAAAGTTTTGATGTGTGTTTGATAAAACTGAAATATTTATCTGTTTTCACTGATCAGACTAACTTCTAATAATACTTAGCGCAATAGAATCTAAATGTTAACTCAGATGCGTTGTCTGGTTTTAATCTTGTTAAATTTGAGTTTGATTGTGGTTTTGTTTGGGGAATTGGTTGGTTGTATGGAATAAATGACTAGAATCCAATAATCTACTTGGTGTTTAAAACTATTTTGATGAACTAGGGCGTACGGCTATCTTTTGCGCACCCCGCTAGAGAATGCTCCGTTACTTTTCTAAGCGATGATGTTTAGATGATATTCTCTATCTGCTTTGTATAGGACTCGCCCAGCACTCTTTGTGGCGAGCCCTACGAAGTGAAGTGTACAAAAAATTAGAAACGGAAACTAAAACCAATATTTGATTGGAATTGGTTCATCCAATCGGTATCGAACTTAATGATGCAGTTTGAGCCGTCATTAGGTAGGGTACAGGCTCCAGAGGTATCGTTATCAACGACCGTTCCTAACCATCTCAGTTGGGCTGTCAACGCAAAGTTCTTTGAAAATTCATATTCCAGCCCTGCAAAAGCGCTCGCCGAAAATCCGTATTTTTTGTCTACCCAATCAACATCGGTGTAAGAGGCTCCCAAGCCAACACCAATATAGGTTTGCCAGTTTTCTGCAACAGGGTAGTACATGCTGCTTTGAAATTGCAGGTAATGGATGTCTGCCGAATTTGATAACTTTTCAAGTTCTGTTGATTGGTTGGAGTAAAATAATCCAATTCTTCCTTTCTCAAAAGGCGTCTCGATTGAAAGTGCGTAGTTCACTGCGGGATCGAGGTCGTATGTATTGCCACCTTCGTCTTCTACTTGACCGCCACCTGTATAGCCTATGAATGGAGTAACGATAATATTGGCTTGTGCACTTACCGCGGTGCTGAGCAGTATGCTTCCTACCAGCCAGCTGAGTTTTTGGTTCATGTCCTATCTCCTTATTATGACTAAGCTAATTGTGATGGGTTAGTCAAAATTGCGCGACTAAATTAAGCAAATCTTGAACATATTTCACACCGGTGTTATTAATTTGTTACATATTAAGGAGGTGTTTATGGAACACGATCTAAAATCCGCATTAATCATCGTGGTGACTGTTTTTGCAGTACTTTTGTCGTTTGGCATCATTGCGATTACAACGGCCTAAGATAACTACTTTTACCAAACGTTTTAACAAAATGGCGTGAGCCTATGATACGTAACAGCGGTATAATCACAGAAAGCCACACTGAGCTTGATGTCAAAGTTTATGAGCATTTCAGGCACGGAAAAACTGCTTTAGTCACGCAAGGTGGAGGGCAGAGAGGGATTTTTACCGCTGGCGTATTAGACGCATTTTTACTTTCCAACTTTGATCCTTTCGATGAATTCTACGGTACCTCTGCTGGGGCACTCAATTTATGCTCTTACTTATGTCGTCAACACGGTATGGGCAAAGCTTTTATTACCGAACTGACAACGTCTCCTGAGTTTTTTAATCTGTTTCGTTATATTCGAAAACAGCAGTACTTGGGTTTAGAGTGGGCGTTAGAGCGGATTCAAGATTTCCCTTACAAGCTTGATCTTGATTTAGGCCGCAGTGCACTAGGAGGGCGAGGTGCGTTTGCAGCGGTAACAAATGTGGAGACGCTATCGGATCAATATTTACCAATCTTGGGTGACACGTGGTTTAACACCATGTTAGCAACATGCGCGATTCCTAAGTTGTACCACGGACCTGTCGACGTTAATGGCAATAAGTTTGTTGATGGTGGTGTGTCGGCTTCTATCCCTGTTCAAGAAGCGTGGCGTCAGAATGCTCGCAACATTATTGTCATCCGAACAGAACCGTTCTCGGAGATTGAAGCGAGAGCGCAAAGTGAAGTAGGGGATGTGCCTGTCGAGTGGTATCGAGAGTCTATTAATTCGGTGCAGCAATCATGGCAGCAAAAAGTGAATCGATGGAAGTTGGATTGGGCTTCGTTCTTCCAACAAAAAATTAATGCCGCCCATCAATCGAAGCTTGCCGGAAAAATGCTATTGAATGGAGGCCGTTGGTTGTTCGGTGCTGATAATTTGTATCGTTTAAGCCATTTAATCGGTGAGAATTTTGACTCAGGTTTAGCCGACATGCTGATGATTCACTATCAAACATTTGAGCTCACTCAGGCCTTTATATCTGCTCCACCTGACGATACTTTCATTTTACAAATCGCGCCTAAAGAGGGGCTTCGTTCTTCTTCTTTGTTAAGTGACCAAGAATCACTAGAGCATGATTATCAACTCGGACTTCAGGCGGGGTTTAATCTGGTTCAACTCTATGACCAACTGAATATTGAAATTGATGGCAGAGAGAGTGCATAACCTTTTGTATTAACGACATAAGCTAAATACAAAGTGAAGTGTAAATAAATGAGGCTCCGTTTTCGGAGCCTCATTCGTGTGCGTACCTAATCTCTGTGGTTAATAGGGTTAGGTATAAAGGTTATGCTTGCAGAATTCTCATGCAGTTGGTTGAACCAACGACATCCATTACATCGCCTTGAGTGATCATGACTAAATCACCCTTGTGCAAGAACCCTTGTTCTTTAAGGCTGGCAATCGCAGCTTGAGCTGTCGGTAAACCTGCATCACTTTTTGACTCGAAATATACCGGTGTCACGCCTCGGTATAGTGCAGCTCGATTGAGCGTTGATTCATTACGTGATAAGGCAAATATTGGTAAGCCAGAGCTTAAGCGAGACATCATCAACGCAGTCCTGCCAGATTCTGTTAACGAGATCATCGCTTTAATTCCTTCCATGTGATTCGCAGAGTACATGGTTGCCATTGCGATGGTTTCTTCAGCGGTTTCGAAGGTGCGATCTAAGCGATAAGTGGATAGGCTTGCCTCAGACATTTTTTCTGCGCCCACACATACCTCGGCCATGGATTTGACCGTTTCTACAGGGTATTTACCTGCTGCGGTCTCTCCAGACAGCATCACGGCGTCAGTGCCGTCTAGAACCGCATTGGCCACGTCCATCACTTCAGCACGCGTCGGCATCGGGCTAGTAATCATGGACTCCATCATTTGTGTCGCAGTAATCACGATGCGGTTTAAGCTGCGTGCGCGGCGAATCAGCTTTTTCTGGACGCCAATAAGTTCAGGATCGCCGATTTCTACCCCCAGATCGCCACGCGCTACCATCACCACATCGGATGCGAGAATAATATCGTCAATAGACTCATTGGTCGCGACGGTTTCTGCTCGTTCGACTTTGGCCACCAGCATGGCTTCGAGGCCCGCATCTCTGGCTAGGCGTCGAGCATAATGCATGTCTTCGCCGTTACGTGGGAACGAAATAGCAAGGTAGTCCACTTGAATTTCTGCGGCGGTAAGAATGTCGGCTTCATCTTTCTCTGTGAGCGCATCGGCTGACAGTCCGCCGCCTTTTTTGTTGATACCTTTATTATTAGATAGTGGGCCACCAACAATCACACGGGTATGCACTTTATTGCCTTCGACGCTGGTGACTTGCAGTTGAACGCGTCCATCATCGAGTAACAGAATGTCGTTTGGTGACACATCTTGCGGCAGTTCTTTATAATCTAGCCCTACGGACTCTTGGTTGCCTTCACCTTTTGGTAAATCACTGTCTAATGTGAATTTATCGCCCACATTTAACATGACTTGGCCGTCTTTAAAGGTCGATACGCGGATTTTAGGGCCTTGCAAGTCGCCGAGGATAGCAACTTGACGCCCAAGCTTTGCCGCAATAGTACGGACTTTTTTGGCGCGTTGAATGTGGTCTTCACTGGTTCCATGTGAGAAATTCATACGGACAACGTTTGCACCGGCTTTGATGATCTCCTCAAGTACATTGTCCTTATCCGTTGAAGGACCAAGCGTGGTGACAATTTTTGTTCGTCTTAGTTTGGAAGTCATAGATTCTCCGATGAATGTATGTGTAAAGGTAACTTGAACTCTATCCTTACTTTCCTCAATCGCTCTCAAGGTCCGCCTCGTTGCTGAGCCCACACCTTAAAGCTGCTTGAGTATAAGTATATGCACAGAATGTTTACATTAAGAGTAATCCCGGTAAAACAGACAGATATTCCATAGGCTTCAGCCTCTATTGGAGAGAATGCGCTGTTGTAACAGGAGTTGCTTCATAATTTAGTGAATAAAAATAAGTTATTTTTCAAACAATTTAACAGGAGTAGATTCTTCGTTATTTGATTGAATACACAAACAAACAGGTTTATACGTGATGCTTGTCACGGGGATTTATTAATTCACTTCACAATTAGTTCGCAAAGTAAAAAAATTGTCTCGTTATAGAATTTCGGAGTGCAAGATGTACATGGCTCAACCGGGCCATATTGATCATATCAAACAGGTCAATGCTGGTCGTGTATATAAACTAATTGACCTAAAAGGTCCTATTTCTCGAATTGATTTGTCCAAGCAGAGTGAGCTTGCTCCTGCCAGTATCACCAAAATCACTCGAGAATTAATTGAAGCGCACTTGATTCATGAAACCACAGTACAAGAAGCGACGAGTCGTGGTCGACCTGCCGTCGGTTTGCAGGTCAACAACGAAGGGTGGCAATTTCTGTCAATGCGTTTGGGGCGAGGTTATTTAACTATTGCTCTGCATGAGCTAGGTGGCGATGTGTTGATCGATACTAAAATCGAGATACACGAACGTGACCAAGACGATGTGCTTGAGCGTCTGCTCTACGAAATTGATGAATTCTTCCAAACTTACGCGGATCAACTTGACCGTGTTACCAGTATTGCAATTACGCTGCCTGGCCTTGTGAATTCAGAGCAAGGTGTCGTGCTGCAAATGCCTCATTACAATGTCGAAAATCTTGCTCTTGGACCAGAGATATATAAAGCAACGGGCTTGCCAGTTTTCATTGCCAATGACACGCGAGCTTGGGCATTAGCAGAAAAGCTTTTCGGCCACTCTCAAGACAATGACAACTCTGTTCTTATCTCTATTCACCATGGTTTAGGTGCCGGCATCATTCTGGATGGGCGCGTTTTGCAAGGCCGTCACGGCAACATTGGTGAGCTTGGGCATATTCAAATCGATCCAAATGGAAAACGTTGTCATTGTGGCAACATTGGTTGTTTGGAAACCGTTGCCAGTTCTCAAGCCATTCGTGAAGAAGTCGTAAGACGAATTGCTGATGGCGAAGAGTCTATTCTTGCTGAGCAAGAAGAAATGAGTATTGAGAGCATTTGTGAAGCGGCAGCGAATGGTGATCCGTTGGCAGTTGATGTGATTGAAAAGCTTGGACGCTATTTAGGCTCTGCAATAGCTATTGTGATCAACTTATTTAACCCTGAGAAGATCTTGATCGGTGGTGTGATTAACCAAGCAAAAGATGTACTTTATCCTGCGGTGCGTCGCTGTATCGAAGAGCAGAGTTTACCGGTTTATCACCAAGATCTTGAGCTGGTGGAATCTCGTTTCTATAAGCAAGCAACAATGCCTGGTGCCGCGTTGATCAAGCAAGCGTTGTACGATGGTCAGTTATTGATGAAGGTTGTGGAAGGCTAATTGCTTCAAACATGATGAAGTGCTTAGGTGTCGAGCCTATACATTTTTAGATGATTTAGGGTGAGGCTTAACAGCTCACCCTTTTTGATCGCCTATTACTAGAAGGTGAATTTGAGTTGTGCTGCATTGCTATATCTGCGCCATTCATGTAATTTCCTAAAAAGCTCAAGTAAATAAACCCAAATGGCTTTCAATGTGTAGAGTGACTTTGTGTCTGATACAAATAGAAGGGAAGTAATGCGCTGAAACCGTTGTACTTTCAAGCCATGCTCGAAAAACAAATATCTTAAGGTTATTTGGGTTTAGAACATTGATGTGTCTGTATTGATTTCGAGTAAAAATAAGAATTATCCATAATTTAGGTAGTAGTATGTCCGGAGTGTTAAATACGGTTGACCAGCGTACAAACTTGGTTGGTGAAAACCGACTAGAGCTTCTGCTGTTCACTTTAAATAGTCGCCAATTGTTTGCGATTAATGTGTTCAAAGTGAAAGAGGTCATCAAGCTGCCACCGTTAACCAAGCTTCCTGGCTCACACTACAACATTCGTGGGGTCGCTTCTCTACGAGGTGAAGCAGTGCCAGTGATTGATTTGCGTGGCGCGATAGGTTTCCCAGCTTTGCGTGGTGAAGCGGAAGAAGAAAATTTGATCGTGACAGAGTACAACCGCACGGTGCAGGGCTTCTTAGTCGGTCCGGTCAAGAATATTATTAATACGGCATGGACTGAAATTCAGCCGCCTCCTTCTACGTCTGGTCGCTCGAATTACCTCACAGCTATCACGCAAATCAAAGAGGGGGATGCCTCTCAAATTGTCGAAATTATTGACGTTGAAAAAGTTTTAGCAGAGATCGTGCATTACGACGTCACGATTTCAGCGGACATTCTGGATCAAGAACTTGCCCAAGCAATGGTCGGGCGTAATGTTCTGATTGTGGATGATTCATCTACAGCTCGTAATCAAGTTCGCGATACGCTTTCTCAATTGGGTATGAATATCATCGAGTGTCGTGACGGACTAGAAGCGCTAACAGTTTTAAAGCGCTGGTGTGATGAAGGGAAAGACGTAGAAAAAGAGCTGTTGATGATGATTACGGATGCTGAAATGCCTGAAATGGACGGTTATAAACTGACTCATGAAGTGCGCCAAGATCCACGTATGTCTAAGTTGTTTATCACATTGAACACTTCTCTGAGCGGTAGTTTTAATGAAGCCATGGTGCAAAAAGTAGGCTGTGATCGCTTTATATCTAAATTCCAACCGGATCTGCTGGTTGAAGTTGCTCAAGACCGATTACGCCAGATGCTTTCTAAAAGTGCATGATTAGATATAGTGAAATCAGAGGGGGAGCAGCTCTCCCTCTGATTTTTTAACGCCTCGCTTATTAATATCTCTGTACTAATGAAAGTCGCGAGATTTACTTTGTAGATTATTCAAATAGTGCGTGCAATCAATCAACTTGCCAGCAATAACGTGCGTGACTTCTCCCTCTCTTTCAAGAATGCCTTTCACCATTAATACTTTAGCGCCTAAATAAGCTTGCTTTTGGGCTCGTGCTGTCGCTTGCCAAACGACCACATTAATGTTGCCTGTGTCATCTTCTAACGTAAAAAATGTCACGCCAGCGGCGGTGCCTGGAGATTGTCTTCCCGTTACCACGCCTACCACTGTGACCAATGACCTATGCGGTTTCTCTGCCAGTTGCCTCATGCGGGTAAAATGAGGGAGTTTGCCCGTTTCTTCTAATAATTTAATCGGGTGGCGGCTAAGAGATAGTCCCGTGCTCGCGTAATCCTCAATTAAATTTTCATATTCTGAGGGCTGAGTTTGGTAGCTAACACTGGGTTCTTCGACCTTGTGAAACAATGGTAGGTCAGATAAGGAATCCATTGCTGCCCAGCGTGCGTTATAACGATTCCCCGATAGGATCTGAAATGCATTGGCTGAAGCCAATAATTCAATGTCACTTCGGCTTCTTAATATCTGCTTTACTTCTTGAATCGAGCGGTAACCATTAAGTGGTTTGCGCTCAATAAGCCTTTGCGCACTTTCTGCGTTAAAGCCTTTCACCAAGCGAAAACCAAGTTGCACGCCGAGCCTGCCATTCGGGCGTGAGACGAGATGATGCTGATATTTTGAGTGATTGACGCACACCGGCAATACTTCGACGCCATGTCGGCGGGCATCTTGTACTAATTGCGATGGGCTATAAAACCCCATTGGTTGGCTGTTCAACAGTGCTGTGTAAAATTCTGCTGGGTAATAATATTTTAACCATGCAGAACAATATGCCAGCACTGCGAAAGACGCTGAATGACTTTCAGGGAAGCCGTACTCACCAAAGCCGCAAATCTGATCGAAAATGCGCTCAGCAAACGCTAAGTCATAACCTCTCTCTTGCATACCATTGATCAGTTTTGGCCTGAATTTAGCGAGATCGCCATTCTTTTTCCATGATGCCATCGCTCTACGGAGTTGATCGGCCTCGCCGCCGCTAAACCCAGCTGCTACCATGGCTAGCTTGATGACTTGCTCTTGGAAAATTGGGACGCCCATAGTCCGCTCAAGAACGCTTTTTACTTCTTCCGATGGATAACTGACAGGCTCTTTGTGATCACGCCGTTTTAAAAAAGGATGCACCATATCACCCTGAATAGGGCCTGGACGAACAATCGCAATTTGAATCACTAAATCGTAATAACAAGCGGGCTTTAAGCGAGGGAGCATGCTCATTTGTGCACGAGATTCAATTTGGAATACGCCTATCGTGTCGGCCTTTTGAATCATGCGGTACACGTGTGGATCATCTTGTCGGCGAGTGATCTCGGAAATAGAGAGGGAGCGCTGGTGGTGTTTCTCGACCAGTTGAAAGCACTTTCTGATGGCGTTTAACATGCCGAGTGCGAGCACATCGACTTTTAATAGCTTCAAGCTTTCTAAATCGTCTTTGTCCCATTGAATGATAGTGCGATCTTCCATCGAGGCATTTTCAACAGGTACTAACTCATATAAAGGGCCAGATGAAATTACAAAACCACCCACGTGCTGAGATAAGTGGCGTGGGAAGCCAATTATCTCGTTGACCAATTGGATAAACTGCTGCCCTTTGAGAGATTCTGGTTGTAAGCCAAGTTCAATAATTTGAGCTTGCCAGCCTTGGCTGCGATCTCGGCGATTAACGTTCTTAATGAAAAAATCTAATTGGGTCTCTTCAATCCCTAGCGCTTTACCGACTTCACGCACGGCACTTTTAAAGCGATAGCTGATCACTGTTGCAGCAAGTGCTGCACGCTCACGGCCATATTTTTTGTAAATATATTGGATAACCTCTTCACGGCGCTCGTGTTCAAAGTCCACATCAATATCCGGCGGTTCCTTACGTTCTTTACTGATAAATCGTTCGAATAAGACTGCGATTTGTCGAGGGTCGACGGCGGTAATTTCCAGGCAATAGCACACCACAGAGTTTGCGGCGGAACCTCGACCTTGGTAAAGAATGCCTTGTTGTTTCGCGAACATTACGATGTCATGGATGGTAAGGAAGTAGTAGTGGTATTTCAGCTCTTGAATAAGCGCAAGTTCATTCTCGATGGTTTGATTGACTTCTGCTGGCACGCCTTCAGGAAAACGCAGCTTTTTACCACGCTCGACTAACATACGTAAGTAAGAGTCGGGTGTATAACCATCTGGGATCAGCTCGGTAGGATATTCGTATTTTAAATCGGAGAGCTTAAACTCGCATAAATCGGCGATGTAAGTACTTTCTTCCAGCCATTCTGGTTTGTAAATCCGAACCAGTTTTTTAAAAGGACGAAGCGCTCGTTCTGTATTCGAAATACGATCAAAACCGAGTTTATCGACGCTACACCCATGCTTTATAGCGGTAAGTACATGCTGTAATGGCAAGCGTTCAACATCATGCATGAGAACGCCTCCGCAGGCAGTTATAGGTAATTGAAATTCATGTGCTAACTGCTCGCAGTGCGCAATGTACTCAGTATCGTTGTTACTCAAATGGCGCTGAATCGCTACCCACAAACGATTAGCGTGGTGTTGATTGAGCCAGCGTCCCCAATAGTGGTCACTCTCTTGATGTGTGGGCAGCCACAATACCAAGCAATGTCGAATCGACATCAAATCCCATTCGAACAGTTGATAGTTGCCTTTTTCACTTCGTCTTCTTGCGTTTGTGATGATACGACACAACTCGGCATAAGCCTTGCGACAAGGGCAAAGCAGTACGATTTGGCATTCATCATTTAACCAAAACATACTTCCAACGATTTGTTTGATATCGAGTTTATGTTGTTCGATGGTCGCATGGGCTTTGACAACGCCCGCGACCGAACATTCATCAGTTATGGCTAGAGCTTGATAGCGATAGAAAGCAGCTTGGAGTACCAGTTCTTCTGCATGAGAAGCCCCAGTCAAAAAAGAGAAGTTAGACTGACAAAATAGTTCCGCGTAACTCATAATGATCCAACAAAAATAACTGTCGATTTAACAAAAATAGCCATGAAGAAACCAGTGCTTGTGCTGATCGCGAAATATCCATAACCAGCGGCCTTGCTTGGTGTGTGCAATGTAGTAATCACGCATGATCTCATCACCATCCCACCATCCAGAAACGATTCGCTCAGGTCCGTGGACCAAAGAGACTTGCTCTTGCAATGCAATGGGAGTGGGCAATTGCATTGCGGGGCGTAGTATGGATGGTATGGCGTGCTCCTTTTCATCTGGAGCATCAGCAGGGCGATACTGACTGGCCTTTTCTGGTCTAGGATCGCAAGCGATGTTGGGTTTTAACACGGCACTTTTCCCCAATTTAGCTTGCAGTAAAGAGAGCAGTTCTAAAGCATTCATGTTCCCTTTTTGCCCAGCAAAGAGATCGCGTGATGCACTAAGAGGCTCACCTTGACGGACGACTTTTAACGTTAGCCCTGTGACTGGGCCATTGAGCGAGAGTGACTCTAAGCTTAAACTCGCTAACTGCTGCCAACGCTGACATAGGTAATCACCTTGCGCAGAAGTGAGTTGAAGGTGTTGCTCTTGTTTCTCACGCTGGTGGAGTGTTAAACACAGCTCAAAAGCGACCTTATCTCTTAATTTAAGAAAGGTTTCGAGTTGACGAAGTAACTTGGCCAGCGGCTTTTCAATCCACTGAACGTTTTCGAACTCAAACAGCAGTTCTAAATAAACTTGGAAGGATTCGGTCGGGTGATAAAAGTCGACAGGATGCTTAAACTGCCCAGTCAGTCGACCAACGTAGTTCACCAAATCGATATCAAAGCGTCGAGCGATGTCTTGCAACGGCAGTTCAAGTAACCCTTTTAAGGAAGTAACGCCTACGCGGTGCAGCTTTTCAACCATAGAGCTCGATAAATCGGTTAGAGGCAGAGGTAATGGGAATAACATTTGTTCGATAAGAGATTTGTCGTCACTAAGAACATTTGCTCCTGCCAATGCCATTAACTTGGCTGACAGAGGTGAAAAACCACAACCAAATTGAAAGCTTAACTGCAGTTTAGTTAAGTGAGCACTGACTTTATTCCAGTAATTGTCCAACCCTTCATATAGGGTGAGCATCGGTGTGGCACGTAGCAAAATACCTTGGTTTGGCATCAACACAACGTCAGATGTGATCAAATACAACCACTGAGCTACCTCTTGTAATTTATTTAATTCGGTTTGTGGATGATAAGGATGCACTTGTAAATCTCGACACAAGGACGCAGCACTGCCTAAGCCCATACCAGGCTTAATACCTTGTTGCTCGGCAATGCCGTTGTATTGAATGATCTGACAACGTTGGCTTTCGACAATCACCACGGGTTGAGCTTGGTTATCACCAAAGAGTGCGTCTAGCTGTAGGCGAGGGAAGTGCAAGTAAATCCACAAAGCCATATCACTAACCTTGGTTCGCCAGTGGGAAATTGACCACAGTCGAGTGCAGAGTTTTAGATGATGGTTTCACCAGTTGCGGGTAATGGTGTTGGAAGCCGATACTAACACTACCTCTATTCCAGCCTCCTTTCCTTTTTAGTACTTCAACATTAATCCCTTGCTCGTCACCTTTCAGTTTTAAACTGAGTGACACAGGCAAAGACAAGCGGTTGATAGTCTCTGTTTTAAGCATAAAAAGAGGGCAAGTACCTTGTTCACTCGCTACCTGTAAGCGTTTCACTTGATGTATTTCAAGCTCCTCTTGCCATAACAAAACATTACTGCATACCCCACTTTTCAGACATTGCTCTGCAGCCCAAAGAGCATCTTTGGGGTGAGTTGGATTAACGACCCACACTTGGTTTATATCCAAACCGATGTAGTGTAAGAACAGAGAATTCACTAACGCGGGAGGTTGAATAAATGCAGTCACACCATTGGTCTGGGTGGCTTTTAAATAAGGAGCGAGCAAACGCAATTCACCAATACTACCAATAGATTCCATCTCCACTACGCCATGAGGTGGAAAGCCTCCGCCGAGCAAATCATCTAATTCAGAAAACCCGGAACTAGTCCGCAACTGCTGAGGATCTGTTTTCGTTAAATTTGCTTGCCAAACAAGGTGCTGGCTTTTTAAGTGCTGAATAATATCGTGCATAATAAATACCTGTATATATGTACAGTATATTTCTATGGCAGAAAGTCGCAAGATTTTTATGAAGAGAGAAATGAAAAAAGGCAGCGTTTGCTGCCTTTTCAATCGATTATGTGAGGTAACCTGAATTCGTTATTTACGCTTCGGTTGAGCGTCGATGCACTGACCATTCACATCGGTAACCGCTGGATCCATTAAGTGCAAATATAGCGGCATGAGATCCAATGGCGTTTTGAGAGTATTTGCATCTTCACCCGGGTATGCTTTTTCACGCATGCGAGTACGAGTTGCACCAGGGTTAATTGCGTTAACACGGATCGGCGTATCACTCAGCTCGTCAGCCAAAACTTGCATCATGCCTTCTACGGCAAATTTAGAGATAGCGTATGGCCCCCAGAAAGCGCGACCAGAGTGGCCGACGGTCGAAGAGGTAAAGATAATACGCCCAGCTTCTGATTTACGCATCACAGGCAGTAGTGCTTGAGTCATTAACACTTCTGCTTTCACGTTGATCTGCATGATATCGTCGAAATCTTCCTCTTTGATTTGATCAAATGGACACAGCGAACTCAAGACACCTGCGTTGTGTAATAGGCCATCCAAACGACCAAACTGTCCTTCGATTGTCTCTGCCATATCAATGTAATTTTGCTTAGTTGCGCCCTTGAGATCCAGAGGAATGATAGCAGCTTGTGGGTAGCCAGCGGCTTCAATCTCATCATAGATAGATTCAAGGTTTTGCACATTTCTACCCAAGAGAATAACAGTTGCACCGTGCTCGGCATAAGAAAGCGCGGCTTGACGGCCGATGCCATTACCAGCGCCAGTAACAAGAATGACTTTACCTTTTAGAGCATCAGCTGAAACGGAGTAGTTCACGGCGATAAATCCTTATTATTGTAAGAGGGTCCATGATAGTTAATTGACGCTAAAAAACGCCTGTTTCTCAATGGAAAATCTTGGTAATCGTGACAAGATGGTTACAATACACCAATTCATGTGTTATACCAATTCCAGAACTTTCGTTAGGTATGCTATCAATCAGAACAAGTGGTTACAAACCGCGCTGCCTTCTCGCTGATGTTTCTGCGTAACATACTAACGTCATCTGAAATGAGATAAAGGAGCTCTCGTTGGAATTTTTATTAGATTATGGTCTGTTTCTGGCCAAAATTATCACGGTGGTTGCTGCGATAATTGTTCTGCTCATTATTGCAAAATCGGCTGGTGGCAAATCGGGTGCGGCGAAAGGGGAGTTAGAGATTACCAACCTTTCAGAGCAACACAAACAATCTGTTGAGCAGTTAGAACATCATTTACATGACGATGCTTTCATCAAGGCTCGAGATAAAGCGGTCAAGAAAGAAGAGAAAGAGAAAAACAAATCTCGTGAAAAAGAGATCAAACAAGCGAGCAAAGACGGTTCATTAGATAGCAAGCGTGAACCACACCTATTCGTTCTTGATTTCAACGGCAGCATAGACGCAAAAGAAGTCGCGTCTCTACGTGAAGAGATCACTGCTATTTTGGCTGTCGCACGTGAAGGTGATGAAGTATTACTTCGTTTAGAATCTGGCGGTGGTATGGTTCATGGTTACGGCCTTGCCTCTTCTCAACTGGACCGAATCAAAGCTGCGGGTCTTCCTCTGACCATCTCTGTTGACAAAGTTGCGGCAAGTGGCGGTTACATGATGGCATGTGTCGCAGATAAGATTGTTTCTGCACCGTTTGCAATTGTGGGCTCTATTGGCGTTATCGCGCAAATTCCTAACTTCAACAAACTGTTGAAGAAACATGACATTGAGTACGAACAACTAACCGCGGGTGAATATAAACGCACGCTAACGATGTTTGGTGAGAATACCGATAAAGCGCGCGATAAGTTTAAGCAAGAGCTTGAAGAAACACATGTCTTGTTTAAAGACTTCATTCGCGAGCGTCGTCCTAGTTTGGACCTAGACAAAGTAGCCACAGGTGAGCACTGGTTCGGTACACAAGCGAAAGAGCTTGGTTTGGTGGATGACATTAGTACATCTGATGATATCGTTGTTGCGGCATGCAAAGATAAAACCGTACTTTCTGTGCATTATGTGCAGAAGAAAAAGCTGGCAGACAAGCTAGCAGGTGTCGCGGGCAAAGTTGCTGACAGTGTGATCTTAAAGTTAGCTGAGCGTGGTCAAAAACCGATTGTTTAATCGAACCTAAGATCATGACATTTGAAACGGCGAGGGTGGAAGCTCTCGCCGTTTTTGTTGAACCTTATGTTTATTGATGAATCCAATTGCGCATTAGGTGTAATGCTTTACACGACATTTTTCCTCGCTCCAAAGGGCGATTACCCGTATAATGCGCGCCTCGAAAACCGAGCAAATTGCTGAAAAGAAACTATAGGTGGAGAAGAACATGTCCTCTCAAACTCCGGTTGTAACCGTAGATGGACCTAGTGGTGCAGGTAAAGGCACTTTATGTATGTTGCTGGCGAAAAAGTTGGGTTTCCAACTCTTAGATTCTGGCGCAATTTATCGTGTACTTGCACTCGCTGCGATTCACCACGGTGTCGACACAGAGTCAGAAGACGCACTTGTCCCACTGGCAACACACCTAGACGTTCAATTTATCGCAGAGGGTGACTTAGTTAAGGTCGTTCTAGAAGGCGAAGATGTGTCAGGGGAGCTTCGCAAAGAAGAAACGGGTATGGCAGCATCTAAAGTTGCGGCTCTGCCACGTGTTCGTGAAGCATTATTACGTCGTCAGCGTGCATTTGAGGCCGCTCCGGGCCTAGTGGCTGATGGTCGTGATATGGGCACAATTGTATTCCCAAGTGCACAAGCGAAAATCTTCCTTGATGCGAGCGCAGAAGAGCGTGCAAATCGACGCCTTAAACAGTTGCAAGAGAAAGGGTTAGATGTTAAATTTGCTGACCTTTTAAGCGAGATCCAAGAGCGTGACGACCGAGATCGTAACCGCCCAGTGGCGCCACTACGCCCTGCTGAGGATGCGCTTGTGCTAGATTCTACGTCGATGACTATCGACGAAGTAGTAGAAAAGGCACTACAATATATCGAATCGAAGCTAGCTGAGTAATGATACTCGGCTAGACTAAGAGCGTTGGTCGCAAGGATGATGACTGGCGAATTTAATAACCCCATGCGGTAGGATACCCGTGGAAGTTTAATTTATTGAAGATTAACTAAATGACTGAATCTTTTGCTCAACTCTTTGAAGAGTTTCTAAACGAAACAGAATTCCAACAAGGCAGCATCGTTAAAGGTACTGTAGTAGCTATCGAGAACGGTTTCGTTCTTGTTGACGCTGGTCTTAAGTCTGAATCTGCTATCCCTGCTGAACAGTTCAAGAACGCTGCTGGCGAACTTGAAGTTGAAGTTGGCGCTGAAGTAGACGTAGCTCTAGACGCTGTTGAAGATGGTTTCGGTGAAACTCAACTTTCTCGTGAGAAAGCTAAGCGTCACGAAGCTTGGATCGTACTTGAGAAAGCTTACGAAGAAGCTGAAACTGTTGTTGGTATCATCAACGGTAAAGTTAAAGGCGGTTTCACTGTTGAACTAAACGGTATCCGTGCTTTCCTTCCTGGCTCTCTAGTAGACGTACGCCCAATCCGCGACACTGCTCACCTAGAAAACAAAGAGCTAGAGTTCAAAGTTATCAAACTTGACCAAAAACGTAACAACGTAGTTGTTTCACGTCGTGCTGTTATCGAATCTGAAAACAGCGTTGAGCGTGACGAGCTTCTAGAAACTCTACAAGAAGGTTCTGAAGTTAAAGGTATCGTTAAGAACCTTACTGACTACGGTGCGTTCGTTGACCTAGGTGGCGTTGACGGTCTTCTACATATCACTGATATGGCTTGGAAGCGCGTTAAGCACCCATCTGAAATCGTTAACGTTGGTGACGAGATCCAAGTTAAAGTTCTTAAGTTCGACCGTGAGCGTACTCGCGTATCACTAGGTCTTAAGCAACTAGGCGAAGATCCATGGGTAGCAATCGCTAAGCGTTACCCAGAAGGTCACAAACTAACTGGTCGCGTAACTAACCTAACTGACTACGGCTGCTTCGTTGAAATCGAAGAAGGCGTTGAAGGTCTAGTTCACGTTTCAGAAATGGATTGGACTAACAAGAACATCCACCCTTCTAAAGTTGTTAATGTTGGCGACGAAGTTGAGGTTATGGTTCTTGAAATCGACGAAGAACGTCGTCGTATCTCTCTAGGTCTGAAACAGTGTAAAGCTAACCCATGGCAGTCATTCGCTGAAGCACAAGCTAAAGGCGACAAAGTTACTGGTAAGATCAAGTCTATCACTGACTTCGGTATCTTCATCGGTCTAGAAGGCGGCATCGACGGTCTAGTTCACCTATCTGACATTTCTTGGAATGTTGCTGGCGAAGAAGCTGTACGTGAGTACAAGAAAGGCGACGAGATCTCTGCAGTTGTTCTAGCAGTAGACGCTGAGCGTGAGCGCATCTCTCTAGGCATCAAGCAAATGGAAAACGACCCATTCAATGCTTACGTTGCTGACAACAAGAAAGGTGTTCTAGTTAACGCTACTGTAACTGCTGTTGACGCTAAAGGCGCTACTGTTGAAATCGCAGAAGGCGTTGAAGGTTACATCCGTGCTTCTGAAGTATCTCGCGATCGCGTAGAAGATGCTTCTCTAATCCTAAGCGCTGGTGATGTTGTTGAAGCGAAGTTCACAGGTGTAGACCGTAAGAACCGCGTAATCAACCTATCTATCAAAGCTAAAGACGAAGCTGACGAGCAAGAAGCAATGGCATCTATCAACAAGCAAGATGACAATGCATTCGGTAACGCAATGGCTGACGCTTTCAAAGCTGCTAAAGGCGAATAATATACTCGCTTAAGCAAAAAAGGAGCCGCAAGGCTCCTTTTTTATATTTGAGCATATTTAAGTAGTAATACTAATGACGGTAAACTATCTTAATAAAAGGCATTTCTTCATTGCGCATTTTGCATAAAATTTGTCTAGAATTGTCAGCAAGTGTTTGTTGGAATTAGTATTACTTACTATAATAAGTGATAAAGATACTCAAAGAGGGCAACTATGACTAAGTCTGAACTGATTGAAAGACTCTGCGCTGAGCAAACACACTTATCAGCGAAAGAGGTAGAGGATGCTGTAAAAGATATTTTAGAGCACATGGCCTCTACGCTAGAGAGCGGTGACCGTATCGAGATCCGCGGCTTTGGTAGTTTTTCTCTTCATTACCGCGAGCCTCGCGTAGGTCGTAACCCTAAAACGGGCGATAAAGTGGAATTGGAAGGTAAATACGTTCCACATTTCAAACCTGGTAAAGAGCTTCGTGAGCGTGTAAATATTGGCTAACGCACTCTTATTAGTTTGAAAAAAGCGGCATACGTTTGTGTATGCCGCTTTTTTGTAATGTATCCAAGCAGTTTACGAAGCGAGCTGTTGATTCTGGCTGTTTTCTTTGCAGCTTTCTACACCCAAGTAACTTTAACTTCTAGGCGTGTCTACAAACTAAGCATCTTGAGGTTACTTGGGTATAGATTATTGCTAATATACGTAGTCTGAAGAAGCATTTTCCTGCATAATCTTACCGACTTACTCCTAGAAGGGTGATGTAAATGAAAATTATAAAAATCGTTGCTGTTTTAGCTCTCTTTTTAATTGCATTGGCGTTAGGTTCCCAAAACCAAGAGCTCGTGACTTTTAACTATCTTCTAGCCAAAGGAGAGTTCCACTTATCTACACTATTAGGTGTGGTATTTGTGGTTGGCTTTGCTTTAGCGTGGGTTATCTTTGGTAGTATCCAGCTGAAAACTCAGCTACAAGTTCGTCGTTTAAAGAAAAAACTGAAAAAGTACGAACCTACAGATGCAAAAAAACCTGCTGATAAGCCAGCCATCGAAAAACAGGCATAAGGATAAGGCTTAACTTTAATGCTTGAACTACTCTTCTTGTTATTGCCTATAGCTGCTGCGTATGGCTGGTATATGGGGCATCGCAGCGCTCAGCAAGACAAGCAGAAGCAATCTCATCAAATCTCTCGTCAGTATATGACGGGTCTTAATCTGCTGCTCTCTGACCAATCAGATAAGGCTGTTGATCACTTTATTGAATTGCTCCAAGTTGATAACGAGACAATCGATACTCACCTTGCGTTGGGTAATTTGTTCCGGTCTCGTGGCGAAGTCGACCGCGCAATCCGAATTCACCAAAATCTCATTTCTCGCTCTGGCTTAACACTGGATCAAAAGAATCTTGCACTTCAACAGTTGGCGAAAGATTACATGGTCTCTGGTTTTCTCGATCGTGCAGAGAAAATCTTCGAACAGTTAGTCGAAGAGCCAGATTACAAAGAAGCGGCCCTTCAGCAATTGGTAACCATTTACCAACAAACGCGTGAATGGGAAAAAGCAATTTATTACGCCAATCAATTGGCTAAGTTGGGTAATAAACGCTCCAGAATGCGTGCGAATATTGCTCATTTTTGGTGTGAAATTGCCATGCTCGACCAAGCCGATGGTAATACTAATAAGGCAATACAGCACTTTAAAAAAGCCCTAGCAGAAGACCCAAAGTGTGTTCGAGCGAGTATTGCTTTGGGACGAATTTATCTAGAGTCTGAAGATTATAAACACACGATAAAATACCTAACGGGTGTGCTTGAGCAAGACAAAGACTTTATCAGCGATGTCTTACCAACCATTGCAGAGTGCTACCATCATTTGGGCCAGGAAGATGAACTTGTAGAGTTTCTGCGAGCTTGTATTGATAAGAAAGCAGGCGTATCAGCCGAGTTAATGTTGGCTCAGTTGGTTGCTCACCACGAGAACGTAGGGGCTGCACAAGAGCTGCTGACCAAACAGCTGCTGAAAAATCCAACCATGAAGGGTTTTTATCGATTAATTGACTACCATATTGCTGAAGCAGAAGACGGGCGCGCGAAGGACAGTCTATCGACGCTACAAGCGATGGTGGGTGAACAGTTAAAAGTGAAACCACACTACCGATGCCGGAAGTGTGGGTTTTCTACTCATTCCCTTTATTGGCACTGCCCATCCTGTAAAGGGTGGGGGACGATTAAGCCAATCCGCGGATTGGATGGTGAATAATTTTAATGCAGCTGGCAGAATTTCTGTCCGCTGCATTTTTTTAACTTTTTATTTAATAAGAACCAAAATAGTTAGGAGATGAAATGATCGACCAAAAAGTTATTGTCGCACTGGATTATGATAACCAAGCAGACGCACTTGCGTTTGTAGATAGAATTGATCCTGCGTCATGTCGCCTAAAAGTTGGCAAGGAAATGTTTACGCTATTTGGTCCTGATTTCGTACGTGAACTCCACAAACGTGGTTTTTCAGTCTTCCTGGATTTGAAATTTCACGATATTCCAAATACGTGTTCTAAGGCGGTCCGCGCAGCCGCAGAATTAGGGGTTTGGATGGTGAATGTGCATGCGAGCGGTGGGGAGCGCATGATGACGGCATCACGTGAAATTCTTGAGCCATACGGTAAAGATCGCCCACTTCTGATTGGAGTAACGGTACTAACCAGTATGGAACAAAGTGATTTAGCGGGTATTGGTTTGAACGTTGCGCCTCAGGATCAAGTTATTCGTCTGGCGACATTGACCAAAAACGCTGGTTTAGATGGTGTCGTATGTTCAGCTCAAGAGTCTTCATTGCTTAAGAGCGAACTTGGTCAAGACTTTAAGTTAGTTACACCAGGAATCCGACCTGCTGGCTCTGAGCAAGGTGACCAGCGCCGTATCATGACACCAGTAGAGGCTATTCAGTCAGGCTCTGACTATCTTGTTATTGGGCGTCCAATTACTCAAGCTGTGGATCCTGCTGCAGTGTTGAAATCGATCAATGATAGCTTGTCTAGTATGTAAGCACAGTCTTGTATTGTATAAAGAAAGGTGAGGCTGTGATGCCTCACCTTTTTTGTATCTAATAAAAATACCAACCGTAGTAAGCAACTGCTCATTTTTACCAGTTATATCTGCTCGCTTACTTGCTTGCTTTAATTGGTGTAGGGGGGATCTTATTCGGATAAAGGTTCTACGGTTTATTATGAGGAAAGTAGGGCTTGGTACTATATCGATCACACTTTTGTAACATAACTCACTGTGATGCATAGAAAATGCGACCATGTATTATTGATGACTTGCGTTACAAAAGCCTAAAGAATACTATGGCGAAGATGCATTCACTGCGTTGTAAGGTCTAGGATGACCTAGTGAAACTCTTTGAAATTAATATAGAAGCTGGCAGGAAGTCACTTCATATTACGCTCCTATTATTTCCTATCTGCGTATTTTCTATTTGCAGCTTTCACACGCCGTCTTCCTTGCTACGACCTTAATCGCAAACACAACAAGGAAGAAACATGACTAAAAAACTGCCATTTTCAGTACTTGCAACATTGACCGCTGCCAGTTTTCAACTGAGTGCGGCAGAGCTACCTGCTGATATAGAATGGATTTCAAATAACAATGAACCTCTGTTCGCCTCTGAAGAAGCGGTACGAAGTGGTACTTATCGTACTTACATTCAGAGCTTTCCTCAGACATTACGAAGTGTTGGTCCAGATGCGAACTCCGGCTTGCGCCAATATTTAATGGATGGTTCACCAAAGCTTGCTCAGCGTCATCCAAATACTGGTAAATGGATCCCCCAACTTGCTAAGTCATGGGCATTTGGAGAGGACAACAAAACCGTATTCTTTAAGCTTGATGAAACGGCCGAGTGGTCAGATGGTGAAAAAATTACGGCAGATGATTACGTCTTTATGATGAAGTACTACACGTCAAAAGACATTATCGACCCGTGGTATAACGACTTCTTCACGAACAGCGTTGTTGGTGTTGAAAAAATTGACGACTACACGATCAAAGTCAATCTTGCTGTAGCTCAAAGTCATGACTCGCTCATGGTTATGATTAACATGCCGAGTAATGGTTTTCAGCCTCGTCCGGAACACTTCTTTGAAGGAGAAAAGGACGCAAATAACGATGGCATGCCTGATAACTTTGTCAGAAAGTTCAACTTTAAATCTGAGCCAACTGCAGCGCCTTACTACATTGATAAAGTGAAGAAAGGTAAGAGCGTGACATTCAAACACGTCGGTGAAGATTGGTGGGGGTATAACAACCGCTACTATAAAAACCGCTACAACGTAGAAAAAGTCCGCATTAAGGTGATTCGCGATCCTGATATTGCCATGAAGCACTTTGAAAAAGGTAACTTAGATTACTTTGAGATGGTGCTACCAAGCTTTTGGCATGACAAAACCGATAGTGATGTGTACAAAAAAGGCTATATCCAAAAGTACTGGGGCTTTAACGAAGCACCACAAGGCGCTGGTGGCCTTTGGATGAACACCGCGATGCCGATGTTGGATAACCTAGAAGTGCGCAAAGGCGTTATGGCAGCCACTGACTATGACGGCATGATTGAAAATATCATGCGTGGAGATTATTCACGTAAACCACATGGACTCGGCTTTGGTCATGGCGAATACGATGATCCTAACAATACACCGCCTAAGTTTGATGCCGATGCGGCGGTTAAACATTTCGAAAAAGCGGGCTTTGACAAAGTTGGCGCAGATGGTATTCGTGTCAATGACAAGGGCCAACGCCTGAGCTTTGCTATCACCTATGGATACAACTCTTGGACACCGCGTATTGCGTACTTGAAAGAGCAAGCGAAACTTGCTGGTCTTGAGTTCACGTTAAACTTGGTTGATGGTTCATCTGCGTTTAAATACATTCTTGAGAAAAAGCATCAGTTAGCGTTCTTGAATATGGGTTCTGGTGAGATTCCTGCGTATTGGGAATACCTGCACTCTGATAATGCTAATCGACCACAAACGAATGCTCACACCAACTACAGCAGCCCTGAGTTGGACAAGTTGATTGAAGCTTATGACTCTGAGTTTGATCAGGAGAAGCGTTACGATTTATCGCATCAAATCCAAAACTATGTCAGCAAAGCGAATATCATCGTTCCTGGATACATGGTGCCTTATTCTCGAGTTGCGCATTGGCGCTGGGTTAAAATTCCTAAAGATGGCATGACAAAAGCGACAGAATGGGTGCTTCATCCAATGGATATTGGTAATTTCTGGATCGATAGCAAAGTAAAAGAAGAGACTGAGGAAGCGATGGACGAGGGTAAAACCTTCCCAGAGACAACGGTCATTGATGATCGCTACAAGTTGTAACTCCACAACTTAGCGGCGATAAAAATGAAAGCCCCGGTAATTAAGTTACAGGGGCTTTTTTATTTTTACTTAACTAAGTAGGACGCTTCTAAAAGGTAGGTTTTCACATCACCAAGCAAAGAGAAGGCCTTGTCGATGGTTTTAAATCGCTCATCAAGTGAGTCACTAGATATAAGTTGGCTGAACGTTTTTACCGAGAAAGCTTCGTTTGCTTTAAAGAACTGATGCACATTTTCAAGTTGAACTTTATGAATATGCTCCACCTTATTTAGGGCGGTGGTTAAATCGGAAATGTTAATCGACATTGCTACTCAAGAACCTTATCAACAAGACCTCTACATAAGGTCATAGGATGGGGCTTTATATTTTGCCGTAGAGTAGCACCAAAGAACGGATTGCAGTCTGACTAAGATCAATTTGTCTCGCTTGATTATCTACATCTATTTCGATCGAAAAAACTTCTTGCAGCACAAAAAAGGGAAGCAACTTGCTTCCCTGTAATTAACATCGATCTTAGATTTTTTTGGCAATCTCCGAAGTCATTTCTTCCAACCCGACGGACAGTGCGTCGACAAGTGCTCCATAGCCTTCGTCCTGTAGAGGCTGAGAGATTTGTATTGGTGCACTGTTTTCTACCTTACCTTCAGCATTGATGAGTAACCATTCCCCCTCAATTTCGATATTGCCTTTGTAGCTACCATTAAATTTATTTAACGTAAGCTGTAGTTTGGCTTCACCATTTTGATCCAACAGGTTGTTCATTTCAGTCGGCCAGTAATGAGTCTGTTTGTGGCGTAGTTCTGTGACGACTCTCTGAGTGATTTGCTCGGAAATACTATGCGCCCATTGATTGTTTCTTGCCTGGATAACTTGAGTCTCAGAGGTTCGGTAAACGATACCACTGTCGTTTAAATAACTTGCCAGTTTTACTGGACGAACAACTAAAGTAGGGCGCTGTGAGATATCAGAAGAGCTCAGCGTCACTGGTTCCGCCTTAGGTAGAAGGTACAAAGCCCCTTTAGTTTCTGGAGCGCTACTGCAACCCGTTAGACCGACAAATAGAGCGATAGACAAAAAGAATACTCGTTTCATTAGTTTTGGCCTTTAACTGGGATTGGGTCACTGATTTCATCTTCTCCAAACACGAGAGAGTTTGGCTTTTCGTTTAGCTGTTTAAGTACGGGTTTAAACTCTGTCATCACGCTTTCTAGTTCTTTGAGCGTGGCTTCCATTTCATTGTACATGGTTGAGTTTGGTCCATAACCATCGAGTGTTTTTTGCAACTGCTGCAAGCTTTGGCGAATATCTGTTGGGATCTCTTGCGTCTCTTTTTGATTTAAAAGTTTATCAATACTGTCCGCGACACGTTCTGCTGACGCCAACGTCTTTTCCGACGTTTTTAACGTTGAATTGAGAGAGTTAAGCGTTTCTTCCATTGGTAAGCTATTAATCTTATTTAGGAAGTCATTGACTTGGCGCTGGACTTGGGCAAAACCACCACGCATGGTTGGGAAAACATCTAAACCTTCAAATTCACTTGGAACGTACTGATCATCATTAGGGTAAAAGTCTGCATCAATATAAAGCGCACCAGTTAACAAGTTACCAGTCTTTAAGGTGCCACGGAGACCGCGAGCAAACTCTTCCTTCAACTTCTCTTTGAACATAGATAAAGATTGGGATTCTAAATCTCCGTACACTCGACCGAGCTCAACGCGCACCAAAACAGGAATTTTTTTCGCAGAGAAGTTTTCTTCTGGTGTTGGTAAACGCATCGGTACTCTCGTTACGGTACCAATACGAAGACCGCGGTACTCAACAGGCGCATTCGCTTTTAAGCCACGTACAGATTCATCAAATAACATGACGAACTCAATGTAGTCATCGTACATACCCTCTCTCAGCTGCTTAATATCATCGTACAAGCGGAAATTAACCATGTCTTCTGTGAGTTGTTCACCGGACTCAAGACCTGGAACGGTATCGAAGGTAACGCCACCCGTTAGCATGCTCTCTAGCGAGCCAAACTTAACTTCAAACCCTTCGGCATTGAGCTGTAAATCAACACCAGAATTCAGCCAAAATTTAGTACGAGTGCGCACTAAGCTGTCATAAGGTTTGAAAATAAAGAGTTGATACAGCGCCTTGCGAGTATCAACATCAAAGCTGGTTTTCTCTACACGACCAACGGTAAAGCCTTTATAAATAACCGGGTCACCAACACCTAGTTTGCCAGCTTCGCGGTGCGTTAATACAAGACGCAGGCCTTCTGCATCAGGAGAAGCGACCGGTGGCACATCTAATACCGTAAAGTGCTCCTTTTCTACTTTAGATTTACCCGGCTGAAGTTGGATATAAGCGCCAGAGAGCAAGGTCTCTAAACCTGAAACACCATCACGGCCAATACGAGGCTTCACCACCCAGAACATGGTGTCATCTCGCAGCATGCGCTTCGCGTCTTTATTCATCTGCGCCTTAGCGATGATGTGATCGTAGTTTTCACTGAGAGTGACTTCGGTAATCAGACCGACTTTAACATTCAATGCTCGGATCTCGGTTTTACCAACCTCAATCCCATCTGCGGTTGGCAGTTGGAGAGTAATTTGTGGGCCTGTACTGTTGATGTATTGGAACAGCATCCACGCTCCCATGGCTAGCGCAAGGATCGGTACAATCCAGATCGCAGAAATCTGCTTTTGCGGTTTTATTTGAGCGGTTACGTTGTTCTCATCACTCATATTTGGCTTTCTCGTTTAAGTTGTCAGAAATCGGCTCCTGCACTTCGTTTTGTGGCAACTGCCACAACAAACGTGAGTCAAATATCATTGCAGAAAGCATGGTGAAAATGACCACTGCCGCGAAAGAGAGTGCAGCAGGGCCTGGATAAATCGCCATTAAGTTTTGCAACTGAACCAGTGCAACTAAGATGGCAACGACAAAGATATCGATCATGGACCAGCGACCAATAAACTCAGTTAAGCGGTATATCTTTAAGCGTGAAATACTTTCTTCAGGAGGAAGATATCGCGCTTTTTGCGCATTGTAATACAGCCACGCGAGTGCCAGCATTTTCGCCATTGGAATGAATACGCTAGCAAAGAAAATTACCATCGCAATAGGGTAAGAACCTAAATGCCAAAGCAGTATTACCCCTTCCATGATAGTTGAACCTTCTGAATGTCCAAGGCTTACGGTATACATCATTGGATAAAGATTCGCGGGTATATAGAAAATGACTGACGCAAACAAAAGCGCCCAAGCTTTTTGTAAATTATCTGCTGGGTTGTATTTATGAATAGGGCTTTTACAACGAATGCAGTATTGGTGCTTTTTCGCTTCAATTGGGTTGAGTTGGTGACACGTATGGCAACCAATATGGTTGTGGTTATGGTGCGTATCGCCCTCATTTACATCGGGCAGCACGATGGCTGGAATGAAGTGTCCCCAGAGCCAGCTTTTGTCAACCATAGAAATACATTTGACTACCAGTACGGTATAAACGCAGAACGCCCAGAATGAAGTCCCCATTCCAATGTCTGCCAGAGAAGCGATTTTAATTAAGCTGACTAATAGGCCAATCAAGAATACATCGACCATCAGCCAGGGTTCGACTCGAAACAGAAGGCGACATAAAACTTTCGCCATTCGTTGCTGTTTTTTGGATGGCGTATGTTTACGCGCTTTTAATGCTTCGAGATGAAGAAAGAGTATGAGACCGACATAGATAGCAGGCAATACGACGACCGTTGCGAGAAGTAACACACCTAAAAGTACATTTTGAAATTCAGCCAGCATTTTGGCTGCATGCAGTAAGGTGATTTCTTGCGATAGCCCTTGCACACTGAACGACATAAAAGGGAAAGAAATGCTTAACACCAACATGATCAAACATGCCGATGAAATGGCGATCACGCTTTGATAGGGCTTAGCATTCACTTTTGTCAGAGAATGTGCGCATCGAGGACATTGAGCTTTTTGCCCTTGATCGATATCGGGAATACGAACAACAAGGCCGCATTCTTCGCATGAAATTAACTGACGGGAATTAGGTTGAATACTCATCGGGTAGGTTTTGGATTCATTTGTCCTAAGAATACTCTTTTTTCATTAGACACGCTTGTTTTGATTCAGGAGTTTACGAGTTTCTTACTTTTGGCATCATAGTATATGGAAGCTCTAAGATATAAACAAAGTCGCGTTTGGCGCATTATTTTACTGCGAAGATTGGTATGTTGGAAGCCGAAAACTACTTAACGTTGCTGGTTTGGAGGGGGGCAGTGATTGCTTCAGGAGAGTAAAACAACCCTGCCCAGAGAGCCTGAGCAGGGAGGTGGGAGCACTGGTATTTAAGATGAATGGTTGTCTTTTACTCGACGGTACCGCTCTTGAAAGCATTCGAGCCGACTTGCTTACCACTAATTGTTTTTCCGTAATAGCCTTGATGTTGGTGATATCTCTCTGCGTTTGCGCCCACGTTGCCTTTAAATCGAGGATCTTGTGGACGCTCGTGGCTATTGACATATGCCGCGACATCCCACGCTTCTTGTTTGCTTAACTGGACACTTTTCCCAAGCGGCATGTTTTCGTAAATAAAATAGGCCGCGGTGTTAATCCGGTGCATACCTGCACCCCAGTTATACGCATATTCGCCCCAAAGTGGTGGAATGTATGAATGACCGTCGGTGCTTTTGATACCCGAGCCGTCGGCGCGATGACAAGCCTCACAGTTCTTTTTGTAGACCAGTGCGCCTCGCTCTGGTGATGGTTCTTGCTCAGGGGCGGCGATTTTTGGGTAGCCACGTCCAGAGAGATTACCTCGCTTTTCAATTGGTAATGCTTGTGCGATGGCTTCTGGCAACGGGAAGTCTTTTACTTTTCCACCTACTTGCAACGCTTTTGCGTCTAGCTCTGGAACGGGTTCATCCGCCATACCATGTTTGTCAAGCAAGCCGCCCATTGTTAACCAATAAGCGTAAGCGCTGAGGGCAACAATTTCGGGTGAGTCGTAAGCGGGGGCTTTGCCGTTCATGGAGTATTCGAAGCAACCTTGAATACGGTCTGCGTAGCTGTTTACGCGATCGTTTTTCTTGCGATAAGCCGGGTAGGCCATGTACGCCGCCCACAGCGGTGCTGCATTGGCTTTTCGTCCTGCTTCCATATGGCAGTTCACACAGTTTTGCTCATTGCCAACGTATTTGCCGCGCATCTGTTGCGAGTTAACAAAGAGCGAGTAACCACGTTTTACTTGCTCACCAAATGCGGTGTTTGGAATTTTACTCAGATCGCGAGGCTGCAAATATTCACCGTGATTTTCTTTTTTCACAGCTGGCAGTTCAGTTTGACGATCCGGCAGTGGCTCGTTGGCCAAAGTAGCAGCAGAGATGAGAGGTAATGCGAACAAAGAATAGAAACGTTTCATGTCTGCTCCTAGTAACGTAATGAGGCAAAGTAGTAGGAAAGGTTTTCAATCTCTTCGTCAGTGAGATTTTTCGCGATAGTACCCATCATATTGAGCGGGTCACCACTGCGAGTGTCGTTTTTCCATGCCATCAATTGCGTTTTTAAGTAATCAGCATGTTGGCTTGCGAGGCGAGGGAATTTGTCGACGCCCATTCCGCTGGCTCCATGACAAGTCGCGCAAGCTGGAATGTTTCTATCCCAATCGCCTTGGAAAATTAATTTACGATACGGGTTACGAATGTCGGCTTGGTCGCCGCGTTGCTCTGGGTTAGTGAACTCGTAGCTTGGAAGGTTAGCAAAGTAATCCATGACTTCTTTACGAACGGCAGGATCGCTAAGCTCCTTCGCCATGCCTTGCATGACTACATTTTGGCGTTCACC
This sequence comes from Vibrio sp. HS-50-1, assembly GCF_024747315.1. Lineage (NCBI taxonomy): Bacteria > Pseudomonadati > Pseudomonadota > Gammaproteobacteria > Vibrionales > Vibrionaceae > Vibrio > Vibrio sp. HS-50-1. The sequence goes on along the minus strand of NZ_JAMPZF010000001.1, from coordinate 158,097 downwards.
ACTAAGGAATAGTTCGATTTGAGTGTTGAGATAATTCGCGTTTAAACCAGCGATCATCGGAGCGATATTTGGCTGCCCCATGCCATCTTGGCCGTGACAACCACTACACACGCTGGCTTTTTCCGGAATAGACGAGGCGCTTGCGCCCATAGTGGTGGCTAGCAAACAGGCTGTCACCACAGGAAGAATCTTTGACATGCTGACTCACTTTAATTGTTATTAATATGTCCAAGTGCTACTTGGTAGTCACTGGGACGATATTGTCGGCCTTGTCAATAAGGAAAGGTATTGTGGATTTCCACATATTTAGAGGATGTGAAGAGCTGCTAAATGGCAGCTCTTCAGGTTTGGTTGTCTACTAAGCTTTGCGGATTTTGGCTGGTAATGATTGACGAGCCGCGGCTCCTACCACCCAGTCTAACAACACGCCTTTCCCTTCTCGGGTTGGGTCAATTAATCCGATGTCGTTAATGTTGACACCATCTTGGCTGCGAGTTTTTACGGGTTGCTGTTTATCGCCGATCCAGTGCGAGCGTTGTCCTAGCTCGGTATGACCAAACCCATGTTCAAATCCTAGTGTGCCAGGGCGAATCCCGCTGACTATCATCGCAAGTGCTTTGGTGCTTGCAGATGGAGTCTCGATAACAAACTCATCACCCGTTTTAATGCCTGCGCGTTCGGCATCGATTGGATGGATGTATACTGGGTTTACGCCTTTTATCGAGTTCAACCTTGGCGATAGGTTCGATACTGCACTGTGAATGTTGGATTTAAAGTTAGTCAGGCTGAAAGGCCATTCTGAGCTTGGGAAGTGGTCTTCCATTGGTGTGCCGTCGGCCATTTTTTGTGGATGCCATGTTGGGCAACCGGTGTAGAAATCACCGGTCATGGTGTTTCTTGCGCTGCCGACATGTTCATTCCATATCGCAACTGGTCGTGTCCATTTGTGCTTCATTTGCTCACCTTGATACGCTTCGGTTGCATTTTCAAAGCGTCCACCGCGAGCAAAAATAAACGCCACACGTTTCATCTCATCCGCTGTCAGCGTCTTCTGCATGGCTGGCATTAAACGCTCTAGGCCGGACCACGCAATGTCTTCTGCCGAAACTTCAGGCACGCCGCCTTTCACATACGCTAAGTTTGCCGCGGAACGTAAGTAGAAATCTTCAGCGCTGTGGAGAGCGTGCCAATTCCCTTGCGCATCTTGAATCGCGTTGTCACCAAAGCCGCCTAGTTGCATTTTCTTGGCGACATCAATCAAAAAGTTTTCTAAGCAAATCGAACGACCATCGGCGGTTTTCTCTGTTCGCGCTTCCACAATCGGCCAGCGAGCGGTGACGGTTTTCACCGGAACGTCGTGCCAAGGCGTTGCCATACCCCAGCTTTCGTAAGTAACGGTGTCTGGCACAATGTAATCCGACAACGCGGTGGTTTCGTTAATGAATGCATCAACAGACACAATCAAACCGAGCTGCTTTGGATCTTTAAGCTTGTTTTCCAGCAGTGTTTTCAAACCGGGTACACCATACATCGGGTTCGCCATGTGGTTGATCCACGCTTTAACGCGATATGGATAACCATCAATAGCCGCAGATAGGTGTTCTGTCAGCAGTGGCGCGGCAAACGGATACCAAGGGGCGCGAGTTGGATAAGGGGATTTTCCTGCCTCAACGCGACGTTTGTATTCGCTGGTTTTGTGGTATGGGAATTTACTGCGCGACAAAAAGACGCCTTTCGGGCCGACTTTGTCAGCAAATTTGGTGAAGTCGTAACGAGGACCCGCAGCGGAAGTTGGGTAGCCACCCGCTTTAGCCATAGCGCCGCCTTTCATATTTATGTTACCAATCAACGCATTGAGCATCATGATGGTAAACGAGTTATAGAACCCATTGGTGTGCATGTTGCCACCGTGGGTATCGACCACCGCTTTTGTTCCGTGACTGGTGAAGCGCTTTGCTAGTTCAACAATTTGTTCGACAGGGATTTCACATTGTTGGCTGTAGAACTCAAGACTGTATTTGAACGCCTCTTCTTTGAGTCTTTGTAGGGAAGATTTTACGCGCACTTTGCCTGATGCAAGCGAAACCGTTTTATCGACAAACAGTGCCGCTTCTCCTGTCTGGGTATGAACACCAAATTCGCCGCTTTGATCATCCACTATGACGTACGGATCGGAATCAGACAACGCTTCGCCCTCAAATGGCAGGTTCAGATCAGATGCGCGTAAAAACGTGCCGTTTCTCGGGTGCTGATTATCGCTTATCACGAGATGCGTAGCATTACACCAGTGCGCGGTGCCAGCTCGTTTCATTGCGTTCGCCCCCGGTTGGGCTAAGAAGGTTTTGTTGTAGCGTTGGTTTTCGATGATCCACTGGATCATGCCAAGCACGAGGGCAGAGTCGGTGCCTGGTTTGATTGGTACCCAGCGGTTGTTGTCACCGGCAGCCAAGCTCGATGAACCCGCAGGTAAACTTGGTGTGATGATGGTGTATTCCAAGCTACCTTCTGTTCGCGCATTGGCGAGTTGGCGTGCTTGACGCTTAAAAGGGTTACCCGCTTGAGCAGGCGACATACCGATGAAGATAATGTATTCGGCATTATCAAAGTCTGGCTTTAAGTGTGCGTTCTTATCTAAATCGTTCATAAATGCGCCGCTGCCAGCACGAAATGCATAGCCGCAGTAAGAGCCATGATGCCCAAAGTTACGCGTACCATAGCTGTTGAACGCGAAGCGTTTGAATATGTCGTCTCGGCCTTCGTTACCAGCGTTGGTCATTAACAATTGGTTGGCTTTCGGTCCATATTCTGGGTTTTCAGGATCAACGGGCGTTGTTAAATCGCGAATATCGCGTAAGCCATCAACATGGCCTTCACCAAATAAATCACCACCTTCAACGACTTCTTCTATCAATTGCTCGTAGCTGATCGGAACCCATTTTCCTTCGCCGCGTTTGCCAACTCGTTTCAGCGGCTGAGTAATGCGGTACGGGCTGTTGCGAATTTCTAACATCCCATTGCCACGTGCGCATGCTGTTGAACGACCTTCAAGGCCTGCTTCTCCTGCCAAACTTAAATAAGCATCTTTGACTGGCGTTTCGAATGGAATGTGTTGCTGATGAGACAATGGGTGATATGGGTTGCCAGTGATGCGCAAGATCTCGTCGTTACGGTTATCAATGCGCACACGCAACCCGCACAGTGACCAACAGCCAAAGCACATGGATGGAGCAACACGCTGGTTTGGATTTGGGATCAGATTACCTTGGTCATTGACGGCGTATTCTGGTTCGAGGGAATTGCCGTGGTGAATATCGTGGGTCTTTTGTCCAGCAGTGCCTTCCAGCGCACCTTCTACCATGTGTTTGGTGGTGGTGGCGTAACCTGCAGCGAATGCGCCAAGCCCACCCACTGCAATGCCTGATTTCAAAAACTGACGGCGTTTGTTATCCATGATGAAATCCTCTTTGATTAGCGTTCAGTTAAGGTGAGTGATGAGGCTTTTACTTCTATATTTCGTTTTGGTTGAACCAGCTCTGATCCGAGCAGTGCCATTGCAAGCCATAATCCGAGCATGCCGATAATGCCTATCCAGCCATTTCCATCCATAGTGAGTTGGTATGGATACAGCCCTGCATCGAACTTGGCGATGGTTTGTACTTCCATGATGGTGAACCAGCGAATCAGCCACGCGCTTGCCAATGCGGCAGCAGACACAAAGCCGAGCCCTATGACGTGACGAAATCTGGCTGATGTGGACTTTTGGGTATCGCGCAAGAAGATGAAGGCGAGCAAAACACAACCTAAAACGACAAAAGTGAGCAAGGCAATGTTGTGCATCCATTGTTCGCTAGAATAGAGCGAAAATGCGGAATTGTTGGATGCCCAAATGGGTAGCAGTATCAGCGTTAATACACCGCTCGTTACCACCGATTTTTTCAGTAAATTAGTATCGCCAGATGTCAGCGTCTTTGACTGACTAGGCAGCAAGAGCCAAATCAGCAGAGCGAAGCCGACTGCGCCCATAAAAGCAGTAACAAACCAAAGAATCGGTGACGCTGGTTGGTGCCATAACGAGCGTGATTTTACGACCGCAATTTCAGCGCCTGTGTAGACTGCAATGGTTATGCCTGATAGCACCGTGATGGCAGACACCATAAGCATGGCTCTACGAGATAGCGCCCATTCACCCAGTGACAGCTTTGAAATTAGAGGCAGTACTTTCCCTGGCTGATTACGTAAGTTGATCAGATTCTGGCGGAGATACAGCCATGCAGTCACTACCGCTAAACCTGAGAAAACAGGCAAGAAAAGCGACCCTAAAGACATCCATGACCACGGCGTGATGTGCGCGTAAAAATGCCATGCGCGTCCCGGTTGGTGTAAATCACCAGTTAATGCTAATGGTCCCACGATGGCGCCGATGGCTAGCGTCAGCACAAGCGCAGCGCGCAGTCTGTGACTGGTGTGTTTTTCAAATAATAGGGCGATTAGGAATAAAACAGCAGCCGCATAAGCCGAACCGATGTAGAAGAAATACTGTACCGCCCACGGGAGCCAAGCCATCGCTTGAGGTTGGACTAACACTTCGGTGATGTTCATGCGCGATCTCCTTGTGGGTCGTAAATAGCTGGTTGTCCGTCGATATGGCTGGTAAAGCGTTCATCCATGCCGATATAAAACACGTGTGGATTGGTACCTTCATTGGGTTTCAGCACTTTGATGTCGTCTTGGTGCTTCGCAATTAAGCGGCGGACTTCACTTGATGGATCATTCAAATCACCAATCACACGCGCACCGCCAACACAGGTTTCCACGCAGGCAGGCAATAGACCTTGTTCTAGGCGGTGAGCGCAGAAGGTGCATTTGTCTGCGGTGAGGGTGTCCTCATTGATAAAACGCGCATCGTAAGGGCAGGCTTGTACACAATACGCACACGCTACGCAGCGACTGTTATCCACCATGACGATGCCATCTTCTCGCTGAAAGGTTGCTTGAACTGGACAAACGGCTACGCACGGCGGGTTTTCACAGTGATTACAAAGGCGAGGGAGCATAAAGGCTTTCGCTTCTTGTGTGGTTGTGGAACCGTCATTGAGCGTGACTTCGTACTGCTTTACTGTGGTTCGGAACTGACCGATAGGTGCTTGGTTTTCAATGCTGCAACCCACGGTGCAAGCCTGGCATCCGACGCACTTTCGTAAATCCACCACCATGGCATAACGTTTCCCCACTTGTCCTTTTCGATCGGCGGACTGGTTATTGCGAATAATGTTTCCCGCGGTTGCCGTGCCAATGCCCGCGACTGGAATTAACGCGGCTCCAGCTGTGACCGCGCTGAGAAAGCGACGTTTGGTGGAATCCATAACTCACCTGCTTTTTTGTTGTATTTGAATTGACTGATTCCATTGTGAGAAATGCACCGCGAGGCTTATATTGTGGATTTCCACATACCCAGATCAAACTTGATCTAAAACAAATGTGGTTTAGGGAAGGTAGCTGTTATTCTTGCTTCATTATTTTCGAAGGAACGATTCGACTCATCATGAACAAAACGCCACGGTTGCTTCAGTTTTGGATTCTTTGCTTGGTTGTCTTTGCATCTTTAGCTCAGGGCGCTGTTTCTGAACAAGAATATCTGCAAGAAATGCAACAGCAAAAGGCAGTGCAGCCAGAGGCCAAGCAGAAAGTCGAAGTGGGCGTGTTAGCGATACGTGGTCACCTTTATGCTGAGCAGAGATGGCAACCGACCATTGATTGGCTCAATCAGCAAATTTCCGATGTGCATTTTGTTCTTCATCCCCTTAACTTGGATGAAATGGGCGAAGCGGTGAAGTTTCAGACCGTGGATTTCATCTTAACTAACCCAGGTCAGGCAGTGCGATTGGGTAGGCAATACGCGCTATCGTGGATGGCAACGCTAACCAGCCGAGCGCCGCAAAATTCGAACTACGGCATTGGTTCGGCGCTGGTGGTTCGAGCCAGTTCAAGCTATCAAACATTGCAAGATGTCTCAGGGCTTCCCGTTGCGGCTGTATCAGAAAAAGCCTTTGGTGGTTACTTAACGTTGCGCTATCAAATCGTGGAAATGGGTCTTAATCCGAACGATTTCTTTGCTGATGTCCGTTACCTCGGCTTTCCTATTGATGCCAACCTGTATCAATTGCGTGATGGCAATGTGGAAGCCGCTGTCGTCCCTGCTTGTTTATTGGAACAGATGCAAAATGAAGGTCTGTTACAGCAAGGGGATTTTCTAGTGCTAAATCAACAGCTAAATGAACACTCTTCGTGCGCTGTTTCTACGCCGTTATATCCAAACTGGTCATTTGCCAAAACAGAGCGTGGCTCAGCTCAGCTCGCCAAACAGATTGCGCAAGTCTTGCTTGCTATGCCGCCAGATCACCCCGCCATTATTGCCGCTGGCGCGTCAGGTTGGACGTCACCCGTCAGCTTGCTGAGCATCGACAAACTCTATCAGGCTCTAGACCTCCACCCGTTGCAACAACCTTGGTGGAGTGAGGCACTGCGCTGGCTGCGTAGTCATCAGGAATGGGCGTGGGCGCTGTTCATTTTTGTGATTGTATTGAACGCTTACCACTTTTGGCTTGAGTATCGATTTAGCAAGAGCAAGCAAGCGTTGGAGCAGACATCGTTACGCTTAAAAGAGAAAAGTGAACAGTTAGAGCATTCACAAAGAGTCGCGATTGTCGGTGAAATCGGCACCAGTCTTGCCCATGAGCTCAATCAGCCATTGGCGGCCATTCGCAATTACAGTGAAGGCGGTTTACTTCGCTTGGCCAAAAAGCGCCCTCATGAAGATATTGTCCCAGTGCTTGAGAAAATACAGGGGCAAGTTGAACGAGCCGATGCAATTATTCAGCGCTTAAGAACGTTGATCCGCAAGCGTAGTGTCGACAAAGCGCCGTGCGATCCTCAAGTACTCATTGATGACACGATTGAGTTGCTCCATTTTCGAATGCAGAAGCAAAATATTTCGATTGTGACCAGTATAGAAGGGAACGTCCGTCCGGTACTTGTCGACGCTGTGGGCGTTCAACAGGTTTTAGTTAATGTGATCAGTAACGCGATTGATGCGTGTACTTTGTTCCAAGAGAAATATCACTCGTCAGGTTATCAAGGTAAAATTGCCCTGCATAGTGACTACCAAGTCAATCAACTTTCCATTCGAGTATTAGACAACGGCACAGGGTTGCAGCAAGAGAATCCAACTCAAGCGTTTGTGAGTAGCAAAGAAGAGGGACTCGGGCTGGGGTTAGCCATTTGTCGTGATGTAATGGAAATGCATGGTGGCGAGTTTCTCATCAGCTCGACAGCGCCACATGGCTGTTTGGTTGAGCTCGTGTTTCCATATCAAAACTAATCTGAACTAGGCATAGGAGCATTCAATGAGCAGCGGTGAAAAGCAGCTACCTGTTTTTGTAGTCGACGATGATGAATCGGTACGTGACTCGCTCGCTTTTATGTTGGAAGAACATGACTTCAACGTCACCACTTTTGCTGATGGGCAGTCTTTCCTTGACGAGGTGGACGTTCAGCAAGCGGGGTGTATCATTCTTGATAGTCGAATGCCAAATCTTCGTGGTCAGCAAGTCCATCAAGTTTTAAATCAAGCCAACAGCCCCTTGGCCGTTATTTACCTGACGGGGCATGGTGATGTCCCGATGGCGGTCGATGCATTACAAGCTGGCGCGGTCAATTTTTTCCAAAAGCCAGTCAAAGGAGATGAGTTGGCACAAGCCATTTTGCAGGGACAAGCGCAGTCGGCTGTAAACCTTGATATGGCGGCGGCAAAATCGGCGTATGAATCGCTCACTCCCAGAGAAAAAGACATTTTACGTTTGATCATTGCAGGCAAGCGCAACATTCGAATCGCTGACGAACTTTGCATTGCAATGCGCACGGTTGAAGTACACCGCGCCAACCTATTGAAAAAGTTCTCAGCGAAAACCGTCGCAGAGTTGGCATATATTTATGGCAAGCTAGATTAGAGCTTAGTGAGTGAAGCTTCTTAATGCTATTTTGTGGATACAACTTGAGCTTTATGACGACTCGCGTATTATCTTCTTCGTTCTTACTTTATCTGAATTCTTATGAGTTTATTGACTAAACGACATCACACGCCACATAAACGGGTGAAATGGCTACTAGCGATTATTGGCTGGGTGGTTGTCGTGTGTCTGATGCAAAATTCAGGTTTTGCATCGTCATGCTCTATGAAGTACGAGACGGTATCGCCTGCTGTTTCACTTACTGATGAGGGTTCGAGCGTCAAGTCGATTGATGCTAAAGAAACCAGCAAATGCGAATTGTCTGAAAAATTAATTCAATTTTCTCAACATCAACTCGATGCATTTATTGTTGTTCTGTTTGTCGGTCTTTTGGCATCGGCTATTTGGTTGTGCAGTGCCTATATTGGTGCGCAACATTGGACGGAACCGATAGGCCGTAAGTATCGAGTCCATCTGACTTTCTGTGTATTCCAAGAATAAAAACGTGCTTTCTGACCAATAAAGTCAGCGATTTAGCACATTTGTTTTTATTATTAGGAATTACTATGAATCAAATTACCAAACTGACTCAGTTCGCGTCTATGTTCTTTATGACGCTGGCGTTGAGTTTGTTCTCTCTGAATATTTCAGCACAAACTACCGATACCGGTTGGATGACTAACCCGCAACATCCTCCAGTGCAAACGCGCTTTGTACTAACGGGTCAACAAGATCCGCAAGCCAAAACACTTACAGGTTATTTGGATGTCAAGTTAACCGGAGACTGGAAAACTTATTGGCGATCGCCGGGCGAGGGTGGTGTCGCGCCATCGATAGATTGGCAAAACTCGCAAAACCTGAGCAAGGTTGATTGGCAATGGCCATATCCGCAAAAGTTCGAGTTATTGGGCATTGAGACTCTCGGTTACAAAGGCGACACTTTGTTCCCAATGACGCTGCATATCGACGATATGTCGAAACCCGTCACGATTGATGCAGTGCTCACGCTTTCTTCCTGTACGACGATTTGTGTGCTGACGGACTACCAAATCCAATTGACGTTCTTACCTTCTGAGCTGAAAGTGGACGAAGACGTGATGTTCAGTTACGCCCAAGCGGCGAGTAATGTTCCTCAATCTTCGCCTTTTGTTGAGGTCACGCAAACAAATTGGGATGTGACTCAATCCAAATTACAAATCAAACTAAAGAACACGCAAGGTTGGCAAAATCCTCAAGTGTTGGTGGATGGTGTTGGTGATGCGATTCGTGACTACAGCTTTAAGTTGGATGGACTTCAGCAAGAAGGTGATATCGTCACAGCAAATTACTCGGTTGATACCTGGCTGGGTGAGGTAGAGCTTAATGAACAATCGTTATATGTTTCTATCAAAGATGATAACTTGCTGGTCGAAGAGGTAACACAAGCACAAGCAGGAGCGGTTACATCGTCACTGCCAACTACCTCTTTAGCGAGTATTTTCTTATTTGCACTGTTAGGCGGTTTGATTTTGAACATCATGCCGTGTGTTCTTCCGGTTTTGGGGATGAAGCTCAGCAGTATTGTGGCTGCGCATGGTGTAGAGCGCCGTCAAATTCGTACCCAGTTTATCGCTTCTTCTCTGGGGATTCTCACTTCGTTCTGGCTGATAGCTGGATTCATTTTGGTGTTGAAGCTTACGGGTAACGCGATCGGTTGGGGCGTGCAGTTCCAAAGCCCTTGGTTCCTAGGATTGATGGTACTAGTCACTGCTTTGTTCGGCGCCAATATGTTGGGGTTATTTGAAATCCGTCTGTCATCGGGTACCAATACATGGCTCGCATCGAAAGGTGATAACTCTCTAGTGGGTCACTACGTTCAAGGTATGTTCGCTACTTTGCTTGCGACACCTTGTTCCGCACCGTTTTTAGGCACTGCCGTTGCTTTTGCCTTGGGCGCGGACGTATTAACGTTATTTGCAACCTTTACAGCATTAGCATTGGGTATGGCACTGCCTTGGATCTTAGTCGCTGTGTTTCCAAGTATCGCGCTAAAACTACCAAAGCCTGGTCCATGGATGAATGTCGTTAAGATCGTGTTTGGCATAATGATGTTGGCAACCAGCGTTTGGCTACTTTCATTAATGGCAAATCATGTACCGATGTTATGGATTGCACTCATCGCTGTGGTTGCTTTTGTCGTCATGATGGCAAGAGTTAAGCGTGTGTATGGTGAGAAAGTACTTGCTGTATCAGGGACCGCATCGTTAGTGTTAATAGCTGGCGGCTTACTACTTGGCAGTGTCACTGCTGACCAGTGGGCAACGCCACTTCCGGATGATCTAGCTTGGCAAAAGCTTTCTAATTCAGCAATTGAAGAGCACGTCAGTAATGGGCGAGTGGTGTTTGTGGATGTGACTGCGGATTGGTGTGTCACGTGTAAAGCGAACAAGATCGGCGTGATCTGGCAAGATCCTGTCTACTCATTGCTGCAAAGCCCTAATGTGGCGACGTTAAAAGGGGATTGGACACATCCGGACGGCTCGGTAACGGACTTTTTACGAGCTCATGGGCGTTACGGTGTGCCGTTTAACATCGTCTATGGCCCGGCGGCGCCACAAGGTATCCCGTTACCTGTGATTCTGACTGATGATGTTGTTTTAAGCGCGGTGAAACAAGCGAGTGGGGGAACCATTCAATGAGTTCGACAAAGCAGCGTAGAACATTCCGATATTGGCTCATTCAAATCGTACAGATGGTGCTCATTGTCACCGTCATTTCCATCGTGATGGATTGGTATCGCACTAAAGATATTCCTAAACAGGAGGCTCCACCATTGAGCTCCGTATTGAGCGATGGTGAATATTTCGATGCAATCGCGCAAAGTCATGAACAACCTGTCGTTGTTTACTTTTGGGCGACTTGGTGTCCCGCTTGTAAATTTGTAAGTCCAAGCGTGAGCTGGCTGAGTGATGACTATGCCGTAGTTGGCGTTTCTGGCTCATCAGGGCCAAATGAGCGTGTGGCGCAGTTTATGCAGGCAAAAGAATATCGTTTTGAAAACATAAACGATCCTTCAAGCGATATTATGCGTGAATGGAAAATTAGCGTGACTCCAACCATTTATATTTTAAGAAATGGTGAAGTGACCTCTATTACGACAGGCGTTACAACGCCGATAGGAATATTGGCGAGAATTTGGTTAGCTCAATAACTAAATAAAAATCCGATATTCAAAATACTGAATATCGGATTTTTTCTTTTTATTTTCTCGCTCCAACGGGAATCATAATGTGTGCGTATGGAGTGCCTTTCCACATTACGTATGGGCCACCATAACTTGGGTCGGTTGGTAGAGAGTCCAGCAACGCTTGGTCTGGGGTAGTAATCATCAAGTGTGGTCCTTCCACAATCCATTGATTATCGTCCGTCATCCCTTCTGCAAATGGGTCGGTGTTACTGGCACCGCCATCACCCGCTAACATGTAAGAAATGCCTAATGCTTTGGCTTGGAAAGGTTTTTTGTTCATCCAAGCGTCTGCCCATTCCATCCAAGGACCATCCATACACATTGGAGCAATGCCTTCCAATTGAGGTGGCGTTGGGAAGCAAGTGTATTGGCTAGAACCTTCTTGCAGAACATTATTGTTCCAGTCCATCACTGTTACTTTATCGCGAATAGTCGGTGGTGCAGCACTCAGTGCATCTTCTAAAAGTGCTTTTGAATCATCGGCTGCGAATGCGCCAAAAGCGCAGCTGACCGAAATAACAGCAGTTAAATATGGAGTTAATTTCATAAATTAAACCTCAAGTTAATACAACATGAGAATTTGAGCACTTTAATTATAGAATGATATTAAAAATAAGAATCATTATTTAAATGGAAAATAATAAGCGATAGGTTTGTTATGTTAATTTAAATATTGTTTTTATATACAGCGAATAGAATGATGGAAATAAGATTCGCTGAATAATCGAAGCAGATTATCAGGACATATTTTTTCTTTATGCACTTAAAAATTCCATCGGAATCACGGGCTAGTACTTTTCAAAATTTCATCTATTTCTACTGGTTATCGCTGAATAACCAGTCGGTTACGTTTCATAGAAAATTAGCTATTTAATAAGTGCCTAGGTGCGTATTGCGTGTTACATTCGAGCATCGTTCTGGTTATCAAGGACGAAATGATGGATGTTTCAATACCACGATCCGGATGGACAAGATTTGCCCCGAAATACTTATAGTGGATCGGTCGTGCATAAGGCATATACCGAAAGTGAAGTTGAACAACTCTGTCAGCAGGCGGGGGTTGGAAGTGGTTTCCTTAGAAAATGTGATTGGTTACGTATCTGGTGTTGGTTATGTGTGTCGATACTTGATGCTAGAGCTGAAAAAGTCACACCGCTGAAATAAGTAACAAACAAGGACTGTTTTTGAAAACACAAGATTTAACCAAGTTCGGGTCGGGCATTGAATACGATGCCCAATACGAGCAGCATTACCATTACGACATTGCTTTCATCACAAGGTTAATCGAAGAAACCAATGCTCGAAGTGTACTGGATGTCTGTTGTGGTTCCGGCATTGTCACGATTCCAGTCTCTGAGCAACTCAACGAAGCCATTGGCATTGATATTTCTGAAGGGATGCTCAAACACGCAAAGGACAAAGCCAAAAGTAGGAGTAACTTACGTTTTCTTCATCTCGACGCAACCCAGTTTTCGTTAGGTAAGAAGTTTGACCTAGCCATAATGACAGGGAATGCATTCCAAGCCTTTTTAAGTGACGACATGCTGGCAGGCGCACTGAGCTCAATATCAAAGCACCTAGAAAAAGGTGGGCGATTTGTCTTCGATACGCGGTTACCAACGCCAGAGAATCTAGAATTGGATCATGAGATGGCGCTGTGGCAAACCTATGTTTCTCCAACCTATGGTGAAGTGAATTATTTCGGTATGAAGGCCGAGTATGACTTGCAAACGTCCATCATGTATTTGAACAAAGAGCGCCATTTTGAAAGTGGAACGATTGAGCATTCCAGCATTGATTTAAAATATCGCCCGCTGGAAGACATAGAGGTTTTCCTTGAACAAGCGGGATTCAGAATTATAGAGAAGTACCAATCTTGGTCAGCACAAGTATTTGAGGCGAATGCCAACTCGCTTGTCTGTGTGGCTGAGAAAATATAAACCAATGTTGAGGGATACAATGCAAGGGTTTCGAATTACTACATTGTTAGATGACATGGATTTAGGCGTTATCTACGAGTTCATTTCAAACAGTTATTGGGGAAAGGGTATTCCAAGAGAACGCTTTGAGAAGTCATTGCGAAATTCGTTCTGTTTCGCGGTTTTGGATGACGAAAATCAACTCGTTGCTTTTGCTCGGTTAATTACCGATCGTACCACGTTTGCGTACCTTGCCGATGTGTTTGTTGTGGAGGCACATCGTGGTAAAGGCATCAGTAAGTGGTTGATCTCAGAAATTGTTGCTCATCCAGAACTACAAGGCTTACGCCGTATGATGCTTGCAACCCGCGATGCTCATGGGTTGTACGAACAGTTTGGGTTCACTCCTATTGCTCCAGTAGAAAACTTCATGCAAATCTGGAAACCGAATGTTTATCAGAGCTAAATCATGATGAGAGTTGAATCTCAACAAGTGGCAATCAGACACCTCAAAACAACAGACTCTGCTCCTCTGTTTGAAAACTATTTAGGCGATGAGCAAGCATACCGCTTCCTCAATCGCCAAGCCCACCAAAATTCTAATCAAACCCTTGAAGCCATCGAAAGATGGTGCGCTCTATATGATCAAAAGTCTCCCAATCTATTAGTCTTCGCTATTGAAGAACTCACTTCTCAAACTCCTATTGGTTGTCTGGTGCTGATACCTGAGCAAGACAGCAGTGAAATCCATTTTGGTATTTCTGCTCGCTATCAGGGAAAAGGCTATGCAACCCAAGCCTGCAAACTTGGCGTTGTTTACCTGCAAAGCTTGGGTATAACGCGCATTCGCACTACCCCGCATATTGGCAACCACGCGAGTATTCGTGTGTTGGAGAAATGTGGCTTTATCAGCCAAGGCATTTTAAAAGCGCATGCGGTTTTTCCTGCTCTAGGACGTGAGGCGCAAGACTGTATGGATATGCGATTGGAGGATACAGAACTGCGCCATTTTGCACATTGTTCAGAATAAAATAGGTGGCGGTTGAAATGAGCGGTTACAGAGCATGTTAGTCGCCATCGTAGACAGCGTCTTTGCTGAATGATTCGTCGAGATTTTTTAGTCTTTGATTGTCAGAGGCGACTGACAAAACCATACCAACTGTGACAACCAAACCGCTATTAAAGCAGGATATTATTCCTTCAACTTTGTGTTTTAGGAGTAGTCATTAGACTACCCAATAATTGTTGGAATAAATAATGACGAAACGTTGGCTTGTCTCCGCTGTGAGCATTGCGCTGCTCGGCGGTGGTACGTATTTCTATCTCCAATCTGCCGCTCAACCAGAATTGCTGCCTACATTGATTGTGGAAAAAGGCACGATTGAAAAACAAGCGGTGGCTGTTGGTAAAATTGTCCCTGCACACTCCGTGTCTATCAAGTCACAAATCGACGGTATCGTCGGTGAAATTTACGCGAAAGTTGGTGAAAAGGTGAAGCAAGGCCAGCCGCTGATCAAAGTGCGTCCAAACCCAACCCCCCAAGCATTAACGGATGCATCGGCAGAACTCATGCGTAGTGAAGCCGATCTGGAATCCGCCAAACAAAAACTGTCCAACTTAGAAAGCTTGGTCAAGCAGGACATTATTCCAAGTAACTACGACGAATACGTAAGTGCGCGCTCGGCAGTCAAATCTGCGCAAGCGGACGTATTGCAAAAGCGCCAGAATCTCGAACTCATCCGCAGTGGTGAGGCGTCTATCGGTGATGCGCGTTTAACGTCGACGATCTACGCGCCAATTGATGGCACGGTACTCAACCAGAAAGTTGAGGTCGGAGAGCCGATCATCTCGACTCAATCAAGCCAAGCCGCGACTGAAATGATGTCATTGGCCGACATGAACAGTCTGATTTTTAAAGGCAGCGTCAGTGAGCATGATGCTGCGCAGTTGTCTCCGGGAATGCCCGTTATGTTGACGGTTGCGCCTTATCCTGATGTGGCGATTTCTGGTGCGCTAACCAAAGTGGCGATTCAATCTGAAAACCTTAACTCACCAGAAGGCAACGCTTCGGCAAAAAGTTTTGATAACGGTTTTGAGGTTGAAGTGGGAGAACTCAAGATCCCACAAGATGTGTTGCTTCGTTCTGGTTTTTCTTCGACGGCTCAAATCATTCTGAAGAAGTCTGAAAACGTGCTCACGCTACCGGAGCGCGCTCTGCAATTTGATGGTGACGCACCGAATGTTCTGATCCCTGATAGCTCAGAACAAGGGTTTCATAAACAACCTGTGAAACTCGGTCTGTCAGATGGCATCAATGTCGAAGTGCTTGACGGCGTGGAGCTTGATGAAGAGGTTATCGACAACAGTATGATGGGAGCGGCGCATGGTTAAGCTGCAACGATCAACAATCGCCTTTGCATTGTTGGCTTCCACGCTCAGTTTGCCGACCTACGCAATTTCTATTGAACAAGCTTGGCAACAAGCAAAGCAGAACGATCCAAATTACGAAAAAGCGAAAATCGGCGTCCAGCTTGGCGAGGTTGGCGTACAGAGTAGCCGCAGTGCGTTATTGCCGGGTTTAAGTGCCAGTGCGTCAGCGGATTGGAATGAGTCCTCAAGCCATTCGAACAGTTACGGTGCTACCTTATCTCAAACTATTTGGGATAGCAGCTTGTGGTCGGAACTGGATCAAGCGAATGCCAATTATCTCAAAGCACAGTTAGAGCTATCTCAATCGCATAACGAGCTTGCGCAGAAGTTTCTCACTGCTTACCTAGATGTGGCAAGCGCACTGGGCGACCTCAAATTGGCGCAGTCCAAGCTGGAGGAGGGGAAAGAACTTCTCAACATCATCGAGAAACGCTATCGAGCAGGCAAAGTGAAGTCGGTTGATGTTGAAGAGATGCGAGCGAATCAAGTCTCTGAGCAAGCAAGTATCCTCAATGCAAAAGCCGATCTCGAAGTGAAAAAAGCAGAGCTTGCGGCGTTAATTAATCAAATGCCCGAGAGTGTCGACCAAATTCGAACGGATTCTTTGATTCAGCCACCGATGCTGGTGGACTCTCAGGAGCAATGGCTAAAGCTGGCGAAAGACAGCAGTCCAGAGCTGTTGGTGGCGGCGCAGATGGTGAAAGCGAGCGAGTTCGCGAAAGATTCAGCTAAAGGTGGATACTACCCAACCGTCAAAGGAAGTGTGGGCTACAACGATGGTGACAATCGTTCAAGCGGTGAGTTTAACGCTGGGATTAGTTTGAGTTTGCCGATTGACCTCAATGGTGCAGTGCGAGCGAAAGTGGACGAAGCATCGTTGAACATTTTAAGTGCTAAGCAAGATATGCGTAGAGTGGAAATTGATATTCAGAAACGAGTTATTCAGCAGTTTACGCAGGTCGATATCAATTGGAATCAAGTTTTAATAGCGAACGAGCTGGTTGAGTCGCGCGCCAGAGTGTTGCAAAGCAAAGAGAAACTTTACGACGCTGGTCTGCTTGAAGTGTCGGAAGTTATCAGTGCACACAACAGCTTGTTTGAGGCGAAAAACAGTCTGCAAACCAACTTGTACAGCTATTGGCGTAAGAGAATCGGCTTACTGCAAACCGCAGGGAAACTCGATGACGATACCATGGCGTTGATCTCTCGGGCTTTTCATTCATGAGCAGCCTGTTGCAGCAAACTTGGCAAACGTTGATGGCGCACCGCATGAAGAGCGTGCTAGCCATTATCGCGATTGCTTGGGGCGTGATCTCTGTGGTGGTGTTAATCGCACTTGGCGAAGGCTTTTATCGCCATCAGACCCAGTCGTTTTCATTTATGATCAACAATGTGCAAGTGATGTTTCCGTCGAGTACCAGTAAACCGTGGCAAGGGTTACCTTCAAGACGACAAATTGATATTCCACAAGAAAAAGTCGACATGATCAAACAGTCGGGCTTCGTGCAACAGGCGTCGAGCGTTTACGCCAAATGGGATGCGAATATCACCAATCTCAAAGGACAGAACTTATCGAGTACGGTCAGCGGTATTGATACGTCTTACTTTCCTTTAATGCAACGCAAGCTGCAATCCGGTTCGAGAAACCTGTCACCAAGTGATATGAACAACCACACTCGCCTGGCAGTGTTAGGCGATCAAATTGCGCAAATGGGCGGAATCCAAATCGGGGATAGGCTCAAAGTCAACGGCATTCCGTTTTTGGTTATTGGGATAACCGGCGGTGAGGACACTGGCATTTCATTCGGCGATAGCCGCACGGTTTTCATTCCTCAAACAACGTACCGCGATTTGTGGGATACGAAACCTTGGATGGTATTGATGAAGCCGAGAGACGGGATGGATGCACCGTCGTTTCGACAAAATATCGTGAACTTTTTCGCCAAGCAGCTTCATTTTGACCCAAGTGATAAAGATGCGGTCGAATTACCCGATTTTAGTGAAGGTGCGGCGGTCATCAGTGGCATTTTGCGTGGCATTCAGATTTTTCTCGGAGCGAGCGGTGCGATGACCATGGCGGTCGGTGCGCTTGGCGTTGCCAACATCATGTTTTTATCTGTCACTGAGCGCACGCGTGAAATCGGTGTGCGTTTGGCGATCGGGGCGACTCAAAAATCCATACTCAGTCAGTTTATTCTTGAAGGGTTTATTCTGGTAGCCGTGGGCACGGCATTAGGTCTGATGTTTTCGTATGCCGTGGTGTCTGTCCTAAGCAGCATGGCATTACCGGAATGGATTGGTTTACCTGTGATCACGCCAGATTCCATTGCTTGGTCTTTACTTGTGACGCTTATCTTGGCATTGATGGCATCGTATTTCCCAGCAAGGCGAGCATCGCGTCTCACGCCAGTCATTGCTTTGAGCGCGAGGGCTTAGTCATGTTGTTACCGATGAGACAAATTTTCCAAGAAATGGCCGCAGAAAAGCTGAGATTGGGTTTGACCATTCTGGCTGTAGCGTGGGCGACCCTTTGTATCGCTGCTATGTTGGCGGTAGGTGAGGGTATTCGTCAGGGCGTATTGAAAACCGCACAAAATGGTAACGGCAACTTGATCTATTTGACCGGAGGGATGGCCACCGTCGACCACGGTGCTTTTCACCAAGGTAAGTTTCTGACACTAAAAATGGACGATTCAGAGGTCGTTCGAGCGTTACCCGATGTAAAAAGCGTTGCGCCAACGGCGAAGTGGAAAGAGCGCATCACCGTTGGTGACAGAAGCTCGTGGCAAGAGCCGTTAGCGGTCACGAGCGAGTTTCAATCCATGGCCAATTTGGTGCCGATGGCGGGGGGGCGATGGTTAAACCCACTCGATCAAAAAGAGACGCGCAAAGTCGTTGTACTGGGTTATGAACTGGCAGCCGACTTATTCAACCCGAATGAGGACTTTAGTTGGTTTGCGACAGTCACATTGCAAGTCAACCCTGTGGGGAAAAAGGTAAAAATCGGCAATGAGGAGTTCACTGTTGTTGGCGTATTGGAGAAAAACAGCGCTCAAATAGAGCTGGGGGATCTTATCAACTATTCCAGCTTTGTGCCGTTAGCGACGTGGAAGCGATTTCATGTCAACGGTGAAATTGGTGGCATCAATGTGCAACCACAAGCCGATGTAGACCGAGAAGCCTTAGCAAAGACGATCAGGCAAGTGATTGCCCGTAAGCACGGGGCAAGTGTCAGCGATGAGCAGATCGTCCAAGTCGATGATATGTTCCTTAAGCAAAAGAGTATGCAGCAGTTTCTGATAGGTTTGCAGAGTTTTCTTGGCATTATCGGCTTCGTGACGTTAGCTGTTGCTGGCGTTGGCATCGCCAATGTGATGTATGCCACCGTAAAGCGATCTACGCGTGATATCGGCGTGCGCATGGCAGTCGGTGCAACCCCAACGGCCATTCGCATGCACTATTTAGTGCAGTCTTTATTGACAATGATGATGGGGGGCGCGCTTGGATTAGCCGTGACGTACGCGCTGGTGTCTGCCATCAGTTCCATTCCTTTAGAGGGCAATGCCTTTTATGAACAACTGGGTAAACCTGTCCCTGAGTTGTCGTGGGTCGTTGTCGCGATTGTCATCCTCACCTTAGTGATCATTGGTGTGGCATCTGCATGGTTACCTGCAAACCGAGCCGCAAAAGTCAGCCCGTTGGAGGCGCTACAAAGTGAATAACAACAATAACTCTGGAAAGAACATGTCGAACAAGCCGCTTGTTGAGCTGACCAACATCTGTAAATACTACTCTAGTGGGGAGGCGGAAGTTCGCGCGCTAGACGGCGTTGACTTAACCATTAATCAAGGCGAGTTTCTTTCGATTCTTGGCCCGTCCGGTTCGGGTAAGTCAACGTTGATGAACATGCTCGGCTGTTTAGATAAGCCCACCGATGGCGAGTACCAACTTGGCGGCCAAAACGTCGCAAGTTTAAGTGCGAATGAGCTGGCTGGCATTCGTAACCAAAAGATCGGATTTGTCTTCCAAAGCTTTAACTTATTGGAATACGCGACGGCGCTTGATAACGTGGCACTGCCGTTGGTTTACTCTGGTATCAAAGCCAAAGAACGTCGCCAGCGCGCAGCTAAATTGCTAGAGCAAGTCGGGCTAGGGGATCGTTTAGACCATAAACCAAACCAGCTTTCTGGTGGTCAAAAGCAGAGAGTTGCTATCGCCAGAGCCTTGGTCAATGATCCGCAAATTATCTTAGCGGATGAACCAACGGGTGCATTGGATTCAAAATCCGGCGCAGAGATTGAAGCTTTGTTCAACCAACTCCACGCCGAAGGTAGAACATTGATCATCGTGACGCACGATAACGCTCTGGCAGAGCGCACTAAACGCATCATCACCATCAAAGACGGCAAGGTGATTTCGGATAGGGTGCCGGTAAGTAGGGAGAAATGAGCTTTTCTTAATTGAGAACTGAGTTTTAAGGGAAATAGCGATACAGAGGCTATCTCCCTTTACTTTTTATTCGCGATGTTCGTTTTGTCTCTCTTTTATCAAGTCATGCTTTTGTTCTTTAAGTAGAGTGATTGCGAGCTTAGTGTCCTCAATCAATTTACTGTTATCGTTGAGATCTTTGCTCTTCAAAGGCAAAACTAGATAATGAATGCTGCCATCTGCATTCTGTACTCCGGTAGCGATGATGACATCACCTTCAGACGCCGTACCAAAATACTCTGATACGACTTTGGTTTCGCTGACACCGTAGCTATCCAAATAGGATGACTCCGTATTGTCAAACAAGATAGGAACCCCTTGCTTAGCTAATGTTCGCAATTGTTTTTGCTTTTGCTCGTCGAATGGATAGTCGGTCGTACTGATGTAACTTACCTGTTCAGCTTCAATAAAATCGTACAGTTCATTGCTCAGTTCATTTAATGGGGCAGATATCCAAGGTGTAGCTGGAATGACGTCGGAAGTATCATCATTGCCACTTTGTGGTGTTGGAGTGGTAACCACCTTTTGAGCAGCATCGCTCTCAGGAGGCGTTACACTTATTGTCGCAGCGTCTTCTGTCTTGATTTGCTCGTCAAGGCTTGCAACAGGTTCGGTCTGGGCATTCTTGTTATTTGAATTAATCAGAAATATGGCGAGTACTGCACCAAGTGCTAGCGCCGATCCAGTCAAGAGTTTTTTATTACTTGTCATGTCTTACCGTTTATTTCATTAGTAAATACGGCGGCCACTTATTCACTCCGTGGCCGCAGGCTAATAAGTTAGTGGTAGAGCGCGTCATTCCAAGAGATAGTTACGGCTCGGCTAGTCTCTGTCCATTGACTGCTATCACGATTTTTCTTCCAGGTATTTTCTGGGGTGGTATACCAGCTACACCAGTCACGACCAAAGTAGTAATTGGTTTTTCGCCAACCTGCAACCAGCTTGACTTCTGATGTATCTAGGCCATCTTGAATATCATTTTTTCGATATACAACACCGACTTGCGGTTTAAAGTCAGAGCGCATCACGACAGGTAATTCGCTATAGTCAATTAAGTTGCCCATGTCACAGCTGGTCCAACGGTACAATAACCAGTCTTTAGGTGGAGTATTGTGGCGGATAGTCTGGTTTTCGATAAGCCAATTAATGCTCTCATTGGTCTGATCAAAATCAGCCACCGTCTGAAATTCTGGTTGATCGTAAGTTACGCGGTTGCTCCAGGAGATACCACCGCTAATATTTGGAGAATCAGAAGCACTGAAGCCAAGATTAAAGTCCAAAGACTCACTGACAGATGCTGTTGCAATAGTGTTTTCTGGAGCATGGCTCATATGACGTAAAGGGGCACCATTTAAATAACTCAGTGCCAGTTTAAAGGCTGTTGGGATTGTGTAACGGTAGTCTCCACCGGTGGCAAAACCATAGATCTGCTCTTTATTCGGTACATTAGTCATGTCGAAACCAGAGCCTCCGTTTAGAAGCAACTTGGCTTCCTTAGCTCCATTCGGCAGCAAAGATTGGTTCCAGACATTTTCTAATGAGTAAATTAAGCGGATTTTCTTCGAGCGTGCATCGCTATCATCGAGCTGTAGCAAGGTCGAAGTGTAAGCTTTTAATGTATCTTCAGCATGTGCTGGAGCTAGAGAACCAAGTAATGCGAGCGCGATAATACTCGCGGAAAGATGCTGTTTTTCCATTGTTGTTTCCTATTAGTCAGCCCATAAAGGTTATTATTGGGTTTTAACAATAACTCTATGGGTGTTTTATAATTATGGACTGGTTATTAATTGGTGCTCAATAATTGAGCGGTGAAATATTGCATCTTGTTTTTTAATAAAAAAAGGAAAAGTATAGATTCGTGGGATTAATGTCTCATAGTTTTTAAATTCACTACTCAACTATAATAAATAAGAATTCGGTTATTAAGTCTTGCCTTTTTAAGTTGTTACTTAATTTTTATTTTCTAATATTATGTTTAAATTTCCTTATTGACAGAAGTGAAATTTATAAGTGTTAACCATGTTATTGTTGAGGTTTTTGTTATTGGTTTTTCGAGCTTAATGTAATAGTTGGGTGACAAAGTCCGTCAATGAATTTGTCATATTCGTGTATGAGATTATATGTTCTTTTAAAACGGAAAAATTAAACTTTACGTTTGAGATGGTAAATATAGGAAAGAAATAAATAATCATCTTTCCGAGGATATAAAATGTAAGGTGCTTTTAATTAAACGAATGCTTGAATAAATTATGGAGTGTGAAAAGTGCTATTTAAGCTACGCTGTCCTATATTCCAGGTAGCGTCTCGTTTATACAATGCGTTTTCTAGGCTTAAAACTGGTTTACGTACTGTTAATCCCTTATCAGTTTCTTAATTACACATATTGGCAATATGCTCGCCAAGTTACGTGTATTGGTGTCAATGAAAAACAGTATCTACGATAGTGCCCTCTGGGTTGGAACTCCCACTATGAATTTCTTTCATGTTCAATGTGAAGCAATACCAATATTACTCAACTCGTGAAGCAAGTATAAAAAGGACTGCTCTAGTGTTAGGCACTGCGACCGTCATTTTTAGAACGAACTGTTCGTCGTAAGTGCTGTTGAACCTAACGATTGGGAAAACCAAAAAACAAAAATGTCCCCATGCACAGAGTTAGGAAAAGTCTGCTTTATCTAAGGAAATAGGATACCAACTCACGATGAATAACGATTTCACATTTGCTATCAAAAGCATTCGCTTTGATGAGAATTACCAACCATCAGACAACACGCGAATCACTACCAACTTTGCTAATCTGGCTCGCGGAAACTACCGCCGAGAGAATCTGCGCAATGCACTCCGAATGATCGACAATCGTTTTAATGCGTTGGCATATTGGGATAACGCGCAAGGTGACCGCTACTCAGTAGAGCTTGAAATCATCTCTGTTGATATGGGTATCCAAGGCAGTGGAGAAGCCTTCCCAACGATTGAAGTGCTCAAAACTAACATTGTTGACCACAACACTAACGAGCGCATCGAAGGCATTGTGGGTAACAACTTCTCTTCATACGTGCGTGATTACGACTTTAGCGTTTTGCTGTTGGACCACAACAAAAACCAGCCACAGTTCAGCATCCCTGCGAACTTTGGTGATTTGCATGGTAAACTGTTCAAAGCTTTCGTTAATTCTGAGTCTTACAAACAGCATTTCAAAAAGCTGCCTGTGATTTGTTTGAGCGTATCGGACAACAAAGTATACCGACGCACCGAAAATCAACATCCTGTTTTGGGCTTTGAATATCAGCCGAACGAATCTTCGTTGACGGAGCAGTACTTCAAAAAGATGGGCTTACAGGTGCGCTACTTTATGCCACCAAACAGTGTCGCACCATTGGCATTCTATTTCTTCGGTGACTTGCTGAACGACTACTCAAACCTAGAGCTTATCAGTACGATCAGCACGATGGAGACATTCCAGAAGATTTACCGACCTGAGATTTACAATGCCAACGCGGTTGCCGGTAATTGCTACCAGCCAAACCTAAAAAACCTAGACCACTCGCTAACTCAAATCGTTTACGACCGAGAAGAGCGCAGCCAACTGGCGATTGAACAAGGGAAATTTGCCGAGGAGTATTTCATCAAACCTTATCAATCTGTGCTTGAACAATGGTCTGCAAACTACGCGTAATTGACAACGAGAATCTAGAAAGGAATGACGATGAAAACACTATTACCGACTTCAACGGCTGGCAGCTTACCAAAACCTTCTTGGCTGGCAGAACCAGAAAAACTTTGGTCACCGTGGAAACTCCAAGGTGAAGAACTGATTGATGGCAAACGCGATGCGTTACGTGTCGCTTTGCAAGAACAAGAACTGGCAGGCGTTGATATCGTCAGTGATGGCGAGCAAACTCGCCAACATTTTGTGACGACCTTTATTGAGCATTTAAGCGGCGTAGATTTTGAAAACCGTAAAACGGTGACCATTCGCAACCGTTATGAAGCAAGTGTTCCGACGGTGGTTGGCCCAGTAAGCCGCACAAAGCCCGTGTTTGTTGAAGACGCAAAGTTCTTGCGTCAGCAAACTAAGCAACCTATCAAGTGGGCGCTGCCAGGCCCTATGACGATGATCGACACGCTTTATGATGATCATTACGGTAGCCGTGAAAAGCTGGCTTGGGAATTTGCAAAGATCCTCAATCAAGAAGCGAAAGAGCTTGAAGCGGCAGGTGTCGACATCATTCAGTTTGATGAGCCTGCGTTCAATGTGTTCTTTGATGATGTGAACGAGTGGGGCATTGCATGTTTAGAGCGTGCGATTGAAGGGCTGAAATGTGAAACGGCGGTGCATATCTGCTATGGCTACGGCATCAAAGCGAACACGGATTGGAAGCAAACGCTAGGCACTGAATGGCGACAATACGAAGAAGTATTCCCTAAATTGCAGCAATCGAATATCGATATTATCTCGCTCGAATGTCATAACTCACGAGTGCCTATTGAGTTACTTGAGTTGATTCGCGGTAAGAAAGTGATGGTTGGTGCGATTGACGTTGCAACCAACGAAATTGAAACGCCAGAAGAAGTGGCGAATACACTGCGAGAGGCATTGAAATACGTTGATGCCGACAAGCTTTACCCATGTACCAACTGCGGTATGGCGCCTTTGTCTCGTGAAGTATCGAGCGCTAAGCTTAATGCGCTAAGTGCGGGCGCGGAGATCATTCGTAAAGAGTTGGTGGGTTGATATTAAGACTTGGGCTCGACACCATAAACTAAAGTTAGGGTCATTCCAGCGAGTCTAAACGAGACTAGGAATCTACTAACAACTCACTGGAAAATGGCGATAACCTTAGAACTTCACAGCACTCGGTGGGTAGCTCCTGAATCACCTCGTCCCTCGTTGTTCAGGATGACGGATGTTGGGAGATACGTTACTCACATACCCAATTATTTGGTTTGTATCCAAGATTGGGTCATTCCAGCGAGTCTAAACGAAACTAGGAATCTGATTACAACTCACTGGAAAATGGCGATAACCTTAGAACTTCACAGCACTCGGTGGGTAGCTCCTGAATCACCTCGTCCCTCGTTGTTCAGTATGACGGTTGTTAAGAGATACGTTACTCACGTACTCAACTATTTGGCTTGTATTCAAAGTTGGGTCATTCCAGCGAGTCTAGACGAGACTAGGAATCTGCTAACAACTCGCTGGGAGATGGCGATAAGCTAGGAACTTCAAAGCTCTCGGTGGGTAGATCCTGAATCACGCTCGTTCCTCGATGTTTAGGATGACCGTTTTAAATAAAAATGCCGCTCGCAGTAACTCGCAGTAAAGTGAGCGGCATAGTTTGTTTTCCGTTTTCAGCCCTCGGCCAAGGCTTAATTCAACTCCACATTCCTCATCTCAGGATGCTTTAGCAACATCACACGAATCCAGTGATGCACCACCCACATCACCATCGCGGTGAGCAGAACCGCAACGAAAATCGAGCTGAAACGGTACAAGATTGAAAAGAACGCGTCTTTTTGTTCTGGCACCAATGAGGTCGTCAGCGGAACCGATAGGGCAGACATGGCAGAAAACGCGATAGCCGCTTTAATTTGCCCCTTTGTGAGCCACAAGCAGAATGGCCCCATGGCAATGGTAAAGGCGAGCCAAAAGAGTAGCCCATGCCCATACCAACTGCCCAATATGAGCTGAACAACCATCCCTGCGATGCAGCCTAGTGCGGTGCCGATGATGCGAATTTTTGCCATGGCGAGCGAGCCCGCTAAAGTCATTGGGGTTAGGATGATCAAAATGGAAGCTTGTGCGGATAACGAGTCATATAAGTCCGCTACTTGGAATACGATAAACGCCGCCATCGCCACTACCCAACCCATGGCAACTTGGCTGATGTAGTCAATATCGCTTTTCACTGGGGTCGACATCTCAATGTGCTCGGCGGAGGATTTTGGCTCCGGGAACAACCAATACGCGAATGCGCAAACAAAAATATTGCTGAACGCCATCACCCACATGTTGACGTTGAACTCTTCAATATCCATGAAGTTATAGCTGGCAAAGTTCAACACAATTGAACCCACCAACAACCCCATGTAACCAAACAAATAGGCTTTCTGGTTCATCATTGCAATGCACTTGAACAGCATCATAATTCCGACGGCAACGGTCATTAATGTTGGATGAAACTGCAAGTATTCCAGCAAAAATGTGGCTTGTATGGTTGTCCACACCGCAGAGAAAAACACGATCAATAAAGCCGAAAGATTAAAGTGGTCCATTCTGCCCAAAATAAACAACGGCATCATGATGGCAAAAAATCCGTAAGACCAACCGAAGACCATGCTTAGCGCAAGCCCTAAAGAGCAGCCGAACCAAATTCGTAAGGTTTTCATTGTCGCCGCCTAGTAAATGAAGTGGAACCAGCTTGCGAGGTGAATCTGTGCTTGCGCCATCCACTGCCAGAAAATGTTGTTGTCTGGGTACAAAACAATGGTAGCGCGAGAGCCGACAAACAGTGCTGGTGGTAACTCTTCGCTGCTGGTTAGGTTCACTCGTGTACGCTGTGCATCACGTACCCAGCGGTTGTTCACTTCCACTTTGGTTAGTGCGCCATTAGGCGTTTGTTGTGCGGCTGCTACACCGTAATCGCGGCTAGCTAAATCAAAGTCGTACACCGAACCTGGGTTGGCATCAAATGTGACCAAGGCGTGGAAAGTCTTGTCTACGTTCGCGACGGACTTTTCACGAAAATCAGCGGCTACCCAGAGTGATCCTGTTGGTACAAATGTCAGCAATGGCATGTTGGTGTTTGCCATCGTGCCAACTTCTAGTTGCAGGTTGGTCACGACACCATCACTGGGAGCGAGTACCGCGGTATTTGCCAAATCAAGTTGCGCCTTTTCGATGCCGTTTTTGGCAATTCGAACGGCGGTGCTTTGACCTTTTTGATCGCCTAATTGCGCCTCAATGACTTTTAAGTTTTGTCGTTCTGCTTTAAGCGCTGCGCGTGATACCTGATTTTGGGCAAAGGCATTATCGAGTGTCGATTGAGAGATGACTTTCTGCTTCGATAACGTCAGTAAGCGGTTGTATTCGCGGTGTGCATTATCAAATGTTGCTTGTGCGCGGGCAATATTGGCAAGAGCGGCTTCGCGTTGAGAATACAGCGTTGCTTCTTTTTCATAAGCGGATTGCAGAGACAGCTCCGCCTGTTCAAGCGCTATCTTGTATTTACGATCATCAATCGTAAACAACACATCGCCTTTTTGAACGGACTGGTTATTCTCGATGAGAACGTCGGTCACTTTACCAGATACCTCGGGCGCGACTTGGACAACGTATCCTTGCACTCGTCCTTCGGTCGTTATGGGGGCGTGGCGGTCAGCAATGATAATGTACAAAAATAGTACGATGAACAGGACAATCAAAGTTCGCATCCAGTGTTTGAATTTTTGGTCAGCCGTCATTACAAGTTCCGTTAAACATATTGGATAGCGGATTATAGAGAAGTCACGCACAATTCAGTAGAATGATAATACGAACATAAGTGACCTAAAAATAGGACAATGAACGTTAGTTTTGATGATATTTACCTATTCACTCAGACGGTGGTTCACGGCGGTATAAGTGCAGCGGCAGAGGCGAATCAACTACAACGCTCAAAAGTGAGTCGTCGCCTGCAAGAATTAGAGAAATCGCTCGGGGTACAGCTTTTGATCCGCACAACACGCAGCATTGAGTTGACGGAGCACGGGAAACGCTTGTTTGAGTTGGTGGGGCAGCCTATTGACCATATTCAGCAAGGTTTAAATGCCATGCACGAATATCAACAAGAGCTGACGGGCAAGGTGCGTTTAGCCATTCCTTCCGCATTGATGAGCTCTGCCGCGTTTAACGCGATCATCACCGAGTACACAACGCGGTATCCGGAGATTTCGGTCGAGATTGAAAACCATCAAGAGAGTGTCGATCTTAAGCGTCAATCGTTTGATTTACAGCTTCTTCCGAGCGTGGTCAAAGTCACCGATGACAGCTATGTGCAGTTCAGTCTTTTGCCTTATCGTAGTCACTTTGTTGCGTCAAAAGCCTATCTAGAATCGCATCCGCCAGTAAAAACGGTGGAAGATCTTAAGCAGCATCGCCTTTTAACTAATCGTTACAATGCCGATTTGCTCGATTCAGATCTGCATGTGGCGTTGCGCTCGGACGACCTCAACTTGCTGCGCTCGATGGCGATAGCAGGAAACGGCATCGCGTTTATTCCTCAAATTCATTCCAAGCCTGCACTGAGAGACGGTTTGTTGGTCGAGGTGCTGCCTCAATTCGCGCATCCGAAGCAGCATCTTACTCTGATTTATCCCTCGGCCTTATTTCTGCCCAATAAAGTCAAAGCCTTGATTGAACTAATTCGAGAGAAATTTAAATAGTCAGTTCAAACCACCCTTACCTAAGGGCAAATGTGTGAGCGAAGGTCATCTTTCTAGGTTTTATTGCTCTAACATGAAAGGGTTCTGATACATTAACTGTTGCTCAACTTATTGAATATGGTTTGTGGTCGCACAAGATAGGAGATGGAAATGTTATCGAAAGGAAACACGGGCCTGATTGTGGTGGATGTTCAGGGCAAACTCGCTACATTAATGCATGAAAGTGACTCACTGATTGAAAATATCACGAAACTTGTAAAGGGTGCCAAAGCACTAGATTTGCCTATTGTGTGGCTAGAACAGAATCCAGAAAGGTTGGGCCCAACCGCGAAGCCGATTCGTGAAGTGCTTGAAAGCACGCATTTACCTATTACCAAGTACACGTTTGATGGTTGCAAAGAGGCGACGTTTAAGGTCGCGGTGGAGAACGCGAAAGTTGATACCTGGTTGGTTTGCGGTATTGAATCCCACATTTGCGTCTATCAAACCGCGGTTTCTCTGCGCCAGTCCGGTTATCGCGTTGAATTAGTCACGGATTGTGTATCTTCCCGAACCGCTGCCAATAAAGCGCTCGCTCTTGCGAAGCTAACCGCTAACGGTGTGGTGCTCACTGGGCTAGAAATGTGTTTGTATGAAATGGTCGAAGATTGCCTAGCACCTGAATTCAAAGAAATTCTGGCGCTCATCAAATAGTGTAATCACTGTAATCAGCAACAACTTTATTTGAACACGCTATTCAAATTCTCGTTGATATCTTGGCAACATCGACTCGTTGCCAAGTAACCCGCCTTGGTGAATGTAAATCACCGTTTTATCTGTGTTCTCTTCCAACCAAGGGGTGAGGCATTGCCACATATACGGGTCGTATAACAGGTCAAATTCGAGGTCGGTTTGCTCAAAGAGCGCTTTCCATGTGATGTAATCTTCTTCGTACAAGCGACCAAAATGGTGTTTGTTGCGCACGGTTAAAATGGTTGGGTGGCTGTTTTCACCGAGCTGGTTGAACTGCTCAGTTAAGTAATCTGCATCGCCTACGCAAGGGCAAGTTAGCACTTCTATGCCGTGTGGGCTTAAATGTTTATGAAGATATAAAGCGGTCGTGCCGGTGCCTGATGGCAGGGCGACGGTAAACTGCTCTTTACCTCTCAATCGTGTCCAATCAAGAATTTCTCGTGCTAACTGTTTGATGCCAGCTTCAGCGAGGTGGGAACGTCCACCCTCTGGAATCAGCAATGTCGACTCATCTAATCTTCGTACTTGGTGGATGTATTCACTAGGGTGGAGTTCGCTACCTATGTCTTGCATGGCGGTGATTTTCATACCCAAATCGAGAGCGCCGCGATAGTTTCCGATGGGGGAGCTTTTTAGCCAAGATGGAATGTGATGAACACAAAACTCAAATGCCCAACCTTTAATCTGGGCGAGAGCCGCTAGCGAGTACATGGCATTAGATTGAGCGGAGCCAAAGCTTATTAACGTGGTGATATCGGGATTTTGCTCTTCCATTAACGTCATAAACTTACGTGCTTTGTTCCCGGAAAAGTGGGAGTGGAGCATGTCGTCACGTTTAAGGAAAAATTTGCGCCCATTAAAGCTATGTTGGGTGATAGGACTTTCTGAGAGTTTCATGTCGATGCTGACGGAATAAACCGTGTCACCTTTGCCATTTAAAAAGGTGGCACAGTGTACCCGTTATTGAATGAAGATCAAAAGTATCGAGATCTTGTGTTCTACATTT
The DNA here is from genome assembly GCF_024747315.1 of Vibrio sp. HS-50-1. Classification (NCBI taxonomy): domain Bacteria; kingdom Pseudomonadati; phylum Pseudomonadota; class Gammaproteobacteria; order Vibrionales; family Vibrionaceae; genus Vibrio; species Vibrio sp. HS-50-1. Next base: position 127,866 of record NZ_JAMPZF010000001.1, on the reverse strand, counting down.
CTTCGTCTTGCGACTCGCCATCAGTTACCTCGGTTGAAAGATCGATAGTAGCCACGCAGCCGTCATTTGGATGTGTATCAATAGTGAATTGCCAGCCATAGCGTCGGCATAAGTCGTCCACAATCATGAGTCCCAAACCATGGCCTTCGGCATCTGGCACGGAAGAGAAGCCTTCGCCTTCATCTCTCACCGACAGTGTGGTATCGGTCATGGTGATATGAATTGTTCCCGCTGACGTGGCTGCAATGCCGTTGCGAATTAAATTACTCAATGTAATGTTGAGTACCGCGGTGGTCGCTTTGGTTTGCGGGTGACCCCATATCTGTACATTAAATTCCAACGACTTTTCATCGGCTTGCGCTTGGCTAAGAGCCAAGATGTTGTGAAGCTCTTGCTCTGAGAGGGTTCGAACGGGGCTGTCGTCGGTGTTGCGTTCATATCGAACCAAACCCAACAAAGCATCAACCATGGTCGACATCTGCTGAGTTGCATCTTGAATACGGCCAATCTGACGTTCTTGAAATGACGTACTTGGGCTTCTGGCTAGCAAGCTGCTTGAACCTTTCATCACTGTGAGCGGAGTTCTCAGTTCATGACTGGCATATCGTGCAAAAGCTTGTTCACGTTTAATCACTTGATTGATTTGATGTCGATATTCATTAAGCTGATTTGCGAGCGTTTGGAATTCATTTGCAGAGCCTTCAGGGACAACAAATTTTTGTGTGGTGTCACCTTGATGGCGGTCCAGTTGCGTTTTTAGGGCACTAACAGGTTCAATGAGACGCAGAGAAAGTCTCGATAATAGGCTGCCAAAAATCAAAAGTAACCCGATTACAACCGCAAGCACCATAACGAGAACAAACATGAACTCGTTAGATGTAATTTCTATCTCATCAATCAGAGAGATCAGAATAATAGGATGTTCCTCTCCATCTTGCGTGTAGGTGCTCATGTAAATCATGCGAGTGTCTGGTTCGTCAGCAACTTCAGCGAGAAAGTACTTTTTATCTTGAATGAAGGGTTGATAGAGCTCAGGGACGAGATTGATGTCGTTGTATGCCGTTGTCAGTAAATCTAGTTTGATGATTCCGCTATCAGGATGGTTTCGAAAGTGCTCAATCGCCTCTTTTTTATCGATCATAATGCGTCGTTCACCGACGCGATCTTCCGACCATAATAGCGCTCCGCTAACCAATGCGAAGCATAGCAAGCCAATCACAACCGACACTAGAAGGAAGAAGAGTTCAAGGCGTCCGGTTAAGCTTTGTGTATTGTTAAATAAGCGGCGAATCATGCCCCGGGCTCCAATCGGAAGCCGACTTTTGGAATAGTTTTCAAAACGTGCTCTTTGAATGGTTTGTCGAGCTGCCCACGCAATTGATAAATATGGCTACGCAACACATCGTTATTTGGCTCATCTTCTTGCCATAATCGGAAAGCAATCTCCTCACGTGTGACCACTTCTGGCGCGTTTTTCACCAGCATTTCTAGAATCGTGTACGTGGTTGGATTCAACGCCAACAGCTTATCTTGACGGTAGGCTTGATGCGTTTTTTGATCGATAGACACTTCGCCATACTGGAGTTTGGTTGATGCAACCGTACCGCGGTAGCGTTTAATCAATGCAGTCATGCGTGCTTCAAGAATATCGAGATCAAACGGTTTGGTGAGGTAGTCGTCGGCGCCGTGTTGGAAGCCTTTGAGCATGTCGTCTCGGCTATCAAGTGCTGTCAGCATCAACACCGGAGTGTTATTACCTGCATCGCGTAGCTTGTTGCACAGTGTTAGGCCATCCATGCGCGGCAGCATGAGGTCGAGCAAAATGATGTCAAACGCATTATCCATCGCCAGTTTTAAGCCTAGCTCACCGTTGTCGGCATAATCCAGCTGCATGCCAGCACACTCAAAATAATCAAACAACATTCCCGCTATTTCACGATTATCTTCTACCAAAAGTACACGCTTCATTTATTCTTATCCAATCTCGATAAATTCGAATGTTGATCTTAACGAACATTATTCACTATAGGTGTGAAAAAGTTGTCGACGATGATTTTCTCACCTTTGTGTCGGTTTTCAATGTCTAGCTTGAATACCGTCTTATTATCCAAGTAAATCTACGATCTTTTGTTCATATCTATCAATTTCTCTTGATGTATAAATGGGGTGGATTATTTGATTCTGTTAACTCTATATAAAACATGTAGATACTAAATTATTAATGTGACCTTGAGCACATTGTTAGTAATTACTGATTTTTACTGACCCACTCATAGAAAAAGTTCTTACTTCTCTTAAGTCCCTTTTTTAATTATGGCTATTGCTTTTAAATACAAACGCTTAGATTCTCCTTTTTGAGATAATTCAATTAAATCAATGGCTTCATGTATAAGCGAAAATCTGCATTATTTTATTTTTATTAATAAAACTACATTTTCTGTTCTTGCTCTGTTCATAAATGAAAGCTTTCCATTAACTTTACTTGTTTAAAATCCATGATCCTTCCAATGCTTAATGCCAGATAAAAATCAATTTGTGAGGCGATCATGTTTAACAGTATACGCACTCGAATTGCTGTCAGTGCGGGTGGGGCAATGGCCTTCACTCTATTGATTGCAATGGGTATGACAACCAATGCGTTCACTCAAGTGAATGAACAAATCACTACAAAAGTAAAATCTCAACTGACCGAAGCCACCACGACCGACCTGAGTAATACGGCGATTCAGCAAGGGCTGAATATTTCCAACCAGTTAGAACCAGTGTTGGCGAACTTAAAGCAAGCGCGTTCAATTATCGAATTAAGCGCAGAGACGACCGCGACGCCAGACATTATTGTTAAACAGTTTATTGCGTCGCTAGAAGCTCAGAACAAAGCTGTGTTTGCTGGTTACATGGTATGGGAAAAGCCATCGTGGGTTGAGCCAACGATTCAAGACAAAAGCCTTGGCTTTAATAGCGAAGGCTACTTAGCACCATTCTTTTCGCCAAATTCGCACAACAGTTTTGATGTCGTGGCGATGGATAGCTTTAGCAATACTGAATTAAACAACAACGGTGAGCGTAAAGACGATTGGCACTTGATGCCTTTCGAAACGGGCAAAACGTTCGTGATGGAACCGTACATGTATCCGGTTCGCGGCAAACAAGAACTGATCACGACCATCAGCCAACCAATCAAGTTACGTGGCGAGATCATAGGCTCTCTCGGTTTTGATTTGTCATTGAACGAGTTACAAAGCCAAAGTGAAGATTACGCGAGCGACTTGTTTGATGGACAAGGCCGTATTCTGATTTCTTCGTGGAAAGGCATCACACTGGCGAACAGCAGCCAAGCGGATCAAGTGGGCAAAAAAGTCTCTCATGAATTGGCGTCTCAATGGGCTCGTATTCAATCCATTGCGAAACAAAAGGGCGCAGGCCTTGTGACGTTTGGCGGGGATGAGTATGCGATTACTGCAATTGAAACCAGCGATGCGCCTTGGATCGTTATGGTGTCGGTTCCCAGTAGCTTCCTTAAAAAGAACGTGGATGACTACGAGCGATGGAGTGAAGAACAAAGTGCAGAAGCTCTTGAAAAGGGAGTGTGGGCAGGGATTATTGCGGCTCTGATTGGTATTGTTGCGATGACGATGATCGCGACCTCGTTGGGCAAAGTGTTAACTAACTTAGTGGAGCGTTTTAAAGACGCAGCACAAGGCGAGGGTGACCTAACTTACCGCATTGAGGTGAAAGGTAAGGACGAAACCGCCCAACTGGCGCACTGGTTTAATACCTTCCTCGCTCGCATTCAGGAAATGCTTTTAACCGTAATGGCGACGGCGGATCAAGTCGATAAAAGTGCAAGTGAAGGTCAAGCTCGCGCGGCAGCTTCGAGAGATCAACTGAACGTTCAAGTGAACGAAGTCAACTCGCTAGCAACGGCGATTAATGAGATGAGCGCAACCGCACAAGAAGTGGCAAATTCTGCGGTACAAGCAGCAGCGGCGGCAAGCCAAGTTCAAAGCAATAGTGCGAATGGCATGTCGCGTATGGACAATGCTGCAAGCGCGGTGGATAACCTCGCTTCGCAAGTGAATGATGCACAGCACCAGACGCAGAATTTGGTGGCTTCAAGCACGGCGATTCAGGGGATTCTGAGTGAGATTGGTGGCATTGCCGATCAAACCAACTTGTTGGCTCTGAACGCTGCGATTGAAGCTGCGCGTGCTGGTGAAGCGGGTCGTGGTTTTGCTGTGGTAGCCGATGAAGTCGGCAACCTTGCAACGCGCACACAAGGCTCGACAGAAGAAATTCGTGCAATGTTGGCTCGTTTGGAGCAAGAAACGCAATCAATCGTCCTGTTAATGGAGCAAAGCCAGAAGCAAGCGGTGGATACCAAAGAAGAAACACAAGCAGCGCAGTTGGCGTTGGCCGAAATCAACCAAGCTATTGAAGTGATTAATGATATGAATAATCAGATCGCTTCAGCGGCAGAAGAGCAAAGCTCGGTGTCAGAAGAGATCAACCGTAATGTGGTTGTGATTAATGATACGGCGATGGAAGTGATGGATACCATGTCATCTTCTGTAGCGATCAGCAATGAACTGACAGTAAAAGCCAGTGATCTTCACGGTGAGTTGAGTAAGTTCAAGTTGTCTTAATCAAGTAAGTGAGAGAGTTTAACCCAACTTAAAACGTTTACTTCTCACAAAAAAAAGGCTCCAGAGTTACCTCTGGAGCCCTTTTTAATGCTTGTTTTGAACTATGAAGCGGGAGTGGCTTGCTGTTCACCAGTTGCTTTTAAGCGTTCGATTTCTGATTCAGTTTGCCACTTACCGTTGTAAAGGTATTCACGCTCAGGAAGCGGGGCATTTGACGCCCTTAAATCAAATACCTCATCGGTTTGATATTCTTTACTACAAACAGGAATACTAAAGAGCCTTGATTCTGGCTTTGCTTCAAACAACTTTTTATGGTCATCGACCTCGGTACAATTCAGTTTGTAGACCTTTGACAGTTGCGCGACCATGGATTCTAAATCCGCTTCAGTTTTAAAGAAAACATAACAATCGAATCGATCTTGTGAGCGAAAGATAGTCTTATGAGCAGTATCTCGATATCTGCATATGTCATGCTTAAAATAGAACTGGATCACTTTCCTTTTCTTGTTGTAGTCCGCAAAAAGCCAATCTTCTCGTTCGCCCACTTTAACTTCTGTTCGTTCATCAGGCTGGCGTTTTAACATACCAAATGAAAGCAAAATGAAGGCACCTGCTCCAGCTAATGCCATCGGACCAACCAGTGCTACCATAATCACACACACCACTGCACCTATCCAGCCAACAGCTTGCGTAGCGGTATTTACCCATTTAGGCATATTGCGACGCTTTTTCATCACAAAGCCTTTATCTGAAAAAATGTAGTCATATCGATAATCGAGGCCAATCGTAAGGTAAAAAGCTCCAGACACCATCACCGACAAAATAAAAGAAAAAATAGTTACGCCAACCGTGTCACTCGTGTGTATAAACAAAGTTAATAGGAATGGGGCGATCACAAATGGAAACGCAAAAAGTTTAAAGTAATAGCGAAATGGTTCCTCTACATCATACTTATGCCAAGTTGTTACATTATCACCTGCGAGTATTTCCTGCTCTTGCGCCTCTTGATAAACTGCTAATTCTTCTGGGGTGACGTAAAATGGTGAATATGCCAAGGGTTACTCCTTAAAACCTAATGTGCCAACAACTGAGGTGAGTGACTTTTTAATGATGTTTTGTTTGGTATTGTCTGAAATTACGCTATGAGTTGCACTCTGTTTTACGCTATTTTGGAACCAATACTCACGCTTTGATGGGGCATCATCTTCCACATCATACGCTACTTGCATGGCAAGGTATTGATCGGTCTCTTTAATCGGCAATGTTACCTTATACACCAGTAACTCTTTGCTAGCTTGGCTCTGTGTTTGTAGCGTGACTAAATCTGCGTTTTGATACCAAGAGCCGGACGTCAAATCATCTTCTGTTGCCTTGGTGTTGGTACTCACTGTAACACCATTCGTTGCAGCACGATGTGGCAGCTGAATATGCACTTCCAAGCCAACTAGCTCATGATGCGTATAGCCTGGATAAGCCTGTATTTTTTCAATAGGCTGATGGTATACCGTTGGCTGTTGAATAATAGATTGTAAGTCAAACAGTGCTTGTTGCACCAATGCTGAATTGTGCTTCTCTCTTTCGGGCAAGCTTGCAGATTGGCTCCACTGAGTACGACTCGGGTGATAACCCCAAGGCAGTTTATCTAACCATTTTTGGAAATCATCTTGTTTCAGTTTGTTGAGTTTATAATTGATGGCTAGGTATGTAACTGTAAGAATAACTAAAGCTGCCGTTATTGGGCCTCCAAAAAGTAAGTTAGTCGAAAAAGTACCAGTAGAGGCTCCTACGAACTGAAACGCACCAATCGCACCAGTTAAACCAAGCGTTACGGTATTTGCTAAATACAATTTGCTTTCGAGACCATAAACGTCATCTACACTCTGCCAAGAACGGTAAGCCTCAATACCTGAAGCCAGCGCTCCTAAAGCACCTGTAATCGCGAGCCATTTATTAAAAACTTTTAAGTCATCTAGAATCAGGTTTTCAAAGCCTTTTGTATTTCTGTCTACTAAATTTTTAAGAGTTTTTAGCGAATGCTCTCTGAGCTCGTCACTGCCCTTAACCTTATCCCATAGTTTCCCAGTACGAATGCCCGTCCAAGCACCGGCCGTGTAAAACAGCTTTTGTTGAATATCTAAGAAATCATCTTGGGTAATGAGCCCAGTTTTTTGAATACTGTTCATTGCATCAGCAAGTGCGAGGCAGTTAAAAATCAGAGCTAAGAAGCCCAAACCGCCTACATCTTCAAACCGTTTCTTGAGGTTGTTTAATCGGTTATCCCATATGTCTTTACGCATTCGAATTGTTGCCTCAAGTACGTCATCTGGAAGTTCTATGTACTGAGGGTATTCCAACGTCGCAACGGCCAAGCTTTTTTGAAGGTGCCGCTGTTGCTGGAGAACCTTCTTATACTCCGTGTTTGATATAGTTTTATCACCCTTGTTGAAGGCTGCTAACACTTCCTTGTTTTGGTTCGATGCGATGAGTTTTTTATCATGATTGGATTTCCAAGAACCAAAATTTTGTGCGTAGCCTTTGTTGATATTGATTGGAGTGTCTATCGACAAACGTTCTACAACGGCAGCTCTTAGGTAAAAACTTGTTCGGGTGAGCGGTTTTGACAATAGAGATATCATTAAGATAGACGCTTGGGCTGTTAGGCTAACGCCAACCTCTATTACCCCCTTGAGTAAAGCGCTGTTAGTCGCTTTGAATATGCTATCTAGCCCATCGAATCCTTTTGCTATATCTCTTAGAAATTCGGTTTCTGCAGTATTTGGGTTAGAAATAAAGTCCATTACTTTTGCATACATACCCACACGGTTACTTGCTGCCGAAACGTAGTCCATAAACTGTTTGTCTGAGCTTTCAGTGTCTGGAACAATTTTGGCGACGCCTACTTCACCTACCTGATTTGAAACTTGTTCAGGAATTAATTTCTCCACTTGTTTAAAGAGACTACGACTAAATCCGGAAGTGTAGAGAGCGAGTAAACTGGTTGGTTTCTCCCATTGGCTTTCTGCCCATTGGCGGTCTTCTTCTTGCACCACCAAAGTAAATGACTCAACCGCTTGCTTATGAAGTTGATACAAGCTGTATTGCGTGTCTTCACTGTATAGGTCGAAGGTTCTTTCGAGATGATGCGGTGTCAAAGACTCCATTACAGCGATAAAGTCGGTTTTTACTGAAACAACTTCGGCAAGCATGGTTTCTTTTTGTTCTGACAGCTCTTGCATCTCGCTCAGCATTTGCTTCCAGTTCAGCTGCTTGCGCCAGCGTTCAGTCGCTATCCATTGTTCGTATTTACCAAATCGGTTTGCTGAAATTCGATATTTGTCCTGTATCGCTTTGGCAATGTCACTTTGAGTATGTTGGTGTGATTCAATCGCTCCGGCAGAAAACTTGGCAGGATAGCCGGACTGAACTGAGTTTTTGTTTTGTTCTGCTAAATCAAGTTGGTGGGAGGAATCATAATACTCAGCCATGTCGGTATAAAACGATAGCTCTTCGCCGTTACGCTTAACGCTAGCTGGCATGTCTATCTCGTCACTTGCCCCGAACATGCACAGTTGCATGGCGGTCTGCATTAAGTTCCACTGGTTTGAAAACTGATCAATGAAAAGGCGGTAGGGGCTTGCTGCGCCAACAAAATGCAGCGACATGTCTTGAATGTCTGCGGCGTAATCTTTTATCGCGACGAAGTAGCCCGATTCTTCTTCTGGAATCGCAGAGGTTAAGTCACTCTCGGCTGCGACAGGTTTAAAGGTAGAACCATCTTCGTCAGCTTTGGTAGCGATGCCAGAATCTGCAAAACGCCCATCATCAACTGCAGAAGGTTCAATATCAGCCACTTGAGTTAACTTATCGATTGGTGCAATGTTGTGCTGATTCTCGTTTGCAGACAGAACAATGGTTTGCATGCGATCGATATGATTACTCGGATTGTTAAGGACGCGCATGAACGTGTGCCATGTCCACCGGTGCTCAGAGAAACAAATCGATAGTACGCTTCCGTTGACGTAAGTAAGGAAAGGCCTTGCATCTTGTGGTGTCCCACGCTGTTCTGATTTTGGGCTTTCTGATTCTCCCAACTTATAGAGCGTGAATTGCGTTCCTTTGATTTCGTATTCGTCTAAGCTTTTGTTAATTGCATCATAGACATACAGCCAACCATCGCGTAGTTGACGCAGGGTGTAGCCAACGGTATTGAGTTTGGCTGGGCCTTGGCCTTTCCATTCTTCAGGCAAACCAAAAGGTTGTGTTTCTTCCGTTTCTAGCTGATCGATGGCGTAGCGAACAGGGATGAAGTGTGCCGGTAAAGCCTCTGTTGGTTCTTTCTCGTTTTTTAAATTGAGAGGTTCTGGTTCTGACGGCGGTGGCGGGGCGATTTTTTTTGTTTCTCCCTCCCAAAACATACTGCGCTCTGGGGGGGAGCCAGCAAGATCATCGGATTCCGTGGTTGGGACGATATTCAGCGATTTCAGCGTACCATCGCTTTCAAATGCCTGAACGGCCTCCTCATAGGTATAGCTGTTGTCGTGCCAGAACATCGAAGTTTTTGGAGGAAGTGGATTACTCATCGTTAGCCCATGTTTAAGAGTTTTACTCTATTACGCAAATATCGCACCAAAATAAAGTAATTAAAAATCAATGAGTTAGTTTTGTATTATTTTTCTTCAATCAAATAATTGTTTGTTTTTCCAATAAGTTGGTTGGTGTTTACCATTTTTTGTATTGATTGAATCAAAGTTTGAGTTGTGAGTGATACCTCAATGAACCGACAAAACAAAAGGGCTCCAGAGTTACCTCTGGAGCCCTTTCTAGTATTTAAGTGCTGAAGAATTAACGACGCTTTGGTTTACGTTGACCAGCTGGTTTGCCTTGTCCTTGTGGGCGACCTTGACCTTGTGGCTTGCTACCTGCTGGGCGGTTTGCACCGTTGCCGCTAGGACGTTGGCCGTTGCTTGCAGGGCGTTGACTACCTTTTGAACCGCCTTCAGAGCGTTTGTTCAAATGACCACCGAAGCCCGGTTGGTTTTTGGTATGTTTGGTTGCAAAGCGGTTTGCCCCGTGACGACCAGATTTACGACGTTGTGCAGGTGTTTGTGCTTCAATGTCTTCCGCAGGAACGAGACAGCCTTGTTTGTCACCAATCAAATGTTTTTTACCCATGCTGATTAGGGCTTCTCGGATCATTGGCCAGTTTGCTGGATCGTGGTAACGCAACAGCGCTTTATGTAGGCGACGTTGACGTTCACCTTTTGCTACAGGTACATCTTCACGTTTCTTATACTTCACTCGTTTCAGAGGGTTTGTCTCTGAGTAGTACATCGACGTTGCGTTACACATTGGCGAAGGGTAGAAGTTTTGTACTTGGTCACACTCGAAGTTGTTTTTCTTCAGCCACAGAGCAAGGTTCAGCATGTCTTCGTCTTCTGTGCCTGGGTGCGCAGAGATAAAGTAAGGGATTAAGTACTGCTTCTTACCCGCTTCTGCGCTGTACTTCTCGAACATCTCTTTAAAGCGATCGTACGTGCCCATACCCGGTTTCATCATCAGATCAAGAGGGCCTTTCTCTGTATGTTCCGGTGCAATTTTCAAGTAACCACCTACGTGGTGAGTCACGAGCTCTTTCACGTATTCTGGTGATTCAATCGCAAGGTCATAGCGTACGCCAGATGCGACCATCACTTTCTTCACGCCTTCTACTTTACGCGCCTCGCGGTATAGATCGATGGTGTGTTTATGGTCTGTATTTAACTTGTTACAGATGCCCGGGAATACACAGGATGGACGACGACAGTTCGCTTCCGCTTTTGGATCTTTACAGCCCAGACGGTACATGTTTGCAGTCGGGCCACCAAGATCGGAAATTGTGCCGGTAAAGCCCGGAACTTTGTCGCGAATTTCTTCAATTTCGTTAATGATTGACTCTTTCGAGCGGTTTTGAATGATTCGGCCTTCGTGCTCGGTAATCGAACAGAAAGAACAGCCACCAAAACAACCACGCATGATGTTCACAGACGTTTTGATCATGTCATACGCTGGAATTTTTGCTTTGCCGTACATAGGATGAGGAACACGCGCGTAAGGCAAGCCAAACACAAAATCCATCTCTTCGGTTGTCAATGGGATTGGGGCTTGGTTTACCCAAAGTTCACGATCACCATGGCTTTGAAGTAACGCTCGGCCAGAGTACGGGTTTGTTTCTAAATGCAATACACGACTTGCGTGGGCATAAAGAATGCGATCGTTTCTTAGTTTTTCAAAAGAAGGTAAGCGAACCGCAGTTGTCGCAGCATCGTGGCGTGATGGGCGAATCGTGATTGGTTGTGCAACTGGCTCATCTTTTTTAGTTTCACACTGAGTTTCTACTTCGTATGGGTTCTTTGGTACGAACGCTTCTTTACGAGGTTTTTCAATGCGAGAAGAATCGATAACCGTGTAGCCTTCTGGCGCGGCTGGCAGGTTCACGGCTGTACCACGAATATTAGTCATGGTGCTGATGTCTTCACCATTTGCGATGCGATGCGCTACTTCTACAAGTGCACGCTCTGCGTTACCGAAAAGTAGGATGTCTGCTTTTGCATCAAACAGTACCGAACGGCGAACTTTGTCTGACCAGTAATCGTAGTGCGCAACACGGCGTAGGCTGGCTTCGATACCACCTAAAACAATAGGCACTTCTTTATAGGCTTCACGACAACGCTGAGAGTAAACCAAAGTCGCGCGGTCTGGGCGTTTACCACCTTCGTTATTGGGGGTGTACGCGTCATCGTGACGAAGTTTTTTATCCGCGGTGTAACGGTTGATCATGGAGTCCATGTTACCCGCAGTGATCCCGAAGAACAGATTTGGCTTACCAAGCTGCATGAATGCATCTTTGTTTTGCCATTCTGGTTGAGCAATGATACCGACACGGAAACCTTGTGCTTCTAGCAGACGGCCAATGATAGCCATACCAAAGCTTGGGTGATCCACGTAAGCGTCACCGGTTACGATGATAATGTCACAGCTATCCCACCCTAGGGCGTCCATTTCTTTGCGACTGGTCGGCAAGAAAGGTGCCGTACCAAAACACTCTGCCCAGTATTTTTTGTACTCATGAATAGGAGTGATGTTATTGGTCATATTTTGCTCTCTGTTCCAGGGAGCGCGAATTATAGCGATTTGAGGATCAGGTATCTATACCAAACTCATCTATTCAAGCTTAGTTCATCGAGTTTTATTTGGTTTGCAAAAATATCAAGGCCATATCGGCGATTTTATGTCTAATATCACCTTGAAAGCCTCATGGTTATAGGTCGAGTCGTGAAAAATGTCGCAATGTTAATACAACCAATAAGCAATGATGTGCTTATTAAAAACAACGCCTATAATCAAATTAATGCATAGGAAAATGCAAAAAGCCGAACAAGCTCTGAAAAGGTTCTAAGTCGATTGGCTTACGTTGCCAGAATCTATTTTACAAGAGGATCAGCAGGTCCCAAATGGAATAAGGCACGTTGACTACGAGCCCTGAGCATGAGGCTAATTAAAAGGGGGGCTAGGGAATGAGTGACTCAACAACAATAGCACATGAAAAAGTGCAACCGACATCCAATCCGACTCCAGTGATTGAATGGTCTTACAAGATTGATACTCGCGAATTCGAATGCGACCAGCAAGGAATGGCAAATGCTTTTGGGTTAAATACGCCAGTCACCTGCTTAGATGATTTGTTTGAGCACATGCTGATGGGGCAACAGGAAACACTAAGGCAACGAATTTTAGAAGTGGAGCTCCTAGGTGGGCAAGGTCGTTTTTCTTGTTGCATGATGCTTAATGAAGCTCGCTTAATACATGTCACAATTAGCTTTGAAAAGCTCAATGAGCGTATTGTTCAAGGCTCTATCATCCCTCAATTGACGATCACTGGCTGCGAAGAGTTAGCGAAAATTCTCGAAACGATTTTTGATTTACCGAATGTAGGGGTTTTAGTCGCGGACGAAGACACCCGAATCTTGGGTTGTAACCGTGCCTTTGAATTGCAAATGGGTTATCAAAACCGTGATTTGGTTGGACTTAAAACCTATATCTTTAGCACATCTCACCATAGTCAGGCGTTTTACGACCAACTCTGGCAACATATTGATGATGAAGGATACTGGAGCGGTAATTTATTGAGTAGAACTGCAAATGGTAGTAATCAGGCACATCATCTTTGTATCTATCGGCTAACATTTCATTCTGGACGGATTCTTTATCTCGGCTTCTCTACTGACATTTCGGCTTCCTTGTTGTGGATGAAAAATCGCTGTGAACAACAACATGATTGGTCAGCTTTTTTGCCTTCTAGAGAAGAGTTCGAACTGCAATTAGCTAATTTGGCGAACGAAAGTGGGAGTAAAGAACTCAATATCGTCATGACTCTCAGACCAAATTTTTCTGAAAAATGCTTACTTGAACAGCAACTAGGCTTCGCCGATTTTATTATGCGAAGCCGCTACACCAGTATAGCGGGTCAACTTTCTAGGGATGTGTTTGTTGTCTGTTTACAAACTCCTCACTGTCAATGGCTAAGTCCTTTACGTTTGATTCAAATTGCGATGAAAGGGTTCTTCACTGAGCTTAGGAATGAAATGGGAACAAAAATGCATACCACTATCGTCGAGGGACAAACGGGTGTGTCAATCCTCGGCTATGATACAAACAGGCCAAAGCAAGCGTTAGCGCATGCAGCCCAGGCGATGTTGTCCTCACTTTCTGGAGAAGGTGGCTATTTTAATTTTTATAATAGTGAGCTTCATTCTGAGTTAGTCAAACGCCAGCATTTAGAGGCGTTTTTGGAAGCGCAAATAGACAGTGGGCTGGTGGATGTTCATTTTCAACCAATAATTGACAGCCGAACTGGTAAAGTCGTTAAGTTCGAGGCCTTAGCGCGCTTTTATCATGAAAGTGATGCCTATAGCACTCAAGAGATGATTACTGTTATTGAAGATTTAGAGTTGATTGCGGCTCTGGATGATGAGGTTTGTCAAGCCGCGCTCAAACACTTTCCGCGCTTGCAAGACATATATGGCGAGGAAATAGGGTTAACCATCAATCGCTCACTGAATACTAAATTGGATTCGCTCCAGGTTCTTCAGCGTTCGCATGACCTAATTAAAGCCAGTGGTGTCGATCCTAAACGAGTCACGATTGAGCTGACGGAAACAGCGTATTTTGAGCAAGACGAAGAGCATACGCAAGCGCTAGAGCAAGTGCGCAAAGAGGGCATTAAAATTGCGATTGATGACTTCGGTACAGGGTATTCTTCTTTTTCTTACCTAGAGAAAGGGCAGTTTGATTTACTGAAAATCGACCGAAAATTCGTTAAGAACATTCAGCATGGCAATACCAGTTATAATATTGTCAAAATGGTCACTGATCTTGCTCAGCAAATGAATGTAAAAGTGGTTGCCGAGGGCGTGGAGTCAGAACAGGAGCTTCAAACATTGGCTGAAATAGGTGTGGATTACATGCAAGGCTTTTTGTTCTCTCGTGCTCGGCCTGTCGATTTGATGGAGAAAGCGGAAAGTTACGAACATTTGTTTTCGGGTGTTGCTGTCAAACCAAAACAAGATGATGTATTGCAATCACTGAGCCATGAAGAGGTCAGGCACCTTGATCCCGGGGAGCCATTATCGTTGGCGGTGGAATATATGAGTTTAAGTCCAAGTTCGCCGTTGGTTGTCATTAACGAAAAGCGCTGTGTTGGCTTAGTTACCAAAGAGCAAGTTAACTTACACCTAACGCCTTCCATGGGGACCGAATTAGAGACTGAGCGAGAAAATTGGATTTGGAAACGTCCGGTGAACCAGATAATGAGCACGGAGTTTGTGCTCGTCAATGCGCACTTATCTGTTGCTGCTATTCGAGAACTAATCAAAACAGGCATTCGCTTCCCGTGGGTTTTATGTGATGAAAAAGAAGAATACAGAGGCGTGTTAACTCAAGAAGATGCGTTGAAGTATCTCGCTTCTTGTTGAATAAAAAGTCACGCTGTTCTAGTACATTTGGGGATAGACTTTCGGTGGTTTGACGATAGGTGATTTGCTATTATCGCCACCCCAAAATGACTTTTAAGCGTGCATTTAACATGATTCAACAATTGCTGGTTACTTTTCCTCCGATGCTATTTGGCGCGCAAGCGCTACTGACTTTGCTTCTCATCAAGGGCGATATTTGTCCGGGTCAGAGAGGCCGTCTTCATAAAATGTTGCCAGCAGTGGCGTTATTGTGGCTTGCGGTTGCTTCTCTTCGCATTGAAGCATTTATGATCGTGTTCGCTATTTTCTATTTCTACTCCCAGGTTCAAACCAAGAAAACGCGTGAAAAAGGCCCTCTTTGGGCGATGCATTTAGCGAATGGTTTGGCTTTTGCGTATGTAAGTATTCAAGCATTTGAACAGCCAAGCTGGCCTGCGTCTATTGCGATGGCAATAATGATATTTTTCCTTGGGGCGTCATTTTCTCAATTGCTTCTGACTATCGCTCGTAGCAGATTGCAGGCATTTCACCGCATTTTGCCAGTTACGGGCATTGTGTCTGGAATGCTGCTGGTAATCGCAACTCTATTTGCTTCTTACCAGTTAAATGAAGCGACATTGAGCGCCGCAACACAACCAATTTTGTTGTCTTTAGCCATGCTAATTTCTTCAATCATTGTTTGGTGCTGGCATATCTTCACACATAAAAAACCAGAAAAGGTTCAGCTGAGCGTCGCCCTGTTGCTCGCGCTCGCGTCAATGACGAGCCTACAAGGTTTATTCTCTCTGGCGGCTTAATCTCGAGTCGAGAAACAGAGCAATGCTGTTTGTACTCAAGTCCTTTCTAGGTTGCTTGAATATAAGGCACTCACGTTTTGGATCGCGCTCACTTTAAATTCACGTGATTACGTCTACGCTTGTTTATATACCTTGTCGAAGAGGAGAGTCGCGATGGATTTAAGCAATGTAGGTAATTTGGACAGCATTATTTTGCTAGGTATCGTCAATGAGAAGCTACGTTTAGAGTGCGACAGTTTTGACGAGTTAGTATCGGTGTATGAAATGGATGTAGAGTCCGTTGTAGGCAAGCTTGATATGCTTGGTTATCAGTACGATCCATTAACCAACCAATTTAAAGCATATCAACGCTAAACCTTCCTTAATCCATATCCCTAAGCCATCTTGATTCCGTCAAGGTGGCTTTTACATTGTAGCCTTGCGGTTGCGAAAAAGGCTTGTAAGTAACGTTTATCTTTCTCTGAGTGACGCGTTGCAGCAAATAAGCGACGCCATAAGCCTTGGCCAAAAGGTTTACTGGTAATAAGGCCTTGGCGCGAAAATTCAGAAATCGCCCAATTTGGCAGTGCTGCAACCCCTAATCCTGCGGAGACCATTTGCACTAACATCAGAGTATTGTCGGCTTGCTTCCATTTGGCGGGCTCTACACCCGCTGGCTGCAAGAAGTGTTTTACGACGTCTAGCCTTTGTTTTTGAACCGGATAAGAGAGCATGGTTTGATCTGCGAGATCTTGCGGATCAATAACTTCTTTTTCCGCCAGTGGGTGGTTGGTCGCGGTAATTAAGCGCATTTCAAAGTCGAATAAAGGTTCATAATGCACTTCAGAACGAGGTTGAATATCTGACGTGATAACGAGATCCAACTCGCCAGCTAACAGTGCAGGAAGTGGTTCAAAGCCAAAACCTGATGAAAAATCCAGTGTTACGCTAGGCCAGGCAAGTTGATATTCCCTAAGAGCAGGCATGAGCCATTGGAAACATGAGTGACATTCAATCGCCATATGCAACCGACCATTGACGTCTTCTTTCAAGCTTGCCAAATCATTTTCTGCTCTTGCGAGTTTGGGAAGAATATCTTCTGCAAGACGCAATAGGATTTCTCCCTCTGAAGTGAACTTTACCGGACGAGTTTTTCTAAGGAATAATTGTCCCCCAATCCGTGCCTCTAAATCTTTGATCTGGTGAGACAAGGCCGATTGAGTGAGATGCAACGCGGTCGCGGTCGCGGTTAGAGAGCCGGTGTCTCGAAGCGAAGTGAGTGTCCGCAAATGTTTTAGCTCTATCATGAATTCCTTTCATCCTTTGTTGCTCGCTATGAACAGAATAGCAATCGTATAAATAACTTAACGACAAAAAATGGATATGTAAACGTCTAGACGTCTATTTGTTGTGTTTATTTGCGAATCATGTCGCCTCATGATGAATTTTTTTAATAAACAAGTTGAATAAATGGACGTTGTTCAAACCGCAGATGAGAGTGATAGTTTAGCCATCCAGACATCTTTCATGACGAAAGATGCTCTGACTTAAACAAATTGAACAAGATTGAAAAAGGAATAGGGACATGGCTACAACAACGCACGTACTAGGTTATCCACGCATCGGTGAAAAACGAGAATTAAAATTCGCTCAGGAAAAATACTGGCGCGGAGAAATTGATCAAGCAGAGCTTAAAAAGGTTGGGGCAGATCTGCGCGCTAAAAACTGGCAAACACAAACAGATGCTGGCTTGAGTTTTACCATCGCTGGCGATTTCGCTTGGTACGATCATGTACTGACGACCACGTTGTTACTGGGTCACGTGCCAAAACGTCACGCAGACGGTTTCCCTGATTTGGATACGCTATTCAAAGTGGGTCGCGGTCAATCTCAAGCGGGTTGCGGCTGTGCGGGCGCTGCAGCATCGGATATGACTAAATGGTTCAACACAAACTACCACTACATCGTACCTGAATTTAGCAAGGACGATACATTTGAAGTGAGCTGGCCTCAACTGTTTGAAGAAGTCAACGAAGCAACCCAAGCTGGGCATAAAGTGAAGCCAGTTTTGCTTGGCCCAGTCAGTTATCTTTACTTAGGTAAAGAGGTAGAAGAAGGGTTCGATCGCCTGACGCTACTGCCACGATTGCTTACGGCTTACCAAGCTATTTTGGCAAAGCTCGCGAGTCAAGGTGTTGAGTGGGTTCAGATTGATGAGCCAATTTTGTCACTAGAGCTTGAAAGTAAGTGGGCTGATGCGTTCAAGCTAGCGTACCAAGTGATTCGAAGCGATGTAAAAGTGCTGCTAACGACGTACTTTGACTCTATAAGCGATACGCTAGACAAAATTGTAAAGCTACCAGTGGATGGTTTACATATCGATTTATCTGCCGCGCCTCAGCAGCTTGACGACGTGGTTGCCAAACTACCGGAGGGGTGGGTGCTGTCTGCTGGCGTGGTCAACGGTCGTAACGTGTGGCGCTCGGATTTGAGTGCGCAACTTGAACGTCTACAGCCAGTAAAAGAAAAACTGGGCGACAACCTTTGGGTTGCGAGCTCATGCTCTTTGCTACATAGCCCGGTTGATCTGGAACTGGAAACAGAACTCAGTGAGGAAGTGAAAAGCTGGTTTGCGTTCGCAAAACAAAAAGTAACAGAAGTCGCCTTGCTTGGCCGCGCACTCGATGGTGATCAAGATGCGATTCTCGCTTGTGATACCCACAGCCAGCCAATCAAAGCACGTAAAACGGCAACGCATGTGAATAAGCCACAAGTTCAAGCACGTTTAAACAGTATTACTGCGTCACTTGCCGAGCGCAGCGCACCTTACGCGGAGCGTGCTGCGCATCAAGCTGAAGTATTGGGCTTGCCTCTGTTGCCAACCACGACCATCGGTTCTTTCCCTCAAACGGGTGAAATTCGTGTTCAGCGCAGCGCTTATCGCACTGGCCAGTTATCTGAGTCCGACTATATCCAAGCACTAAAAGGACATATTGCGGATGCCGTAAAACGCCAAGAAGCCCTTGACCTAGATGTGCTTGTGCATGGTGAAGCTGAGCGTAACGACATGGTAGAATACTTCGCGGAGAACTTGGCGGGCTTCCAAACGACGAAATTTGGTTGGGTACAGAGTTATGGCTCTCGCTGTGTGAAACCAGCCATTGTGGTTGCCGACATTGAGCGTGAAAAGCCGATTACGGTGGAATGGTCGACGTACGCACAATCGCTAACCAGCAAGCAGATGAAAGGTATGCTGACGGGCCCGGTAACGATTTTATGTTGGACATTCCCGCGTGAAGACATCACACGTCAAGAAATCGCCCAGCAACTGGCACTGGCACTGCGTGATGAGGTTTCTGATCTGCAAGATGCAGGCATCAATATCATTCAAATCGATGAGCCTGCGATTCGTGAAGGTCTGCCGTTGAAAAAGCGCGATCACAAAGCGTATTTAGAATGGGCGGTGGATGTATTTAAGATCTCGGCAGCGAGTGCAAAACCAGAAACTCAGATTCACACTCACATGTGTTACAGCGAGTTCAATGAAATCATCGATTCAGTCGCGGCGCTCGATGCGGATGTGATTACCATTGAAACATCACGCTCAAATATGGAACTGCTTAAAGCGTTTGAAGAGTTCAATTACCCGAATGAAATCGGTCCAGGTGTTTATGACATTCACTCACCAAACATTCCGACGGAAGAGTGGATTGAAGGCTTAATTAAGAAAGCGGCAGAAAAGATTCCGGTACAACGTTTGTGGGTGAACCCAGACTGTGGTCTGAAAACACGTAACTGGGCAGAGACGGAAGCGGCATTGGCGAACCTCGTGTCAGCGGCGAAGAAACTTCGTGCTGAGCTGGCGTAAGGCACCTTTTTTAGCAAATAAAAACGGAGACCGTTGTCTCCGTTTTTCTATTCTTAGCCGTTCATTTTCGTCGTTATAATATCCCGCAATAGCGGATGAATTGCTCGTATCGAAAACAACGCACTCACTGTGACTATTTCATTTGAGTACAAGTTTGCGCGGAAACCAACTCATCTGCCATCAACTGACCGCGAGAGTTACGCACTTTAATACGGTACATTAAGCCCATATCAATTTGCTTACGAATTTCCGGGTTACTGCAATAGGTGTAGATACTGGTGTTCAGTACTTGATTTAACGGCTTTGCACCGAGTGCGTCATCGTTATAAATCATCATCATTTCAACAACATTTTTATTGGATGAGACACGCATTATCTGCAGTGGACCGTATTCCAAAGGGAGACCTGCGGACAAGACTCCCGCTCGGTTTGATGCCAATAGCTCAAGCTGGCGTTGATTATCATCGGTAGATGAACAGCCCGCTAACGCACCAAATGCCAAGAAAAGACACAGTAATTTTTTCATAAATTAAAACACTTTTTTGAACGGTTTCACGATTACATTATCGTAAACACCAGCCGCTACGTAAGGATCGGCTTCTGCCCACGCTTTAGCGTCTTCTAGAGAGGCGAACTCAGCGATGACAGTCGAGCCCGTAAATCCAGCTTCTCCTGGGTTGTCAGAGTCTATCGCAGGCATAGGACCAGCAGTAAGAAGGCGACCTTCGTCTTGAAGCTTTTGTAAGCGCTCCAAGTGTTGCGGGCGAACGCTCATGCGTTTTTCCAGCGAGTTCTCGACGTCCTGAGAAAAGATGACATACCACATAGCATAGTTCCTTAATTGGTAGGGTAAAGTGTTAATTTAACGCCTTTTTTGTGTCTCTCACAAGTGAACAACAGAAAATGTGAGATCCTTTCTAACAGTTAGCGCTGTAGGTTGACTAATTCTGAACCGGCCGTGGTTTGCCTTCACTGTCAATGGCTACGTAGTTGAAAGTCGCATCACAAACCATGAAGCGCTCGCCGACACCGTGTGCTTTTACCGGCTTGACCCATACTTCCAGATCGACACTCATTGAGGTGCGACCAATCTTAGTGCATTCGCCATAGCAGCAAACGACATCGCCAACACCTACAGGCTTCTTGAAGGTAATGCTGGACACTGAAACGGTAACAACGCGACCAGAAGAGATCTCTTTGGCCAGAATCGCACCTGCTAGGTCGAGCTGAGACATAATCCAACCACCAAAAATATCGCCATTGGCATTAGTATCGGCAGGCATTGCAAGGGTACGAAGCAGCAGTTGACCTCTCGGAGAGCTAATTTCTTGACTCATTGTGACATCCTAAATCTTAAAGGCGCTCAAACTAAGCGCCAACATAGTAAATACCTAGAACCAAAGGTCCTTAAAAAAAACCGCAGACACCGGACCAGAGAAAGTTGGTTTACAGCAGCAAGAATGGTCTGATTCCGGTATGCCGTTTGATCGGTTTAGTGATACATGGAGCAAAACAGCGACCCGAAGGTCGCTGCAAAGTGCGCGGATTATAGCAAAACTGAGTTTTTAATCATCAGCCGACACATCGGATGAGTTATTTTTTTGTTCTTTTGGCATGTGTTTGTAAATGTAGAAGCCAGTCGCAATCATGTAGGCAAATGTCGCAATCAACATTCCGAATACTTTGAAGTTGACCCAAACATCCAGTGGTAGCTCGTAAGCGATATAAATGTTCAGACCAGCAAAGAATGAGAAGAAGCCGACCCAAGCCCAGTTGATCTTCGCCCAAATAGCATCAGGTAGTGAAATTTCTTTGCCCAACATGCCTTTAATGGCCGATTTCCCCATTGCGTGACTCGCTGCTAAACCGATAGCTAGAATCACATAAATGATGGTGACTTTCCATTTTATGAAATTGTCGTCGTGGAAGAAAAGGGTCATGCTGCCAAATATCGTCACGATAACGAACGTAATTAGCTGCATTTTCTCGACTTTTTTATACAGAGCATAGGTGACGACAAGCTGAATTGCCGTTGCAACGATCAGCGCTCCTGTTGCTGCGTAGATGTCGTACATCTTGTACAAAGCGAAGAAGACGATGAGTGGGATAAAATCTAGGATTTGCTTCATGGTGGCAAAATCTACCTAATTAGTGAATTGAAGACAGTCTAACGGAATCTGACAAGATGTGAATACCGTCAAGGTTAGAGGTAAGAGAAGTAATCCCCTGACTGAATGATACAACAAGCAACATTTCGCAAAGATGAAGTAGTAAATCGAAGGCATAAAAATTGCCGCGATAGAGCGGCAATTGAGTTGATAGAATTTAAGATTTAAGCAACACGTTGATATTGAGAAATAAGCGTTTTGACATCTTCTAAATAGCCTTCACGTAACAGGTTATCAACGGTTGCTTCAAGCTCTTCGAGAGACATCGTAAAGCAAGTGGATTTGCCGGTCATTAGGCTCAGATACTGATGGTATTCTTCTTCTGTATAGTGGCCTAAGCGATCGAGTAGTAGCGCTTTGATTCCATGATGAATCAAGCCGTAGTATGTGTGTCGATGAAGTAACATGGCGATCTCCTTATCAAGCTCATCCGCTAACCATTTGCAGCTTGCTTGACCCTCTGGATAATTCGATTTACTTCAGTAATGCACATCTAGTGCCAGTTTTATCTTCGCAAATTAGAAAGTGTTGGAAGTAGCAAAACTCTCATGTTGCAACCAGCGCTTGATGACGGTTTGGAGCGCATTTAATGTGGTTGGCTTTTCAAGTCTGTCATCCATGAGTTTCGCAATGAGCTCCAGCTCTTTGGCTCCAGACTCTCCAGATAGTGCGATGATCGGAACGGAAGACGCAATTTGTTTAATTCGTTGGCTTGCGTCAAATCCATTCATCACTGGCATCTGTACATCCATAAGCACCAAATCAATCTTGTGCGACTGAAATAGCTCCACCGCAGAAGCGCCATTATTTGCTTGTAAGCTGTTGACTCCCAGCCTCTTTAAGTACATTTGAACCAAAGTACGCTGCACCTCTTTGTCATCAACAATGAGCACTGTTGGTGCATCGTTGGTTACTTGTACGTGTTGGGTTGTGCGAGGTTCAGAATGTGGTGCATTTACTTTCCAGCCATTGAAGTCCGGTGCTCTCAACGTCTCTGGCTTGGGGGCGTTTGGGACGACCGGGAAATACAAGTAGAACTCTGTAAATTCGCCTAATTCAGACTGGCACTCAATTCGTCCGCCAAAAGAGCGCATAACGCGTTGACAGTAGCCTAAGCCAAGGCCGCTGCCGCCACTTTTCTGGTACGAGAAAAATTCGTCAAATATCTTGTGTAAAATACTGCTATCAATGCCAGGACCACTATCTCGGAAGATCAGAACGTTTTCATAGGCCCCTGTTTGAGTACGAATCTCAATTTGACTATCGGGATAAGAATCAAAATAGTAGATAGCATTGCGAATTAAATTGAAAATGACAAAGTTAAACAGAGTCTCGTTTAATTTCACGACAAAATCGTGCTCTTGGGGCAGGTTGATTCTTTCGATTATTTGATCGTTTTCAAAGCCATAACGGCTGACCGCTTGATCGACGGCCTTATGTATTGAAGTAATGTCTAAATGCTCATGCTCAGGTGAGCTGTCGCTGACTTCTCGCAAAATGATGTCGATCAATTGGCGACCGCGTTGAATCGCTGCTTCTCCTTTATCAATCTCTCTCTTTAACGTATCAAGTGAAGCGTTTGATTCAATATGCTGTTTTAAGGTTTCAAGTTGTAATTGCACTTGAGCGAGAGGGTTACGCATTTCATGGGCAATTGAATTCGCCAACGCATGACTCTGTCTTATACGCCGATCTGCTTCTATTGAGCTTTGTATACGGGTCAATAAGGTCTGTAGTGCTGAGATTTCTTCATTACAGAACATTTGATTGTTAAGTTTGTGAGGCGAGACTAAAAAGTGGCTAACGGATTTGCAATGACCAAATAATGGCATAACAAGAGCGGTATCATTAGAACTCATTCTATCGTAGAGCACTTTTATAGAGTTTTTGACCGATATTTTGTGTTCTAATTCCTGTGATAGTTCATCCAAAATTAATACTGTTCTGTTCGATGACAGATATCTCTCGTAAAACGCCTCGTTATAGTTACTTGTGACCAAGCGTAATTTGTCATCTGGGATTTGTAGTAGTGTACCAAGGCGACGCATTGCATCGTCGATAGATATTTTAAAATCCTTTTCTAATTCCAATATTTTTTGTACAGGCGTTTTTTTGGTACCATAAATTAAAAGTGCTGTACAATAACCTACTTTTTCATATAAGACTCTCCAAGTCATCCCAATTAAAGCACATATAGGTATTGCAACTAACCACTGTACATTATCAGAGAGTGGAATAAATATTATCCCAAGAGGAATAGTCAGAAGCATACAGGCGAAAAGAGCGCTTAATATCAAATAGGCAAGGTATTTTATACTGTAAAATCGTGATGTTAACAATGCATAACCAACAAATAACATTTCGCTCACTGATAATGCCGGAGGAAGCCAAGTTAACGAGAAATCCTTTAGGAAGTAAGTAATGCCTATTTGTATGACGACTGTGGATAACATGTACACTAATATCCCAGCGATCATGTAACTTGTTTTTGCTAGAGCTAGACGATTGCTATATTTACGCATGGTAATAAGATTACCTAAACAAAGAATCATCAAACAAAACATAGTGAAAAAAAAGTATGGCGTTTGGTTTCCAAACTCAATTATGAATTGGCTGGTGTTGATTATGCTAATGTTCTCTACGGTTAATCCAGGCGTTATGTTCACTGATATGGAATAAAAAACAACAATGGTTATGAGCCACCTTTGCCATAGGTATATATTGCTTTTCCTCTGCTCGGCAGACAGTTGGCATGAAAAGTAATAGGCGAAACAGAAGGCTAATGAAGAGGTAATGTTGGCTACTCGTGCCATAACGATACCGAAATCAGCCCCTAGTTTTGGGAGAAAGTTGGTATGAAAATAAGCATTACTGATAATCCACCCAATAATGCAGGCAGAATAAGCAATGTACGAGAAATGGTAGGTGCCTAATATCTTTTCTTCTTTGTTTGTCAACTGGATGCAATAATAAATCAACCAAATAAATACCAGTAAAACTATTAAAAGGAGTGCGGTTGCTTTTGGGTACAATATTAGAATTGTTGGTAATTTGGAAATTTGCATCTCTTTTTATCCTTTTACCTTCTTAACTAATCTAATATAATCAAAAAAAGATATTTTATTAAACTCGTCTTTCAATATGTTTATATTCCATAAACCACGATAAGTTAAAATATGATCATTATTTAAATCACAAAATCCTAAGTTGTAGTATCCTTCCTCTTTGATGTTAGAGTAAAAATCGAGGATAAATGGTTGGTCTATAACTGTAAAACTAATTTTATATCCAAGTTCATGCAATAATTGAGTGAGTTTTTTTTGAGTAAGATATATATAATAAAGTTTCTGCCGTGTATTTCCAGTGACTGCTAATCTAAGGATTTCACAAACCTTATGCTTATTTATTAGTGCTGTTTTCACTATGTTGTCAAACTCTTCGATAGACTGAATCTTTGAAGAGCTGGTTGATTCTATAATTCCCAAGCGTTTTAGGTTCGAAAAGGCTGAGTTAGGGAAGCAATAGTTCCACTTTGAATTGCTAAATTGTGGTGTATAGCTTAGCCAAGAGTCCCGAGTCTCCCAATCCTGAATGAGCATCGAAGAAACAAGCACTTTGGTTTTTTCAAAGCCTGATCGTTTGAGTAAAAGAAAGTGTTTTCCAGTTTGCGACATGGATAGGAGAGGTAGCATCTCAAACCATTTATTACCTTTGATAAAAAGTTCAAGGTTAGTTAACGCCACAGCATCGCTGATAGTCATAATGTGCGGATGGTTTGGTGTGCACACCATAAGCTGGGATTCTTCGATCTTATCAATTACCACTCCGTAGTAGACTTCGTCTTTGAGCGGAAGTTCTAGTTGGTTTTTTGATTGATCGTTTAACAGAGATTTTTGCTTGATCGCAGCAATCTCACATTCACACCAGAAAACCATCCAATGCGGGTAACAATCTGCGGCAATTTGTTCAATTAAGAGCGCCTCTTCGGAGAAAGGCGTTGGATACTGCTGTACTAAATCTCGATAATCTATTAATTCAAACAGTACGGACAGACTCTTAGATGCGTATTTAGGAAAGAGGGATTTAAGAAGCTTTATTCTATACAAAGCAACTTGTTGAAAAAGAGAAGACCTTTCTTGCGGTGTAAGAGTAAGAAGAACCGTGTCAACCAGCGCCTGTTGTTTTGACTCGATCGGCAAATCTGTACTGGCGAGGGGCTCCAAAGACAGCTTAAGACTCATGATATAACCTAGTTCTGACGTTTTTTATATTTTGTAATGGTTTATATCATTTTGATAAATTTATGCTATTGGTTTCTATTTATATAGTTACGTAATGCAAGAAAAGACAAAAAAACCGCTCATAGTGAGCGGTTTTTAGTTCATTCGAGAAAGGACTAAGCTTCTTGCTTTTTAAGCTCAGCTTCTGCCGCTTCCTCTTCTATTAGCGCATCAACGATAACTGCACATGCTGCATCACCAGTGATGTTTAGTGCTGTACGAATCATATCGAAAATACGGTCAAGAGCGAATAGCAGTGGTAAACCTTCGATTGGAATGCCAGCGGCAAGAAGCACGGCAACCACTAGGAAAGAAGGACCAGGAACACCCGCTTGACCAACCGCACCCAATGTAGACGTTACGATAATTGCAATGTAAGCGCCCATACCTAGATCGATATTGAACAGTTGAGCAAAGAAGATAGCAACCAAGCCATAGTAAATCGCATTACCTGACATGTTGATCGTTGCGCCTAGAGGCAGAACAAATGACGCGGTTGAATTTTTTACGCCCAGTTCTTTTTCACAGGTGTCCATTGTGACAGGCAGTGTTGCCATAGAAGAGGCCGTTGAAAGCGCAACAGCTTGTGGTTTTTTCATTGAAGACAGGAACTTCTTCGCTGATGTCTTGGTGAAAATATGCACCATTGCTGGGTAAACAACGAAACCGAAGATTAGGATTGCGGCAACGTAAACAACGAACAGTTTGAATACCACCATTAGTGCGCCAAAACCGAATGTACCGACTGCTTCTGCCATCAGACCGAACACGCCGATAGGGGCAATGATCATCACTTTGTTGATCATCCAAACCATTGCGTCAACGATGCAGTTAACACCATTAATGATTGGCTCACGACGCTCTTTTGCTTGCTTAGAAATTGCAATACCAAAGAACATACAGAAAACGAGGATCTGTAGGATGTTTGCTTCATTTAGTGATTGGAAAACGTTGGTTGGGATCATACCAGTGATGGTTGCCCAGAAAGTAGGTAGTTCACCTTTTGAAGCGTATTCTGCTGAGAACATGCCTTCAACGCCAGAGACGTCGATCCCCATGCCTGGTTGGAATACTTCACCCATAAATAGTGCAAGCGCAACGGCTAGGGCGGATGTTAAACCGAAATAACCTAGAGTGACGATGCCAACTTTGCCTGCTGACTGGCTGTTCCCAAGACCAGCTGCGCCAGAAATCAAGGCTACAGCGACCAAAGGAATAACCAACATTTTGATTAAGTTGATAAAGATAGCACCTAAAGGAGCGAACACTGTCGCATCATGACCCATCATGGCACCAACGGCTGTGCCCACGATCATGGCGATTACGACTTGTACGCCAATGTTGTTTAGCAAACTCTTTTCTTTTAACACTTCCATAACCTCTGTGCTAATAAAATGTAAAATCCTAAAATTACCCACTAACCATGAATGGTTTTATGGATAATTATCTCGCCTTGCTTTTTACACTTATCGTTTACAATTGGCAATATGCAGCAAGGTATTATTGATGGATTAATCGATATTTTATTGACGAACGATAAAGTTTTGTTCAATGGCAAACGTTTGCTATTGATTTTTGTTATGCCTATTAGCTGTGTAATTGTTTTTGTTTATTTCTTTTTCTTGTTTGTTTTTTGTTAACTGAGATGAATTTTGTGTTTGCGAGCGTAGTCTGCGTCTTGCGTGACTTAGATTGATATTTATAACAATTAATTTCTTTCAAGCTCACATTTTTACCAATTAGCTTTGTGAAATGTTAACTGTTTTACATTCTTAGTTTTGATTGCATTGTAAACATAATGTTAATCAGAAATGGGAGAGACATATATAAAGTACCAACATTTTAGTGTAGGGGAGTGCTCTCTCTGTTAATGCTCCCGAGCCGATAAAACGAAAATCAACAAGTAAGAGGTGAAGCGATTATGATGAATCTTGCTGCTGCATTACAAAGAAATGCTGCGAGTAAACCAGATAAGACGGCGTTGATATGTGGTGATGTCGAGATAACTTATGCGCAGTTTGATGCGATTACCGGAAAGATCGCGGCATCTTTAATCAACAAAGGGGTCGTTCCGGGCGATCGTATTGCGCTCTCATGCCCAAACATTCCTTTTTTCGCGTTTGTTTATTATGCGATACAAAAAGCTGGCGCGGTTGCTGTCCCATTAAATGTGCTTTTGAAAGCGCGAGAAATTAAGTATCACTTAGAAGATTCAAAAGCGAAGTTTTACTTCTGTTTTGAAGGGACAGCAGAACTGCCAATGGCAAAAGAGGGGGTTAAAGCGTTTGAGCAGGCCGAGATATGTGAAAATATGGTCGTGATGACTCAATCTCAAGTTGAAAACGAATGGAATGGTGTGCCAACTCTCAATGCGTTTATAGCGGATGCAGAACCATTGTCAGATTATGTACCGCGTAATGCGGATGATACTTGTGTTATTTTGTATACATCAGGGACGACGGGCTTACCAAAAGGAGCTGAACTGACGCAGCAGAACATCATAATGAATGCTCTGGTGGCACAAAACATTATGGGCAGCCAGGCCGATGATATTCACTTAGTAACTTTGCCTTTATTTCATACCTTTGGTCAAACCGTCCACTTAAATGCCAGTGTTTTGGGTGGGGCAACCTTGGTATTAGTGCCTAGGTTTGAGCCTAAACATGTTCTTGAGCTGATGGAAAAACACAAAGTGACGTTGTTTGCTGGGGTGCCAACGATGTATATCGGTTTGCTTCATGTCCAACATCAATTTGATACATCCTCACTACGTGTTGCTATCAGCGGTGGAGCCCCGTTGCCAACCGAAATCTTTAGAGCCTTTGAGGAACAATTTAATGTCCCAATTCTTGAAGGATACGGGTTATCAGAAACAAGTCCTATTGCATGTTTTAATCATTTAGATCAGGAACGTATACCAGGATCGGTAGGTCAACCGATTCAAGGCGTTGAAGTAAAAGTTGTCGACATTGAAGGCAATGCGCTACCTATCGGTGAAGAAGGTGAGATTGTTGTGCGTGGGCATAATGTTATGAAGGGATACCTTGACCGCCCGGAAGTCACTGAATCCGCGCTACAAAATGGCTGGTTCCATACTGGTGATGTTGGCCGTTTTGACTGCTCAGGTAATCTATTTATCGTCGATAGAATGAAAGATCTGATCATTCGAGGTGGATTTAACGTTTACCCTAGAGAAATTGAAGAAGTGTTTATGACTCATCCTGCAATCTCAATGGTAGCGGTGATAGGGATTCCAAATGAAGAGTATGGCGAAGAGATAAAGGCTTACGTTGTGCTTAAACCGGGAGAGTACATTGATGCGGAAACATTACAAAAGTGGGGCAAAGAGCAGTTAGCCTCTTTTAAATATCCTCGTTATGTTGAAATTCGTGAGCATCTCCCGATGAGTGCAACAGGAAAGATTTTAAAGCGTGAATTGAAATCTGAATTGAATGTGGCTTAGTCAATTCAATGAACTTCGGGTCACAGCGCCACTTGTCTGGAGCGAGTGGTGTTGTGCACGTTACTCAAGAATAGAAGATGGCAATCTCTCGCTAGCGTGTACACATGAACTATCTGTTTACTCTATTGTTCGAGTTGTTTTATGTGCGCTTCTAAGCGTTTTGGATTGGTAATGGTCACCGAACCATATTTCAGTTCTAGCATCCCAATACTCTCTAAGTTTTTTAGTACTTTATGAACACTTTGACGCGTTAGCCCCATCATGTTGGCTATATGTTCTCTAGTCACTCTCACGACACACGGCTGAGTATTGACAGCTTGGTTGTGTTGGTATTCAGCAAGCAACAGCAACCTTCTTGCAATCCGCTCTTCGATTCCTCTAATCGCATCATCTTCGATAACAGAAATGGCAGACCATAAGCGGCGGCTAAGTAAGTCGAGAATCGTAGGGTAACTTTGAGGATATTTGACGAGTAATTGGCGAAACTTATCACCAGGTAGTTCCAGTAAGGTCACGCCCGAATGCGCGGTTGCGCCAAAAATACGGGGCATGCCGGGAGAAAAAACATTGTCTCCAAACCAGCCTCCTGCCTCGAAAATCATTAATGTGACTTCTTTGCCTTTTGAACTCATCGAATTAATTCGTACGGCACCCTGTGCAATGACCATAAGAGAAGATTGAGGTTCCCCTTTATTGCAAATCAGTGCTTTTTCGTCGAAACAGCGAACTTTAGCTATTTGTGCTGCTTCACTAAGTCCTTTCTCGGGCAGCCCTGATAATACAGGACATTTGGCTAATAATGCTTTGACTTCTTCCATGTGCAACCTTACTGCATCCTGCTCTAGTTATTATGTGTGCTGGTTAAGTGGCAAAGTTTATCACTCTTTGATTGCTATGCTTTAGATTGGTTTGGAAAGTGCGGGCGCTGAATAAAAAATGATATGGTATAAACGCTATACAAGAAAACGCCCGCTAAACAGAATGTTAAGCGGGCGCTATAGCGTTACATCAAATGGAAATTATTTCTGAGTGGCGGCTTTCATCGCTGACACAAAATCACCAAGTTTATCGAGCATAATTTGTGGCTGCTCGACATTCGCTTCAATGATTTTCACCACAGCTGAGCCGGAGATGGCCCCTGCTGCGCCAGACTCTATTGCTTGTTTCACCTGTGCTGGTTCAGAAATACCGAAGCCAAGCAGCGCTGGTGGTGCATCGAACTGGTTTAATCTATCTAACATGTGACCAACTGGCATATTTGCTTTGGTTTCTGCACCTGTCACGCCAGCACGAGAAAGCAAGTAAGTGTAGCCACCACCCAGTTCTGATACTTGCTTCAGTGTTTCGTCACTGGCTGTAGGTGGTGCGATGAAGATTGGGTGAATACCAAACTTCTCTGCTGCTGCAACAAACTCTGCACTTTCATTGGTTGGTACGTCTGCAATCAAAACAGAATCGATGCCTGCTTTTGCACAGCGCTCGTAGAAGTTTTCGACACCGCGTGAGTAAACTAGGTTCGCGTACATCAGAAGGCCAATAGGCAGATCTGGGTATTTAGCACGAATCTTACCAATTTGTTCAAAGCAGATATCTGGTGTAGCGCCTGAATCTAGCGCACGAATGTTAGCGCCTTGGATGGTTGGGCCATCTGCTAGCGGATCTGAGAACGGAATACCAAGTTCAAGGGCGTCTGCGCCAGACTCAACGAGGGTCTCCATGATCTTGTAAGATTGTTCTGCGTTTGGATCGCAAACCGTTACGAACGGTACAAATGCGCCTTGGTTTTTTTCGTTTAGGCGCGCAAACATCTTCTCATAACGGCTCATTAAATCACTCCTTTTTCTTCTAGGATGGCGTGCACGGTGAAGATGTCTTTGTCACCACGACCAGATAGGTTTACGACCAATAGTTGTTCTTTCTCAGGATTCTCACGAGCCATGCGCAATGCATGAGCTAGAGCGTGAGAAGACTCTAGAGCTGGGATGATCCCTTCGCTGCGAGCCAGTTCTTGGAATGCCTCGAGCGCTTCGTCGTCAGTTACGTTGTCGTATTCTGCACGGCCAATTGCGTTTAGGTGTGCGTGCTGTGGACCAACTGAAGGGAAATCAAGACCCGCAGATACAGAGTAAGACTCCTCAACTTGGCCGTTAGGATCTTGCATCAATGGCGCTTTCATACCAAAGAAGATGCCCGTTTTGCCATGTTTAAGTGGTGCACCGTGTTGGTCTGTATCGATACCTTTACCTGCTGGCTCAACACCAATTAGGCGAACGCTTTCTTCTTCGATGAAGTCAGCAAACATACCGATAGCGTTTGAACCACCGCCCACACACGCGATAACGGCGTCAGGAAGACGACCTTCACGTGCCAAAATCTGATTCTTCGTTTCTTCACCAATCATGCGTTGGAAGTCACGCACGATGGTTGGGAATGGGTGAGGGCCTGCCGCTGTACCTAGTAGGTAGTGCGCATCTTCATAAGTTGCAGACCAGTCGCGCAGCGCTTCGTTACATGCGTCTTTAAGCGTTGCTGAACCCGAGTGGACAGGAATGACTTCTGCACCCATTAGTTTCATACGGAATACGTTCGGGCTTTGACGCTCAACGTCTTTTGCACCCATGTAAACGCGACACTTAAGACCAAGCAGTGCACACGCTAGTGCGGTTGCAACACCGTGTTGACCTGCGCCAGTTTCAGCGATGATTTCGTTTTTGCCCATGCGTTTCGCAAGTAGCGCTTGACCCAACACTTGGTTAGTCTTGTGGGCACCACCGTGAAGCAGATCTTCACGTTTTAGGTACAGTTTGGTTTTCGTACCTTTGGTTAGGTTACGAGTTAGAGTCAAAGCCGTTGGACGGCCCGCATACTCTTGAAGAAGCGTCATGAATTCGCTGCGGAATTCTGGATCTTCTTGCGCGTCGATAAACGCTTGCTCTAGTTGCTCCAGTGCTGGAACTAGAATTTGCGGAACGTACTGACCGCCGTATTCGCCAAAGTAGGCATTCAGTTTTGCCATCGTTATATTCCTTCTCGTATTTTTCGCTACGAATAGCTTTAAATTTTTTAGCTGATATCCAGCTTTAGTAGTTGCGAATGGCGGTGAATGCCGCAAGCAACTTCTGTGAATCTTTTTTGCCTGTTGCACTTTCTACACCAGAGTTTAAATCTAACCCCAAGCAACCTAGTGTCGCTGCTTGTTGAGCATTTTCTGGCGACAGTCCGCCTGCTAGCATAATTTGACTTGGGTCGCCGATCAGTGACCAGTCGAACACTTGACCGGTTCCGCCAGTTTGAGTGCCAACTTGCGCATCTAATAGATGGCGGTCAATGTGGTCTGCAAGTAGTTCTGGCTTCGCATCAGTCACGCCATAAGCTTTCCAAATTTCTACCGCTGCTGGCAGTTCGGCTTTGAGTTGGTTTACGTAAGCTTGGTCTTCTTGACCGTGCAGTTGCACCGCTTTTAAACCCAAAGAGGTCACGACAGAAGCAACAAAATCGATATCGTGATTTTGGAAAACGCCTACGTAGTTAAGTGGAGCACCGCTCATGGTTAAGCGAGCACTTTCAAGGTCAACTGCACGCTTCGACTTCTCGACAAAAATCAGGCCACCAAATACCGCACCAGCTTGATATGCCTTTGCTGCGTCATCTGGATGCGTTAAGCCACAGACTTTGTTTTCACCCAACGTGACTTTGCGTACTGCAAGCTCTAGGTTGTCTTCCGCCATCAGCGAACTACCAATCAAGAAGCCGTCTGCGTATTCCGCTAAATCACGAACTTGTTGATGCGTATAAATGCCAGACTCTGAAATCACGGTCGCGTTTGGTGCTAATTCGCGAATTGTCGGTGCCAGTTCTTTAGTACGATTCAAATCGGTACTTAGGTCGCGCAAGTTACGGTTATTGATGCCGATAACGCGAGCGCCCAGCTTAACGGCACGGTGAAGCTCTTCTTCGTTGCTGACTTCGGTCAGAATGCCCATGTTCAGGCTGTGTGCTGCTTCTTCTAGGGCTTTGTACTCTTCATCATTGAGGACAGACAGCATTAGCAAGACAGCATCAGCACTGTAATGACGCGCTAGGTAAACTTGGTAGGTATCTACCATGAAGTCTTTGCACAGAACTGGCTGTTTGACTTGACCACGCACTTGAGGAAGAAAGTCAAAATTACCTTGGAAGTATTTCTCGTCTGTTAATACTGAAATTGCATCAGCATGGTTGTTGTAAACCGATGCAATGTAATCCAAGTCGAAGTGATCACGAATCAAACCTTTGGAAGGAGACGCCTTCTTACATTCGGTGATGAATGCTGTCTTTTCGCCACTCAGTGCATCGTAGAAGCTGCGGTCCGATGGCAGCAAATCAGACTGAAATGTGCTTAGCGGTTGAGACACCTTACGGTCTGCTACCCACTGATATTTGTCGCGGACAATTTTTGCCAGTACTTCTGCCATTTCTGCTTCTTTCTTAGAAACGTGTTCAGACAGGTTGTCAGCTTGCTGAGTGTTGAAGTCAGTCATCTTCTTCAATTCCTTAAGCGTGTGCGGCAAGTTGTTGTACCAATTGGTACGCCTTGCCTGAATTCATTGCTTCAATCGCTTGTTGCGTGTTGGCTTTTAAATCTTCGTGGCCGAATAGACGCATTAGCAGCGCAACGTTCACCGCCACTGCGCCCAATTGTGCGTCTGTGCCTTTACCCGTCAGGATATTGGTAATAATCGCTTTGTTTTCTTCAGGATCACCGCCTTTGATCGCTTCTAGCGGGTGCGCATCTAAACCGAAGTCTGCAGGCGTTAGTTTGTATTCTGTGATCTTACCGTCTTTGATCTCTGCAACGGTTGTTTCACCGTGAATCGCCACTTCGTCCAGACCGCTACCGTGTACTACA
The DNA here is from genome assembly GCF_024747315.1 of Vibrio sp. HS-50-1. Lineage (NCBI taxonomy): Bacteria > Pseudomonadati > Pseudomonadota > Gammaproteobacteria > Vibrionales > Vibrionaceae > Vibrio > Vibrio sp. HS-50-1. The sequence continues at coordinate 93,770 of NZ_JAMPZF010000001.1, read as the reverse complement.
GCGGCGCGCTTCATACCCATTTGTAGCATGGTTTCTGCGATAGGACGAACCAGTTCTTCACTATAAACGCCCATCAATTCGATGTTAGGACGAGCAGGGTTAATCAGTGGGCCAAGAATGTTAAAGATGGTGCGTGTTTTCATGGTTTGACGCACTGGCATCGCATGACGCACACCACCGTGGTATTGAGGTGCAAATAGGAAAGCAACACCGATATCGTCGACCGCTTTGCGCGTATCTTCTGCGCTCATGGCTAGGTTGATACCAAATGAATCAAGAAGGTCAGAAGAACCCGATTTGCTTGAAACGCTGCGGTTACCGTGTTTCGCTACTTTTAGACCACATGCTGCAGCAACAAACGCCGCAGTGGTTGAAATATTGATGGTGTTGTGACCGTCGCCGCCAGTACCTACGATATCTGCGAAATCGTAATCTGGGCGAGGGAATGGGTTTGCGTTTGCCAGCAGTGCTTTCGCTGCGCCTGCAATTTCGTCTGGTGTTTCGCCTTTGATTTTTAGTGCAGTCAGTGCTGATGCCATCAAAATTGGATCTAGTTCACCACGGATAATGATGTCGAATAGCTGTTGGCTCTCTTCCTGAGTAAGCGATTCTTGCTCGTACAGTTTGGTAATAATAGGGTTGATGATTGCTTCCATATTTCCTCTCCTAAATTTCTTATGTGCCAAGTGCTTTTTAAGCAGTGAGTGGGTTCGCTGAAGTTTGTTCTTCAAGAGCCCATTCAATGGCATTGGCCAACAGTGTTGCTCCGTAGGTCGTCATAATAGATTCCGGGTGGAACTGGAACCCGCAAACTTTATCTTCTTCATGTACAACAGACATTACCAAGTCATCCACTTCTGCTGTGATGGTTAGGCTCTCAGGAACCTTGGTCGCAACAAGCGAGTGGTAACGTGCAATTGCAAGTGGTGATGGTAGGTTTTGGTAAATCGCATGGTTTTGGTGCTCCATCATAGAGACCTTACCGTGAATGATTTCGCCCGCGCCAGCAACGGTGCCACCATACGCTTCAACAATCGCTTGGTGACCAAGACAAATACCGATCATCGGCACTTTGCCTTTCATGCGTTGGATAAGTTCTGGCATTGAGCCTGCCTCTGAAGGTGCACCTGGGCCTGGTGATAGAAGAACCACTGGGTTTTCAAGCTCATTCACCGCTTGTTCAATGGTTTCTGCTGGGATGTTGTTTCGGTAAATCTTGACTGTGTGACCTAGCGAGCGGAATTGATCCACAAGGTTGTAGGTGAACGAGTCAAAGTTGTCGATAAAAATGATATTAGCCATCTCTGAACCCTATTCCTTATTGTGACTTATGCGCTGCTTGGATAGCAGAGATTACCGCTTGTGCTTTGCCGCGCGTTTCGTCTGCTTCCGCTTGTGGATCAGAGTCGAACACCACGCCTGCACCAGCTTGAACTTGAGCAATGCCGTTCTCAACGTACGCTGAGCGAATTACGATACATGTGTCGAGTGTACCTTCGCCGGTAAGGTAACCCACAGCACCGCCGTAGCTACCGCGTCGTGCGCCTTCTACATCGCGAATCAACTGCATTGCACGAATCTTTGGTGCACCAGTGAGCGTGCCCATGTTCATACAAGCTTGGTATGCGTGCAGCGCGTCTAGGTCCTCACGCAGTTGACCAACCACACGAGATACTAAGTGCATTACGTGGCTGTAGCGGTCGACTTTTAGTAGGTCTGCTACGTGGCGAGTGCCAGCTTGAGCAATACGAGCGACGTCGTTACGTGCTAAGTCAACCAACATCATGTGTTCTGCGTTTTCTTTCATGTCGGTGCGCAGTTCAAGTTCGATGCGGCTATCTAGGTCGAAATCGATCTCTCCATTCAGGCGTTTACCACGGCGACGTGTGCCTGCAATTGGGTAGATTTCAATTTGGTTGGTGTCGGTTTCGTATTTAAGCGCGCTTTCTGGTGATGCGCCAAACAAAGTGAACAGCTCATCTTGCATGTAGAACATGTAAGGGCTTGGGTTACTTTGTTTCAGTTCTTTGTAAGCAGCGAGTGGAGAAGGGCAAGGTAGAGTGAATCGGCGAGATGGTACGACTTGGAACACATCGCCTTTCACTACGAACTCTTTTAAGTCGCGAACGATTTGACAGAAGTCTGAATCAGATACGCTAGGTTCTACCGTTACGTCGGCGATTTGCTCTGCATTTGGAAGTAACTTTGGCGCCGCACATTGAGCGCTGATTTCTGCGATGCGAGTCTCTAGCGCTAGTTTTTCTGAATCATCCACAAACAATGTAGCTTGAAGCTGGCAAGATTCCGTTTGATGGTCGACAACAAGCAATGTTTCCGCTATGTAGAAAACGTAATCTGGACATTGATTGGTTGCTTTTGCATTACCAAGCGGCTCGAAGTTTGCGACTAAGTCGTAGGCAAACAGACCGCCAAGGAAAATCGCGTGTTTGTCTTGCTGTGAAACATCGAAGCTGTGTTGCACTAAACGTAGCGCGTCAAAAGAAGAAGCTTCACGTAGGCGAGAGTCTTCATCTAACGTGTCGCATGGCTGGCTAAACTCCAAAGTCAGCGTTTCGCCATCGAACTTACTTTCAACGTCACCACGGATGTTCTGGTTTAGGTGAGACAGTAGGTTTTTACCGTTGTTGGTTAACGCCTGCATGTTTACAGTGTGGCCGTAACAAACGATGCGCACCGCTGAATCTACGATTAAAAGTGATTTTAGATTCTGTTTCGAATCAATTTCAGCGGATTCGAGAAGCAAGCTATCTCTTTTGTTCTCACAAATGGTATGGAACAAACGTGTTGGGTCTTGAGTGTAAGGAACCGAAGTCTTTAATACTTCTAGGCATCCAAGTTTCTTGATTTCTATGGCCTTATTCACAAGACCTCCTTGTAGCTGTCTAAATCTTCCTGCCGTACATAGTCGCATAAAGCAAACGTTCTCCCAATCTAGAGTTAGCCATATTCGATTAATGTTTAGGCAGTTGAATGTGAAATGAGCAACAAAACAAAAAAGCCCGCTTAAGTAGCGGGCTTTACAACGTTTGGTTCTATAAACTAGAAGTATACGTTTGCCCACCAAGAACTAGTCCAAGTGCGCCACCAAGCAAGATCTGATGAGTTTGTCTTATTAAGACAAACCGCAACTTTCGCTTTTTGGTTTTGGTTAAATTCTTGTAACATGGTGAACCTTAAATTACGTACTTTGTATTTGTGTACTAGTTAACTAGTGCGAGAGTAAAAAGTCAACCCCAAAACAGCATTAAAACGATAAAAATATGAGAATTGATTTACATAGTCACACCACTGCATCGGACGGTCGGTTAGAGCCTAAAGATTTAGTGGAAAGGGCGCTGAGTTTTGATATCGAGGTTTTGGCGATCACTGATCACGATACGGTTGACGGCTTGGCGTTAGCCAAGCAACACGTTCAAGACAATAATTTGCCGATCAAAATCATCAACGGCATTGAGATATCGACTGTCTGGCAAAACAAAGACATTCATATTGTCGGTTTGAATATCGATCCGGAAAATGAACAATTATCCGCCCTCATCGAGCAGCAGAAGCAGCACCGCATAACAAGGTCAGAGTTAATTGCAGAGCGACTACAAAAAGCAACTCGGGAAGGTGTGCTCGAAGAAGTAAGGCAGATCGCCGGTGATGCGCCTGTTACGAGAGCGCACTTCGCGAAATGGTTGGTGGATAATGGTTACGCAAAAACCATGCAAATGGTGTTTAAAAAATACCTAACGCGTAATAACCCAGGTTATGTACCACCGAATTGGTGCTCGATGAAAGATGCGGTTGATGCTATCCATGCTGCTGGTGGTTTGGCGGTATTAGCGCATCCTGGAAGATATAAGTTGACAGCGAAGTGGATTAAGCGTCTTCTAGCAGCGTTTGTAGAAGCAAACGGCGATGCGATGGAAGTTGCACAGCCACAGCAAGCGCAACAAGAAAGGCGCAACTTGGCTGATTATGCTATACAATACAAACTATTAGCGTCTCAAGGCAGTGATTTTCACTACCCATCCCCTTGGATGGAGCTAGGAAGGAACCTTTGGTTGCCCGCAGGCGTCGAACCAGTTTGGAAAGATTGGGGTATTGATCCTTCGTTGGATATATCAAAGTAACCTCAAAGCGTGGGTTTCAGCATCAAATAACTGGAAAGTGTATATTGGGTATTAATGTGGCTTTCCTTGTCGTTGGAACTGAACAACACTTTGAATCTTGAAGTCACTTGATAAAACACAACAAGGCGGCATTCAAGCTCCACATAAGAATATAGAGCCGAGAGGCTCGATAATGAGGAATTACAATGAGCCAGTTTTTTTACGTTCACCCAGAAAACCCACAGGCTCGCTTGATTAATCAAGCAGTAGCAATCATTCGTAACGGCGGCGTTGTGGTGTACCCTACCGATTCAGGGTACGCACTTGGCTGTCAGTTGGAGAACAAACAGGCACTGGAACGAATCTGTCAGATCCGTCGTCTGGATGATAAGCATAACTTTACATTACTGTGTCGTGATTTGTCGGAACTTTCTCTATATGCGCGAGTGGATAACTCTGCATTCCGACTACTGAAAAACAACACACCAGGTCCTTACACCTTCATCTTCAAAGGCACGAAAGAAGTGCCGCGTCGTTTGATGAACGCGAAACGTAAGACCATCGGTATCCGTGTTCCAGACAATCAAATTGCCTTGGACTTGTTGGAAGCATTAGGTGAACCGATGATGTCTACGTCGTTGATCCTACCTGGCAGTGACGTAACAGAGTCTGATCCGGAAGATATTCGCGATAAACTAGAACATGCGGTTGATGTGATTCTTAATGGCGGTTACTTAGGTGAACAACCTACGACCGTCATTGACTTTAGCGAAGGTGAACCTGTTGTGGTGCGTTTGGGATCAGGTGACCCGGCACCATTCGAATAATTCGATTAATAGACGTACACCACCGTCAAACAAAATAGGAGGCATCGCGCCTCCTATTTTAGTTTCTTATTATTGAGTATCTCAGCGAACTTCGCTGATTGAGATTAAGCGAAATCGAAAATGTCGATACCATTTTGTTCAGCATAGTTGATGTATGCAGAGCTCACGCCGTTTAGTGTCACTTCAACATTGTATTCATCACTAGAGAATACCGCCCAACCACACTCGTTGTAAGATAAAGTAAGATCATCCGCTGAATCTAAGAACGTATCGCGAATGCCATCATTGTCGGTGTCTCTGCCCATATCGAAGACAAGTTTGTCATGAAAAATATTAAAATCGACAATATCGGCTTTAATATCAATATCGTTGGAAGATACAGGTTGATCGGGTACACCAATAGCCAGGCGGTTTGTAAGCACGAAAGTGTCGTCTCCACAGCCGCCGCTCAGTACTGATTCACCATCGCCAACGACGAGCGTGTCGTTACCCCAACCCCCACTCAAGTAGTTGTTGCCTGAGTAATCAAAAATTGTATCATCGCCACAACCACCAAAGAGCTTGTCATTTCCTAATCCGCCTGATAGGAAGTCGTTGCCAAAGCCGCCAGAAACAAAGTCGTTCCCTCGGCCACCGAGCAAGGTATCGTCTCCCCAGCCCCCGAAGACAACATCATTGCCTCCGTATCCTACGAACTTATCATCACCACAGAAGCCGAAGAAAATATCGGTTGTTTCAGACCCTTTTGTACCGGTCATATCGTCATCTTGAGATGTCCCAAAAATCCAATTTAGGTCTAGATTTAGCATAGACATTGTTCTATTCCTTTTTGTCTGATTTATGCCAATCGCCGAAAATGCAGAGCTAATCTAGCTAGTTAAAATACACGATAACGTTAGTGTCATTTTTAATAGTAAATAGTGACTTACCGATGCTTCTTGTCTTGCTATGAGTGCTCATTTATCCACGATGATTGGTATTACTTAGCAGCAAACCGGGACTGTTTATTCTTCGTTGTTTTTAAAGCAACACGAACAGTAAACACACCCCAAGTGGTTATCGTTGTAACCCTGACAATTTTATCAGGTACTGCACGGTTAAAGTGGCTCGGGAAGACCGATATTAGTGGGATTCTCGCTGGGCAATATCAGCATTAAGTAGGAAAAAAGTTGCAGAATAGAGTAAATATTTTCGACGTTTTAAAGTGAATTTTTGGTGTGGAGAATAGCGCCGATTTAGCTTACATTAACTGAGAAAGTTACGTATAATGTCGGACCGAAAAATCCCACTGAAATGGGTAATTAGCAAAATACAGACCAATTCTGGTCTAGACGTCTGTGAAGACGACACATAGGTAGATAAATGAGCGAAAAGTTACAAAAAGTATTAGCACGTGCTGGTCACGGTTCTCGTCGTGAGATTGAATCGTTAATTAAATCTGGTCGCGTTAGCGTGAACGGTGTAGTCGCTAAGCTTGGTGAAAGACTTGAAGACGAGAGCAGCGTAGTTCGTATCGATGGTCACATTGTCTCTGCAAAGATTCAAGAAGAAGTGATTTGTCGTGTACTTGCGTACTACAAACCCGAGGGTGAACTGTGTACTCGTCACGATCCAGAAGGTCGTCGTACTGTTTTTGATCGTCTGCCAAAAATTCGTGGCTCTCGTTGGATTTCAGTTGGTCGTCTGGATGCGAACACTTCTGGTCTTCTGCTTTTCACAACGGATGGTGAACTGGCGAACCGCTTAATGCACCCAAGCCGCCAAGTTGAACGTGAATACCTAGTACGTGTGTTCGGTGAAGTAACTGAACAGAAAGTTCGTAATCTAGTAAAAGGTGTTGAACTGGAAGACGGTTTAGCTCGCTTTGAAGATGTTGTTTACGCGGGTGGTGAAGGCATGAACCACACGTTTTACGTTGTTATCAACGAAGGTCGTAACCGCGAAGTTCGTCGACTATGGGAATCGCAAGAGTGTACCGTTAGTCGTCTGAAACGTGTTCGTTACGGCGACATCTTCTTAGACAAGAAACTGCCTCGTGGTGGTTGGATGGAGCTTGACCTGAAAGAAGTAAACTACTTGCGTGAGCTTGTAGAGCTTCGTCCAGAAAAAGAAACCATGCTTGATCTGAACAAAGACAACACGTCACGCAAACGTGAGCGTGCACGCAGCCAAAAAATTCGTCGCGCAGTTAAGCGCCATGAAGAACGTGTTAACACGCCAAAAGGCCGCAGCAACAACCCTTCTCGTCGTAAGCCGAAGAAGACTGCTGGTGACCAAGGCGCACGTAACAAGCATCGTTAATCGATAGCAAAACATCAGAAAGGCTTGCCAATTCGGCAAGCCTTTTTCTTATCTGTTACATAGCGAAAGGATCTAAAGCCGATATAGAGAAGGGTGTTTGGATAAACAAATATCGCAGCTAAACAAAAACAGCAGATAAAAAAATACCAGCACTAGGCTGGTATTTTTTTATCATGATGAAGAAACATTAATCGCGTTTCCAAAGCATATGGCAGAACTTATGTTCAGGGTCTCGGCTGATTAGCATACGAGCAAATACGTCATCAAGAACGTCATTTTCCTCATTTACTAGGCCGATACGAACCTCTGCATATACTTCTTTGTCGATCTCGAAGCCAACATGTTCAACCCAGTCATCACCAGTTTCAACAAGTTCTGCGGCACCACGATCTTCAAATTGCGCAGTAAACAGAATCACGTCAGCAGGCTCTAGATTATCTGGAGCCATTTCAAGGAAAATGTCGTACGCTGCGTCGATGACGTCGTCGTAAGAAATCAAATCAGACATGCTTATGCTCGGCTCATGTATTTACGTTCAGCTGTGTTAATGATAACACGGTCACCAGTTGCAATGTACTCAGGAACCTGGATGACAAGACCTGAAGCGAAGCGTGCTGGTTTAGTTCGAGCAGATGCAGAAGCACCTTTGATTGAAGGGTCAGTTTCTTCAATCACTAGCTCAACAGAAGATGGTAGTTCAATACCCACAGCAGCACCGTTAACAAGGATAATGTGGATACCTTGTGTATCTTCGTTGATGAACAGCATGTCGTCTTCAACTTCATTGTGCTTGAATGTGTATTGTGAGTAGTCTTCGTTATCCATGAAGATGTGCTCATCGCCGTCAGCGTATGAGTACACAACTGCACGTTTGTTCATTTCTACCGTTTCAACAACGTCATCAGACTTGTAACGCTCATCTACACGTGCGCCCGTGTTTAGATCTGTACAACGCATTTTGTAGATTTTAGCGCCGCCACGACCGCCAGGAGTCGTTACTTCGATGTCTTTAACTAGAAGAGTTTTACCATTAGACTCGATTGCGAAGCCTTTTTTGATTTCACTTGCCTTTGGCATTGTATATTCCTATTCATACTTATTAAGCAAAACTCGGTGATTATAGCGCTAAGTTAGCCGCCTAGCATTAAAATTCATTGCAGAAATTTGTTGTTACTCCCATGACTAAACACCTGAATGGACTTGATTCAGTGAGTCGGCTAAGAGAACATATAGCTCAACTTCTTGAACCATCTGAGATCACGTTTTAAGTCATGTCTCTGCCTGTTATCGATCCTAAACAACCATTTCAACCAGAGTTTGCGCCTTTAATTAGAGAAGTCACCGCTTGTCTCAAAGGTGGACTGGGGCAAAACTTACACAGCGTTTATGTGTATGGTAGCGTCGCTCGCAAAACAGCGGTCGCTGGGAGGTCGAACTTAGACCTGGTTGTCGTTACTCAATCATCCTTTGAGCACAATCGCGCGACTTTGCTCAACACAATTAAGTGGCGTGCGCAGCAGAGTTACCCTCAAGTTAATGGTGTATCGGTCCGTACAGCCTTAGTGAGCGAAGTAGCTAATTTAGATAGTATTTTCACTTGGGGCTTTATGCTTAAGCATTGCTGTGTCTGTGTTTATGGTGATGATCTAGCAGACTGTTTTGGTGATTACGTCCCAAGTTGGGAAATTGCTAAGCACTGGAATATGGATGTGGAAGATTGGATTACGGTGTATCGCAAAAAAATCGTACAAGCGAAGACGATAGAAGAGCAGGTGGCCGCTCAGCGCGTGATTGCTAAAAAGTTACTAAGAGCGTCATACTCTTTGGTGATGTATCGAGATAAACGTTGGTTTGATGACCCCGTAGAGTGTGGCAAGGTATTCTTAACTTATCATCCTGAAAAGCAGCTTGAGATCGAGCGGCTAGAAATCTTACTTTCTGGCCGGGGTATTCCCAAGCGTTCTGTTATCGGGCTAATTGATGCGTTTGGTGATTGGTTGGTCAAACAGTACCAGAAAACAGAGTTTCGTATCGGCTAAAACAACCCCATTTGTGGCGCTGAAAGCCTGTCAAAGTCCGTCCCAATGAAAGGGAGAATCGCATCCGCAACGGGTTTGAGTTGTTTATCAATGTAATGTTGATAATCAATCGGGCTATTGAGGTACTCATAAGGTTCAGGACCGTTCACGGTAATAATGTATTCAATTCGTCCTTTGTTTTGATACTGTAATGGGCGGCCAAGCTTGGCATTTATCTCATCGGCTAAACGAGCTGCACGCACTTGTGGCGGGACGTTCTTCTGATACTCATGCAGTTTTCTGCGCAGTCGCTTTTGATACACCAACTGTTCATCAAATTCACCGTTGTTAGTTTTCTCAACCATCTCTCGGACATAGTCGCTTGGATCTTCACCATGGAAAATCATGCTATAGAGTGTATTTTGAAATTTCTGTGCTAACGAGGTCCAGTCAGTACGGGCACTTTCTAACCCTTTAAATACAATCCGTTCTTGCTCTCCTTCACCGATTAAACCCGCATAGCGCTTTTTCGAGCCAGTTTCTGCGCCACGAATCGTTGGCATAAGGAATCTGCGATAATGGGTTTCATACTCGATTTCCAACATAGATGTTAGGTTGTACTCAGAACGCAGGTGTTTTTGCCACCAAGAGTTGATGTAATCAACTAATTGATTTCCAACAGCGTCGGCTTCTACTTGACTGTATGGTCGATTCAACGACACGAATGTGGAATCCGTATCGCCGTAAATCACTTGATAGCCTTGTTCCTCAATCAGCACTTTAGTTTGCTTCATGATCTCATGTCCGCGCATGGTAATACTAGAAGCTAATCGAGTATCAAAGAAACGACATCCCGATGAGCCCAGTACGCCATAAAAGGAGTTCATGATGATTTTGATTGCCTGAGAAAAAGCTTTTTCATTGTTCTTTTTCGCGACATCACGTGCCGCCCAAAGCTTTTCAATCATTTCTGGCAAAAAGTGTTTCGTACGATGGAACTGACCACCGCGAAAGCCAGGTACTGCCTGATCATCTTTTTTACCAATATCGAGTAATAACCCCTCAACCAAACCCATAGGATCAATCAAGAAAGAGCGAATAATCGATGGGTATAGACTCTTAAAATCCAATACTAAAACAGAATCATATAGGTTAGGGATGGAGTCCATCACGTAACCGCCGGGGCTCGCAATCCAATTTTCTGGGTGTAGATTCGGGGCAACATAGCCTGCTCGGTGTATCTGAGGCATGTATAGGTTTGTGAATGCTGCAACCGAACCGCCGACACGATCCAGTTCTACACCAGTGAGGCGAGAGCGTTCAATTGCAAAGTCGAGCAGGTGAGTGTGATTGAAAATCTTGTTCACCAACACGCAGTCTTGTAAGTTATATTTAGCCAGCGATGGTTTGTCGGAGCGGTACATACGATTGATCTCATCCATACGGTCATGAACGTTGTGGATTTCTTTACCTTCCCCCAAGAGTTCTTGAGATACAGACTCTAATGACCAAGATCGAAAGTGGTAAGTAGCCGTTTTTAGCGTATCGATACCATCCATCACAACTCGCCCTGGAATGGAGATAAACCCTTGTTGGCTTTGAGATGAACTTCTAAAAAAGCTGGCTTGGTCTGCTCTGCCAAGCATTAGCTTCATGTTGTGCCATTCTGCTCGTTTGTGTAGCAGACGAAAGTCAAAATCAATGACATTCCAACCGACAATGACATCGGGGTCGAATTTTTTAAACCAATCGATGAGTGCTTCTAGAAGCGCCTTTTCATCCTGGACCCATTGTATCGGTGTATCCGAAGGTTCTGGTTCTCCGATCATGATAACGCGGGAATCCATGACGCTGTCTAATCCGATGGAGTAAAGAATGCCTTTCTCAGAGCATTCTAGATCTAACGAGACAACGTTTAACTTCGGCTCATATTGCCCCGTACGGCATTTTGCGTTCTGGACGCGTTGGTAGCCATTGGTACGAGTCACATTGCCTGTAAACTCAATACTGCCTTTAATAAAACGCTCCATGAGGTAGCGATCGGCGAGGCGAATATCACTTTCGTAAGTGGTGATATCATTTTGAGCGAACGTGTCTTTAAGTGTGAGAGCGTCTCTGGTTACGTTGTTATAGCATGCAGAAAGAGGCGTATGTTCAAACGTTTTGAGATCCAAAAGGCGGATGTCGACGGGTATGTTTTTTTCTCGCGCGAGTGTTTTTGCTTGCTCTGAGTGTTTCTGAGCGATGAAAAATACTGGCTTCTCACCATTAATAATTAACTGAGTAGGACCTGCTTCTGTCGAAAGCCACAGCTCGATTTGAGTTTGACTTTTGATGTCTCGTGCCTGTCGAGTAAGCAGAAAGCCTTGTTGGATATTCAAATGTGAGAAACCTTAGAAAACTTGAAGAACGCTAGTTTAACATTAAGAACTGTAAAAATAACCAGTAAAGAAAACGGTTCAAATTTTTGCTGGAATTAGTGATTACAAGTTAGCCTCTGGTGCAAGAGGGACAGTGTCATTTTAAGTTATAGCGTGTTTCTCTGGGCAATATGAAACCTAGTTACTTGATTTATTGTACTTAATGTTGTTAATTGTCTTTTCTTAGATTTCGGTTCTGCTCATCACGCTCTAAAATAATAGAGTGGTTTATGAATAAGTTCTTGCTAAAGTTTGCGTTTCAGCACATATTCATAGAAAGCAATTTTTTGTCGATTACGTTAGTATATAGGCAGTCATACTGATATCCACATTTAACAAATAATGGTTATGTGGGTGCAGAACCAATACAAAGTGTGGAGATACAAGTTTGATAAATGTTTTCCTTGTAGATGATCACGAGCTGGTTCGCACAGGGATACGACGTATTATTGAAGACGTCCGTGGAATGAACGTAGCAGGAGAAGCTGACAGCGGTGAAGATGCAGTAAAATGGTGTCGCAGTAATCATGCTGACGTCGTTTTAATGGACATGAACATGCCAGGAATTGGTGGCTTGGAAGCCACTAAAAAAATTCTTCGCGTGAATCCTGATGTGAAAATCATCGTACTTACCGTTCATACAGAAAACCCGTTTCCAACCAAGGTGATGCAGGCAGGTGCGTCTGGTTATTTAACCAAAGGTGCTGGCCCTGATGAAATGGTGAATGCGATTCGTGTAGTTAATAGTGGGCAGCGTTACATCTCGCCAGAGATTGCGCAGCAGATGGCATTGAGTCAATTTTCTCCAGCCTCTGAGAACCCTTTTAAAGACTTATCCGAACGTGAATTGCAGATCATGCTTATGATCACCAAAGGCCAAAAAGTAACGGATATTTCTGAGCAATTGAATTTAAGTCCAAAGACAGTCAACAGCTATCGCTACCGACTCTTTAGTAAATTGGACATTAATGGTGACGTTGAGTTAACTCACTTAGCGATTCGCCACGGAATGTTGGACACCGAGACCCTTTAGTGTGAATCCTCCCTTCGATTCGGCTTCCTTTCTCAAGACAGTAACTCATCAGCCCGGCGTTTACAGAATGTACAACGCCGAAGCTGTTGTCATCTATGTAGGTAAAGCCAAAGACCTAAAAAAGCGCCTTTCAAGCTACTTTCGAAAAAAAGTAGACAGTGAGAAAACTCGCGCGCTTGTCAGTAATATCGCCAAAATTGACGTCACAGTGACTCACACTGAGACAGAAGCGCTGATCTTAGAGCATAACTACATCAAGCAGTATTTGCCGAAATACAATGTGTTGCTGCGAGATGATAAGTCTTACCCTTATATCTTTATTAGCGGTCATAAGCACCCACGGCTTTCTATCCACCGTGGCGCCAAGAAGCGCAAAGGTGAATATTTTGGCCCCTACCCAGATTCTGGTGCAGTAAGAGAAACATTGCATTTGCTGCAAAAGATATTTCCTGTGCGCCAGTGTGAAGACACTGTCTATTCCAACCGAACGCGCCCATGTTTGATGTACCAAATTGGTCGTTGTGCAGGACCATGCGTTAATACCATCATTTCTGATGAAGAATATGCAGAGTTGGTTGGCTTTGTGCGAATGTTTTTGCAAGGCAAAGATCAGCAAGTACTCAAACAGTTGATTGAGAAAATGGAAGTTGCCAGTCAGCAATTGCGCTTTGAAGATGCCGCTAAATTTCGCGATCAAATCCAAGCGATTAGGCGTGTTCAAGAGCAGCAGTACGTCTCAGAAGACAGCATGGATGATATGGATGTACTCGGGTTTGCTCAGGAGAATGGTATCGCGTGTATCCATATCCTGATGATACGCCAAGGTAAAGTGCTTGGTAGCCGTAGCCATTTTCCGAAAATCCCACAAAATACAAGCCAGCAGGAAGTGTTCGATAGTTTTCTGACTCAATACTATTTGAGCCACAACGAAGCGCGCACGATTCCTTCTCGTATTATTTTGAATCAAGAGTTGGCAGAAGATATTGCGCCAATACAGAAAGCGTTAAGTGAAGTGGCAGGTCGTAAGGTTCATTTCCATACCTCGCCAACTGGCTCTCGAGCAAGGTATCTCAAGCTTTCGAACACGAATGCACTAACGGCGATTACCACCAAAATCAATCACAAGATGACGATTAATCAGCGTTTTCATGCGCTTCGCGAAACATTGAAGTTGGAGTCTATTGCTCGAATGGAGTGTTTTGATATCTCCCATACCATGGGGGAAAGTACGATTGCATCGTGTGTGGTGTTCAGCAATGAAGGCCCCGTTAAGCAGGAGTATCGTCGCTATAACATCACTGGGATTACCGGTGGTGACGATTACGCTGCAATGGGACAAGCGTTGGAGCGCCGTTATTCGAAGCAATTGGACGTAGAGAAAATTCCCGACATCATCTTTATCGATGGTGGTAAAGGTCAGTTAAATCGTGCGCATGATATTATTTCGCAATATTGGGGTGATTGGCCAAAGCGTCCCATCATGATTGGTATTGCGAAAGGGGTCACTCGCAAACCAGGCTTAGAAACGCTGATTACAGTCGATGGGGACGAGTTTCATTTACCAAGCGATGCTCCAGCGCTGCACCTTATTCAACATATTCGTGATGAAAGCCATAACCATGCTATAGCGGGGCATCGTGCTAAGCGAGGTAAAACCAGACGTACGAGTGCACTTGAAGGGATTGAGGGAATTGGCCCTAAACGACGTCAGGCGTTACTCAAGTACATGGGTGGGTTACAAGAACTTAAACGTGCAAGTGTCGAAGAAATCGCCAAAGTACCGGGAATAAGTCACTCTTTAGCAGAAATTATTTTCCAAGCATTGAAACAATAAGGAAAATCGCGCAACATTAAGCCGCAATGTGTAAGAGAATAATAAAATGCGTTTGAATATCCCGAACATTCTGTCTCTTCTTAGACTGTTCCTAATCCCTGTTTTTGTGGTTGTCTTTTATCTACCTTATTCATGGGCACCGTTTGCAGCAGCAATGGTGTTTTGGGTAGCGGGTTTTACTGACTGGCTTGACGGCATGTTGGCCCGTAAACTTGGCCAAACTTCTCGTTTTGGCGCGTTTATTGATCCTGTCGCTGATAAAGTGCTAGTGGCAACGGCATTGATTCTAATCACGGAACATTATCATTCAATTTGGGTGACCATTCCTGCGGTAACGATGATTGCGCGAGAAATCATTATCTCAGCATTGCGAGAATGGATGGCTGAAATCGGTAAGCGAGCGAGTGTTGCGGTATCTTGGGTTGGCAAAGTAAAAACTGTTTCGCAAATGTTCGCCTTATGGGTGTTGATATGGCGTTACGATGAATGGATGGTTTGGTTAGGCTTTGCGGCCTTGTATGTGGCTACTTTCTTGACATATTGGTCAATGATTCAATATTTAGCTGCTGCGAAAGACGATCTGTTGAATGAAGAGCATCATTAAATTCTGATATTAGAAAGCAGGCTTAATAGCCTGCTTTTTTGTATCTAAGATAATCTACGGCATTTCTTTGCTTCTCACGTTTTTCAATGCTTGCTAACGGCCATACTTGAAATTTCTATCTGAGAGTTCCTGTTTCGATAGAATTCCATATGTGATCTAAGTCTTGTTTTTGCCCTTGGAGAGCCTCAGAGAAGCGAGTCTCCTGATTGTTAACGCTTCAATACACGTAACGCACGGCCAGCAGTGTAAGGCGTAGCCAAAGTTTTATGATAAACAAGTGTATTTAAGCGATTTTTAGTATTAAAACTAAGCAATCTACCGTCTTTCGCACAAATTCTAGTCAAACGATTTAAAAAAATAAAAATAGTGTTGACTCGATCGCTCGAATCCGTAGAATGCATTCCGTACCCAAGAGAGCACAGCTCAACAGGGTGGTGAAAAAGCTTAGCTTTGTTCACAGATGAGGCGCCTTGGCAGAGTGGCTATGCAGCGGATTGCAAATCCGTGGACCTCGGTTCGACTCCGGGAGGCGCCTCCATTATTCTTTTGAGAGTGAATGGCTTTCGAGAATAAATGCGACACTAGCTCAGTTGGTAGAGCGCAACCTTGCCAAGGTTGAGGTCACGAGTTCGAACCTCGTGTGTCGCTCCAAATTTTATTGATATGGCGTTAGCGGTATCAGATGGTGTTTTACTTTTCTGTAAAGGCATCACAAAGAATATTTGTGTGCCCTGGTGGTGGAATTGGTAGACACAAGGGATTTAAAATCCCTCGACGTTCGCGTTGTGCCGGTTCAAGTCCGGCCCGGGGCACCATCTCATATTAAATGCGACACTAGCTCAGTTGGTAGAGCGCAACCTTGCCAAGGTTGAGGTCACGAGTTCGAACCTCGTGTGTCGCTCCAGATTTAAGGCCCAGCATGAAAATGTTGGGCCTTTTTTGTATTTCTTCAAATCTTAAATTTCTTCTCTGTGATGGATTTCGTTAAGCACTGAGCTCCTTCAGCTTACTAACTTAACTTCTTGTTAATTTTAGCCATAGCAACGTCACTTCATGGCCATACCCATCCGGCTAGTTTAAGTTTAGTCAATCAAAGTTCTGTGAATAAAGACTCATCGATTTAGGCTGAGCAGTAACGTAAATACTAGCTCTGTTAAATACCTTGGATACTGAAAATAATGTTCTACGATTAAAGAGTGGTATGTTCATAAACCGTTTTGGTTCATGGCGCTGATATTGTAAGGATATTTGTTTAAATAACAGGTATTTGAGAAAAGAAGAAAAGCGTTGTAGATGAGTATGAATGTATAAATATCACTAGGGGGAACTTTGTTGTGATTTGCGTCACTGTTACTAATATGAAAAATCGTTGCCAGAAGATTTTATTTTGTGATAAATTCGCGCGCAATCTCGGAGCGTAATTAACAACGTTTGATCTCTGGGGGATACGCGTAGTGACCATTCAAGCTGATTGTGACACTGCGTAGGGTAGGTATCGGCAAAGCCTTTTGTCGATAGACGGGATACTAATGCTGTAAAAGCGGCATATTAATGGGAAACCCAACATTGAAACCTTTGAATAAACACACACTAATCAGCTTCATACTGCCGAAATGTCCTGTTTTACAAAACGGGTGCATTACGGAACCTTGATTAATCCCTTTTACATATAAAGTCACGAATATCGTGGCAGATGATCTGTATTTGTCATTTTGCACTGACAAATGCGGAGGGGTATACACACCTCCTGTAACTTCATTCCAATGATTATTAATACAGGATATAGAATTATTATAATTCAAGGGATTATGTAGTATGAGCACTGCCTTTGAAGTCGATAGCAATATCGCAAACATTTTTTCGTCTCAGGTTCCTATCGTTGAGGGAACGTATGACTTAACGCCAGATCAAGTATTGATTGATCAGGCTGAGCATGAATCTGAAGTACGTTCTTATCCACGTCGCTTGCCAATCGCAATCAAACAAGCTTTTGGTTGCTTGGTTGAAGATACACGTGGACAGATCTTTTTAGACTGCCTTGCGGGGGCGGGCACTCTAGCTTTGGGGTATAACCATCCTGAAATCAACCAAGCTCTGAAAGAGCAATTAGATTCGGGTCTGCCATATCAGACGCTAGATATTGCAACATCAGCAAAAACGACGTTTATTCAATCTGTTAAATCTTTTCTTCCTCAAGAGTTAAGTGAGAACAGCGTTATCCAATTTTGTGGTCCGTCTGGAGCCGATGCAGTTGAAGCCGCGATCAAACTCGCAAAGCAGACTACTGGTCGTAACACCATGTTTGCTTTTCGTGGCGCATATCATGGTATGACTAACGGCACAATGGGCATGATGGGCAACCTAGGTACGAAAGCGCGTCGAACTGGTTTAATGTCAGACGTGCACTTTATGCCTTTCCCATACAATTTGCGTTGTCCATTTGGACTTGGCGGTGATGAAGGTGCGAAAGCAAGCATTCGCTATATCGATCGTCTTTTAAACGATGATGAATCGGGCATTATGAAGCCTGCTGCGATCATCGTTGAGCCAGTGCAAGGTGAGGGTGGTGTTGTTCCTGCGCCAGCATTCTGGCTGCGAGAGTTACGTCGTATTTGTGATGAACACGGTATCTTACTGATCTTCGATGAGATCCAGTGTGGTGTTGGTAAAACTGGCTACAATTTCGCATTTGAAGAGTCGGGCATTGTTCCAGATATCCTGTGTTTATCAAAAGCTATTGGCGGTGGCTTACCAATGTCGCTATTGGTTATCAACAAGCAGCATGATACTTGGAAGCCGGGCGAACACACAGGTACGTTTCGTGGCAATCAGTTAGCCATGGTCTCTGGTGCGAAAGCATTAGAAATCATCCAGCGTGACAATCTGGTTGAGCATGCCAATATTGCGGGCCAGTATTTGCGCTATGGTCTTGAAAGCATTCAAAAGCGCGTGAACTGTATCGCAGAAGTACGTGGCAAAGGTTTGATGCTTGGTGTGGAGATTAAAAATCCAAACGGCGAGCTCAATAAATTTGGCGAACCTCAAGCGGATAGTGAACTCACTCTTTCCATTCAACGCGCAGCACTTGAGCGTGGCTTGATCGTTGAGAAAGGCGGACGTGAAGGTGCAGTAATTCGCTTCCTTCCTCCTCTTATCATCTCGTTTGAGCAAATCGACTTTGCTTTACGTGTATTTGAAGACGCGATTTTAGCAGCCGGCGGTAGTCACATCGAAACTCAGCCACAAGATGAATGGAAGAAGCATTTCATCCACACTGGAGAGTTGGGCAGCAATGAGTTTGCTTCGGTGATGAATCACACTACGACAGCAATGAAATCAGTGTTTGAACAGGTTGCTGCACCATACTCAGGTATGGATCCAAAAGCATTGGAAGCAGCGATCCATGCTGTTGATCTTGACAATAAAAATGCGCCTCTCAAAACGGTTATTGATGATGCAGCCGAGTTGGTCGCGAAAAACGCGATTTTTACTCAACATCCAGATTGTATCGCTCACCTTCATACTCCACCGTTGATGCCTGCTATTGCCGCAGAGGCAATGATTGCGGCTTTGAACCAATCAATGGACTCATGGGATCAAGCTTCATCAGCGACTTATGTTGAACAGAAAGTTGTGAACTGGCTATGCGATAAATACGAGTTAGGTGAAAAAGCGGACGGTATCTTCACGAGCGGCGGCACGCAAAGTAATCAAATGGGTTTGATGCTTGCGCGTGATTGGATTGCTGACAAACTCAGTGCGCACTCAATTCAAAAGCTTGGCCTTCCTGAATACGCAGACAAGCTGCGTATTGTATGTTCGAAAAAATCCCACTTCACGGTTCAAAAATCAGCGTCTTGGATGGGATTGGGTGAAAAAGCGGTTATGACCGTCGATGCTAATGCCGATGGAACGATGGATGTCACTAAGTTAGACGAAGTTCTAAATCAGGCAAAAGCAGAAGGTTTGATCCCATTTGCAATTGTCGGCACAGCGGGCACAACGGATCACGGTGCTATTGATGACTTAGACTTTATCGCCGATATGGCAGCGAAACATGACATGTGGATGCACGTCGACGGTGCATACGGTGGAGCTCTGATTCTAAGTAGCCAAAAAGCCCGTCTGAAAGGTTGTGAGCGTGCACACTCCATCAGCGTAGACTTCCACAAGTTGTTTTACCAAACCATCAGTTGTGGTGCGCTGTTGGTGAATGACAAGTCTAACTTTAAATTCCTGCTTCATCATGCAGACTATTTGAACCGCGAACACGACGAACTGCCGAACTTAGTGGATAAGTCTATTGCTACAACTAAGCGTTTTGATGCGCTAAAAGTGTTTATGACGATGCAAAGCGTGGGGCCAAAAGCCCTAGGCGATATGTACGATCATTTGCTTGATCAGACGCTTGAAGTTGCGGACATGATTCGAGATAACAAACACTTTGAGTTGTTGGCTGAACCATCGCTATCTACGGTTCTGTTCCGCGCGACACATGAATCAGCGGATCTTGACGAACTGAACAAAACGTTGCGCTTAGAAGCGTTAACACGCGGTATCGCGGTATTGGGTGAAACCATTGTCGACGATAAAACCGCGCTTAAATTTACGATTTTGAACCCGTGTCTGACGACGGCGGACTTTGAATCTTTGCTCTCAAAAATCAATACGCTAGCGGCAGAGCTAGTTTAACAAAGGTAACGGAAAACTATGGCAATTCTACAGATTGGTGCAGGCGGCGTTGGCTGGGTAGTTGCACATAAAGCAGCACAAAACAACGACGTTCTGGGTGATATCACAATCGCATCACGTACCGTAGGTAAGTGTGAGAAAATCATCGAATCGATTCAGAAGAAAAACAATCTGAAAGATTCAACTAAGAAACTAGAAGCTCGTGCGGTAAACGCGGACGACGTAGATTCTTTAGTTGCTTTAATTAAAGAAGTGCAGCCTGACTTAGTGATCAACGCGGGTCCTCCTTGGGTGAACATGTCTATTATGGAAGCATGTTACCAAGCTAAAGTGTCATACCTTGATACATCTGTTGCGGTTGATTTGTGCTCTGAAGGCCAACAAGTACCTCAAGCTTACGATTGGCAGTGGGGCTACCGTGAGAAGTTTGAAGAGGCGGGTATCACAGGTATTCTTGGTGCCGGTTTCGATCCGGGCGTAGTATCGGTGTTTGCTGCATACGCGGTGAAACATCTGTTCGATGAAATCGATACTATCGACGTAATGGATGTAAACGCAGGTGACCACGGTAAGAAGTTCGCAACTAACTTTGACCCAGAAACGAACATGCTTGAGATTCAAGGTGATTCCTTCTACTGGGAAAACGGCGAGTGGAAACAAGTACCTTGTCACTCACGTATGCTTGAGTTTGAATTCCCGAACTGTGGTTCACATAAAGTGTACTCAATGGCGCACGACGAAGTTCGATCTATGCAAGAGTTCATCCCGGCGAAACGCATTGAGTTTTGGATGGGGTTCGGTGACCGTTACCTGAACTATTTCAACGTAATGCGCGATATTGGTCTACTCAGCCCAGACCCACTGACGCTGCACGACGGCACGGTAGTCCAACCTCTACACGTATTGAAAGCGCTACTGCCGGACCCAACATCTCTCGCACCAGGTTATACAGGCTTAACGTGTATCGGTACTTGGGTACAAGGTAAGAAAGACGGTAAAGATCGCAGCGTATTTATCTACAACAACGCAGATCACGAAGTTGCATACGAAGATGTTGAACACCAAGCTATCTCATACACCACTGGCGTACCTGCGATCACCGCGGCTTTGCAGTTTTTCCGTGGTAAGTGGGCAGACAAAGGCGTGTTCAACATGGAGCAGCTAGATCCAGACCCATTCCTAGAAACCATGCCATCGATTGGTCTAGATTGGCATGTTCAAGAACTGGAGCCAGGACAACCTGTTATCCATAAATTGAAGTAAGAATTTAGCGACTCTTATTTGTACGTTTAAGCCGATGCACTTGCGTCGGCTTTGTTCGATTTTATAGTGCCTTTGCTAAGGCGAAGGGACGTAAGGTATCAAAATGCAACAAAACGAACTAAAAACGCCATACTTCATGATCAATGAAGACAAGCTGATTGAGAACCTAGAGAAAGCAAAACAGCTAAAAGACATCTCTGGTGTGAAGCTTGTATTAGCACTGAAGTGCTTCTCAACATGGGGTGTATTCGACATCATCAAGCCTTACCTAGACGGAACAACCAGCTCTGGCCCGTTTGAAGTGAAGCTTGGCTACGAAACGTTCGGTGGTGAGACACACGCATACAGTGTGGGTTACAGCGAAGATGACGTTCGCGACGTGGCGGACATCTGTGACAAGATGATCTTTAACTCTCAGTCACAGCTAGCGGCTTATCGTCATATTGTCGAAGGTAAAGCATCGATTGGCTTGCGACTAAACCCAGGTGTGAGCTACGCAGGGCAAGACTTAGCAAACCCAGCTCGTCAATTCTCTCGTCTTGGTGTTCAGGCTGATCACATCAAACCGGAAATTTTTGATGGTATTGATGGCGTAATGTTCCACATGAACTGTGAGAACAAAGACGTGGATGCGTTTATCGGCTTACTCGATGCTATTTCAGAGCAGTTTGGCGAGTACCTAGATAAGCTGGACTGGGTAAGCATGGGTGGCGGCGTGTTCTTCACATGGCCGGGGTACGACATCGAGAAGTTGGGTTTAGCGCTTAAAGCATTATCAGAGAAACACGGCGTACAAATGTATCTAGAGCCGGGTGAAGCGATCATCACTAAGACAACCGATCTTGTTGTAACAGTGGTTGATATTGTGGAGAACGTGAAGAAGACGGCGATTGTCGATTCAGCAACAGAAGCTCACCGTTTGGATACACTTATCTACAACGAACCAGCGTCCATTCTTGAAGCATCTGAAAACGGTGAACATGAATACGTGATTGGATCGTGCTCTTGTTTAGCTGGTGACCAGTTTTGCGTGGCGAACTTCGAACAGCCTCTCGAGATCGGACAGCGTCTGCACATTCTAGATAGTGCAGGTTACACCATGGTGAAACTGAACTGGTTCAACGGTCTACGTATGCCTTCGGTTTACTGTGAACGCTCGAATGGTGACATTCAAAAACTGAATGAGTTTGACTACTCTGATTTCAAACGTTCACTATCTCAGTGGTCAGTGAAATAAAACGTATTGAGTATTAGAACGACAAAGAGCAGCTGAATTGCTGCTCTTTTTTATTGGGGAAGCGTTAAAGGTGTGCAGTTAGCTTTCTACGATTACACGAGTGTCTTCACTCAGAGATTCTAACTCATTAGCCACGTCCTCTATCTCTAGCTCGCTAGGCAATTTAATCGCCATTTTTGCGCTGAATAAGCTGGAGCTTACCCCACCGCCGCCTGCAATGAATACGCGTTGGCAATCCATATCTAGAATTGAAATGCCTTGATTATCGAGAACGTGAGTAATTTCATTCACAATACCTGCTCTATCGTTGGCATCTAAGCGAAGCTGAAAGATAGTGTCTTCACGATGCGAGTGAGGATCCGAGTCAACGAACCTAACCACAAGAGTTTGACATGAAGAGAACGCCTCTTTAACGATGTCGGCATTTTCTCTTGGAAGCTCTACTTTGATGACACCTGCAACTTGATCTTCGATAAAGTTTACTTTGCTTATCAGCCATTTACCGCCATTTTCATGAGTGATTGCTGCGAGTTCTTTGATAGTTGCGGGTGACGCTTGTCCGACAAAATTAACAATAAATACGGTGTTCATAATGTCCCCTCCTGGAATAAGGTTTGGACGCAGTACGAATAAACGTGCTACTTAAGTTATTGGAATAAATCCTTTTATTTAGTGTAGGTGCTAGGAGAGGGTTATGTTTGATGAAAGTCAATTTTTGACACTAATTCGTGAAGCAAATAATTAAAACGATGTTTAGGGCACAAAAAAGCAGCCATCATAAGGCTGCTTTTCTACTGAGTATCAACTCAAGTCAAGGCTAAAATGTTACTTTTAGTTCGACACCGTAAAATTGGCTATCGTAGTTGGCGCCTGCGTCCATTGCGAATTTTGCGACGTCTTGATTACCAAACCAAGGTGATGAATTAAATTGTAGTTCTGCACTACCGCCCCATGCATCGGTTACCCAATAATGGATATGCCCAACAGGGTTTAGGAAGAAGAGTGATACATCACCGACGGTTTCAGAGCCCATGACTTCGCCGCCATTTGCTACAATATCTTGCTCAGCAGTGAGCATCATTTCGCCAACCACAGCACCAAAGAATGGTGTGATAAAAATATCCTGCCAAGATGGCACTTCTGCAAATGCCTCTACTCCGTACTCCCAAAAGAACGTTGACATGGTTGCGGAGTACAAGAATGACTGAAACTCGTTATAGCCAGCGTGGCGTGCGGCTGTGTAGTAAACGCCGCCAAAATAAGGGTGCATGATATAGTTGAGGACATGTTCATCACGATCCCAAACAGGCCCGTCAGAGACATTATCTTTCCATTTTTGACCCAGCTTACTCATGTCTCGGTCTTCTTCGTCCCATTTAGTGATACTTTCTGGAAGGAAAGTCATCATACCAACGGTTGCGATACTCAGGCCAAGAATGGTGTAGGTTTGACCCATGAGGTAATCCCAGTCTTTATCTTGAGGGATAATGAGATGTTTAGGCTGAAGCCCTGCATCAAGATTTAATGAATCATCATTATTCTGTTCAAACATAAGACCGCGATTTTGAGACTCGAAGGTGTACAGAGTCGTCGTTTCGCAGTAACCTGACAAGCAATCAGGTGTGTAAGAAAACTCCGTATGACTGGTCATATCGTACTGACTTGCGTGCGCAAGCGCTGACGAAGTCAAGCAAAGGCCAGTTAGAGTTTTCTTGAACATGGATGATTTTGACACAAAGGTCTCCGAGTTGATGGTGTGATGATCGGGCTCGCAATTATCCCTCAAAACATCAACCATTTAAATACTTGATCCTTATTTAGTCCCAATATATCTCGTCGAGATTCGTCCAAATAAAAAGAAAAATAAGCACTATAACGAATAATAGGATTGTGCTTATGTTCAGGAGTCAGTTGTGAAAATAGCAATGCTTAGTACCGGTGAGGAAGTGCTCCACGGTGATATTGTTGATACTAATGCGGCATGGTTATCTAGCCTGTTTTATCAACATGGATTTGGCTTAACAAAGCGCTCAACGGTTGGTGATAGCCTGTCGAGCTTGGTTGAAGAGTTTTTAATGTTGAGCTTCAACAATGACGTGGTGATCGTGAATGGTGGTTTAGGGCCAACGACCGATGATATGAGTGCGGCCGCCGCCGCGAGAGCTGCTGAGTGTAAACTCGTGCTTTTCAAAGAGTGGTTGCAGCATCTAGAAAGTTTGTATGCTCGACGTGGCATCCCAATGCCAGACAGTAATTTAAAACAAGCCATGCTACCAGAAACGGCTGAGATTCTGGATAACCCGATAGGCACGGCCTGTGGTTTTAAGATGCTGATTAATGATGCCATTTTTTATTTTACGCCGGGTGTGCCAAGTGAATTTAAGCTTATGGCAGAGACGCAAATTTTGCCTGATCTGAGAAGAGCTTTTCCAGAGGTGCAAGGTTCATGTTGTAGTCGAATCTATACGTTTGGCCTTTCCGAATCCGGCATCTCGGACAAGCTTGATCAGCTAAAACTTCCTCAAGGGTATGAGCTTGGTTATCGCTCTTACTTACCTTTTATTGAAGTGAAACTCTTTGGCCCTTCTGACCAGCTTGAACAGCGTTTGAAGTTGGTACAGATGATCAATAAGCATCTTGAAAGCAATACCGTTAGTATTGATTTACCTATGGTTGAAAATGTCGGCCAGCTGTTGGTGGATAAAGAGTTAACCGTGTCGGTTTCCGAAAAAAGCAGTGGTGGATACTTAACTTATTGGTTAAATAGTGATGAAAACGCTGAAAGGCAACTTGGACATGGTTGGGTACTACCAAGCCAGACTCAAGCGATGAGCAACAGCGGAGACCCATTAGCGGAAACCTTTGCTCTGGCAGGAGCGACGCGAGAGAAGTGTGGGACGGATTTATCACTCGTCACTGGCGATATTGAAGAGGGTGTTTTTTCCGTCGCTTTATCGACACCGTCAGGCGAGTGGGGAGCGTTATATAAACTCTCGAAAAAGTATCAGCGCAATGATCAAGTTAAAGTGATCAGCACGGCAGCACTAGACTTGTTGCGTCGTTACCTAGAACGTAAACCGATGTTTGCACATTATGCATTTTTAGAGAAAGTTAAAGAGATGCATCTCCCAGGTAGTGCTTTATAACCAGAGACCTATAACAGCCTGAGAGATAAAACACGTAGATACAAAAAAGCCAAGGTAATTACCTTGGCTTTTGCGTTTTATACCGTCGAGTCACGTTATGCGCGCTGCTTTTCTTTCATCGCGTAGTTAACGCCACTGAGTGACAAATCCGATTTTGCTTTACAGATACAAGGTAATATCTCATCACTTTGCGTGTAAGCCATGGCAAAACCAACATACTCCACTTCACCAGATTCCAACTTGCAGCGACAAGCGCCACAGTGCCCATCACGACAGTTGTATTCTGGTAATAAGCCAGCTTGCTCCATTGTTTCCAAAATTGTATTGGAAGGGTTGGATTCAATACTGATGAGTTTGTTGATTTTGAGTGTTGCCATTACAGCTCGAATCCTTCGAAGTCGTCTGCGCGAACTTCATTGTCAATTTGACCCACAAGGTAAGAAGAGATTTCCGCTTCTTGAGGCGCAACTTGAACGTTATCTGAAGACAACCAAGCGTTAATCCATGGGATTGGGTTGGTTGTTGCTTCTGGGTAAGCTGCAGGTAGACCTACTGCTTGCATACGGATGTTGGTGATGTATTCAACATATTGGCTTAGGATGTCTTTGTTTAGACCGATCATAGAGCCATCTTTGAATAGATACTCTGCCCACTCTTTTTCTTGCTCAGCCGCTTCTTTGAATAGGTCAAAACAGTCTTGTTTTGCTTCTTCTGCGATTTGCATGAAAGTGAAATCATCCTGACCGTTACGTAGCAGGTTGATCATGTGTTGCGTACCGTTCAGGTGAAGCGCTTCATCACGTGCAATCAGTTTGATGATTTTCGCGTTACCTTCCATTAGTTCGCGTTCTGCGAAAGCGAAAGAACATGCGAAACTTACGTAAAAACGAATCGCTTCTAGAGCGTTCACAGACATCAGACAGATGTACAGTTTCTTCTTAAGGTCGTACAGACTAACCTTAACCGTTTCACCGTTAAGGACATGCTCACCTTCACCGTAGCGATGGTAATCATTCGTCGCTTGAATCAAATCGTCGTAGTAGTGCGCGATGTCTTTTGCACGCTTCAGGATGTGCTCGTTCTCAACGATATCATCAAATACCATAGCAGGGTCGTTCACGATGTTACGAATAATGTGCGTGTAAGAACGAGAGTGAATCGTTTCAGAGAAAGACCAAGTCTCAATCCAAGTCTCTAGTTCCGGCAGAGACACAAGCGGCAGCAGTGCCACGTTAGGGCTACGACCTTGGATAGAGTCTAGAAGCGTTTGGTACTTCAAGTTAGAGATGAAGATGTGCTTCTCGTGATCTGGCAGTTTGTTGTAATCGATACGGTCGCTAGATACGTCTACTTCTTCTGGACGCCAGAAGAAAGAAAGTTGTTTCTCGATAAGCTTTTCGAAAATCTCAAACTTTTGTTGGTCGTAGCGTGCAACGTTTACTGATTGACCTAGGAACATTGGTTCCTTCAATTGGTCATTCTTTTTTTGGTTAAAAGTACTGTAAGCCATAATGCCTCAATTCCTTTTAAACCTCCCCATAAGGGGAGGTTATCGATAGTCTGTCTTTACGGAGTGTTAGGTGCGGGTAGATTAAATCTTACAACCGCCGCCAGCACAATCGTCATCTTGTGGTTGAACAGCGTCTTTCTGTTCATCTTTTGCGCCATCACGAGTGTTATGGTAGTAAAGCGTTTTCACACCAAACTTGTACGCTGTTAGCAGGTCTTGAAGTAGTTTCTTCATTGGTACCTTGCCAGTCTCGTAACGTGACGGATCGTAGTTAGTATTAGCAGAGATAGCTTGGTCAACAAACTTCTGCATAATACCCACAAGATGTAGGTAACCGTCGTTCGAACCGATGTTCCAAAGCAGTTCATAGTTGTCTTTAAGTTCAGTGAACTCAGGTACAACTTGCTTCAGAATACCGTCTTTCGAAGCTTTTACTGAAACATAACCACGTGGTGGCTCAATACCGTTAGTGGCGTTTGAAATCTGAGAAGAGGTCTCAGAAGGCATTAGCGCAGTCAGTGTTGAGTTACGTAGGCCGTGCTCCATAATTTCTTTACGTAGGCTGTCCCAGTCGTAGTGCAGCGCTTCGTCACAAATTAGGTCGATATCTTTCTTGTACGTATCAATCGGCAGTAAGCCTTTCGCGTAGTTCGTTTCGTCGAATGAAGGGCACTTGCCTTGCTCTTTCGCCAGTTCTACCGATGCTTTTAGTAGGTAGTACTGCATTGCTTCGAACGTACGGTGAGTCAGGCCATTTGCGCTACCGTCAGAGTATTTCACGCCATGTTTCGCTAAGTAATAAGCGAAGTTGATCACACCAACACCTAGCGTACGACGGTTCATTGTCGACTTGTATGCCGCTGGTAGAGGGTAATCTTGATAATCA
Organism: Vibrio sp. HS-50-1; assembly: GCF_024747315.1. NCBI lineage: Bacteria > Pseudomonadati > Pseudomonadota > Gammaproteobacteria > Vibrionales > Vibrionaceae > Vibrio > Vibrio sp. HS-50-1. Next base: position 65,881 of record NZ_JAMPZF010000001.1, on the reverse strand, counting down.
AGCAGTGCATCTAGCGCACGAACAACAAGATCAGATAGCTCTTCGAAATCATCTAGAGACTTGATAGCACCAAGGTTGAAGGCAGAAAGCGTACATAGTGCGATCTCGCCCGAGTCATCTTCAACGTTAGTTAATGGCTTCGTTGGCAGTGCGATTTCTAGACATAGGTTCGATTGACGAACTGGCGCTACTTCAGAATCGAATGGGCTGTGAGTATTACAGTGGTCCACGTTCTGAATGTAGATACGACCTGTTGATGCACGCTCTTGCATCAGCAGAGTGAACATTTCAATCGCTTTAACCGTTTCTTTCTTGATTGAAGGATCGTTCTCGTACTTCACGTATAGACGCTCAAACTCTTCTTGGTTTTCGAAGAATGCGTCGTATAGACCTGGTACGTCTGAAGGTGAGAATAGTGTGATGTTGCCACCCTCAACCAAACGTTGGTACATCAGTTTGTTCAGTTGTACACCGTAGTCCATGTGACGAACGCGGTTCTCTTCAACACCACGGTTGTTTTTAAGCACCATTAGAGAGCGAGCTTCGCCGTGCCACATTGGGTAGAATACAGTCGCTGCGCCACCACGAACACCACCTTGCGAACAACATTTTACTGCGGTTTGGAAGTATTTGTAGAACGGGATACAGCCAGTGTGGAACGCTTCACCACCGCGAATCTCTGAGCCTAATGCACGGATACGACCAGCGTTGATACCAATACCAGCGCGCTGAGATACGTAACGAACAATCGAGCTTGCTGTTGCGTTGATAGAATCAAGACTGTCGCCACACTCGATCAGAACACATGAGCTGAACTGGCGAGTAGGGGTACGCACGCCAGACATAATTGGCGTAGGTAGAGAAATCTTAAATGTCGATGTCGCATCGTAGAAACGCTTGATGTAATCAAGACGCGTTGCTTTTGGATATTTCGCAAATAGGCACGCTGCTACAAGGATATATAAGAACTGAGCACTTTCGTAAATTTGGCCCGTTACACGGTTTTGTACGAAGTACTTGCCCTCTAGCTGCTTAACTGCCGCGTATGAGAAGTTTAGGTCGCGTTTATGGTCGATGTACGCATCAAGTTCGTCGAGTTCTGCTTTTGTGTAGTCTTCTAGAATATGTTGATCGTACTTACCCATATCGACGAGGCGAGACACGTGATCATAAAGCGTTGGTGGCTCGTATTGGCCATACGCTTTTTTACGCAGATGGAATACCGCTAGGCGAGCAGCTAGGTATTGGTAATCCGGAGTCTCTTCAGAGATCAGGTCTGCCGCAGACTTGATGATTGTCTCGTGAATATCTGTCGTTGTGATGCCGTCGTAAAACTGGATGTGAGCGCGAAGTTCTACTTGAGAAACCGAAACATTATCTAGACCTTCTGCAGCCCAAGTGATAACGCGGTGGATTTTATCCAGATCGATACTTTCTTTACGGCCATCACGCTTGGTGACGGTAAGTTGTTGGTTCATTCTGCTTTATTTCCCTAAGAAAACTGATAAAAGCCGTATTTTTGTTTGTTTATGTGCAATATGAGTAAAGCTTGCGGCGGCTTTGTGATCAAAGTCTATCTATATATTGTCGCTTAAACACAACATATAGGGGTTCATTTGTTTGCGGGTTACAAGATAGTGCTATTACACTGATTTATCAAGGTACAGATCGGGGATGACTTGTGGATAACTGACAAAATGAAAAAAATCAGTAAGTGAACACTAACCGATGAGAAAAGGGCAGACTTGAATGGTTAAAAGCACGGTTTTGAGATCGGTTTAGAAATAACCGCATGCAAAAATATTTTCCTTGATCTTTGGCCGTTTTTATCTACGAAAAATAGGTTGGTTAAAATGGAATCTAGAGCACGAATTTTAGGCATAAAAAGACAAAAAAAGCGGCAACTTTGTGCTACCGCTTTCGATTCATTTTCTACAAAAAATGTCAATTACAAAACGCATTTTTTAACATAACGGCGTTCAGTATTTTTTAGTATGAACGATGTAGTTTACATCTACATTACGGCCGAGTTTGTAACTGTCATTAAGAGGGTTGTAATGCAGGCCTGTAATGCCCATTTCTGTTAGGTCTGTTTGGTCTATCATCTTCATCATTTCGGCAGGCTTGATAAACTTCTCGTGCTCGTGAGTCCCCTCAGGAACAATCTTAAGAAGCTTCTCTGCACCGACAATAGCAAACAAGTATGACTTGATGTTTCGGTTCAAGGTTGAGAAAAACACGTGACCACCAGGTTTTACTAGCGCAGCACAAGAGCGGATAACGGAGAGAGGATCTGGAACGTGTTCAAGCATCTCCATACAAGTCACGACGTCGTAAGTCCCTGCGTTTTCTATAGCGTGGTCTTCTATTGTGCTCTGAATGTAGGTCAGTTGAGTACCTGTTTCTAATGCATGTAGTCGTGCGACTTCTAAAGGTTCTTTGCCCATATCAAGTCCAGTCACAATAGCGCCTTCTTTCGCCATGCTTTCAGCAAGAATGCCACCACCACAGCCGACATCAAGTGCACGCTTGCCAAACAAGCCATTTGCTTTTTCAAGTACATAGTTCAAACGAAGTGGGTTAATTTGGTGAAGCGGCTTAAACTCGCCTTCTAAATCCCACCATCGAGAAGCCATGTCCTCGAATTTCTTAATTTCACTTGGGTCGACGTTTTGTGCTTTAGTCATAATTGGTTTTATTGCATTCAATCTGAGTCCTTTAGAGGGCGCCAGTATACTCCAACGTTTTATCCCCAAACAACCTCGATGTGCTTAGTGAAGGGACAATGATAGAGTTCACTGGCGCAGCAAACGCGACAGGTTCCTGTAATTTTGAAAGCGCTAGCTATTGTTTTTGGTTCATCCTTGAACTAGTGCCAGTGACAATACTCTAAAACCTGCATTTTCGCGTTGTGTGGTTAAAGGAATTTACCTCGCTTTTCCGCGTAAAGAGTCCGATTTTGCTCAATATTGACCGAAATATAACCACTAATCAGAAAGATATGGGATGAGTGTGCAAATTCTCGACATTTGATTCATAACCAAGCTCACAACCTGATAAAAGGAGAGGGAAAGTGATGCCGAAGTGATGAATTGTGTGTTATATTTTTGCACCTTACACGTATCGTAATTACGATCAGATAATAGAGGGATAATGGCTCTATGAGCGATTTAGCTAAAGAGATCACGCCCGTAAACATTGAAGATGAGCTTAGAGGTTCATATCTAGACTATGCGATGTCAGTCATCGTGGGTCGTGCTCTTCCAGATGTGCGTGATGGCCTAAAACCAGTACACCGCCGCGTTTTATTCGCGATGAACGTACTAGGCAACGATTGGAACAAACCATATAAAAAATCAGCCCGTGTTGTCGGCGACGTAATCGGTAAATATCACCCACACGGTGATAGTGCTGTGTACGACACAATCGTACGTATGGCTCAGCCGTTCTCGCTTCGTTACATGCTGGTCGATGGTCAAGGTAACTTTGGCTCGATCGATGGCGACTCTGCTGCGGCAATGCGTTACACCGAAGTTCGAATGGCAAAAATTGCCCATGAACTATTGGCTGACCTAGACAAAGAAACCGTAGACTACGTACCAAACTACGACGGTACTGAGCAGATCCCAGCGGTTCTTCCAACTAAAATTCCAAACCTATTGGTTAACGGTGCTTCTGGTATCGCAGTAGGTATGGCAACCAACATCCCGCCTCATAACCTTGGCGAAGTGATCGATGGCTGTCTTGCATACATCAATAATGAAGAAATCACTATTGATGAACTAATGGATTACATTCCTGGTCCTGATTTCCCAACGGCGGCGCTGATCAGCGGTCGTAAAGGCATTGTAGACGCGTATAAAACAGGTCGCGGCAAAATCTACATGCGTTCGAAAGCGGACATCGAAGTGGAGAAGAATGGTAAAGAAACCATCATCGTCACTGAGATCCCATACCAGGTAAACAAAGCTCGCTTGATCGAAAAGATCGCTGAGCTAGTTAAAGATAAGAAAGTTGAAGGCATCAGTGCACTACGCGACGAGTCAGATAAAGACGGTATGCGTATTGTTATTGAATGTAAGCGCGACGCTGTGGGTGAAGTGGTTCTAAACAACCTATACGCTCAGACTCAGTTGCAAACCACTTTCGGTATCAACATGGTGGCCCTAAACAATGGCCAACCACAGCTATTCAACCTGAAAGATATGTTGAAGTGCTTCGTTGATCACCGTCGTGAAGTTGTGACACGTCGTACTATCTTCGAACTGCGTAAAGCGCGTGAACGTGCTCATATCCTTGAAGGTTTAGCTCTAGCGCTTGCTAACATTGATGAAATCATTGAGCTTATCCGTAAGGCACCTACACCGGCTGAAGCAAAAGCGGGTCTTATCGCTCGTGGTTGGGATTTAGGCAACGTTTCAGCAATGCTAGAGCGTGCTGGTACAGATGCTGCGCGCCCTGAATGGCTAGAGCCTGAATACGGTATTCGTGATGGTCAGTACTTCCTGACTGAGCAACAAGCACAAGCTATCCTAGATCTACGTTTACATAAACTAACAGGTCTAGAACACGAGAAGATTCTTGGCGAATACAAAACACTTCTAGAAGAAATCGCTGAACTCATGCATATCCTTGCGAGCACTGAGCGTTTGATGGAAGTGATCCGCGAAGAACTTGAAGCGGTTCGTGACGGCTTTGGTGACGCTCGTCGTACAGAAATCACAGCTGCGAGCCATGATATCGACATGGAAGAGCTGATCGCGCGTGAAGACGTTGTGGTTACTCTATCGCATGGTGGTTACGTTAAGTACCAAGTACTGAGCGACTACGAGTCACAGCGCCGTGGTGGTAAAGGTAAGAGTGCGACCAAGATGAAAGATGAAGACCACATTGAGCGTCTTCTAGTGGCGAATACCCACGATAACATCTTGTGTTTCTCTACTCGCGGTAAAACATACCGTCTGAAAGTTTACCAATTGCCTCTAGCGAGCCGCACTGCTCGTGGTAAGCCAATTGTGAACATCCTTCCACTAGAAGAAGGTGAGCGCATTACCGCGATTCTGCGTGTTGATGAATTCTCTGAAGACAAATTCATCTTCATGGCAACAGGTGACGGTACGGTTAAGAAAACGCCGTTGAACCAGTTTGCAAATGTTCGTTCAAATGGTCTGATTGCGGTAAACCTACGTGAAGACGATTCGTTAATCGGTGTGGATATCACTAACGGCGAAAACGAAATCATGCTGTTCTCTAAAGCGGGTAAAGTGGTTCGCTTTAAAGAAGCAGAAGAAATTCCAGTACTTGACGAAAATGGTAAGCCAGTTCTTGATGAGAATGGTCAGCCAGAGATCAAGTTTAAAGGTGTTCGTCCTATGGGTCGTACCGCCTCTGGTGTGCGTGGTATGAAACTGGCTGAAAATGACCAAGTTGTATCACTTATCGTTCCTTCACACGAAGGCGACATCCTAACAGTTACAGAAAACGGTTACGGTAAACGTACAGCGCTGAGTGAGTACCCGACAAAAGGTCGTGGCACTCAAGGTGTAGTTTCTATCAAAGTTTCTGAGCGAAACGGCCCGGTAGTTGGTGCTATCCAGGTTGTTGAAGGTGATGAAATGATGATGATCACCGACGCTGGTACGCTAGTACGTACTCGTGTGGGTGAAGTTAGCCAGGTTGGTCGTAACACGCAAGGTGTAACGCTTATCCGTACTGCGGAAGACGAATCTGTTGTTGGTTTGCAACGTATTGAAGAAGTTGATGAAGAAGAGCTGCCTGCTGGTGAAGAAGCAGAAGCGTTAGAGTCAACAGACGAAAATACGCAGCAAGATACTCCAGAAGCGCCAGCCGCTGATGATGCAGAGGAAGGTAACGAAGAGTAATCTTTCGTCACTATTCTAATGTGAAAAGCCGAGCCTCAGTTGCTCGGCTTTTTTGTACCTCTATCAACGCAATACAAGCATTAAACCAGTACACTAATACTCAGTTTGTCTAGGGAGCGCGTTATGTCTGTTTGGTTTTTCATTGCCATCACTTTGATGGGATTATTCGTCGTCGTATTATCGCTCAGCGCTTCAAGAGTAAGAGCTGCACAATGGTTCGGTTTTTGTGCTTTGGTACTAGTGTTAACCAGCGCTAGCTTCTTATTGTTGCGTCAATCTCCTCCACAACCTATTCAAGCTGAAGTCTCTCGAATGATGACTGCTCGCGATATCATGCAGGAAATTCAAGACCAATTACGTGAAGACCCAAACAATGCCGAATTGTGGTTTCAGTTAGGGCAGGGCTACCTGCTAGAGGGAGAACTGGATGGCGCACTGATTTGTTTTGATTACGCCATCCAACTGACTGAGCCAGTCGGTGCCACGCAACTTGCTGCGAAAGCGACGACCTTATACTACATTCACCAGCAATCAATGACGCAAGAAGTCAGTTTGCTTCTAGAACAAGCTTTGCAGATAGAACCGCATAATGAAGCGGCTTTGTCGTTGATCGCCAATGATCATTTTCTGTCATTCCGCTTTCAGGAAGCCATTGATACTTGGGTGCTATTACTCGACTCGAACGATCCAAGCTTGGATCGAGTACAAATTATTAACTCGATCAATAAAGCGAAAGAGCTGTTGTAGGCGTAGACTCTAATAAGTAATAGAAGAAAGGTGGGGGACGAATGAAGAATAAAGCGTTCGGAATATTGGCGGTGCTGTGCGGCTCTGTGTTAGTGGGTTGTAGCTCTTCCGAACATTCTGGCACCTCATCTACGGTTTATTACTCTTCCGGTTATTACGACCCTTGGTGGTACGATCATGATGACTACTGGATTTATTACTATCCGGGTTGTTGCGACAACGACGATGAATACAAAGAGAAACTAGAAGAGTGGTGGAATGGCTTGGATGAAGAGCAACAGCAATCCATCAAAGACAAAGTCGAAGATTGGAAAGACGACGATATGTCCGCCAATATCGATAGCATGAAGCGACAGCTTGACGATCATTGGCAATCGCTGCCTGACGAGCAAAAGCAGGAGATTCAAACCAAGTGGGAGAACCGCTCCGAGCGCATCGAGCCTACGGCTTTACAAGATAAAGCGGCGAAAGAAAAGGTTCAACAAAGAAAAGCATTGCCGGAAACTAAGATCCAGCGCCCAGTTACACGCCCAAATGTGCAGATGCCTAAAACACGTCCACATATTCAGCCTAGGCCGAGACTTCCTCGTCGCTAATCTGTTTTCCTCTGCCTTCTATCAAACAAAAAGGGCGCAACGTGCGCCCTTCGTTTTATCTAGTTAACCTTGTGTAATCGATACTGTTCAGTACGTTGCTTCGCGCTTAGCAGCTGCTTTATCCCATTCTGGTGCCACCGTTTCTAGGAAGTGTCTCTTGTCTGCGTTCATCTTCTCCATATCCATACCTAGTGCTTGTTGCGCTTTTGCTTTGGTCGAGATATCTGGAATTTGAACAGGGTCAGTAATGCCTTTTGTTGCTAATAAACGAACCAACTTAGTACGAGCGTCAGCAGCGCGATCAACTGCAGTACCTAGTACTTCAAGTGCTATCTCAGGAGCATGCATGTGGACACCGTGAGAAGCAATCGCGTAGTCCCAACGCCATTGTGCATGGCGAATATCTTGTAGGATAGGTTGCATCTCTTCTTCTGTTGCACCTGCTTTCCACGCTGCGCCTGCTTCAAAGTGCGCCGCTACGATTTGCTTCTCGGCGGTTAGCTTCATGTTTAGTACTTGCGCTTTGCGAGTCGAAACGATGCCTTGTAGTTGCTCTTTGGTTTGAGTATGGCATTGCGCACAGGTGTCTTCAAAACGATCAAACGGGTTACCCACTTTGTGGTCGGTGTATACCGTACCGTCTTCTTTAGTTACTTTAGGCATGTGACAGTCCACACACACCACTTTGTTTTTGCCATGAATACCCGCTCTCCAAGTTTCGAAACCTGGGTGTTGCGCCTTAAGCATTGGTGCTTTAGAAACGGCGTGCGTCCAATCTTTAAAGTTCAACGCGTCGTAGTATTTCTCCATATCAGCGACGTTGGTCCCCATGTCCCATGGGAATTTGACTGCTTTAGTCGGACCTGTGAAGTAGTACTCGACATGACATTGAGCGCAGACTGACGCTTGTTTATCTAAGCGAGATTGTTGGTCAAAATTTTTGCCGATGGTGTCAAAAGCACGCTCGACGTATGGGCGAGTCAGTGCCAGTGCGGGTTCGCCCTTCTTGAAGGCTTCAGAACCCGTATTGTGACAGTCGGAACAACCGATAGGGTTGACGATTTCTGAGCCCAAGCGCGCCCATTTACCTTCAAAATAGCCGTCTTCACCGCGCTCTTCAATTACGCGGGCGACATCTGGGCTTTTACAACTCCAACAAGCCATCGGCATTGGCCCGGAGTCTTCGTCTGCTGGTGCGCCGGTTCTGAGGGTTTGCCTCACATCATCAAGCGCGTAAAAGTGACCGCGCGCTTTGTTGTAGTCTTTAGCAAAACCATAACCGGCCCACAAGATCACCATGTTTGGGTCTTCACTTAAGGCATCTTCAATATGCTCGCTTTCCGATGTGGCTTTCCAAGAGTGATATTGGTCAGGATGGTTTTGTTCAAAGGTATCATTGCGAGGCTCTATGAGACCAGTATCCTCTGCCGCCAAAGGAGCACCAACCAAAAATAATTGGCTGGCGAATAAGGTCGCAACCGCGATAGGTGCGCTCATCCAGTGTTTTATGCTCACGGTGTTATCTCCATATTCGTTTTTATTAGCAGCGTTGTGAGGAGCTATTCCAAATAAGAATCGGAGATCTATCGTTAATATTAATAGTGAATTGAATAGATGAAATAGTGACCGAAATTGGCCTTGTTTTAGATCAATTTATGCTAGTGATCTTAATCATGTTTAAGTCCATATACCCCTAAAGTGGTATGTTGTAATCCCCTTTAATCACAGTGTGTTATAGATATAACCATTTTAAAAATAAGGTGATTAAGTTCGCTTTTTGAACATGTGATTCTACCTCTTAGGAATTATAGAGGTATTATAAATACAGGTTTAGCGTTGTGGCTTTCCAAAATAAGAATTGATGTCATTTGAAGGTGTAAAAATATCTTCAGAGGAAATTAATTGTTGCTCAAATAATAGTTGATAACAGTTATCAATTATTATCGAGCTAAGGAAAGAAAAATATGGGCAATATAAAATTGACCATAGAGACAATGCTGAAATTTCTCTTCATCTTTGCCATCTATGGTTTTTTCACCGCCGCCCATGCGACTTCTTCAGAGCCAGTTGAAGGTGCTCAAGCTGAGCGTCATCAAGTCGAGTTGATCCGTGACCGAGACTATAAATGTCTTCAATGTCATAAGGATGAAAAAGAGACTCTGAACCTTTCGCATGACCCGCAAGCTCTACTCAGCCAAGGGAAGCAACTTAATTGCACCAATTGCCATAGCAACATTGGTTCCGACCATCGTGAAGGGGCACCTGATGTGATTAAGTTTTCTGCCGCGCAATCGAAAGAGGTACACGACAAAGTGTTCCTTGATCCAAGCATGATTCTTAAAGCCAATAGCCAATGTGTGGATTGCCATGCACCGACACAACTGAGAGAAAGCCACTGGACGCACGATATGCACGCCAAAAACCTCACTTGTTCAAATTGCCACGATGTACACGCAGCGAAAACCAAAGCGTTGTCGTACGACAGAAAACAACTGATCAAGCAGTGTGTGGATTGTCACTCTGAATTTGCCGTCGAACCTGAACTTGCCAAAGAAGAGGAGAGATAGCATGAAATGTTCGAGAAGAAACTTTTTAGCCGGCAGCGGCGCGTTGATTTTAACTACAGGCGTTGCAGGCACTTCCGTTGTTAGCTCCTCTCTTTATGCCAGCAACAGTGAACAAGCGAAACGCATGGGTATGGTTCATGACGAAAATGCCTGTATTGGCTGTACCGCCTGTACTGATGCTTGTCGCGAAGTAAATAAAGTCCCCGAAGGCGTGACCCGACTTAAAATTCATCGCAGTGAACCGATTGGCGAATTCCCAGATGTGGAATACCAGTTTACTCGCGAATCCTGTCAGCACTGTGACAACCCACCATGTGTGTACGTTTGTCCAACAGGTGCTGCATACAAAGATGAAGCGACGGGCATCGTGGATGTGCACAAAGAGAAATGTGTCGGATGTGGTTATTGCCTTGCCGCTTGCCCTTACCAAGTGCGTTTCTTTAATCCAGTCGATCACTCTGCGGATAAATGTAACTTCTGCCGTGATACCAACCTAGCGCAAGGTAAGCAGCCAGCTTGCGTGGAATCTTGCCCAACAAAAGCTCTCATTTTTGGTGATTTGAATGACCCAACTAGTGAGGTGAGCAAAGCCATTGAAAGCCATGTTGTCTATCGCGATAAATCGCATTTAGGTACACAGCCTAAACTGTACAAAATTCCGCATAGCAAAGGGGAGGTGTCATCATGAACGGCTTCGAAAGTGCATTCCACTTTGACTCGTTAGTCTGGGATTGGATTATTGCAATTTACTTATTCCTTGCTGGGATGTCAGCAGGTGCGGTGATGATTTCTATCTATTTAAAACGCAAAGTGATTGAAGGTGATCCCGCAAACAATGGCATTATAAAAGCAATGGCTTGGCTAGCGCCATTTGGCATTATTTCTGGCTTAGTGATTTTGATTTTCCACTTAACTAAACCGCTTGAGTTTTGGAAGATCATGATTTACTACAACCCGACTTCCGTGATGTCGATGGGCGTGATCTTGTTCCAAGTGTACATGCTAGTGCTATTTGTTTGGATCGGCGTTATCTTCCGTCATCAAATCATCAGCTTCTGCGAAGGAAAGTTGCCGAGTAAATTATTGGATTTTGCTGATGGCATTTTGATTAAGGCGGGGAAAGCCAACAACGCAATTGAATTATTCTTGGGCTTCTTAGCCATCGTGCTTGCGGCATACACCGGCTTTTTATTGTCTGCATTGAAGACTTACCCAATGCTAAACAATCCAGTACTGCCAATCTTATTCCTGTTCTCTAGTTTGTCATCTGGCGCAGCAGCATGTTTGATGTTCGGTATCTTGGTGTTTAAAGAGTCGACCAGCAGCCCAAGTGTGTCTTGGGTACACGGATTTGAACGCCCAGTAGTATTGTTTGAGTTGTTTGTCTTAGTGACATTCTTTACTGGACTGATTTTCAGCGGTGGTCAGAACGAAGTCGCGGCTTGGAATGCTATTTCGAGTGGATTCTGGGCTCAATGGTTCTGGGTTGGGGTAGTGTTCATCGGCATGATAACGCCTTTGACTCTCAATTGGTTGACGCCTTCTGAAGTGCGCCACAAAGGCAGTTACGTTTTTGTGGTCACGACGTTGAGCTTGGTCGGCGTACTTATGCTGCGTACTTTCATTCTCTATGCTGGTCAAATGACCATCGTGTAAGGAGGCTAAATGGAGGCTGAGCTCGGTTTCTTTTTGTTGATATTGGTGGCTGTCGCATCGACATGTGCGACGCTGCTGCATTGGGTTTGCTTTACGCTGCGGAAGAAGGGAGTGTTGCCACACCAAACCGCAACGTCTCATATTATCAGCTTAGCCTCCTTAGTTTGTTTGGCGCTTTTGATAGTCTGTTTTATTCAGGATAATTTTGCGCTTGAGTATGTGGTTACACACTCGAACAGCCAGTTACCTATCGCGTTTAAGATTGCAGCTGCTTGGGGCGGTCATCAAGGGTCTATGTTGTTTTGGGTGGTTACGTTGAGCTTATGGGCGTCTTTTATTGCTACCAAGTCGCCAGTTTGCACTCAATATACAGGCGATTGCTTGGGTATCATGAACTTACTTATTGCTATTTTCGCTTGGTTTACCCTCACCACGTCCAATCCTTTTGAGTATGCTCAGACACTAGCGTTGGAGGGACGAGATCTCAATCCGATGTTGCAAGATATCGGGCTTATTATTCATCCACCGCTGTTATATTTGGGCTACGTTGGTTATGCCGCGATACTGGCGTTCGCCTTAGCTGCGTTATTAGCGAAACGACCTATAAATGAATGGTATGGTGTTGCCCGTAGTGCCGCTTTCTTTGCTTGGGGTACGCTAACAATTGGAATTTTGATTGGTTCTTGGTGGGCATACAATGAATTAGGTTGGGGCGGGTGGTGGTTTTGGGACCCGGTAGAAAACGCGTCTTTGCTGCCTTGGTTAATGGGTACCGCACTACTGCATAGCGGTGTGTTGTCGAAGCGTAATAAAGGAGCAATTTGGAGCACCTACGCATTGGGTTTTGCTACGTTCAGTTTGAGTATTCTCGGCACATTTGTGGTGAGGTCGGGTGTATTAACCTCAGTACACGCGTTTGCGGTTGATCCAACCAAAGGTGTAGTACTTCTTGCTGTTCTCAGCGTTTTGGTGATTGTCACCTTTGGTGTGCTCATTGTGCGAGGGCTACATATTCCTCGTTTTACGCTCGATTCGTTAATAAGTCGTGCCTACATGGTATACATCGCTATTGGGCTTCTCGTTGTTTGTATGGCGATTGTTTTCCTCGGTACCTTTTACCCAATGCTTTATCAACTGCTTGGCCTGGGTAATATATCCGTTGGGGCACCTTACTTTAATAGCCTCGTTTTTCCCCTTACATTACTTGCTCTGACCTTTCTCGCCTTTATGCCCGTGTTGAAGTGGACGAAAGGAGCCAGTCCTCATGCCGTTAAAACCATTGGGTTTGTCGGTATTCATGTTATTGCGGTTAGCGCTATTTTCGTTTTTGCTACTAAAGAGCTTCATATAACGACTTTGATTACTCTGGTATTAGCGACGTGGGTAGTGGTTTCTCATGTGCTATTGCTGTTTTGTGCAGAAAACAAGAGCAAATTAATGCCTATGTTTCTTGCTCATGTTGGCTTTGCGTTGGCTGCAAGCGGGGCAGTATTTAATAGTGACTATTCGTATGAATACAACTTACGGGCAGAGCCAGGTAGCTCGTATCAAAAAGCGGGTATCACCGTTGATTATCATGGAATTGAATGGTTAGTTGGGCCGAACTACACCGCAGAACAGGGAAGTGTTGATCTTTATTTGGAGAGCGGTAAGGCGCTGAACTTTCAACCCGAGAAACGGCATTACCCTGTACGCGTGATGAATATGACCGAGCCCGCTATTCGATCACTATGGCATGGAGACTACTACATCACTTTGGGTGACAAGCTCGACAACAGCGCCTACGCAATTAAAGTGCAATATCGGGCGGGTATCTGGTGGATATGGTTTGGTGGCGCTTTAATCGTAATAAGTGCTTTGGGGAGTATGATGAATCGAAGGGGAAAAGGTAATGAGATCGAAAAATACGCTTAAACTGATCGTTCTCATATTGCTAGTTGCGATTTTTGTTGTCACCGCGACATTGGCATTATCCGATAGACCAAACGTAGAAATACAACAAAATCGTGTGTTATCCATCCCGGATTTTACCGCTTACTCACTCATTTCAGGCAATCGAATCACCGATGCAGTACTAGAAAATCAAGGTTATGTGCTATTGAATGTTTGGGCGTCTTGGTGTGGGGTTTGTAAACAAGAACATGATGATTTGCTCAACTTAGCTCGACAAGGTGTGCCCATCGTTGGTCTTAACTATCGAGATAAAGAGAGCGCGGCTAAACGCTATTTGAGCTCTTCACACAATCCATATACCGAAGTTATATCCGATCCTAATGGGCAACTGGCGGTTGAACTTGGTGTAATAGGAACACCTGAAACTTACTTAATTGATCAAAATGGCAATGTTTTGATCAAATATAGAGGTAAGTTAACAATAGACAAATGGAACTCGTTATTTTCGGGGTATTTTAATGTCTCACTTTAAATATGCTTACTTCATTATTGTTTTGTTTTCTTTGTGTTCTTCTTGGGTCAAAGCAGAGCAAATTACGCAGCATGTTGATCTGTTTGAATTTCATTCCGTTGAACTGCAACAAAGAGCAAATGCATTAGCCAAGGCTTTGCGATGCCCACAATGTCAAAACCAAAACCTTGTTGAATCTAATGCACAAGCCGCTAAAGATTTAAGATTGAAAGTGTACTCGATGGTAAACGAAGGAAGTACGGATCAAGAGGTAAAAGATTATTTGGTTCAGAGATATGGGAATATCGTTTTGTATCAGCCACCATTTAATTATTCGACAGCAGCGTTGTGGATCTTTCCTCTATTACTTTTGATCTTTTTTATCCTATTTTCGATCAAAATGATAAAGCGTCAATAATGTGACCACTATTCCACTATGGGAAATAAATCGTGCAGATAACAAACAGAATGTTATCATTTTTCCGAATTTATGAAGATTCCAGTATAAAGAAAATCAACGATTTGAGCTGGAGAAGTAATAAAAGAACTAAGTAGGTGCACGCAGTGGATTCAGTTATATTACAGTTAAAAAAAGACTTTTATTCGCAGATTCGTGCATTGCAAACCTCGAAACTGCCTCAAGTTACATCGTCTCTTGCCGTATTAACCGAAGAAGAAATTCAAGAGCTCGAAGCGGTATGGATAGAGCTTACTGTTTGGAAACGTAGCCAAACACATTAAATCATCACCCCTACATGCAACTCATTATCAGCCCCAGACAAAATTTGTCTGGGGTTTTTTATTGTAGTTTTTCAAAATTGTTATACTATAACAATTCGTCAGCGCGGGGGAGTTGTTCTCTTTGGCTGTCTTTAGGGGATAACTGCTCTCAATTGTGATCTCTATATTGAAAAATGCGGTATCAATCCCCATAGTTGAAGAGCAATGAGTGAATCCCATGAATGCAATAACGAAAACGCATCAAGCGCATCAAGCAATAAATCGAGTGAGTATAGATATGGCGGAAGTACGTGCCAGAGTAGATTTTAAAGTCGGGGCTAAAAGTAATATCGATGCTGAAATCCTGTCTTTTCGTGGCCTGAAGACAGATAAAGAGCATGTGGCAGTTATCTTTAGGCAAGCGGATCAAACGCAAGAAACGCCTTTGGTGCGTATGCATTCAGAATGTCTTACTGGTGATGTTTTTCACTCATCCCGCTGTGATTGCGGCGAGCAATTAGAAGAAACCATTCAACGCATGGGCGAATCTGGCGGTATTATTTTATACCTACGTCAGGAAGGTCGTGGTATTGGTCTATACAACAAAATTGATGCGTACCGTTTGCAAAGCCAAGGTATGAACACCTATGAAGCAAACAACCATTTGGGTTTTGACGATGACCTGCGTGATTTCACTGAAGCAGCGCAAATGCTCGAAGCATTAGGTGTAAGTAAAATTCGCCTTGTGACCAACAACCCTAAGAAAATCCGTGAATTAGCAGAATACGGCATCGAGATTGTTGAGGTTGTCAATACCTCTGCACATATTAAAGATGGTAATGAAAGCTACCTAAAAGCAAAAGTTTCTCATGGTAAGCACAATCTAAAATTCTGATTTTATTTATTAAATTATCAGTTTTGCATGTTAAAAGCCTCACAATGATGAGGCTTTTTTTGTATCTAGAGTTGAAAATAAATTGTAAATTTGTATTATCTCGTGACTAATAGTGCAAATAAGAATAATTAGCACTACGAATAAAACAAATAAATTGCTCAACAAGGATGCTTCAGATGAATGCAAAAACAGTTTTAGTCCAATCTATTGCTGCATCACTCCTCATTGCCAGTGGTTCTACCGTTGCTGCCCAAGTAACGAAACAACAAGTTGTTGAACATTATGCAGACGTTGCACATGCAGTCTTTGCTGACTCAGTGACAACGGCGAAAACGCTCGACGTAAAAATCGACGAATTCCTAAAATCGCCATCAGCGAAAAAGCTTGAAGAAGTAAAACAAGCGTGGCTAGACTCTCGCGTTCCGTACCAACAATCTGAAGTATTCCGTTTTGGTAACGCGATTGTTGATGACTGGGAAGGGCAGTTAAATGCATGGCCACTTGATGAAGGCCTAATTGACTACGTAGCGACAGATTACCAATATGAACTCGGTAACGAAGGCGCTGCTGCAAACATCATCGCAAACACCAGTTTACAGATTGGTGCTTCTAAACTAGACGTTTCAAAAATTACTCCAGAATTGCTAGCGGATCTCAACGAAGTAGGTGGTTCTGAGGCAAACGTTGCGTCAGGTTACCACGCGATTGAATTCTTACTTTGGGGTCAAGACCTAAACGGCACAAACGCAGGCGCAGGTCAGCGCGCTTACACAGACTTCGTTGTCGGTTCTGAGTGTACGAATGGTCACTGTGACCGTCGTGGTGAGTACCTAAAAGCGGCAGCCGATCTACTGGTTCAAGACCTTGAATGGATGGAAAAACAGTGGTCTGCGGAAGTGAAAGGCAACTACCGTGAAACGCTTCTTAATGATTCTGCGGATAATGGTCTACGTAAAATGTTGTTCGGTATGGGGTCATTGTCTTTGGGTGAGCTTGCTGGTGAGCGCATGAAGGTGGCGTTGGAAGCAAACTCGACAGAAGATGAGCACGATTGTTTCTCAGACAATACGCACAACTCTCATTACTACAACGAGCAGGGCATCTATAACGTTTACACAGGTCTTTACAAGCGTGAAGACGGCACATTGCTTTCTGGTCCGAGTATTGCTGACCTAGTGGCTCAAAAAGACAAACAAGCAGCTAAAGAGATCCAGAAGCAGTTTGATGTTACGCGTAACCAAGTTGGTAAATTGGTTACGTCTGCGGAGAAGAACAACCAACACTTCGACCAGTTAATTGCAGCGGGTAATGCACAAGGCAACACGTTAGTGAATGACACCATCATGTCATTGGTTGCTCAAACCGGTTCAATTGAACGTGCTGCGGGTATCATTGGCATTGATAGCCTAAGCCCTGATACTGCAGACCACGAGTTTTAATCAAAGTACAAAAAATAATTGAAAGGGCTCGTTTGAGCCCTTTACCGTTTTAACTCGCTGTTATCCCACCCCTCTTGTTGTGTTTTAGAGCAATGATATGAAGCCTTACTTAATTTCGGCCTTGGCCGTGATCTTTTCTTCTACTGCTATCGCGTATGATGTGAAATCTGGTGGACAAACGAGCGTGAAAAAAGAAGGCGCCAACGCGTATTCTCTTCCTGCCGCGAACCTTCCTATGAGTAAACGTCTTGATTTTAGCGTGGGCAATAGTTTTTTCCGCAACCCTTGGGTACAAGCGCCAGCGTCTACCGATGCCAGAGATGGTTTGGGACCTCTTTTCAATACAAATGGTTGTCAAAACTGCCACATCAAAGATGGTCGTGGTCACCCTCCAGAGCAAAATGATTTGCATGCGGTGTCCATGTTAGTGCGTTTGAGCATCCCTGCGATGACGTCAGAACAAAAAACAGCGTACATCAGAGACGGCGTTATACCTGAGCCGACTTATGGCGGCCAGCTCCAAGACTTTGCCCTGCAAGATCAAACGCCAGAAGGAACAATCGAAATCACGTACACCGATGTGCCAGTGAAGTTTAAAGACGGCACGACGGTGACACTAAGAAAACCTCATTTGAATATTACCGATCTAGGTTACGGCGATATGCACCCTGATACGGAATTTTCAGCGCGTGTTGCACCGCCAATGATCGGCCTTGGTTTGTTAGAGAGTATTCCTGACGAAACGCTACTTGCATGGGCTGATGCACAAGATGCAAATAAAGACGGTATCTCAGGTAAAGTAAACAAGGTTTGGGATATTGAGAAGGACGACTTCTCGATTGGTCGTTTTGGCTGGAAAGCCGGGCAACCGACGTTAATGCAGCAAAATGCAGCAGCATTCAATGGTGATGTGGGTCTGACGAGCCATTTATTCCCCAATGAAAACTGTACCTCGAAACAAAGTATTTGTGACGACATGCCAAATGGCGGCAAACCAGAAGTGAGTGAAAATATTCTCGACTTCGTTGAGTTTTACAGCCAGCACTTAGCCGTACCTATTCGCCGAAATGTGAACGATCCTAGCGTGAAACTCGGTCAGAAAATCTTTGCTGCAGCTGGCTGTGAAAGCTGCCATAAGATCAGTGTCAAAACGGCGAAGCGACCAGAGTTACCAGCGCTTTCTGAGCAGCTTATCCATCCATATACAGACATGCTTCTGCACGATATGGGTGAAGGTTTAGCCGATAACCGTCCTGAGTACTTAGCAAACGGCCGTGAATGGCGAACGGCACCCCTATGGGGCATTGGTTATACCGAAGAAGTAAACGGGCATACTTACTTCTTACATGATGGCCGCGCCCGTAATCTGATGGAAGCGGTACTGTGGCACGGCGGCGAAGCTGAAACGGCGAAACAAAACGTCTTAGCACTGAATAAAAAAGAACGTGACGCATTGATTGCGTTTCTGAATTCTCTATAAGGAAGCAACCATGAAAAAAACACTGTTAGTGAGTGCGATTGCCGCAACGTTAAGTTTGGTTGGTTGCCAATCGACAGTCGGTTCGAGCTCTGCCAAGCCTGAGAGTACAAGTCATATTTCTCAAGCGGTCTACGAAGTTGAGTTTCAATCTGCGCAGACGTTTTTAGCGCAAACCACAGAACTTGAACAAAGCTTCGCGGATTACTGCTCATCAGAGACGAAAGATGATGCGCAAGTAAAACAGCAATGGCACCAAACGATGCTGACGTGGATGGCATTACAAGGTCAAGAGCGTGGCCCTGCTACGGCGTTGGAGCAAAGTTGGAATGTCCAGTTTTGGCCAGATAAAAAGAACACCACTGGCCGAAAAATGTCTGTGCTGACGAAATCTGACCAAGTTTGGAGTGCGGAAAAGATCTCCACGCAAAGTGTTACTGTGCAAGGCCTAGGTGCACTAGAATGGCTGCTTTACGATAAAGCGTCGACCTTATCTAGCAACAGCAATACCTGTGCGACAGGTGTTGCAATTGCTGAAAACCTAGAGAACAAAGCGCAGATCATCGCAGATTCTTGGGCACAAAATCCTTGGAAGTCGTTAGAGATGACGGAATGGAAATCCGAGTACATTTCGCTGCTCTCTAATCAGCTTGACTACAGCATGAAAAAGCTGAGCAGACCGTTAGCTAAAATTGGTCAGCCTCGTCCTTACTTTTCTGAATCTTGGCGTTCAGAGACGTCGCTTTCAAACTTAAAAGCAAACCTTGAAGCAATGGAAGCGCTGTATCTTGCCAACGGTAATGGTCTAGATACTCTACTAAGAGAGCAAGGCCATGCAGGTCTCGCAGACCGTGTTGTTCACCAGTTTGAAATGGCGTTGGAAACATGGCCGGAAGATAAGAGTTTGTTCACGGCTTTACAAAGTAAAGAAGGCTACCGCATGGTACTCGCTCAATACAATAAGCTAGAGCAATTGAAGTACTTGATCCATGAAGAGGTGGCGATCGAGCTTGGCGTGGTTATAGGATTTAATGCAACCGATGGTGACTGATCAAACCCGCCGAACCTTACTGAAAGCCGCACTCTTTGGCGCGGCCGCACCTATGATGCCATTTGGTTGTGCTTCAACACGTTCACGTCAACCAGCGTTGATTGGCTGCTCAATCATCGGCCGAGATAAATACGCAGCGGTAGTGGCCGATGAGCATGGTATGCCGCTATCTTCGTTGCCGATTCCTGAGCGTGGTCATGGTGTGGCGACCAACCCACAAGGTCACGCTGTGGTCTTTGGTCGTCGACCAGGAACTTTCTTCATGGTGTTTGATTATCGCTCTGAGCAGATGATCAAGCTGCAGCTAGCAAAACCGGATCGCCATTTCTATGGTCATGGTGTTTACTCCCGTGACGGCACGTTGCTATTTGCGACAGAAGGAGAAAGGGGCACAAGCCGTGGGATCATCGGTGTTTATGATGTGCAAAAGCAATATGAAAAGATCGATGAGTTAACGGGTTTTGGCCTTGGCCCTCATGAAGTGATCATGATGCCTGATGGCGCATTAGCGATTGGCGTCGGTGGCGTACACACCAACGGCCGTGAACCGCTCAATCTTGATAGCATGAGACCAAGCCTGAGTTACCTTTCACAAGAAGGTGAGCTGTTGGATCAAGTCTCTTTACCAGATCATAAGTTGAGCATCCGTCATTTAGCGCATGATGGTGCAGAGACGGTACTGTGTGGTCAGCAATATCGTGGAGAGCCGGATGAATACCCAGCTTTACTTGCGATGCACACTCGTGGAGGCGTGATGCAATCTTTGCATGCGGAACCCGAAGAGTGGGCGAGATTTAATCACTATGTCGCGAGTATCGCGGCGACGGATGAATGGATCCTTGCGACTTCTCCTCCGGGCAGTTGTTATGGGATATGGTCCAAAGCTACAGGGAAGTTGGTTGAGTTAAGTGCTTTGCCAGATGCATCGGGAGTGGTGACATATGGAAAGGAATTCAGGGTCAGCTCTGGTGCTGGCAAAGTGATTGAGCAAAGGCCAACGACACATAAAAGCGCTTCTTTTAGTGGTGTTCAATGGGATAACCATTGGTCAAAGATTGTTTGAACCCAAATAGATAAAGAAACTTGATGTTAATTTCGACATCAGATTCTTAATTTTAAACCTGCAAGCTGTGAGATATTTGCCATACTTTTCATTATGGCAAGTAGCGCAAGGATCGTTTCAGTGTTTGCTAGGGTTTTAATCATGACGGCACTTATGGTGCCGTTTTGCAGCTTTTCTACCGTCGTTTCTCTCGAAGCTTCTGCACAAACAGAGCAAGAGGGAGCGGTACAAAAGCTGTCTGTCGAAAAAATGATCCATTATCCAGAGGTGATTGACCAGCTTTATCAAAGTACCAATTACCGTTTGAACTGGGAAAATGAAAGCGATATTGAGCAGTTTCTTTTTCAAGTAAACCTGGTTGCTCTTGCAGGCGTCACGGACGAATTCGAGAATCAACTCCATCGTATAAACCAAGTTCGATGGCAGGGAGATAACCTCGACTTTGATTTGGTGATGACAGATTCACTGTTGATGTATCTCAGCTATCTCGAGCAGCTCCCTGAAGAAGGTATCAACTGGTTATTTGCTAACAAAGCCCACGTGATTTTACCTGCTCCTAGCATCGATACTTTGTCCGTACTGAGTAACGAAATTACGGTTGGCAAACTTGGTCAATTCTTAGCAAGCCTTCGCTCTCCTTTACAAACGGACGAAGCTTTTTATTCCGCTTACTCCTCTTTATCCGAGCACGCTCAGTATCAATATCCAATCTATGAACAAGCGGGCCTTGTCCGTGTCGGTGACCAATTAGAAAATAAACCGCTTCTGATTGAGCGTATGGAAGTGGTTGGTGTAGATGTATCGTATTTAGATATCACGACCCAACAGTATGATGAAGAATTAGAGTTAGCGGTGAAAGAGTTTCAGCGTATTCATGGCTTGAAAGAGGATGGGGTGATTGGCCCGAATACCATTCGATGGATCAACTTTTCTCCTCAAGAACGATTGCATCTATTGGCGCTGAACTCAGAACGTTCAAGGATTTGGTCCAAAGACAGAGATAATGTTGTCTTTGTAAATGTACCTGGATACGAAGTAACGTATTGGCACGATGGTCAACCGTTGTTCGAGTCTAAAGTTGTGGTTGGCAGAGCCTCAAGAAAAACACCAATCATGTCGGGGACGCTTGACTCCGTCATTCTCAACCCCACATGGAATGTGCCATGGACCATAATGGTGAAAGACATCATTCCTAAAGTGAAACGTAATCCGATGTATTTGATTAACCATAACATTCAAATCATCCGGTCTTGGACGTCAAACGAAATTATTGACCCTACAACCATCAATTGGGCGACGGTGAATCCGAGAACATTTCCTTATCGTATGCGACAGGCATCGGGCTTACACAATGCATTGGGATTGTATAAGTTTAATATGCCAAACCCCCAAGCTATCTATTTGCATGATACGCCAAGTAAAAACTTGTTCGAACGAGATAGACGCGCATTCAGTTCCGGGTGTGTCCGCGTTGAACATGCCGACCAACTGGCGGAGCTCTTATTCAAAACTCAGGGATTAGAAGAACGCCTAGCGAAAAAACGGGAAAGTATGCGTCGCTCTAACACGTCGGTTCCTTTAGGAGAACGCATCCAAGTGCACATTATTTATCAAACCGCATGGCTAGAAGAGGGAACACTTTACTACCGAGATGATATCTATAAATACGATCACCGTAGTTGAAATCTTTAAATAAAATTTACAAAACTAAGAATCTTCTGTTTGCTCAATAATTAAGCGTCAATCACCACATCTTAAAATTAGGGTGGAGCGATTTATGTGTTTGACGTGACAAATGTGTTTGGGTAATGTCCGCGACTTGTTTAGTTGTTGAGCATTGTTTTTTGAAATGGTAAGTCGTAATTTTTCCCGCCGAGATTTCCTTAAAATGACCGCTGGTGGCGTAGTATTGGCATCTGCTTTGCCATCGATTTCATGGGCTTCATTCCCTGACGAGCCACGTGAGTTGGCGATGAACAACCTTAATACTGGAGAGCTCCTCGAAACATGCTATTTCGATGGTAGACGCTATCTTGATGATGAACTAAAAAAGCTGAATGAGTTTTGTCGTGATCACCGTCGAAACGAAGTTCATCCGATGGATCGACGCTTGTTCGATCAAATCAGCCAGATTCAAAAGCTGATCGGTACAGATGCAGAAGTCATTGTAATTTCTGGGTACCGTTCGCCTTTGACCAATGCGTCCCTGCGCAAAGGGGCTAGCGGAGTGGCGAAGAAAAGTCTTCACATGGAAGGTAAGGCAATAGACTTCCGTCTTGATGGAGTTAAATTGTCTACTGTACGCGATGCAGCAATTAGCTTGAAAGCTGGTGGTGTTGGGTATTATCCAAGTAGCAACTTTGTCCATATCGATACAGGTGCTGTGCGCTCTTGGTAAGTCAATAGCAGGCCTCAGCAAGTCTTGAAGTCGCATGGGGTTAGTGTCATAGTTGCGCCAGTTTTAACGCAAATTTGTTTGGTAATAGGTTTTCTATGGCTCTGAAATACCAAGTTGTCCCAGTGACATCTTTTTCTCAAAACTGTTCTATCGTGTGGTGTGATGAAACGATGAAAGGCATCGTTATTGACCCTGGCGGTGACGAAAAGCAACTTGCTATGCTCATTAAAGAGCTTGGCATCGAGATCGTCAACTTGGTGCTAACCCATGGTCACCTAGACCATGTTGGCGGAACAGAGCCGCTGGCTGCAATGCTTGGTGGTACTGAGGTCATTGGTCCTCATAAAGCGGATAATTTTTGGCTACAAGGTCTAGAAGGGCAAAGCCAAATGTTTGGTTTCCCATTGACTGAAGCCTTTGAACCGCATCAATGGTTAAATGAGGGTGACACTGTCACATTTGGTAATCAAGTATTAAAGGTATTCCACACACCAGGTCATACCCCTGGTCACGTTGTTCTTTATAGTGAAGAAGCGCGATTGGCGTTTGTGGGCGACGTATTGTTTAACGGTAGCATTGGCCGAACTGACTTCCCACAAGGTGATTTCAATACCTTGATTAGCTCTATCAAAGAGAAATTGTGGCCTTTAGGCAATGATGTCACGTTTGTCCCTGGTCACGGCCCTCAATCGACTTTCGGTCACGAACGTAAAACTAACCCGTTCGTTGCTGACGAGATGCCGCTTTACTAAAAGCGCGTGTAGTAAGCATTATTCTGGCTCGGCGGCAGCTAAGTATCGCCGAGTCAGTCCCACAAAATCCTCTGCTTCACGATCTAGGTCACTGGCTGATATAAACAGATCGTAGCCGTAAAATCCTCTTTGATATTTCATACGGTTGGCGAGCATCGCCAGTAAGCCTTTATACTCAATCCCATTGCTGTTTATGTATGGCTTAGGATCAAGCACCATATCTTCAAACTTTTCTTCACACTGATTCTGCTTCGCACCTAAATAAAGTAGTGCGCGTTGGCTAAGGAGAATTTCTGTCGCTATACGAGGGCAGATCGAATCCAAATAAGGTGAGTAGTGTTTTAGACGAATACCAATCCAAGGTAGCGGCTGATGCCACCCTTCCTGCTGGTAGCTACAAATCCCTATTGACTCAATATTTCGCCATCGGACGACCCATCCGCCTTTAAAAAGATGTTGTTGGAAGTGAGAAGCTGTCAGCGTAAAAGTGACTTGGCTTTTTTTGATCATCAAGATGGCGAAACCAACAATTGCAGACATCAAAATGACCGACAACATGGCTTGCTTCCATCCCGGAGAAATGACAACCAAAAACAGGGTTATCAGTGCAACGAGCAACAAAAGTATTCTGTTGATAGGGGAGTCGGGTTTGAAATGTGAATTTGTTAGGTGCAGCGTTTCCATGCTTATAACCTCATCGAATACTTGATCAAAAATGCGTGGATGACTAAATGTGCATTGACTTGCATTTGAAATAAAAGAAACCTCTGTTTTTATACCCAGTATTCAATAAATCCGTTCATAAAATATCTGATTAAATAGTAGACGTTCTATGCTTTGAGCGCATTTTTCATCGCGTTTCGCCGCTAAAACCTACAAATTGCTTGTGAATTTTGGTATAAAACGCGCTTCAAATTTTCATCCCTGCTGAGATGCAGTGAACTGGAGAAATATTCAATGAGACTTGCTCATAAGCGTAAAGTGCAGATGAAACTGCAAAAACGCATTAAAGCGACAGTAGCAAACTTAGCTGCAGCACCTAAAGCAGTGAAGCCTGTTGCCGAAAAAGCAGTAGCACCTTCTGTTGCTGAAAAAGCTGTTGCGGAGAAAGTAGTAGCTGAGAAAAAAGTAGCTGCAGTGAAAACAGTTGATGTTGCCCTTACTCCTAAGCAACAACAAGTATTAGACATCGTTGTAGCAAATGCTGAAGGTATTAACCCTAAAGGCATTGGTCTAGCTGCAGGTCAAGAAGATACTAAAGCGGCATCATGGGCTACTGGCGCACTGAAGAAGCTTCTTGAAGAAAACCTAGTTCAAAAAGAGCAGTTAGCAGGTAACAAAGTTATCTACAAAGCAGTTTAATTACCGCTACCGTTCTAGATTGAATACCTCGGCCAATGCCGGGGTATTTTTTTATCTTCGTATTGAAAGTAATCCATTAGGTATTGATTTTAACGCTGCCAATAAGTGCTTTGTCACATTTTCTTAAATACTATGTAAATTTTTTGGCAGAGAAGTACGTACGTATCATTTTTCTTTTTACATCGTTAAGGGAAAAGTAACTCATTAATTTTATGATGGTTAAACTTGTTGTATAACAACTGTCCTACGTAGTTATACGTAATACCTAAGGCTAATGTCTTATTGATGAATTACTCGCTTCCGTGTTCATGCCCATTTCGCATTCGACAACATTGTTACATCTTTTATACCGAATACAGCCAATCCTAATGAAATGGATGACAACAATAACCTTGGTGATAAAGGACGTGAACGATGAGTCTAATCCAAAAATCTTTAAAACGAGTGCTCAAAACAACCGCTGTCGTTGCCGCGATGACATTCGTTGTGACTTCTGCAAATGCTGCTGAAAAAGTCTATCGTTTAAAGCTTGCTGAAACTTGGGGACCTAACTTCCCGATTTTTGGTGATGCGACAAAAAACATGGCAAAAATGGCAGAGGAGATGTCCAACGGGCGTCTGCAAATCCGTATTGATTCCGCAAACAAGCACAAAGCGCCTTTTGGGGTGTTTGATATGGTTAAGTCTGGCCAATACGACATGGGCCACTCGGCGTCTTACTACTGGAAGGGCAAGGTTCCAAACACACTTTACTTCACTTCTATGCCTTTCGGTATGTTACCAACTGAGCAGTATGCGTGGTTTTACTACGGCGGTGGTATGGAGCTGATGGAGAAGGTGTACTCTCCACATAATTTGATGTCTTTCCCTGGCGGTAATACCGATACTCAGATGGGCGGGTGGTTCCAGAAAGAGATCAAGTCCGTCGAGGATTTGCAGGGTTTGAAAATGCGTATCCCAGGTTTTGCTGGTGAGATTTTGGCAGAGTTAGGTGCAAAACCAACGAATATCGCCCCTGGTGAGCTATATACCTCTCTAGAGCGTCGCACAATTGATGCCTTGGAGTGGGTTGGTCCATCATTGGACTTGCGCATGGGCTTCCACAAAATCGCGCCATACTACTACACAGGTTGGCATGAGCCAGCAACTGAGCTTCAGTTCCTTGTTAATAAGCGTACTTGGAACCGTCTACCTGATGATCTAAAAGCGATTTTACAAGTAGCAATGAAAACCGCCGCTTACGATATGTACACGCAATCGAAACACGAAAGTGGCAAAAACTGGGCATCTATCAAATCTGAATACCCAAATGTTGAAGTCAAAGACTTCCCGCCTGAAGTAGTAGCTGCGTTGCGAGAAGCAAACGATCGTTTGTTGAAAGAACATGCAGAAAAAGATGCTTTGGCGAAAGAAATTCAAGAGTCGCAAGCGAACTACATGAATCAAGTTCGACCTTGGTCAGACATTTCACACCGAGCTTACTTAAACAGTCAAGCTCAACAATAACGTTATGACGCAGGCGACGCCGAGATGTTTAGCCTGCGAACGAAGCCCAAGAAAACTTCATAATGAATGCTCCGCACCATAGCGGAGCGTATCCAAACGTTCCACGGAGTTCGGAATGAGAAGTCTTATTTATATTGAGCGATTATTTAACCGCTTTAGCGATTTCCTCGGATGGTTGTCCAGCATCCTGTTTATTTTGTTGTTGGTGAATGTGGTTTACGACGTTGTGATGCGATATGTATTCAACGATGTATCCATTGCATTCCAAGAAATGGAATGGCATCTATTCTCCGCCGTATTTCTGCTTGGTGTGCCTTACGCGATTAAGTCTGGTGGCCATGTTCGCGTTGACATTTTCTATGAACGCTTATCATACAAAGCACAATCCATCATCGACATCATAGGCACGCTATTTTTCTTATTCCCTTTTTGCCTACTGGTGGCTTGGTTTGGTGTCGATTTCGCCAAAGAAAGTTACGCGCTAGGCGAGACGTCTGGTGACCCAGGCGGATTGCCATATCGTTGGATCATCAAGGCGATGATTCCGCTGTCATTTTTCTTTATGGCAGTCAGTGGCATTGGACTGCTGCTGCATTCGATCAACAAGATTGTTAACCCTCATCTTATCTATGCCGGTAATAACGGTAAGTCGTAAAAGGAAGTCATTATGATCGGTATAGTGATGTTTTTTGTCGCGCTCTTTGCGCTTTTATTAGGATTCCCCGTTGCCTTTACTTTTGGCGGTATTGCACTGATTTTTGGTGTTTGGGCTGAAGGCATCGAGATGTTTGCTTTCATGCCATATCGTATTCAATCCATTATGGAAAATACGGTGCTAATGGCCGTACCATTGTTTGTCTTCATGGGACTAGTACTTCAGAAGACGAAGCTTGCAGAGCAACTGCTTGAGTCAATGGGACGTCTGTTCGGCGGCGTCCGTGGTGGTATTGCTATTTCGACAGTATTAGTTGGCGCATTACTTGCTGCGTCAACGGGCGTAGTCGGCGCATCGGTTGTTGCGATGGGGTTGATCTCACTTCCTGTGATGCTTAAATACAATTACGACAAAGGCTTGGCGTGCGGGACTATTTGTGCGTCTGGTACCTTGGGACAAATTATCCCGCCTTCTATCGTGTTGATCTTGTTAGGGGATGTACTCGGCGTTCCGGTCGGGGACTTATTCCAAGCTGCAATCTGGCCCGGTATCACGCTCGTCGGCGCCTATGTTATCTACATTCTTATTTA
The DNA here is from genome assembly GCF_024747315.1 of Vibrio sp. HS-50-1. Lineage (NCBI taxonomy): Bacteria > Pseudomonadati > Pseudomonadota > Gammaproteobacteria > Vibrionales > Vibrionaceae > Vibrio > Vibrio sp. HS-50-1. The sequence goes on along the minus strand of NZ_JAMPZF010000001.1, from coordinate 38,121 downwards.
CGCGAAGTTGAATCCTCAAGCAGCGCAGTCGATAGAGCGCGATGAGTCGATCAGTCGAAAGCAAGAAGTGTTCACCGCGCTGAAAGCCGTTTTACCGCCACTAGCACTGATCATTGTGGTATTGGGCTCCATCTTTGCAGGGATTGCAACGCCAACAGAGTCAGCGGCTCTGGGTGGTGCTGGTGCGATAGTTCTGTCGTTACTGTATAAGCAGTTTAGTTGGTCGATGATTTATGATGCATCGAAAGAAACCGTTAAAGTAACCGCAATGGTCTTTGCTATTTTGCTAGGTGCAACCGCCTTCTCAATGGCATTTACCTACACTGGCGGTGATTATCTAGTCGAAGAGTGGATGTTAGAATTGCCTGGAGAAAAGTGGGGCTTCCTCATCATTACCATGGTGGTGATTCTGATTTTAGGCTTCTTTATCGACTTCGTTGAAATCTGCTTTATCATCGTGCCAATTATTGCGCCGGTCGCTGAGTTGATGGGTATCAACATGACGTGGTTTGCGATTCTTATCGCAATGAACTTACAGACATCATTCCTAACACCGCCATTTGGTTTTAGTTTGTTCTATCTAAAAGGCGTCGCACCAGCAGGTGTCACTACGCGAGATATTTACAAAGGTGTGATGCCGTTTATCGCGATTCAAATTGTCGTGTTGGCTTCTTTGCTGTTTTTCCCAGGCTTTTATGGCATGAGTTGATCACTCGATAATAAAAGAGATTTTGTGAACTGAGAGTTTTTACCTTTTGAGACAAGTTGTTAAGCTGCTATTTATGTCTAGGCGGACGAAGTCGAGTTATTTGTGCTGCTAAGATAGTGAGCTGTAAAGCAGCGTTTCATGGAGGAAAGGGATGCCTCTCAAAGCAAAGTTAATTCTGCTGACATTGATACCCGTGGTATTGGTGTCAGCGAGTATCAGTTGGATTTCTATCTATCAAACCAAGACTCTTGGCAAAAGGGAGGTAGAGATCTTTCATCAAAACCTGATCCAATCAAAAGAGGCGGCGTTGAAAGATACGGTCGACGTCGCCTTTGACTCCATTTCTTATATCTACAACGATCCAACCTTAGAAGAGAGCGTTGCTAAAACACGCGTGAAAGCGATTTTAAACCGTTTAAGCTACGGAGCAGACGGCTACTTTTTCGCTTACGATAAATACGGTACCAACCTTGTACATCCTGTTCTTCCAGAGCTAGTCGGGGAGAACTTACTCTATCTTGAAGACGAGAATGGCGATCGTCTAATTGAAGCTTTGTTGTATCAAGCTCAATCAGGTGGTGGGTTTCATCAATACCTGTGGCAAAAGCCATCTACGGGTGAGGTCGTCCCAAAGCTTAGCTACGCCGCATGGCTCGATAAGTGGGAATGGATGATAGGGACAGGGCTCTATATTGAGGACGTCAGCCAAGAAGTCGCCAATATGCGCGCTGCGGTGAACAAAAATATTGAAACGACTTTTTTCTCGGTCGTCGTGATCTTAGCGGTGACCGTTGCTGTAATTATCGTTCTCACTTTAGCGATCAATCTGCATGAACACCGTCTTGCCGATAAAAACCTTAAAGAGTTGGCACATAAAACCGTCATGTTTCAAGAGGATGAGAAAAAGCATCTAGCGAGAGAGTTGCATGATGGAATCAACCAGTTGTTAGTTTCTAGTAAATGTCATTTGGATTTAATGAGTCATAGACTGGAAGACGAAAAACTCAAATCCCACTTAGATAAATCGCAACGCTCATTGGTCACCGCGATAAATGAAGTAAGGCATATTTCTCATCAACTTCGCCCTAGCGCCCTCGATGATATCGGCTTAGAGGCGGCACTGACCACTTTACTGCAAGACTTTCACTCTCACTCTGGGATTGATATCGAGAGTAATTTTGATACTCAGCAGTACAAACTGACGTCGGAAGTCGCGACGACCTTGTATCGTGTTGCTCAAGAGTCTTTGAACAACATCGAAAAACACGCAAGAGCGAAAAAAGTGACGGTTACTTTGCAAAAAATGGGCAATATGCTGCAATTACTCATACGTGACGACGGTGTTGGCTTTGTGGTTAACCAAGCAGTGCACCAACAAGGGATTGGATTAAGGAACATGCAAGAGCGTGTAGAGTTCATTGGTGGTGAGTTTGAACTGATGAGTGAGCTTGGTTTAGGAACAGAGATTACCGTGCTGCTTAATTTGGATGAATTAGTTTATGGATAAACCGATTAGTGTGGTGATTGTTGATGATCATCAAGTGGTCTTAGATGGCTTCATGGCTCGCTTGGAGTTAGAGTCTGACATTGAAGTGGTCGGTACGGCAAGCAATGGGCTGGAAGCGATAGAAGTCGCAAAGCACCTTCAGCCTGATGTTATCTTGATGGACATTAGCATGCCGATAATGAACGGTATTGAAGCGACTGGGGTAATTAAAGAAGAGCGACCAGAGAGCAAAATACTTATGCTGACCATGCATGATAACCGCGAATACATCATGAAAGTCATGCAAGCTGGCGCAGTAGGGTACATGCTCAAGGAAATCTCGGCCGAGAAAATGGTGCAAGCAATAAAAACGGTAAATCAAGGTTCAACGTATTTCTGCGAGTCTGTCACACAAACGCTTTTTACCCAAGAGGTGGTGCCAGCCACTCAAAAAACGAATCCACTCAGCCGAAGGGAAGAGGCGGTGCTTAAATTAGTCGCTCAAGGAAACAGCAGTAAGAAAATAGCCACACTACTTAACATTAGCTACCGAACAGTAGAGACGCATCGCCACAACATTAAGCACAAGTTGGATTTACATTCGACGGCGGAGCTAGCGAAATATGCGTTTGAAACAGGGTTAACGGAGTAGGAGAGTAGTGCCCGCAAAAAGCGAGCACGTGAGAGCGAAATTAATCGACTTTTGTAATGCTGCCAAGCTCTAGCATTGGAGCGACATCGATATCCTCTGCATTCATCATTGTTGAGATGCGCTGAACGGAAGATAGCAGCAGAGACTGCTCCCATTCTTCCAATTTTTGGAATCGATTAATGAAGTGTTCCTGCAATGGCGTTGGTGCTTGCTTTAAGGCTTCTTGGCCTTTGCTCGTAAGTACAGCATGCACTTTACGCTTGTCTTGAACACTGCGTTGACGCTCAACAAACTGGCCTCGTTCTAGTCTATCTAGAATGGTCGTTGCGGTCGCTTGGCTCATGTTAGTGTGGCTAGACAACTGTTTAATCGTTACGTTATCTAACTCATTGATAGCACGCATCAAAATCAACTGTGGAGCGGTCAATCCAGACTCTTTGCTCAGCTTTTTAGAATGTAAATCAATAGCGCGGATGATCTGACGAATCGAGACCAATACTTCTTCGTACTTTTCCAATTTATTCATCCAGTCTGTAGGGAACATTTATCGAGGCGACACTAACTTAAATGCGCCCTTATTTAAAGGGGTGGAATCAAAAATTACCACTACAATTTTAAGTAGTGTCTCCAATTTCATTTTGTCGCGTCGTGTAGACAAAATAAGAAGACCTAAAATTATTATAGCAATAAATGTTTGTGGTCTAACTATTGCGCTAGTGGTTTATCCTTTTAAAGGCGGAAATTGCTGAGTGAAAAGTAAGTTATTGGATTTTTTCATAGCAAAAAGATAGACAAAAACGTGTCAAATGATAGGATCTTGCGCCTTCACGGAATGTAAAACGTATCGTGTTCGAAAGATTTTTTTGTTTGGTACGTAAAAACAGTACAAAAATAGAGAGGAACGATGACAAAGGGTATAGATAAGTACAGTATCGATAGTACCGACTATACGGTAGGTCAAGACAACGTTCAAAAATGGGGTTTTGATGTTCATAACCCAGTTTTTGGTATTAGTGCAGGTTTAATTGCGCTATTTCTTGTCGCTGCATTAGTTCTAGATGCACATACCGCAAAGACGGCACTTGATGGGCTGAAATGGAAGATCATTGGTTCATTCGATTGGTTGTTCATTATTGCAGGTAATATTTTCGTTATTTTCTGTTTGGCACTTATCGTTTCGCCAATGGGTAAAATCCGCCTAGGTGGTAAAGACGCTGTTGCCGATTACTCGTTCATGTCATGGCTTGCAATGCTATTTGCGGCTGGTATGGGTATCGGTTTAATGTTCTGGAGTGTCGCAGAACCTGTCGCTTACTTCACTGGTTGGTATGAAACGCCACTCGGTGTTGAAGCAAATACACCAGAAGCAGCGAGATTGGCACTGGGTGCGACGATGTTCCACTGGGGTCTTCACCCATGGGCAATTTACGGTGTTGTAGCACTTTCTTTAGCATTCTTTGCCTACAACAAAGGATTACCGCTGTCTATGCGCTCGATCTTCTACCCACTTCTGGGTGATCGCGCGTGGGGCTGGGCTGGTCATATCGTGGATATCTTGGCCGTTCTTGCGACCTTGTTTGGTCTTGCAACGTCACTGGGCTTAGGTGCACAACAAGCGGCAAGTGGTATTCATCACGTATTTGGTGTTGAGCCAGGCCTGGGCCTACAAATCGTTGTCATTACCGTTGTAACTTTGCTTGCTGTTGTTTCAGTCGTACGTGGTATTGATGGTGGCGTTAAGGTCATTAGTAACATCAACATGGTTGTGGCGTTCTTGCTACTGATTCTTGTTGGTCTTATCGGTTGGGCGGCGAGTCTAGGTTCGATTCCAACCACACTTATGGCATACGTAGAGAATATTATTCCGCTAAGTAACCCGTTTGGTCGTACAGATGAAGCATGGTTCCAAGGCTGGACAGTATTCTACTGGGCTTGGTGGATTTCATGGTCACCATTCGTAGGTATGTTCATTGCGCGTGTTTCTCGCGGTCGTACCGTTCGCGAATTCATTACAGCCGTTCTATTGGTTCCAACCGCTGTTACTGTTGTTTGGATGTCAGTATTTGGTGGTCTAGCGATCGAGCAAGTTGTTGATAAAGTAGGTGAGTTGGGCACGAATGGTTTGACTGACGTTTCACTTGCTATGTTCCAAATGTTCGATGTTCTTCCATTTGGTAGCATGCTTTCAATCATTGCTGTTGTGTTGGTACTTGTGTTCTTCATCACGTCTTCTGACTCTGGTTCACTTGTTATCGACAGCATCACAGCGGGCGGTAAAGTCGACGCTCCTGTACTTCAACGTGTTTTCTGGGCATTTATGGAAGGTGCAATTGCGGTTGCTCTACTGTGGATTGGTGGCTCAGAAGCGGTTCAAGCGCTTCAGGCAGGTGCAATTTCTACAGCACTACCGTTTACCTTCATTCTGCTTGCAATGTGTGTGAGCTTATTGATGGGTATGAGAACAGAACGTCAATAACTCAGGCATTTTATAAATCTGTCTGAGTAACAAGTAATCAAAAGGCCAGCATTTTGCTGGCTTTTTTTGTGCGGTTTTTATGACGGTGAGACAAAAAAATGACACATGAAAGTTCATATTTTACAAAGAGTTAATGTGCTATTTTGTTTTTTAAAAATTAGTGAATAGTCGTGAAAAAGTGTGTAATATTCACACACCTTAACTGTTCTCCCAACTCAAAAACTATAAATATGAAATTATCATTAAAACAAAAGCTTATTGGCGCAAGCCTCTCTGCTGTTGTTGTGATGGCAACAGCACTTACTTGGTTGTCGGCTGGTCAATTATTTGATCAGACTCGTTCAGGTGTCTATTCACGTGCGCAAAGTCTAAGTACTACTGCGTCAGAAGGAATTTCTGATTGGGTCAATATCCGTAAAGATATTGCTACCGCATTCAACGATTACTCGACAGAGCAAGACGTTGTCCCTTTCCTACAACAAGCTCGCAAGGCTGGTGGCTTTGATGACATCTTCCTTGGTACACCAAACGGTGATATGTATCGCTCTCACCCTGAGCGTAACCGTGCTGATTACGACCCTCGTACTCGCCCTTGGTACAAAGATGCTAACGCCGCAGGTAAGCAGATCATCACAGCTGCATATCAAGATGCAATCACTAACGCGCTGCTTGTAACCATTGCTGAGCCAGTAATGAAAAATGGTCAGTTTGTTGGTGTTGTTGGTGCAGATGTACTGATCGATCAGCTTATCAGCGACGTGATTAACCTAGATGCAGGTGAAAATGCGCATGCGATGTTAATCGATATGAATGAAGGTACGTTCCTAGCGCATCCAGATAAAAGCTTAACGCTTAAGCCTATCACCAGTGTTCTAAAAGACTTTTCAGAAGAGGCAATCGAGCGCGCTGCAGATGAAGGTCGTATCGAAGATACAGTAATCAAAGGCAAAGAGAAGCTTTACTACTTTAATAAAGTCCCTGGCACGCATTGGATGTTCGCGATTGAAATGGATCGCGCAACGGAAGAAGCAGGGCATGCGGTATTGCTACGTGACCTATTGATCACTGCAGTGATGATCACCATTGTGGTTATTCTTGCGGTATCTTGGTTGGTTGGTTTCTTGTTCCGTGACTTGAGCCGCGTATCAAATGCACTTGAGGAAATTGCATCTGGTGAAGGTGACTTAACGCAACGACTAGAACCACGCAGTGATGATGAAGTAGGTAAACTGGCTGAAAACTTCAACCGCTTTGTTGGCAACATGCACACGATGGTGACCAAGCTTAGCCACGTATCATCTGCGCTTTCAGAGCAAGCACGCACGACGGCACAGCAAGCTGAAGAGCGTAGTCAGCGTATCTCTTACCAGCAAGATGAAATCAACATGGTGGCGACGGCTGTGAACGAAATGGCTGCAGCGACACAAGAAATTGCAGGTAATGCAGATAGCACGGCAAGTAACTCAGAGGAAGCGGTTCAAGCTTGTTCACACGGTTCTAGCCAAGTGACTCAGACGCAAGGTTCTATCCAGAACTTGGCGCAAGAAGTTCAAGTTGCCACTGATGTGATTCAAGAGCTAGAAGCACACGGAAATAGCATCAATACGATTCTATCAACGATTCAAGGTATTGCTGAGCAAACTAACCTACTTGCACTTAACGCGGCAATTGAAGCAGCACGTGCAGGTGAACAAGGCCGTGGCTTTGCTGTGGTTGCGGATGAAGTTCGCGTATTGAGCCAACGCACTCATGCTTCAACGCAAGAGATTCAAGAAACTATCGAGATGTTACAGGGCACAACAGCGAAAGCGGTTGGCATCATGGGTGATAGCCGTCGTCTGGCTGACACCAGTGTTGATGATGCAAACGCGGCTGCAGCGAGCTTGACGCAAATCCATACTGCTGTTGAGCGCATCAGTGACATGGCAACGCAGATTGCATCGGCGGCAGAAGAGCAAGCATCGGTAACAACCGAGATCACTCGTAATACTGAAGGCATTCGTGACGTTTCTAACGAGCTGTCGGTAGAAGCTCATCAAGCAGCAGAACAAGCTGCCCACCTATCTGAGCTTTCACACGAATTAGAGCAAGAGATTCAACGCTTTAAGCTGTAATCGGATACCGACCTAAATAAAAAGGAGCCATTTGGCTCCTTTTTTGATCGCTTATTAAGCTAGCAAGACGTTATAGCCAGAACTCACTGATCGGTTGGTCTTCGCTATAATGATGGGCGATTTGCGCTTGTAGCAGTTCTGCCGTAGCAATTGCATCGGTTAATGCATGGTGAGGGGTATAGTCTGGCAGACCATAACGGCGTCGAGATTGCGCTAGCCGAACCGATTCTGGCTTTTTCCCTTTTAAACGCTCCCAGAGTGAGCCAGAGCGTTTCTGTTGAATGGTTTCTTCAAGATGCAGCGTATCTATCACTGGAAACTCAATTCCTTCCCCTAATCGGCTTTTGAGTGCTTTATCCAGAAATTCTCTCTCGATACGACGATAATGCACAACAATGATTTTTCCGCTTAAGCATGGTAGTAGCTCGCTTAAGATGTCACCCAAGTCAGGTGCATCGATCAATTCACTGTGAGTAATACCATGTATGATTACCGAGTCTTCATCGAGTGCTCGCTGCGGGCGAACTTTCCAATGACGCGAATTGCGCAAAAAAATCCGCTTCAAGTTAAACGGCACTAAACCAATGGTAATGATGTCATGTTTTTCGGGGTTCAACCCCGTCGTTTCGAAATCTAGCGCGACGAACTCCACCTCAGACAGGGGGGTCTCTGGTGCCGGTGGTTTATTGCTATAAAACGCAATTAAATTCTCATCTTTAGCCATCTCCAACTTTTGTTCAAATTTCGTTGGCCACTGAATGGTTGGCTTCTGAAAGAGCTTTTTGATCATGTTCAACCTCACTTAAAGCTCTTATTCGCTTGGTAGCGGAATTTAAGGAAGTTCTGACCATTGCTTAGGATTTGGAAAGCATCTTTTAGGTTGCGACGTTCAAATTCAGAGAGATTTTCTGGTTCGATATTGTTATCTGGGTCAATGCCTAATTCCACGTCCGTCGCTTGGTGACGAATACGCACCATGGAAATAAACTCTAGTGCGTCTTTTAAGTCTTGTGCACGACCTTTTGGCAAAATGCCAGCATCAATGATGTCGTCGAGACGCTCAAACGAGTTCTGTGCGCGTGAGCCAACCGCCAGAGAGTGAACGCGAATTAAGTCGACCAGAGGAGCCGTACCACGACGTTTGAGGTTGATGGAGTTGTTGTGTCTGCCATCTTTCTCCATCACAAAGTCTTTAAAGAAGCCAAGTGGCGGCGTTCGGTTAAGTGCGTTACGAGCCAGACAGGCTAAGAAGCGATTGTTTTTACGCGCACGACGAACAATAAAGCTGGTTAATTGTTCTGCCCATTTTAAGCGACCGTAAACGCCATCCAAATCGAAAAAGATAGACGCGTTGAGTAGCGCTTTCGGGTTCGGGTTATCAATCCAGTCAGCGAAGCACTCTTCCCACTCTGAACGAGTCATGCGCCATAATGGGTTGGTTGCCATAATATCGCCCGTACAATACTTGTAGCCACAGGCATCTAATCCATCACTGACGTATTTCGCTAAAGCTTCGAAGTACTTGCCATGTTTCTCTTCTTGGTAGGTCTCATCTAGAATGATGGCGTTATCTTGGTCAGTCACCAACAGTTGCTCATCACGTCCCATTGAGCCAAGTGCAAGGAAACAATAAGGAATTGGTGGTGGGCCAAGCTCTTCTTCGGCCATTTCTAACAGACGCTGTTTGAAGCTTCGACCAATCACGGACATCGCACTGCCCACCATGTGTGAGTTGGCATCTTCGTTGACCAGGCGTACAAAGCTGCTTTTTACTTCTTCAGCAACAACTGCCAAATCTTCGATGGTCTGTTGTTGGAAAATGCTGCTCACCAATAAGAGCGAGTTTTGTGATTCATAACGAACAATGTCGGTTGTTTCGATAATACCAATAGGCAATTGGTTTTTAACCACAGGCAGATGGTGCACGTTGTAACGCAGCATGGTTAACATTGCTTCATAGATGTAGGCATTGTGATCAAGAGACATGACTTCAGTGGTCATCACACTTGATACATCGTCCTGTGGAGACAAGCCTTCGGCTAACACACGGGTACACAAGTCACGGTCAGTAATAATACCAAGTACCGGAGACTGTGGGTCATCTTCGTCACGAACGAAATCTGGATCGACGATAAGTAGAGCAGATACGTTGTCATTCGCCATCTGCTGCGCGGCTTGCTGGATTGTTTGACCACGATCAATCGTATGAGCATCGCCAGTCAGCAAGGTTTTCACTTTCGATGTCGTCAGGTCATTGGCATCTTTGTTTTCTGAAATGGCTTGGCGTAAACGAGCACTATTTTCCACTTCGACAAAGTCTGCAAAGGAATCAAAGTTGTCGTATATCTCTTGGAAAACGTCACCAGGAATACAGTAGAGCAGAGTATCTTCAATGGCTTTTACCGGAAAGCGTACTTTGTTGTTGGTTAGCATTCCCATCTGGCCAAATAGGTCACCTTCATCAAGACGGTTATAAAGCTCTCCTTTGCGTCGATAAACTTCTACGACCCCGCTTCGCACCACGTAGAGATCTTGGATATAGTCTCCAAAATGGATGATTGGGGTATCTTCTCGGTAGTACGAGATCTCGACGCTCTCTGTCACCTTGTTTAGTGTTTCTTCAGGGAGTTCATTGAACGGGGGGTACTTGGCGAGAAAGTTATAAATCTCGAGAAGTTCTGCATCCATCGAAGGTGCCTTTTAGTTCGCAAATAATAAAGTAATCTTAACTTAGTTTTAAAACAGAGTCTTATCTGAACCTTGATTTTCGTGCTCAGTCATAAGATTCTGACATATCGCACGATAAGGAATCGGCATTTCTACTACTATATAGTCACTTAAAAGGTGAGCGGAGGTGGTCGATATATTTTGGGCCAATGCTTGATTTAGAGGCATAGCAGATTTCAAATCGTTACCGCGTCTGTAAACTAAGTTATTTTTGTTGAACTAAGCCACTCAAGGTGATTTGGGGGCAGTGTTTAAATAATTCTCATGAAAGGAAGTCGAATGGTGAGAAGTTTATTGCTTGTGTCTTTAGCTGCTTTGCCAGCAGTAACTAGCGCAGCGGTCATGGACCAAGCAGAAAAATTTGGGTATGAACACATTCACCTGGATGTGGGTGCCGGAACCACAAATGAAGAGTGGTTAGATAATTCGAACGCGACCACAATTGGACTCGGTGGTAATTACTTATTTACTGAGAACTGGTTGTTTAATGTCGATTACTCGGCGCAGTTTTTCCATCCGGACGACTTTACTCTTCGCATTGACCGTTTGTTGTTTGGTGGTGGTTATCGTTATGGGATTACGGATCAATTCGATATCTACGGTAAATATGGAATAGGTGCAATCAAAGCGAAAGCGACGGACGACAAAACGGATAATACGTTATCTTCAGATAGCGAATTGCTTCAAGCCGTCACCGTTGGGGTGAATTACTTATTCAGTGAACAACTTATTGCGACGGCCGAGGTGGAAGTTAACCGCAGTGATATCGTCGATGAGAACAATTTTAAGATAGGTTTTAACTACCAATGGCATGATGTTATTGGTACCGGTCTTTTTTATCAGTTTAGAGATACCGATTACAGCGGTGAGAGCTCTGATTATGTCAATGAAGTGGGACTGAGTTTGAAGTTTGTCTACTAGCGGACTGGTTCATTTATTGGCAATAAATAAAAAAGGTCAGCTTATGCTGACCTTTCCTTTTAATAAAGTATGCGACTATCGATTATAAAACCGCTGCAATGCCTTTACACAGAGGGCCCATATTTGACTTCGTCATACCAGCAACACTGATTCGGCCTGAACCGACGATGTAAATACCGAACTCTTCTTTCAGACGGTTTACTTGCTCTTTAGATAGGCCAGAGAAAGAGAACATACCATTTTGACGTTCGATGAAGCTAAAGTCTGCGTCCACACCTTCTGATTTTAGTGTCGCTACAAATAGTTCACGCATGTCTTGGATACGGTCACGCATTTCTGCTACTTCAGCTTCCCACTCCGCACGCATTTCGGCGTTGCCAAGAATGTGAGTCACGACCGCGCTGCCGTGCGCAGGTGGGTTAGAGTAGATAGAGCGAATAATGGCTTTAACTTGCGAAAATGCGGTTGTTGCGACTTCTTCTGATTCTGCTACTAACGTGAAGGCACCAACGCGTTCGTTGTATAGGCCAAAGTTTTTCGAGAACGAGCTCGCGACTAGGATTTCTTTGTTGTACTTAGCAAAAGTACGAAGACCTGCAGCATCCTCTTCCACGCCTTTAGCAAAGCCTTGGTATGCGAAGTCAAATAGAGGAAGCAATTTCTTCTCTGCGACTAGTTTCGCCAATGTTTCCCATTCTTCAGCAGTTGGGTCGATACCTGTAGGGTTGTGGCAGCAGCCGTGTAGAAGCACGATGTCACCTTCAGATGCAGATTGCAGATCGTTTAGCATTGCATCGAAGTCTTTGTCTTTTGTTTCAGCGTTGTAGTAGCTGTATTGTGCCGTTTCGATACCAGCGGCAGTAAATACGCCGTTGTGGTTTGCCCAAGTAGGATTGCTGATCCAGATTTTTACATCGCCAAGTTGGCGTTTAATGAACTCACCAGCAACACGTAATGCACCAGTACCACCTGGAGCTTGAGCTGTTTTAGCGCGTTTTTCGTTTACAATTTCTGCATTAGAGCCGAAAAGCAGTTTTTGTACTGCAATGCCGTACTCAGCTGTGCCTTCGATAGTTAGGTAAGATTTGGTTTTTTCAGTTTCAACAAGTGCTGCTTCAGCTTTCTTTACTGTTGCAAGAACGGGGGTTTCGCCTTGCTCGTTTTTGTAAATACCTACGCCAAGGTTAATTTTGTCTTCGCGAGTATCTTTTTTAAACTCTTCAGTAAGGCCAAGAATAGGGTCAGCCGGAGCGGCAACTACTTTTTCAAACATAATCTTCATCCATGTTAATCGAAGGGGTGTGCTAACATTTATACCTTTCAGCAATATTGGTTACAACCGTTACTGAAAAGAAAACCTAAAAAAGTTGCGATTTGAAACAGAATTCTAACATAACTAAAGTTTTTGCCATGAAAACGTTTGGTAGGCACAGAGTTTGAAGGGGATTTATACCATGGTTGATGAAGTTTTGTTCACGTACCAATCGTTTGACTTCAGTGCTTTGCGTTAGTGATTTACGTGGAGTGGCGGTTACTAGTTGAGACAAAAACGCCCCACTAAAGTTGGAGCGTTTGCTTGTAAGAAGTATAGAGGCCGATTGATGTTATTTCTTCAGATCGATTTCAGACTCAACCGCATTGGTTTCGATGTCTGGGTTAGAAGAAAGCTTCTCAGTCGCCCAGTCGTTCATATGCTTTAAGATTGCTTTTAACGCGTGCTTCTCTGTTGGGACTTCCGCTTTTTCGACGTCAAGCTTTTGTTTCGGGTGTGTGCCCGTCGCATCTTCCGCTACGTGTAGCCAATCTGGGTGCCAATAATAAGGTTGGCCGGAAGGTGAACTCCAAGAATGTACGCCGTTGGATTCACCTTTGTATTTAATGTCTTCTTCGTTGTATTTCGCCATTATTGTTTTCTCTCATAATCCATGAGTTGAGGTGTGCATCACCATTACTATCTAAATGTAACAGATGTAATGAAAATTAATGTGATAACTATCGACTTATTTTGTCATTCGATAGCTACAGACGATGCGTACTTCTCATTCAGAAGAATTTATTATTTGGCAGGTTTTGGCTTTATCTGCGTTTAAAGCATACGACGATGGATTCGCCTGCCTAACGCTATTCTTGAACGGTGATAGAGCCTAAACTACTCGTCATTCAAGTGTTTGAGAATCGCCGCTTTTGCATGCTCTTCTGTCGCTGCTTCTCCGTCAGGGACTTCAAGGTCAGCCTTTTTGTGTTCACCCATAGCATCTTCAGCGATATGCAACCAATCAGGATGCCAGTAATAAGGGGTTGTGCCGCCAGGATGGTCCCAGCTATGTACACCTTTATGTTTCCCGCGATAAGAGAGATCGTCCATTGTAAATACTTTCATCGCTTCCTCCCGGCTTAAAAGATAGATGTCTAAGTGGATTTAACACTCTCAGTCCCGTGAAATGCCTTGCTTTTCAGACAAGGCAAAGATTTAAAACCACTCGGACGTATCAGTAAAAGTATGGAACATAAATTCTCACTTCGTCGTCGAAATTGCTATAAACAAGCTTGATAAATTACGTTGCTAAATTGACTACTGCCATATCAGAATGCTGGCGCGAAGTATGCTATGGTGCGGCTGCAAGTGAAATGAGGGATACATGAATCGATACCGTCAATTGGCCGAATTGTTTAAGGCACAAATTCAGCAAGATACTTGGAGAGCAGGGGAGAAGCTGCCTTCAATACGCGTCACCAGCCGCAATCATTCCGTAAGTGCAGGTACGGTATTACAAGCCTATCAATTGCTAGAGGCGCAAGGTTGGGTGATAGCAAAGCCTCAATCTGGTTACTATGTGACTGCCGATCTTGAACGTCTCACCAATACGAATGGAATTAAAAGCAATAATATGCCATGCACTAAGTTGAATGATGAGTTGTATTCGTTTTTGAAGCACCAAGCAACATCGGATGTTGTTCATTTAGGCTCGGCGTTTCCGGATCCGTGTTTGTTTCCTTTGGAGTCGCTTAACCGTAATTTGGCCAGCTCGGGACGAAAAATGGGGCCGGATAAGTTGCTAGACAACCTACCTCCTGGTGCCGAGTCGTTAAGGCGACTCGTCGCTCAGAGGTATATTCATCATGGGATATCATTAACCCATGATGATGTGGTTATTACTTCCGGTGCGCTAGAAGCATTAAACTTGAGTTTGCAAGCGGTCACCCGACCAGGTGATACCGTCGTTGTCGAATCCCCAACGTTTTATGGCGCACTTCAAGCGGTAGAACGGTTAGGTCTCAAAGCTATTGAAATCAGTGTCGATGATGAGAGTGGGCATTCGCTTGAACAAATCGAAGCAGCTTTTGCCAATGAAGACGTTCGGGCTTGTTGGTTAATGACGAACTTTCATAATCCAACCGGGGCTTCTTTGTCTGATGAACACAAACGATACATTGTTGAGTTAGCCAATCGATATGATGTGTATCTCATCGAAGACGATGTGTACTCTGAGCTGTATTTTTCTGACAAAAGGCCGAACTCATTAAAGACCTTTGATGAGCAAGAGCGTGTCCTTCATTGTGGTTCTTTTTCTAAGAGTTTATGCCCTGGATATCGCTTGGGTTGGGTGGTGAATAAGCGTTTTAACGAGACTATTCAAAAGCTCCAGTTAATATCGACATTGTCTGGGAGTGCCCCTATTCAGCAGGGGGTTGCACATTACTTACAAAACGACAGTTACGACAACCACCTGAGAAAGCTGCGTAAGACACTGCAACACCGTCAAGCTGACTTCGTGGATTTACTCGCAAAGCACATACCTAAAGAGGTTACCTATCAACGTCCTGATGGTGGTTACTTTCTTTGGCTGAAATTGCCAGATGGAATATCAAGTAAAGCGGTATATCAAGCACTATTGTCTGAGCAGGTTACTGTCGCTTATGGCAAACTCTTTTCGATAAGTGATCAATACGAAAACTATTTAAGACTGAATACATCGCTTCCTTTAGAAACGAGTTTGGAACGTGCTATCAAAAGGTTAGGTGATTTGCTTCGCGAATTACTCAGAATTGAAACTCATTAAACTGCTTAGTGTTTTTTTGCTCCAACTGTATCAGCGCCATTTTTGCAAATTGTGCTTCAATCATTATTCAGGTCGACAGACCTTGGATGATTAAGCAGGATTTAAGATGAAAAAGCAGTTGGTTAAACATGAGTTAAGGTTAATCGCCGTTGCTATTTTTAGTGCGTTTTTACTGGTATTTGCGCATCTCATTTTGGCGAAGTCTTTCTCTCATATGGCATGGACAGAGTACACCGCGGCCGTGATCCCTTTCGTAATGTTTGGCTTATGTATTGTGGGCGTAAAGTACGCTGAAAAAGCGGACAGAGATAAGGAAGAAGACTAACTCAAGCTTGAGTTGCTTGGCAGATAGTATTGACGGTTGAGCACAAAATAAAAGACCTCCACTAGGGAGGTCTTTTCTAATTCTGTCTCACTAAAAAGTGATTAGAAGTTCGCAGAGCGAGGCGTACGTGGGAATGGGATCACGTCACGAACGTTGCCCATGCCTGTTACGTAAGATACTAGACGCTCAAAGCCTAGACCAAAGCCAGCGTGTGGCACTGTGCCGTAACGACGCAAGTCGCGATACCAGCTCATGTGCTCAGGGTCGATACCCATTTCGCGCATACGTGCATCCAGTACGTCTAGACGCTCTTCACGCTGAGAACCACCGATGATTTCACCGATGCCAGGTGCTAGAACGTCCATTGCCGCTACCGTCTTACCATCATCGTTCATACGCATGTAGAATGCTTTGATGTCTTTCGGGTAGTTCTTAACGATTACCGGCGCTTTGAAGTGCTCTTCCGCTAGGAAACGCTCGTGCTCAGATGACATATCGATACCCCACTCAACTGGGAATTCGAACTCACGGCCAGAATCCAACAGGATTTGGATCGCGTCAGTGTAGTCAACTTGTGCGAAGTCAGAAGAAACAAAGTTCTCTAGACGGCTAACGGCTTCTTTGTCGATGCGCTGAGCAAAGAACTCAAGGTCATCGCGACGCTCTTCAAGTACTGCTTTGAATACGTACTTAAGCATGTCTTCAGCCAGTTTCGCAACGTCGTCCAGTTCTGCAAACGCAACTTCAGGCTCAACCATCCAGAACTCTGCTAGGTGGCGGCTTGTGTTTGAGTTTTCAGCACGGAAAGTAGGGCCGAAAGTGTAAACCTTACTTAGTGCACAAGCGTAAGCTTCCGCGTTTAGCTGACCAGATACCGTAAGGAAAGTTTCTTTACCGAAGAAGTCTTCGTTGTAGTCTACTTTGCCAGCGTCTGTACGAGGTAGGTTTTCCATGTCTAGCGTAGAAACGCGGAACATTTCGCCAGCGCCTTCAGCATCTGAGGCAGTGATCAACGGCGCAGATACCCAGAAGTAACCTTGCTCGTGGTAGAAGCGGTGGATCGCTTGAGATAGGCAGTTACGTACACGTGCTACCGCACCGATTACGTTTGTGCGCGGACGTAGGTGCGCTACTTCACGTAGGTATTCGATAGAGTGACGAGTTTTTGCCATCGGGTAAGTTTCTGCGTCTTCAACCCAACCAACCACTTTAACGCCAGTGGCAGCAAGTTCGAAGTCTTGGCCCTTTGCAGGAGATTCAACAATCTTACCAGTTACTTCAACAGAGCAGCCAGTCGTTAGCTTTAGTACTTCGTCTTCGTAATTATTAAGATTATTTGGGACCACGGCCTGAATCGGGTCGAAACAAGAGCCGTCATATATGGCAAGGAAAGAGATTCCAGCTTTGGAATCACGACGTGAACGGATCCAGCCACGAACAGTCACTTCGCTGTCTACTGCTAGCTGACCTTTCAATACGTCTGATACAGGCGCGTAAGTCATGTTTTCAATATTCTCCATTGAGGTAAAAATTCAACCCAACACTTATTAAAGTACTTGTCTAATAACATTTTTGTTCAAAAAACAAGCTAAGTGCTGAGTTGGGTAGCATTTTACAGATTCAACGAGACATATTACCTGTCAATTCGCTCGCATCAACCTTTATATTCATTTTGATGGGGAGAATCTCTCTATTTATTCACTCTTTGATGCTCTGAAAGTGTGAATTGGTTAAGTAATTGCTCTAAACGTTCGGATAGATGCTCTAAATCAACACTAATATCACGCGTGTGCGATGCTGATTGCGATGTGTCGTCAGCATGCAGCGTGATCACATCAATTTTGGATTGAATACGCTGACTGACGTCGGATGTGGTTTGCGTCTGGCTTTGAATGTTTTCCGCATGTTTCAGAACTTGATGCATTTCATCGACAACGTTATGCATCGTGACTGAAAGTGTCTCGACATCGACTGAACGTTGGTGAGCAAACTGGCAGACAGTATCCACAGAGGCTAAGGACTCTTCACTCCCTTGCTGGAATTGAGAAATGATATGCTCAATGTTGCCCGTGGCTTCGGCGGTCCGAGAAGCTAGGTTACGCACTTCCTCTGCGACGACGGCAAAACCGCGTCCTTGCTCTCCGGCTCGGGCGGCTTCAATTGCAGCATTCAACGCGAGCAGGTTGGTTTGTTCTGCAATGCCTTTAATGACCCCAAGAATGGACGACACTTCCTCGGTTCTTTGGTTTAACGAACTGATTTTTTCCCGTACGCCGTCAATATTGCTCACCAAGTGTTTGATGTCTTCGCTCACGCTGTGTGCTTGGCTTGCGCTGTGAGTAGCAACATCAACGGTGTGGTTGACTAGAGCTGTGGCGTTATTGGTTGAGTCTTCAACGGCGGTTTGTTGTTGCAACATGTCGGTGATGTTGCTTTGTACGTCACTGGTTTCCAATTGTTGATTATTGGCCGCTTTGTCTGTTGATTGTGCAACATCCGTTAACTGACTGGCTGAATTGGCAAGAGAGTGGGAGGTGTCTTGTACACGCTCTAAACTCTCGGATACCGTATCCATAAACGAATTAATCGCGGTAGAAAGTTGGCCTACCTCATCTTTTTGGTGATGAACAAGTCGTTGAGATAGATCTTTACTATGGCTCACATTCGCCATGAATTGCGACGTTTTTTGTATTGGGCGAACAATGATCTTACGAATCAAACTCATCGTTATAATAAAACCAACAAAAGCGATAACGGCCATTATTCCCATCGCAAACATTGCCTGTTTATTGATCATTGAATTGACGTGGTTCATGTTGTATTCCAAACGAATCGCGCCCAATACTTCGCCTTCTGGTGCTATATGGCAAGAAACGCAGTTGGTGCCACGATAATTTTCGCTTGATTTCATTGGTAGCGCGACAACCAGTCCGTTCCCCCAATCGGCTGAAATTGGCTCAATGACCAGTTCGCCATTTAAAGCTCGTTGATCAATATCATCGACCGGTTGTTGGTTTGCTTGTCCTGGTCCGTAAAGCTTGGTGACGGTATCAGCTCGCAACACGCGAACTTCTTCAATCCCTTCTTGAGCGAGTGCTTTTTTTCTCAAAGTTTCTTTTTGCGACATGGTGCCTGTTAGCATCATCATGTTTAGGCTATCGAAGTAATTACTAGCCTTATCATGAAGCTGTTCACTGAGAACATCATTGATTAAGGTTTTTTGTTGATGGTATTGATAAGCCGTAGAGGCAGCCAGAACACAGCTGAAGACGGCAATTAACGCGAGCAAGAGCTTAAAAGTGATAGTAGAGCGCATAAATTTATAAGTGTAATTGGAACGAACTGCACAATCTTAATGTGCGCAAATGCACACTGCGATCAACGAGATTAATGATTGTGACCCCACTCATGTTGGGGATATGTAATTGTGATGTGAGTGCTGTGTAATCAAATGTTTGGCGCATGACAGAAATACGACGATCAGGACAAAGGTTTAATTATTTTCGCTGAGAACAAACGGCGTTTTGCTACGCTTGTATTGAGTAGCACTTGTCTGTTGGCAGTGAATTCCTTAGTATTGCGTGTCTTTTTAAAGCCTGAGAATCAAGATGAAAACAGAATTGTACAAAGAGTTTATGTTCGAAGCGGCACATCACTTGCCACATGTACCTGAAGGCCATAAGTGTGGTCGTTTGCATGGACACTCTTTCTTAGTTCGTCTTTATGTAGAAGGTGAGGTAGACCCGCATACTGGTTGGGTAGTGGATTTCGCTGAAATCAAAGCGGCATTCAAACCAATTTACAATCGTTTAGACCATTATTACCTGAACGACATTGAAGGTTTGGAGAATCCGACGAGCGAAGTGCTAGCAAAATGGATTTGGCAACAGCTTAAGCCAAGTTTACCGTTGCTAAGTAAAGTTGAAATCAAAGAGACGTGCACAGCCGGTTGTATTTACAAAGGTGAATAAGTCACTTTTTATTGAGCATTGAAGACAAAGGCAAGCCATGAGCTTGCCTTTGTTGTATCTGGATATTCCCTATTTTTTATACTTTTCTTGCTAGCTCAGTGGATGACGTAAAATCCACTCTTTTTCGTTCTCACCAAACGTTGTTTTCTCTGTATTGATGAATCCACACGCATCAAGAAAACTGATAGCGTATTGCTGACTCTGTGGCACAGTGACGCAAAGAGAGTTGCTTTCAGGGTCAATGGTATACGCGTAAACGAACAGTTTGCGTAACGCTTCACTCCCAACCCCTTGGCGTTGGAAACGTTGATCAACCATCAAGTACTTGAGCCCCAGTTCGTGCCTTTTGGCAAAGGGCGCATGTTGGGAGAAGCCTTTATCGATAACAAGATAGCCAACTAATAGATCGTCAGAATAAATCGTAAAGAACGCTTCAGACTTATTGCGTTTTTGATAAGCCACTTCAAACGGCGTAGAAAATCCTTTCTGCTCTTCCTGCACATCCAATTGCATCAAACTCGAAAAATCTTTCAGTTTGGTGGGTTTAATAGCAATCATCGTTCAACCACAAATTGGCGGCATATCCTCATGCCGCCACGAACTTTAATAGAGTATTTCCTCTAGTTTAAGTAACTCACGAGGTTAAGAAAAGCTAGAAATGCAGAGGATAATAATAACCTTGGTGAATATAGGCACCTAATGTTGTGAGTAAGTGAGCGCTATCGGCGGTTTCTACGCCTTCGACAATGACTGTACAGCGATACGTATTTCCCATGGCGATTAACTGACGCAACGTTTCCACTTTCTTATCGTCCGACTTTAAACCAATCACAAACTCCCGATCTATTTTCAAATAATCTGGATTGATTTTACTGATGAGCGACACGTTGTTGTTGCCAGTGCCAAAGTCATCGATACTGATTTTACAATCCAGTGCTTTTAGTTTCGCGACATTGCCATAAATCTCGGAGGTATAGTACATCGATGCATTTTCCGTGATTTCAATCGTCAGCAAACGACAATCTCGGTTAGATAGTTCTCTGTGTAGGATTGAAAAGTTGCGTCCTCGCAGCAAAGAAGGACAAACATTAATGCTGATAGGAATAGGCAAGGCTTTGTGCTTAGTATAGATGGACTCTATCATCATTAAGGTATGAGTTAGGAGCAGCCCATTGCGGATCAGTGTCTCAATAAACCGTTGCGTATTTTTTACCTTAAACCGCGAGAGCGCTTCGTAATGCACAATCTTTTGCGCTGAAGTGTCATAAATCGGCTCCAGTTTGATTTTAAATTGTCGAATTGCGCACAAATAAGCCATAAAGGCTTGTAGGGAGCGATGACGCAGTATTATGAGAAACAGCAAGCTTAATAAAATGATGCTTTGAAACGGGCCAGAGATGTAATACACCTCTTTATAGCCGCTGTTCTTCACGTGATAGTTGAAAAAGCGTTCATTGGTGTTACCAATTTCTAAAGAGGTCCCTGTATTGGTTGATAGCTTCATGCCGGAAAGAAAAAAACGCGAAATATGATTTTCAACGTTGTCGGATAAGTTAATGTTTTTGACACGAACCAAAACGGTCGCGTTATTCAAGTCAAATGATTGGGTCGTATAATTGCTATTATTACTCCACTCTTCAAATGCTTTTTTGCTGACAGGGACAACGGTTTCGGGGGTGACTAAACACCGGATATTGAAACGGTCCAGCATCATGCTCGATTCCACCAGCTTTACATTATCAAAGAGCGACTTCAATTCTCTTTCATCAGCAAAGCAGCTCTTTTGGGAAAGGTTTTCTGCAATTTCGAAGGCGTTATCCAGATAATTATGTTTCACAATGCTGTTTATCGCGTAATAACAGATGGCAAAGAAAATGATCGCTGTGATCAACACGACCCACAGCGTATCTGAATAGATCTTTTTATTACGCAGACAAATACGAAGGGCTTTGCCAAGGCTGTTTGTTGTGTACTGATTGATCTTATGTTGATGGTCGATGCCATTCTGATGGTTGTTTTGCATAGTAAAAGGGATGAAGTATCCGGTCCGGTGAATATTTTCGATAATATTTTTTTTTGTGGTTACGTGTTCTTCCGTGAGCTTGCGAAATTTCCTTCTTAGAGCGGCCACCGCGTTTTTAAAGCCATTTTCAGGCAGTGTCATTTTGTATTGTTGAGTGATTTTGCTTTCTATCAATCGCTGGCTAATTGGCGTATTTAAGCTGCCGTATTTGGCGATGGTTGACAGAATGGCGTACTCATTTGGGTTGACTGGAATGGAGTGGTGGAGTGATTGATTGAGCTCTAAAGATATTTCGTTTTCGGACAAGCAAACGCAGATTTGGTTTCCAATTTCAAACCTAATCATGTGTTGGTGTGCTCCAAGTTTAATTTTTGGCTACGTTATCAATAAAGCTAGGAGAGGGATGTGATTTTTTACGGGGATATCCATAATAATTGGATATATTCAAGGTTTTAGGTTTTTTTATGCTGGGCGTAGCAACCCATTATTCATAGTTAATGAGGTATAAAAAACCCGAGCGGCGGCTCGGGTTTCGTCGATATTCAGCAAGGCTTATTAACAGATAACTTTTACTGCTAGGCCGCCTTGAGAAGTCTCACGGTATTTCGCGTTCATGTCTTTACCTGTCTCTAGCATTGTTTCGATAACTTTATCTAGAGAAACAGTAGGAGCAGAAGAACGACGCAGTGCCATACGAGTTGAGTTGATTGCTTTTACAGCTGCAATACCATTACGCTCGATACATGGAACCTGAACCTGACCTGCAACCGGGTCGCAAGTTAGACCTAGGTTGTGCTCCATCGCAATTTCAGCCGCCATACATACTTGCTCTGGGCTACCACCCATAAGCTCAGCAAGGCCAGCTGCTGCCATAGAACATGCCACGCCAACTTCGCCCTGACAGCCAACTTCTGCACCAGAGATAGACGCGTTACGCTTGTAAAGGCCGCCAATTGCACCAGAAGCTGCGAAGTAACGGATGTAGTCTTTCTCAGTTACGGTTTGAATAAACTTGTCATAGTAAGCCAGTACCGCAGGGATGATGCCACATGCACCGTTAGTCGGAGCAGTTACAACACGACCACCTGCTGCGTTCTCTTCGTTTACTGCAAAAGCAAACATGTTTACCCAGTCAACAACAGACATTGGATCGTTCGTTG
This sequence comes from Vibrio sp. HS-50-1, assembly GCF_024747315.1. Classification (NCBI taxonomy): domain Bacteria; kingdom Pseudomonadati; phylum Pseudomonadota; class Gammaproteobacteria; order Vibrionales; family Vibrionaceae; genus Vibrio; species Vibrio sp. HS-50-1. The sequence goes on along the minus strand of NZ_JAMPZF010000001.1, from coordinate 15,496 downwards.
TTTTTTCAGAAGTAAGCAGTTGCTGACGAAGTGCTGCTGCACGACGAGGCACGCGTAGTGGACCAGGCAGAATGCCTTCTTCGTTCATACCGCGATCCATACATTCGCGCATTGTGCGCCAGATGTTTGCGAAGTAAGTACGAGTTTCTTCGTCAGAATGAAGCGCATGTTCATTTTTCATGGTTAGCGCACTGATAGACAGGCCGCTTTCATGACATTGCTTTACAAGCTCTTCTGCCGTTGTAAACGGGTAAGGAACTTTTACTGGGTTCTCAACTTCTTTACCGAAGTTTTCTTCATCAACGATGAAACCACCGCCGATGGAGTAGTAAGTTTTTGAGTACGCTTTTTCGTCATCAATCCAAGCGTGGATTTGCATGCCGTTTTCGTGTAACTCAAGGTTTGTTTTGTGGAAGTTCATTCCACCTTCACGCGGGAACGATACTGTGTGACAGTGCATGCCAACAGGAAGGCGTTCAGTTTCTTCTACGCGAGCGATAAAGCCCGGGATAGAATCGATATCAACTTTCTCAGGAGTGTTGCCTGCAAGACCCATGATGATAGCAATATCTGTGTGGTGACCTTTCCCTGTCAGTGATAGTGATCCATAAACGTCAACGGTGATTTTAGTGATGTCGCGCAGTTTTCCCATTGCACGAAGGTCATCAATAAACTCTTTACCCGCTTTCATTGGGCCTACAGTGTGTGAGCTTGAAGGTCCAACACCGATTTTATAGATATCAAAAACACTAATCATATCGATTACCTCAGAAGAAAGCCTCCCAAGGGGAGTTGGGAGGCTTAATTTTATCGTTATATTTTTGGATTAATCATACCGTGCTAGGGCAGGGATGATTAAAGAGCGCCGTAGATTACAGAACTAATGGCAGCAAGACCACAGATTGCTGTGAAAATTTGCACAGGTGCTGAAGTTTTGTACTTCGCCATCGCTGGAACTTTTTGCATTGCGAAGATAGGCATCAAGAATAGGATTGCCGCAATCATCGGTGCGCCCATTGTTTCAATCATACCTAGGATGCTTGGGTTAACGATAGCAACGATCCAAGTTGTGATTACGATGAAGATAAGAGACATCTTCTCGATCTTGCTTACTGGCGATTTTGAACGAGATTTCACTAGACCAACTAGACCTTCATGCGCACCTAGGAAGTGGCCGAAGTAGCTAGAAGTGATAGCCGCGAAAGCAACCAGTGGACCTAAGTAAGAGATCAGTGGAGACTCATGAACGTTTGCTAGGTAAGAAAGAACAGAGATGTTTTGCTCTTGTGCTGTTGCTAGTTGCTCTGGAGACAGAGAAAGTACAACAGAGAAAACGAAGAACATTACAAAGCCCATTAGCATCATCGCTGCGCCACCAGTGATAGCGTCAGTTTTCTTAACTGCGTCATCACCGTATACACGACGTTGTTCTTTAGAGAACTGAGAAATGATTGGGCTGTGGTTGAAAGAGAACACGATAACAGGGATTGCTAGCCATACGATAGCTGGCATTGCACCCCAGTCAGGTGATACTTCCATCATTGAAGTGTTCCAACCAGGAATTAGGTACACAGACAGCGCTAGTAGGATGAACACTAGAGGATAAACCATCGCTGAAGTTGCTTTCAGCATAAGCTCTTTACCGAACACTACGCCCGCTGTCATTGCAGCGATAAGTGCACCGGAAAGTAGCCAGCGAGGAATAGATTCCATACCCATTTGGTTAACTAGGAAAGAGTCAACCGTGTTTGTGATACCAACACCGTAGATAAGTACGATTGGGTAGATAGCGAAGAAGTAAGCGAACGTAATAAGGTTTGCGCCAGTCTTACCAAAGTGCTCTTCTACTGTGTCAGTGATGTCCGCTTCTGGGTTTTTCGCAGAAAGAACGAAGCGAGCTAAAGATTTGTGTGCGAACCAAGTCATTGGTGCTGCGATTAGGGATAGGATTACTAATGGCCAAAAGCCACCTGCACCTGCTTTAATAGGAAGGAATAGTACACCGGCACCTACTGCCGTACCAAAAAGGGACAGACACCAGGTAAAGTCTTTGTAAGAAAACTTACTAGACGATTGTGCGGTAGAAACCGCAGAAGTAGTTGTATTCATTTTTTAGTTACTCATTTTGGGAACAGGAAATAAGTCGGGAGTAATTTTGCAAGATTTTACACTAGGAAAATTAGATCTAAATCATTTATTGCTTACGCTTATTGAATGATATGTCAAAAACCTGCTTTTTATCACGAAAATGATGTGCTACTCGTGATTTCTGCTAATGAGTAAAATTAGAAAAACTTATCGATAGGGCTGTTTGTATAAATTTATTTCACCGCAAGCGTTTGCGGTGAAAGCGGCAAATTAATCTAATGTGAATGAATGTTTATGAAGCAACGTTTTATTAATATTGATGCGCATGATGATCGCATCCATAAAAATACCGATATCAGAAGTTTTTAATGTGAAATGATATGTTTTTGCATTGATTCGATGATTTGTGCGGTCATGCCCCAGATGAAATGCTGTCTATATGGGATAGCAAATACACGATGACTGCTGTTTTTTAGGTCAAACTTGGTGCTGTACAACTTTTTCGGATTCAGAATGTGGTTAGCAGGAACTTCAAAAACAGACTCCACCTCATTTGGGTCAATATGCGTTTTATACTCAGGAGAAATAAAGGCCAAAAACGGTGTCACATTAAACTGACTAATCGTTGGCAATGTTGGAAGCTGGCCAAATACATGAATATGTTCATCTTCTATGCCGATCTCTTCTTTGGTTTCTCTCAATGCCGTATTGATTAGATGATGATCTTCCTGCTCAAACTTACCGCCGGGGAAACTGATTTGTCCCGGATGATGACGCAAGTGCGCAGCTCGCTTTGTCAAAATGACCTGTAGCCCCTCCGGGCGTTCTACAAAACCAATTAAGACCGCTGCGTCTCGCAGTGATTTTCCTTTCATCCATTTCAGTCGCGCGAGGGACTCTTTGTGGTAACCCGTTGGAAGCCGAAATTGAAAGTTTTGCAGTAATTGAGTTTTGTCGATAACCAAACCAAATCCTTATTTATTGTGCCTAACCATTATTTATTATACTCAATGGCCGCAAGAGGCGTGGTGCTATCGCTGTTGGTACAGTATTAAAGTATTAGTGCGGCAATACCAAAGCACGTCCATTGGTTCTTTCCCTGCTTTGTGTCGTGTGTCTCACTCTGCTTGGGTATAATAATTTGAAACTTATAAGGTTATAAACCATTCTTTATTTTAAGACGTCACTATGGGGCAAGTATTGACTAATGAAAGGGATTATTTTCACCGAGTTCATGGAGTTAGTGGAAGAGAAGTTTGGTCTCGATGTGTTAGACCAAGTGCTCGACCTTTCTAATGACGAAGGGATTTATACGGCAGTTGGCAGTTACGATCATAAAGACTTGGTTAAATTGATTGTGAATCTCAGCAAAGTATCTGGCATTCCGCCTGAACAACTGCAAGAAGTATTTGGAGAGTGCGTTTTTTTGAATTTACTTCGCTCGATTCCTAGTCATGCCAGTTTGCAGCAGTGTGAAACGACATTTCAATTTGTTCGCCATGTTGAAGATTTTATTCATGTCGAGGTCAAAAAGCTCTACCCAGATGCTAATCCTCCTCAGTTTGATTTTATCAGCGAGACTCAATCAAACATGGTGTTTGATTATCGGAGTGCGCGGTGCATGTCTCACGTATGTTTAGGTCTAATAAAAGGCTGCGCGGCGCACTTTGATGAAGTTATTCATATCAAACACCAAAACCAGTCAGAAGATGGTAGCCAGGTTCGCTTTTGGTTAGAGGCACAATAAGAACGATATGACAGGAAGTTCCTCGCTAGAAAGGAAACTCAAACGAGAAATCGAATCAAGAAAAGCAGCTGAGCGGTTATTGGAGCAGAAGAGCTTCGAACTTTATGAATCTACTCAACAGCTAAGTGTTGCTTTGAAAAAGCTTGAGTTGAAATCAAAAAAGGATTTACGCAAGTTTGAGTTCGAAGAGAAAGTTGACGCGACGCTGATTAAGTTTGGTCGAACTTTTTTGTCGAGCACGTTTGATGAAGCCATGATTGCCAGTTTTATTGAACAGCTCACTTCGAACTCAATCATTTCTGCGGCTTACTTACATCTTGATTCCACAAAACTCTCTTCTTTGCGCCGACATCATTTTGGTCATTTACAGCTTCGCCATGAGAATACGATTAAGACTGTCCCCAATTGGCAGGGGGAGAACTTGCATTTGCCTATCATCATTGACAAGCAAACAGTAGGGGAGTTGATCTTCTCTGTTCAGTTGGACCAAATCGATCAGTCTTTTATTTCCAAACAGATGGAGCTGGTATCGGATTTGGTTCATGGGGTCATTGGCCGTCATTTGAGTTTAGAGCGAGAAGTGGAGCTGCGAAAGCGGGCAGAGGAATCGGAAAAAGCGACGAAAGAGTTTGTCGCAATGATTAACCACGAGTTGCGTACACCTCTTAATGGCGTATTAGGTAGTGCTGAACTACTAAGTCGAACACAGTTAGGTGAAGAGCAACGCCATTACCTAAACAATTTGACTCAATCGGGAGATTTGTTGAGGGTCATCATTAACGATCTTCTCGACTTCAGCAAGATGAATGCCGGTATGATGGAAATCATCGATAAGGTCTTTGCTTGGGAAGAGCTTGAAAAAGCCATCATGGGGGTATTTTCAGCTAAAGCAGCAGAAAAGCGAATTCATTTCTCCATCGATAAAAAGCTCGGTATTCCTGAGTTTTTAGTTGGTGACTTAGAGCGAATTACACAGATCTTGGTCAACTTGGTGGGAAATGCTATTAAGTTTACTCATTTGGGTGGGGTGGTGCTGCGAGTGGAGTGGATAAACGGTATTGCGCATTTTGAGGTTGAAGACACGGGTATTGGCATCCCGATAGAAGCACAGCCCTCACTATTTGACCCATTTGTGCAAGTAGATCGCTCGGCGAAGCGCAGTTTTGAAGGCTCAGGTTTGGGCCTTGCGATTTGTAAAAATCTAGTGGATTTGATGCAGGGCGAGATTAGCTTTGAAAGTGAAGAACGCAAAGGTACCACCTTTAAAGTCTTTATACCTCTAAAGGAGGGGCAAGCCCAAGGCGCAGCAGAGGGGGAATTAGCTACCATAGAGCGAAGTGATTTGGCAGGACGCTCAATACTGGTGGTTGACGACATCAGAATGAACCAAGTGATAGTTACTCAAATGCTGAAAAAACTCGAAATTACGCCTGATTTAAAAGCCAATGGGAAAGAAGCTTTAGAAGCGGTGAAAAACAAAGATTACGAACTGATATTTATGGATTGCCGAATGCCAGAAATGGATGGTTATGAGGCGACGATGTACCTAAGAGAGCGTGGTTTCACCCATCCTATTATTGCCTTAACCGCCGGTACAACCATTGAAGAGCGTCAAAAGTGTATTGATTCAGGCATGGACGACATCCTCACTAAGCCGTACACCGCAACCGATATTGAACAGATCATGTGTAAGTGGCTTGAGCAGTAGACGCTGCCTCTTAAAAAACGGATTCTTGTTAGCCAACGGCTAAAAGCCAAAGTACCTGTAAATAAAACACACAAAAAACGCTCCACACTGGATAATGCCGATCGCTTAACGATGTTTCTTGTGTCATTCCAGCGAGCCTTGGCGAGACTAGGAATCTAATAGCAGCATGCTGAGCGGCTAATGAAACAAATTTGACCATAAAGTGCTCGGATAGAAGAGCCTGTATCACGCTCTTTCGGCGCGGTACAGGATGACGAGATACAGAAATATGCCACTCGCTGTTAAACGAGCGGCATTATCCGTACTGGAGTCGTTTTTGCTTGTTTTCGTTAGCAGGATTCATAGGCCGTTGCCATTTGGCGAAACCTACTATTGCAGCGCTGGCAAAATCTTTGAGAGCTTATCCAACGTTTCTTGATATTCAGAAGCGCAATCGCTATCCGCAACGACGCCGCCGCCTGCCCAAGCGTACAGTTTGTGATTCTCCGCTACGAGAGTGCGGATGGTGATGCTGGTATCCATACGACCATGGCGAGAAATGTAGCCAATACTGCCGCAATACGCGCTGCGTCGATGCGGCTCCAATTCTTCAATGATCTGCATTGCGCGAACTTTAGGTGCGCCCGTAATTGAACCGCCCGGGAAGCACGCTCGCAGCAAATCCGCAGGAGAGTATTGCTCATCCAACTTCGCACGAATGGTGCTCACCAAATGATGCACAGCAGGGAAGCTTTCAATCTCAAACAGCTTTGGCACGTGAACGCTACCCGGTGATGCAACTCGACCAATGTCATTACGCAGCAAATCGACAATCATCAGGTTTTCTGCTTGATCTTTTTCCGCAGTCTGCAAGTCATGAGCATTAGCGTTATCTTGCTTTGGATCTTCATGGCGTGGGCGAGTACCTTTGATTGGTTTCGTTTCAATGACGCGATCTTTGAGTTCTAGAAAGCGCTCTGGAGAGATACTCAAAATCGAAGACTCTGGCATACGGATAAAAGCGGAAAATGGCGCTTGGTTGGCGGACTCTAATTTTAGATACGCTTGCCACTCGCTGCCTTGATACGGTGCGTTAAAGCGTTGCGCCAAATTGATCTGATAGCAGTCACCGCTCAACAAGTATTCTTGCACCTTGTCAAAGTGAGTAGCGTAGCTCTCTTCCGTCATGTTTGACTGCCAATCACCAGACAGAGCGAAGTCTACGCTTTGCTTTGCTTCTTGCTCGTCTAACCATTGCCAAGCTTGCTCGATATTCTGACCGACTAGGCAGGCTTTTTTAAGCTTATGGTCAACAACGACGGCCCATTCATACAGACCTACAGCCATATCCGGCGTGTTGAGATCCTTTTCGGCCAGTTCTGGCATCGTTTCTACGCGTCGACCTAAATCGTAACTGAAGTAACCGAGCGCACCGCCGACAAAAGGCAAATCCAATTCTTTATTTAACTCAACGTGAGGAAGCCACTCTTCTTGCAACTGATGAAGCAGCGTGAATGGGTCATCTTGAGTTGAATAGGCATTCGATGGCGTTTCAACTTGTGTAATTTCGGCAGTGGTTACTAACGTTGCAATTGGGTTGGCAACCAACACATCGAAGCGGCTATCGATATGCGTTTCTGATGCAGAACGCAGCAACATCGCCCAAGGCTGGTGTTGAATGCGAGAAAAGAGGTGAAGAGCAAACTCTGGTGCATATTCCAGCGCTTTAAAATCAATGAATTGATTGTCCATGTTGTTCATTTGTGTAATTTGTGACAAAGAGATCGTTCACTGCATGGCATGTCATGGGCAGCAAGAGTATCATATTCCTCTGTATAGCCAAACACCCTCTATTCATAGGGTTTTGAGATGGTTTACAAGTAGGCGACTTCAGCGTTTCGTGTGTCGATATCAGCCGTTCGACAATTGTTTATAAAAAAACGAAGCTCAAAAGAGCAATAAGCTCAACAAACACGATTGAAGCCAAGCCAATAATGGAAGCATAACTATAACGAGGCATGTAATGACGGTAATACGCAAGCAGGATGTGATCAGCAGTGTCGCTGATGCGCTACAGTATATTTCTTACTACCACCCGCTAGACTTTGTTCAAGCTCTTGAAAAAGCCTATCACCGCGAAGAGAGTCAAGCCGCGAAAGACGCGATTGCTCAGATCCTAATTAACTCCCGAATGTCAGCAGAAGGTCACCGACCAATTTGTCAGGATACTGGCATCGTGACGTGTTTCATCAACATCGGTATGGGCGTGCAATGGGACTCAACCGATATGACGGTTCAGCAGATGGTAGATGAAGGTGTTCGACAAGCGTATACGAACCCAGACAACCCGTTGCGTGCGTCAGTACTTATGGATCCTGCCGGTAAACGTATTAATACCAAAGACAACACGCCTGCTGTCGTACACATCAACATGGTTCCGGGCGATAAAGTTGAAATTCAGATCGCAGCGAAGGGCGGCGGTAGTGAAAACAAAACTAAGATGGTGATGCTAAACCCATCTGACGATATTGCAGAGTGGGTAGAGAAAACGCTACCAACAATGGGTGCGGGCTGGTGTCCTCCTGGCATGCTTGGCATTGGTATTGGCGGTACGGCTGAAAAAGCAGCGGTATTGGCAAAAGAATCTCTAATGGAACACATCGATATTCAAGAGCTTATTGACCGTGGCCCACAAAATGCAGAAGAAGAGCTTCGTCTTGATATCTTCAACCGCGTGAACAAACTTGGTATCGGCGCGCAAGGCCTTGGCGGTTTGACGACGGTTGTCGACGTTAAGATCAAAACGGCGCCAACGCACGCGGCTTCTAAGCCTGTTTGTTTGATCCCGAACTGTGCGGCGACTCGTCACGTACACTTCACGCTTGATGGCAGCGGCCCAGCAGAGCTCACTCCACCTAAACTAGAAGATTGGCCAGACATTACTTGGGAAGCGGGAGAAAACACGCGTCGCGTAAACTTAGACACGATTACTAAAGAAGAAGTACAAGAGTGGAAGACAGGCGAAACCGTTCTTCTATCAGGTAAAATTCTGACTGGCCGTGATGCAGCGCATAAACGTATTCAAGGCATGCTAGATAATGGCGAAGGTCTACCAGAAGGTGTAGATCTAAACGGTAAGTTCATTTACTACGTAGGTCCTGTCGATGCAGTTGGTGATGAAGTCGTTGGTCCTGCTGGTCCAACAACATCAACGCGTATGGATAAATTCACCGATATGATGCTAGAAAAAACAGGCATCATGGGCATGATCGGTAAAGCTGAGCGTGGTCCTGCAACGGTTGAATCTATCAAGAATCACAAAGCGGTTTACCTAATGGCTGTTGGTGGCGCGGCGTACCTTGTAGCGAAAGCGATCAAGAAAGCTCGCGTTGTCGCATTTGAAGATTTAGGTATGGAAGCGATTTACGAATTTGAAGTTGAAGATATGCCAGTAACAGTGGCTGTCGACTCAAATGGTGTTAACGCGCACCAAATCGGTCCAGACACTTGGAAAGTGAAAATTCAAGAGATGGAAGCGTAAGGCAAACGGTAATCTTACATTGTCTCAGTAGAGAGAATGTGACAAGGTGCTGATTTACCTAGCAAACATTTGACAAAAGTGCAGCGAAAACTGCACTTTTTGTCTATATAATGTAGATATAAACCTCAGGGCATAGCAATCAAACGTTATGCGAACAATAATTAGGAGACGGCATGCCTCGTTTTATTCAGATTCTACAAATTATTCTTGCTGTAGTGGTAGGTGGCTTTGTTGGCTACGACTTGATCCTTCACGGCATCAGCATTTTTGATGAGAAGTACGTGACCATCACATGTGTGTTGTGGCTGATTTTAGAAATCGCTCTATTTGTTATCTATAAATTAATCGAAGACGACTAGACTCAAAGAAAGCAGGTTTCTGTTCAACACAGTAATCAGCATAAATAGGGTCACTAATGCTTTAGTGTTGATTAAGTAAGCCTCTGAACCACTCAGGGGCTTTTCTTTTTTCACCCTGCTTTAAGCGAATGTTTTGTTCATCTTTTATTAAGGTATATAAAGTTAGACTCATAGAGTTCAGTATTGAAAGGTAAGTATTTATAGATTAATACCCGAAGTTGCTGATAACGTTGTTTTAGAGCGGAGCAAGATAAAGAAGCGCAATGAAAAGAATAAAGAAAGAAGTCAATGACTTTATCAACAGAGGTATGGACTCCAATGTTCGAATTGCCGTCACCGGACTTTCTCGTGCAGGTAAGACGGCATTCATCACGTCATTAGTGAATCAGCTCCTCCATACCGCTACCCATGATAATTTGCCTCTTTTGACTGCAGCCAGAGATAAGCGTCTTATTGGAGCGAAGCGTGAACCTCAAGCGAATATGATGGTGCCACGTTTTGCTTACGACGAAGCGATGAGCCAGATCCATGCGACCCCACCTCAATGGCCAGTACCAACACGGGATGTGAGTGAGATTCGCTTAGCGCTCAAGTACAAACCAAATAAAACCACGAAAAAGCTGTTGAGTAAAACCGCAATTTTAAATGTTGATATTATCGACTATCCAGGAGAGTGGCTGCTCGACCTGCCGTTATTGGACATGGACTTTGCGACGTGGTCGCAAACTCAGTTTGATGCACTTAAAGGCCAGCGTGGCGATTTAGCCAAAGCTTGGCTGTCTGAATTAGAAAAGGTGGATCTTTCTGCTGAAGTGAACGAGAAACTACTCGAGAAAGTTGCGCATACATACACCGAGTACCTTCATGCCTGTAAAGACGCAGGTCTTCATTGGGTACAGCCTGGCCGCTTCGTATTACCTGGTGAGCTCGGAGGCGCGCCAGTGCTACAGTTTTTCCCGTGTCGTGCTGATTCGGAAAGCAAGGCGCTTAAGGGCAGCAACTTGGCGATGCTCGAAGCGCGTTTTCAGGAATACCAACAGAAAGTAGTGAAAGCGTTTTATAAGCATCATTTTGCGACCTTCGATCGCCAGATTGTACTTGTGGATTGCTTGCAGCCTCTCAATGCCGGCGATGAAGCGTTTTACGACATGCGCCAAGCGCTAGAGCAGATCATGCATAGCTTTCGTTATGGCCGCAGTAGCTTTTTACGTCGTTTGTTCTCGCCAAAAATAGACAAAGTGCTATTTGCTGCCACAAAAGCGGATCACATAACGCCCGATCAGCATCCCAATTTAGTGTCTTTGCTACAACAAATGGTGCATCCAGCGTGGCAAACCGCAGCCTACGAGAATATCGAGATGAGTTGCATGAGTATCGCTTCTATCCAATCAACCACGACGGGATTTATTTCTTCTGGAGATAAGACGATTCCGGCGTTACAGGGTACGACGTTGGATGGTGAGCCGATGACGATGTTCCCGGGAGAAGTGCCGAAAAAACTACCAAATGCGGCTTATTGGCAAAACAACGGGTTTGATTTTACGTCATTCCGTCCAATGCCCTCACAGAATGATGAGCCAGTGAAGCACATACGCTTAGACAAAGCACTGGATTACCTGATTGGAGATAAATTGAAATGAGTGAGTTGAAGCAAAAACAAGTTTTCTCTGAAAAGGCGATGGAAAAAGAGCAGCAATCGAATCAACCGGAGTTGACGGCGCAGCAAACATTCGGCGAAAAAGAAACATTCGTACCTGTTGAACTTAAAGAAGAGCGCCAGGAGACCGAACAGGAATTGCAACTCGAGCATGTCATTCGTCCAAAACCGGGCAGAAAATGGCTTGCGACTGGCGCATTTGCCACCTTTGCTGGTTTGGTTGGCTGGCAAGCGGTGGACTCGGTTATAACCGCAATTCAAACTTCTGATTGGCTGGCTTTAAGCTGGACGGGGTTTATTGCTGCGATCGCTTCGCTTGGTTTAGGGGCGATGGGTAAAGAGCTTTGGAAACTGCGCAAACTACGAAATCATTTTAGTGTTCAAGAAGAAGCCGAAGCACTTGTTAATAGTGAGAGTGTGGGGAAAGGGAAAGCCTTTTGCGAAACAGTGGCAGAACAAAGTGGTGTGATGGCAGAGAACCCGGGCTTTGATCGTTGGCAGAACAGCATTAACCCTGCTCATAGTGATGCTGAAATCCTTGATATGTATGACTCGATGGTTGTGAGCCAACAAGACAAATTGGCAACGAAAATCGTATCGCAGCACGCAACCGAGTGTGCGGCCCTAGTAGCGGTGAGCCCTCTGGCTGCCGCTGATATGTTGCTGGTGGCGTGGCGAAATTTCAAAATGATCGACAACCTCTCCAAGGTATATGGGGTAGAGCTAGGTTACGCCTCTCGCATCAAGCTACTAAAAGCGGTATTTGTCAATATGGCGGCGGCTGGTGCCAGTGAGCTAGCTATTGATGCCAGTATGGACTTGATGTCGATGGACCTTGCGGGTAAAGTCTCCGCTCGTGTGGGGCAGGGGCTAGGTGTTGGTATTCTAACGGCACGTTTGGGCTTGAAAGCGATGACCTTATTGCGTCCACTACCATGGTATCCTGACCGTCAGGTTAAATTGGGCACCATACGCAAGGCTGTGGCGGCGAAAGTTGCATCAATTACGATGAAACCGTAACGAATATCAACTTTGATGGATAGGATTGCTTGACGCCATTCCAAGCATGATAGAAACTACTGTCAACTTTTCCTGACAGTCGTGAATTGGGATATTTTCAGTGCGTCTTGAAGTCTTATGTGAAGATCGACTCGGCTTGACCCGAGAACTGCTCGATATTTTAGCGTCTAAAAGCATCGACTTGCGTGGTATCGAAATCGATATTAGCGGTATTATCTATTTGAATTGCCCAGATATTGATTTTGATACGTTTAGTGAGCTGATGGCTGAAATCCGCCGTATTCCGGGGGTGAAAGACGTACGTAAAATCCAGTTTATGCCGATGGAGCGCCACAATACGGAGTTGCTCTCGCTAGTTGATAACTTGCCCGATCCGGTTTTTGCCATCGACCTTAAAGGTGCCGTAGACATGGCAAACATGTCTGCACTTTCACTGCTTGGTCTTCACAAGCAAGAAGTAATTGGTACGCAGATCGGAGCTTTGCTGCCAAGTGTTCGTTTTTCTCGCTGGTCTGAAGGTGTGAATGGCAGAACGCGGGAAAACCTTGTGATTGATGGCTTGGACTATGTTCTTGAGTTGATGCCAGTTTATATCCGAGACGAAGCGCAAAACTCGACTCTAGCGAGTACTCTAATGACGATTCGCTCTAGTCAGCAAGTTGCCAGAATTGAAGAAGCGCTACCGCTGCATAATCCTCTGGGTTTTGAGCACTTTGTTGGTATATCGAACCGTCATAAAGCGCTAATGAACCAAGCTAAGAAGCTGTCTGTGCTTGACCAGCCACTGTTAATTGAGGGCGAAACAGGGACCGGTAAAGAAATGCTTGCTAAAGCTTGCCACAGCCGTTCTAGCCGTGCGAGCAAGCCATTCCTAGTTTTGAGTTGTGCTTCGATGCCTGACGATGTAGCAGAAACCGAACTTTTTGGTCACGCGCCGGGTTCATTTAATCATGAACAAGGTCACAAAGGCATCTTTGAGCAAGCAAATGGCGGGACGGTATTTCTTGATGAAATCGGTGAAATGAGTTCGCATCTTCAAATCAAGCTGTTACGTTTTCTACAGGATGGTAATTTCCGTCGTGTCGGTGCAGAAGATGAGATGCATGTCGATGTTCGCATCATCGCTTCAACAAAACATAACCTTGCCGAACTTTCTGAGGCAGGAATGTTCCGTGAAGATTTGTATTATCGTCTCAACGTACTTACGCTCAGCATTCCTCCGTTACGTAAGCGCTCAAATGACGTTGCGCCATTGCTTGAGTTATTTGTGGCGAAACATGCTCAACAGCTTGGGCTTGATAAGCCAGAGTTTGATGATGGTCTAGTTGATGCCCTTGCAAATTATCAGTGGCCAGGAAACATGCGCCAACTCGATAACATGGTTCTTCGAGCGCTCACAGAAATGGATGGTGGTATACTAAACGCGGATCACTTCAATTTACCTCAGCCTCAATCATTCGGTGCTGGTAGTGCGACTCTTAACATCGACGGTTCATTGGATGAGATCATGCGTGACTATGAATCTCAGGTTCTGGAGCGTTTGTATCAGTCATTCCCATCAAGCCGCAAGCTTGCTAAGCGCTTAAATGTATCGCATACCTCAATCGCTAATAAACTGCGTGATTACGGTATCCGCAAGAATTAATCGAATTAATCGAATTAATCGAATTGAACGAAAAGACGGAATTAATCATTTGTAATGGAAGATAACAGCTCATCTATCGCCGTTCATAAGTTGGACGGTGACTTGCTTCTGCGTACCGCTGAAATCGTTGACGCAGATATGATTGCCGAGTATTTTCAAGCGAACCGAGAATACCTGAAACCGTTTGAGCCGAAACGTGAAGAGGCTTTTTTCTCAGTGAACGGTTGGTTGCAAAAGCTTATCAAGCTCAATGAGCTGCATCGAATGGGGTTGGGGTATTATTGCCTCTTGGTCAGAGCCTCTTCGGGTGAAATGCTAGGTACGATATCCTTTAGTAATTTGAGTCGTTTCCCTTTTTATTCTTGTAACGTCGGATACTCTCTCGCTGAAAAAGCACAAGGGCATGGTTATATGCGTCGTGGATTAACTATGGCTTGCGACTACATGTTTAACGTTCAGAAACTGCATCGTATTCAAGCCGGGTACATGCCTCACAACAAACGTAGTGAATCTGTGCTAGAGCATGTAGGGTTCAATCGAGAAGGGTATGCAAAAGATTACCTTTTGATTAATGGTGAATGGCAAGACCACGTTCTAACGTCACTTATTAATCCGAATTGGCAACCAGAAGGGCGATAGTATGGAGCGATTGGAAAAGCAATTAGCACTTGTAATCGAGCTCGATAAACTCAAAAGTATTTTGCGCCGAACCCGAGTTAAAAGTGCTGAAGGGCGTCTCGAAAATAGTGGTGAGCATAGTTGGCATGTCGCACTGATGGCAATATTGATGGAAGAGCATGCAAATGCACCTGTTGATATTTGCCGAGTGATGAAAATGTTATTGATACATGACGTAGTAGAGATCGACGCGGGGGATACCTTTGTTTATGATACTGCCGCGTCTCAAGAGCAGGCAGAAAAAGAAATTAGAGCGGCAGAACGCTTGTTTGGTATGTTACCCAGCGATCAGGAGCAAGAGTTATTGGCGCTTTGGCATGAATTTGAAGCCGCGCAGACCGATGATGCAAAGTATGCAAAAGCTCTCGATCGGTTAATTCCAATGCTCTTGAACTACCATAATAATGGTCAGAGTTGGAAGGAGCATGGCGTCTCTCGTGAACAAGCACTTACCATTAATAAACGAATTGAATTTGGCTCTGTTACCTTATGGGACAAAGCGAAAGAGTTGATAGAAGAAGCCACAGAGAAAGGTTGGCTGAAATCGTAATAAAGGAGACTGAATGTCTTATTTGCCTTTGGATGAATACCAAAGAAAATGGATTTTTACGCATCAGTCGATGCCTGTGCCAAAAGAAGATTTGGCTTTTATTAAGCCGATGAGCCAAGCTCGTTCAGCACAATTTTGGAAAGAAAATATTAGTGCTCAAAGCCCTGATATGGATCGACTTAGCTCCCAAGATTGGCCAATGAATGAGGCGAACTGGTCTGAAGTCGTTGATTGGATGGCTGCGTGGGAGTTGGATGATCCGGACATGCCAGCGGAAGTAGAAGCACATATCGATTGGCAAGACGATGTGACCGTTTACTTTTGCTACGAGAAGTACAATGTCATCGAAACTAAGTGGTCGATTTTTAAAAAGCATTGGAAGAACTTTCTCTTTTATGATGATGGTCCAATATTGATTGGACGTCGCCGTTCACAAGCGCTTTGGTTTGATTCAAAAGGCAATGTGAAACTCGGTGTTCGTCAATAGCGAGTTATACAGCAAGCCACCTTTTCGAGGTGGCTTT
>NZ_JAMPZF010000019.1:0-197363 GCF_024747315.1 Vibrio sp. HS-50-1 | reverse complement strand
AAAAAAGCAGCGTTACGCTGCTTTTTTATTATTTAATCACTCTTAAGCTTGGTTTGCCTTTTGGTCGAGGAGCATCGTCCTCTTCGGCATCCGAATCAGAGGCTAACTCAGAAGGCTCATCGCTAACCGTTGTAAACGATGGGGATGATTCTTCCTCGGTCATCGCTTCTTCTTCGATGTGAGTGTACGCTTCTTCTGGTTCAAACATAGTACCAGCACCATTCTCACGCGCATAAATAGCTTGGACAGCATACACAGGCACAATTACTGAGTGTGGACGGCCGCTAAAGCGAGCATGGAAGGTAATCGCATCATTACCTAACTCAAGATTACCCACCGCACGTGGTGCAATATTCAAAATAATTTGACCATCTTGAATAAACTCAACCGGTACACGTACGCCCGGCATCGTTGCATCCACCACCAAGTGAGGAGTCAAGTCATTGTCTACTAGCCAATCGTAAAATGCACGAAGCATATACGGACGGCGAGCAGTCATTTTTGCAATATCCATAACGTGTTTAAAATCGCTTAGCGAACTAGGCGCATTTCACGTTCAGCTTCAGTTAGGGAAGCAAGGAACGAATCACGTTCAAATACGCGGTTCATGTACACCTTGATTTCTTTTGAACCAGGGCCAACCAGATCGATACCAAGTTGAGGCAGACGCCACAATAATGGAGCTAGGTAACAGTCGATCAAGCTGAATTCTTCGCTCATGAAGTACTCATATTCAGCAAAAATTGGCGCTAACGTCAGAAGATCATTACGCAGCTTTGTGCGCGCTTTTTCTGATTCTTCCGCATTACCTTTCATCACTTTTTCAGCGAGTGAATACCAGTTGCGTTCGATACGGTACATCATCAAGCGGCTGTTGCCGCGAGCAACAGGGTAAACCGGCATTAGAGGTGGATGAGGGAAACGCTCGTCCAAGTACTCCATGATGATTTTTGAATCGTAAAGAGCTAGCTCACGGTCAACAAGAGTTGGCACTGATTTATATGGGTTTAGCTCAACAAGCTCAGCAGGAAGGTTTGCTTCGTCAACAAGCTCAACTTCAACACTTACGCCTTTTTCAGCTAGTACAATGCGAACCTGATGGCTATACAAATCTGATGCACTTGAGAAAAGAGTCATCACAGAACGTTTATTGGCAGCTACAGCCATGGAGCCCTCCAGTACACTTACAAATAAAAACAATGGAGGCTAAGCCTCCATTGTACATCAATTAAAATTGGGAATTAGCACGGTATTTTAGCACAATTAATGCACATCGCGCCAATACTCTTTCTTGAGCATCACGACAACGATAGTTAGAAGCACTAAGAAGCCCATTACCCACCAACCTAAAGCATGACGCTCAAGCTGCACTGGGTCACCTGAATAAACCAAGAAGTTCACTAGGTCGCCAACCGCTTTGTCGTATTCGCCTTCGCTCAGCTCACCCGTACCGTCTGTTTCAGTACCAACAACAACTTGTACTTCTTCGCCATCTACGATTTTCGTATCGTAAATCGGCGTCGGGATACCTTGTAGCTCTTCGAGCACATGTGGCATACCAACACTCGGGAAGACAATGTTGTTCACGCCGAATGGACGAGATGGATCAACATAGAAAGAGCGTAAGTAAGTGTATAACCAATCAGCACCACGAACTCGTGCAACCAACGTAAGATCTGGTGGTGGAGCACCAAACCAGTTTGCCGCTTGCTTCGGTGGCATTGCGTTGACCATTAGATCACCGATTTTCGCTTCAGGATTGAAAATCAGGTTTTCTTTCATTAAGTCTGTTGGAATTTCCAAGTCTGTTGCTACACGCTCATAACGCTGATACTGCGTTGAGTGACAAGCAAAACAGTAGTTCATGAACAACTTCGCACCGTTTTGTAGCGAAGCTTTATCCGTTAGGTCAACATTCGCTTTATCAAGCGGAACGTTAGCCCCCGCTGCCATCGCTAGTGATGGCAACATAGCAAATAGAATTACAATCCACTTCTTCATTTGAATGTCACCCTCTCTGGTAATGGTTTGGTTGCTTCATTTTTGCTGTAGAAGAACAGCAACACAAAGAACATGAAGTAACACAAGCTAAAGATCTGAGATAGTAGTGTATACGTTGGGGTTGCAGGTAACGCACCTAAAATACCCAGAGCGATAAAGGCGATAGTGAACTGTACAATATTCAACAGATGAAGTTTGCTACGGTAACGGTATGAACGAACTTTACAACGATCCAACCAAGGTAGAACAAACAGCACTGCAATTGACGCCCCCATTAGGATAACACCTAATAGTTTGTCTGGAACCGCACGTAAGATTGCGTAAAACGGCGTGAAGTACCATACCGGAGCAATGTGCTCTGGTGTCTTCAGTGGGTTTGCAGCTTCAAAGTTAGGCGGTTCAAGGAAGTATCCTCCCATTTCTGGGTTAAAGAACAGCACGTAACAGAAGAAGAACAAGAAACCAGCCACACCAACTAAGTCCTTAACCGTACCGTATGGGTGGAAAGGAATAGAGTCGATAATGTCGTATTTCTTCGTGTAGTAATCGTGGAACTTGAACTGTGTCTTGTAATCATCGCCCATTGAACCTTTTGGTAGCTTAGTTTCGATACCATCAGGGTTGTTTGAGCCGACTTCGTGCAGCGCCAATACGTGCAGAACCACAAGAAGAAGCAGAACGATAGGCAGTGCAATAACGTGTAGTGCGAAGAAACGGTTTAACGTTGCACCAGAGATGATGTAGTCACCACGGATCCAAAGCGTTAGGTCATCACCGATAACAGGAATCGCACCAAACAAAGAAATGATTACCTGCGCACCCCAGTATGACATCTGACCCCATGGCAGTAGGTAACCCATGAATGCTTCAGCCATTAGAACGAGGAAGATCAACATACCGAAGATCCACAGTAGTTCACGAGGTTTTTGGTATGAGCCATAGATCAGGCCACGGAACATGTGCAAGTACACAACAACGAAAAACGCAGATGCGCCAGTTGAGTGCATGTAACGTAGAAGCCAACCGTACTCTACATCACGCATGATGTACTCGATAGAAGCAAACGCACCATCACCAGAAGGAACGTAGTTCATCGTTAGCCAAATACCCGTTAGGATTTGGTTAACCAGAACCAGCATCGCCAGAGAACCGAAAAGGTACCAAAAGTTGAAGTTCTTAGGCATTGGGTATTCAGACAAATGCTTTTTATAAGCATTCATTGCAGGAATACGCTTTTCAACCCAGTCTAACATTGCTTGCATTATGCATCCCCCTCATCAACACCCACAATGAGCTTGGTGTCGCTCAAATACATGTGCTTAGGAACGACAAGGTTCAATGGAGCAGGTACCCCTTGGAACACTCGACCAGCCATATCGAACTTAGAACCATGACAAGGACAGAAGAAGCCAGATCTTACGCCCTGGACCTGCTCTGAGAAAGAGTCTGGTAGATAGGTTGGTGAACAACCTAGGTGAGTACAGAAACCAACAGCGACAAAAAACTCTTCCTTAATCGAACGAAACTCATTCTGAGCGTACTCAGGCTGCTGTTCCATTTCAGATTGCGGATCACGAAGCTTATCGCCGATCGTTTTTAAGTTATCTAGAACGCTTTGAGTGCGGCGAACAATCCATACAGGTTTCCCCTGCCACTCGACACGAACCAGCTGACCTGGTTCAATTTTACTTATATCCACTTCCACCGGTGCACCTGCCGCTTTGGCTTTGGCACTCGGATTCCATGATTTGATAAAAGGCACGGCGACGGCGACTGCCCCTAACCCACCAACAACTGCCGTTGTAGCGGTTAGAAAACGCCTGCGACCGTTATTTAAAGGCGCGTTGCTCATCCAAACATTCTCCCATTTGCTCCCTTTGGATCGTTATTATTCCGCTTATAAGAGCATGGCTAACAAATAATGAATTTAGTTCTATTTATTGGAGGGAAATGATAAAGAAAACCCTACTTTTTGACAAGATAAAGCTACCTTTTTGTAACATTTGTGAGGCAAATCGCTCGCGTCGTCACAAAAGCGGCAGAATTATAAAAAATTGATGTGATTTGTAACAAGAAAGCACAACATGGAAGTTCTGCTGAAAGCTATTCAAACCTTTTATCTTGGTAGTTTTCAGTTAATTACACAGTAAAATATTTCTTAGTGCACATTCAACTTACGTTGTTTGTATTTTCACTTTTGTAGCACGCCGCATATGCAAAAAAGACGAGTAGACATTTTAAAACATGTTGCAGGGATATTAAGACGTAAAGGCACCTACAGCAAATAAATAAGCTTATAACGTATGGTAAGGAAGAAGCCTTACTCTGAGCCTAGTTATAAGTGAATACAAATGGATATTGATAGGCAGGTATTATTTCTTTAAAAACAAAAAAGCCCGGCATAGAGCCGAGCTTTTGGTACACAGTTTCCAGAGTAACTCTGAAAAGCAGAATTTCCAATAAGAGGAAATTAACGCTTAGAGAACTGTGGACGACGACGTGCTTTACGTAGACCAACTTTCTTACGTTCAACGCAACGAGCGTCACGAGTAACGTAGCCAGCTGCGCGTAGAGCAGGACGTAGAGACTCATCGTATTCCATAAGCGCGCGAGTGATACCGTGACGGATAGCACCAGCTTGACCAGAAATACCGCCGCCTTTAACTGTTACGTAAAGGTCTAGCTTTTCAGTTAGTTCAACTAGCTCTAGAGGTTGTTGTACAACCATGCGAGCTGTTGGACGACCGAAGTATTCGTCAAGGTTACGCTTGTTTACTACAATGTTGCCGCTGCCTGGTTTAATAAAAACACGTGCAGCTGAGCTTTTGCGACGGCCAGTGCCGTAGTATTGATTCTCTGCCATTTTCGAAATCCCCAATTAGATGTCTAGTACTTGTGGTTGTTGAGCAACATGGTTGTGCTCAGCGCCTGCGTAAACTTTAAGCTTACGGTACATAGCACGGCCTAGAGGACCACGTGGAAGCATGCCTTTAACTGCAAGCTCAAGAACCATCTCAGGTTTACGATCGATCAACTTTTCAAAAGTGATAGATTTTAGACCACCTGGGAACTCAGAGTGACGGTAGTACACTTTGTTCTTAGCTTTGTTACCAGTTACAGCAACTTTCTCAGCGTTGATAACGATGATGTAGTCACCAGCGTCAACGTGAGGAGTGTATTCAGCTTTATGTTTGCCACGTAGGCGAGATGCAATTTCACTTGCTAGACGACCAAGAGTTTTACCTTCAGCGTCTACAACGTACCAGTCGCGTTTTACAGTTTCTGGTTTAGCAACGAAAGTTTTCATGCTAATAATAACCCGTTAATTAAAATTTAAACTTTAAGGAACACCGTTCTGGTGCTCCCACACTGTCTAAGAGCCCAGTCATCACCCCTTCGAGTCGTTGGTACTCTCGACCTTCAATTTCGAAATAACTTCGATAATCCGGTCTGCAGTAACGGTGGGTCGCAGGATTATAGAGAAGAGCGAAGAAAAAATCACCTTTTTTTGCGCCAAATCACTAATTTTTTCTTCACTTTTTTAAGAACACACTAGATTTAGGCCAAATGCTCACGCGCGAGGTACTCATGACTTTGCATCTCAGTGAGCCGAGACAAACAGCGCTTAAATTCAAACTCGAGCTGCCCCTCAGTATATAAGTCTTCCATTGGTACTTCAGCAGAAATAATCAACTTCACATTGCGCTCGTAAAACTCATCGACCAGTGCGATAAAACGCCTCGCAGCGTCATCTATTTTTCGGTTCATCTGTTGAACGTCCGCCAATAATACCGTGTGATAAATTCGGGATAGCTCAATATAGTCATTTTGACTGCGAGCGGTTTGGCATAACTGAGCAAAAGACGCATGCAGAACCCCATCACTCGCTTCAACTACCTCAAGCAGACGGTGATTAACTTCGATTTGATGAGCGACGATCTGACGCTCGCCCGTCAGCTGCTGATAATACTTGTTGAGGTTAATGTTGGCCTGTTCATCAAGTGGATAATGGTATATTTCGGCCTGTTCAAGCGTTCTTAAGCGATAATCAACGCCACTATCAACATTCAACACGTCACAGCGTGCCAAAATCATATCAATTGCAGGCAAAAAGCGCGCTCTTTGTAAGCCATTACGATATAAGTTCTGCGGTTCGATGTTTGAAGTCGCGACTAGGATCATCTGTCGCTTGAACATCTCTTGGAGTAACGTTGCAAGGATCATCGCATCCGTAATGTCAGAGACAAAAAATTCATCAAAGCAAACCACATCCGCTTCTTCTTTGAATTTATCCGCTACTTTTGCTAGCGGATTTTCGACATCACCTAACAGCTTCAACTCATCATGTACTCGATACATGAAGCGGTGAAAGTGTACGCGCATTTTTCTTTGGGTTGGTAAAGCATCAAAAAACGCATCCATGAGGTACGTTTTACCGCGTCCGACTCCTCCCCAAAAGTAAAGACCTTTTGGGGGCTCAGGCATGTCGATTTTTTTTCCCATGAGCTTTTGCCATTTGGAAAGCTGGGGCACAGGAGCTGACTGAAATTCAACGATAGCATGGTAAAGCTTATCTAATGCAACGACCGCTTGATACTGAGCTTCATCACGCTGAAACCCGTGTTCTGCTATGTCTTTTTGATATTGTTGTAGTGGTGTCATCGTATTAAGTCGTATAGAGGTACTGGGAAAAGGGTTACCTCGGGGTCAACTTTGAGAATAGAGAGAAGTAGTTATCAGTCCCCGAAGACATACTGCTATTTTTCTTTATCGGCTGTTCAAGCCATAGTAACATGGACTAGCACCGCGTGTAACTAAGTAGTAAAAGACTTGTTAAAACAACTATAAGGAGCAGTTATGCCTTGGATTTATGCCATTGTGGGTTTGCTGGTCGGTACAATCGTAGGCGTAGTCATTAGTAGACTAACCACCCCTGAATACAAGAAACAAAAGTCTGTGCAGAAAGAACTTGAAGCGGCCAAGTTTGAACTAGAGCAACAACGTCAAGAGCTCGTCGATCATTTTGCACAAACCGCAGAAATGTTGGATACACTAGGTAAAGATTACACCAAGCTGTACCAACATATGGCTAAGACCTCTTCTGAGCTTTTGCCAAACTTGCCAGAGCAAGACAACCCGTTTGATAAGAAAACGGCAATGTCTTCTGAAGCTATTGCAGAAGATCAACCAGAGTTTAACGAACAGCCAAAAGACTACGCCAATGGCGCAACGGGTCTTTTAAAGGATCAAGAGAAAGAAATCATTAATGCTCCCGAAGCGGTAACCGCAAAAGCATCATAATCTTCTCTTACCTCTACCTACTAGGGCCGATACATTTGTATCGGCCCTTTTTTGAACTTTTTCTTCTTACCTTTGCTCTAACTTGGATGTGAGCTGCCTCCCCCTTTGATTATCCGAACTAGGCCCTATATTAGTTATTAACAAAGTGAACTAACCGTTCGGATATTTCTTTTTGGCAGACATGTTTCAAGAGGAGTTATTGGATGAAAAAACCACTGCTTGCGCTCACCGTTCTATCTCTGAGTTTGGGCTCTATTATTGCGCCAGTTCAAGCCACCGCCGCATTACCTTTAAATGTGGATGGCCAACAGTTACCTAGCTTGGCGCCCATGCTTGAGAAAGTAACCCCTGCTGTTGTGAGTATTGCTGTAGAAGGCAAACAAGTACAAACCAGCCGTATTCCCGAACAATTTCAATTCTTCTTTGGACCGGACTTTCCGATGGAGCAAAGGCGCGAGCGCCCGTTCAGAGGTTTAGGTTCTGGTGTCATTATTGATGCGAAAAAAGGGCATATCGTCACTAACTACCACGTAATCAAGGGCGCGGATGAGATTCGAGTTCGCCTCTATGATGGTCGCGAGTATGACGCTACGCTCGTTGGCGGCGATGAGATGGCCGATGTTGCGTTGCTTAAATTAGAAAAAGCGAAAAACTTAACGCAAATTAAAGTCGCAGATTCCGACAAACTTCGCGTAGGTGACTTTACGGTTGCGATTGGTAACCCATTCGGACTCGGTCAAACCGTGACGTCGGGCATCGTCTCAGCGTTAGGCCGTAGTGGCTTGAACGTTGAAAACTTCGAAAACTTCATCCAAACCGATGCCGCAATTAACAGCGGTAACTCTGGTGGTGCATTGGTCAACCTTAATGGTGAGCTGATCGGTATTAATACTGCGATTTTAGGCCCTAACGGCGGTAACGTGGGGATTGGCTTTGCGATTCCGTCCAACATGATGAAAAACCTCACCGAGCAAATTCTAGAGTTTGGTGAAGTCAAACGCGGCATGTTGGGTGTACAGGGCG
Source organism: Vibrio sp. HS-50-1 (assembly GCF_024747315.1). Classification (NCBI taxonomy): domain Bacteria; kingdom Pseudomonadati; phylum Pseudomonadota; class Gammaproteobacteria; order Vibrionales; family Vibrionaceae; genus Vibrio; species Vibrio sp. HS-50-1. Next base: position 189,038 of record NZ_JAMPZF010000019.1, on the reverse strand, counting down.
GTGAAGTAACCTCTGAGCTGGCTGATGCATTGGGTTACGAGTCGAGTAAAGGAGCCTTTATTGGCCAAGTCGTACCAGACAGCGCAGCCGATAAAGCTGGATTGAAAGCCGGTGATGTAATTGTATCGGTAAACGGCAAAGCGATTAATACTTTCTCAGAGCTCCGCGCAAAAGTGGCAACGCTGGGCGCAGGAAAAGAAATCACGTTAGGTGTGGTTCGAGATGGTAAGAATAAAACCTTTGATGTAACGCTTGGCGAATCTACAAATATGAAAGCCAAAGCCGAAACATTACACGAAGGGCTCAAGGGTGCGGAATTAAGCAATACGACACCAAGTGATGCAATTCAAGGCGTTAAAGTATCGAGCGTTGCAGATAACTCTCCGGCTGCTCAATATCAATTACAACAAGGGGACATCATTATCGGTGTAAACCGTCAGCGCGTGAAAAACCTTGCTGAGCTTCGTGCAATCGTGGATAAGCACAAAGGCGTATTGGCTCTGAATATTCAGCGTGGCGAACGTACTATTTATCTTGTTATTCGTTAGTCACTTTCAAAGTAATAGGAAATAAGGTTTTCGATGCATAGCATCGAGTAATAAGCCTCGAATACTTTTCCTTATCGCTCAATAGCTAATGAAAAGGGCAGCACGATTCCGTGCTGCCCTTTTGTTATTTTTCAATGTAATGCTATTCTTCATCTTCTATGCCATTTTGGCGCTCATGCATGGAGAGGATATGCTCAGCTTTTTATTACGTTCTGTCTTTTTAGGCTTGGCTACTGCCGTAGTGGTATTACTGGCGGTACCATCTTTGCGCAACAACGTAATTCCTGCCGCGCTAGATCCGCAACCTGTTAATATCGCGTCCGTTGAGTTGACATTTAATCAGGCGGTGCGAAGAGCAGCACCTGCCGTAGTAAACATCTACAGCCGTAAATATGTTGAAAATGATCGCAGTAAACTCTCGACTCAAGGTCTGGGTTCAGGTGTTATTGTCAGTGAGAAAGGCTACATCATTACCAACTACCATGTGGTTGCTCAAGCAGACCAAATTGTTGTCGCATTACAAGACGGTAGAGCCGCAGCAGCTCAGCTAGTTGGCACGGATAAACGCACAGACATTGCCGTACTGCGTGTCGAAGGTTCAAATTTACCTGTTATTCCTCTGAACTCTAATTACAAGCCACAAGTGGGTGATGTGGTCCTAGCCATCGGTAACCCATACAACCTTGGACAAACCACAACGTTCGGCATTATTTCAGCAACAGGACGCTCATCGATTAGCGACGGTCGCCAAGCATTCATTCAAACCGATGCCGCCATCAATGAGGGCAACTCTGGCGGTGCTCTAGTGAACACACAAGGTGAGCTCGTCGGCATCAATACCGCCTCTTTCCAACAAGCGACTGATTTAGAAACTTACGGTATTTCCTTTGCGATCCCTGCGCCACTAGCCAGCAAGATCATGCAGAAAATCATCGCTGATGGTCGCGTGATTCGTGGCTATATTGGTATCGACGGCCAAGACATTAATGCGGTCACTGCTCGCCTACTTGGAAATGAACACATAGGTGGTATTGTCGTGCTTGGTATTGATCCAAATGGTCCAGCCAATGCAGCAGGCTTCCAAAAGCAGGACATCATTATCAGTATTGATGGCAATAAAGTGCAAGGGCGTCAGAGCGTCATGGATATCGTCACCGATTTACGTCCTGGCACCACCGTGGACGTCGGCATCATTCGCAAAGGAAAAGAGATGAGCTTGAAAGTCACCATTGCCGAAGACAAGCAAGAAGCATAAAAAATCCCAGCCATTGGCTGGGATTTTTTATTTGTGCGTTACTCGCTATCGCTCGGTGCTTCCGTCGTATCGGAATCATCCAGCTCAACTTCAATGCGAGTGACTCGCTGCAAACCTCTTGGTAATAACCCACCTCGGCGACCACGTTCGCCACGGAAGTTATCAAGGTCAGACGGTTTAAGACCCAACTTTCGCTTACCCGCGTACAGCGTTAACGATGCACCTTTTGGTAAAGACATTAAGTGAGATAGTACTTCTTCTCGCTCTTTTGCTTTAGCAGCAGGAATATTGATGATCTTATTCCCTTTACCTTTCGCCAGTTGTGGCAGGTCTTTGATTGGGAACAGCAGCATGCGACCTTGGTTAGTGATTGCTAAGATTTCATCAGAATCTAAATCTTCAATCGCTTTTGGCGTCATGACCTCAGAGTTAGCCGGCAAAGTGACCAGCGCTTTACCACTGCGGTTTTTAGACAGCAAGTCAGCGCCTTTACATACAAAGCCGTAACCTGCATCAGAGCCCACCAGCCACAGCTGATCTTCTTCACTCATGATCACTTGGCGAATACTGCTACCAGCCGTAATATTCAAACGACCGGTAATCGGCTCACCTTGACTACGAGCAGAAGGCAGCGAGTGCGATTCCAGAGAGTAACTTCGACCGTCACTACCTAGGAATACCGCAGGCTGATTACTCTTACCTCGTGCGTGCGCTAAGTATTTATCACCCGACTTATAGTTCAGGCCTTCTGCATCTACGTCATGGCCTTTCGCGTGACGAATCCAACCTTTCTCAGAAAGCACAACCGTGATTGGTTCGCTTGGAACAAGATCACGTTCAGTAAGCGCTTTTGCTTCTGCACGCTCAACCAATGGAGATCGACGCTCATCACCGTATTTCTCTGCGTCTGCTTTAATTTCTTTTTTCAGTAGTGTGTTTAGACGGCGCTCAGAACCGAGTAGCTGTTCTAGCTTCTCGCGCTCTTTCTCTAGCTCGTCTTGCTCACCACGAATCTTCATCTCTTCTAGCTTGGCTAGATGACGAAGTTTGGTATCTAGAATCGCATCCGCTTGGATATCGGTAATACCGAAGCGTGCCATCAATACCGCTTTAGGATCATCTTCGGTACGGATGATCTCAATCACTTCATCTAGGTTTAGGTAAGCAACCAACAAACCTTCCAAAATGTGTAAGCGAGCCATGACTTTGTCTAGGCGGTGTTGTAGACGACGACGTACGGTCGTGCGACGGAACTCAATCCACTCTGACAGAATTTGCACCAGACCTTTAACTTGAGGACGATTATCCAAACCAATCATGTTCAAGTTAACGCGGTAGCTGCGCTCAAGATCCGTTGATGCGAACAAGTGGTTCATCAACAAATCACAATCGACGCGGTTTGACTTAGGTACCACAACGATACGCGTTGGGTTCTCGTGATCCGACTCGTCACGAAGATCGTCAACCATTGGTAGCTTCTTCGCACGCATCTGGTTGGCGATTTGCTCAAGCAGTTTTGCACCCGATACTTGGTGTGGCAGAGAGGTGATAACGATATCAGAACCTTCTTTGTGCCACACCGCGCGCATCTTGATGCTGCCGCGACCGTTGCGGTAAATCTTCTCAATATCCGCTTGCGGCGAGATGATTTCTGCTTCTGTTGGGTAATCCGGACCTTTAACATACTGCATCACGTCCGGCAGTTCTGCTTTCGGGTTGTCGATCAAATGAATAGTCGCATCTGCAATTTCACGAACGTTATGCGGAGGGATATCTGTTGCCATACCAACCGCAATACCGGTTACACCGTTAAGCAGGATATGAGGCAGACGTGCTGGCAACATTTGTGGCTCTTTCATTGTGCCATCAAAGTTAGGTTGCCATTCAACCGTGCCCTGGCCCAGTTCGCCCAGCAACACTTCAGCAAACTTAGACAGTTTTGCTTCGGTATAACGCATTGCCGCGAATGATTTCGGGTCATCTGGCGCACCCCAGTTACCTTGACCATCCACTAATGGATAGCGGTAAGAGAATGGCTGAGCCATCAATACCATCGCTTCGTAACACGCTGAATCACCGTGCGGATGGTATTTACCTAGCACGTCACCAACGGTACGTGCAGATTTTTTGTATTTTGCTGATGCAGAGAGACCAAGCTCTGACATCGCATAAATGATGCGTCGTTGAACCGGCTTTAAGCCATCACCAATGTATGGCAAGGCGCGGTCCATGATTACGTACATCGAGTAGTTCAGATAAGCGTCTTCAGTGAACTTGCGCATTGGCAACTGTTCGACGCCATCGTAGGTAATTTCTGTAGACATCCGTTACACCTCTGCCAAGTCGCCGTTGTTTTGTAGCCAAGAACGACGGTCATCTGCACGCTTTTTACCTAGCAGCATGTCCATCATTTCCATGGTCGCCGTAGAGTCGTCAATGGTTAACTGCACTAAGCGACGCGTGTTCGGATCCATGGTGGTTTCACGCAACTGAAGTGGGTTCATCTCACCCAAACCTTTGAATCGTTGCACGTTGATTTTGGCTTTCTTCTTCGACAAGCGCTCTAAGATGCCATCTTTTTCATCGTCATCGAGGGCGTAGAACACTTCTTTCCCGCAATCGATTCGATACAGAGGCGGCATCGCCACGTAGATATGACCCGCTTCAACCAGTGCACGGAAGTGACGAGTGAACAGTGCACAAAGCAGCGTTGCGATGTGAAGACCATCCGAGTCCGCATCGGCAAGGATACAGATCTTACCGTAACGAAGACCATCAAGGTTATCGCTGTCAGGATCAATCCCCAAAGCCACTGAAATATCGTGTACTTCTTGAGATGCTAATACTTGGTCAGCAGAGACTTCCCACGTGTTCAAGATCTTACCACGCAGTGGCATCACAGCTTGGAACTCACGGTCACGTGCCTGTTTTGCCGAGCCACCCGCAGAGTCACCCTCCACAAAGAAGATTTCAGTGCGACTTAAATCCTGTGCTGAACAGTCGGTCAACTTACCTGGCAGTGCCGGGCCGGACGCCACTTTCTTACGTACGACTTTTTTCGCTGCACGCATACGACGGTGCGCATTAGCGATACAGACTTCTGCCAATTGCTCTGCTAGCTGAGGCTTTTCGTTCAACCAAAGACTGAACGCATCTTTTACTACGCCAGAGACAAATGCCGCAGTTTGACGAGAGGACAGACGTTCTTTGGTCTGGCCTGCAAATTGCGGATCTTGAATTTTAACCGACAACACGTAAGAACAGCGGTCGAAAACGTCATCACCCGTTAGCTTCACGCCACGAGGTAATAGATTACGGAACTCACAGAATTCGCGCATCGCTTCTAACAAGCCTTGGCGTAGACCATTAACGTGCGTACCACCTTGAGCGGTTGGGATCAGGTTAACGTAGCTTTCGGTGATCATCTCACCACCTTCTGGCTGCCAAATTACCGCCCAGTTTGCCGCTTCGGTATCCGCCAAGAACTCACCAGTAAATGGTTCTTCAGGAATAACTGGGTAGCCTTTTACGCCTTCCGCAAGATAGTCTTTAAGACCGTCTTCGTAGTACCACTTATAGTCTTTACCATTAACTTTGTCGGTTAATGTAATTTCTAAACCCGGACACAAAACCGCTTTTGCGCGCAGATTATTGACTAGGCGCGTAACAGAGAAGTTAGCCGAATCGAAGTACTTCGCATCAGGCCAGAAATGCACGCTGGTACCGCGATTGCGACGACCACATGTGCCGGTTACGGTCAGGTCAGAGACTTTATCACCGTGCTCAAATGCAATTTCATACACTTGGCCATCACGACGAACGGTTACTTCAACGCGTTTTGACAACGCGTTTACTACCGAAATACCTACCCCGTGCAAACCACCAGAGAATTGGTAGTTTTTGTTAGAGAACTTACCACCTGCGTGCAGCTTGCATAGGATTAACTCTACGCCTGACACTTTCTCTTCAGGGTGGATATCAACAGGCATGCCTCGACCATCATCGATCACTTCTAGTGATTGGTCGGCATGTAGGATGACTTGTACTTTTGAGGCATGTCCGGCTAGCGCTTCATCGACACTGTTGTCGATAACTTCTTGGCCCAAATGGTTTGGGCGCGCTGTATCCGTATACATCCCTGGTCGGCGACGTACTGGCTCTAAGCCATTCAGTACTTCAATGGCACCAGCATTATATTGTTCAGTCATAATACGGAATTATTCTCAAAGTTTACTTGTTGCCTGAATATCACCAATGGGTGAACCCATACTCAGGAAACGAAAAAGCCACCCTGTTCACATCACTAAGTGCTTGTAAACATGATGCATAACAAAGTAGCCAGGGTCCTCGACCCTTAAGATCTTTTGGCAAAACATAGTCGGAAAGCATACCGCCCATGTCAAGAAACGGTTGGATATATCAATAAAAACTATGAGCCTTTTCCAATCGCTTTCGAATTACAGTTCTAGAAATTCGATAATCTGTGCAGGATAACGCTCAAAGCCTACAAAACTGTGATCACCGCCTTGTTCTACTGTTTGCTTAGCGTCTGCAAACTTATCTACCGCTTGTCGATAGTCTAAAACCTCATCTTCTGTTTGCTGCAACAACCAGAAAGAATGTGGCGACGCGATGCTTTGTACATCAAGAGCTTTTAACTCGTCAATATGACAAGCTTCAAGTGTATAGGTTTCGTGCGTATAAGGGTTAGTTTGCTCACCCAAATAATCTACTAACAACTCATAGGGCTTAACCGCGGGGTTGACCACAACCGCTTTAAATCCAAACTTGTCATTTAGCCACATTGACATAAAGCCGCCTAATGAGCTGCCCACCAGACCAATGTTATAGTCGTCTTTATATTGCTCGATGATATCCAACAACATTTTCGCCGCTTGTTGAGGATAACAAGGTAACTGGGGAACAATCACTTTGATATCAGGACGATGCTGCTCGCAGTATGCTCTCATCACATTGGCTTTCATTGAGAGTGGGGAGCTGTTAAAACCATGGATATACAGAAGAAGTGAAGGTTTACTCATAGATATCTCGCACAAAAAAGCGAGCCCGAACATAGAGCTCGGGCGCGTTAGTATCCGTTAGAAGAGAAGTCTGGTTGGAACTGACCATCAGGAAGTCGGCCCACTTGAGTCGTAATATCACCACAAGCATGCAGCTGCAGTTCACGCCAACCAGGCGAAGTCGTATCGAGGGCAAAATCATCCGAGTTAGGCTTAAACTGAACACACGTCGAGGGTGTTGCCATCACTCGAATGCCATTATGAAGCACATTCATGTCTTGATGAACATGACCACAGAGAATACCTTTCACGTTATCAAAACGATCGACAACCTGCCAGAACGCTTCGGCATCTTTTAAGGTATGTTGATCAAGCCACGCGCTTCCCACTAATAATGGATGGTGATGCAGCAACACAAGTGTGTGCCTTTCTGGGTGTTCTGCTAACTTTTCTTCGAGTAACGCTAACTGCTGATCACTCAAGCGTCCATGGGGAACGCCAACAACTTGCGAGTCTAAAAGAACCAACTGCCAATGCGCGCCAAGCAATACATGCTCTGCCGCTTTGATTTGTTGCGAAGGTAATACACTGCCCATATTGGGCTTGTAGTCATGATTACCAGGCAGCCAAAAGCAGTCTTTCTCTAGCGGTTCAATGCCTTCGGCAAAGCGCTGGTAAGATTCTGCACTATGGTCTTGGGAAATGTCCCCTGTCGCCAAGATGTAATCAAACGTCACGTTGCGGCGTAAAACATCAGCAACAACAGCGTTAAAGCTATCGGCCGTTTTTACGCTCAGCAAACTTCCCTCATCGGCAGCAAACAGATGAGTATCCGTAATTTGTAAAAGTTTGATGCTGTCACTAGATGATTGCAAAATGAAAACCTGATTCGTCCACTATATCGTTATTTGTTATTTTCCTTTAGTGACGTGACGATCAATTGAAGGCAAGTGGTGTTCTACTGATACCACTTCGTAAACAAAACGTCAGCCATTCACCGAGGAATGTGTTTAGTTGATGCTTTTCATCTTTCTGCATCAGTTGGTCGTTGGGATAATCATACTTAGCTTTTATGCGAGAGAACTCTCCGCTTGAGCATACTTCGGCTACTCTCGCATCGTGATAAAGCCTGACAGACATCGTCGGTAAAGGAAACACTGGCGTTTCATCACTCTGACATATCTCAACAACTGTGGTGTATTTTGTGATTTCATTCACGGTCAGTTGGTAAACCATGTTCACCGCTTGATAGCAGCGTACATCCCCAACTTCGGCAGAAGCAGGCAATAAGGCGTTCAATTTAGCGTAGTTGGTCTCATAGGTTCTCATTAGACCCGCTAAATCAACATGATACCTCTGTTTTTCAGCCACTTGTGCCATTACTTACTCTCCACCATTTGGGGTTGCCCCCACTGTGACTTCAACTCTTGATGGTTTAATTGCAACCATTGCAACGCAATAATCGACGCACCATTTTCAAATTTTCCGTCTTTCACCCATTGATATGCTTGCTCACGACTTAAAACATGCACGCGAATATCTTCATTCTCATAGTCTAAACCATGAATGCCGTGCGCTTTAGATGCGTCCACTTCACCAACAAATACGTCCAACTTTTCCGAGCAACCGCCAGCAGAAGGATAATAAGAAGTGACTGGCGCAACACGCCCCACTTGTATCCCCGCCTCTTCGACAGCTTCTCGGCGAATGACGGCTTCAGCTGATTCATCACGGTCAATCATACCCGCGACAATCTCTAGCTGCCATGGGTGTTGATGCTCTAAGGCTCCTACTCGAATCTGTTCAATGATAACCACTTGATCCGTATTTGGATCATAAGGAAGCATCGCTGCAGCATGACCGCGCTCGAACATTTCTCGTTCGACAACCTCGCTCCAACCTCCAGCAAATAGCTTATGCTGAAAGCGATATTTCACCATTTTGAAAAAGCCTTCAAATAAGGTTTCTTTCGAGATGACTTTTACATCTTGCGAAGTAAAATCCTTTTGTTGTTTGTCACACTGTTGCATTCGACACCTCTCTGAGTGAATCTTGTAGTTTACTCATTGTTATTCGCTTGCTCAAAGGACTTGGCTCAACTTTTTGTACAATAGTTACAAATTAATTTAAGTCTTTGGTGAAAATTTATTGCACAACTGGATAATTACGTGTAAAAAAGTGCAAACTTTAGAGTAAATATCGTGCAAATTGAGTTAAACTACTGAGAATTAACCAATCTATTGACCGCGGGAATAGAAAATGAAAAAATTGCTTCCACTATTTATCAGTGCAGCGCTAGGTAGCATGAGTACGTCTGCGTTCGCAGACTCTTTGGCTGAAATCTACGACTTAGCAAAACAAAATGATCCACAATTGCTCAGTGTAGCAGCACAACGTGACCAAGCTTTCGAAGCAATCACCTCAAGCCGTAGTGCTCTATTACCACAAATTAACCTAACAGCAGGTTACAACTTAACTCGTGGTGATACTGAATACGACTCAAATCTAGTCAATGACGTATCAAACGATGCCAACGCTCTAACCGCTGGTGTTAGCTTTTCACAAGCACTTTACAACCGCGCATCTTGGATCTCGCTAGATACCGCTGAGAAAAGTGCTCGCCAAGCAGACGCAACTTACGCTGCGACTCAACAAGCACTAATTCTTCGTGTTTCACAAGCGTATTTTGAAGTTCTACGCGCACAAGACAACCTTGTTTTCGTCCGTGCAGAAAAAGCCGCAGTGGGTCGTCAACTAGAGCAAACAAAACAGCGTTTTGAAGTAGGTTTATCTGCGATCACTGACGTACACGACGCGCAAGCTCAGTACGACCAAGTACTGGCGGATGAAGTGTTAGCAGAAAACGCACTGACTAACAGCTACGAGTCATTACGTGAAATCACCGGTCAAGAACACAAAGATCTCAACATCTTGGACACTCGCCGCTTCACTGCTAGCCCATCGACCGTGCCTGCTGAATCACTAATTGACGAAGCAAAAACCAAAAACCTGACCTTGCTATCTTCACGTATTCTTCAAGATATCGCACGTGACAATATTTCACTAGCAAGTTCTGGTCATCTACCAACGCTGTCTCTAGACGGTGGTTACAACTACGGTGATACGTCTCATAGCTCTCGTGACAACACCACAGACAACTTCAATATCGGTGTGAACCTTGCGGTGCCGCTATACACGGGTGGTAACGTCACCTCTCAAACCAAACAGGCTGAATACGCGTACGTGGCTGCAAGTGAAGATCTTGAAGCACAATACCGTAGCGTAGTAAAAGATGTTCGCGCACAAAACAACAACATTAACGCTTCTATCGGCGCACTACGTGCTTATGAGCAAGCCGTTATTTCTGCGCGCTCTGCACTAGAAGCAACAGAAGCAGGTTTTGATGTGGGTACTCGTACTATCGTTGACGTGCTAGACGCAACTCGTCGTCTATACGATGCGAATAAAAACCTATCGAACGCTCGTTACGACTACATCTTAAGTGTTCTTCAGCTACGCCAAGCAGTTGGTACGCTAAGCGAACAAGACATCTTAGACGTTGATGCAGGTTTGAAAGCAGCAAAATAATTGCTGACTGAATGCTTCAGTTCTCAATAAATAAAAAACGCCAGTTGATTTATCAGCTGGCGTTTTTTATTGCTTGCAGTTAAGAGACGAAAAGTATCTCAGAACATCAAGTATCAAAAAGGCCGCACTTGGCGACCTTTTACAAACAAATAGCGTTTCAATGCCAACAAATCATAGGCTTAGCCCTTACCACCTTTGATTGCATTGATGATTTCACTGGTTGAGCAACCATCCTCAAAGTTCAATACACGAACTTCGCCACCTGCAGCAATGACTTCTTTACCACCAGCAATCTCTTCTGGTTTGTAGTCACCACCTTTTACTAGCAAGCTTGGCAGAACTTCCGAGATCAAACGTTGCGGCGTATCTTCACTAAATGGTACAACCCAATCCACAGCGCCCAAACCTGCCAATACCGCCATGCGGCGATCGGTTGGATTCACAGGACGACCAGGCCCTTTAAGACGCTTCACTGATTCATCGGTATTCACCGCAACAATCAGGCGATCACCAAGTTCTGCAGCGTGATTGAGGTAAGAAACATGCCCAGCGTGAAGAATATCAAAGCAGCCGTTTGTCATAACGACTTTCTCGCCACGTGCACGGGCTTTTTTCACCGCTTCAATCAGCGCTTTTTCTGAAATCACACCGTAATCCGTGTCTTGGCTGCCATGTACCGCTTCTGCCAGTTCAATTTCAGACAAGGTCGAGGTACCAAGCTTACCAACAACAACGCCTGCCGCAGCATTCGCTAGTGCACACGCTTCTTCGAAGGATTTACCCGCCGCCACTGAAGCTGCAAGTACAGAAATCACCGTATCACCAGCACCTGTCACGTCGTACACTTCTTTCGCTTGAGTCGGAAGGTGGAATGGCTCTTGACCACGGCGGATCAACGTCATGCCGTTTTCACTACGCGTAACCAGTAGCGCTTCAAAATCAAACTCTTCAACAAGCTGAAGTGCTTTTTCAACCAGCTCTTGGTCTGATTTTACTTTGCCAACGACATCTTCAAACTCTTTCATGTTTGGTGTTAAGAGTGTCGCGCCGCGGTAGCGTTCAAAATCCGCACCTTTAGGGTCAATGAAAACTGGAATGTTTGCTGCGCGCGCTTTTTGGATGTATGCCTGAACATGCTCTAACGAGCCTTTTGCGTAGTCAGACATAATCACGGCTTTAACGTTTGGCAGAGCGGCATCCATACGCGATAGCACAGGTGCAGAATCCGTGTTTTCAAACTTATCTTCGAAGTCGAGACGAATAAGCTGTTGTCCACGGCTCATTACGCGAAGCTTCGTAATCGTTGGGTAATCAGGCAGTGCAACGAAATCGCACTTCACATTGAGTGAGCTCAGCGTCTCCGTCAGCACTTTTGCAGGCTCATCTTCCCCTGTTAGACCAACAATGTGAGCATGGCCACCTAGTGATGCGATGTTCATCGCAACGTTCGCAGCACCACCAGGACGCTCTTCATTGTTTTCTACTTTTACAACAGGAACCGGCGCTTCAGGAGAAATGCGTCCGGTTGGGCCATACCAGTAACGATCTAGCATGACATCACCGATTATGAGCACACCAGCGCTGTTGTAATCAGGTAGAATTGGTTTCATTATTGGTCTCCAAAAATTAAATCGAAGTGAGTTTATCACAGCCCTTATCGAGGCTAAATATATGGTCTTAACTGAACCACTGATTCCAAGCCTGTTTTACCCACTCCCTTTCGGCAACAAACTTATCTTCCACCACATCAGCATCTAAATTGAGTAGATTTCTCCGGTGTATTTCGTTTCGCATTGTCGTGTAGGCACGTATCAACTGCATTGCCTGGTCTTCGTCCATGACATTTTGTGCAATGAGCGTTTCAAAGATGCGCACATTATCACACCAACGCGTTAATTTCGGCTTATCGTGACTATAGTTGAGCACTAAGTACTGAGCGAGAAATTCGATATCGGTAATCCCTCCCACATCTTGCTTGAGCATAAAACGGCCGGGCTTTTTCCCCCCAAGATGACCGCGCATTTTCTCTCTCATTTCGACAACGGCTTTTTTCAGTTCCGCCCGATCGCGCGCTTTGCACAACACATCATGTCGCGTATTGTGAAATGCAATGGCAAGGGGTTCATCGCCGTAAATCAAGCGCGCGCGCACAAGTGCTTGATGCTCCCATGTCCAGGCTTCTTGATGCTGATAATTGTCAAACGCATCGGTTGGGCTAACCAACAAACCTGACGCGCCAGATGGGCGCAAGCGGGTATCGACTTCGTACAAAATGCCGGAAGCGGTGCGAGTCGAGAAAATATGGATGATGCGCTGCGCTAGGCGAAGGTAGAACTGACGGCCGTCGATTTCCTTTTTGCCATCTGTATAGACATTGACTGGGCAGTCATGCATGAAGACGATATCCAAGTCGGAGTTATAGCCGAGTTCCCAGCCACCGACTTTGCCATAACCAATGACGGCAAAACCCTTCCCTTCACGATCTTTCACATGCGTTGGCTCGCCGTATTTTTCGGACACTTGCAACCAAGCCTGACTGACCACAGCATCAACGATAGCTTCCGCCAAATAGGTTAAGTGATCACTCACTTTCATCACCGGCAATGCACCAGCAATATCCGCCGCCGCAATACGTAAAATGCAGATTTGCTTAAACTGACGCAACGCTTCCATTTGCTGCTCCATATCATCTTCTGGAATACGGGCCAGATAATCACGCAGCTCTGTACGGTAACTGTCTAATGGGATTGGATTGTACAACTGTGCAGGATCGATCAACTCATCGAGTAAAATCGGATACCGAGATAGCTGCTCTGAAATCATTGGGCTTGCGGTACACAAACGCACGAGCTGTACTAGAGCTGCTGGGTGCTCATCCAATAACTCCAGATAAGTCGTACGAGTGCAGATATTGTGCAGTAAATGCAGCACTCGCGGTAAACCAAACTGTGCATCAGGATGGGCAAACACCGCATCAAACACCTTCGGCATCAAACGGTTTAGCACTTCGCGTCCACGCGGTCCTAACGTTTTTTTAGCCAGATCGGTTTTAAAGTTGATGATGGTTTTCGCGCATGAAGCAAAGTCTTCAACCTGAATATCCTGCTGCAAGATATGTTCAAGCACATCTTGTTTGTTCGCCATATCCCATAACTCATGAAAATGACGAGCAACCGTAGTACCCTCATCTTCTTCATCATCACCAATTAACGACTCAAATACTTGATGGACATTCGCCATGTGCTGCTGAGTTTGCTCAATCAGTTGGTCCCAAGAGGTCATTTGCATCGCGGTGGCGAGCTTTAAGCGTTCGGTTTCGCAATCAGGCAGCGTCTGGGTTTGCTTATCCGCCATCGCTTGCAACAAGTTTTCTAATTGACGCAAGTACTTGTATGCAGCTTCTAGACTGCTGACTTCTTGCGAAGTGAGTAACGCCAGCTCTTCAATGCCTTGCAGCGTTTCCAACAACCCTCGATTACGAAGAGAAGGCTCGCGACCACCTCGAATTAATTGAAAAACTTGGGCGATAAATTCAATTTCTCGGATGCCACCTGCGCCTAACTTAATGTTGTTGTTCAAACCTCGGCGGCGAACCTCACTACTGATCATCGATTTCATCCGACGCAAAGACTGAATCGCACTGAAATCAATATAGCGACGAAAAACAAAAGGACGCAGCATTTGGCGTAGCTCTTGGTATTGCGGGTACATTTCGCACCCCATCACTCGAGCTTTGATCATCGCGTAACGCTCCCAGTCACGTCCCTGTTCTTGATAATAATCTTCAAGCGCAGCATAGCTCATGACTAATGGACCACTCTCACCAAACGGACGCAGTCGCATGTCGACACGGTAACAAAAACCATCGAAGGTTTGTTGATCGAGCGCTTTGATGATGCGTTGACCAAGACGAGTAAAGAACTGGGCATTGGCAATACTGCGGCGCGCGCCTTGTGTCTCACCGTTTTCTGGATACGTGAAAATCAGATCGATATCGGAAGAAAAGTTTAACTCGCCGCCACCCAGTTTCCCCATGCCGATAATCAACATCGGCTGAACTTCACCTTCCTCACTCGTCGGCGTTCCCCACTCCTGACAACACGCTTGATATTGCCATTGATAGGTTTCAAAAATCATCGCTTCAGCCAACTCGGATAAGTGGCTTAAAGACGTTTCTAGCGACCATGCATGCGTGAAATCCTTCCACGCAATGTACACCATTTCTCTGTTGCGAAACTGACGCAACACGCGATGACCAGACATCTCATCCGGGCATTGTCCCAACAGTGCAGCAAGACGTGAACGGTAAGATTCCTGACGACTTGGTTGCGCTAACATGCTTGGCAACTCACGGGCTAAAATTTCATCGCGATGAATGGCTTCGGTAATAAACTGGCTTAAGCCCGCCACATAGCGAAATTGCTGCGCAATCTCATCTGGCCAAAGGGGAAAATAACCTGCCTCTTGAGCATTTTGTACGGCAGATTCAGCGATAGAAATCAGTGGCGAAGGCAGCTGCATTTTTCTTCCTTGTTTGAAAAGCACGGTAACTCATTCTTTATACCAGACTTAAAGCAAATAAAAACGCCCACAAAAGGTTTGTGGGCGTTTTATCAAAAGTTCTGGATGGAATATTAAACTTGGAAAGATTTGATCTTCTTGTCTAACTCGCCAGCATTATTTTGCATCATTTCAGAAGTTTCTAGCAGCTCTGTCACAACCACAACCGAGGCTTCTACCAGCTCACGTACATTGGTGAGGTTTTGACTCATCTCTTCTGCAACACTGCTTTGCTGACCAGACGCGGTCGCGATTTGGAAGTTCATGTCATTGATTTGCGTCACTTGCCCAACAATACCATCGAGCTCAGATCCAGCATTAGAAACCAGCTCGTTTCCATCGGCCGCTTCCACTACACTTTTCTCCATGAGTTCTACAGCAGATTCTGCACTGGTTTGCAGCTGCGCAATCATCTCTTGAATTTCTACCGTAGCTTGTTGTGTGCGTTGTGCAAGGTTACGAACTTCATCTGCAACCACCGCAAAACCCCGCCCAGCCTCGCCAGCTCGCGCCGCTTCAATCGCCGCATTCAGTGCAAGCAGGTTAGTTTGTTCAGAAATACCTTGAATCGTACCCACAACACTACCAATGGATTCAACACGTTCTTCGACCTGGTTAACCGCCTGCGCCGATGAAGCGATGTCCGACGAGAGTTCACTCATTTTCGCCATCGTACTTTGCAAGAACTGTTGACCAGAAATCGCTTGTGCGGAAGCTTGCTCTGTAAGAGAAGACGCCGTCTGGGCATGTTCTGCGACGGTTTGCACCGTCGACGACATTTCACTCATGGCCGTCGCAAGTTGATCAATTTCGTTAAACTCTTCTTGCGCCGACTCCTTCGTTTCCGACATGCTCAGCGTCATCACTTCCGTGAGTGTGGATAACTCATCAGAAGCATTAATTTGCATTTGAATCACATCGTGCAGTTGGCGACGTGTCTTTTCTAATTCACGTGCCACGTCTCCGTATTCATCTTTACAATCCATACCAAATGGCACGGAGAGGTTCTTGCTCGCCATCAGTTTGATCGCGTCGCTCAGATACTGTGTTTGACGCAGCATCACTCTAGCCGCCGCTAATAAGAGCACGACAAAAACCACAATCAATAAGGCGGTTTGCCAAGCAACTTGCGTTAAGTATGCTTCGTAATGCTGTTGGGCAACTTGCGCGTTTTGTGTCGCCGCTAAAAGTGAATCGTAAAAGGTGTTCGCGTCCCACAGTTGTTTTGCCACTATCAGGACAGTACTGAAGACCATCAACATGACCATTTTAGGAACCAGTCGAATGTCGGATATGACCCTTTCCCATGGCTTAAATGCCAGCTTTTCCATTGTCAGTTCTCCACCGAGTCTTATATAGTCTTTATCTATAATCTTTATATTACTTATAGTTATGTTCGCGTTTAGCGTGGTTACGCGATTTATTTCGAGCTTCGTATGAAAAACAATGATATCAAAGACAGCACACGACCGATGGGCCTGTTGTCACTAATATTGTCTTTTATGGCACTATTTGTGATCTCTGGCTTGTTGTTTTTCCCGATCGATCACGAAACCCGTCAAGTTCTTATCGGTCTGGATTTCATAATCTGTAGTATTTTTCTATTACAGCTCACCATTGATTTGATCCGGTCCACAGATCGGTGGTTATTTCTTAAACGTCATTGGATAGATTTCGTGGCGAGCATCCCATTAATAGAGCCACTGCGCTTTGCTCGTATCTTTCATATTCTTCGAGTGGTATTAGTACTGCGCTCGTCGAAGTTCATTTTGCATCAGCTCAAAGAAAACCGCCGCGAAACCACGGTCGCCTCAATATTACTGTTGATGGTGATCCTCATTACGCTCGGTTCTAGTGCAATGCTGTTTATCGAAGCGAAAAACCCAGAAGCGAATATTCGCACTGGCGCCGATGCTTTGTGGTGGGTATTCGTAACGATCTCAACCGTTGGTTACGGCGATCATTATCCGGTGACATCAATAGGAAAGTTTTTAGCCGTCATCATCATTGTTTGTGGTGTGGGGATCTTTGGTATGATTTCGGGTCTTATCACCTCTATTCTTACTGCCCCGACGAAACAACAGACGCACAGCTTAATCAATAAAGAACGTATGCTCGAGCAGCTCCTGAATCAACAAGCCCAAATACTAGAACGACTCGACTTCATAGAAAAAGAACTGCAACAAAGCAAAACAAAGACAAAAAAATAGGACCATGCGGTCCTATTTTTTGTACAGGTAGTCAAGGTGATCATTCACGCCAATAAGGCTGAACTTCCACACTGATCGCTCGGGTTTGATCCATTGCATGCAAAATTGAACGCTCTTGACGGTGCAACCAGCGTTCTAACTGCTCTTTTTCTGCGTCTTCCAACATATCTACTAACGGAAGCAAGTGGTTCAGCATTAGCAGATCATCGATACCATGCACCAGATCCGCCCATGGCAAACGGAAGCTGTTACGCTCATCCGAGTTATATAGACTCGCGAAACCAATACCGGTATAGAGATTACG
Organism: Vibrio sp. HS-50-1; assembly: GCF_024747315.1. Taxonomy (NCBI): domain Bacteria; kingdom Pseudomonadati; phylum Pseudomonadota; class Gammaproteobacteria; order Vibrionales; family Vibrionaceae; genus Vibrio; species Vibrio sp. HS-50-1. The sequence continues at coordinate 171,552 of NZ_JAMPZF010000019.1, read as the reverse complement.
CAACAAACGATAGCGCTGATCAACGTACTCTTGCGCCGTCAGGTCGCGCTCTGCAGGGAAAGCTTCCATTAGTTCTGCCCAAGTGCGATCGAGCTGAGTGACTGAAAATGGCATGATATTACTTGCCATTTTTTCGCGCGCTTTTTCATCAAGAAACGGCTGCCAGCCACGCGCTAAGATCCAGCGACTAAGATCCAGCAATAACCCGGTGTAACGCGCGGAATTGAGCAACCCTAGCACTTCTTCACGGCTTGGCAGCTCTTGTAACTGCTGAGTCAACTCAGATACTAAGAACTTACGCGCATCCAACTTACGCAGCACATTGCCTTTGTCATCTAAGAGCTCTTCAAGGTGTGCATGCTCATCCAACCAACTCAGTTCTTCTTCCAACCATTTAAGCTCTTGGCGCAGAATCGCACTCGCGCGACGAGGGACAACACCACCAAAAATGGTCAATGTTTGACGAATAAAACGAATGGCATTGCTGATTTCACGTAGCGCTTCCACATTGTCACGCTCAGCATAAATTTGCTCGTGATAATGCCAGTGAGATAGGGCGTGTTCTAAAGAGTTGATCAAGCAGTATTCAACGGTATCCGTCGGGCTACTGTCCACAAGCGCCAACGATTTTACTTCATCACCTGCATAGCCACTTGCAAGTCGATAGCCTTTCGCCGCTTTACTCAAGTTACCCAAACGCATGCCACCTTGCTCGCAAAAGCTACGTGCTAGTGTAAATAGGGCATCGGTTTGGCCCGATTTAAGTTCCAGTTCAACTTCGCAAATCGGTTCTTGTTTCTCTTCCCCATCTTCACCTTTGGCGACGACCATACCTTGGTCAAACGCCACTTCTATTTGGCTACCGTCTGGCATGCCAATCAGCCACTGTTCACGTGTGAAGTTGGTCGAGAATAACGGCATAAGCTCAGATTGCAGCGTTGCTGCGTCTTTACCTGGCGGCCAAATGTCTACAGGATGAAGCGACAGATTAGGCTCGTCGCTAGTGTGCTCAGCATTGTATTCTGGTCTTTGATGTAAGCCTGCGACGACGCGTCCTGCTGTCTTTACGGTTTGGACGAATACATCATCAAAACGGCGAATTCTTAAACCAATGTCGTGCTTTCTCAGCCATTTATCGGCGGTATCAAAGTAGGTGTTACCCAAGTCACGACAACTATGCTGAAGTACTTTTGTCTCAGAAATTTTTTCTTTTAAAGTTTCTGAAAATTCAGGAGAAACAAAAAACTTCAGTTCTATTTCGGTTTCCATAGCTATACCTTTCAAAGCAGATAGAAACAGGATATTGCGTAATTTCTCGCACGGCAAGAGAGAAATATCGCCGGAATGATGATCTAAAACAGTTTTAATGAGCGATTTAATGCGTTACCATGCGCGCCTTTATAGCCATCGTTCAACATTTCGCCAAGCACTCAGAAATGGTGTATGTTTTTTTAAGGTTATAGTTATTAGGTTGAATGACCATGCCAGTAAATACAATTATGGGGTTATTTGCAAAGTCCCCAATTAAGCCTTTGCAACGCCACGTTGTGTGTGTCAACGAATGTTGTTCACACTTGGTGAAATTCTTTGAAGTATCTTCAAAGGGTGACTGGGAAAAAGCATCTGAAATCCGTGCACAAATTTCTCACCTAGAGAAAGAAGCGGACGTGCTGAAACGTGAAATCCGTCTAAAACTGCCTCGCGGTTTGTTCATGCCAGTAGACCGTACTGACATGCTTGAGCTTCTGACTCAGCAGGACAAACTTGCAAACCTGGCAAAAGACATTGCTGGCCGTGTATATGGTCGTCAACTTGTCATTCCTGAGGCTCTCCAACCAAACTTCCTCGCTTACGTTCAACGTTGTCTTGATGCGGCCGATCAGGCGCAAAAGGTAATCAATGAACTTGATGAATTGCTAGAAACCGGCTTCAAAGGTCGTGAAGTGACGCTCGTCGCTGAAATGATTCATCAATTAGATGTCATCGAAGATGATACCGATGCTATGCAGATTGAACTTCGTCAACAGTTGATGGCGATTGAGTCTGACATGAACCCTATCGATGTCATGTTCTTGTACAAGATTCTTGAATGGGTAGGTGGTATTGCCGACCAAGCGCAGCGCGTAGGTGCTCGTTTGGAAGTCATGCTATCTCGATCTTAAAACATAAAGTTAACGACATAACGAAGAGCATAATAAACACGTGTCATAGGGACGATGACTATTTTCATCGTCTTATGGTTTGGCGCGCGTAAAATTTTGTTCCGCTTGTTATAAAACAACTAGGTATTACGATGGATATCCTTGCGAACTACGGCACTGTCCTGATTATTGTTGCAGCGATTTTTGGTTTCATGATGGCGATTGGTATTGGCGCGAACGACGTTGCTAATGCGATGGGTACATCAGTAGGTTCAAAAGCGCTAACCGTAAAACAAGCTATCATCATTGCGATGATCTTCGAATTTGCAGGTGCTTACCTTGCAGGCGGTGAAGTAACCGACACTATCCGTAAAGGTGTAATCGAAACTTCTTTATTTGCTAGTCAACCTGACGTTCTTGTCTACGGTATGATGTCTGCTCTTTTGGCTGCGGGTACATGGTTACTTCTTGCCTCTTACATGGGCTGGCCAGTATCTACGACTCACTCAATCATCGGTGCAATCATTGGTTTTGCATGCGTATCAGTAGGTACTGAAGCGGTTGACTGGGGCAGCGTTCAAGGCATTGTTGGTAGCTGGATTATTACACCTGTGATTTCAGGTTTCTTTGCTTACGTTATCTTTGTCAGCGCACAACGTCTGATTTTTGATACTGAGAACCCGTTATTCAACGCCAAACGTTTTGTTCCTGTTTACATGTTCATCACAACAATGGTGATTGCACTTGTAACTATCAAAAAAGGTCTAAAACACGTTGGTCTTCACCTAACCAATGGCGAAGCTTGGATGTGGGCAGCAGCAGTTTCAGCACTTGTGATGGTTGGCGGCTACGTATACATCCAGAAAAAATTCGCTAATCGCGAAGAAGACCGCAGCTTTTCTGGCGTGGAAGGTATCTTCAGCGTTCTGATGGTTATCACCGCTTGTGCAATGGCATTTGCACACGGTTCAAACGACGTTGCAAACGCCATTGGTCCACTGTCTGCTGTAGTATCGACTGTTGAACACATGGGCGAAATCAGCACGAAAAGCACCATCGCTTGGTGGATTCTACCTCTTGGTGGTATTGGTATCGTGGTCGGTCTTGCGACACTGGGTCACAAAGTAATGGCAACCGTTGGTACAGGTATCACTGAGCTAACTCCTAGCCGTGGTTTTGCAGCTCAGCTAGCAACCGCTTGTACTGTTGTTCTAGCTTCTGGTACTGGTCTGCCAATCTCAACCACTCAAACATTGGTTGGTGCGGTTCTCGGTGTTGGCTTTGCTCGTGGTATCGCGGCACTAAACCTGGGCGTGGTTCGTAACATCGTGGCATCATGGATCGTTACACTACCAGCAGGTGCACTATTGGCCGTTGTATTCTTCTACGGACTTCAAGCGATGTTCGCTTAAGACACTCGTCAATAGAATGTAAGCGCTTTGTCATTATTGACTCAAACGCACAGAAAGGGAGGCTTTGCCTCCCTTCTTTGTTGCACCGAAGTTTGAAACTGCATACTATTCGTCTATTTCCGGCTCCAATCATTCGGTGCCAACGCTGTCTCCAAGAAAAATCGTTAAGGGATTTACTGTGAAAAAACTAATCATCACGGTTTTGTTTACTTTGCTAGCAGCGCCAGCGGCCCTAGCAGCAGACCGTTATATTTCTGATGACCTCTTCACTTTTATGCACTCAGGTCCAAATAACACCTACCGTATTATTGGTAGTGTTAACGCCGGTTCTAAAGTACAACTGATTAAAACCAACCGAGATACTGGCTATACGCAAGTTCGTGATGACCGCGGTCGTACTGGTTGGGTACAAAGCAAGTTTGTGACAAACCAAGAAAGCATGGCGATTCGCCTTCCTCGCATTGAGAAAGAGCTAGCAGAAGTGAAAGAGCAGCTTGCTAACGCTCGTAAAACTTCTGATGCAGAGAAAGCCGGCCTTGTTACCTCTCTAGAAACGCGTAACCAACAAATTTCCGATCTTGAGAATAAATACTCTGAGATCAGCGACCAGCTTACTTCTGTTGAGACAGAAAACCGCGAGCTGCGCGCTAAACTGGATACACAAAAAGACGACATGCTGCTTAAGTACTTCACTTATGGCGGCGGTGTTGCAGGTTTAGGTTTGCTATTTGGTTTGATTCTTCCGCATGTCATGCCTCGTAGAAAACGTTCACCTGCGGGTTGGGCATAAGTCCTTAGCCCTTTTATCTATAAAAAAGAATGCAAAAGCCAGTCGATATTCGACTGGCTTTTTTGTTTGCTTAGTTTTACGGAAATCTGCACTACTCACCCATTGAACTAGACGCTCGACGACGATCCGTTGCGCCATAAAGCTTGCCATCTTTTAGCTCAATTGCATTCAAACCACTTACCACTGGAATAACGTGTACTGGGTAGCCAAGCTCCATAAACTCCGGCACCAACATTTCTGCGAAGGTTTTCTTTTCCACCAGCAAGCCAGTCGGGTCATAAGACTTGGTGCGATCTATCTTGGTACCGTACTGGATGTTTGGTAAGTCAATAGCCTCTTGCGCTGATAACTTCCAATCCAGTACGCCAACCACGGTTTTGAGTACATACCCCGGTATTTGCGAACTTCCTGGTGAACCAACCACCAAACGCAAATTATCATCACTGTCCATCACCATTAATGGCGTAATAGCCGAACGTGGACGCTTGCCCGCTTCAATTGAGTTTTGAGTAGGCTTACCGTTAAGCGTTGGTTGAGGTGAAAAGTTTGCCATTTGTGCATTCAAGATAACGCCATCAACTATGACACCAGATCCCATTCCTGTGCCAACGGTGCTGGTCATAGCAATCGCATTACCTTCCCTATCAACGATAGAAATGTGCCCTGTATCTTTGCTCTCGAAGCCTTGATATTGCGCATACTGAGTTTGCGTTATCTGTCCGGCTTTTGGATTCTCTTTCGAGGTGCCATTATCAGGGATTAAATCACGTCTCTGGTCCAAATAGGTTTTAGATAACAATTGTTCAACTGGTGCTTCCACATAATCCGGATCTCCGGCATACGCAATACGATCAGCTTTTGCTAAGCGCATCGCCTCAGTCATTAAACGCCAAGGCTCTACATCAGTTAATGCCATCTGAGATATATCGTACGGCTCCAGCAATTTCAGACTTTGAGCAACCATCACACCGCCAGAGGCCGGGTAACCAAACGAAACGATTTTGTTGCCTCGATAATCGCTTTCAATAATATCGCGAGATTTCACCTGATAGTTTTTAAAGTCCTCTAACGACAATTTCTCATACTGATCGTTAATACGACTATTCACCGTATCAACAATATGTTGACCAAGTGCACCACCATACAAATAGCGATCGCCTTGCTGAGCTATTTTCTCTAGCGTCTCAGCCATTTTAGGGTTCTTCATTAACGTCCCTGTTGGCTTCACTTCATCATCTTGCCAATACAAGGCTTTAATTTCTGGGTCGCGAGCCAAACGCGTTTGCTCTCGCACGACGATATCATAGGTATAGCTATTCATCGCGTACCCATCACGCGCGAGCTTAATCGCAGGTTGAACCAACTCAGACCATGGTAATTTGCCGTATTGCTCATGAGTGGAATAAAGCAAACGTAAGGTGCCCGGCACTGCAACGGAGCGAGGCCCCAAAATTTCATCGCGGCTGAGTGCTTTCCCATTTTCAATAAACATCTCAGGGTGAGCGCTAGACGGCGCTTCATCTCGCCCATCAAGGGCTAAAAACTTCTGCTTGTCATGTTGATAAAACAGCACGAAAGTACCGCCTCCAATTCCCGTCATATCCGGTTCAACCACAGACATCACCATCTGCATCGCGACCATGGCATCAACGGCGTTCCCGCCCTCTTTCAATATTGAATAACCAGTGCTGCTCACGTAAGGGTTGGTCGCACTGACCATAAAATCTTGTCCGTTATTATCTGGTGTTATAGGGAAAGGGGTCGGCTTTGCTGCGTAACTTAACGACGCAACAACACTTAAAGAAAAAATCAGAATACGCATGTGTCTCTGTGTAGACTCCTGTTATTTCACGGGGTCTAACGTGGACCAGGTCGTGATGACGAAGTTCGTCAATATGGTGCTTTTTTACACAACGCTGACTGGAGTCATTCTACTAATACATGGCTGATATTGATGTAATTTAAACGACTGAGAAAAGCTATATTTAGCTTGTGTGAGTCCCTAAAAATCATCACTCAAATAGATGAAAAAGACCTTATGAGAAACAAAAAAGCCAGCGACATGACCTCGCTGGCTTGATGATTTACTATAAAAAACGGCTACCCTTTCCACTCATACAACGCTGGGATACGAATTTGCTCACCTTGGAACTCGACAATCACCGCTTGCGGTTGTATTTCTCTTAATGTGACCTGCCCATCAACAACGTCTCCTTGATGATATTCAACATTGTTAATTTTCACCCAGCGGCGATTTTCATCACTGGCGTACATGTGGGTTTGCAAATTGAGCGCAGGCAGACGACCTTGCCACTGGTGAGCGTTGCGCTCTAAATCGTTCACGCGCATCGTTTGTGGTGAAGGCGCATCATCTCGGGATAACGCATTTTCGACCTTTCGCGCCAAATCAGGAGATAATGAGGACAAGTCAAGATCATCCAGAGACAAACCTAGGTCCTCTTCAACTACTGAAGTGCCTTGAGTTGATACAGATGTTTCTATCTCATCTTTGTTTGCTGTATTACTCACGTATTCATCAGATGTTGCAAACGTACCAAAATCACGAGACAGCTCTGCACTTGGCCACTCTCTTGGCAATTGCGCCAACTGAGTAGTTTCAGGATAGTCCAATGCTTTGAACGGTTGTTCCGCTTCCATCTTAGCCTTAGGGGCGGAAGTACTAGCTTCAGCATGAGGCGTAAGGAGATCTAAATACCAAGCAACTCCGATTGCAGCAACGGTGATCGGCAACAAGAACAAACCAATATGTTTCATGGCTGACATTATGCGTCCTCCTTCTCGATTCTCGCCAGTTGAGGCGCATCTGGCTGCACGTTTTGTTGAAGACGATCTAGCGTCCGCTTACCTGCAATGCCGTCGACCCCAATACCTTGCCAGCGTTGGAATAACTCAACTCGCTCTCTCATTGCACCATCAAAAATAGACGTTTCAAGCAGTGGCTCACTTACCGCTTCTGCTAATAGTCGGTCTAATACTTCGATCGCAGGGCCTTCCATGTCTAAACGTAATGTCTCTTTCAACGGCGCTTGCCACAGTTCAATGATATTGCCTTGCCACATCGGCTTTAGCCACGAAATAGGCAGACGCAGACGCTGCTTGCCATTGAGTACTTCGACTTTGTCATTACCGACGGCGTACAAAATGACATACCCAACATCACCTTGATAATTCAACTCCAAAATTACAGGGCGATTTTGTTGCATCAGCAGCGGCCAGGTCGCCATTTTACGCTCACAACGCATGGTCGATTGGGGTTCTGATAAACAAAGGTTGTCGCGAATCGATGCTTGATAACCCCACAAACGATACAAATCATTCACGGCGAGATTCGACTGTTTTTGTGCTAACAATAAGTCACGCTGATCATCTGTCAATTGTTGGTTGACGACTATTGGCGTTGGCTCCTCTCTTGGTGCGGTCACTTTCGCTAACACTGACGTTGCTTGAGCTGGCATATAATTCACGACCGCCCACCCCGTACCTAATGCAGCAATAAGACCCACCGTGACTGAGCCCCAAGCAGGCCAACGGAAAGTACGGCGCTCTTTTTTATCTTGCTGATAAATATCTGCCTGAAACTGCATCACCTCTTCACAGGCCTGCTGAACGGTTTGCTTATCCACCACCACATTACCTTGGTGATAACTGATGTTGAGAGATTTATCACAGATAAGATTAATCAAGCGCGGGATGCCGTGACTGTATTTGGCAATGAGTTTACAAGAAGCACGATTAAACAGTTGCTGGTCACCACCTGCCGTATGTAATCGAAACGCGATGTAATCTTCTGTCTCTTTTTCATCCAACGGCAACAAGTGATAACGCCCAGTAATGCGCTGAGCGAGCTGGCGTAGTTGCGTCGTTTGTAATAACCGCTGTAATTCAGGCTGTCCGACCAACAACACTTTGAGCAGTTTTCTGGTATCGGTTTCCAAGTTGGTCAACAAACGTAGCTGCTCTAAAACATCGGCAGCAAGGTGTTGAGCCTCATCAATGACCAGCAATGTCTGCCAGCCTGAACGATAATTACGCAGCAAGTATTTGTGAATCACTTGGTTTAGCTGTTTGAGGTTTGCATCTGGCGGGTAAGTAATTTTGAATTCATCGCAAATAGCTTCGAGCAAGTCTCGACTCGAAAACGTGGGATTTAGGATCAGACCCGCTTTGGTGTTATCACCTAAATTCGCCAGCATCGCTTTTGCGACGGTCGTTTTGCCTGTACCCACTTCGCCAGTAAGCATAGCAAAACCACCGCCATCGCCTAGCCCGGCTTGGAGATGTGTGATTGCCTCTTTGTGACGTTGGCTTAAATACAAATAACGCGAGTTTGGAACAATCGAAAATGGTTGTTCTACAAACCCAAAAAAGTCCTTATACATTAGGCTCTCCAGCTAAAAAACCACCAGGGAATAGTCAGATATAATATAAACATAGCTGCATCTACTCTCGGGAGTAAAGAAAAGTACCATTGCTTGCTACAATGTCCAACGGCATATCAATAAATTAAGAGGTAATTCGTGCAAGTTTATTTAGTAGGTGGCGCAGTTCGAGATAAATTGCTCGGAATTGATAGTTATGACAACGACTGGGTGGTCGTAGGTGCGACTCCCGAGATGATGCTGTCCCAAGGGTACACCGCCGTTGGTAAAGAATTTCCTGTATTTTTGCACCCAAAAAGTAAAGAAGAACATGCACTTGCGCGAACAGAAAGAAAATCAGGCTCTGGTTACACTGGCTTTGAGTGTTTCTTTGATCAAAGTGTCACCTTAGAAGAGGATTTAATTCGTCGTGATTTAACCATTAATGCAATGGCAATGGATGATGCAGGTAAGCTCCATGATCCTTACGGCGGCCAGAAAGATCTCAATAATAAACTCCTACGCCATGTCTCAGACGCCTTTGTCGAAGACCCTCTACGCGTTTTACGTGTCGCTCGCTTCGCAGCAAAGCTTGCTGATCTAAACTTTACGGTTGCCGACGAAACCATGCGCTTAATGCGCCACATGGCAGAGTCTGGGGAGCTGAGCACACTGACTCCCGAGCGTGTTTGGCAAGAATGGCATAAGTCCCTCTCCACCCCTCGCCCTGATATCTTCTTATCGATTCTAAGAGATTGTGGTGCATTGGCCGTTGTTTTACCTGAAATTGATGCACTATTTGGCGTACCTCAACCAGAAAAATGGCATCCAGAAATCGATACGGGCATCCATACTTTGATGGTAGCAAAGCAAGCTGCAAGACTGAGTGACTCACTCCCCGTCAGATTTGCCGCCCAAGTGCATGATTTGGGCAAAGGGGTGACACCAGAGAGCGAATGGCCAAGCCACAAAATGCATTGTCATACAGGGTTAAAACTGATCAAAAAGCTGTGCGAGCGTGTCCGGGTGCCGAATGAGTTTCGTGATTTAGCCTTGATGGTGTGCGAACAGCACTCCAATATCCATCGCGCAGCAGAGTTAAAGCCGCAAACCATCATAAAAATACTCAACAAATTCGATGTGTGGCGCAAAGCTGAACGCTTAGAAGATATTTTAATATGCTGTCAGGCTGACCATGCAGGTCGAAAAGGGTTAGAAGAGAAGCCTTATCCTCAAGCTGAGATTTTTACCCGCGCTTATCAAGCCGCAGCCGCCGTAGATGTTCAGAGCATCATTAAGGATGGATTTAAAGGCCCGGCAATACGTGATGAACAAGAAAAGAGACGGATTGAAGCGGTAAGAGTCGCTTTGAATAAGTGATCTGAGCTCAGATTAATTAACCGAATTGTATTCATGCCAGGTCATTCCAGCGAGCCTTAGCGAGATTAGGAATCTAATATCAGCACGCAGGGAAGTTTTAGAAATGGCCAACGCTACAAGAAACTCGGAGAGAAGGTTCTGAACCTCGCTCCTTCGTCGCTGTTCAGAATGACGTTGTGGTTTAGGTATGCAGCTTGCGGTTAAGCAAGCTGCCAATCCGTCGCGTTATCAAGCGCTAAGCAAGAACGCAAACAAACCGAAACCTAGAATCAGACGGTAAATCACAAACGGTGTCATGCCCATTCGTGAAATCATCTTTAAGAAAAAGTGGATACAAATATATGCACTGATAAACGATGTGATGATACCAGTCAGCAAGAAGCCAATATGGACAGGTTCACCACTGGTCACTAGCTTCATACCTAAGTAGCTACCAGCCAATGTAATGATAGGGATCGACATTAAAAATGAAAAGCGCGCAGCCGCTTCTCGAGTAAAGCCGAGGTAAAGTGCAGCCGTAATGGTCGCCCCTGAACGCGACGTTCCAGGAATCATCGCTAAGGCTTGGGCAATACCGATAAACACGGCTTTCTTCCAACCCGTTTGGTATTCATCCGCAACCAACTTAGCGTTTTTGTCTACCCACCAAAGCAACAAACCAAATACGATCGTTGTGGTCGCGATGACATAAGCGCTACGTAGATACACTTCAATGATGTCTTTCATCAACAAGCCAAACACACAAGCTGGAATCGTGGCGATCACGATCATCCAAGCAAGTTTTGCTTCTTTACTCCGATCTCCTTTAAAGATCGAAGCAAATAATGCCTGGAACAGAGTGATCACTTCATGGCGAAAATAGATCACTACCGCCATTAATGTACCGACGTGAACAGCAACATCAAAAGCTAGACCTTGGTCTTCCCATCCCAAAATGGCGGAGGGCAGGATCAAATGGGCAGAGCTCGAAATAGGCAAAAACTCTGTCAGACCCTGAATCAGAGCCAGAATAAAGGCTTCAAAATAACTCATGTAAACAACTCAAATTAAAAATGAAAAAGAAACAGGTTTGAGTGAATCGACTGGCTGCATTCCATGCCAAATATCTGCGACTGTGCGTCCATCGCCTGGGATCACTAATTGAGGTTCGAGATCATACAGAGGCTTTGTGACAAAAGGATATTTGTAGATATCACTGCGAGGTAGCTCAGGTTTTTTCGTGGAGACGCATTCACCGAACAACACTATATCGAGATCCAGTGTTCGATCCTGATACTTTTGCGCATTTTCTTCGCGTCCCCACTTAAATTCAATCTCACGTAGCTGATGACTCAACTCTTCTAATGACAACTCGGTACGCATTGCAACGACAAAGTTGTAGAAGTTCTGGCTGCTAAAACCAATAGGTTCACATTCATATACCGGCGATACGAGGAGATTTTCTCCAAGTTGTAGTAGCTCCTGATACGCAGCGAGCGCATGTTGCTCTCTTTCTACATTCGTACCAACACCGATATAGGTGGTGATCATGCTTGACCTCGCTCAATCACAACACCAACAGCGCGTGCTTGTGGCACTGCACCAGGCTTTGCTAAACGGATTTTCACCCAAGGTACAGAGAAACGCTGCATGATAAGCTCTGCCACTTCTTCGGCTACACGTTCAACCAACAGAAAACGACCATTTTCAATGTGGCTCAGTACCGCCTCACTCACTTGCGAGTAATCCAACGCATCTTGCACATCATCACTTTTGCCCGCAGGTTTATTATCGTGTGCCATTTCAATATCTAGAACCAACTTTTGTTTGATTTGTTGCTCCCAGTCGTACACGCCAATTGTGGTGATTACTTCTAACTGTTCAATAAAAACTTTATCCAGAGCCATCTTATGTCCTTCTATTACAGAGGTCGGATACCCGTGAGGGGTAATTTGATCGTAGTATTCTATACCTAAGTAACATTTACTTGGGTCATCACAATGTTACTTAGGTATAAACTGCGAAAGCATCTTTATATACAAGAAATCACATAATGCAAGCTCTATCACAGTGAGGATTTCTGCATTATGTGAATTCGAGGTATGATAGCAACTACGCGGGAACCGAGCATTAAATTCCAATCCATCAAGGACTTCTATGGACGCACTGGCACTGATAATGACAATGGCCGCCTATTTACTGGGTTCGGTTTCCAGTGCGGTTTTGATCTGTCGACTCTTAAAACTGCCAGATCCACGCAGTGTAGGCTCCAACAACCCTGGAGCAACGAACGTATTGCGTATTGGCGGACGAGGAGCCGCTGTTTCAGTCTTGTTGTGCGATATGCTCAAAGGCACCATCCCCGTGTGGGGCGGATACTTTCTTGGTATCGACCCTATCATTCTTGGCGTCATCGCCATTGCTGCCTGTCTTGGGCACATGTACCCCATCTTTTTCCACTTTAAAGGCGGAAAAGGTGTCGCAACCGCGCTTGGCGCTATCGCTCCGATTGGTTTGGACTTAACAGGATTAGTGATGTTAACTTGGCTGTCAGTAGCCGCGCTATTCCGCTATTCATCCTTAGCGGCTCTCGTCACGGTTTTGGTCACTCCGTTTTATACTTGGATGTTTAAACCGCAATACACGTTACCTGTTGCTATGCTGTGTTGCTTAATCGTATTTAAGCATCATCAAAATATTCGTCGGCTTTTGTCTGGCGACGAGCCAAAAATCGGCGAGAAGAAACTGACACAAAAAAACTCGGCTTAATGCCGAGTTTTTCGTTTAAAGAGGGATGCATTGGTTATGCATGAACTCGATTCAGGAAGTTCAACAACATTTGGTTGACGAATTCCGGCTGTTCTAAACAACTGATGTGTCCCGCTTGCGGAATTTCTACCAACTCACTGCCCGTGATACAGTCTTTCATTAAATACGATTCGAAAACCGGGCGAGGCTTATCTTCACAGCCCACCGCAATTAACGTCGGCAGAGCGAATTTTTCCGAATCTTCAATCACATCACGGCGACCAAACACCATGCGACCAATGCGAGCCACTTCAACCGCACGCTCACCACTCAGGCTTTCTAAACTGCGTTTGAATGCAGCGACCAACTCAGGATTCACCTGCTCAGCGTTATTAGCAAAAAACAATGGCACGACAGCTTCAATAATTGGCGCAGGCACCGCTTGGACTTGGCTGATGGTATCAAGCATTGCAAAGTACTTTTTATACGTAACTTCTGGCTCCCAGCCAATGAAGGTATCCATCAATACCAGTGATTTCACACGTTGCGGTGCTTGAGCCGTCAGTTCCGCTCCCCACATGCCGCCAACAGATAAGCCCACCACAGAAAACTCTTCAATGTCCAAATGATCCATCAACGCCAACATATGTTGTGCATAATCAACTAATGACTGTGTCGATGTAGGGGCTGCTTCTGACTCACCATGTGCCCACAAATCTGGCACAATACAACGATATGACTGGCTTAAAACTTCAATTTGTGGCGCCCACATTTGGCTATCCCACAAATAACTGTGACCAAACAGTAATACTGGACCATCACCTTTATCAAGGTAAGCAAGTTGCTGACCTTCAATTTCAAACTTATTCATTGTTATATCCATTTCTTATTCTTCCGCACCATCCTATCACTGAAACGATACCGAACTGCTCGCATCAGTCAGAGTGTAAACGAAGCTTTTCATTGAATAGCTAAAAATAAAGGCCTCTGATGAGCAGAGACCTTTATCGTAGTGAATCTATTTCAAACCTACCGCATAAGTTTGATTAAGCGACTGGCGTCAGTTGGTCAATCGGCCAACGTGGGCGAGCCTCTACCGACATATCGGCCACTTCGCCATTCTTCAAACGCTGCATACCAGCGTAAGCGATCATCGCACCATTATCCGTACAGAACTCAGTTCGTGGGTAGTAAACCTCACCGCCAACTTTCTTCGCTAGCTTCTCTAACTCTGCACGTAAACGACGGTTAGCACTCACACCACCAGCAATAACAATACGCTTCATACCTGTTTGCTCAAGCGCGCGTTTACATTTAATCGCCAATGTTGCACACACGGCTTCTTCAAATGCCAGAGCGATGTCTGCGCGAGTTTGCTCGTCATCGCCATTCGCAGCAATCGTATTTGCTGTAAAGGTTTTCAGGCCAGAGAAACTCATATCCAAGCCAGGGCGATCAGTCATTGGGCGCGGGAACTTAAAACGACCCGGCGTGCCTTTTTCTGCCAGTTTAGACAACAGCGGGCCGCCTGGGTAATCCAAACCCATTAGCTTCGCTGTTTTATCAAACGCTTCGCCCGCCGCATCATCAATTGACTCACCCAAAATTTTGTACTCACCGATGCCTCTCACTTCGACCATCATCGAGTGACCACCCGACACCAACACTGCCACAAACGGGAATGGCGGTGGGTTATCTTCCAGCATTGGAGCCAACAGGTGACCTTCCATATGATGAACAGGTACCGCAGGCACTCCCCAAGCATAAGCAATACTGCGACCAATAGTAGCGCCCACTAATAGTGCACCAACAAGACCCGGCCCCGCGGTGTACGCGACACCATCAATGTCTTTCGAAGTTAAGTTCGCTTCTTTTAGTGCTTCTTTAATAAGAGGAATGGTTTTCTTTACATGATCACGTGAAGCCAACTCAGGCACCACACCACCGTAATCTGCGTGCAGTTTTACTTGGCTGTAAAGCTTGTGTGACAGCAGACCTTTTTCATCGTCATAAATCGCGATGCCAGTCTCGTCACAAGAGGTTTCAATACCGATAATGCGCATGGTTTTCTCAGTATGCTTTCTGTATAGAGGAAATTTGGGCGTCATATTACCTCGCCTTGGTGCTGCAAACAAATTTTGTACAGACAATAATCGACAAAAGGCTTTACAAAGTAGTTGTGATCGGATTAAAATTCCGCACCATTTTTGATCAAGCTGGTAAGAGACCAAACAATTGTGATTTGGTCTGTTGAATGCCAGCGTTAACGAATAACCCCTGAGGTGAAAGGCATATGCCAGTAGTTAAAGTACGTGAAAACGAACCGTTCGACGTTGCTCTACGTCGTTTCAAGCGCTCTTGCGAAAAAGCAGGTATCCTTTCTGAAGTGCGTCGTCGTGAGCACTACGAAAAACCAACTACAGTTCGCAAACGCGCTAAAGCAGCAGCTCAAAAGCGTCACGCTAAGAAGCTAGCTCGCGAAAACGCTCGTCGCGTTCGCCTGTACTAATAACTGAGCTCCAAAAGGAATTTAGTTATGGCTCTGATTGATCAACTCAAAGAAGAGCAAAAATTAGCGATGAAAGCCAAGGACAAATTGCGCCTTGGTACTATTCGTTTAGCCCTATCAGCAATCAAGCAACGTGAAGTTGACGAGCAGATTACTCTGAACGATGACGACATTCTTGCAGTATTGACCAAAATGGTTAAACAACGTCGCGACTCTGTAGCGCAGTATGAAGCAGCGGGTCGTCAAGATCTTGCTGATGCGGAACAAGCAGAAATTACCGTTCTTGAGGACTTTATGCCTCAACCACTGACAGACGAAGAAGTAGCGGCTCTCATCGAGAACGCGATTGCTGAATCTGGCGCAGCTGGCATGCAAGACATGGGCAAAGTAATGGGCGTTCTGAAACCGCAAATTCAAGGGCGCGCAGATATGGGTAAAGTAAGCGGTTTAGTTCGCGCTAAACTGGCTTAAGATACCCCACCCAATTGCAGCAAGCCGTGCTATCCTTTGGAACGCACGGCTTGTTTGTATCTGGATGAATGGAATGAAATAAGTGAGCAACACGCTTATTCTTTTAAAGCATTCACTCCACTCATCATCTTCTTTTTTTGTTAGGTTTTATGGCTGGACACATCCCTCGCAGTTTTATCGATGACCTTCTAGCTCGACTTGATATTGTCGATATCATCGACGCACGTGTGAAACTTAAGAAAAAAGGCAAAAACTACGGCGCATGCTGCCCATTCCACAACGAAAAGACGCCGTCATTCAGCGTCAGTCAAGAAAAGCAGTTCTACCATTGTTTTGGTTGTGGTGCGCACGGAAATGCCATCGACTTTTTGATGGAATTCGACCGGCTAGAATTCGTCGAAGCCATTGAAGAACTCGCTTCATACTTGGGCTTAGATGTTCCTCGCGAACAACGTAGCGGCGGTAATGGTTCGTTCCAGTCAGGCCCACAAGCAAGCAGCAGTGAAAAACGTAATCTATACGACTTAATGGGCAGCATTGCTCAATTTTATCGTAACCAACTCAAGCAGCCAGCAAGTAAAGTGGCGATTGAGTATCTAAAAGATCGCGGCCTGTCTGGTGAAATCGTCCAGAAGTTTGGCATCGGCTATGTGGCTGATGAATGGGATTTAGTTCGTAAGAACTTTGGCCAGAATAAAGAAAACCAAGACATGCTCGTCACAGGCGGCATGTTGATCGAAAACGATAAAGGCAACCGCTACGACCGATTCCGTGGTCGAGTGATGTTTCCTATTCGAGACAGACGCGGCCGAGTAATAGGCTTTGGTGGTCGAGTATTAGGTGATGGGACACCGAAATATCTCAACTCACCCGAAACCCCGATATTTCATAAAGGTAAAGAATTGTATGGCCTTTATGAAGTACTACAAGCGTACCGTGAGCCACCACAAATTTTAGTGGTTGAAGGCTATATGGATGTTGTCGCGCTTGCTCAATATGGCGTAGATTATTCCGTTGCCTCATTGGGTACCTCTACAACGGGCGATCACTTGCAAGTATTATTCAGGCAAACAAGCACTGTCGTATGTTGTTACGACGGTGACCGCGCAGGCCGTGAAGCAGCGTGGCGTGCCATGGAAAATGCATTGCCTTACCTAACTGATGGTCGCCAGTTAAAATTCATGTTTTTGCCGGATGGAGAAGATCCCGACTCTTATATCCGACAAAACGGAAAACAAGCATTTGAACAACAAGTGTCTAATGCGATGCCCTTGTCTGAATTCATGTTCAGCTCATTGACTCAGCAAGTCGATATGAGCACGAAAGAAGGCATGGCAAAGCTGAGTACCCTTGCTGTTCCTCTCATCGACAAAGTCCCTGGCGGCACTTTAAGACTATACTTGAGAGAACTGCTTGGCCGCCGTTTGGGTTTGGTTGATGAACGCCAACTACAGCAGCTAATTTCAAAACAAGGTAAAGAGGATAAAAGGCCTCAACCTCATAAAGAAATCAAGCGAACGCCGATGCGAGAAGTGATCGCGTTACTGATTCAAAACCCACAATACGTAAGTATGGTGCCAGATCTAACTAGTGTTAGAGATTTACCCATTCCTGGTCTAAGTTTATTTGTTGATGTACTTGATAAATGCCAAGCGCATCCCCATATCAACACAGGCCAATTATTAGAGCATTGGCGAAACAGCCAAAATGAGACCCTTCTGTCTCGTCTCGCGAGTTGGGACATTCCACTCGATGAGGACAACCAAGAAGAAATATTTTTAGACTCACTGGATAAAATTATTGCCCAGTGCGTAGAAAAACAAATTGAAAACCTGCAGGCCAAAGCAAGAAGTGTCGGTTTATCAGCCGAAGAGAAAAGGGAGCTGCTAGCACTTATGCTAGATTTAAAAGCGTAACCCTGTTTAATTAGTCAGCAACGATTTAATTTGTTATAGTAAGTGGTTTGCATTTCGCATACTGATTCCTTCACCAGATTACGAAGTTGGATACCGTCTATGGATCACAATCCGCAGTCACAGCTAAAGTCACTTGTTATTAAAGGCAAGGAACAAGGCTATCTGACCTACGCCGAAGTAAATGACCACCTACCTGCTGAAATCGTAGATTCAGAACAGGTAGAAGACATCATTCAGATGATCAACGACATGGGCATTAAGGTAGTAGAAACTGCTCCTGATGCTGATGATTTAGCACTGAACGATGACACAAATATTACCGATGAAGATGCAGCCGAAGCTGCAGCCGCTGCACTGTCTAGCGTAGAGAGTGAGATTGGTCGTACCACAGACCCTGTACGTATGTACATGCGTGAAATGGGTACTGTCGAACTTCTAACTCGCGAAGGCGAAATCGACATCGCAAAACGTATTGAAGAAGGTATTAACCAAGTTCAATCGTCTGTTGCTGAATACCCAGGTACGATTCCGTACATTCTTGAGCAATTTGACAAAGTTCAAGCTGAAGAACTGCGTCTTACTGACCTTATTTCAGGTTTTGTAGACCCAGATGCTGACGACACCGCTGCACCAACGGCAACACACATCGGTTCTGAACTGACTGAATCTCAGTTAGAAGAAGAAGACGATGAAGACGTTGATGACGACGAAGATAGCGATGACGATTCAGATGATTCTGAAGAAGATGTAGGTATCGATCCAGAGTTAGCGCTAGAGAAATTCAACCAACTACGCAGCACCTATCAAAATCTTCAATTAGCAATCAACGAGTACGGCTATAACAGCCCGAAAGCAACCGTTGCTAATGAAATGATGCTAGACGTATTCCGCGAGTTTCGTCTAACGCCTAAACAGTTTGATCACCTAGTGAATGAACTGCGTACTGCTATGGATCGCGTTCGTACTCAAGAACGCCTGATCATGAAGTCTGTGGTTGAATACGGCAAAATGCCGAAGAAATCATTCATCGCACTGTTCACTGGTAATGAATCAAGTGAAGCTTGGTTGGATGAAGTTCTTGCTTCAGACAAGCCATACGCTGAAAAGATCAAACGTAACGAAGAAGAAATCCGTCGTTCAATCGCTAAGCTAAAAATGATTGAAGAAGAGACTTCTCTAAACGTACAGAACATTAAAGACATCAGCCGTCGTATGTCTATCGGTGAAGCAAAAGCTCGCCGTGCGAAGAAAGAGATGGTTGAAGCGAACTTGCGTCTTGTAATTTCTATCGCGAAGAAATACACCAACCGTGGCCTACAGTTCTTGGATCTCATCCAAGAAGGTAACATCGGTCTGATGAAAGCGGTAGATAAGTTCGAATACCGCCGTGGTTACAAGTTCTCGACTTACGCAACGTGGTGGATCCGTCAGGCAATCACTCGTTCAATCGCAGACCAAGCTCGTACGATTCGTATTCCGGTACACATGATCGAAACGATCAACAAGCTAAACCGTATCTCTCGTCAAATGCTGCAAGAGATGGGTCGTGAGCCACTACCGGAAGAGTTAGCTGAGCGCATGCAGATGCCAGAAGACAAGATTCGCAAAGTTCTGAAAATCGCTAAAGAGCCTATCTCAATGGAGACACCAATCGGTGACGACGAAGATTCGCATCTAGGTGATTTTATCGAAGATACAACGCTAGAACTTCCGCTAGATTCTGCAACTGCAACTAGCCTTAAAGTGGCAACAAAAGACGTGCTTGCAGGTCTAACACCACGTGAAGCGAAAGTACTTCGTATGCGCTTTGGTATCGACATGAACACTGACCATACTCTAGAAGAAGTTGGTAAGCAGTTCGACGTTACTCGTGAACGTATCCGTCAGATCGAAGCAAAAGCACTACGTAAACTTCGTCACCCAAGCCGCTCAGAGACTCTGCGCAGCTTCCTAGACGAATAAACGCAGCGCATATAAGCTTTAGAAATCAAAAAAAGGTGACTTTAGGTCACCTTTTTTATTATCGACTGTGCTAAGTGGATAAAAACTAAGCGCAATTGCCCTAGTTGGTATCTAGACACCTTGCAACGCTTCCCCTATAATCGTTGTCCTATTAAGGCCCCTTAGCTCAGTGGTTAGAGCAGTCGACTCATAATCGATTGGTCCGCAGTTCAAGTCTGCGAGGGGCCACCAAATTTCGAAAGGCGTAGCAGGTTAGTACCTACTACGCCTTTTTTGTGTCTGCTGACTTTGGGTACAGTTGTGGGTGTAGTAATTCGTTGCTCATATCGTCAACAACTTCAAACTTATCATCTTCCTCGATTCTACCCTCTCTTTCTTTTCGCTTAATTACCAAGCTTTCTATATAGTCGTGGAAACAAAATGTCTGCTCGCTATTTAAACCATTGACCCTTTTTCGACTTCTGATAGGATGGACATGTAAACGTATGGACGTCTAAAATAAAAATGGAGTTACAATGAAAAGTATTCGTCACCTAAAGAAACTAGCTTTGGTCCTCACGGCAGTAGTTGGCTTAAGTGCTTGTGGAGAAAAAGATGACTCTGTCATTAAAGTGGGATCAACCGTAGGGCCTCATGCTCAAGTAGTTGAAGCAGTAGCGAAGGAAGCAGCGAAGCAAGGCTTGAATGTAGAAGTCATCGAGTTTTCTGATTACGTGACACCCAATGCCGCGCTTAGCGATGGTAGCATCGACATTAACAGCTATCAGCACCAACCATTTTTAGACAACTTCAACAATAGTCATGACGCCCAATTAGTGTCGATTGGTCAATCCATTCTGATGCGCATGGGACTTTATTCTAACAAGTATCGCTCATTGCAAGAGCTTCCAAACAATGCACGCATAGCAATTCCAAACGATCCAACTAATGGTGGTCGCGGTCTATTGCTACTCGCCAATGCAGGTTTAATTGAGCTTAAACAAGGTGTTGGCCACAAAGCCGCCCTAACTGATATTACAAAAAATGCAAAGTCGTTTGAATTTGTCGAGGTAGATGCCGCACAGTTACCACGAACATTGGATGATGTAGACGCGGCTGCGATCACAATGAACTACGTAATGTCTTCTGGTTTAGACCCGAAGAAACAAAGTATCTATCTTGAAGCAAAAGACGCACCACTGGCCGTCATGGTCATCGCTACTCGTGACGCAGACAAAAATAATGAAGCGTATAAAAAATTCGTTTCTATTTACCAATCTCAAGCAATTCGTGATTATCTCGATCGTACGTTCAAAGGCACAATAGAAGCGGCTTTTTAATCAATAAAGCAACGAATACTTTGCTCACTAATCAGATAGAAAAGAGGCTGATGTTTCTCATAGCCTCTTCTTTTCACTCCTCACTCAATCGGCTTATTGTCGACTTTCAGCCTCTAATCTCATTGCTAAATAAGCTTGGTCCGCAGAAACCAATTCAGGACGGTTAATCAACTTCCAAAGGAAGTATGGTGGGATTAAAAATACGACAAAGTAGAGAGATTCATGGAAGAATACATCGGCTATCGCTTGCTGATGCTCCCAGAGTGCCGTCAGTGCAAAGAGCTCTAACATCACACCTAAAACGCCAAAGACGACAGAGACAACAATCGCTAAACCCAGTAGTTCTCTAATAAAGTGCTTGTATGCCATGATACTAATTCCTTCTAGCAGTAAGTCATACTAACTTACGCTCATAAGAACGAAGCCAGCTTGACTATCATCAAACTCCCCTCATCACAGTTAAGAACTTAGTTTTATAAAAAAGGACTTGTATATAGCGCCATTGAAGATTGACCTCTCTATCACAATACAATGACACCATTTCTCGACTTTGAGACTAGCCTTTTACATTTATCAGCAGTGTAAACAAGAGGTCATAATGAAAAAATATACCTACCCTTTACTGGCCATCTCAGGCGGTCTTTTATTGACGGGCTGTGGTAGCGACGACTCTTCATCCGATACAGAAGCAGCCACTTTTTCTCTCAGCGTTTCCGATGCTCCTGTCGACGATGCCAACAAAGTCGTCTTAGCGTTTCAAGATGTTGTCCTTGTACCATTTGACCCTGAAACTGGCGAGCAAACTGGAGAACACATTCTGTTAGATGCTAGTGACAATGGAGCACTACACCAAGTTGATCTAATGGAATATCAGGGAAGTAACGCTAAAACGATCATTCACGAACAGGACATCGCTCCTGGTGATTATGCTATGTGTGTGTACGCTAAAGACGGCAAACAATTAAACGATACAACGCTGTCATACGTAGAGAAGACAGACGGCAACATCAAAGGCTTAGTTGTGCCTAGCCGAGGCAGTTGTTTTGGTTTTAAACCAGATACGAGCGAGCAAGGTCGCTTGAAGTTTTCGCAAAAAGGTCAATATGTAAAAGTTCATACTGGTCATAATAGCTATGTTGTCGAGTTTGACTTACGCAAAGGTCTGGCAGATCCAACGGGCAAAGATTACATGAACATGAACTCTAATGCGATAAGCTTAGTAAACGCATCAGAATCAGGTCATATCGGTGGTGAAGTCAGCGAAATTCAGTATCAAGCGTGTGAAGCAGACAGTGCAGCATCAAATGCAATAAATGACGTTCCTGCCGTTCACTCAGTCTATCTTTACGCAGGTTCGATGGATCGCTCAACCATGGGCGATATGGGCACGATGGAACCACTCCAAGCGCCAGTTGCAGTAGCTAACGTGAATGAGTCGCAAGACGAAGAAGGTAATACAACCTACAGCTACGAGTTTGGTTACATTGGCCCAGGCACCTACAGTATTGGGTACACCTGTACCGCGTATGTTGATACACCAGATAATCATGAAACATCAGAAGATGGCTTCCTGATTTATCAACATTACACACCTGTTGATGTGGTCGAAGGTGAGCATACAGAGCAAGATATTAATCCTATCCTATAGCTCTCATCTTATCGAAAGCCGCTCACACGATGAGCGGCTTTTTGACTATTATTTTAATCCGATAAGTAATACTGAACGGTTGAGACCACTCGTACTTTCTTAATGTAAGGCGTGTTGCTATCTCGGTCATAAATCGAGAACTGCCCTTGCGTGGCACGTTTGATCTTACCCAGTGAACTCTGTGAGTCTTTGGCAAACTTTTGCGCCACTTCTCGGGCGTTTTTGGTCGCCTCTTCAATCATGTCTGGCTTTACATCATTCAGCTTAGTAAAGCTGTACTCAATGCGGTTCGCGTACGGGTCCTGATTCAGCAGTACGCCTTGTTTTCCTAGCTCACCAATCTCATTAATTGCCGCTCGAACCACATCGACACTTTGACTATAAACCGTAACGGTCCGCGAGGCTAAATAACGAAACTCGATATCTTGCTCACTCCCGTATTGCTGTGCTTTTCGGTCAATGACAGCAGGAGAAGAAAGGGAAACGCTCGTTTCAGGGAGCCCTTTGGCACTTAAGAAATCCAGAATCAAACGCGTTTGCTGATCGATGTCATCAAACATAGCCCCCATATCATTACTCGCTAAGGTGAACTGAATTGGCCAGATCACTGTATCGGCAGAGTACTCTCGTTCAGACAATCCCTTCACCGTTACCACTCGTTCATAGGCTTTGTATTTGACTGCCGTTTGCTGAATAAAAAAGCCCAATACTCCTAAACCAATTATCAGACACAGCCCGAGCCATATTGACGCTTTATTGGAAATCTTCTCCATTCATCCTCCTAATTTCGCCAAAAGTAACAATTCGTCGTATCGATAACATAGCTCAACTATGGCCAGAAAATGGCGACCTAAAGCCAAGTTTTTGTCATGTCGTTCGAAATGGTGAATAGAATAAATTACAATTGAACAGTGTTTTATTGTGGTTTTTAAGATTATGTTGAAAATAAAATGGCTGGTAGTTCTGAGCGGATTATTTGTCTCAACGGCTTGTTTGAGTACTGACGACTTAGTAATGGATGACAACTCAACACAAGCCCCCCAAGCGGGTATATGCGATGAAGATCAATGCGAAGGGAAACGCTTTGATGGTCGAATTCTGCTAGATAATGAGCCGACCAAACAGGTCTTGAGCTCACTAGAAAGTCTCAGTGAAACGCTCAACTCTCTGAGTATCCTGATGTTTGCTGGCGACAAAACATAACGCTAAAGCTGTCCTATCCTCTTCGCCTTTGGTCAACAAAGCTTCACCAGTTTGTCACCAAAGGCTCATGGATTTGCCTCTGAACTGTCATCTGTAATTTCTACTATCCGATCAGCCACTTGTACGCTGAGGTAAATATGGATAGTTCGACTCCTTTTCGTCTCCCTCGTAAAACGCCGTTTGGCATTGGTGAAAACGTTGCAGAATGGGCTACGGGTTTAAGTCAGCTCGATAAATTCTACGCCCAACGCCCCGTGAATGCGGATACCAAAACTTTCTTGCGATTTACGCTGGATATTTTGGGGATCGACTATCGCATTACCCATGGTTCGCTCGACGCAGTGCCAAAGCAAGGCGCAACCGTCATTGTGGCGAATCACCCTCTCGGTTGTGTTGAAGGCGTGATTCTCGCCGAGCTACTATTGATGATACGAGACGATATCCAAATTTTAGCGAATCAGTACCTAAAAACCGTACCAGAGCTCGACCAACTTTTTATTGGTGTCGACGTATTCGAAGGCAAAGACGCCGTCAAATCGAATATGAAGGCCCTCAGAGCAGCCAACAAACACCTTGCGAATGGCGGCTTGTTATTGGTTTTCCCTGCGGGTGAAGTGTCGCAGTTAGTGGATGCCAAACAACAGCGTTTAGAAGACAAAGAATGGAGCCGCAGTGTCAGTGCGTTAATTCGTAAGAACAAAGCCGCCACTGTTCCCGTCTTCATTCGTGGGCAGAACTCAAAACGCTTTTACATGGCAGGTAAAATCCACCCTCTTTTACGCACCTTTATGTTGGGAAGAGAGCTGCTCAACAAGAGCGCAAAAACCATTGAGTTGTCCTTTGGGCAAGCAATCAAGTTTAAAGAACTCAATAACCTCAACGATGATCAGATTGTCAATTATCTGAGGCTTAACACCTACCTGCTTAACCGCGATGTAAGTGCCACTCAACAAACGGTCTCAGACAATGATCTCTTACCTATTGCGGCAGGGTTACCCATAGGCCAATTGCTTGAAGAGCTGCACAGCTTACCGGCAGAAACTCAATTGCTTCAAAATGGCGAGTTCGACGTATATTGCGCCAGTGCGCAGCAGATCCCATCTCTCCTGCATGAAATTGGCCGCTTGCGAGAACATAATTTCCGTCAAGTTGGCGAAGGGACCGGACAAGCGATAGACATCGATCATTTTGATCATGATTACCTGCACCTGTTTGTGTGGGATCGTGAGAACCAATGCATGGTAGGAGCTTACCGTCTTGGATTAGTTGATCAATTATTGGCGAAATATGGCGTAGAAGGATTGTATTCGCGCACCTTGTTCAACTATGACCAAGGCTTTCTCGATCAAATGGGCAAGTCGATTGAAATGGGTCGTTCTGTGATTGCCGAGCAATATCAAAAAAGCATGAGTGCCCTACTCTTACTCTGGAAAGGCATAGCGACTTTTGTCCATCAACATCCCGAATACACGCACTTGTTTGGCCCAGTGAGCATCAGCAACGAATACAGCCATACCGCGCGTCAGTTGCTGGCACAATCGATGACCCTACACCACTACGACAACGACTGCGCCGAATACGTCACTCCGTCAAACCCACTGCCAGAAACCAACTTAAACTGGAATACCAGCATGCTAACCGCATTGGGAGATGTACAGTTGCTATCTCGCGTGATCGCTCGAATTGACGAAGGCAAAGGCGTTCCGGTATTACTGCGCCAATATTTGAGTTTGAATGGTAAGTTGGTGTGTTTTAACGTCGATCCGGCGTTTAACAACGCACTGGATGGATTGATTATGGTGGATTTACGCGATGTGCCTGAGAAAACGCTTGCACGTTACATGGGCAGTGGAAACGCGCGCGAGTATTTAGCTCTGAACCATTAACCGTCGTCGGAGGTATCGCGCTGCTCAAAATCGCTCTAAACAACACAACGCGAGCAGCGTGATGCGTTATTTACCCATAAGACATTAAAAACAAAGTGTTTAGTTAAACTCATCGCAAAAAGGCCAGTCATCTCAAGCTTTAATCCACAAAACGCCAACATCGCACAAACGTTCACGTTATAAACTTTCACAAAACTTCAAAATGGTCATATATCACATTTTTAATCAAACCTGACGTCAAACAAAATGTGATATTGATCATTTCGAGTATTTAATTTGAATTGAAAAAGAAATTAAAGGTGATCTTAATCACAATGAATTTTGATTTTATATTTGTCAGAAGATCGAATTGATCACTAATATTTTTATTGACAGATTTGAAAGTCATTTTTTGTTATTAAGTTACATATCAATTAATTGATCATCATCACTTAAAAAATGCTTTTCATCCGAAGAAATGCGGGGGTTGATCACGAAAAACCCGTCGTCAGTTCCAATTGGAAAATGTGTGGTAAATTGATTGGGTACTAAGCAATCAAACAAGCGGTTTTGGCGAACCGTTTACGACAACATATTCATCAGAACATCGAACGGGGAATTGTTATGATATCACCAGATGCCAAGATCAAGATACAAAATTTTGGTCGTTTTCTGTCAAACATGGTAATGCCTAACATCGGCGCGTTTATCGCGTGGGGCTTTATCACTGCTCTATTTATCCCAACCGGATGGCTACCAAATGAGACGTTAGCTTCCATGGTTGGTCCTATGATCACTTACTTGCTGCCACTACTGATCGGTTACACCGGTGGTAAATTAGTGGGCGGCGATCGCGGCGCGGTCGTTGGTGCAATCACTACCATGGGTGTGATTGTCGGTACCGACATCCCAATGTTTATGGGTGCAATGATGGTCGGCCCAATGGGCGGCTGGGCAATCAAAAAATTCGATAACTACATCGACGGTAAAGTAAAAAGCGGCTTCGAGATGTTGGTGAACAACTTCTCTGCGGGCATCATTGGTATGCTGTGCGCCATTTTGGCTTTCTTCCTTATCGGTCCATTTGTCAAAGTGCTTTCAGGCGCATTGGCAGCAGGCGTAAACTTCCTTGTTTCAGCGCACCTTCTGCCACTGACTTCTATTTTTGTTGAGCCAGCGAAGATCCTGTTCCTAAACAACGCGATCAACCACGGCATCTTCTCTCCACTGGGTATTCAGCAAGCGTCTGAAACTGGTCAATCGATCTTCTTCTTGATCGAAGCGAACCCAGGTCCTGGTCTAGGTATTCTGCTGGCTTACATGGTGTTTGGTAAAGGTACGGCTCGTCAAACGGCAGGTGGTGCATCCATCATCCACTTCTTCGGCGGTATCCACGAGATTTACTTCCCTTACATCCTAATGAACCCTCGCCTAATCCTTGCGGCTATCGCAGGTGGTATGACGGGCGTATTCGTTCTAACTATGTTTAACGCAGGTATCGTTTCTCCAGCATCACCAGGCTCAATCTTCGCAATCTTGTTGATGACTCAGAAAGGTTCAATCGTTGGTGTTCTAGCGTCTATCGCAGCCGCAACAGGTGTGTCATTCGCCGTAGCAGCACTGCTAATGAAGACACAAACGTCAACAGAAGAAGACGGTGATGAAGTAGCACTAGAAAAAGCAACATCACAAATGAAAGACATGAAATCTGCATCTAAAAACGATGCGGTGGTAAACAGCCAAAGCAAAGGTGACGTAGACCTAGCGACAGTACAAAGCATCATTGTCGCTTGTGATGCGGGCATGGGCTCGAGTGCAATGGGCGCGAGCATGCTACGCAAAAAGGTTCAAGACGCAGGTCTGAACATCCACGTAACTAACCTTGCCATTAACAGCTTACCAGAGAGTGCAGATATCGTGATTACTCATAAAGACTTAACGGGTCGTGCACGTAAGCATGCTCCAAACGCACACCACATTTCATTGACTAACTTCCTAGACAGCGAAATGTACAACCAGCTAGTCACCAAGTTACTGGCAGCACAAAACCAATCCGCAGCCAATGACGACCAAATGGTGAAAGTGTCAGTCATGGCGGCGAACGACGACTGCTTTGAGCCACAGCAACCATCGGTTTTCCAAATCCAGCGTGAGAACATTCACCTAGGTTTGAAAGCAGCCAACAAAGAAGAAGCCATTCGCTTTGCAGGCAACAAATTGGTTGAACTTGGCTACGCAGAACCAGAATACGTAGACGCGATGTTTGAACGTGAAGCGTTGGTTCCAACTTACCTAGGCGAATCTATCGCAGTACCTCACGGTACCGTGGAAGCGAAAGACCGCGTGAAGAAAACTGGAATTGTAATCTGCCAATACCCATCGGGTATCCAATTTACTGAAGATGACGACGATGTCGCGAAACTGGTTATCGGCATTGCCGCTAAGAACGATGAGCACATCCAGGTAATCACCACCATAACGAACGCGCTCGATGAGCCGGAAGCAATTGAGAAGCTAACCAGCACCAACGATGTGGAAGAGATTCTGAGCATCCTTGGCGGTCAACAAGCGGCTTAATTACTCCTTTAATTTGCTCCTGAGGCAAATGAGGTCAGCTGTCACCCCCTATGCGGTTGGCCTCACCCTAGTTTCGTAAGTCAACATTTTCAGATATTGGTAGGTAAGAATTATGAAAAACGCAGTTCATTTTGGTGCAGGTAACATCGGTCGTGGTTTCATCGGTAAACTCTTGGCAGACGCAGAAGTCGAGGTCACTTTCGCTGACGTTGATGCGCCGTTGGTAGACCAGCTCAGCCACAAACAAGAATACAAAGTGAAAGTGGTCGGTACTGAGTGCAAAATCGACACTGTTACCCACGTCACAGCGGTAAACTCAGCCAGTGATGACGTGATTGATCGCATCGTCAAAACCGATTTAGTTACCACTGCGGTGGGTCCAAACGTATTAGATATCATCGCGAAAACCATCGCGAAAGGCATCGCCAAACGTTTTGAAGCTGGCAATGACGCGCCACTTAACATCATCGCCTGTGAAAATATGGTGCGTGGTACCACACACCTAAAAGGTGAGGTGTACAAACACTTGGATGAATCACTGCACACAAAGGCAGACGAGTTGGTTGGCTTTGTTGATTCAGCGGTAGACCGCATCGTGCCACCAGCAGAAGCCGCCAACGATGATCCACTAGAAGTCACGGTAGAAAGCTTTAGTGAATGGATTGTGGATGAGCAACAGTTTAAGGGCGATATCCCTGACATAGCAGGCATGGAAAGAACCAACAACCTAATGGCCTTTGTCGAACGTAAGCTGTTCACCCTAAACACAGGTCACTGCATTACCGCTTATTTAGGTTGTTTGAAAGGGCACCGTACCATTCGTGAAGCAATTGAAGACCCAAGCATTCATGCTGAAGTAAAACAAGCAATGCAGGAAAGTGGCGAAGTGTTGATTCGTCGTTACGGCTTCGACCGTGATATGCACAATGCCTACATCGAAAAGATTCTAGGTCGCTTCGCCAACCCATATTTAGTGGATGAAGTGGATCGCGTTGGACGACAACCAATTCGTAAATTGGGTGCAAATGATAGATTAGTGAAGCCATTACTCGGTACAATCGAGTATGGCACTGAAAATAAAAAACTTTTGAAAGGCATTGCCGCTGCCTTGAAGTACACTAACGACACCGATCCGCAAGCGGTTGAGCTACAGACCTCATTAAAAGCCGTGGGCGTGAAGAAAACGCTAGCAACGTACACTGGCCTGGCTGAAGACAGTGTTGAAGTGGCTCAAATCGAAGTGATTTACCACCAGCTTTAATCGAATCAAGGGGAGCTCTGCTCCCCATAAATATAATTTTAAACAGTTACTCAGTATATGGCAGATAACATCAACGAAACCGAGATCATTGAACGATTAAACAGCGCGCCATCGGTACGAGGCTTTTTTATTGCAGCAGTCGATGTGTTCAACGATTCCATCGACGGGCTAATACAAAGGATCTTTCGTAAAGATAACTTCGCCGTGCAATCGGTTGTTGGTCCCCTACTGCAAGACTCCGGACCGCTGGGCGATCTCTCTGTTCGTTTGAAACTCCTATTTGGCTTAGGCGTCCTCCCAGACGATATTTATCATGATATTGAAGACATCATTAAGCTTAAAAACCGACTCAATAGCGATGCATCCGACTACGAGTTCACTGATCCAAATATTCTAGAGCCAATCAAAAAGCTGCACCTGGTAAAGAAAATGGGCATGGTGCAATTAGAAGTCAACGAACCTGATGACGACATCGACCTTGAGTTTTATCAACTCCAACTTCAACGCCAGCAACAAATAATAAAATCAGGTCTCTCGCTCGCCATTGTCGAAATTTGCAATGAACTGGGCAAGGACAGCCCTTTTTAACCCAACCTCCGGCAAGGAATGCCTTCTCAACTAGCCTCTTTTCTTTACGTGTCCTTTCTGTATGACGTGCGTGAAAGCCATCACAGTCCATATTCGTATGTCTCTGTAATATCAGACCAATCTATCGCTGGTATTGAAACGGTATGGCATGCTTTCAATCGAAGACACTAAAACCAAATGGGAGTTTTTCCAGAAACACCATTGGGTATCTCCAGAATTTTCCCGCACTCCCGTACTTGAGTCGTGGGAGCGTTGCATAAAGCAATGCAGTCCTTACACCTGGTCAAAGCCACATATTGCCTCTGGCTTTACCTTCTCATCTCTGATGAAACGCAACGAGCACCTCATCGAATGCGCCACGACCGTACTTGAAGACACTTACGACATGCTAGGAGACGAAGACCTGCTATTGATGGTGACTGACGGCAACGGCTGCGTTCTTTCCGTTGTGGGACATGACTCAATGCAACAAGAGATGCAGGTACTCGGCATTAAACAAGGCTGTTTTCTATCTGAAGGAAAAATTGGCACAAATGCGGTCAATCTTTGTATTAGTACTCATATCCCGTGTGAAGTATTCGCAGCAGAACATTTCAATCGCCACTTACATTCTTATGCCTCTGTAGCAGCACCTGTTTTCGACCAATTTGGCAAGTTACGCGGCACAACATGCCTTCTCAAAAAAGCAGAGAGCTATAAGAAAGAAAACTTGGTCATCATCGCGTCGAGCGCGAAAGAAGTCAGTTTGCAAATCCATATTCAGTCGGAACAAGAAAACATTAACCGCCTCACTTGTGCGCACAACGCAACGTTAGAATGCATGGATGATGGCCTTCTGGCCTGGGATGAAGAAAGCCGTATCACGATGGTAAATCATCAATCAGAGCGCTTGTTAAACATTGAAGCCAGTCAGGTCTTGGATAAAGAAGTCTTTTCTGTTTTACGCTTCCCGCCAAATGTCCTCAATAGTATTGAGTCGGGTGCAAGCATCAACCGAAAACTCACAACGGTAGAGGTTCGTGGAGAGTTTGTTGAGGCAATCATTACCTTGCGTCCACTCAACGACGGCACACACTTATTGTTTTTGCACCCTATCGATAAAATTCGCGAACTTGCTCAACAACAAATAGGTGGCAGTGCACGCTATACGTTCAGTACTTTGCCTGTTATTTCACGAAAAATGAAGCATGTCATTACCGTGGCAAAACGGGCCATAAAGTCCAAATCACCGATTCTAATTACAGGTGAAGAAGGTGTAGGAAAAGCCACTCTCGCCATGGCGATTCATAACGAAAGCACCTACAAAGAAGGGCCGTTCATTACGCTCAACTGCCGCTCCATCAATACAGAGCAACTGGTCAAAGAAACCCTGGGATACGACGAGGGACAAGGCATGCCCTCTAAGTTTGAACTCGCCCATGGCGGTACGCTCTTTTTGGAAAAGGTGGAATATCTGTCGCCCGATTTACAAGCCGTGCTACTTAAGTTGTTAAAAACTGGGCTCGTCAGCCGCAGCGACAGTTTGCGATTAATCCCCGTAGACTTTCAACTTATTACGAGCACCGCTTCAGAGATCAGCGAGTATGTCACTCAGCGCTCATTTGGTCGGCAACTTTATTATGAAATCTCCTCGAACGAGCTGCATATTCCACCACTACGAAAGCGTAAAGAAGACATTGAATTTCTCGTCCAGCAGCTTATCAGCCATTATGAACGCCGACACAATGTGACTATCTCGATAGAGCCAGTCGCACTGGAAGCGTTGATGAATTTTCGTTGGTCAGGCAACAACTCTGAATTAAGAAACCGAACTGAGCGAATTTTGCTGAACCGCAGTTCCAACTTAATCAAGCTGAACGATATTCCAGAAGACATTAAACTGAATTCTCGCCATACCGCAGAGAATACGCCGGTAATCACGCTAGAAGAAGCCGAGAGAAGAGCGATTGTTCAGGCTTGGAATCAGTGTGATGGAAAAATGCATGATATGGCGAAAGCATTGCAAATTGGCCGCACGACCCTATGGAGAAAAATTAATAAGTTTGGGCTGCAGGAGCAAATGAAGCTGTATTAAGCCAAGAAGTGGCGTTCCTACAAAAGTAAAACCGGCGTAAGCACGCCGGTATACGTGTACTAACGATAAAGGTATCGATTAAACATCGACAGACAACTGACGAATCTGCGCTTTTAGTCCCGGCAACAAACTCGCACTGGCGCTGAATTTTCGTAACCCAACACGAAGCAATGTTTCTGTGGCATTTGGATCGCCTGCCATCTCACCACACATACTGACCGGTATGCCCGCGCGATCGCCTGCTGCACACGTGAGTTCAATGGCTTTTAGTACCGATGGTTCAAAGTAGTTCACCAATTCGGCAACGGCGGCGTTGCCTCGATCGGCGGCCATAACATATTGAGTCAAATCATTGGTGCCAATAGAGAAAAAGTCGACTTCTTGGGCTAACGCATCTGCATTTAATACCGCGGCTGGTACCTCAATCATAATACCAACAGGCAAATGAGTCGCATCCAAGCCGAGTTGGGTTGCTTGATGCGCCAACAGCGCTTTTACTTTTCTCACTTCTTCAACCTGGGCCACCATCGGTATCATCAATTGAATATTCGGTTGCTCGTGAAAGGCTCTCAGAATGGCTCGAAGTTGGGCGGTAAACAATGATTCATGTTGAAGGCACAACCGCACCCCTCTCAGACCTAAAAATGGATTATCTTCCGCTGGCATAGGATAAGCGGCTAAAGGCTTATCACCGCCAACATCTAGACTACGAATCGTAAGTGGCTTATCGCCAAGTGCGGCAGCAATATCACGATACACTTGATATTGCGCTTCCTCAGTCGGCAACTCATCACTGTTTTGAAATAGAAACTCAGTCCGGAATAGACCAACGCCCTCAGCGCCTGATGTTAGTGCATCATCAATATCTTTCGGTCCACCAATATTGGCGAATACTGGAATATGGACACCATCACAGGTGACTGCGGCTTGCTGAGCACTCGCTAGTGCACTTTGTCGGGAGCTTTGCCACTCAATTTGCTGAGCTTCTAATTCCTGCTGTACGGCATCTGAAGGAGAGAACCATAAATGTCCTCGGAAGCCATCAATAGTCACCACTTGACCAGAACGCACAACATCAAGGCAGCCCTGAGCTTTAACGATGGCAGGAATCCCCATCGCACGAGCAAGAATCGCACTGTGAGAGGTTTTCCCTCCTTCACTCAAACAGATACCAAGCACTTTCGATTTATCAAGCCCGGCCACATCAGAAGGCATCAGGTCGCGGGCCAACAAAATACTCGGTTCCTGAATGTCGATGGCATTAGGCGTTACGCCTGTCATTTCGACCATAACTTGGCGTGCGATATCATGCACATCTGCTTCGCGTTCCCGCATGTACTGACTTTCTGCCTGGCGAAACTCGTCGGCCAACGTTTGCAGTGATTCTACCCAAGCTTGCTCGGCTATCATGCCCGTTTGAATTCGCGACTCGACCGATGCCCATAATTCTGGGTCACTGAGCATCATGCTATGAGCGAAAAATATTTCCCCTTTCGGCTGCTTCGCTTGCTCCTGCAAATGTTGAACAACCACGCCTATCGCACGCTTAACCCGTTCAATTTCATCTTGTTCACTTTGGAAATCACGTTCAGGCACAGCTGGCATTTCATGAGTAAAAAGGACAGCAGGAGCAGTAGCGATACCGTCATTGACTCGAATACCAACAACAGCACCTTCAATCTGACTTGGGGCCATGTCATCGAGCAAAGTATCCGAGCTTTCTTCAGGTTCGACAATGCCTTGCTCAACCGCCTCTCTTTCTCCGAAGTGCTCATGAGCTAAGGCTTCAAATGCCTTAATTGCTTCACTAGATTGAGGTCCGTGTGCGCATAAGGTGATCGTCTCTTGACTACGAACGCCAAGTTTCGCAATGCTGTTTAAGCTTTTCGCGTTCACACGGCGCTCGCCTTTTTTCAACCATAATTGGCAGTCAAAAGGCGCGAGTGCACCAACAATGGCCGCTGCGGGACGAGCATGTAATCCATGCGGATTTTGCACTACCCAATCAAATGTCCGCTCGTGTTCAAAGTTCTCTAATACTGGCGCTATCTCAGCGGATGTTAGTGGCTGATCGCCAAGGTGCTCTCGTTTTACGCTTAACGCACTCTGTGCCTCTTCGACTACCGTCGATAAAGGTAGTCCGGCGGCAGCAGCCACCGACGCCGCCATGGTCCCTTCAACAATGGGGGCCGAGATAAGGGTGACATTTTCCCTCACATGATCATCAATCAGATCCAGAGCCATTTCCGTGCTAAGCAGGGCGCTGCCAAGATCCATCAACACAACAACCCCTTGTTGATCATGTGCCTGCTCAATCGCTTCCATCACAGCAATGGCATCGGTTCCGATCGGGTTCTCTGGGTCATCAATCCCCGCAGCAATCGCAAGCTTGGCTTTGCCTTGCGTCATTTGGGTGGCAAGTTCGGCCACCCCTTCGGCAAGGCGACGACTATGAGATACAACTACAATTCCCACCATCTTAATTGCCTGCTATTGCCTGCTGTAACGCTTTAATCATTAACAGTGAAGAGGTTGCACCGGGATCTTGGTGGCCAATACTACGTTCCCCCAGATAGCTTGCTCGCCCTTTTTTCGCCAACATTTCAATCGTGGCAACCGCGTTCGTTTCTGCTAGCTCAACCATTTCATTCAATAAATGGTCAGCGCTCATGCCATTTTCTAACGACGCCTTCACGCTAACTAAAACGGGTAACCAAACATCACACATGGTTTTATCACCCAGCTCCGCTTTACCACGAGACACTACGCCATCCACACCGCTTTTTAGTGCATCCACTAACTCTTCAAACGTTAATTGCTCTCGAGTTCCGACAGCGGCAGCCGTGCGAATAAACAGCGTGCCATACAGCGGGCCACTTGCCCCACCGACACTAGAAAGCAAAGTCATGCCCGTATTCTTGAGAATGCTGCCGATATTTTGGTCCGCAAATTGCGGCAGTTTTTCAGCAACTTTTTTAAAGCCTCGGTTCATATTGAGACCATGGTCTGCGTCACCAATATCACGATCAAGGTCGGTCAGAAAATCTTGATTCTCTTGATACGTTTTTGCACATAACTCTAACCAGTGAACGATATGTTGTTTTTCAATTTGCATGTTTGCTCCCCCCTGTTACCACTTGATCGCAGCCGTATCGACAGGAGCATCAAACAGCTCCAACATCTCTTTATCTGCTTTCAGCAACGTAATTGAAACGCCTTCCATATCGAGTGACGTACAGAAGTTACCAACCATATTACGCACGATACGGAACCCCGCTTGCTCGCAGTTATGGGCAAGACGGCGGTATACTCCGTAAAGCTCTGAAGTTGGCGTACCACCCATACCATTCACCATCACAATATAGTCGTGTTCAGAGGCGAAAGGCTCAATGCTGGATTCCACTTCATCCCATTCACCTTCGTCACGATTCCAAATACGCAAAGTGCGCTGATAAGGTGTGTTTTCAGCAACTTCAGCAAACATTTCATCCACTAACGTATCGACGTCGGTGTACTTCACTCGCTTGATACCTGGTTCACCATGGATACCAACACCAAACTCCACTTCATCATCTTCCAGAACAAAAGATGGTTTACCCGCCGCTGGCACAACACAAGCATTAAGCGCCACGCCAAATGAGCGACAGTGATTATTAACGCGACGAGCCAGTGCTTCACATTGCTCCAGCGAATAACCTTTGTTCGCGGCAGCACCAACTAACTTCTCAACCAATACCGTTCCAGCGACGCCACGGCGACCAGCGGTATACAGGCTGTCTTTGACTGCAACATCGTCATCCACCAACACCGACCCAACTTTAATGCCATCGGTATGAAGGAGCTCCACGGCCGTTTCAAAGTTCAACACGTCGCCGGTGTAGTTTTTAATGATAAACAACACGCCTTCACCAGTATTCACTTGGTTACCACATTCGTACATTTGATCTGGCGTAGGTGAAGTAAATACCTCTCCTGGGCAGGCGCCTGTCAGCATACCTTTACCAATAAAACCTGCGTGCAAAGGTTCATGACCACAGCCACCACCAGAAACCAATGCCACTTGCCCCGGCGTTTCCTCATGCCACATGTAACGAGGTTCGTAGTTAGCTTTTAACTCAGGGCGGGACAATGCCAGGCCCTCCATTTGCTGCAATACAACATCATCGACTTGGTTAATTAACTTTTTCATCGTTCTATCTCATTCCATTTATATTTTTATGTAGGGTATGAATTCATCTTAAACAGAGAAAAAACGTGCTCAACAAAAATCAATCCGTTTCATATTGAAACAACGACTTCGGAATTTTCGTTTCAATATGAAACGAAAAACGACAGATTCGCTTGAATAGTGATCGGCGCCATAAAGCATGCTGATGCTTATTACTTCTGACAGTCGGTTTGACACAGAGGTCATAAAAGCATGGAACAAAACCAGAGATATCCTTCACCACCTACCACACCAAACCTAATATAAACCTTATCCCTACAATGGATATTCATTGCAGTCCAAAACACACATAAAAAAGGTTAAAGGTTTGAATTATGGACAAAATTATTATCAGCCCAAGCAAATACGTCCAAGGTGAACAAGTACTTACATCTATCGCTCACTATGTGAAAACATTGGGTGAACGTCCGTTAGTAATTGCCGATGAGTTCGTGACTAACCTGGTTGGTGATGACGTCAAACAAAGTTTTGCTGACGAAAAGCTTCCACTCACTATGAACATTTTTGGTGGCGAATGTTCGCGCGTTGAGATTGAACGCATCACGGACATTTGTGCGACTCAAAAACACGATGTAATTGTCGGTATTGGCGGCGGTAAAACGTTAGATACAGCAAAGGCCGTTGCGTTTTACACCAAAATTCCTGTCGTGGTGGTTCCTACGATTGCCTCGACTGATGCGCCAACCTCTGCTCTTGCGGTGATATACACACCTGAAGGTGAGTTTGCGGAATACTTGATGATCCCTAAAAACCCAGACATGGTCATCATGGATACATCAGTCATCGCAAAAGCCCCAGTTCGCCTACTGGTATCGGGGATGGGTGATGCGCTTTCCACCTACTTTGAAGCCAGAGCCAACATGACCTCTGGTAAGGCAACAATGGCTGGTGGTTTAGCGACACGTTCAGCGCAAGCTCTTGCGAAGCTCTGTTATGAAACCTTGCTTGAAGATGGTGTAAAAGCAAAAGCTGCGGTAGAAAATGGTGTGAGCACCAAAGCGGTAGAAAATATTATTGAAGCCAATACATACCTAAGCGGTATCGGTTTTGAAAGCAGTGGTCTAGCGGGTGCTCACGCTATTCATAACGGCCTAACTAAGCTTGAAGAGTGTCATCATCTCTATCATGGTGAGAAAGTCGCGTTCGGCACGCTTGTTCAATTGGTGTTAGAAAACGCAGCGATGGAAGAGATTAATACGGTTCTCGCCTTCTGCCGATCTGTAGGTCTACCAACCAACTTATTTGATATGGGCGTTAAAGAGCTTAATCACGATAAGTTGCGCGAGGTCGCCGAAGCTTCAACGGCCGAGGGAGAAACAATCCACAATATGCCATTCCCAGTGACGGCAGAAAATGTCTACTCTGCAATTCTAACCGCTCACCAGTTGGGTCAATAACTCACAAACCTTAAAATGGGTTTAAATAAAAAGCGGCACATACTCTCGCATGTGCCGCTTGGGATTTTTGCTGTTAAGCGTAATTACTCAACCGTTACCGCTTTCGCTAGGTTACGTGGTTGGTCTACGTCCGTACCTTTGATCAGCGCTACGTAGTATGACAGCAACTGCATTGGAATGGTGTAGTAGATCGCCGCCGTGATTTCACTAACGTGAGGCATCGTGATGATCTTCATTGTTTCATCGCCTTCGAAGCCTGCGTCTGCATCTGCGAATACGTATAGAAGGCCTCCACGTGCACGTACTTCTTCAACATTTGATTTTAGCTTTTCAAGTAGGTCGTTACTTGGTGCAACCACAACAACAGGCATGTCAGCATCAATCAGCGCTAGAGGACCATGTTTCAGTTCACCCGCCGCGTACGCTTCTGCGTGAATGTAAGAGATCTCTTTCAATTTTAGAGACGCTTCCATCGCGATTGGGTAGAACTCACCACGGCCTAGGAACAATGTGTGGTGCTTGTCTGCGAAATCCGTCGCTAGTGCTTCAATGTCTTTCTCGAAAGAAAGTGCCGCGTTGATTTGCTTAGGAAGTGCGTGCAGCGCTTCAACAATCTCTTTTTCTTTCTCTTTGCTGACGCGACCTTGCTCTTTACCTAGTGCCGTTACCAGCATCAATAGTGCAGAAAGCTGAGTCGTGAACGCTTTGGTTGAAGCGACACCGATTTCTACACCAGCGCGAGTCATGAAAGCAAAATCTGATTCACGAACCAAAGAAGAACCTGCTACGTTACAAATGGTCATAGCCGCCATGTAACCTTTTTCTTTCGCAAGACGAAGTGCTGCTAGCGTATCGGCGGTTTCACCAGACTGAGACAACGTGATCAATAGGCTGTTTGGGCGAGTCACAAACTTGCGGTAACGGAATTCAGAGGCGATTTCTACGTCACAGCTCACGCCAGCAATATCTTCAAACCAGTAACGCGCTGTCATGCCCGCGTTGTAAGACGTACCACACGCAACGATTTGTACGTGCTCTACTTTACTTAGAATGTCTGCCGCATGCACACCGATCGCATCAGTTACAACGGAGTCTGCCGTGATACGGCCTTCCATTGTATTGATCAACGCTTTAGGTTGCTCATAGATTTCTTTTTGCATGAAGTGGCGGTATTGGCCTTTATCGCCAGCATCATGTTCTGCGTTAGATTCTACGATTTCACGCTCAACCAGCTCGCCCGTTGCGTCAAAGACAGTAACTTCACGGCGAGTGATTTCTGCCACATCACCTTCTTCTAGGTACATGAAACGGCGCGTTACATTCAGTAGCGCAAGTTGGTCAGAAGCCAGGAAGTTCTCACCCACACCAAAACCAATTACGATCGGGCTGCCTGAACGTGCAACTACGATGCGTGAAGGATCTTTGCGATCCAACGCTACCGTGCCGTATGCGCCTTCAAGTTGTTTTGCTGTTTTTTGTACTGCTTCTAGTAGCGTTTCTGAAGTGCGAAGTTCCCACTCAACCATGTGTGCGATAACTTCTGTATCCGTTTGAGATTCAAACACGTAACCACGAGATTGAAGCAATTCACGAAGCTCTTCGTGGTTTTCGATAATACCGTTATGTACAACAGCAATATCGCCAGACATATGTGGGTGTGCATTAACTTCAGATGGTTCACCGTGCGTCGCCCAGCGAGTGTGTGCAATACCCGTTCCGCCGATCACTTTTGCTTCTTCTACTGCATCAGCCAGTTCTTGCACTTTACCCAAGCGACGAACGCGCGTTAGGTTTGACTCGCCATCAACAACAGCAACGCCAGCAGAGTCGTAACCGCGGTACTCTAAGCGGCGTAGACCTTCAACCAAAATTTCTGCAACATCTCGTTGTGCTACTGCACCTACGATTCCACACATGTGTTTATCTCCGTTTGTAGTTTTGTTCTTCCCTAGCCATGTTTCAGATAGAGGCAGCAAGCAAAGGCCTGTATTCAGAGGGAAGTGAAATATGAAACTGATTACATTATTAGATTAGGCGCAAATAACTTTCACGCCATGTTGTTCAATCTGTATTTTGTGTTCTTGCTGAATATCAGCATCCGTCACTAGCACATCAATTTGATGCCAAGCGAGCTCTAAATTCGGGATCTTACGACCGATTTTTTCCGATTCGATCATGACGATCACTTCGCGCGACACTTCCGCCATTACCTTACTCAAACCAACCAATTCATTAAATGTTGTGGTGCCGCGTTCGAGGTCGATGCCATCCGCACCGATAAATAGCTGGTCAAAGTCGTAAGCTCGTAACACAGATTCGGCTACTTTGCCTTGAAAAGATTCTGAGTGAGTATCCCAAGTCCCGCCAGTCATCAGCAGTGTTGGTTCGCTCTCTAATTCATTAAGGGCGTTAGCAACATGCAACGAGTTGGTCATGACAACTAAGCCACGTTTGTCATTCAACTGTTGAATCAACGCAGCCGTCGTACTGCCACTGTCGATCACGATGCGATTATGGTCTCGAATCAGTGATGCCGCTGCTTTTGCCAAGTTTAGCTTTCGAGTCGAAACATTAGCGCTCAATTCTTCGTGAATGACTTCTGTTGGGATAGCAATCGCACCGCCGTAGCGGCGTAGAAGTTGGCCATTTTTCTCTAAAGAAGCTAAATCCTTTCTAATCGTGACCTCTGAGGTTTCGAATTTCTGAGCGAGTTCGTCAACGCTGACTTCTCCTAGCTCAGAAACCAAGTTAGAAATGGCGTGTCTTCTTAGTTGAGTGTTTCGTTTCGACATTTAAGTTTTGAATTTAAGTTTCGATGTGAAACTTATTATAGTCAAACCGAAACTTTTAAGTCCATTTATTTCGATCCAAAAAATTAATATTTCTCGATAAAACCTTGTCCTAAGACAATTCTTAAACAGTGATATTGGATTCATTCAGTGGTAGAATTCGCCACCGAAAAGAAAAAAAATTACAGAATTGAAGGCTATTTTTTTGCAACTTTCTGCATATAAAGTGGGATTAGTCACAAAAAGGTAACCAAAATCGCCGATCTTTTAGTCATAAAATGACTAAACTTGGTGAAAGACTTTCAGAATCTGAAGTACTGATAATGAGGCGAAAAATCGGTGGGTGACAGGCACTAAATGTCATCAATAACGCCCTAACTTCAGAGTAAACAACCGACTTTCAAATTGTAACTATACTTACCGGAGAGTATCTTCCATGAAAAAGACCAAAATCGTATGTACGATTGGCCCTAAAACTGAATCTGTAGAGAAGCTAACTGAGCTAGTGAACGCAGGCATGAACGTAATGCGTCTTAACTTCTCTCACGGTGACTACGAAGAACACGGCACTCGTATCGCGAACTTCCGTAAAGTAATGGAAGCTACTGGCAAACCACTAGCAATTCTTCTAGATACTAAAGGTCCAGAAATCCGCACTATTAAGCTAGAAGGCGGTAACGACGTTGATCTAGTAGCTGGTCAAGAATTCACTTTCACAACTGACACTTCAGTTGTAGGTAACAAAGATAAAG
The DNA here is from genome assembly GCF_024747315.1 of Vibrio sp. HS-50-1. Classification (NCBI taxonomy): domain Bacteria; kingdom Pseudomonadati; phylum Pseudomonadota; class Gammaproteobacteria; order Vibrionales; family Vibrionaceae; genus Vibrio; species Vibrio sp. HS-50-1. Next base: position 130,164 of record NZ_JAMPZF010000019.1, on the reverse strand, counting down.
TTGCAGTAACTTACGCAGGTTTCGCAGCAGACCTAAACGTAGGTAACACTATCCTAGTCGACGACGGTCTAATCGAGATGGAAGTTATCTCTAAGACTGAAACAGAAGTTAAATGTAAAGTACTTAACAACGGTGCACTAGGCGAGAACAAAGGTGTGAACCTTCCTGGCGTTTCTGTAAACCTACCTGCTCTATCTGAAAAAGATAAGAACGACCTTAAGTTCGGTTGTGAGCAAGGCGTTGACTTCGTAGCAGCTTCTTTCATCCGTAAAGCTTCTGACGTTCAAGAAATCCGTGAAGTTCTAGCGGCAAACGGCGGCGAGAACATCCACATCATCTCTAAGATCGAAAACCAAGAAGGTGTTGATAACTTCGACGAGATCCTAGAGCTTTCTGACGGCATCATGGTTGCTCGTGGTGACCTAGGTGTTGAAATCCCAGCTGAAGAAGTAATCTTCGCTCAGAAAATGATGATCGAGAAGTGTAACCGTGCACGTAAGATGGTTATCACTGCAACTCAAATGCTTGATTCTATGATCAACAACCCACGTCCTACTCGTGCGGAAGCAGGCGACGTTGCTAACGCAGTAATGGACGGTACTGACGCAGTAATGCTTTCTGGTGAAACAGCGAAAGGTAAGTACCCAGTTGAAGCGGTAACTATCATGGCTCAAATCGCGAACCGTACTGATTCAGCGCTAAAAGCTGAGCTAGGTTCTCGTCTAGACAGCCCACGTCTACGTATCACTGAAGCAGTATGTAAAGGCGCAGTAGACACAGCTGAGAAACTGGCTGCTCCACTTATCGTTGTTGCAACTGAAGGTGGTAAATCTGCACGTTCAGTACGTAAATACTTCCCAACTGCAAACATCCTAGCACTAACAACAAACAAGAAAACAGCAGCACAACTTGTTCTAACTAAAGGTGTGACGCCAGTTGTTGTTGATTCTATCGAAAGCACTGACGCATTCTACGTAGCAGGTAAAGAGCTTGCTCTAGAATCTGGTCTAGGTAACAAAGGCGACATCGTAGTGATGGTTTCTGGTGCTCTAGTCGCTTCAGGTACTACGAACACAGCTTCTGTACACGTACTATAAGACTGAACTTTTCATACTTCAGTTGATTGATAAAGAGGGCTTATGCCCTCTTTTTTTATATGGCTTTCTTGCTCTAATAATAGCCTAACTGTATCATTCACCATGCGCAGAATTGCGTACTGTTTAATTTTGTCGTCACGATTAAAATTTCTATGAGGTGTATGTGTCCAGTCCCACTCTTACCGACAAAGTATCAAAAATGATCCGTCAGGATATTCTCGATGGCGTGCTTAAACCGGGTCAAAAACTCGTGGTTGCGGAACTCAAAGAGAAGTACAACGTAGGAGCGTCACCCATTCGCGAAGCTTTGGTGCAGTTATCGTGGAGCAAATACGTCAAACTCGAGCCGCAAAAAGGCTGCTGGGTTGCACCTGTATGTAAAGATGAGTTGAATGACTTGTACGAGAGCCTACAAATGGTCTCTGCATGCCTACTAAATAAAGCAATTGTGAGTGGCGATGAAAATTGGGAACTGGACGTCCTAACCGCTTATCACAAGTTATCCCGCTCTAAATCTGGCGAAAGCTTTTGCTGGAAGGAATGGGAAGAACGCCATAATCAGTTTCTTACTGCGCTGTTTGAAGGCGCTGGCTCTGCCAATATGTTTGGTTTTTTCCGCGATCTACTCACGCAAATTAAGCGTTACCAATATTTTGCTATGCAAATGTTAGGTACTGGAAACCCAGGGCACTGTAATATCGATGAACAAGAAATGCTGATGAAGACGTCGTTAGATAAAAAGAGCCAGGATGCTTTAGGTTATCTAGAGCGTTATTTGAGACAGTCAATGCAGTGTATCGAAGCGGCCATCGACAACCAATATCGCATACTGGCTAGCGAATAACGCTGAGGCTAAAATAAGCATAAAAATCGGGGTCTATCCCCGATTTTTTGTTTTTGAAAAAGAGCTAAGCAATATCATCGAAACTATGGCATAGCGATACGCAGTTACGCCCTGCACTTTTGGATTCATACAAGGCAATATCAGCACATTTATAAGTGCGCGTGCGATCAGAAGTTAAATCACTATACCCGGCGCTAACGGTAATCGCTCTATCACTGCGCAGTTGAACCGCCACACGTAACCGGTTCAATACAACTTCTGCTTCTTCGAGTGTGGTATGCGGCATGATCACCGCAAACTCCTCACCACCGACGCGAGACACAAAGTCAGTACTGCGCACCTCTTTAAGAAGAGTCTCAGCGACACTGCAAATCACTTTATCCCCTTCATCGTGCCCAAGTTCATCGTTAATGCGCTTAAAGTGGTCAATATCAAACAACGCCAAACATGCAGGGGGACTGTCAGGATAACGCTCAATAATCCCGGCATATTGCGCTAATTGCTCTTCAAATTTTCGACGGTTCCACAAGCCCGTCAAACCGTCTTTTTCACTGAGGTTGCGTAGCTTTTCTTCCAGCTCTTTTTGCTCGGAAATATCCACCAGCGACGTGATGTAATAGCTTACTTTACCTGACTTGGTTAAGTTTGCCTGAATGCGCATAATGGCGGTAAATACGTGATTAAACTTGGTTCGACAACGAACCTCACCTTCCCAAACGTGCTCGTTCGCAAGCTTATTCCAAATATTGAGGGTCGACTCGAGATCTTCCGGTAAGAAAATTAGATTATGCGCATTCCAGCCTTGAGTATGCTTGGTTGAATAGCCCATCATGTTTTCAAACTCTTGGTTCACCATAATGATTCGATGCGACGCATCTGAGATCATCACCGCAGTCATGCCATCAAGTGCAGCCCGAGCTAACTTCGATTCCATACTATGACGTCGATAGTGCAGGGCCAACGCGGTCGTTGGTAAAGTAAAACCAAACACCAAACTTAATACAAAAAACGCTTCTTGGATTAAGTCATCAATATCTCGCTGAGATCGAGATAGTAATTGCTCATTCGTGAGATCAATCACTAGATGAAGTGGTTCACTAGAAACAAATTGGATCGTGCTATACGCTATCAAATTCGAGCCGTTGTACTCATAGCCCGAAACTTCTGAGATCATCGTGCGCCAAATGTTGGGGTACATCCGGCCAAAATTAAATTGAGAACGAGCTGGAATAATGTTGCCGTACAAGCGTGATGACTTAGGACTCGCGATATAAAAGCCATCACTTTTAATTAACTCAATATGAAAATCCCGCACCGGTGAGTAGTTGAGTCGAGAAGATAAATACTCAATATCAACATTAAGAACAAGATACCCTTCGCGTTTCCCATTGAGGGAAATCGGCATCAGAATACGCAATGAAGGGCTATAAGGGTAAACAAGCTCACCATTTTCCCGCTCCAGTTCAATCCCCCACGACGCAATTTCATCATTACCTAAACCTTGCGCGTAATGAAAATAATCCCGCTCTGACTTGTCATGTAATTTGAGGGCAGGTGCAGCGATACCCGTTTTGAAATCGTAATTAATCCGTGCTTTTTCCTGACCGGTAACATCAAGAAAACGAATTTGTTTATATAGCTTTTGGTTGATCGCAACCGAGATCCACATATCTTCTAAGATAGAAAGGTTGACTCGGTTCGGCTGACGTAGATAGTCGTAAAGACTTTGGCTGTGACCGAGAAGATCGCTGATCGTCTCAATTTGATCCTGAATATTGTTGTATTCGCGACCAGTATAAGCCAGTTGGTGTAATGCTTCTTGAGCGGTATTCTCAACGTTACTCTCTAATAACGTCAGATATTTCTGATAATAGTAAACTGCAGTGAGCGCACTAAAAAATAGTGCTGTCGCCAACAATGTGCCGACTCGCTTAGGTATTTTCACGCGTCTACTGCCTATAATGCTTACTAAAACGACAATTATATCATTAATTGTTATTTTCTAAACAAAAAGCCACTTAGATTAAGTGGCTTTTCTATATGCAGTTAGATGGCTAAGGTTTGAGTGCGCGCTCACCTCGGGCAATGCCCACTACCCCACTACGAGCAACTTCGACGACTTCAGTTACTTCAGATATCGCTTGAATGAAGGCATCCAACTTTTCACTCGTGCCCGCAAGTTGTACCGTGTATTGAGCAGCAGTGACATCCACGATCTGGCCACGGAAGATGTCTGCCGTCCGTTTCACTTCTGCTCGCGCAAAACCGCTGGCTTTCACTTTCACCATCATCAGTTCACGTTCGATGTGCTCATACTCGGTGACTTCTTGTACTTTCAGCACATCGATCAATTTGTGTAGCTGCTTCTGAATTTGCTCCAACTGCATCTCATCAGACGTCGTGGTAATGTTCATTCGCGACAGCGTTTCATCATCTGTCGGTGATACCGTCAAAGATTCAATGTTGTAACCACGTTGAGAGAACAAGCCAACAACACGAGACAACGCACCCGGTTGGTTTTCCAATAGCAATGAAATAATGTGTCTCATATTAAGTTCTCTCCGTTTTGCTTAGCCACATTTTATCCATACCCTCACCTTTAATTTGCATCGGGTATACGTGTTCGGTTTCGTCTACGTTGATGTCCAAAAACACCAGACGATCTTTCATATCCAACGCTTTTTGTAGCCCTTCTTCGAGCTGATCAGGCGTTTCGATACGAATACCGACGTGACCATAAGCTTCTGCAATCGCTGCAAAATCAGGAACAGAACTCATGTAAGAATTAGAGTGACGACCTTGATAAATAATGTCTTGCCATTGTTTTACCATGCCTAGGAATCGGTTGTTCAGGTTGATGATCTTCACTGGAATATCGTATTGCATGGCTGTCGAAAGCTCTTGGATATTCATTTGAATACTGCCATCGCCCGTAACAACCACGACTTCTTCTTGTGGCATGGCAAACTTAACACCCATACCAGCCGGAAGGCCAAATCCCATAGTGCCCAATCCACCCGAGTTGATCCAACGGCGTGGTTTGTTAAATGGGTAGTAAAGTGCTGCAAACATCTGGTGCTGACCCACATCAGAAGCAACATACGCATCACCATTGGTCAGCTTGTGCAAGGTTTCAATCACTTGCTGTGGCTTAATTCGCTCTGGTGACTTCTCATAAGCCAAACAGTTGCGGTCACGCCACACCTGAATGTCATCCCACCATGCGGTGATGGCATCTTCATCGTTCCCACCTTCTTGCTCTGCCAGCAGGCCAAGCATGGTTGTAAGCACTTTTTCCGCAGAGCCTACGATAGGTAAATCCACCTTCACGTTTTTCGAGATCGATGATGGATCGATATCAATATGCATGACTTTTGCGTTTGGGCAGTATTTTTCAAGGTTGTTCGTCGTGCGATCATCAAAACGCACACCGATACCAAAAATGAGATCCGCTTCATGCATCGCCATATTGGCTTCGTAAGTACCGTGCATACCCAGCATGCCCAGTGAGTTTTTATGTGTTCCAGGGAATGCGCCTAGTCCCATCAACGTACTGACTACTGGAAGGTTCAGCTTGTCGGAGAGCTCTAAAATATGTTCATGAGCGCCAGAAATCACAGCACCACCACCGATATAAAGCACTGGTTTTTTCGCTTCTAATAGCGATTTAAGCGCTTTTTTAATCTGGCCTTTATGACCCGACGTCGTCGGCTTGTAAGAACGCATTGAAAGCGTTTCTGGGTATTGGTAAGGCAGTTTGATTTGCGGATTCATTACATCTTTCGGCAAGTCAATCACTACTGGACCAGGTCGACCTGTGGTCGCGATATAAAACGCTTTCTTGATCGTTTCAGGAATATCTTCCGCTTTTTTCACTAAAAAGCTGTGTTTGACCACTGGGCGAGAGACACCAACGATGTCACATTCTTGGAAAGCATCATTACCAATTAGGCTATTAGGTACGTTACCCGAGATAACGATCATTGGGATGGAGTCCATATAAGCCGTGGCAATACCAGTAATGGTATTGGTCGCGCCCGGACCTGAACATACCAGTACGACACCCGGTTTACCGGTAGCGCGAGCGTAACCATCTGCCATATGAGTGGCGGCTTGCTCATGCCTTACAAGTACGTGTTTGATTTGATCGGTTTTGGCATGCAGAGCATCGTAGATATCCAAAACAGAGCCACCTGGGTAGCCAAAGATCTGCTCTACGTGCTCTTCTATCAGAGATTGAACCACCATCTCTGCGCCTGACAACATTGCTGTCATAATTGCTCTCCTTAGCCAGTTTCCTCACCGTAAGGTCAACGGATTGGTCTGGTTTTACATAGTCTAGGTCTTATTCGTAGCCTAATCGAAATACTTCCACGTTTTCGGCTATGTCTTGCGTTCGTCATAACATCCCGCAAGGTTACCCAACAAATGTAACGTTTTATTATCAACGGGTCTAATGAGAGGTTGGTCTACTTTTTAAACAAGATGCTAGTAATTAGAATGTTAGTAGGAATAGCAGCCACACATACCTTATTTCACAGTACAACCTAAAAACTTAACGTTTAAAAAAAGAACATTATTTCAGAACCTTTTAAGTATAGGGTGCTAAATAGCTGTATTTGGTGAGCAAAATAGAAAGAATCAACACAAACAAAAATCCCCAGTAATGCGCAATATCATCACTGGGGATTTTTTCATCAATATAAAATCTAAGTCAGCTTAAGTTACTTTTTCTCTGACTTTTCCTTATACATTTCTTCAATTTCATCTTGGTATTTGTCATTGATGACTTTACGACGCAGTTTTTGAGTTGGCGTTAACTCACCATCATCCATAGAGAAAGCTCTTGGTAACAGTTTAAACTTCTTCACCTGTTCAAACTTTGCCAACTCTTTTTGGAGATCGTTAACACGCTTCTCAAGCATTTCGACCACTTGGTGATGCTTAATCAATTCAACGCGATCGTGATACTTGATATTCAGCTCTTTCGCATACTCTTCAAGAGAATCAAAACACGGCACAATCAGCGCCGAGACAAACTTACGCGTATCCGCGATAACCGCGATTTGCTCGATGAAGTGGTCTTTACCAATCGCACCTTCAATCATTTGCGGAGCGATGTATTTACCGCCAGAGGTTTTCATCAGTTCTTTGATACGATCAGTGATGAACAGGTTGCCATTTTCATCAATGTAACCCGCATCGCCAGTTTTTAGGAAACCGTGCTCATCAAAGGTCTTTTCGGTCTCTTCTGGCATTTTGTAATAGCCACGCATCACCATTGGACCACGCACCAGAATCTCGTTGTTCTCACCGATCTTCACTTGCGCGCCAGGCATAGACATACCAATAGAGTCTGGGTTAAAGCACTTATCATCCCAACACGATACTGTCGCCGTGGTTTCAGTCATGCCGTAACCTAACTTCACATTGATACCAATCGCGTGGAAGAATCGACCTATGGTTTCATCTAACTTTGCACCGCCACACGGCATAAAGTTGATTTGTCCGCCAAGTAACGCACGCAGCTTGCTCAGAACCAATTTATCCGCCAAGGCATATGACTTGCGCAGCATGAGCGATGGCTGACGTTTTTCTTGATGACAAGCGGCCATTTTTGCGCCCATATTCACAGCCCAAGTAAACATTATCTTGCGATGAATTGGCGCGCGAGAAACTTTCTCGTGAATCGCAGAGAAGATCTTCTCATAGAAACGCGGCACGGCACACATCACGGTAGGTTGCACTTGGCTCAGTGCATCACGTACCTGCATGGTGTCTTGCAAATAGCAGTTGGTCGCCCCTTTGTACAACACATAAAAGGTCCAAGCGCGTTCAAATACGTGTGACAGCGGAAGGAAACACAGTGACACATCACTTTGAGAAAGGCTCAAGCGTTGATCGTGCCCTTCCAATTGCGACGCAATGTTTGCGTAATCTAGCATTACACCTTTCGGTTGACCTGTGGTACCAGAGGTGTAAATCAGCGTTAGTAGATCATCTTCCTTTGCTTGCTCTAAACGTGCGTCCAATTCAACTTGGTATGTGGTATCGCCTTTGGCGACAAATGCTTGCCAAGAGATAACGAAATCATGCTCGCCAAGTTCGATATCATCAGACATGGCAACAATGAGCTCTAACTGCTCGCACTGGTCGAAAATGCTCACTGCTGCGTCAAATTGTGGCTGCTCACCAACAAACAGCACTTTGACGTCTGCGTTGTCAATGATGTACGCCGACTGAGCGGCGGTATTGGTTGGGTAAATAGGTACTGTTACGCCGCGTAGTTGTAGCGCTGCAATATCAGCAATCGTCCATTGCGGCATGTTGTTCGAGAAAATGCCGATTTTATCTTGGACTCCTAATCCCTGAGCCAAAAGTGCAAGTGATAAAGCATCAACTTGCTGACCAAATTGCGTCCACGTAATACCTTGCCATTCCTCACCCACTTTATGCTTGAGTGCAACGCGTGTACCACCGTTCGCAATTTGTTCACGAATACGTTTAACGATATGAAAATCTAACTTGGCCATTCTTTTACTTACCTTTTGGCTTACAGGCGTAAGCTAATTGAGCGAACAAGTGTACTCACGGCTTGCTAAAACGCAACTGACCAGTATCAAACTTATCACTAATAAGAGACAACTATCACTTATACGTCGCGAACATACCCAAAACTGCTGAATGATTACTCTATTTAACTTACTGTTTCGATTGTTGATTGCTAAAACAAAAAGCCCCGAGAGACAAAAATCTCTCGGGGACCAATGAATTGTAAAAATTGATGATTACCAATATGGTCTTAACCTATAAGACCAAACGTCATCTTATTTTGCGGCAACCACTTCACCACAAGTGATCATCAGTTGATCGCGCAGCCAAATGTGGCCTTTATCTTTTTCACTTGATTCATGCCAGCTTAAGAAGCCGCTGATTTCCTTGTTTGCAAATGGGAAGTCTAGAATTTGCAGCTGATCGCTGTTTACCGCATTTTCTGCCATCCAACGTGGCGCGATAGTCACAAGTTCAGATTGACCCACCACATATAGTAGGTTGCTTAGACTAGAGCCTTCGTACGCGGCTTGGCAATCCAGTTCACGATATGCTTGTTCTGAGAAGCTGCGTTGACCGTGCACTTTCGATAACTTCGCATGTTTTTCGTTAAGCAGTTGCTCGGCCGTTACACCACCTTGAATGCGTGGGTGTGTTTTTGACGCGATAACCACTAATTCATCTTTGAAGATTTCAGTACTTGAGAAACCTTGCTCATCAAAGCGAGCATAATCGATCACGAAATCAATTTCTTGATAGCGCATACGCTCAGACAACAGACGGTCAAATTCTGCATCTAGGTGAAGCTGAACGTTTGGTGCTTGTTGATTCACTTTTGCCATTATCTTCGGAGCAAAACGCATGTCGCAAGGGCTGCAAATCGCCAACTTAAATAAGCGAGTCGAAGATTCTGGTTGAAATACGGAGCTAGGAAGTTCATTACGAATCAGCTGTAATGCTTGGCGAATTGGGCCAAACAACTGACGAGCGCGTTGCGTTGGCTGAATACCACGGCCCTGACGCATAAACAGCTCGTCGTTAAACATCACTTTTAGGCGTGCCACGGCATTACTTACTGCCGGCTGAGACATGCCTAAGTTATGTGCTGCACGAGTAATATTTTGCTCTTGCATCACAGCATCAAATACAGTCAGTAGGTTTAAATCTACACCACGCAAAGTGCTTTCCATACGGTAGCTAGCAATTGCGCTCATCGCATCTTTCTTCTCTAACATTGAGTGCGCCTCTTTTGTAATCGTCAACTTTGTTCATTAAATTCATAACGAATAGAATCCCATCTCGCACAAAAGACGGCGGCTGGATTCGAATCATTTTACGAATAGATAACCTAACTTTTTATTATATTTGCCGTCCGGATACTTCCGGCTCGAACTGTACTATCAACTAATCGATTGCGGTTTCGCAACTAGATTGATATTTAATCAGTAAATTTTAGCCGATTAGGTATTTAACCCTTAAATAACAACAGCTTGATAAAAACATAAAAAACTATAAAACACGTAAAAGCGCATTCTTTGAGGAAGTATTTAGCAAATTGATGAGACGGATGGTCACCACACGAATGCATTTATCCTAGTTATTAGTCGAGAACAAACCAACAGATGACGACTATATCTCTGAGTAAAATTTGCACTTATCAGTCAAATTATCAGCAAATACACATTGAATAGAAATGAAAGAGAAAGAATAAAAATGCAGCCTTCTAGATTGAAAGGCTGCAACAAAATCGTGTCAAAAATAGGAAGGAACAATGTACTTAGAACAACGTACTTAAATGTTCGACACGTAACTTGGGAAATCAACTTGCTCCCACAACTGTTTGGATAACTCCGCTTGTGAATCCCACGCGCCTTGTAATACCCAATGAACAATGGCCTGAGCAACGTCTGGATATTTCACACTTTCGGCTTGCTGCTCCTTTAGCCACTGGCGTACTGCGGAAATGTCTAAGCTCTCCATCGACATCGCAAGTCCTAAGTCTTCTAAGGTCGCGACATTGCTTTGTTGCTCAAACTGACCTGCGAGTGGCTTAAGCAATAATTTTTTCCCTAAAGACAGAGCTTCCGAAGGGAGCTCGAATCCACCATTGGCAATGACACCACTACACCGATGCAAATGATGCTGAAAGTTGCTGTGGCATAAAGGGCGTAATTCTATGTTTTCCACTTGCTCACATTCGATCACATCGGGGTGATAACAGATGAACGCTTGCTGGTTAAAATGGAACAGTAAATCCGAGATGTCTTCAATGGATTCGAACGGTAGATACACCAAAACAAAATCATCATTTTCTGCTTGGCTATCGACGGTATGTACAATTGGCGGCAACAAAGGTTGATCAAAATGATGCCAATGCAAACCAAGGTGGTGTTGAGAAGGCGCAAAGTATTCAATGACGGATTTGTCTAACCAACTCGCTCCCTTTAACGGCACTGGATAACGGAAAGCATTTTGATGACTGATACCAATCGACGGCTTATTTTGTTGTTTTGCCGCCCATGCCGTAACAGGCTCGAAATCATTGAGCACGAGATCATAGGACGACAAATCAAGCTGTTTAACTTCTTTGCAAAATTGCACTAAATTGTTACTCAATGCTGTTTTCGCATAGTTCACTGAACCTTTTTCAGTGATAAAGGTGAAGCCTCGGCGAGTCTGATAATCGCCAAACGCTTCCATTGAAAAGTACTTTTCAGGCGCTCGTCCAGAAAACAAAAAATCGACCTCAATATCGTGCTCTTTAAACGCATGACTCATCGCCCTCGCACGCGCAATATGTCCGTTTCCTGTCCCTTGAACACCGTATAAGATTTTCATCAATTAGCCTCCCAGCATCGCAATCGCTAACCCACCACAAAGGCTACCTAGCAGTGCACCAATGATGACATCGGTAAAAAAGTGCACCCCCAATAAGATTCGCGCAGTTCCGATTAAACTTGCCCAAAAGAATGCAGCAATACCTAAACTCGGATAAAAGTGCTCAATCAACGTCGCCATCACGAACGCTGCGGCGGTATGCCCTGAAGGAAGGCTATAGCGATCTGATGGGGTAATAAAAGCAGGAAGGAGTGCACTGAGTTCTTCAGGGCGACGACGCTTAAAACTGTTTTTCAGCGTCCAATAAATTGGCAACTCGATTGCAAAAGCAAGTAAACCCGCCAGTAAAAACCAGACTCCCTGCTCTTTATCTAAATACCAAGCTAATAAACCTAACACCAAGTACAGATGTCCGTCACCACTGTGGGAGACTCCTTTACTGATGTTGGCAACTTGCTGATTAAAACGGTGCTTAAGACAAACACTAGAGAGCGCTAAATCAAACTTAGCAATGGTTGCAATTGGCTGTGTAATTGTCTCTATGGTTCGCATGTGGCCTTTCCTTACTTTGACAACGCCGTTGTGTGAAAAGTAGGAGGTTTAGGTGACAACTGCATGACGGGAGTTTGGACAATTAATGACAAATGCCAAATTAGGGAGTGCCCAATGATCTATCTATTGAGCACAATCATAGGAGAGAACGCTTAAGAAGGGTTTGCTTGCTGCGGTTGAGGCGTATCGATGTACCAGACCTTTCTCTTCTTACGACAGGCGCGCAAAGAGCCCATCGTCATGTCGCCATCTTTTGTCAGCTCGTAGCTAAGGAAGCGGCAAGTGTAATTTCCTGACAGTTCATGCTCGATGCCCGTTTGCTCAGTTGTGCTCGAAGCAGACTCTAAAAGAGGATTAGGCTGTGTAGAAAGAATGTCACGATTTACCACATTGCTGCGCGCATAATCCTTATGGACGTAACCTTTTATCACGCCTTTCTGTTCAACGAGAAACCAAGGTTGGTCCACCACTTTTGCCAACACATTAAAAACTTCCCCTTTCGATAACACGCCAAGCTTTTCTCCTTCTAGGCTCGGCTTGGATCGCAGGTTTAATGTGGTCTTAGAGCGATATGAGACATCCATAAACTCAACTGGGTTTGAGGTATCCACACCGTCAGCTGTTGGTCGGAAGACTTCCGCTTGTTGTTTCTCACTAGGTTGCACTCGGATCTTCCACCACGAATAAGTTTCCGGATCTTTGCCTTTAAATTTATCTCGACTGTCCGACTCAAGAGCAACGAGCATTTGATTCAAAAACGATTCACGTCCCTCGTAGCTCAAGAATCGATCCATTTGATCATTAATCACCATGACACTCTGAGAGTGATCATTAATAACAACAGGGGAAATCTCTGCCATATAGGTTTGAGATTGAAACAGCTGACAACCCGATAAGCTGACCAGAGTAAATACTGCGGCTGAACGTCCAAATTGTTTTGCTAACCTCATTATTCCTTAACCCTTCTTTTTACCTAGTGCAACTGCACTACTATAAATGGTCATTCAAAACTTTTACCAAACAATTCGGGCCTTTGTGTGACAAGTCGCAATCCCAATGTTTGTTTTGGTAATGAAACGTTGCAAACTTGATGAGAACTTGCCTCTTCTAGCACGTTTCTATCGCATCATGCCGTTTCACTTAGTGCATCATTTTTCTCAAGCAAACGAAAAGACTCATCCGATATGAATAAAAAATCGACTTTAGGGTTGACGCGCTTCATGGAGTGCGGTACTAATTTGTTAACTTAATTATGTGGAAAGTTTAACAACTATGTCAGCTCATTTTTCTATTCTGCTTAGCCTCCTCCTGATCGTGACCAGTTCGCGCGGGTAGGCTGTGGAAGAAAAATAACCACACCAATTTCTAAGAACCCGCATGAGAATGCGGGTTTTTTTATATCTAAATACTGGAAGTAAACGATTAACTTGCACGTAAAGTGCAGAAATCAGGAAGGAAGCAAACATGAACAATCAGGTCATTATATTCGACACCACATTGCGTGATGGCGAGCAAGCGTTGTCAGCAAGCTTGACGGTTAAAGAAAAACTGCAAATTGCCTATGCGCTGGAAAGACTCGGCGTTGATGTTATCGAAGCTGGCTTCCCAATCTCTTCACCTGGTGATTTCGAGTCGGTACAAACCATTGCAAAAAACATCAAAAACAGTCGAGTTTGTGCCCTTTCGCGTGCCGTTGCGAAAGATATTGATGCCGCAGCTGAAGCATTAAAAGTGGCCGACCAATTCCGTATTCACACGTTTTTAGCCACTTCCACCATTCACGTAGAAGACAAACTACGCCGCAGCTACGACGATGTACTAGAAATGGCAGTCAACGCCGTTAAACATGCGCGTAACTACACCGATGATGTCGAGTTTTCTTGTGAAGATGCAGGTCGTACTCCTATCGACAACCTATGTCGCATGGTAGAAGCTGCCATCAATGCAGGTGCGAGCACAATCAACATTCCAGATACCGTTGGCTACACAGTACCAAGCGAGTTTGGTGGCATTATTCAAACCCTTTTCAACCGCGTTCCAAACATTGATAAAGCGATCATCTCCGTTCACTGTCACGACGACTTGGGGATGTCAGTTGCCAACTCTATTGCCGCCGTTCAAGCCGGCGCGCGTCAGATAGAAGGCACCATCAATGGCATTGGTGAGCGAGCGGGAAACTGTTCACTTGAAGAGATCGCAATGATCATCAAGACGCGTCAAGAGTTCTTGGGCGTCCACACTGGCATTAAACATGATGAAATTCACCGCACCAGTAAATTGGTGAGCCAGTTATGCAACATGCCAATTCAGAGCAACAAAGCGATTGTGGGCGCGAATGCCTTTAGCCACTCTTCAGGTATCCACCAGGATGGCATGTTAAAGAATAAGAATACCTACGAAATCATGACCCCTGAGTCGATTGGCCTTAAAAACCAAGCACTAAACTTAACCAGCCGTAGTGGTCGCGCAGCCGTGAAGAGCCACATGGACACCATGGGATACAACGAGGACGAGTACAACCTAGACGCTCTATACGCGGACTTCTTGAAACTTGCCGACCGCAAAGGCCAAGTGTTCGATTACGATCTAGAAGCCCTAATGCACTTCTCGAACCTGCGTGAAGAAGATGACTTCTACAAGCTGAACTACCTAAGCGTGCAATCGGGCAGCGTAATGGCCACCACCAGCATCAAAATGCAATGTGGCGATGAAGAAATGTGTGAAGCGGCAGTCGGTAATGGCCCAGTTGATGCGCTATACCAATGTATCTACCGCGTGACAGGCTACGACATCGTACTGGATAAATTCGACCTAACCGCGAAAGGCGAAGGTGAAGATGGTTTGGGTCAAGCTGACATCATTGCCAACTACAAAGGTCGTAAATACCACGGCACGGGCGTTTCTACCGATATCGTTGAAGCTTCCGGTCAAGCACTATTGCACGTTATTAATAGCATCCACCGTGCAGACAAAATCGAAGAAATGAAGCAGAAAAAGATTGCGACTGTGTAATAACAACTGGGCTGCATGGCTCAGGAAAGAACACGCTCGTTGAAATAATTAAGCTCAAAATTAGAAAACTTAAAGGATTAACATGACAGACAAATCATACAAAATTGCCGTCCTACCCGGTGACGGCATCGGCCCGGAAGTAATGGCGCAAGCACACAAAGTATTGGATGCTATCGAAAAGAAGCATGGTATTGCGTTTGAGCGTGACGAGCATGATGTAGGCGGCATCGCGATCGACAATCATGGCAGCCCACTTCCAGAAAGCACCGTAAAAGCGTGTGAAGAGTCTGATGCAGTACTATTTGGCTCGGTTGGCGGCCCGAAGTGGGAGCACTTGCCACCCAACGACCAACCAGAACGTGGCGCCCTACTACCACTACGTAAACACTTCCAACTGTTTTGTAACCTACGCCCAGCGCAAATCCACGCAGGTCTGGAAGCCTTCTCACCACTACGTGCAGACATTTCAGGCCGTGGCTTTGATATCGTCGTGGTCCGTGAACTGACAGGCGGGATCTATTTCGGTCAACCAAAAGGCCGTGAAGGCGAAGGCGCGACAGAAAAAGCGTTTGATACTGAGGTGTACCACCGCTTTGAGATCGAACGTATTGCAAAAATCGCCTTTGAGTCTGCTCGTCTACGTCGCAAGAAAGTTTGCTCAATCGACAAAGCGAACGTTCTACAAAGTTCAATCCTATGGCGTGAAGTGGTCGAAGAAATCGCGAAAGATTACCCAGATGTCGAGCTGTCACACATGTACATTGATAACGCAACCATGCAGCTTATCAAAGACCCAGCACAGTTCGACGTAATGCTATGTTCAAACATCTTCGGCGACATCATTTCTGATGAGTGCGCGATGATCACTGGCTCTATGGGTATGCTGCCTTCAGCAAGCCTTAACGAAAGTAAGTTCGGTCTGTACGAGCCAGCAGGCGGCAGTGCACCAGATATCGCAGGTAAGAACATCGCTAACCCAGTGGCGCAAATCCTATCTGCGGCACTGATGTTACGTTATAGCCTTGGCGAAGAAGCCGCAGCACAAGACATCGAAGCAGCGGTGTCGAAAGCACTTTCAGCTGGCGAGCTAACAGGCGACCTTGCAGGCAACAACCCGGCACTTACAACATCAGAGATGGGCGATAAGATCGCTGAGTACATCTTAAACTCGTAATACAGAACAGATTCATAATAAATACTAAATCCTCTATCCACCAATGACTTACCTCTAAGTCATTGGTGCTAAAATAAAGCAACAAGGATGACGAGGAAAGGAAGCAAACAATGGGCAAAACACTATACGAAAAAGTCTACGACGCACACGTTGCCGTCGCAGCAGAAGGGGAAAACCCTATCTTGTACATCGACCGTCACTTGGTACATGAAGTGACGTCTCCACAAGCATTTGACGGCTTGCGTGAAAAAGGTCGTAAAGTGCGTCAGGTCAGCAAAACTTTTGCCACTATGGACCACAACGTTTCGACCACCACCAAAGACATCAACGCATCCGGTGAGATGGCTCGTATCCAGATGGAAACGCTATCGAAAAACTGTGAAGAGTTTGGCGTTACGCTTTATGACATTAACCACAAATACCAAGGTATTGTGCACGTCATGGGCCCAGAGCTTGGTATTACCCTACCGGGCATGACGATTGTTTGTGGTGACTCGCACACTGCTACACACGGTGCATTTGGCTCGCTAGCATTTGGTATTGGTACCTCTGAAGTTGAGCACGTATTAGCAACTCAAACGCTAAAACAAGCGCGTGCTAAAACGATGAAGATCGAAGTGAAAGGCAAAGTGGCTCCGGGCATCACGGCGAAAGACATTGTGCTAGCGATCATCGGTGAAACCACAGCTGCTGGCGGAACAGGCTACGTAGTTGAATTCTGTGGTGAAGCGATCACTGACCTTTCAATGGAAGGTCGCATGACCGTATGTAATATGGCGATTGAGTTAGGTGCAAAAGCCGGTTTGATTGCGCCAGATGAAACCACGTTCGAATACATCAAAGGCCGTAAATTCTCACCTCAAGGTGCCGACTTTGATGCAGCAGTAGAATACTGGAAGACATTAAAAACGGACGATGATGCTCAGTTTGATGCGGTCGTGACACTAAACGCAGCAGACATTAAACCACAAGTCACTTGGGGTACTAACCCAGGCCAAGTGATCGCGGTAGATCAACCTATCCCAGCACCAGAAAGTTTTGCCGACCCAGTAGAAAAAGCATCGGCAGAAAAAGCTCTGGCTTACATGGGTCTAGAGGCAGGCAAGTCATTGTCTGATTACAACGTCGATAAAGTCTTCGTTGGCTCTTGTACTAACTCACGTATCGAAGACATGCGCGCAGCGGCGGAAGTCGCGAAAGGTCGCAAAGTCGCGTCTCACGTTCAAGCGCTTATCGTTCCTGGCTCTGAGCAAGTAAAAGCGCAAGCGGAAGCAGAAGGCCTAGATGTCATCTTTAAAGAAGCGGGCTTTGAGTGGCGCCTACCAGGTTGCTCGATGTGTCTAGCAATGAACAATGACCGTTTGGGTCCACATGAACGTTGTGCATCTACTTCAAACCGTAACTTCGAAGGCCGCCAAGGTCGTGATGGCCGTACCCACCTAGTGAGCCCTGCGATGGCAGCGGCGGCAGCAATTGCTGGTCACTTTGTTGATATTCGTGAGTTAGATTAAGGAGAGAACAGATGTCAGGTTTTAAACAACACACAGGCTTAGTTGTTCCTCTAGATGCAGCGAACGTTGATACTGATGCCATCATTCCAAAGCAGTTCCTACAAAAGGTCTCCCGCCTAGGGTTTGGTAAGCACCTATTCCATGACTGGCGCTTCCTAGACGATGCTGGCGAACAACCGAACCCAGAGTTCGTGATGAACGCTCCGCGCTACCAAGGCGCTTCTATCTTGCTAGCGCGTGAAAACTTCGGCTGTGGCTCATCTCGTGAGCACGCACCGTGGGCACTAGCGGATTACGGCATCAAAGCGATGATCGCACCAAGCTTTGCCGATATTTTTTACGGCAACTCGATCAACAACCAAATGGTACCAGTTCGCTTGACTGAGCAAGAAGTGGATGAGATCTTCCAGTTTGTTGAGGCGAATGAAGGTGCAGAAGTCGAGGTCGACCTAGAAGCGAATGTCGTTCGTGCCAACGGCAAAGAGTATGGTTTTGAAATTGATTCGTTCCGTCGTCACTGCTTGCTAAACGGTTTAGACAACATTGGTCTAACCCTTCAACATGAAGATAAGATTGCCGAGTACGAAGCGAATATCCCGAGCTTCTTGCGTTAAGACGCATTAGTAAATATACAAATCAAGGGCTGGCAATTGTCGGCCCTTTTAATATTTTATGCAGCCATTCTCATATAGCTTTGCTTGCGGAATACCGAACGCCTCTGTTGAAATTCGTCATCCTGAACAGCGACGCAGGAGCGTGATTCAGGATCTACTGCCAGAATGTACTGTGCAGATTCATACCTTCTTTACGCAAGCGTTTGTGGGTATTAGATTCCTGCTGTCGCTTATGCTCCTCGGAATAACGGAGAATAAAGGCAACTGATTACTGAAAGAAAACAAGCACTCAACAGGTCTACACTATCAACAATATTTCATTCAAAGGTATCTCTATGAAGCGTCTGTTATTGCTATTGTGTGCTCTAGTTTCTTTCTCGGCGTTCGCTGCTCCTAAATCTGATTTATGGCCGTATTGGCAACAATCGAATCAGGCCAACCAAACCCAAATTTCTCATCAGGAATGGCAACAACTGTTAGACAATTACTTGGTTGAACAAGGTGAGAATACTTTGTTTCGTTATAGCCAAGTGACCTCTGTCGATAAAACTAAGCTGAAACAATACATCCAGCGTTTGGCAAAACTAGACCCTCTACAATACAGCCAAGCAGAGCAATACGCCTATTGGGTGAACCTTTACAACGCCATCACGGTTGATCTTATTTTGGATAACTATCCCGTCGAATCCATCACCAAGCTGGGTGGCTTATTTAGCTTTGGTCCTTGGGGAGATGATGTGGTCGTGGTCAACGGCAAGGATCTGACTTTAAACGATATTGAACATCGAATTTTGCGTCCAATTTGGAATGATCCAAGAACGCATTACGCCGTAAATTGTGCAAGCTTGGGATGCCCTAACCTACAAGCTCAAGCATTCACTGCCGAAAACACTGAAGCCTTACTTGAAAGTGCTGCCAAAGCGTTTATCAACAGCAGCAAAGGCGTATCTATCCAAGGAAACACGGCACAGCTGTCTTCCATTTATGATTGGTTTGCAGCGGACTTTGGTGGAGAAAAACAAGTCTTTAACCACATCGCGAAGTACGCGCCACAGTACAAAGACTTCTCTGGAAAAGTGAAGTACGAATACGATTGGAGTTTGAATCAAGCTGACTAATTTATCGTCACCGTTCAGCTTGCAACGCTTTTGGTCACCCGTAACCCAAAAGCTAAAAAGGGCACCAAGTGCCCTTTTTATTTTCTAGATTTTGACAAAATCACTTAAAGCCTTTGACCTTTTTAATCAGATCGTAAGCGTTTTGAATCTCTTGAGATTTTTCTTTCGCTACGTTCATCATCTCTGGTGGTAGGCCTTTAGCCATCAATTTGTCTGGGTGATGCTCGTTCATCAGTTTACGATAAGCACGCTTGACGGTTTTACTGTCGGCATCTGAAGACACATCCAGAATTTTGTACGCGTCAGCCAGTTGATCCGCTTGTGAAGCTTGTTGCCAGCTACCACCAGAAGATTGGCCTTGATGCTGACCATGAAAACCACCCTGGCTTTGGAAACGGAATGCGGCTTCTTGCATTTGCAAGCGACGCTCTAGCTGCTCAGAAGAGAAACCCAAACCACGTGCTATTTTGTGTAACACATTTCGTTCACTAGGATGAATCGAGCCGTCAGCAAAGGCCGCCGAGATTTGTAGTTCAAGGAAAAATTGCAACAAGTCAAAACGGCCTGCTGTCGAAATTTTCACACGAACAAGAACGTCTTCTAACGGAAAGTCACTGTCTTTACCTTCACGAAACGCATCTTGCGCAGCGCGGCGCTGTTCGCCATGCAAATTCATGCGGTCCATCATTGCAGAAGCAAGTTGGATTTCCTCTTTGGTGACTTGGCCTTTCGCTTTTGCCACATGTCCCATTACCGCAAACGCCGCTTTAAAAAATTCTTCTTGGCGCTGAGCTTGGCTCGGCCCTTTTCCAAAGCCGCCAGTAGAGAACCCGGCTTGACTCAAGCGACGTGCTTTATCGAATTGATGGCCAATAAATAAGCCAAAGAGTAAACCTAGCGGCCCGCCAAGTAACAAGCCAAAAAAGGCACCCAGAATTTTGCCAAAAATATGCATTATGTGTTCTCTATCAATGAATTTTTATCGACGACGGCGGTCTTATAGTGCCGGATGCAACGATTTCCTTTATGATAATGGAATTAGTTTTATTTCGGCTAGGCCATTTCGCCTGCTTATCTTTGCAGCTATTTTGTCGTCATTATGCCACAGTGAATCAATACGCTGGGATAAATGCGACTATAGTTGATTCATTTGGCTATTACGCTAGGGTACAACAAGCCCTATAGCCATCGAGTAGTAGTGACACAGGAAAGTTCAATTCAATGCAACATTTCTCCCGCACATGTTTAGCGGCCTCTATCAGCACCGCCTTGTTTGTACCCACCACTCAAGCTGAAGCGAATATCCATGATAGTGTGCAGGAAATGCCCGCCACAGATCAATGTTTGGTCGATACCAGTGGCGAGGAGGACGCTCTTAATACCCCAGTAGTGGTAGAAGCTGACACCCTGCAAGCCATCAATGGTGACAAAGCTCAGTACTCAGGTAATGTACAAGTCACCCAAGGCCAGAAGAAAATCACCGCAGATAGCGTAACGCTGCACCAACAAGATAACGTCGTGGTTGCCGAAGGCAACGTGACTTTCAATGACGGCCAAGTCAAAGCTCGATCTGATCGTGTTACTAATGACATCAACCAAGACACGTTTTCACTGGAGAACACCGATTATCAGTTCCTTTGCCAACAAGGTCGAGGCACAGCAGCATACATCGCGCGTACAGGTCAGTCGGTTTATGAACTCGAAGATGGTTCTATTACATCATGTCCTCAAGGCGACAATTCATGGCGTTTAGTGGCATCAGGTATTGACGTTGACCAAGATGAAGAGACGGCGACGCTGCACCATCCTCGATTTGAAGTGTTAGACGTTCCTGTTTTCTATGTGCCGTATCTAACCATGCCAATTGGAGATACGCGTAAAACGGGTTTCCTCTTCCCTTCTTTATCTTATGGTTCTAGCGATGGTATGGAAGTCGAGGTGCCATTCTATTGGAACATCGCACCTCAATATGACATGACGCTCACCACGCTCTACATGCAGCAGCGCGGAACAAAACTCGATACTGATTTCCGCTACCTAACGGATGGTTGGGGGAATGGTGAAATCAAAGGCGAATACCTCAATAGCGATCGCAAATATCAAGACGAGTCTCGTTGGGGCTACCAAGTTAAACACGACGGTATTATCAATAAACAGTGGATAGTCAAAGTCGATTACTCAAAAGTGAGTGATATTGATTACTTCCTCGATCTCGACTCCGATATTGGTAACCGTGAAGATGGTCAACTGGTTCAAGAAGGACAAGTACAATATCGTTCTGATTTCTGGGATGCCTCGTTAACCGTTCGCGACTTCCAAATCTTATTGAAAGAAGAGAACCGCCCTTATCGCCTGCTTCCTCAGTTAGACTTGAACTACTACACGCCATTGTGGGGAGATTACCTCAACTTTGACGTGAAGAGCCAAGTGAGCCGCTTCGATACGAGCGATGCTGCGCGACCAAATGCGACCCGTGTTCATATTGAACCAGGGCTTACATTGCCGCTTTCAAATTCATGGGCAACGTGGACAACGGAAGCTCGCGTGCTTTCCACGTACTACTCTCAAGACTTAACGGGTCTGACAGATGTAAATTTGCAAAACCAGTTAGATGACGAAGTGTCTCGTGTTATCCCCGAGTTCCGTACACATGCGCAACTTTACTTAGAGCGAGACACGAGTTGGATCAAGGGCTACACACAAACACTGGAACCTCAGCTGCAGTACTTGTACGTACCTGAAGAAGATCAAACCAATATCTACAACTACGATACCACCTTGCTACAAACCGACTACTACGGGCTATTCCGCAGTCGTAAGTACAGTGGCATTGATAAAATCGCCTCTGCGAACCAGTTAAGCTACGGTGCGAGTACTCGCTTCTTTGATGATGACTATAAAGAGCGTCTTAACGTTTCATTTGGTCAGATTTACTACTTCGATAAAAAGACCAAACTGAGCAACAGCCCAAATCTTCCGGATGAGACCACCAACTATTCATCATGGGCGATTGAAGCTGATTTCAACTACAACGATTACTTGTTCTATCACGGTGGAATTCAATACGATATCGATTTGAGCTCCATGCAGTTGGCGAACAGTACCTTAGAGTACCAATTTAACGGTGGCTTTATTCAGGGTAACTATCGTTACGTCACGCGTGAATACATCGAAGATACGATCATTCTCGAAAACCTAGACACAATTACTCGTAAAGGCATTTCACAAGCAGGTATTGTTGCGGCCTACGAGTTCAACCCGAACTGGTCTGCAAGTGGTCAATACTACTACGACCTAAATGAAAATGCGGACCTAGAATGGCTAGCGAGCCTGCGTTACCAGTCTGACTGTTGGTACATTGGTGTGACTTACGCCAACCAATTGCTTGGTTGGGAAAACCAAACTATCGGCAGCACTGGCGCATCACCTGAATACGAAAATAACTTTAGCGTTAACTTCGGTATTCAAGGCTTTGCGACCAATCAGCGTGAAGACACTGCAGTCAAAGAACTGGATGGTTCTGACAACGCGATTAAGTACGGCCGCCCATTCTATCTGAACAATTAATCGAAATAGGCGTCTTAAATGAATAAGACGCCTATTCAAAAAATACTGACGGAATTTTAAATGAAAATTTGGAAATCAATCTTATTCACGACCCTACTCTCTTGCGGAGCGGTTGCAGCACCAGTAGAGATCGATAAGGTTGCGGTCATCGTGAACGACGGTGTAATTCTACAAAGCGACATCGAAACAGCGATGAAAACGCTGCAAGCCAACGCACGTCAAAGCGGAAAGAGCTTACCTTCAGCTAGCGTGTTAAAAGAACAAGTTGTTGAAAAGCTGATTATTGACACGTTGCAAGGCCAAGAAGCAGACCGTATCGGTGTGCGTATTGACGATAACCGCTTAAACCAAGCGATTGCGGAGATCGCACGTAATAATGAACAATCTGTAGAACAACTCGCCGCTTCTGTAGAAAGTGAAGGCTTGAGTTACCCAGAATTCCGCGAACAAATCCGTAAGGAAATCGCCGCTTCAGAAGCCCGTAATGCACTGGTTCGTCGCCGTATTAATATCCTTCCAGCAGAAGTCGACAGCCTTGCTGAGCAACTATCACAAGAAACCAATGCGACCGTTCAATACAAAATTGGACACATTCAACTGCGCTTCTCTGACGGCAAAGAAAAATCTGCTGTAGAAGCTGAAGCAAAAGCGCTGGCGAAAAAGCTGAATGAAGGTGCAGACTTTACGGAGATGGCCTACACCTACTCAAAAGGTCCTAAAGCTTTACAAGGTGGCGACTGGGGCTGGATGCGTAAAGAAGAGATGCCAACTATCTTTGCTGATCAGATCAAAATGCAAAACAAAGGCAGCATCATTGGTCCATTTCGCAGTGGCATCGGTTTCCACATCCTAAAAATTGAAGATGTAAAAGGCCTAGAAACGGTTGCGGTAACGGAAGTAAATGCGCGTCATATTTTGATTAAACCAACCGTGATTCTGAGCGATGAAGGGGCGAAGAAGCAACTGAATGAGTTTGCACGCCGCATCAAAGCTGGCGAAGCCACTTTCGCTCAACTGGCAACACAATACAGCCAAGACCCTGGTTCGGCAGCGCAAGACGGTGAGCTAGGTTATCAAACGCCAGATCTGTACGTGCCAGAATTTAAACACCAAGTAGAAACTCTGCCTGTTGGCTCAATCAGCGAACCGTTCAAAACCGTTCACGGCTGGCATATCGTTGAAGTGTTGGATCGTCGCCAAGTTGACCGCACTGACTCAGCGATGAAGAACAAGGCTTACCGTATTCTATTTAACCGTAAATTTAATGAAGAAGCGGGCGCATGGATGCAAGAGCTACGCGCAAGTGCGTTTGTTGAAATCGTGGATGACAACAATGACAACTAATACAATTCGTAGAATTGTCGTAACCGCAGGGGAACCTGCGGGTATCGGCCCAGACTTAGTGCTTGCCTTATCGAAGGAAGATTGGGCACACCAAATTGTCGTCTGCGCCGATAAAAATATGCTGATGGACAGAGCCAAGCAGCTTGGCATTGAAGTCCAACTGTCTGATTACAATCCAGAAGAAACGCCTAAAGCACAAAAAGCAGGCTCGCTTATTGTTGATCATATCCAAATATCGGAACCTGCGGTCGCAGGCGAGCTCAACGAAGCGAATGGTCACTATGTACTAAAAACGCTAGAAAGAGCCGCTTTAGGCTGTATGAATGATGAATTTGATGCTATTGTCACCGGCCCTGTTCATAAGGGGGTGATTAATCGCGCAGGTGTTGCATTCAGTGGTCATACTGAGTTTTTCGCCGAGAAGTCAAAAACGCCGCTAGTCGTCATGATGCTAGCAACGGAAGGGCTACGCGTGGCGCTAGTCACAACACATATTCCTTTAGCGTATGTGTCCAAAGCGGTCACCGAAGAGCGGTTAGAAAAAATCATCGATATTCTTCATAAAGACCTTGTAGAAAAGTTTGCTATCGCACAACCAAACATCTACGTTTGCGGGCTTAACCCTCATGCTGGCGAAGATGGCTGCTTAGGTCGTGAAGAGATCGAAACCATCACTCCGACACTGGAAAAGATTCGACAAGAAAAAGGTATCAACCTGATCGGCCCTTTGCCGGCAGATACCATTTTCAATGAAAAATATTTAAATGATGCTGATGCTGTTTTAGGCATGTACCACGACCAAGTGTTGCCAGTATTAAAATACAAAGGCTTTGGTCGTTCAGTAAACATTACTCTTGGTCTACCTTTTATTAGAACATCGGTGGATCACGGTACTGCATTAGATCTGGCAGGGACAGGTCAAGCGGATACAGGGAGTTTCCGAACAGCGCTCACGCATGCGATAGATTTGGTAGAGAAGAAACAATGAGAAATGATGTCCATTTAGGACACAAAGCGCGTAAACGTTTTGGTCAAAACTTCCTGAACGATCCATACATTATTGATGGAATCGTATCAGCGATTAACCCAAAACCAGGTCAAAACCTGGTTGAAATCGGTCCTGGTCTTGGTGCAATCACTGAGCCGGTAGGTCGTGAAGTGGATAAGTTCACAGTTATCGAATTAGACCGCGATCTGGCGGAACGCCTACGTACTCACCCTGAACTGGCGGATAAGTTGACCATCCATGAGGGTGACGCTATGCGTTTTGACTTCACTCAATTAGTGAAGCCAAACAACAAGCTACGCATTTTCGGTAACTTGCCGTACAACATCTCTACACCATTGATGTTCCACCTTTTTGAATTCCATAAAGACATTCAAGACATGCACTTTATGCTGCAAAAAGAAGTGGTAAACCGCTTAGCTGCCGGTCCTGGCAGCAAAGCTTACGGCCGTTTAACGGTAATGGCTCAGTACTACTGTAAAGTGGTACCAGTACTGGAAGTGCCGCCAACGGCATTCGTTCCACCACCGAAAGTGGACTCTGCTGTCGTTCGTCTAGTGCCATACGAAGAGCTACCATGCCCTGCGAAAGATCTGCGTTTGCTGGATCGCGTTTGTCGTGAAGGCTTTAACCAACGTCGCAAAACAGTTCGTAACTGCTACAAATCGTTGTTAAGCACAGAAGTACTAGAAGAGCTAGGTGTTAATCCAAGCATGCGTCCAGAGAACCTGACGCTAGAACAATTCGTCGCGATGGCGAACTGGCTTGCGGATAACCCGCAGCACTAAGAACTCAAACGATAAGCCAAACCCTTGCCGGTTTGGCTTATTATTATTGGGATATTACGTTTCTGAGGAGTGCACATGGACGTCATTCAACCTTGCATCAAAATTCAAGTTCACACCAAATACATCGAAGAACAGTCCAATCCTGAGCTACAACGCTACGTTTTCGCCTATATCATCACCATCAAAAACCTTAGCCAACAAACCGTGCAGTTAGTGAGCCGTCGCTGGTTAATCACAGACTCGAATGGCAAGCAAATGACGGTTGAAGGTGACGGTGTGGTGGGTCAACAACCTTTTATTCCAAGCAATGATGAATACACGTACAGTAGCGGAACCGCGTTAGAAACCCCTGTCGGCGTTATGCAAGGGCACTACAAAATGCTGGATGAAAAAGGACAGGAGTTCATCACCGAAATTGAACCATTTCGTCTTGCTGTTCCAAATGTTTTAAATTAGTAAATTGGAGATTCAGTGGCTACTTATATTGTTGGTGATATTCAAGGCTGTTTTGATGAATTGCAGCGACTACTAGAACAAGTCTCTTTCTCTGCGAAAAAAGACCAACTTTGGCTCGCTGGTGATTTGGTCGCCAGAGGGCCTAAATCACTAGAAACTTTACGCTTTGTGAAGTCACTTGGCACAAGCGCAACCGTTGTGCTTGGTAATCACGACCTTCACCTGCTCGCCGTTGCTCACGGGATAAAAAAGGTCAAAGACAAAGATAAAACCGCACCTATTTTCACTGCACCCGATAAAGAAGATCTATTGGCATGGCTAGCTCAGCAACCTCTTATGGCCGAGCATGACGAGTTCGTGATGTGTCACGCTGGGATATCACCGCAGTGGAATCTAAAAACCGCAAGAAAATGTGCCCGCGAAGTTGAACGCATCATCCAAAGTGAAGAGCTGCCTTGGCTCTTAAAAAACATGTACAGCAATCAACCTGATTCCTGGGATGACTCTCTACAGGGTTTGGACCGATGCCGTTATATTATTAATGCCTTTACACGGATGCGCTTTTGTTTCCCTGACGGTCGTTTGGATATGGATTGTAAACTACCACCACAACAAGTTTCCGGTAACGAACTTATTCCATGGTTTGATGTACCTCAGCGCGTTCACCTCAATAAAACGGTGTTGTTTGGTCACTGGGCTGCACTACAAGGCCATGTAGACGAAGAGATCATCGGTCTGGATACTGGCTGTGTTTGGGGCGGAAGCCTAACCATGATCCGTTGGGACGATAAGAAAATCTTTACTCAGGATGCGTTAAGTTAAACACTGAATAATAGTCGATAATCCATCGTAGGGAGAATGCCTGTCACCTAACATCTCCTGTAGGGTCATTCCAGCGAGCCTTAGCGAGACTAGGAATCTAATATCCGCACGCTGCGGGTAGATAGAGATACCTTTGACAACAAAGTACTCGTATAGAAGATCCTGAATCACGCTCCTCCGTCGCTTTCAGGATGATGGCAGGCCGAGATGGCCGCTCGGTGTTATACGAACGGCATTACCATATTAAATACGCTGTTTTAATCTCGAATTACTTTTCTAACACAGTAAAGCGCATGTTGTAGGCGTTCTTCTCATCGGCTTGATACGTTTCTGAGTAAGTTTCCTTAAACTCGTCTCCCCAATCTGGGAACTGAGTATCACCATCAATCGCGGCTTCAATGTGTGTTACATATAGTTTATTGGCCATCGGTAGGCAAGCTGCGTAAATCGCACCACCGCCAATGATCATCACTTCTTCCACGTCACCAGCCACGTCCAAAGCTTGCTCAATCGATGTTACGGTAGTGACGCCTTCGATCTTTAGTGTCTCATCACGGCTGATAACAATATTCAAGCGACCAGGTAAAGGGCGACCAATAGACTCATAGGTTTTGCGTCCCATCACAACAGGCTTGCCCATAGTGCAGCGCTTAAACCAAGCGAAATCGGCGGGAAGATGCCAAGGCATTTGATTGTCTTTGCCAATGATGCGATTGTCGGCCATCGCGGCAATCATACTAATGATCATGTTAGGTCCTTATACAATTGGTCTGCGGCGATAGAATAACAGCCCTGGAACAGCAAGACCAACAGCTAAACCTGCAATAATAAACATGGCCTTAAGAAAGTTCTCCATACAAGTTGCAACGAGCTCAGGTGAATAACCAATATGGTTGATCTCAACCATGGCTATCATTGCTTTGTAAGCAAACACGCCAGGTACCATCGGGATCAAAGCTGCCACAGTGAACACTTTTGGGTGCGCGAGAAAGCGGCGAGACCAGTATACCCCGATCATCCCAACTAGCGTCGCGGCAAAAAAGGTCGCCCATTCAATGGGAATACCAAACTGCATCATCAAATAACGGCTGCCGTGTCCAATCGCGCCGCCAACAGCGCAATACACTAAAGCTCTTTGTGGCACGTTAAAAACCAGTGCAAATCCAACTGCGGGAATCGCAGCGAAAAACATGTCATTCAGCAGGCCAAGCATCAAATCAAATAAACTCATTAGATTGCCCACCCCCAAATTCCAGTAACGCTCATCGCAGCAACGATGCCCAAACACGTCGCCAACGTCAGTAAGCTGGCCATCACAAATCGGGCAATACCCATGTTAATGTGCCCTTTCAGCATGTCTGCCACTGAGTTAATCAACGGGAAACCCGGTACGAGCATTAATACCGACGATGCCATTGCAACGGTGGGCAGATTGCCGATTTGGTAGATTTCCGCTTGCGCAGAAATTAAGGTCGTCACAAAGGCTGTCGCTGCAAAGTTCAGTAAAGGGTTAAAGTGACGATGACCAATTTCTTGGCGAACGATCATGCCACCAGCTGATGCTAAAAAGGTCATAACAAATACCCCCCAATCACCACCTGCCAGATGGCTGAATGCCGCACATGACAGGCCAATCATAAACACCACCAGCCAGCGGTTATAACGCTCTGGACTGATGGCGTTCAGCTTTTTCTGCGCCATGGCTGCATCGAGCAGCCCACGCTCCATCATGATGCAGATACGTTGAATTTGCGTAATAACGCGCATATTAATGCCACGATCGGCACAACTTCGGGTGGTGGTGATGCAGTGTCCATCCATTACCGTCGTTACAACCAGTGCATTGGCTGATAGGGCAACCGCAACTTCATTAACCCCACAAGCAAGGCCAATACGGCGCATAATATCGCTCACCAGAGTACTTTCAGCACCATGAGCGAGTAGCATTTGCCCGGCTTGGGCAACAAGGCGAGAAATAGATCGTTGAGTGGATACCGCCAACTCTCCAGACGGTATGGTTTCTAGAGTCATAAATCAGTCTAATTCCTTTTAGGGTGTTGCTCATTCATACGCGAGAGGTCCAAACTAGCCCTCAAAAATCACGACGTATCGGCTATTGTGCCGTAAATCACACCATCTAAATATGATTTAGATACAAAAAAAGCCGCAATAAATAAATTGCGGCTTAATGAATTATAGACAAACAGGCATTGTTTGACGGTTCTGATTAGTCACGAACGTAGACAACGTGACCGTCATCTTCTTCATCGTCCCAGTCATCCCAATCGTCGTCGTCATCTTCAGTGATAACGTCTTTACCCGCCATCGCATCTTTATGGTAGTCATCCCACATGAAGTTAACTTTATCTTCTTCAGCCACTTCTTCCTCTTCGCGAGGTAGATTATCCATAAAGTCAGCCAGTTTGTAACAAAGCTCTTTAGTGCCGTTACGGTTGATCGCCGAGATCTTAAAGTACTCGTCTTCCCAGCCTAGTGCGTCTAAGATTTCTTGGATCTTCTCATTCGCTTCTTCTTCAGGCATTAAATCAACTTTGTTGAATACTAACCAGCGTGGCTTGCTTGCCAGTTTTTCACTGTATTGCTCTAGCTCATCAATGATCGTTAGTGCATTTTGCACCGGATCAGACTGATCAATTGGCATAATATCGATCATGTGCAGCAACACTCGGCAACGCTCTAAGTGCTTCAAGAATCGAATACCAAGACCAGCGCCATCTGCTGCACCTTCGATAAGACCTGGAATGTCTGCAACAACAAAGCTTTTCTCTGGTACGACACTCACTACGCCCAAGCTTGGGATCAACGTCGTGAATGGGTAATCAGCGACTTTTGGTTTTGCTGCTGATACTGCGCGGATAAAGGTTGATTTACCTGCATTAGGTAGACCAAGCATACCAACGTCAGCAAGAAGCAATAGCTCAAGGCGAATTTCACGTACTTCACCTTTTGTGCCTAATGTTCTTTGACGAGGCGCGCGGTTTACTGAAGATTTGAAACGCGTGTTACCTAGACCGTGCCAACCGCCTTTTGCGATCATCACTTTCTTACCGTGTTCAGCAACTTCTGCCACGATTTCATTTGTGTGGATATCCACTGCGCGCGTACCTACAGGCACACGAAGAACGATGTCTTTGCCACGTTTACCTGTACAGTTACCACCGCGGCCATTCTCACCACGCTCCGCTTCGTAGAAGCGCTGGAAACGATAATCAATCAGAGTGTTAAGGTTTTCATCGGCTTGGATATAAACATCACCACCGTCGCCACCATCACCGCCATCAGGGCCACCTTTAGTGATGAACTTTTCACGCCAGAAACTCACAACGCCGCTACCGCCGTCGCCAGCCTGAACTTTTACTACCGCTTCATCTACGAACTTCATCTTTTACTCCGACTACTTCGTGCGTGGATTAAATCTACTTTGTCATCTGACAATTTTAGCAGATGACAGATCTAAGCTCCCAGCCCACAAATAACGTGGAAACGAGAAACTTCGATATGTCGACTGCCATAAATAAAAAACCCCGCCGATTCGGCAGGGCTTTTGAATTCAGCTTAAAGCTATTAAGTAACTTGGTAAAAACCTAATTACTCAGCTTCGATGCTTACAAACTTACGGTTCTTAGGACCTTTCACTTCGAACTTCACTTTACCTTCAGTAAGAGCGAATAGAGTGTGGTCTTTACCGATACCTACGTTGTTACCAGCGTGGAACTTAGTACCACGTTGACGAACGATGATGTTACCTGCAAGTACAGATTCACCACCGAAACGCTTAACACCTAGACGTTTGCTTTCTGAATCGCGGCCGTTACGAGTAGAACCACCAGCTTTTTTGTGTGCCATTGTTAAACTCTCCTAATAGATTAAGCGTTGATACCAGTGATCTTCACTTCAGTGAACCACTGACGGTGACCCTGTTGCTTACGAGAGTGCTTACGACGACGGAACTTAACGATTTTAACTTTATCGCCACGACCGTGTTGTACAACTTCAGCAACAATTTTGCCGCCCTCTACAAGAGGAGCACCAACTTTGATGTCTTCGCCGTTAGCAACAAGAAGAACTTTATCAAATTCTACAGTTGCACCAGTTTCAACGTCTAATTTCTCTAAACGAAGAGTTTGACCTTCGCTTACACGGTGTTGTTTACCACCAGATTGGAAAACAGCGTACATATTTTACTCCGCTTTTTCCGCACAGCCTTTCTTGAGGGTGTGCGCTAAACTAATCATCAATAGGGCGCAGATTCTACAGAATAGATGCTCCTATGACAAGCCATATTTTGAAAAAATTGGCGAAAAGCTAATCGCCAAAGAAAAGTGCGGCAATCATGCCCTTTAGTAATGTATTAATCAACGTTTTTTAGTGTATTATTCGACAATTATATAAATCGAATAAGCCTTGCAGGGTCTAACTTCAGCCGGATATACGATGGATTTTAAAACTATCCAAGCGCTTACTGCCGATGACATGGCAAAAGTGAATGAAACAATTCAAGCCCAACTTAATTCTGATGTCTCTTTAATCAACCAGCTCGGTTTTTATATCGTGAGTGGTGGAGGCAAACGTCTGAGACCGCTTTTAGCGATACTGTCAGCCCGCGCACTTGGTTACCAAGGCAACGGTCATACAATGGCAGCTGCGTTTATTGAGTTCATCCATACAGCGACTTTGCTGCATGATGACGTGGTCGACGAATCAGACATGCGCCGCGGTAAAGCAACTGCGAATGCTGCATTTGGCAATGCTGCTAGCGTGTTAGTTGGGGACTTTATCTATACTCGCTCATTCCAAATGATGACGGAGCTAGGATCCATGAAGATCCTTAAGCTAATGAGCAACGCCGTAAACGTGATCGCCGAAGGTGAAGTTCAGCAGTTGATGAACTGTAACGATCCTGACACGACAGAAGAAAGCTACATGCAAGTCATCTACTCTAAGACGGCACGCTTATTTGAGTCTGCAACTCAAATTGGCGCAATCTTAAACGATGCTCCTGAGCATGTTGAAATCGCAATGCAAAATTACGGTAAGTATTTGGGTACTGCGTTTCAGCTTATTGATGACGTCATGGATTACACCTCTGATGGCGAAGACATGGGTAAAAATGTGGGGGATGATTTGGCTGAAGGCAAGCCAACTTTGCCTCTACTTCACGCTATGCGTAATACCACGCCAGACAATGCCCTCATGATTCGCGAAGCAATTGAGAAGGCCAATGGCATGGATCGCTTAGAAGAAATTCTCGCGGTGATGAAAGAGGCCGGATCTCTGGAATACACGACGCAAAAAGCACTAGAAGAAGCAGACAAAGCAATCGAAGAACTATCAGTATTGCCAGAATCTGAATACAAGCAAGCGCTTATTACTCTGGCTCATGTCGCGGTACAACGCACGAAGTAATCATAGCAACCCATAACGCAAGACTTAAAACAAAAAGGAAGAGCAAGCTCTTCCTTTTTTGTATCTGATACCTAATGCCGTGATAAGCGCTAGTAATATCTGTCACTACCGCCATGCAGTTGTGGGTCATCTTCTATTTCATCAAAGCTAACCGCAATCTGCTGATCAGAACCTTGTTTCGACAACAGTACCGTCTCTGCTTCACGGTCGACCACCAATATCATACCTACGCCCTGCTGGCATTCAACAACCATGCCTTTACGGATTCGACTTGCTTCCATCATCTTCTCTTTCACCACGTTGTTTTAATCAAGTAATTTTACGAAGCAGAGAAGCCAAAGATCAAAAAAGCCGATCATTTTGATCGGCTTTCTTCTTATTCGAGCTTTCTAGATTACTTTGCGAATTCAACACCAATATTGATGTCGCCATTTAGTGTTTCTAGCATACCGTCTAGTGCAGACTTTTCGTAGTCGCTGAGTTTGCCGTAGCTTAGTACTTCTTCTACGCCTTCTTTACCTAGTTTCACAGGCTGTGCGAAGTAAGTCGCGTGCTCACCGTCGCCTTCAACGTATGCACATTCAACTACGCCTTCTTCACCTTGAAGAGCACGAACTAGAGACAGACCAAAGCGACATGCAGCTTGGCCCATTGATAGTGTTGCACTACCACCACCCGCTTTTGCTTCTACAACTTCGGTACCTGCGTTTTGAATACGTTTCGTTAATGCTTCTACTTCTTCAGCTGTAAAGTCAACGCCTTCCACTTGAGACAGTAGAGGTAAGATCGTTACGCCAGAGTGACCACCGATAACAGGTACGCGAATGTCACCTGGATCTTTGTCTTTTAGCTCTGCAACGAATGTTTCTGAACGGATAACGTCAAGTGTTGTTACACCGAACAAGCGACGCTTATCGTAAACACCCGCTTTCTTAAGTACTTCAGCGGCAATTGGCACTGTTGTATTTACCGGGTTTGTGATGATACCAACACAAGCTTTCGGACAAACAACCGCAATCTTCTCCGCTAGCGACTTAACGATACCAGCATTTACATTGAATAGATCCGCGCGATCCATACCAGGCTTACGAGCAACACCTGCAGAAATCAGCACAACATCCGCACCTTCTAGTGCTGGAGTAGGATCTTCACCCGCGTAACCTTTGATAGAAACTGGCGTCGGGATGTGGCTAAGGTCAGCAGCCACACCAGGAGTTACTGGAGCAATATCGTATAAGGCTAAATCAGAACCAGCAGGAAGACGGTTCTTAAGTAGAAGGGCCAGGGCTTGACCGATGCCACCAGCGGCACCAATAACGGCTACTTTCATGTAGTTCTCCTTGAGAGTATTTCTCTTATAAACGTATTCGTAGGGTAGTTTGTAACCAACTTAAATAAAGCTATCGGAATCACAACTTGATTACAATCAATTAACGCTAGCTTTGCGACCTCGCGCAACTAGCTGTTACCGTGCTACAAATGGGGCTTGGATTATTCTTTTATTCTGTTGAAATGACAAGGAATTCAAGAAAACAAAAACAGCCCTACTTCATATAGTTAAAGAATTCCATGTGGTATATAGTTTACAGTGACGTAACTAACATAATACTGGGACTCTTTGGCACCGCATGAATATATATGCGAGAATATGCAAAATTGCTGACCCGTAATATAAGAGATTCGTAATGACTATGCGCAATTCAGAAAAACAAGACAACTTAGTCCGCGCCTTTAAAGCCCTATTAAAAGAAGAGAGCTTTGGCTCACAGGGTGAGATTGTTGATGCACTCAAACAACAAGGATTTGAAAGCATTAACCAATCGAAAGTATCACGCATGCTGACTAAATTTGGCGCCGTCCGCACACGCAATGCAAAAATGGAAATGGTTTACTGCCTTCCTGCTGAGCTAGGCGTACCGACTGTAAGCAGCTCTTTGCGTGAACTGGTGCTAGACATTGACCATAACGCGGCATTAGTTGTTATCCATACTGGCCCTGGTGCTGCGCAGTTGATTGCTCGCTTGCTTGACTCACTGGGTAAATCCGAAGGTATTCTTGGTGTTGTTGCAGGTGATGACACTATCTTTATCACTCCAACGATGGCGATTACGACTGAACAGTTGTTCAAATCAGTATGTGAACTGTTCGAATACACTGGCTAAGTTCTTTCACATTTAGATCAGCTAACTCTTTGTGGGCTATAAAAGAAATCTCATTTTGTAGCCCATGATTTATGTAAATCTTTTGCTTATCCAGACCATTATTTAACCACCTATTTTGTGATTAACATCACGCAATTGATCTTTTTCACTTCGTTCACTTAATACTTATTAAGTGTTTGTTATAAAAAGAATTAGATCACAAATCTAACACTATCCTCCTGCACAAGATTCAGACTTATCAACTATAACATTTAACAATTGGATAATTTTCTGCCAATTTTTTGTTATGATTCGCTCGCTTTTTCAAACGATTGGATTGGAAAAGATGCCGTTTCCAAATAGGAAACTCCAGAAGTGATTTATGGTTATTTCCGGGTAAATAATGAATATAAGGAAGGGAAATTCATGGCATTTAACAAACTTCTCAAAGTAGGCGCTATCGCTGCAGCAGTAATGGGTGCAGGCGCAGTTAACGCTCAAGAGTTTATTACTATCGGTACTGGCTCTGTTACAGGTGTTTACTACCCTACTGGTGGTGCTATCTGTAAATTGGTCAATAAAGGTCGTAAAGAACACAACATTCGTTGTTCAGTAGAATCGACTGGCGGCTCTATTTACAACGTTAACACTATCCGTGCTGGCGAGTTAGATTTTGGTATCGTGCAATCGGATTGGCAGTACCACGGCTACAACGGTACGAGTAAGTTTGCGGAACAAGGCCCGTACAAAAAGCTACGTGCAATGTTCTCTCTTCATACAGAACCTTTCAACATCATTGCTCGTGCAGATTCAGGTATCGAAAACGTTGAAGACCTAAAAGGTAAGCGCGTAAACATCGGTAACCCTGGCTCTGGTGACCGTGCAACCATGGGCGTTGTTATGGAAGCGATGGGCTGGACAAACGACAGCTTCAAATTGGCTTCTGAGCTAAAGGGCTCTGAGCGTTCTCAAGCACTTTGTGACAACAAAATTGACGCATTTATTTACATGGTGGGTCACCCGAACGGTTCAATCAAAGAAGCAACAACATCATGTGATGCTAAGCTAGTTTCTGCAACAGGCCCGAAAATCGATAAGATTGTTGCTGATAACCCATACTACGCCTTTAGCTCAGTGCCAGCTGGCATGTATCGTGGCACAGACAAAGACGTAAACAGCTTTGGTGTTGCGGCAACGATGGTTACAACAGCAGACGTTTCAGACGATGTCGCTTACAACGTTGCAAAAGCCGTGTTTGAAAACTTCGATACGTTCAAACGTCTACACCCTGCGTTTGCAAACCTGAAAAAAGAAGACATGGTGAAAGCGGGTCTATCTATCCCTCTTCACCCAGGTGCAGAAAAATACTACAAAGAAGTGGGTCTACTTAAGTAACTTCCTCAGACTCCAAACTCACAGGCAGGAAAAGATGGTTTTCTGCCTGTTTGAGCATGCAGGTTGTAGCACGTGCTAACTGCATGCTTCATTCGCCAGTTTTCTTCCGAAAATTGCGAGTTCATACCCAAGAAAAACTTAAACGCCGCCTAGCAGAGTCTCCAAAATTCAACACTTTGAGTTCAGGCAGCAAAATACTCGAAAGCAAACTTCGCTCCATTCGCTACACTGATAAAGGCGAAGTGTGGTTCTCGATAAAAATCCGACAGGACCATCAATAATAAGGAAAAAGTACATGGCGACGAATCAAGCTCCGTCACAAGATGTGCAAGAAATGGTGGCTCAGGCAGACACAGGTGCACGTAGCCCCTCGGGAATGCAAGGACGAATCCTTTGGTTTGTTCCTCTGTGTTGGTCACTATTTCAATTATGGTACGCATCTCCGCTACCATTTATTTTTAATATCGGCGTACTGAACGACACGGAAGCGCGATCAATCCACCTCACTTTCGCGATCTTCTTGGCTTTCACTGCTTATCCAGCGATGAAAAATTCCCCTCGCGATCATATCCCTCTTGTCGATTGGATATTGGCGCTAGCAGGTAGTTTTTCTGCGGCATATATTTACCTTTTTTATACCGAGCTAGCTGGACGTTCCGGTGCACCAACAACGGCAGATATCGTCGTTGCTGTCATCGGTATGGTTCTCCTTTTAGAGGCAACACGCCGAGCGCTCGGTCCACCACTGATGGTGGTTGCTGCTGTCTTCCTTACTTACACCTTTGCTGGCCCTTATATGCCCGATGTCATCGCGCATAAAGGAGCG
Source organism: Vibrio sp. HS-50-1 (assembly GCF_024747315.1). NCBI lineage: Bacteria > Pseudomonadati > Pseudomonadota > Gammaproteobacteria > Vibrionales > Vibrionaceae > Vibrio > Vibrio sp. HS-50-1. Next base: position 93,080 of record NZ_JAMPZF010000019.1, on the reverse strand, counting down.
AGCTTAAACAAGGCCATGTCTCACTTATGGCTAACAACGGAAGGTGTATTCGGTGTCGCATTAGGCGTTTCAACCTCTTTTGTGTTCTTGTTTGTATTGTTTGGTGCCATGCTGGAACGCGCTGGCGCAGGTGCTTACTTCATTAAAGTCGCCTTTTCTTTGCTGGGTCATATGAAAGGTGGTCCTGCAAAAGCGGCCGTTGTTGCATCTGGTTTATCCGGGCTTGTTTCTGGCTCTTCAATCGCAAACGTGGTAACCACTGGTACCTTTACCATTCCATTGATGAAACGTGTCGGTTTTCCGGGCACCAAAGCGGGAGCCGTTGAAGTTGCCGCCTCAACCAATGGTCAGTTAACGCCACCAATCATGGGCGCGGCGGCATTCTTGATGGTGGAATATGTCGGTATCTCATACGTTGAGGTGATTAAGGCTGCTCTACTTCCGGCACTTATCTCTTACATCGCTTTGATTTACATCGTTCACCTTGAGGCGTGTAAAGCGGGTATGACAGGTCTTCCTCGTCGCCACAACCCAACGTTAGTACAAAGTTTGCTTTCCTTTACTGGCACAATCTTAGGACTGTGTGTGATCAGCGCATTGGTTTACTACGGAGTGGGTTGGACGAAAGATGTCTTTGGTGATGCCGCGACGCCAATTGTTACGGTTGCCCTGTTAATTGCGTATGTTGGCTTGGTGAAGATCTCAGCAAATCACGTGCAAGATGGCGCAATTGAGATTGATGCAGAGTTAACAGAAGTACCAGATCCTGGCCCAACGGTTAAATCTGGTTTGCACTATCTACTGCCTATCGTTGTATTGGTTTGGTGTCTGACTGTAGAGCGCTTCTCGCCAGGTCTTTCAGCATTCTGGGCAACGGTGTTCATGATTTTCATTTTGCTGACTCAGCGTCCATTGATTGCTCTGTTATCAAAGCAAGGTGACATGATGCAGCAAACCAAAGATGGCTTCGTTGATCTGGCTGAGAGCTTGGTTGCTGGCGCTCGCAATATGATTGGTATCGGCGTTGCAACGGCAGCGGCAGGTACCGTAGTTGGGGTCGTCACCCTAACGGGCATCGGCCTGGTCATGACGGACTTCGTTGAGTTTATCTCTGGCGGTAGCATCATTCTTATGCTGCTGTTTACCGCAATAATCAGCTTGGTTCTTGGGATGGGTCTACCGACAACGGCGAACTACATCGTAGTATCTACGTTGATGGCACCGGTTATTGTCACGCTAGGTGCAGCACATGGCTTGATCATCCCACTCATTGCGGTGCACTTGTTCGTTTTCTACTTTGGTATTTTGGCCGACGACACCCCACCCGTAGGTCTTGCGGCATTTGCGGCGGCTGCGATTGCTAAATCAGACCCGATTCGTACAGGTATCCAAGGCTTTACTTACGATATTCGAACCGCCATTTTGCCATTCATGTTTGTGTTCAATACCCAGCTACTATTGATGGGGATAGACTCTTGGTGGCATTTAGCACTCACTGTCATTTCATCGATCATTGCGATGCTGATCTTTTCCGCCGCTACACAAGGATGGTGGTTCACGCGTAACAAGTGGTGGGAAACCGTTCTATTATTAGTACTGACATTTTCGTTTTTCCGTCCTGGTTTTTGGTGGGACATGCTGTATCCAGCGAAAGTTCTTTCTCCTGGCGTTGAGGTAGCTCAAATCACGGAAACGCTAAATGTAGGAGAATCATTGGAGCTACGTGTTGCCGGCGAAAACCTTGAAGGCGACTACATCGAGAAAACGGTTCGTCTTCCATTCGAAGACAGTGCGACAACAGCGGAAGCACGTATTTCGTCAATGGGTCTGATGCTGACCGAAAGCGACAACAAAATGATTGTCGATATGGTCGAGTTTGGTAGCCCGGCAGAGTCTGCAGGTATCGACTTTGATTGGGAGATCAAGTGGGTTATCCAAGATGCAGAACGTCCGATGAAAGAATGGGTATTTGTGCCATGCTTAATGATTTTGCTGGTGCTTGCCATGAACCAAAAACGTCGTGCTCGTAAGGAACAATTGAGCGCATAACCGATTTGGCCCCGAGGACAAGGGACCTTAGTGAGAGACATTGAATGTACAAACAAATTCTTGTTCCGGTTGATCTAAATGACCAAGGCTTTTCAGACCGAGCGGTTGAACTAGCGGTTTGGCAGGCAAAGCAAGCGAATGCGCAAATCCACCTTCTAACAGTACTACCTGGTATTCACATGTCGATGGTTGCTACATACTTCCCAAAAGATGCAGCAGCCAAAATGAAGCAAGACGTGAAGCAGCAACTAAAAGCTTTCGCCAATAAGCATATTGCTGAAGATGTTGTGTACCAAGTGCATGTTGCTGAGGGCAAAGCCTACGCGACGATTCTTGATTATGCAGAGCGCTTGGGCGCTGATCTCATCATTATGCCAAGTCACAAGCGTTCTAAAATCAATAAAGTAATGCTTGGCTCTGTCGCAAGTAAGGTCGTGGAATATTCTCCAATCAATGTGATGGTCGTGAAACCGCAAGGTTAAACAACTAAAGAAACGAAAAAGGACGCTAACATTAGCGTCCTTTTTATATTGAACAAGTAAGGATTATGCCATTACTGGGTAATCGGTATAACCTTCTGCTCCACCTAAATAAAAGTGCTCAGGTTTTGCCTCATTAAGAGGTGCATTTTTCTTAAATCGCTCAACTAAATCAGGGTTGGCGATAAATGGAACGCCAAATGCGACCACATCAACTTGATTTTCTGCAATTGCCGTTGTCGCTTCTTGTGCACTGTAGCCCACGTTCGCCATTAAGTGACCTTGATAGTTTTCGCGTGCTGGCTTGAGAACATCTGCTTTTTGTACGCCCTTTAGATCCGCACGCATCACGTGCCAATAAGCAAGATCGAAAGCATTAAGTTGCTTAGCTAAGTAACGAACCAAGCCAACCGGATCGCTGTCTTTCATGTCATTAAATCCATTTAATGGTGATGTGCGCAGCCCTACTCTTCCAGGTCCCCATACCTCGACCACTTCTTTAACTATCTCAAGTAAAAAACGGGCACGATTTTCGACTGAGCCACCGTATTCATCAGTACGTAAATTCGAACCATCACGAAGAAAGTTATCGATAAGATAACCATTGGCGCCATGTATCTCCACACCATCAAAGCCTGCTTTCTTGGCGTTTTCCGCACCTTGCTTAAACGCCGCCACAATAGAAGCTATCTCATCCACTTCGAGTGCTCGTGGTACCGTATATGCTTGCTTACCTGAAGGGGTATGGACTAACTCATCACGAATGGCTAGTGCGCTCGCTGCAACAGGCGTTTTCCCGTCATTCAGTTCAGGATGACAAGCGCGTCCCGCATGCCAAATTTGCAATACGATCTTACCGCCTCTTTCATGAACCGCATCCGTTACCTTTTTCCAAGCTGCAATTTGTTCTTCGTTATAAATGCCCGGTTCTGCCATAAAAGCAGACGTTCCTTCCATCACCATGGTGCATTCAGCAATGATAAGTCCAGCACTCGCGCGTTGAGCATAGTACTCAACCATAAGGTCATTCGGGATATGATCTGCGCTGGCACGAGCGCGCGTTAAAGGGGCCATAATGGCACGATTATCTAATGCTAATTGACCGAGTTCGATAGGAGAAAATAAGTCTACAGAGTTGGACATGTTGTTTACCTCAAATGACAATAACTTGATGGCTAAGGATGAAGAGCCAGACTATAATCAGATCAATATTGAAACAATATGGATAATTGAAAGTGATTGTTCGAAATTTAGAAACAATTGACTTTAGGACGCTCTCTATCTTTGTCACAAGCTGTCGACTACTGAGCTTAACCAAGTGCGCGCTGGAGTTAAACCTACCAAAATCTACTGTTAGTAAAGCCATAACCAAACTCGAACAACACTTTGAAGCCAAGCTCCTAGAGCGCACGACCCGAAAGTTGGTGATTACCGAAGCTGGTCAAATGGTTTTAGAGCGTGCTGCAAGCTTAGTTGAGGAATTTCACTCAATTGGTCAAGACGTTCAGGAAATGGAACAGCAGATCCAAGGTCGGCTTCGCATTGCTGCGCCACCAGCCTTGGACGCGTATATGGCTGAGCACATCTTTTTACCATTTTTAAAACAATGGCCAAAAGTACAAATTGCGTTAGAAGCATCGAACGATTTTGTTGATCTGTTTTCACACGGTTTTGATATGGCAATTCGAGTCGGCCAGATCGTCGATGATCGACTGATTGCTAAAAAATTGGGCTACACCACCCGAGTATTGGCCGCCAGTCCTGAGTATTTAGCTGAGTGTGGCGTACCTAAAACGCCAGAAGATCTGACAACACACAACTGTTTGAGATATCAGTATGTTTCAGAGATAGGCCCTTGGACGTTGATTTCGCAGGACAGCACCGTCAACGTCTCGGTAAGCAGTAACTTCTCTAGCACCACCGTAGAAGCGGTATTAAAAGGCGCACTCAAAGGACTAGGCATCGCTAACTTACCTATGCAAAACATGACGCAAGAGCTAGAAAATGGCTCCTTAGTCAGAGTCTTACCTCAATGGCACACGGTACCAATGCCCATTTATTTAGTCTATCGTCCTGGCGCAAACCGAACGCGACGAGTACAAGCGATGATTGACCATATCATGAGCCTAAGATCTCAGTTTGAATTTGGTCCTCGACATGGTTTGTGTTGCGGAGAAGCATGACCCAGCCACCATTGAGCATTAGCGTGCGGCTCGGATAAATGCCGCAAGCTTCTCACTAGCATGCTGTTCACTCAATGCAGACATACTATCCGCTGCTTCCACTTTGCCATCAGCCACAAACACAAAGTGGCTGGCAATGGCTTTGGCATCGCTTAAATGGTGCGTGACCATCAATACGGTTATTCCCCGCTCTGCCGCCAGTTTTTTTACCAAGCTCAGCATCTCTTCACGTAAAACCGGATCAAGCGCCGAGAAAGGCTCATCCAACAGCCACATGGGATGAGGCTGAACAAAACAACGTGCTAAGGCAACACGTTGACGCTGCCCACCAGAAAGGTGCTCAGGCAAACGGTCGAGGTACTCTGCAACGCCAACCTGCTGCGCAGCTTGTTCAACCTGACGCTTTTGTTCTACCGTGAGCTTTAGCCCTGGGTGTAAACCTAAGCCAATGTTGTCACGCACCGACAAGTGAGAAAACAAGTTATGCTCTTGGAATAACATGGAGAAAGGACGCTGATAAGGCTCTTTGTGCACAATCGACTCACCATCAACCCGAATGTCACCTTGGTCAGGATGGATAAACCCAGCCACCAACGCCAGCAACGTCGATTTTCCAGCCCCACTTGGTCCCATCAGCGACACTATCTGACCTTGCTCAATCGTTAAATCAAAACGAAACAGCTCACGTTGGTAGGTGTACTGCACATCATCCAACACTAACATTACTCTCTCTCCTTCGTTTTCAATACTTTCTCAATCAAGGAAAAACAGCCCACACTCAACAACAACAAGGTCACCGATACCACCGCCGCCGCGTCCATCTGATAGCTGCCAAGCAGCTGGAATAAATACAGAGGTAAAGTGCGGAACTCTTGCCCGCCAAACAACGCGATAGCACTTAAATCGCCAATCGCAAACATAAAGCTGATCGCAAACGCATGTGCGAATGGCTTGCGCAGCGCCTGCCACTCCACCACTTTAAATCGTTGCCAGCCACGCATACCTAAGCTGGCACATACATACTGATACTGTTGCTCAATGTACAGCATTGGCTGTGCCAGCGTTTTGATCACGTAAGGCAAAGCCATCAAACCGTTCACCAGAATCACAACAAAAAACGCCAAGCTAAAAACATCGGTAAATGATCGCAACAGCAAGAATAATCCGGTGCTAATCACCAAACCTGGCGTCACCAAAATAATGGTGCCGATTAGCTCAATCTGATCGGCTCGCGTGTTTTTGTACTGCAAACGCCAACGACGGCTGGTCAACAATATGGACACGCCCGCAGCGACCGCAAGCGCACTGGCTAACCCTGCCACTTTGAGTGAGTTAGATAACGCAGACCAAAAACGTTCATCGGTTAACACCGTCCAAACTTGTTGGTTGATGCCACTCAGTAACACCATCAATAACGGTGGTATCACCAGTAAAAAAGCACCTATGATCCAAAAGCTATCCCAAGCTTTTGACCACCCATGATCCCTCGTTAAATATTGCTGTACCGATGTGCTGCCAGCACTGATAGAAACAGGCTTTGTTAACTTCTGCACTCCAATGGCAAGCAGTCCACATAACAGCATCTGCCACAGCGCCAATAACGCCCCAGCTTGTAAATCAAAATCAAACTTAATCGCTTGATAAATGGCCAATTCAATGGTGGTGGATTTTGGCCCGCCCCCCAACGCCATTACAGTGGCAAAACTGGTGAAGCACAACATAAATACCAAGCCACAAACGTGGGGAAGTTGCTGCCTTAAACGCGGCCATTCCACCCAACGAAACTTATTCCAATGGTTCATACCTAAATGCGCACACAGCTTATGTTGCTCGGCAGGAATAGATTCTAATGCTTGCAACAGCAAGCGCGCCGCGTAAGGTAAATTAAAGAACACATGGGCGAGTAAAATGCCGTTCAAACCGTAAATAGAAAATGGCAGTTTGCTATCGAAACTCTGTAGCCACTGCGCTAACAAACCGCTGTTGCCATAAATCGCTAACAGCCCGAAAACACCAACCAAAACAGGCAAAACGAGCGTCGATGCAAACAGCTTAAGCAGTAATGACTTACCCCAAAATTGGCGACGTGAAAGCGCGTGCGCAACTGGAATGGCAAAGCCAACACTGAGCAATGTGGAAAGAAAAGCTTGGTAGAAGCTGAACTTGGTGACATGTTGATAATACGGGTCGTCCCATACCACAGACACATTAAGTGAAGGGGCTTGAACAATCAAAGCACCTAGGGCAGAAACAACAAAGGCCGCGATGATCATCGCGACCCCTAAACCTATTTTTGGAACAGAATTCAAAGGTAAAACCTATCTCATTCAGATGAGGGGTGGAACGTCAGCTAAAACGTCAGTGCGCTTTGCCATTCGCGAATCCAAGACTTACGCATTTTTGCCACTTCATCAGCACTAAAGCTCAACGACTTGTTTGGAACGCTCAAGGTTTCAAAACCTTTAGGTAACTCAACGTCTGTAACAGGGTACATCCAGTTACCCGTTGGCATCGCTGACTGGAACTCATCACTTAAAATGAAATTCATAAATTGATCAGCAAGTTCTGAATTTTTTGCCCCTTCCACTTTAGCGGCGACTTCAACTTGCATGTAGTGACCTTCAGCAAAATTCGCCGTCGCAAACTTTGAATCGTTTTCCGCAATTAAGTGGTACGCAGGTGACGTAGTGTAAGAAAGCACTAAGTCCGACTCGCCGTTAAGGAACATGGAATACGCTTCTGACCAACCTTTCGTGACCGTTACGGTTTTGCTCGCTAGCTTCTGCCACGCTTGCGTCACATCGTCGCCATAGATGGATTTCATCCACAGCATCAAGCCTTGGCCAGGCGTTGACGTACGCGGATCTTGATAAATCACTTTTAAATCGTCGCGCGTTTCCACCAGCTCTTTCATGCTTTTCGGCGGATTAGCCATTTTCTCTGTGTTGTACACAAACGCGAAGTAGCCGTAATCGTACGGTACAAACGTCGTGTCGCTCCAACCATTTGGTAGCACTGTGTTGGCCGTATCCACATTGTGCTCGGTAAGCAGACCGGTTTTCTTCGCTTCGGCCATCAGGTTGTTATCCAAACCTAACACGATGTCGGCTTTGCTATTACCGCCTTCAAGACGAAGACGATTCAGGATCGACACACCATCGTCCAACGCCACGAAGTTAACGTCACAGCTACATATTGCTTCAAAAGCTTGCTCGATTTTAGGACCCGGCCCCCAATCTGCGGCAAAAGAGTCGTAGGTATAGATGGTTAATGTGTTTTCAGCGGCAAACGCTGAAGTAGAGGTGATTGCAGCTAGGGCAATCAGATTTAGAGTGGGTTTCACTGCTCGCTCTCCATGAGTATTTCAGAGAAATAAGTTGAGCGGCACAGGGTTGAGGCGGCTATTAAGGACTTCCAATATCCAGACTCAATTCCTACGCCAGCATTATCTGGTTCAGGTAATACGGGTCCCTAGTAAAGCACTTAGGTCTCAGCGCCCAAATGCATTGATTGACTCAATGCTAAATGGGTTTGCTCCCCGATGAGTTGGATGGATTGTAAAGGTATTTGAGTGGTTACACAATCAGCTCACGAACGCTGGTCATAACCCCAACGAGGCACTAAACCTTGCTCAATACCTAAGTGGTCGAGAATTCTCGCCACCATAAAATCCACTAAGTCTTCAATGCTCTTTGGCTGATGATAGAAGCCCGGAGCCGCTGGCATGATGGTGACGCCCATTTGCGATAGCTTGTGCATGTTCTCCAGATGCAGCGTTGAAAATGGCGTTTCGCGAACGACGAGCAACAACTGCCCACGCTCTTTCATCACCACGTCAGCGGCGCGCTCAATCAAGTTATCCGACATACCATGCGCAATCGCCGCAACGCTTCCCGCAGAACATGGGCAAACCACCATTTGCTTGGGTGCAGCAGAACCAGACGCAACCGGCGAGAACCAGTCATCTTTACCGCAAACGGTGATGTTATTTGGGTCACAGTTGAGGTGTTCCACCAACGCTTGCTTTGCGGCTTCTGGCCCACTTGGCAACTTAAGGTTGTGTTCGGTTGCCATCACGACACGAGCCGCCGAAGAGATCAGAACGTAGACATGATAATCCGCCGCGACCAAACATTCTAAAAGACGAAGGCCATAAGGCGCACCAGATGCTCCAGTTAACGCTAAAGTGATGGCTTTTTCTGCTTGCTGCTGTTTGTTTTGCATAAAATCAGACTTTTTGTTTAAGTTGCTCGAGAATCTTGCCGTGAATACCGCCAAAGCCACCATTACTCATCACGAGAATTTGGTCACCTGGGTGCGCCCGTTCAACGATTTTCGCTACCAAGTTATCGATGTCAGCGTCAACAAAAGCAGGTTGCTGACATTGTTCCGCGATATCTTGCACCGACCATTCGATGTTGTCTGGTTGGAATAAGAACACTTCATCTGCACTGTGTAGCGAATCCGCGAGTGTGTTTTTGTGCACGCCGCGCTTCATAGTGGCAGAACGAGGTTCCAACACGGCAAGAATGCGTTTTTCGCCTACCTTGTTACGCAAACCACCGACGGTGAGTTCAATTGCCGTTGGGTGATGCGCAAAATCATCGTAAACCGTCACACCTTGCTCTTCACCTTTTAACTCAAGACGGCGCTTGGTGTTAATGAAACGGCCCAGAGCCTGACACGCGAGCTCCGGCGTTACGCCAACGTGTCGCGCCGCGGCAATCACCATTAACGCATTATCAACGTTATGATCACCCACCAAATCCCATTCGACGGTACCGACCTTCTCGCCTTGTAGAGCAACTTCAAATTTTGAGCCATCGACCACTAATTTGTGCGCTTGCCAGTCGCCATCAACACCTGAAAACTGCTTTTCTGTCCAGCAACCACGCTCTAATACATCCGCCAAAGCTTGGTCTTGCTTCGGAGCTAAGATTAAGCCATTGCCGGGAACCGTTCGCACTAAATGATGGAATTGGCGCTTGATCGCCTCTAGATCATCGAAGATGTCTGCATGATCAAACTCAAGGTTGTTCATGATTAAGGTTCGAGGATGGTAGTGCACAAACTTAGAACGCTTATCGAAAAAAGCACTGTCATATTCGTCCGCTTCAACGACAAAAAACATGCTTTCACCCAAACGAGCAGAGACTCCAAAGTTACCAAGTACTCCACCAACTAGGAAACCAGGTTGATAACCGCAGTCTTCGAGTATCCAAGCCAGCATGCTCGACGTGGTCGTTTTACCGTGTGTACCCGATACCGCCAATACCCAGCGATCGTGCAGCAAAAACTCGTTGAGCCACTGCGGACCAGAGGTGTAGCGCATGTTGGTATTGAGCACATGTTCAACACATGGGTTACCACGGCTCATGGCATTACCGATCACCACAAGGTCTGGTTGAGGGTCGAGTTGAGACGGGTCGAAGCCTTCAATAATTTCAATACCTTGAGACTCAAGCAACGTGCTCATCGGTGGGTAAACGTTGGCATCAGAACCAGTGACTTTATGCCCTAATTGGCGCGCTAAAATCGCAGCGCCGCCCATAAATGTGCCACAGATACCCAAGATATGAATGTGCATAAACTAAACCTTGTAATGCGTTCTTTAATGCTTTCATTATCGCGATCACAACCAGAAAAGCGAGAGACTTTAGCCTTCTTCTTGCAGTCCCTTTCACAAATATGACAAGGTTGAACACAGACTGTACAACCTCTTGCTTACTGATGAATCCCTCAAACAAGTCTACAAATAAATTGAGATCTCAAACAGTTACTTCATTACCATTAAAAAGATCTGCGACTTAAACTTACATCCAGCGCAATCGTTTAACATCCATAAAGAGATGCTCACTTGCGCACTACCCCCAATGAAATGAAAATGTAAGGATTAACCATGTCAGGACTGCGCACCCTAGGCGAGTTCATTGTCGAAAAACAAGCGGATTTCCCCCACGCTAGCGGTGATCTATCATCCCTTTTAGCCTCCATTCGTTTAGCTGCAAAAATCGTTAACCGCGAAATCAACGCAGCGGGTCTCGGTGATATCACTGGTGCTGTAGGCACGGAAAATGTCCAAGGTGAAGACCAGCAAAAGCTCGATGTTTACGCGAACGATAAGTTCAAAGCCGCGCTTGAAGCTCGTGACCAAGTGTGTGGCGTTGCCAGTGAGGAAGAAGACGAAGCGGTTGCTTTCAACAAAGAGCTCAACCAAAACGCCAAATATGTGGTACTGATGGACCCACTTGATGGTTCTTCTAACATCGATGTGAACGTCTCTGTCGGTACTATCTTCTCTATTTATCGCCGTGTTTCACCTATTGGCACACCAGCGACAGAAGAAGATTTCCTTCAGCCTGGTCATAAGCAAGTTGCCGCTGGTTACGTGATTTACGGTTCATCAACCATGTTGGTTTACACCACGGGTAACGGCGTAAACGGCTTTACTTACGACCCATCTATCGGCAGCTTCTGCCTTTCTCATGAAAACATGATGATCCCAGAAGAAGGCAAGATTTATTCGATCAACGAAGGTAACTACATTCGCTTCCCTCAAGGGGTAAAGAAGTACATCAAGTACTGCCAAGAGAATGTGCCAGAAGACGGTCGTCCATACACTTCTCGCTACATTGGCTCATTGGTTGCTGATTTCCACCGCAACTTACTGAAAGGTGGTATCTACCTTTACCCTAGTACGCAAAGCCACCCTCAGGGCAAACTGCGTCTACTTTATGAATGTAACCCAATGGCGTTCTTAATTGAGCAAGCGGGCGGTATTGCATCAGACGGCGTCAATCGCATCATGGATATCAAACCAACCGAATTGCACCAACGTGTGCCTTTCTTTGTTGGTTCTAAGAACATGGTTCGCAAAGTTGAAGAGTTCCTTGAACTGCACCGCGACGAAGAATAATTTCAGACCTTTGTCCAACGCGGCAGGTGTTTACCTGCCGCGTTTTTGTCGCTAAAGTGAAACGCGAATTTATCATCAGATGAAGCCGCTTCTGTGTGACTCATCGTTAATGAAAAGGAATATTCTAATGAGCTTAAACCATGTGCCAGCAGGCAAGTCGCTGCCTGAAGATATCTATGTCGTGATCGAAATTCCTGCAAATGCAGATCCAATCAAGTACGAAGTAGATAAAGACTCTGGTGCGGTATTTGTCGACCGTTTCATGTCTGCACCAATGTTCTACCCATGTAACTATGGCTACGTGAACAATACGCTGTCTCTTGATGGCGACCCAGTCGACGTACTGGTACCAACACCATACCCACTAATGCCAGGTTCAGTGATTCGCTGCCGTCCTGTTGGCGTTTTGAAGATGACGGATGAGTCAGGTGAAGACGCAAAAGTGTTTGCGGTTCCACACACCAAAATCTCGAAAGAGTACGATCACATCCAAGATGTGGACGATATCCCAGAACTACTGAAAGCGCAGATCACGCAATTCTTTGAGCGTTACAAAGAGCTTGAAGCAGGTAAATGGGTGAAAGTGGATGGTTGGGCAGATGTTGCTGCCGCTAAAGCTGAGATCCTAGAATCTTACGAGCGCGCTCAGAAAAAATAAGCATCACGGCTGATACAAAATTAAAAAGAGCTGCTTTAGGGCAGCTCTTTTGCTTTTCATCTTGTGTAAGTCAACTAGATAGGCGCGCCTGCAGAAGACATTCGGCCGGCGTCATAGTCATGCTGAAAGAAGGGGTCTAGGTCATCACAAATACCAAAATACGGACGCCCGATAACACCAAGCATATACGCGCTTTGTTCACAATACTCTTGCTTCCCTTGCTGATAACCCGTTTGATAGGCCATGATCAGTTCGGGCGTAGCATGATTAGTACCATCCAATGCAGCGATACGATCTTCAGATAAAACTCTTAATCCATCTAAGGCAGATTGCTTACCAAACGCTTGCCAGTCGGTAGCATTACTCGAGGTCGGCAGAGTTGTTTGCGCGCATGCGGCAAGAATCAACGCCATTGATCCAATTACGAATACCTTCATCATGACTCCTTAGTGACCAGCTCGTCTCGTCGCTATTGATAATGTCAGTATAGCTCACACCTTTTGACACCAATCTCCGGAAGCGATTTCTTCGGTCAGTTGTTCAGTATCTTGATACAAGTAGATCCAAGCTTGGCCAAACGGCGTGACGATGCTCTCTCGACGATACTCTACTGGCACATCTTCCAGCTTATCTAGCTCGGATAAGGTTTCATCATCAATCAGATACACTTCACCTTGTATCGAGCGCTGCCCGACAGACAACGCGGGATAAGGACCTAAGTCATACAGTGCGAACTGAGCATCCGTTTCATGCTGACCAAGAAACTGGGCCGAGCTCAGAAAGTGATGATTACACTCTCCTTTACGCAAGGTCCCATATACAAAAACTAAATGCTGCATAACCACTCCTTAGTCATGAACTTTATGTACGCAGACGAACAAGCTCTAATCGAACTCAAATTGATAGAGTAGGTCAACCGCACTATCTACACCAGAAACCGCCTCTAAATACAGATCTTGCATCAATCGATAACGCACTGTGAACTCGCCTAGTGAGTTAAAGATGCCGACGCCGTATTTCACCTGTAATCCCGGCAGAATGTAACCACTGACGGTCACTTGAGAATCATCGCCCGAACCCGCCGTATCCAATTGTAAATCTTGAACCCCAAAGGCTTCGCCGATTTCACCAACCACGCGTCCACTCTTTGCCAAACTTAGGCCGATCAACGTGGTCGTCATAGCATTGCCTCCCGCTTCGCCATCAATGTCTTGACCACGAAGTAGGTAAGAGAGCGCATTCGCTTGAGGCATCGCAGGCTCAGAGAATATCTCCACATTTGGATCCGATGCTGGTCCTGTTACACGCACACCAGCAATCACGTCATCTTGGGTATTATCTGGATTTCGAATCGCCTTAATAGAAACGTACGGCTGATCTGCCGGACCATTCATTAAGATCTTACCTTCTTCAATCACCAAATCCTGACCAAAAGAGCGGTAAGAACCGTCGACGATATTAACCTCACCAACGATGAACGGACCTTTATCTTTCTGTGTCACATTGAGGTTACCTTTCAGACCACCTTTCAAGCCAAAGGCGGCCAGTTGGAAGTCATCACCGATCTTAATGTTGATATCCGTTTCAACATCAAATGGCATTGGCTCGATATCACTCACAGGCTGTAAGTTCTGGTCCAAAATCACGGTGTCGCTTGAAACACCAACCGCACTTGGTGGCAGCTCTTCAACCACAACTCGTCCCCAAGGCAGATTAATATTACCTTCGACCTTAGCAAGCTGTGGTGTGACATCAATGGTCATGTCCGGCTCAACTTTGATTTTTACCATTGGTGGAAGATCCACCTGAAGCTCTTTCGCAAATACGCGCGCTTTGGTATGCCAATTTTGTAGATCCTGCCAATCGGCCTCACCGGTCACTTCCAACTCACCATCTGGCGTCATGATACCCGCATCAAGATCCGCTTGGTGACCTTTAAAGTTGATCGCGACCTGACCGGAGTTAATGTCTATCGGCGTGACCTCACCTTGTAGCTTCATTTGATCAATCAAGAACTGACCGTTGACTTTAGGGTGCATAACATCACCAGATATCGCCAAATCAGTATTCATGTTCGCTTTGAATAGGCTGTACTCACCTATCAACGGCGCTAAGAAATCCAGATGGAATGTCGATAGCGAGACCTTACCGTCAATCTCAGGCTGCTCAGACGTTACATCGACCAAAGAAACCTGACCTGATAAGTCACCATTGTCTCTCACATCAAATAACCACTCAGCATCTAACTTGTCTTTTGCCAGCGCCGCTTTAAAGCTAAAGCTTTCCCAACCAAGAGTTATCGGCTGCTCTAGTGCTTGCTCTACTTGACCTTTAGGCATATCAACGTTCACCGTGACTTCCGGCTTCATCTCTGGTGCCCATTTTGCTGTCGCTTGCGCGTTGACCGACCCTTGTAATTTCGTCTCTGGCGGCAGGAACTGCTTGATTTGTTCAAAGTCAAAGTCGTTCACAGCTAACTTGGCTTCGCCACTTTGACCAACACTAATATCTTCGGTCAAACAAACACTCGAATTGGCTTGCAGCCAACAATGTGCTTGAACATCAGCGATTTGTTTATCAATGTTGACTTTAACCGCCGTCGATTTCTGCAACGCCCAAGGTCCCTGCGGCGTGCTCAAAGTAAGACGACGCAATGCACCATCCCAGATCATTTGCGGCTTCTGTATGAATGAGCCTTCAATTTCTAAGCTGGTTGAGACAATGTCAGACACCACATCTAGCGTCAGTTGGTGCAGTTTTTCATCCCCAGAGACTTCAAGGTCTGCACTATCAACTTTAATGTCGTCGTAGGTAATGTTGTTCGCAATGAGGCTTAAGTTCGCTTTCGGTGCTGGCAGAGGCGTCACATCCCCCTTCAAAGTTATGTTTTCGACGTTCGCTTGCTGCTGCCAGTTCACTTGATTTAGCGCTAGGTCTAATTTGATGTCAGGCTCTTTCAAGCTACCACGCAGCGCCACGTTGCCTTGCATCTTACCCGCTAGATCCGGAACACTTTTCGCAAAATCGGGGAAGTTAACCTCAACATCCATTAATATCTGCTTATCAATCTTACCCTTGGCACTCAATTGGTTAGGGCCATGAGAAAGCGCTAAACCTTGCGTGGTAAGCTGAATGTCTTCACCTTTGCCATTCTTATCAGACGCTTCCAGTTTGCCTTCCACATTCAGCGGATAACCGCGCAAAATGCCATCGATATCTAACTTAGGTAAACTGACTTGCCAACCGCCTTGTTCTGTTAAAGAACCTGAAGTCGAGAGGCTGCCACTGATATCGCCTTCCGCTTCTTCCCATTGAAGCCCTGGTTGAATATGTTGCAAATTAAGGTCAGCTTGCCAGTTGATTGGCGCAGCCCAATTCGCCATCACCTGACCGGATAGCTCACCGCCCAATGTTTTGACTACCAGGCTTTCAAGATCGATTTGCTCTAATGTGCCTTTGCCGTTTAGTACAACGTCTACAGCAGGAATATCTTTACCCGAAGCTTGTGTTTCTAGTGCCACGATGTATCCGTCCAGGGAACCTTTTGCAGATAAACTTGGTACCGATACTTGATAATCACTTTGACCGATTAACGGCCATTGCGCTTGCACATTTTTGATTGCAACATCAAAGGGTAACTGCGCTTTCAGGGGCTGAAGTTCACCTTTGATCTCCGCTTCGACTAGTTCAGATAAGGTCGCAGTGAGAGAAAGGTCTCCCACCGAACCAGCAGCTGACAGCGACAACTTTTGCCCTTTCGCATCCGCTTGCTTCACCAGCGCATCGAGCTGAGCTTTGAGAGGATAGTCAGCAGAAAGCGTTACTTGCGTGCTTAACTTACCTTCCACTTCAGGCATATCGAGCTCTAATGTTTTCACATCAACACGGTCGCCCCCCGCTTTCGCTACAACACCAAGCTGGTGAACGATCACCGGCTTCTCACCTGCAAGCTTGAAGTTATGAATATCGAGGCGTCTTGCTTCCACAGTGAGTGGAATCCACACCTCGGGTAACATAATATCTTGCGGCGGAGCGTCAGCGTCTTTCGGCTCGTCGGTGGCGGCTTCAGGTTCAGCTTCACTTGGAGCCAGTGCAACATTGATGTCTTTTAATGCCGTCGGCGCAATCACTAAACGGTCGCCTTGCATAGAAAGCCCGGTAGAGAAATCTTGCCAGTCAATTTGGTTGCCCAAAATGTTTAAGTTAATGTCATCAAAACTGACCTTATTAACAAAAATAGGGACTGGTGTACTGACTGTACGTAATGGCGGTGTCTCCTCTGGCTCTTCGCCTGCCGGAGGGAGCTCTGGCATCTGAAAGTTAACACCTTGCAGGGTTAGCTCATCGACACAGACTTTAGGATCAAAGAAACAACGGAAGTTAACCGCTAACGCTAAACGATCGACTTTTGCGTCGATGTTCAAAGATTCGTCGACAAAACTGACGTTCTGTAGCTCAAAACGAGGAAATAATGAACCCTGAACTTTCTCTATCTGTAGTTGCGGTAAAGCCTTTTCTGCTCCCCACAACGCGAGCTTAAGACCAGGGTGAGTAAATAGCACTGTCGCAACAAAAATGATGAGCAACAGCAATAGACCAATCAAACTTAGCGACAGCCATTTGGTCCACTTAAACATCATTTTGATCATAACTCAGGCCCCAATGAGAAGTGGATGCGGAACTCTCTTTCTGGTTTTTCATCCAGTCCCCACGCAAAATCAAAGCTAACCGGTCCAACCGGAGACGCCCAACGGATACCCACACCAGCACCCGATTTCCATTCAGGTGTTTCGTTAAATGCATCACCAATATCGTAGAAGGTGGCTGCCCACCAGTTTCCATACACGCGATATTGATACTCTAATGTGCTGCTGACGATGTATTTACCACCCGTCAAGGCGCCACTTTCATCCACAGGTGAAATAGACTCGTATCCATAACCACGAATGTTGTTATCACCACCAGCGAAGAAACGCAGAGAAGGCGAAAGCTTTTCAAATTCCTCAGTGATGTTCGCACCACCTTCTAAACGGAACAAACCACGATGATTATCACCGATCCCGCGGATCCAAGATGATCGCCCTAATAGGCGCAATACTCGCGTTTCTGACAGCAAAGCAGGATCACCATATTCGATCGTTACACTTTGCTTATCCCCCCACATTGGCATGTTGCCACCACGGACACGAGTTCGTGAAAAAGTGGCTCCGGGTAAAACAAATTGCACCCCATCATCTTGCAGACCTTGAGAGAAGTTTTCGTACAAGTGACGAACATAAATGGTTTTATGCCAGCCGCCATCGGTTAGCCAATGTCGCTCAACTGCTAGGTTGGATTCCAAACTCTCCGTATCTCGGTTATCAAGGTGCTTTAAACCAAATTGCAGTTGGTAGTATTCACGCAATACGTCATCAAGCGGGATTTTGTAGCCTGCCGTGATCGTCTGTTCTGGCTTTGATAGTGATAACGCCGTATTAAAGCTGTGGCCACGTGAACTAACCCATGGTTTTTTCCATTTTAACGTGCCACGCACACCAGTATCGGTCGAGTAACCAAGACCGGTTTCTATTTGGTTTTTTGACGCTGGCGCGAGCGAGACCTTAATTGGCAATTCGCGTCCCTCATCCAATTTACTTAAATCAGGCTCCACAAAAACCGATGAAAACCAATCGGTATTAGACAGGTTTTGGTTGTACTCCCCCACTTGCGAAACCAGGTAAGGTTCACCAATTTCAAAAGGTCGCATTGATTCAACACGGTTTTCCCAAATCTGACTGCCAGTAATGTTAATCGGACCAAAGTGATAACGAATACCACTGTCATAATGCAAACGCACGTTCGCTTCATTGAAGTCAGGAATCACTTCAAGTTTGCTGAGCTTGTAATCACCATTGAAATAACCACGCTGCAACGCCAAGTTACGAATACCCGATTTCAGGCTATCGTATTCACCTTGATTCAATACTTTGCCGACTTTAAGCGGTGAACGTTCAATAAGTTTGGCGAACTCTTCATCGTCTTTTGCTTCACCTGTGATCACTACATCCATGACTTTCACTTTCACAGGTAAACCCGGCTTGATGCTGACGATCAACTCATCATTCCCTTCCGGAATAGAGTATGAAATTTTTGCATGATAATACCCAAGCGCATTGAGAGCTTCAGTGATACTTTGATCTAATCTCGCTTGAAAACGCAGAGAAGTGGAGTAGTCCTTCGCTGGAATGGACGACAGGTACGCACTGACATTCTCTTCTAAAGCGCCATCGATGCCTTTTAAAGTCAAAGAAACATCGGCATAGGCACCATGAGAAAAGGCAAACAGGCCAACAATGGTGAGGAGAGCTTTTTTTATCATGCTTTTTTGGCTGAATGAGGTTAAGTAAACGTAAATAATGATAACGCCAATTAAAGTCTAAGTCTGTAATATTAATAGGTTTAACGCGGTCTATGTCATCACAGCATCAGATACAGACGAAATGAAAAAGTTCGCAAATTTAAGACACGTATTGAAGGACAAATACCATGCTCAACAAACAAACATTGATCAGTATAGAAGATGCCTTGCCAGGTAGAGATC
Source organism: Vibrio sp. HS-50-1 (assembly GCF_024747315.1). NCBI lineage: Bacteria > Pseudomonadati > Pseudomonadota > Gammaproteobacteria > Vibrionales > Vibrionaceae > Vibrio > Vibrio sp. HS-50-1. Next base: position 74,215 of record NZ_JAMPZF010000019.1, on the reverse strand, counting down.
AACCGATGCAGGTTGAAGAGCATCATTTTGTAAATAAATCTAACTTAAAGGCACCATTGGAGCCGCATCAACAACAAATTCTGCTGGGAATGGGCTGCTTTTGGGGCGCTGAGCGCGTATTTTGGCAACTGGATGGGGTTATCTCCACTTCGGTTGGCTACGCCGGTGGATATACGCCCAATCCTACTTATGAAGAGGTGTGTACGGGTAAAACAGGCCATACAGAGGTAGTACGAGTCGTCTTAGATGAACGCGTGATTTCCTTAGAAAAACTACTGGCCGTTTTTTGGGAGAAACATGACCCAACCCAGGGGATGCGTCAAGGTAACGATTTGGGCACACAATACCGTTCGGCTATTTACACTTATTCCGCGAAGCAGCAAGAGAGCGCAGAAAAATCGAAGCTCTTGTATCAACAAGCACTGCAAGAGGAACTACGCGCGAACATCACCACTGAGATACAGCCAGCGGGCCCGTATTATTTTGCCGAAACTTACCACCAGCAATACCTGGCTAAAAACCCTGACGGTTACTGCGGTATCGGTGGCACAGGTGTTTGCTTTCCACCCAGCTTACAAAGTTAGTTCCTAGGACTAACTCAAACCAAAAAGAGCGACCGAATAGGTCGCTCTTTTTTGAAATCGAAAACTAAATTCAAGCCAACGGGCTCTTAAACAGACAGCGAAGCAATCACTTGATTGACTTCTTTAAAGATGGTGAGTCTTTTCTGATCGTTGACGTCAGGGAGCAAAACTTTGCCATTGTCGAACTGAAAACATCCAACCCCAGCAATAAAGAATTGACCTTTGAACAACGTTTTAACGAAACGTGCCACTTGTAATGGTCGGTATACAGCAAACTCACGTAGCATAACTCACCTCAATTCCTTTGAGAAAACACGGATTGCTTATTTATTCTCTGCAATCTTGATGCGCAATCTGCGACGAGGTTCATTTTAGCAAATTCTAAATATAACGCAATATTACACCACCCCATACGTTAAATAAATGTTATCAACAGTTCTACAAATTTCCTAGATCTGGATATATACTGGAAAACTTCCAACTCGTACGGAATATAACAATATGAAAACTAAGACTCTCCTACCTCTACTATTGGCTATAACGCCAAGCTTTGCGTTTGCACACAACCTATCTGTCGGTGAGACCGTTCCTTCTGCCAAGGTCGCGGCTTATGGCGAGATTGTTTTGCAGGGTGAGGGCGTTGCATACCAACCATGGGCAACCCAGCATATGCAGGGTAAGGTTCGTGTTATTCAAGCAATCGCAGGTCGTAGCAGTTCAAAAGAAATGAACGCTCCTTTGATGTCAGCAATAACCGCCGCGCAATTCCCGCAAGACAGCTATCAAACAACTACGATCATTAACCAAGATGATGCAATCTGGGGGACAGGTTCGTTCGTGAAATCTTCAGCCCAAGACAGCAAAAAAGAGTTTCCTTGGTCATCTATGGTTCTGGATGAAAATGGCGTAGTCGCCAACACTTGGGATCTTAAAGAAGAAAGCTCTGCCATTATTGTTCAAGACAAAACAGGCAAAGTGCTGTTTGTAAAAGAAGGCGCACTTGAGCAAGATGAAATTGCAAAGGTGATCGAGCTAATTAAACAGAACATCTAGTCTCGTTGCTTGGCTCCTTAATATCCGTAGTACGCAGTATAAGGAGCCATGCGACCAAACTTAAAGCTTGAGATTTCTGTTGCCCCCTAGTTTAACGCTCAGTGATGCCACCAAGGAGACTGTCTCAGATTCGGCGACATCGCATGTGTTGACGTAAATTTTCCCACTAACCAACAAAAGAGTGAACTTTTACTCATTATGGGTGTTATATTATAACAGTCGGTAAGAGGAACTCAGATGTACCACCACCAGCAAAAGATACGGAAGCATTGGCATCGCACTGTTTTATTTTTCAGTGTCGCGTTGCTGATCGCTTGGAACTTTGCGGTAATCCTTCATCAAGTTGATCTGACTCCCGAACACCACACACACCATCATTGCCAGCTATTTTCTGGGGTTCAACACGGCATAGCCAAAGCTCAACCGACGCTATCGACGCCAACATTTACGCGCATCCAATACCATGATGTCTTTCAGCGCCTTGTTAATAGTGAAGACATTCGTGGTGCAGCTCGTGCCCCGCCTTATTTTGCTTAATTTCCAAACTATTCCACACTCAACATAATTTGTGCGTATTCCTGCACCTAACGTGTCAGCGAATCGCACCTTAGTAAATACAAATCTGATCCGGTATTGCTCGGGTTAGTGCCAGCAAAATTAGGAAACACAAAATGTCATCGAAACATGTTTTAGCGCTTGTCATTGGTCTCTCTTTATCGACAGCAGCAAATGCGGACGAATACCGCCAGCACGGTGCTCATGTGCATGGTCACGTCGAATTTAATATCGCCCAAGATGGAAAGGATCTGTTAGTGGAGATTACTGCTCCCGGAGCCGATGTGGTCGGTTTCGAGCATGCTCCAGAAAATGAACAGCAAGAGCAAGCACTTAAACAAGCCATTGCCACCCTAGAAGACAGCAACACACTGTTTGCTATTAACGCGCAAGCCAATTGTGATATTGAAGAAGCTTACGTAAACCATCACCTCAGCACCCCTTATGAAGACCATCATCATAGCGAGCACGACCATGATGACCATGCAAATCACGATCATGAAGGGCACGAACACCATGGTCACCACAATGAACATCACAATGAACATGAGCACCATGACGGTCACGATGCTCACCATGAGGAGCATGAAAATGGCGGACATGGTGAGTTTTCGGTGCAATATCGCTTCAGCTGTGACCAAGTTAACCAACTCAGTCACATTCAAACCGACTGGTTTAATCAATTTCCAACGACTGAGTCAATCAACGTCAATATATTCACTGACACCATGCAATCAGCCATCAAACTGAGCAAAGATAACTCCCAAATCGTAATCAAATAACACGAGTGGCGTGTAAGTACACACTTACACGCCAATGCTTTGGTGATTTAGTATGACTGAAATCATGTCAAACGTTGTTGAGCTAAATAATGCCCAGTTTGTCTGGCCCGGTTCAACACACGCAACCATTCATATTCCACAGTTACATATTGCCCAAGGTGAGCACGTATTTATCAAAGGTCCCAGTGGCTGCGGTAAATCTACGCTGCTTGCCCTACTAACTGGCATCAACACGTTAACATCAGGCGCTCTATCCGTACTGAATACTGACCTTGTTAGTTTAAGTGCAAGTCAAAGAGACAAATTTCGCGCCGATCACATTGGCTATATCTTTCAGCAGTTCAATTTATTGCCTTATTTAAACGTACTTGAAAACGTACTACTGCCTTGCCAATTCAGTCAAACACGACGTGGCCGCGCTCATTCAAGAGTGCCATCTCAAACGTTAGAAGAGCAAGCTCAAGCTCTGCTTGAAAGACTCCACCTACCCAGCGAGCTTCATGCGCGTCCTGTATCGGAGCTGAGCATTGGCCAACAACAACGTGTTGCGGCTGCACGAGCACTCATTGGGTATCCGGGGTTAGTGATTGCTGACGAGCCAACCTCCGCTTTAGACCATGATAACCGTAAAGCGTTTATTGAACTCCTGATGGAGCAAACGAATCAAGCCAACGCTACGCTGATCTTCGTCAGTCACGATCCAACGCTTGAGCCCTTATTTGACCGCACACTTAACCTACCAGATATTAACCAAGCATCTAACCTAGGAGCCGCATCATGAGCGCTGTTGCAAAGCTCGCGTGGAAGAGCTTAATCAATCGTAAGGCGACGGCAATATTAACCATCATGACAGTCGCGATTTCTGTCGTACTCCTTTTAGGAGTAGAACGCATTCGTACTCAGGCAAAAGATAGCTTCGCCAATACAATTTCAGGCACCGACCTCATCATTGGTGGCCGTTCTGGACAAGTGAACTTGCTGCTCTACTCTGTATTTCGCATTGGCAATGCCACCAACAACATTGACTGGAAGAGCTACCAAGAGTTTGCCAATCATCGAGCAGTAGATTGGGCGATTCCAATCTCACTTGGCGACTCGCACAAAGGGTTCCGAGTCATGGGAACCAACCACAGCTATTTTGAACACTATAAATTCGGAAGTAAGCAATCACTAACATTTTCAGAAGGCCGAGAATTCAATGGCTTATTTGAAACAGTGCTCGGTTCTGATGTCGCAAAACAGCTGGGGTATCACGTCGGTAGTGAAATCATCATTGCCCACGGCATTAGTGATGTAGGCTTTAGCCGACATGACAACCTACCATTCAAAGTTGTCGGGATTCTTGCGCCCACAGGCACGCCAGTCGACAAAACCGTTCATGTCTCGCTAGAAGCCATCGAAGCGATTCACGTTGGATGGGAAAGCGGTGCACGTTTAGGCCCAACACCCAAGGCACAAGACCTCAAAAACAGAGACTTTCAGCCCAAGCAAATTACCGCGATGCTGGTCGGTTTGAAATCTCGTATTCAGACTTTCGCCCTACAAAGGCAAATCAACACTTATCCCAAAGAACCGCTTAGCGCGATTATGCCCGGGGTTGCGTTGCATGAATTGTGGGGAATGATGTCTGTTGCCGAGCAAGCCTTAATGGCAGTGTCTGGCTTTGTGGTGATTGCAGGATTACTCGGCATGCTAAGCAGCTTATTAACCAGCTTACAGGAGCGCCGCCGTGAAATGGCGATTTTGCGCGCTATGGGGGCAAGACCTCGTCATGTTTTCTCACTGTTGATCAGCGAAGCCAGTCTACTTACTGCCGCCGGAATTGTGACCGGAGTGGCAGGGCTGTATGCAATTCTCGCCATCGTGCAACCCATCATTCAACAGCATTATGGAATACATCTGACTTTAAGCCTCTTATCGCCCTATGAATGGATGTTATTAGGTTTCGTACAATGCGCTGGAATTGTAATTGGTTTCATCCCGGCTTTTCGCGCCTACCGACAGTCACTAAGTGACGGAATGACAATAAGGATTTAATAAAATGTGGAGAAAAATACTCGCAAGTTGCTTGCTGATAGTCTCATTTATAGCGCCAGTACTCGCAAGCGAGGAGCCATTAACGCTCGACTGGATTGATCTAGTACCTGAGAAAGAACGCAAACTGTTCGACAGTATGGGCATGCCAGCTTCTGATCACAGTGGCGGCGCAGCGCAACAATCTAAAATTGGTAACGTTCGACCAGAGCTAAATGGAAGCCAAGTTAAAATCCCAGGCTTTGTCATCCCGCTTGAAGGTGACGCGAATACCGTCACCGAGTTTTTGTTGGTGCCATACTTTGGAGCTTGTATCCACGTACCACCACCGCCACCAAACCAAATCATTTACGTGAAGTTTCCCAAAGGCGCACCCGTTCAAGAACTGTGGGATGTCATATATGTGGTTGGGGAGTTGAAAACCGAGACGATAAGCCACGAGCTGGCTGAAACGGCTTACGTTATTGAGGGATCGAAAATAGAAGCCTACGACGATATGTAGTTAAGTCGTTGACATGCATCGGTACACCTAAGGCGTCACATCGGCGCCTTTTTTAGTTCTGTGTTACACGATATAACGAGACAAATACGCTAATACGCCAACATAAATAACCAAAAGAAACGCTATCGACAGGTGCTTTTTTAATTTACCTGCTTCTGAGAACTTCATTGTCCCTCCAAAATAACGATAACAATTTTAACAACTCATTATCATTTTGGATAGCCCTATTCGTTCAAAAACTGAGAACTCCTATCTGGTCGCCTGGTTAGATAAGGTGTAGATTTAAACAAGCGAACAGCGCAGTTCTTGGTAGGAAAATTAATGGCAGAACCGACAAAGCAACCTGTTGTCATCGAACATCAGTCAAACGCACAAAAAAATACGCAACAAGAAAAGAAGCAGGGCTACATCAAAGACAGTGCCAGCAAGGTAAAAACCATTGCCCAAATACACGGTCTTGATGCCTTACTACAAACCGATCCACCAGCCAAATCCGCGCTTGAAAGAGCCCAACTGCGTGAACAGAGACGCCAAGAACAGCGACAAAAAAACCTAGAGCAGATTCTAAAGCTAGCACACAGTTCATGCCGAGATGAAACTGCCGGAGAGCCCGACCAAGACTGGTTGTATCGTTTTTTTGAAATGGCTCAAGACATCCATAACAGCGCGATGCAAAAGTTATGGGCTCAAGTGATGAAGCGTGAAGTGACAAACCCAGGCTCGACGTCTATGAAAGCGCTCAAAGTCCTCAAAGATATGTCACCAAAAGAAGCGCAAACTCTGCAAAGAGCCGCCTCTCTAGCGTGCAGTTTTGGAGGGGATCACAGTCGCAAGCTGTTGATTGGTTATAAAGCGCAAGGAGGAATATTTAGCTTCGGCAAACGAGACATCGCCAACAGCTTAAACATGGGAAGTTTTCAGTTGCCCTATTCAAGTTTGTTGCTGTTGATTGAACTAGGGTTACTGCATAGTACCGAGCTTGAATCTGGCGAAATTGGTATCGAGACGCCATTGATCCTCACCTACCAAGGTAAAAACTTGTCGCTGAACGTGAACAGCAAAGGCGTCCGTCTTTTATATTACCGCTTCACGCCAACAGGCAATGAACTCTGTACCTTGCTCGGTAACAAACCACATGCCGACTACTACGACCAAATGCTTGCGCTTTTAAATCATAGATTTAGTGTCCATAGTGACGCTAAAAGTACGGTTCATCATACCGTGTAGGCAGTTCGAGAAGCATTTGACCACCCATGATCTAAATGCTTCTTAAGCCGCTCAAAGAGCTTGAGGTCACCAATGATCCAAATGCTTATTTATCGGATCACTGCACGCGACTTAAGTGCTTCCAAGCACAAGTCCACCAGCTCATCGACGCTTTTTTCGCCCGCTGGTAAATCGACTTCCGGATTCTTCGGTGCTTGATATTCAGAATCAATACCAGTGAAGTTAGGAATTTCTCCCGCACGTGCTTTGCGGTACAAACCTTTAGGATCGCGACCTTCGCAGACTTCTAGAGATGCATTGACGAACACTTCGATAAACTCACCTTCTGGCAATAAGTCGCGCACTAGCTGTCGCTCTGCGCGATGCGGTGAAATGAACGCCGACAACACAATTAAACCTGCATCCGCCATCAGTTTAGCCAGTTCACCAATACGACGAATGTTCTCGCGGCGATCCTGTTCAGAAAAGCCCAAATCGCTACACAAGCCATGTCGCACATTGTCACCATCCAATAAATAGGTGTGGTAACCCAATGCTGCAAGGCGATTTTCCAACGCCCCCGCTATGGTTGATTTACCCGCTCCAGATAAGCCAGTAAACCACAATACGGCAGGTTTTTGCTTCTTTAATTCAGCACGAAACTGTTTATCGACCGAATGCTGGTGCCAAACAATGTTTTCATCTTTTACCGTCGTTTCGGCAGTCATAACGTATCCTTGTAAATATCGGAATTAAAACGGGAAGAAGACCGGAATCAAAGTAAGTACTAATACAGAGTACACAATCGAAATCGGCACACCAATTCTCACATAGTCGGTCAATTTGTAATTTCCTACGCTGTACACCAGCAAGTTGGTTTGATAACCGTAGGGAGAAATAAAGCTCGCACTGGCGCCAAACAAGACCGCCATAATGAATGGCATCGGATCAACGCCATAACCGACCGCCATGCTATAGCCAATAGGAAAAGAAAGCGCAGCCGCGGCATTGTTCGTCACCAGTTCAGTAAGAACTAATGTCATGATGTAAGTTGCGACCAAGGCTCCAAACACGCCCCAGCCATTGAACGCTTCAATAAACATCGCTCCCATTCTCTCTGACAAGCCGGAAGAGATCATCAATTGAGCGATGGACAAAGCAGAGCCGACAATCACGACGATATCGATCGGAAAACGGCGGCGCAGTTCTGATATCTGTACAATACCAAACGCGATAAGTGCAATAAGATACGCGGCAAGGCCTTTAATAATCGGTACTAGTTCTAATAGCGCACACCCAATTACGGCAGCAAAACCCAGTAGCACGATGGAGGATTTATTCGTATCAAGCCGAGCGCTAGAGTCCAAATCATGCACTAAAACAAACTCTTTACGATGAGCTCGGCGTTCAGACTCAAAACGCTTCCCCGGAACCAGAACTAACGTGTCACCTGGCGCTAAGGTAATGCTACCCAAACCGCCCTCTAAGCGCTCATGGCCACGACGAATAGCGACAACAACGGCATCAAAGCGGTCACGGAATCGGCTCTCTTTAAGTGTTTTATAGCAAAACGTCGCGGATGAGCTCACCACAACTTCAATAAAATTTTGCCCATTCAAGTGCTGCTGACCAAAAAGCTTGAGGCCCGGAATTTCTTGCAGAGTCGCGACGCTCTCAACATCACCACAAAACAACAAACGGTCTTTCGCATTGAGTACGAAATCCGGTCCTACAGAGGAAACCGTCACGCCATCTCGTACAACCTCCGCAAGAAACAGTTTGCGCAGCGCACGTAAATTATTCTCGCTGACCGTGCGCCCAACTAACGGTGAACCAGGCTCTACGCGAGACTCAAGAAAGTACGGTAAATCTTCTTGGCTTTGATCATCGTAGTTCGGCAGTAAGTAACTGAGCGGGATAAGAATCAGCATTCCTCCCACCAACACCGCCAAGCCAATCATCGTGGGTGTAAAAAAGCTCAGGCTCGGCAAACCGGCATCTTCAACAAAGCTGTTGATGATTAAGTTAGTCGACGTACCTATCAAAGTTAATGTGCCACCAAAAATGGCCGCGTAAGACAGCGGGATGAGTAATTTCGAAGGCGCATGCTGCTGATTACGCTTAATCGCCCCAATCAATGAGACAACCACGGCGGTATTATTCGTGAATGAAGAGAGCAAGGCCGTTGATACACCGAGCTTAGCGATCACACTGCCTAACTGGCCTTCAGAAATACTTCGGCTCACCCAACTGATCAGTAACGTTTTTTCTAAAGCACACGATGCAAGAATCAACAGAACCAGAGTCAATAACGAAGAGTTGGTAAAGTTGGATGCGATCGTGGCTGAATCCATCATTCCCGCCATAAATGCAATAAAAGCGGCACCCGCAAAGACATAACTAGGCTTAATTTTTGTGACAAGCAAACAAGTGATAATGCCAAGCAAAATCGCTAATACAAACCCTTGTTCCCACATAGCCTTTCCTTACCAAATCGCCCAAAGGGCACAACAACGGCTCATTTATCCGTGAGACACCAGAAAAACGAGTAAACAGACCAAAATCAGCGTAAGCGAAAAGAACATCAGAATGCTCGGTTTTCTTGGGCTTCAACGAAGCATTCTGGTATTAGGAGAATAACCTAACTGCATTTCGCAACTCAGTTAGGCAGCGACGCCCCAAGCACAACAACAGATAGAATCAGAGCTTATCGTGCTCGGGCGCGCCAATTACTTTTTCAGCAATTGGCTGACGTCTTTCGCTTCCCAGTGAGGGAAGTGTTTACGCACAAGTGCATTCAGCTCAACTTCAAACGCAGAGATGCCCGTCAAATCGCGCTCAACAACCGCGAGGCTTTCTTTGACCATGCCTGCACCGACCGTCACGTTCGTCAGACGATCGATAATGATGAAGCCGCCGGTATCAGCACAATCTTGGTAATTGTCCAGCGCAACTGATTCATTGAGAGACCATTCACACAAGCCAATACCATTCAATGGCAGCTCTGCCGCACTATGATTTGATAGGTTGTTGATATCATATTGGTGACGAATCGCTTCAACATGGCCCACAGTTTTCTTACCCGCGATTTTGATGTCGTAGTCACGGCCCGGTTGCAGAGGTTGCTCTGTCATCCATACCACATCGGCAAGCAAGTGGTTTGTGGTTTCCACTTGAGCATTGTCTAGGACAATCAAATCGCCACGGCTAATATCGATCTCATCGCTTAGCGTCAGAGTGACCGCCAACCCAGCACGAGCTTCCTCAATATCACCATCAAACGTAACAATGCGTGCCACGGTTGACGTTTTCCCCGATGGCAATGCTTTGATGGCATCACCGACTTTGATCGAACCTGAAGAAATCGTCCCCGCAAAACCACGGAAATCGAGGTTAGGACGGTTAACGTATTGCACAGGGAAGCGGAACTCACCCGCACCTTTTTCTTGATCCACATCGACCGTTTCAAGAAGTTCAAGCAATGACGGGCCTTTAAACCAGCTTAGGTTTTGCCCTTTATCCACCACATTGTCACCTTCAAGCGCCGAAATCGGGATGATTTGAATATCAATATCCCCGGTCAGGTTCTCAGAAAACTTAAGATACTCATCGCGGATTTCTTCAAAGCGCTCTTGCGAGTAATCCACTAAATCCATCTTGTTGATCGCCACAACAAAGTGTTTCAAACCCAGTAGGTTGGAAATAAAAGAGTGACGACGAGTTTGATCAAGAATGCCTTTACGTGCGTCGACTAAGATCACCGCTAAGTCACACGTCGATGCGCCTGTCGCCATATTGCGCGTGTACTGCTCGTGCCCAGGAGTATCAGCGATAATGAACTTACGTTTCTGCGTCGAGAAATAGCGGTAAGCTACATCAATTGTGATCCCCTGCTCGCGCTCAGCTTGTAAGCCATCGACCAACAACGCAAGGTCAGGCTTTTCACCCGTGGTGCCCACACGTTGGCTGTCTGAGTGCACTGCCGCTAGCTGATCTTCATAAATTTGTTTTGAGTCATGGAGTAAGCGACCGATTAGTGTACTTTTACCGTCATCCACCGAGCCACAAGTCAAGAATCTAAGTAACGACTTGTACTGGTGTTGTGTTAAATAGCCTTCGATACCAAGCTCGGCTAATTGAGCTTCAACTGCACTGTTCATTATCTTTCCTTAGATCCTTTAGAAGTAACCTTGACGTTTCTTAAGCTCCATCGATCCTGACTGATCGTGGTCGATCGCTCGGCCTTGGCGCTCACTCGACGTTGCCACCAGCATCTCTTCGATAATGCCGGTCAAAGTGTTTGCTTCAGACTCGATAGCCCCAGTCAATGGATAACAACCAAGAGTACGGAAGCGCACACTCTTCTCTTCAATCACTTCACCCGGTTGAAGCTCCATACGATCATCATCAACCATGATCAGCATGCCATCGCGTTCAACAACTGGGCGTTTGTCCGCGAGGTAAAGCGGCACGATCTCGATGTTTTCTAAATAGATGTATTGCCAGATATCAAGTTCAGTCCAGTTAGACAGTGGGAATACACGAATGCTCTCACCCTTATTAACCTGGCCGTTGTACGTCTTCCATAGCTCAGGACGTTGGTTTTTAGGGTCCCAGGTATGGTTCTTGTCACGGAACGAATACACTCGTTCTTTTGCGCGTGATTTTTCTTCATCACGACGAGCGCCACCAAAAGCAGCATCGAAGCCATATTTGTTTAGCGCCTGCTTAAGACCTTGCGTTTTCATGATGTCCGTATGCTTTGACGAGCCATGAACAAACGGACTGCAGCCCATGGCTAGACCTTCTGGGTTCTTATGTACCAAAAGCTCAAAGCCGTATTTGGCAGCGGTGCGATCGCGAAACTCAATCATCTCGCGGAATTTCCAGTCGGTATCGACATGCAAAAGTGGGAATGGAATTTTGCCCGGGTAAAACGCTTTACGCGCTAGGTGCAGCATCACTGATGAGTCTTTACCAATCGAATACATCATGACTGGGTTATCAAACTCAGCCGCAACTTCGCGGATAATATGGATACTCTCCGCTTCGAGTTGTTTAAGGTGAGTTAAACGTTGTTGGTCCATGTTTTGTATTTCCTTTTTAAGCTTGAAGGCGCATTACGTCTCTAATCTTTGGTCTGAAATTATATGGAGTTGGCAATAGCACTTTTGTTGAATTCAGTACTAGACAAAAACCAGTCTAACTTTTGAGACAGTCGCACTACCTCTCCGACAACAATCAAAGATGGCGATTGTGCTTCCTTCGATAAATCAGAGAGTTGGGAGAGTTCTCCCGTAAATACTTTTTGTTGAATCTGCGTGCCACGCTCAATAATGGCAATCGGAGTCGACGCTGAACGACCATGCTTAATGAGTTGATTCTGAATATAGTGTGATTTCATCAGCCCCATGTAGATCACTAAAGTCTGATTCCCACGAGCCAACGTTGACCAATCCATCTCATCGCTTTCTTCTTTCAAGTGGCCGGTCACAAAGATGGCCGATTGCGCATAATCACGATGAGTCAGTGGAATACCAGCATAAGCGGTTGCGCCAGCTGCTGCGGTAATGCCAGGGACAACTTGAAAACGAACGCCGGCATCAGCAAGCACTTCTAACTCTTCACCACCACGACCGAATACAAACGGATCCCCACCTTTAATGCGCACTACTTTGTAGCCCTGCTTGGCAAAATCCACCAAAAGCTGATTCGTCTTCTCCTGCGGCACACTGTGATGCCCAGCTCGCTTCCCAACGCACACCAAAATCGTATCGCTTGGAATCAATGCCATGATTTCTTCAGACACCAAGTAGTCGTACAAAACCACGTCAGCTTGCTGCAAGCAGTTCAGTGCTTTCACCGTCAGAAGTTCAGGATCGCCTGGTCCTGCACCGACTAAGGCGACTTCACCAGGCTGTAGCGATTGCTTTGCAAAACGAGTAACACCAGCTACTGGGTTGTCAGAAACTAACCGGGGCTTTGGTTTAGGAAAAGAAGTGACTGAATCGTTCGTTGCCATGTGCTTGCTCATCGTCCATTGATATCGTTATGCAAGCATTATGGCGGGGCGTTTATATTACCTGAAATTCTAAAATTTCATTTTTTATTCAAAAATCTGCTAAGAAGTTTTTGTTTGGTCTCATTCAAAAGCGTGCAAAAGTCGGCGGTTAATATGAATAAGGTTCAGTAAACTGATTAATGTTCACAGTTTTCTGTATCTTTATCATCGAGTTGCACCTGTGTTTGATACATTACGCAGTATGATTTCCCCTTATCATCGAATTGGAGCACCAAATGAAAGTGGCAGTTCATCCTATTTCCCTCGCAGTATTAAGTGGCATGCTAACGCTTGCTGGCCCAGCAATGGCCGATACCATCAAGCTTCGTATTATCGAAACCACCGACATTCACACCAACGTAATGGATTACGATTACTACAAAGACCAACCATCACAGCAAGTCGGTTTAAGTCGCGCAGCAACAATAGTGAAACAAGCTAAGTCCGAGGCAGAAAACTCGGTACTAGTAGATAACGGTGATTTAATTCAGGGCAGCCCAATGGGCGATTACATGGCGGCAAAGGGGATTAATCCCGACGACGTGCACCCAGTCTACAAAGCGATGAACCAGCTAGACTACGATGTGGGCAACATTGGCAATCATGAGTTCAACTATGGCTTAGATTTTCTACAAAAGACGTTGAAGGGGGCAAACTTCCCTTACATCAACGCAAACGTATTTGATAAACAAACCGGTGAGCATTACTTCAAACCTTACCTCATCAAAACTCACACTTTTAAAGACACAAACGGCGAAGCGCATCAAATAAAAGTGGGTTACATCGGCTTTGTACCACCACAAATTATGGTGTGGGATAAGAAAAACTTAGAAGGCAAAGTCTTTGCTAAAGACATTAAGGAAACAGCAGAGAAACTGATTCCTCAAATGAAGAAAGAAGGCGCAGACGTGATTGTGGCGATTCCACACTCGGGCATTTCTACTGATCCATACAAACTAGGCGCTGAAAACTCTGTTTACTACCTCACAGAAGTTGAAGGTATTGATGCAATTGCTTTTGGCCACTCTCACGCCGTCTTCCCAGGGAAAGACTTCGCAAACCTACCAGGTGTTAATATAGATAAAGGGACCATCAATGGTGTAACGTCCGTGATGCCAGGTCGCTGGGGAAGTCATGTAGGTGTGATGGATTTGATGCTGAAAGAGAAAGACGGCAGATGGCAAGTCGTCGAAGGCCAAGCAGAAGCACGCCCTATCTTCGATAAAGTAAATAAGAAGTCATTAGCCAAAGCCGATGAAGGTATTGTGAAAGCGTTAGAGGAAGATCACAAAGGCACTCGTGAATTTGTAAATCAACCAATCGGCAAAGCAAATGATGTCATGTACAGCTTCTTGGCATTAGTGCAGGACGACCCAACCATTCAGATCGTTAACCTTGCTCAGAAAGATTACGTGGAACGCTTTATTCAAGGCGACCCAGATCTCGCTGACATTCCAGTATTGAGTGCCGCAGCACCATTTAAAGTCGGGGGGCGTAAGAACGATCCGAATAACTTTACAGAAGTCGAATCCGGTCAGCTCACCTTCCGTAATGCGGCCGATCTTTATTTATATCCCAACACCTTGGTCGCTATGAAAGTGAAAGGTAAAGAGGTTCGCGAATGGCTAGAGTGCAGTGCGGGTCAATTCAACCACATCGACATCAACAATCCTGAACCGCAATCTTTGATTGATTGGGATAATTTCCGTACGTACAACTTCGATGTCATTGATGGGGTTAACTACCAAATCGACGTTACCCAACCGCCGAAGTACGATGCGGATTGTAAAGTGATTAATCCAGATTCTCAGCGTATTGTGAATCTGACATTCAATGGTAAGCCTGTTGATTCGAAGCAGGACTTCATCATCGCAACCAATAACTACCGTGCTTATAGCAATACCTTCCCTGGTACGGGCCCAGACTTTATTGCGTTTGACGCACCAGATGAAAACCGCTCTGTCGTCGCCGCTTATATTTCTCGCGTGAGTGAAGAAAAAGGTGAAGTGACACCAAGCGCTGACAACAACTGGTCTTTCGCACCGATTAAATCCGATAAAAAGCTAGATATTCGCTTCGAAACATCTCCTAGCGATAAAGCGGCGCAATTCATTAAAGATAAAGGTCAATACCCAATGAAACGTGTCGCGACTGACGACATTGGTTTCGCGATTTACCAAATCGATCTGAATAAGTAAGGCTGATTTGACAACAACGCTAAGCGGCTCTCATGAGCCGCTTTTTTGTTATCAATAAAACCCGTTAGAATAAAGAAAACCGTTTCTGAGTTATCACATGCACAGCGATCTTTTTTCAGACTTAGTCAATCATGGCTTCTTAGACACAGAAGCAAACCAACTTATCGAAAATGGTGAGTTACTCGAACTGCCTACGCGCCACATTCTTAACCACCAAGGAGAGTTTAGCTCGCACCTTTACTTCATTATTGAAGGGTTATGCCATGCAAGCTATCTCACTGAGCAGGGCAAAGAGTTCAGTAAAGAATTTTATTGGGAGAAAGACTGGGTTATCGGCTTTGAGAGCATAATTAAGAACCAACCTTCGCCTTACTTATTGGAAACGCTGAGCGCTTGTCAGCTATTTTGCTTACCAATTGAAACGCTGCATCAATGGCGAGCAGAAAAACACGCCATTTACTTAAAGCTACTCGAAAACCAACTGGTTAATAAAGAGAACAAAGAACGCTTTATGCTGCTCTACTCCCCAGAGGAACGATATCAACTATTTTGCGCCCATTACCCAGACTTAAAGCTACGTATTACCGATAGCCAAATAGCTGCTTATCTTGGGATCACGCCTATCAGTTTGAGCCGAATTAAAGCGCGCTTAACTAAAGATCACACTCTCAAATAAACTCGAAAAAGAAAAGGCTCTTCAAACGAAGAGCCTTTCTATGCTATTTAAGAAGCCGCGCTCGGAACTGACGCCCTTTCATCTTGCCATTACTAATGGTTTGTAGAGCCTTTTTGGCAGCTGACTTCTCGACCGCAACGTAGGCGCGCATCGGGAAAAGGTGAATCTTGCCAACTTGAGAGCCTGGGATACCATTTTTTCCAGTCAGACATCCTAAGATATCACCCGGTCGTACTTTCTGTTTCTTACCGCCATCAATGTTAATCGTCACCATCTTCGCTTGGTATGGCTGCTGATTTGATTTGGCAGGCAATGTTGCTGGTACCACGTCCATGTCCAGGTATTCTTCAATACGAGCTACACGCAAACCGTCTTTCTCTCCAAAGAAGCTGAACGCCAAACCTTTACTACCTGCACGGCCTGTACGACCGATACGGTGTACATGAACCTCAGGATCGCGCGATAGCTCAAAGTTAAAGACTGCATCAAGGTTATCTACGTCCAAACCACGCGCCGCGACGTCTGTTGCGACAAGGATAGAAACACTCTTGTTAGCAAACTGCACCAATGCTTGATCGCGTTCACGCTGTTCTAAGTCCCCATGGATATCGATAACGCTGAACCCTTTGCGATGCAACTCATCTGCGACACTTTGCACTTCTTTTTTGGTATTGCAAAAAACCACAGCGGACTTTGGTTGGTGAGTCAGTAGCAAGTTCGCCAACGCTTCATCACGCGCTTCCGAACCTTCAACTTTGTAGAAATGCTGAGCAATGCTTGAGGTATCATGAGTCGATTCCACCTTAATGACTTCAGGCGTCTGCATAATACGCTGCGCAATTTGCTCAATTTTCTCTGGGAAAGTAGCACTGAAAAGTAGAGTTTGACGCTGCTTTGGCGCTGCATCAATAATCGCATCTAATGCGTCTTGGAAACCCATGTCCAACATGCGATCAGCTTCATCTAGCACCAAGGTATTCAGCTCGCTCAGGTTAATTCGGCCTTTCTCAAGGTGATCCAAAATACGGCCAGGTGTGCCGACTAAGATATGCGCGCCATGCTCCAGAGAACCAATTTGTGGCCCCATTGGCATCCCACCGCAGAGAGTAAGCACTTTAATATTATGAATGCCACGACCTAAAGTACGAATTTCCTTCGCGACTTGATCCGCAAGCTCACGAGTTGGACACAATACTAATGACTGGACACGAAAGCGTTTGACGTTAAGGTTCGATAAAACACCCAAACCAAATGCAGCGGTTTTACCTGAGCCCGTTTTACCCTGCCCGATGACATCACGATGTTTTAGGATTGCAGGCAAACTCAAAGCTTGAATTGGCGTCATGTGGGTGTAGTTCAGGGAATCAAGTGTGGCGAGTAACGCTGGGTTTAGCCCGACTTGATCAAAAGTTTGTTTGCTCACGGGAATATCCTCAGGTGAGATGAAAAGAGGGCACATTATCACCAGATTTGGTGGGAAAACCAGTGATAATTAACCTTTGTTAATGAGTATGAGTACAAAACAAAGTAAAGTCAGTCACTCTACTCTCATGACGGATGACAACATGCTCACTTGGATTACTTTGCCCTTTGCTCAACTGACAACCACACAATTGTATACAATGATGAAATTACGTGTGGATGTATTCGTCGTTGAACAAACCTGCCCTTATCCTGAACTGGATGGCAAAGACACACTGGAAGGTGTTTATCATCTAATAGGTTACCACGGTGATGAACTTGTTGCTTGCGCACGATTGCTACCCGCTGGCACGACGTATGACAATGTGAGCATTGGTCGAGTCGTCACCAAACAAACTGCGCGTGGTGATGGTCTGGGACATAAGTTGCTGAAAGAGGCATTAACACAGTGTGAAATATTGTGGCCAGGACAGACGATTGATATAGGAGCTCAAGAGCATCTCATCCAGTTTTATGCGAGTCATGGATTCAAAGTTATTTCTGATCGCTACCTAGAGGATGGTATTCCTCATGTGGATATGCGAAAAGAAGCCGTAGCGATATAACGCGTTCATTGCTAGGTTAACTAATTTATAGATAAACTAAAAAGACGCGATACCTTCGCGTCTTTAGTTCATTTGAAGCATCTACTTGTTGCGCCCAAAGGTCCCATCCGATAAGCGGAAAAACATGACGGACCGGCCGCTTTTTTCTAGTTGCAGCATATCCAACTCGCCTTCATCGCTAAGCTTAAAGCGAATCAATTGCCCTTGTTTAATTTGGCTCAGCGGCTTATCACTGCCTTCGATTTTTACTAGAGCGCTAAGATCCGCCATCGAGAGCTTATTACTTCTGAAAACCTGCGCTAACGTGTCGCCATTCTTAACCGTGTACTCTTTCCAGTCTTCGGATTTCGGCCCTGAGTTCTGAGAGGTTCTTTGCTGGCTTAAACTCTGTGCGTTCAGCTGAATCGCTACGCGCTGATGATCGACCTCAGCTTGCTCAACTGATTGTTCTGTTTTATTCGGCAAAGGAATAACAAGGAGTACCAGAATCAATGGAACTAAAACCATCAAAGCTCGTTGATGGAATTTCGGTAGGCGCAGCCAAAACTGCTTAACAGGCTTTATACGCTCCAACCATTGCTCTTTGTTGAACGGCTGCTTCCAGTCGATAGCAGCGAATTTTTGTTTAACCAATTCGACATAGTCGACTTGCTGCTTTTTCTTTCTGCGACGATTCATTTTAATGAGTCCCTTAATACTTCTACTGCCAGTATAAAAATACCGACGCGGAGAGTATATGTTTTTCACTAAACTAAAATGGAATTTGGATTAAATTAGCAGAAATTTCACTTGGAGTAAGAGATAAGTCACACCCTGGCCGCCTCAATTAAGCATTCAGTCGCAATCATTTAAACCTAAGCTCGAAACTGATATCCTGTTGCCTTTATCACTCCTAACAAGAGCGACATTCATGTCTGAAATTAAATTTGAAACTGCAGAACAAAAAGCAAGCTACGGCATTGGTCTGCAAATGGGTCAGCAACTTGCAGGTTCTGGTCTTGAAGGTCTTAGCGTTGATGCTATCGCAGCGGGTATTGCAACAGCACTAACTGGTGACATGCCATCAATCGAAATTGATGAAATCAACAAAGCACTACAAGAGCTTCACACTCGTGCAGAAACCGCTCGCCAAGAAGCAGCGAAAATTGCAGCAGCAGAAGGCGAAGCGTTCCTAAAAGACAACGCACTACGCCCTGAAGTTAACGTTCTAGACTCTGGCCTTCAGTACGAAATCATTTCTGAAGGTACTGGTGCAGTTCCAACAGCAGAAAGCTCAGTTCGCGTTCACTACCACGGTGAGCTAACTGACGGTACTGTATTCGATAGCTCTGTATCTCGCGGTCAACCAGCTGAATTCCCTGTTACAGGCGTAATCAAAGGCTGGGTAGAAGCACTACAACTAATGCCTGTTGGTTCTAAGTGGAAACTATACGTACCACAAGACCTTGCGTACGGTGAGCGTGGCGCTGGTGCAGCTATCCCTCCATTTGCAGCACTAGTTTTCGAAGTAGAACTACTAGATATTCTTTAATTGAAACCATTTTCAATTATGATTTAATAAAACGGCGCATTAGCGCCGTTTTTTTGTCTAAACTGAATAGACTTTCTCACCTCTAAACCTTTCATTCTGATAGCCTTTAAAACAATAAAATCACGTTAAAAACGCTCAACCTTCGGAGGTACTATGCGTAAAACACTCCTGACTCTGGCACTCTTATCAATGAACATTGGTAGTGCACACGCATTCTTAGATTCCGTCACGCAAAAAAGTAAAGAAAGTGGCCTAATGGATATGGTAGGTAGTAGCCTGAACACTGAATCATCTCCATTAACAGACATGCTAACTAGCCAATTACCTGTATCTACAGAACAAGCGGCTGGAGGTAGTGGCGCACTACTCGCTTTGGCTCAAAGCCAGCTTTCACAAGAAAATAGCAGTGAATTACAGTCTTTGATTCCTGGGCTTTCAAACTTGCAAGGAGCACAAAGCTTACTGGGGAATATTGAGAATATCAGTGCAGTAAAAAGTGCATTCGATACGTTGGGTTTAGATCCCTCTATGATCAGTCAGTTTGCTCCAGTAATCTTGGATTACTTGAACAAGCAAGGCGCTAGCGAGGGACTTCTAAGTTCGTTAGGCGGGTTGTGGAATACTAGTAAATAAGCACAAGTGATAATCACTTTTTAAATTGCCAGTCTGCATGGAGTAAAATAAATGCAGGCTGGATATAAAGATTTACTGAATCGCAGATACAAAAAAGCCGAGCTAACGCTCGGCTTTCTCGTTCTTACGAACTGATTACTCAGCAGCTTCTTCAGCAGCTGGGCGATCTACAAGCTCAATGTAAGCCATTGGAGCTTTATCACCAGCACGGAAGCCAGCTTTTAGGATACGAGTGTAACCGCCCTGACGAGCAGCAAAACGTGGACCTAGTTCGTTAAATAGTTTTGCAACTACTTCGTTGTCACGAGTACGTGCAAATGCTAGACGACGGTTAGCAACACTGTCAGTCTTAGCTAGTGTAATCAAAGGCTCAACTACGCGACGTAGCTCTTTTGCTTTTGGCAAAGTAGTCTTGATAACTTCATGACGTACTAGAGAGCTAGCCATGTTGCTGAACATCGCTTTGCGATGTGAGCTGTTGCGGTTGAGTTGACGACCACTCTTACGATGGCGCATGACCTAATCCTTCTAACTAGTATCGATTAATCTTCAGCGATTGATGCAGGTGGCCAGTTTTCTAGGCGCATGCCCAGAGACAGACCACGTGACGCAAGTACGTCTTTAATCTCAGTAAGAGACTTTTTACCAAGGTTAGGCGTTTTAAGTAGCTCAACCTCAGTACGTTGTACTAGATCACCGATGTAGTGAATCGCTTCTGCTTTCAGACAGTTAGCAGAGCGAACTGTTAGTTCAAGATCGTCTACAGGACGCAGTAGGATCGGATCGAATTCTGGCTTCTCTTCTTTCTCCTCAGGAACTCGTACATCACGAAGATCTACGAATGCATCCAATTGTTCAGCTAGGATTGTAGCTGCACGACGGATTGCTTCCTCAGGTTCTAGAGTACCGTTTGTTTCCATATCGATAACAAGCTTGTCTAGATCAGTGCGCTGTTCTACACGAGCTGCTTCTACAGCGTAGGCAATTTTGTCTACTGGGCTGTAAGTAGCATCTACTAGTAGGCGACCGATTGGACGCTCGTCTTCTTCGTTATGGATACGCGCAGAAGCTGGAACATAACCACGACCACGTTCTACTTTAATACGCATTGCGATTTCAGCGTTGTCATCCGTTAGGTGACAAATAACGTGTTCAGGGTTAGCGATCTCTACATCACCATCATGGGTGATGTCACCTGCAACCACAGGGCCCGAGCCTGATTTGTTCAAAGTAATGAACACTTCATCTTTGCCTTCAGCAACACGCACTGCCAAACCTTTAAGGTTTAGAAGGATTTCAAGAATATCTTCTTGTACACCTTCTTTAGTGCTGTACTCGTGAAGTACGCCTTCAATTTCTACTTCTGTCACTGCACAACCAGGCATAGAAGATAGAAGAATGCGGCGAAGTGCATTACCCAGAGTATGACCAAAGCCACGCTCTAATGGCTCAAGAGTTACTTTTGCGTGAGTCGAGCTGATTTGTTCGATGTCAACTAGACGTGGCTTAAGAAATTCTGTTACAGAACCCTGCATTGTGTCCTCTCTTTAGTTTAAACCTTACTTAGAGTAAAGCTCGACGATCAATTGTTCGTTGATGTCAGCTGATAGATCAGAACGCTCAGGCATACGCTTGAATGTACCTTCCATCTTGCCACCATCTACTTCAATCCAAGTTGGTTTTTCACGTTGTTCAGCAACTTCTAGAGCCGCTTTAATACGAGCTTGCTGTTTAGCTTTCTCGCGAATAGAAACAACGTCATTAGCCGCTACTTTGAAAGAAGGAACGTTTACAACTTTACCGTTTACTAGGATAGCTTTGTGGCTAACTAGCTGACGTGCTTCTGCGCGAGTTGCACCAAAGCCCATGCGGTAAACTACGTTATCAAGACGACCTTCAAGAAGCTGAAGTAGGTTTTCACCAGTGTTGCCTTTTAGGCGAGCAGCTTCTTTGTAGTAGTTACGGAATTGTTTTTCTAGAACGCCGTACATACGACGTACTTTTTGCTTCTCACGAAGCTGAACGCCATACTCAGATAGACGACCGCGACGAGCGCCGTGTACACCTGGTGCGTTATCAATTTTACACTTGGTATCGATCGCGCGAACACCAGACTTAAGGAATAAGTCAGTGCCTTCACGACGGCTAAGCTTCAGCTTAGGACCCAAATATCTTGCCATGATTCTTCTCCAATTGTCCTAGAAACGTTATACGCGACGTTTCTTAGGTGGACGACAACCGTTATGAGGGATTGGTGTAGCATCAACGATGTTTGTGATGCGGAAACCAGCGGCGTTTAGTGCACGAACAGTAGATTCGCGACCTGGACCAGGACCCTTAACCATAACTTCCAAGTTCTTTAGGCCGTATTCTTTAGCCATTTCAGCACAACGCTCAGCAGCAACCTGTGCAGCGAACGGAGTAGACTTACGAGAACCACGGAAACCAGAACCACCTGCAGTAGCCCATGCAAGAGCGTTACCTTGACGGTCAGTAATGGTTACGATTGTGTTATTGAAAGAAGCATGGATGTGCGCAACGCCATCTGCAACTTGCTTGCGTACGCGCTTACGAGCGCGAGTTGGTTGTTTAGCCATTGTACTCTACCTTCCCGATTATTTCTTGATCGGCTTACGCGGACCCTTACGGGTGCGAGCGTTGGTTTTAGTACGCTGTCCACGTAGTGGTAGACTGCGACGATGACGAAGACCACGGTAACAGCCAAGGTCCATAAGACGCTTGATGTTCATAGATACTTCACGACGTAGATCACCTTCTACAGTGTACTTAGCTACACCATCACGCAGTTGATCGATCTGCTCTTCAGTTAGTTCACTGATCTTAACATTTTCAGCAATACCCACTTCAGCTAGGATAGCTTGAGAGCGAGTTTTACCGATGCCGTAGATCGCTGTTAGAGCGATTACTGCATGTTTCTGATCAGGAATGTTAATGCCTGCTATACGGGCCATTATTCACTCCTAAGTGTTTCTATAAAAGAATTAGCCGCAGCAAAGCCCGTTATGGATACGCTGCGGAATACTACTTCTTTTGCACGCAAAAGGTAGGCCGAGGAATATACTCGACCCAACCTTCATTTTCAAGTAAAAATTTCTGCTAATTAGCCTTGGCGCTGTTTGTGCTTTGGCTCACTGCAAATCACGCGAACGACACCGTTACGCTTGATTACTTTACAGTTACGGCAGATTTTTTTAACGGAAGCACGAACTTTCATTGCTAAACTCCGTAAATGAAACTGAGTCTACCGCCGGATTAACGGCCGTAGCCTTTCAGATTCGCTTTCTTCAACACAGAATCATACTGTTGAGACATCAGATGAGTCTGTACCTGTGCCATAAAGTCCATAATTACAACAACTACGATTAGTAGCGATGTACCGCCGAAGTAGAAACGTACGTTCCACGCGACCATCATGAACTCGGGAATCAGACAGATAAAGGTAATGTACAGTGCACCAGCAAGGGTTAAACGTGTCATTACTTTATCAATGTACTTCGCTGTCTGCTCACCTGGGCGGATACCGGGTACGAATGCACCAGACTTCTTCAAGTTATCTGCTGTTTCACGCGGGTTGAAAACCAACGCCGTGTAGAAAAAACAGAAGAAGATAATTGCTGCTGCATAAAGCATTACATACAACGGTTGACCTGGGCTAAGAGCCAAAGACACGTCAGTTAACCAACCGAACGCGCTGCTCTCGCCGTTTTGACCAAACCACTGAGCCAATGTTCCTGGGAACAAGATAATGCTTGATGCAAAAATCGCTGGAATTACACCTGCCATGTTAATTTTAAGAGGCAGATGCGAGCTTTGTGCAGCAAATACTTTACGACCTTGTTGACGCTTCGCGTAGTTAACGACGATTCGGCGTTGACCACGTTCCATGAAAACAACGAAGTAAATGACTGCAAAAGCTAATACCGCGATTAGCAACAGAAGAAGTACATGCAATTCACCTTGACGCGCTTGCTCGATTGTTTGACCGATTGCAGAAGGCAATCCAGCAACAATACCTGCAAAAATCAGTATCGAAATACCGTTACCAATTCCTCGCTCTGTAATTTGTTCACCTAACCACATTAAGAACATGGTACCGGTTACTAAACTTACGGTAGCAATTAGCGTAAACATGGTTTGGTTGATAACAACCAGATTGTCGACCATGTTTGGTAGGCCAGTTGCAATACCTATAGCTTGGAAGGTTGCAAGTACAAGCGTGCCGTAGCGTGTGTATTGGCTGATCTTACGACGGCCTGCTTCACCCTCTTTTTTGAGTTCAGCTAACGCTGGATGAACTACAGTTAGCAATTGGACAACAATAGATGCCGAAATATACGGCATGATGCCCAATGCTAATATAGATGCACGCTCAAGAGCACCACCGGAGAACATGTTAAACATTTCAACGATGGTACCTTTTTGCTGTTCGAACAAATCGGCAAGTACAGCAGCGTCAATACCAGGAATCGGCACAAAGGAGCCGGCTCGGAATACTAAAAGTGCACCAATTACGAATAACAAGCGCGACTTTAGTTCACTTAAGCCGCTCTGAGCACTACGAAAATCTTGTCCTGGTTTCTTAGCCATCTGTACCTCGTTCCTCGAGATTATTCCTCGATTTTACCGCCTGCAGCTTCGATTGCAGCTTTAGCGCCTTTAGTCACACGTAGACCTTTCACAGTCACTGCTTTGTTGATTTCACCAGAAAGAACAACTTTTACAAATTCGATGTTCTTAGTGATGATGTTAGCAGCTTTAAGACTGTTTAGATCAACTACGTCACCAGAAACTTTCGCTAGCTCAGCTAGACGAACTTCAGCAGACACTAGGCTCTTACGAGAAGTGAAACCGAATTTTGGTAGACGTTGTTTCAGAGGCATCTGACCGCCTTCGAAACCTGGACGAACACTGCCGCCAGAACGTGATTTTTGACCTTTGTGACCACGGCCACCAGTTTTACCTAGGCCTGAACCGATACCACGACCTACTCGCTTCGCAGAAGTTTTCGCGCCAGCAGCCGGTGCTAGAGTATTCAAACGCATTCTGATTACTCCTCAACTTTAACCATGTAGTAAACCTTGTTGATCATACCGCGAATACACGGAGTATCTTCAAGTTCTACTGTGTGGTTGATTTTACGAAGACCTAGACCGCGCAAAGTAGCTTTGTGCTTTGGCAGACGACCAATTGAGCTTTTAGTTTGAGTTACTTTAATAGTTGCCATGGTGTTCTTACTCCGAAATAGATTCAACAGTTAGACCACGTTTAGCAGCAACCATTTCTGGTGACTTCATGCTACCTAGTGCATCGATCGTTGCACGAACGATGTTGATAGGGTTCGTAGAACCGTACGCTTTAGATAGTACGTTGTGTACACCAGCAACTTCTAGTACTGCACGCATCGCACCACCTGCGATAACACCAGTACCTTCTGCAGCAGGCTGCATGTAAACTTTAGAGCCCGAATGGCGACCTTTCACTGGGTGGTGAAGAGTGCCTTCGTTTAGAGCGATCGTAGTCATGTTACGACGCGCTTTTTCCATTGCTTTTTGAATCGCTGCAGGTACTTCACGAGCTTTGCCGTAACCGAAACCTACACGACCATTACCGTCACCAACTACTGTTAGTGCAGTGAAGCTCATGATTCGACCGCCTTTAACCGTCTTAGATACGCGGTTAACTGCGATTAGCTTTTCTTGCAAATCATTCGCTTGAACTTGTTGTTCTTTAGCCATCTTCCAACCCTACCTTAGAATTTCAGACCAGCTTCGCGAGCAGATTCTGCTAGCGCCGCTACTCGACCGTGGTATTGGAAACCAGAACGATCAAATGCAACTGCAGTTACGCCCTTCTCAAGAGCGCGCTCAGCAATAGCTTTACCCACTGCTTTAGCTGCATCCACGTTACCAGTGTATTTCACTTGCTCACGGATCGCTTTTTCTACAGTAGAAGCTGCTGCGATAACCTCAGAGCCGTTAGCCGCGATAACCTGTGCGTACACGTGACGAGGAGTACGGTGTACAACTAGGCGAGTCGCACCCAGTTCTGCAATCTTACGACGTGCACGTGTAGCACGACGGATGCGAGATGCTTTCTTATCCATAGTGTTACCTTACTTCTTCTTAGCTTCTTTAGTACGCACATTTTCATCTGCGTAACGAACACCTTTGCCTTTGTATGGCTCAGGCTCACGGTAAGAACGAATGTCAGCCGCAACTTGACCAACTAGTTGCTTGTCAGCACCAGTGATCACGATTTCAGTTTGGCTTGGACATTCAGCTTTAATACCCGCTGGCAACTCGTGCTCAACTGGGTGTGAGAAGCCTAGTGTTAGACCTACAGCGTTGCCTTTGATAGCAGCACGGTAACCTACACCTTTAAGAGTTAGCTTCTTAGTAAAGCCTTCAGTAACACCAACAACCATGTTGTTAACTAGAGCGCGAGCAGTACCTGCTTGAGCCCATGCGTTAGCAACACCTTCTTTAGGACCGAAAGTCAGGTTATTTTCTTCCTGAGCGATTACAACTGCATCGTTAAGAACGCGAGTTAGTTCGCCTTTCGCACCTTTTACAGTGATTTCTTGGCCGTTTAGTTTCACCTCTACGCCAGCTGGAATAGCGACAGGTGCTTTTGCAACACGAGACATAGTCTACTCCTTATTAAGCTACGTAAGCGATGATTTCACCACCAAGACCTGCTTTACGTGCAGCGCGGTCTGACATAAGACCCTTGGAAGTTGAAACGATAGCAATACCAAGACCACCCATTACAGAAGGAAGTTCATCTTTCTTCTTGTAAACACGTAGACCTGGACGAGAAACACGTTTAAGTTGCTCGATTACTGGTTTAGCTTGGAAGTACTTAAGTGTAACTTCTAGCTCAGGTTTTGCTTCGCCTTCAACAGCGAAGTCAACGATGTAACCTTCAGCTTTTAGTAGTGCAGCAATTGCAACTTTAAGCTTTGAAGAAGGCATTTTTACAGCAACTTTGTTTGCTGCCTGACCGTTACGAACGCGGGTCAGCATATCCGAAATCGGATCTTGCATGCTCATATGATTTACTCCAAATGATTAAGTGGCAATTACCAGCTAGCCTTACGAAGACCCGGAATCTCGCCTTTCATGCAAGCTTCACGAACCTTAATACGGCTTAGACCGAACTTACGTAGGTAACCGTGTGGACGACCAGTTTGGTTGCAACGGTTGCGCTGACGTGATGCACTTGAATCACGTGGAAGAGATTGCAGTGTAAGAACCGCGTTCCAACGATCTTCTTCAGATGCGTTTACATCGCTGATGATAGCTTTTAGCGCTGCACGCTTTTCAGCGAACTTAGCTACTAGCTGTGCACGTTTAGCTTCACGTGCTTTCATTGATTGTTTAGCCATAACAGTAACCCTTCACCTTACTTACGGAATGGGAAGTTAAAGGCAGCCAGCAGAGCACGGCCTTCCTCATCAGTACCAGCAGACGTCGTAATAGTGATGTCTAAACCGCGTACACGATCAACTTTATCAAAGTCGATTTCCGGGAAGATGATTTGCTCGCGAACGCCCATGCTGTAGTTACCGCGACCGTCAAAAGACTTAGCGCTAACACCACGGAAGTCACGTACACGTGGAAGAGCGATGTTAATTAAACGCTCAAGAAAATCCCACATACGTTCGCCACGCAAGGTTACTTTACAACCGATAGGGTAGCCTTCACGGATTTTGAAACCTGCAACAGATTTGCGCGCTTTTGTGATAAGTGGCTTTTGACCAGAGATCGTTGCCATATCAGACGCTGCATTTTCTAGCAGTTTCTTATCGTTGATTGCTTCACCAACACCCATGTTTAGGGTGATTTTCTCGATTCTAGGGACTTGCATGACGCTTGTGTAACCGAACTGTTTGGTCAGTTCAGCGACTACAGACGACTTGTAGTAATCATGCAGTTTCGCCATAGTAGAACTCCAAATTACTTCTATTAGTTAGAAACGGTTTCGCCGTTAGACTTGAAGAAACGAACTTTTTTGCCGTCTTCAAAACGGAAACCGATACGGTCAGCTTTACCAGTAGCTGCGTTGAAAATCGCCACGTTAGAAACGTCGATTGCTGCTTCTTGCTCTACGATACCGCCTTGGATACCCATAGCTGGAACAGGTTTCTGATGCTTCTTAACTAGGTTGATACCTTCAACGATAACTTTACCAGTTGCTAGAACCTTAGTTACTTTACCTTTCTTGCCTTTGTCTTTACCAGCAAGAACGATTACTTCGTCATTACGACGGATTTTAGCTGCCATTTCTACGTGCTCCTTACAGAACTTCTGGAGCCAGTGAAACGATCTTCATGAACTTATCGCCACGAAGTTCGCGTGTCACAGGACCAAAGATACGTGTACCGATTGGTTGCTCAGTATTGTCGTTTAGCAATACGCAAGCATTTCGGTCGAAGCGAATGACAGAACCGTCAGGACGACGTACGCCTTTACGGGTGCGCACTACCACCGCCTTCAGAACATCACCTTTTTTAACTTTACCGCGAGGGATTGCTTCCTTCACAGTAACTTTGATGACGTCACCGATATGTGCATAACGGCGGTGAGAGCCACCCAGAACCTTAATACACATTACGCTGCGTGCGCCTGAGTTATCAGCTGCGTCCAGCATACTTTGCATTTGGATCATGTTAGTGCTCCGCTAAATATTAATAACTAGACCCATCACGGGTCGGGCTGCCTCTTTAAAAGGGACGCGAATTGTACCACCCTTTTTTGTGATTGGGTAGTCAAAAAATAAACGGCTCCAAAAATATTTTGGAGCCGCTTTAGTTTCATAGAATTAACGAGATTAAATCTTCGCCTTTTCTAGAACTTTTACCAAAGTCCAAGACTTAGTCTTAGACAGTGGACGACACTCTGCGATTTCAACTGTGTCGCCTAGGCCACACTCGTTGTTCTCGTCATGTGCGTGTACTTTAGTCGTACGTTTTACGTATTTACCGTAGATTGGGTGTTTTACGAAACGCTCGATAGCAACAGTGATAGACTTGTCCATCTTATCGCTAACAACACGACCTTGTTGAGTACGTTTTACTTCGCTCATTATGCGCCTGCCTTCTCAGTCAAAACAGTTTTCACACGTGCGATATCACGGCGTACAGCTTTCAGAGTATGAGTTTGCTGTAGTTGACCAGTCGCAGCTTGCATGCGCAAGTTGAACTGTTCACGTAGCAAATTCATTAGCTCAGCGTTAAGCTCTTCAACGCTTTTCTCGCGTAGATCTTGTGCTTTCATCACATCACCTGCTTAGTTACAAATGTAGTTTTGAAAGGCAGTTTACGTGCCGCAAGACGGAACGCTTCACGTGCCAATTCTTCAGGTACACCACCCATTTCGTACATAACCTTACCAGGTTGGATTTGGGCTACCCAGTACTCAACGTTACCTTTACCCTTACCTTGACGAACTTCAAGTGGTTTTTCTGTGATTGGTTTGTCTGGGAACACACGGATCCAGATTTTACCTTGACGCTTAACGTGACGTGTCATTGCACGACGTGCCGCTTCGATTTGACGAGCAGTTAGACGACCACGGCCAACAGCTTTAAGACCGAATTCGCCGAAGCTTACATCAGTACCTTTAGCTAGACCACGGTTACGACCAGTCTGAACCTTACGGAACTTAGTACGTTTAGGTTGTAGCATCTGTCGACTCCTTACTTACGGCCTTTACGCTGCTTCTTAGGCTTGTCGCCTTTAGGCTCTACAGCGTTAGCTGCTGGCATACCACCTAGGATTTCACCTTTGAAGATCCAAGTTTTAATGCCGATCACACCGTATTGAGTGTGAGCCGAAGAAGTTGCGTAATCAATGTCAGCACGTAGAGTGTGTAGAGGCACACGGCCTTCACGGTACCACTCTGAACGTGCGATTTCAGCGCCGCCTAGACGACCGCTTACTTCCACTTTGATACCTTTAGCGCCTAGGCGCATAGCGTTTTGTACTGCGCGCTTCATAGCACGACGGAACATAACACGACGCTCTAGCTGAGACGCGATGCTGTCACCAACAAGTTGCGCATCTAGTTCAGGCTTACGTACTTCAGCGATGTTAATTTGCGCTGGTACACCTGCAATTTTAGCTACAGCTGCGCGTAGCTTCTCAACGTCTTCACCTTTCTTACCGATAACAACGCCTGGACGAGCAGTGTGAATAGTCACACGGATGCTCTTAGCAGGACGCTCGATAACGATACGTGATAGAGACGCTTTTTTCAGTTCACTTGTAAGGAACTGACGTACCTTGAAGTCGCCGTCTAGGTTGTCAGCGAAATCTTTGGTGTTAGCAAACCATGTAGCATTCCAAGGCTTAACGATGCCTAGACGAATACCATTTGGATGTACTTTTTGACCCATTGCTTACTCTCCTAGTCTCTAGCGATCTGCTACAACAACAGTGATGTGGCTTGAACGCTTCAAGATACGATCCGCACGACCTTTAGCACGAGGCATAATACGCTTCATGGTTGGGCCTTCATCTACAAAGATTTTTGCGACATTCAGATCGTCAATATCTGCACCTTCGTTGTGCTCCGCGTTAGCGATAGCAGACTCTAGAACTTTCTTAACTAGTGCAGCAGCTTTTTTGTTGCTGAACGTTAGGATTTCTAGAGCTTGGTCAACAGATTTACCACGGATTAGATCCGCAACTAAGCGAGCTTTCTGAGGCGAAATGCGAGCAAAGTTATGTTTAGCAATTGCTTCCATTATTTACTCCTTAGCGCTTCTTAGCTTTCTTATCCGCAGCGTGACCGCGGTAAGTACGTGTTGGTGCGAATTCACCCAGTTTGTGACCGATCATTTCATCAGTTACAAATACTGGTACGTGCTGACGACCATTATGGACAGCGATGGTCAAACCGATCATCGTAGGGATGATCATTGAACGACGGGACCAAGTCTTAATAGGCTTTTTGTCTCCGCTTTCCACCGCTTTCTCTACCTTCTTCAGCAAGTGTAGGTCAATAAAAGGACCTTTCTTGAGAGAACGTGGCATGGCGATTCCTCTTTATATAGATTACTTGTTACGACGACGTACGATGTACTTGTCAGTGCGTTTGTTCTTACGAGTCTTGAAGCCTTTAGTAGGCATACCCCAAGGAGATACTGGGTGACGACCACCAGAAGTACGGCCTTCACCACCACCGTGTGGGTGGTCAATCGGGTTCATTACAACACCACGAACCGTTGGACGGATACCGCGATGACGTGATGCACCTGCTTTACCAAGTTCACGTAGCATGTGCTCAGAGTTACCAACTTCACCGATTGTTGCACGGCCTTCAGAAAGAACTTTGCGCATCTCGCCAGAACGTAGACGGATAGTTACGTACGCACCGTCGCGAGCAACGATTTGAGCGTAAGCACCAGCCGAACGAGCTAGCTGACCACCTTTACCAGGCTTAAGTTCAACGTTATGTACTGTTGAACCTACTGGGATATTACGCATTGGTAGAGTGTTACCAGCTTTGATTGGTGCATCAACACCAGACTGAATAACATCACCAGCTACAACACCTTTAGGTGCTAGGATGTAGCGACGCTCACCGTCTTTGTAAAGAACTAGAGCAATGTTTGCGCTACGGTTTGGATCGTATTCAAGACGCTCAACTGTCGCTGGAATACCATCTTTAGTACGTTTGAAGTCAACTACACGGTAGTGATGCTTGTGACCACCGCCGATGTGACGTACTGTGATACGACCCTTGTTGTTACGACCACCGTTCTTAGAGTTTTTCTCTAGAAGAGGTGCGTATGGCTTGCCCTTGTGTAGGTCAGCGTTAACAACTTTAACAACGTGACGACGACCAGGGGAAGTCGGCTTACATTTAACAATAGCCATTTTTAACTACTCCTGTTATTCCGCGCCGCCAACGAAGTCAAGATCTTGACCTTCTTTCAAAGTAACGTACGCTTTCTTAACGTCGCTGCGGCGACCTTGGCGTAGACCTTGACGTTTGGTCTTACCCTTAGTGATAAGAGTATTTACAGACTTAACTTCAACTTCAAATAGCTTTTCTACAGCTGCTTTGATCTCTTTTTTAGTCGCATCTTTAGCTACTTTGAAAACGATAGTGTTCGCTTTCTCAGCTGCCATAGTTGCTTTTTCAGAGATGTGCGGTGCACGTAGAACTTTTAGGATACGCTCTTCAGTGATCATGCTAGCATTTCCTCTACTTGCTTAACTGCTTCTGCAGTCATTACAACTTTGTCAAACGCGATTAGAGATACTGGATCGATACCAGCAACATCACGTGCGTCAACTTTGTATAGGTTACGAGCAGCTAGGAATAGATTCTCATCTACTTCGCTAGTCACGATTAGAGCGTCAGTTAGCTCAAGCTCTTTAAGCTTAGCAACTAGCTCTTTAGTCTTTGGTGCTTCAACTGAGAAGTTATCAACAACGATTAGACGCTCTTGACGAACAAGCTCAGAAAGAATGCTCTTCATAGCACCACGGTACATTTTTTTGTTTACTTTTTGGCTGTGATCTTGTGGTTTCGCAGCAAAAGTAACACCACCTGTACGCCAGATTGGGCTACGGATTGTACCAGCACGCGCACGGCCAGTACCTTTTTGACGCCATGGCTTAGCGCCACCGCCAGAAACTTCTGAACGTGTTTTTTGAGCACGAGTACCTTGACGAGCACCTGCTGCGTACGCAACAACTACTTGGTGTACAAGAGCTTCGTTAAACTCACGTCCGAAAGTAGTTTCGGAAACAGTTAGTGCATCGGCACCTTTAACCATTAGTTCCATTACTTACTCCTGAGACGTTATGCTTTAACAGCTGGTTTAACGATCACGTTGCCGCCAGTTGCGCCTGGGACTGCACCTTTAATAAGAAGCAGGTTGCGCTCAGCGTCAACACGTACGATCTCTAGGTTTTGAGTCGTTACACGCTCAGCACCCATGTGACCTGCCATTTTCTTGCCTTTAAATACGCGACCTGGAGTCTGACATTGACCGATAGAACCAGGAGCACGGTGAGACAATGAGTTACCGTGAGTCATATCTTGAGTACGGAAGTTCCAACGCTTAACAGCGCCTTGGAAACCTTTACCCTTAGATGTACCAGTAACGTCTACTTTCTTAGTTTCGTTGAATAGTTCAACAGTTAGTTCTGAACCAACTTCGAACTCTTCGCCGTTTTCTAAACGGAATTCCCAAAGACCGCGACCAGCTTCAACGCCAGCTTTAGCAAAGTGACCTGCTTCAGCTTTGTTTACGCGGTTAGCTTTCTTAGAACCAGCTGTAACCTGGATTGCTGCGTAGCCGTCAGTTTCAAGAGTTTTCACTTGAGAAACACGGTTAGCTTCAACCTCAACAACAGTTACTGGGATAGAAACGCCTTCTTCAGTAAATACGCGGGTCATGCCCACTTTACGACCGATTAGACCAATCATACTTCTAATCTCCCTTAACCTAGGCTAATTTGAACGTCAACGCCCGCAGCAAGGTCTAGACGCATTAGAGCATCAACAGTCTTGTCTGTTGGCTCAACGATGTCGATTAGACGCTTGTGAGTACGGATTTCGTACTGGTCACGTGCTTTCTTGTTAACGTGTGGAGAGATAAGAACTGTGAAACGCTCTTTACGAGTTGGCAGTGGGATTGGACCACGAACCTGTGCGCCAGTGCGCTTAGCTGTTTCAACGATTTCCGCTGTAGAAGCATCGATTAGTTTGTAATCGAAAGCTTTTAGGCGGATACGGATACGTTGGTTCTGCATGAGACAGAGCTCCAAATTTAATAAATTACACAAACAATATCGCCACTCAAACTCGTCAAGACGAGAGAATGCCGATTGATTTATGTGAAACCGTAGCATCCAAGATTAGGACGCATTGTCAGTTAATTTTCGATTAACTATCCCTATATGCCAAAGTCACCTTTGAGGATAGTTTTTCCGAAGAAAAGATAGCTAATTGTATTAACCGCGAACATAAGCTGAGTATACATTACCTCGCAAATCCTTAGATTTGCTCGCTCCTCACTGCTCATTGGTTCACAACTGGCTTAACCAGTGCGCTGCATTATACAGATCACACTTTAGGTTGCAAGCGCTGAGTGAAAAATAATCGGGAATATTCCAAACCCTATACATCCCTCTTCGCTTGGTAGCCATTAAACAAAAAGGACGCCGAAGCGTCCTTTTCTAAACTGTAATCGTAATAGCGGCTGCTATTATTTCTTACCGCTTGATAGTGCACCGAAACGCTTGTTGAAGCGATCAACACGGCCGCCTGTATCAACGATACGTTGCTTACCAGTGTAGAATGGGTGACACTTGTCACATACATCTAGGTGGATAGACTCTTTACCTAGAGTAGAGTTGAACTCAAAAGAGTTGCCGCAAGAACAAGTCGCTTTTACTGCTTTGTATTCTGGGTGGATACCAGCTTTCATGGGATAACCTCAATAGTAGGCCGTGTCGCTATACGAATCTAAGCCGCACACCACACGCAATTAATAATAAAATGGGATACCGCATCAACTAATTGCCGAAGCCATATCTCAAGGCGCGATATAGTAAAGAATCACATTGCTCGGATCAACACATTTGGCAACTTTTTCGCCACTTTTTTAGCCAGACTAATCATAGAGGCACGATTCACGCTGAATCACATTGCTTTACTCGAATTTCCATACCGATTTTAATAGACTCTCATTTCCTTTCCCTCTTTTTTAATAGCTAAGAATTTATGCGTCCAACCATTGCTAGAGTGGCATTACCCGTACCGCTCGACAAACAATTTGATTACGCCATTCCGGGGCACCTGTTTCCGATCATTGGTGGACGCGTTTCCGTACCTTTTGGACGCCAAACCTTAGTCGGCATCGTCACCGCAATGGTGAACCACTCCGACTTTCCCAAAGATCAACTCAAGCCAATCAAAGCAGTTCTTGATTCTCAGCCGATATGGTCTGAAAAGCTTTATTCGTTGCTGACTTGGTGCAGCCAGTTCTATCAGTACCCTCTAGGTGACACTCTACACAATGCAATGCCTGCCGCGCTGAGGAAAGGCAAACCGGCTGACTTTGCAACACTACAAGAATGGCAACTGACAGAAGCAGGAAGAAATAAGCTAATGCAAGGGCTTGGACGTGCAATAAAACAACAGCGTGCACTCCAAATGATGGTCAACGGACCGATCCCGCATCAAGAACTCTTGGATCAAGAAGTAAACTCAACCATCTTAAAAAACCTCGAAGAAAAAGGTTGGGTCGAGCGCATCGAGAAAAAGCCGACCATTACGAAATGGAGTCAAAATGTAGAGTGTGCGGTAGAGAAACCAAAGCTTAACCATGAACAAGCACTCGCGATTGCCAGCGTAAATAGCCAAACGGGCTTTGCTTGCTATTTATTAGAAGGGGTAACTGGCTCTGGTAAAACCGAAGTTTACTTAAACCTTATCAAGCCAGTTCTAGAGCAAGGGAAACAGGCACTAGTTTTAGTACCTGAGATAGGTCTAACCCCCCAAACCATCAACCGCTTTAAACATCGATTTAATGTCCCAGTAGATGTGATTCATTCCGGTTTGAATGAAACAGAGCGTTTGAACGCCTGGTTATCGGCTCGCGATAAAGCCGCGGGGATCATCATTGGTACGCGCTCAGCCCTACTGACACCTTTTGCTGATTTGGGGATTATTATCGTTGATGAAGAGCATGACTCCTCTTATAAGCAACAAGACAGCTTGCGTTACCACGCTCGTGATGTTGCTGTCATGCGCGCCCATAAAGAGCAAGTACCGATTATCCTCGGCTCAGCGACGCCAGCGTTAGAAACCTTGCATAATGCCCTGTCTGGTAAATATCACCATTTAACACTTACCCAACGAGCTGGCTCTGCCGTGCCCACCACCAATAAAGTGTTAGATGTAAAAGGTCAGTATTTAGAAAGTGGCTTATCCGCCCAACTGATTGCCGAAATGCGCAAACACTTAAAAGTGGGCAATCAGGTTATGTTGTTTCTTAACCGCCGAGGTTTCTCGCCCGCTTTGATGTGCCATGAATGTGGTTGGATTGCTGAATGTAAACGCTGTGATGCGTACTATACGTTCCACCATTACAGCAACGAAATACGCTGCCATCACTGCGGCTCACAACAACCTGTCATTCATCAGTGTCAGGGATGTGGTTCAACTCAACTGGTTACCGTCGGCGTAGGAACGGAGCAGCTCGAACAACAATTGGCTCAGTTGTTTCCAGAATACAAAGCCATTCGCATCGACAGAGACAGTACACGTCGCAAAGGTAGTTTGGAAGGTGCCCTTGAATCGATTCGTAAAGGTGAATACCAAATACTGA
Organism: Vibrio sp. HS-50-1; assembly: GCF_024747315.1. NCBI lineage: Bacteria > Pseudomonadati > Pseudomonadota > Gammaproteobacteria > Vibrionales > Vibrionaceae > Vibrio > Vibrio sp. HS-50-1. Next base: position 37,996 of record NZ_JAMPZF010000019.1, on the reverse strand, counting down.
TAGGCACTCAAATGCTGGCTAAGGGGCACCACTTTCCAAATGTAACGCTCGTAGCTCTTTTGGATGTTGATGGCTCTTTGTATAGTAGTGATTTTCGCGCTTCGGAGCGATTAGCTCAGCTGTTTATTCAGGTCGCAGGTCGTGCTGGCCGAGCAAGTAAACCTGGCGAAGTGATCCTGCAAACTCACCATCCTGAGCACAGCTTGCTGCAAGCCCTACTTCAAAAAGACTATCGTCACTTTGCTATGACAGCTCTGGAAGAACGCAAACTGGCTCAGCTTCCGCCTTATAGTTTCTTGACTCTGTTTAAAGCAGAAGCAAACCAAAGTGAGGTAGTTGAAGACTTCCTGCGTCAGGTTCGCTTTACGTTAGAATCACACCCTCTGTTCGATGATTCCTGCATGGTGTTAGGCCCCACTCCTTCACCTTTGGCCAAGCGGGCTGGTAAATACCGCTGGCAGCTGTTACTTCAAACCCAGCATCGTTCATTGATGCAAAAGTTATTAACCAGTGCCAAACCTGCTATTGAGTTGTTGCCAAATGCCAAGAAAGTTCGCTGGAATTTAGACATAGAGCCACAAGATCTCAGCTAGCAAACGTTTAACTATGTAATGAATTACCATTTAATGTGACGAGAATCACGACGGGATTGCAATTTTTGTTAAACAGACCGTAACTTTCACTTTAGAAATGAATAGACTATCCAAATTAGAAAAGTCTAAAGTGACTTGTTCGCACAGGCTTAGATTAAAACAATGACTATTCCCACAAATTGATGTCGCAGTGAAGAATCCATTTTTCCACTTGTTAACACGAACTGAGCGAAGAGCAAACGCTGCTCTAACTCAGCGTGATTATTATGATTTCAAACCGGAATAACGTCATCTTGGCAAAAAAATAAACGAGAGGTTAAAAACTATGGCGACAATGAAGGATGTTGCCCAGCTTGCGGGAGTGTCTACGGCTACGGTATCTCGAGCATTAATGAACCCAGAGAAGGTCTCTTCTTCAACGAGAAAAAGAGTAGAAGATGCCGTACTTGAAGCGGGTTATTCTCCAAACTCATTAGCGCGTAACTTACGTAGAAACGAATCAAAAACCATTGTCACTATCGTTCCCGACATCTGTGATCCTTATTTTTCTGAAATTATTCGCGGTATTGAAGATGCTGCCATGGAACATGGCTATCTAGTCCTGCTGGGCGATAGCGGACAACAGAAGAAACGCGAAAGTTCTTTCGTTAACCTCGTATTTACTAAGCAGGCGGATGGAATGCTACTGCTTGGCACAGATCTACCGTTCGATGTCAGTAAGCCAGAACAAAAGAACTTACCTCCGATGGTAATGGCGTGTGAATTTGCGCCAGAGTTAGAACTTCCGACAGTACATATTGACAACCTGACCTCAGCATTTGAAGCGGTGAATTACCTAACCCAACTAGGTCATAAACGCATCGCGCAAATCTCGGGGCCAGATACGGCAATATTGTGTCAGTTCCGCCAGCAAGGCTACCAACAAGCCCTGCGCCGTGCCGGCATCAATAAAGATCCACAATATAGTGTCATTACTGAGTTCTCTTTTGATGGCGGAGCAAAAGCCGTTCGCAAACTGCTCGAATTGCCTGAGCCACCAACGGCTATTTTCTGTCACTGTGACACAATGGCCATCGGCGCAATTCAAGAAGCGAAAAAGCTTGGCTTACGAGTACCGCAAGATCTCTCTGTTGTGGGCTTTGATGACATTAACTTCGCTCAGTACTGCGATCCACCGTTGACCACCATCTCTCAGCCTCGCTATGAGATTGGTCGACAAGCAATGCTAATGATGCTCGAGATGTTAAAAGGCCACGACGTGCATTCAGGCTCGCGTTTGCTTGAAACTAATCTCGTCATTCGCGGAAGTGCAGCGCCACCACAGCGCCCTTAACCTAAAAATTAAGTATCCATACCCAAAGCGGTGCTAAGGCGCCGCTTTTTATTTACCCCTCCTGCTTTTTGTGTATCCCCGAATAAATATAAGCGAGAACGGAAACACACTCCTACACTCGGGCGTTGTCGCGCTTTAGCTATCAAGATTCTATCAATAGGGTGTTTTCTCAACTCGTTCTGGATTAACATATTTGCAAGAATCCTTGATGACCAGAAATAACCGTGGCAAATAGAGATTATGTAAGACGGGGGCGAGGTGCCCCAAAAAAGTCGACAAAAAAACAACCGCCGAGAAGAAAAAAACCTTGGCGTAGTGGCCTGCTCGCTATCTTGCTTGTGGGCGGTTTTGGCTATGGCCTTTACCTTTTGAGTAGCGACCCAGAACCAAAACCACCTGTCGTGAAACAGCCAACAACCACTGTGAGCAAACCAAAGCCGAAAAAAGATTTGCCGCCACCACCAGAAGAAAAGTGGGAATATGTCGAGTCACTACCGAAACGTGAAGTTGAAGTTGTGGCCAAAGAAATTGAAGTTTCTAAGATTCCTTACATTATGCAATGTGGCGCTTATAAAACCCAGGCGCAAGCAGAAGAGCGCAAGATTGCAATCGCGTTCCAAGGGATGTCGAGCAAGATTCGTAAGAAAGAAGGCAGTTCATGGTATCGCGTGGTGCTAGGTCCGTATAAGTTCAAACGTGATGCAGAACGTGACCGTCATAAACTGCAACGCGCGAAAATCGAGCCATGTGCGATTTGGAAAGAAAATCTTTAAACTCAGGCCCTAGGAGCTAAGATCCTAGGGCCTTTCTTTTTGCCCCCTTGAATCCCCATTTCCCCTCCCCCATATACTGAATTAAATCCAAAGAGAAATAATCAAGAGGTCGACTGTGACTACCATTGTATCTGTACGTCGAAATAATAAAGTCGTCATCGCGGGTGATGGCCAAGTATCTCTAGGCAATACTGTAATGAAAGGTAATGCGCGCAAAGTTCGCCGCCTATACAACAACCAAGTACTAGCGGGCTTTGCCGGCGGTACTGCGGATGCCTTCACCCTTTTTGAGCGCTTCGAAAGCAAGCTGCAAATGCACCAAGGCCACCTAACTAAGGCTGCGGTTGAGCTAGCCAAAGACTGGCGTAGCGATCGTGCTCTGCGCAAGCTCGAAGCCTTGCTTGCCGTTGCCGACGAAACCGCATCGTTAATCATTACCGGTAATGGTGATGTCGTACAGCCAGAACACGACCTGATTGCGATTGGCTCTGGTGGTGCTTACGCACAAGCTGCAGCAACCGCCCTACTAGAAAACACAGATCTAGATGCTCGTGAGATCGCGGAAAAAGCCCTCAATATCGCGGGTGATATTTGTGTCTTCACTAACCATCACCACACGGTAGAAGAGCTAGACTCAACAATAGAGCCTGAAAAACCAACCGCGTAATCGTAACGAAGTAAGGAAAGAATATGTCTGAAATGACGCCTCGCGAAATCGTTCATGAATTGAACCGCCACATTATCGGTCAAGAAAAAGCCAAGCGTTCGGTTGCGATTGCACTTCGTAACCGCTGGCGCCGTATGCAGCTTGAAGAAAGCTTGCGTGCCGAAGTGACGCCAAAAAACATTTTGATGATTGGTCCTACTGGTGTTGGTAAGACTGAAATCGCACGCCGCCTAGCAAAACTGGCAAATGCACCATTCATCAAAGTTGAAGCAACAAAATTCACAGAAGTGGGTTACGTTGGTAAAGAAGTTGAAACCATCATCCGTGACCTGACTGATGTCGCGGTAAAAATGACGCATCAACAAGCGATGGAAAAAGTAAAATTCCGCGCTGAAGAGCAAGCGGAAGAACGCATTCTTGATGCGCTACTGCCACCAGCACGTGATAGCTGGGGTCAAGCAGAGCAAACGGAAGAGTCTTCTCACACTCGCCAGATTTTCCGTAAAAAATTGCGTGAAGGCCAACTAGACGATAAAGAAATTGAAATCGACGTAGCCGCACCACAAATGGGCGTAGAGATCATGGCGCCCCCAGGTATGGAAGAGATGACTAACCAGCTGCAAGGCATGTTCCAAAACCTGGCTGGCGACACTAAGAAAAAACGTAAGCTGAAAATCAAAGACGCAATGAAAGCGTTAGCGGAAGAAGAAGCAGCGAAACTGGTTAACCAAGAAGAGCTAAAAGAAGCAGCGATTTTCAACGTTGAAAACAACGGCATCGTATTTATCGATGAGATCGACAAGATCTGTAAACGCGGCGAGAGCTCAGGCCCAGACGTTTCACGCGAAGGTGTTCAGCGCGACCTGCTTCCATTGATTGAAGGCAGCACGGTATCAACCAAGCACGGCATGGTAAAAACAGACCACATTCTGTTTGTTGCATCTGGTGCATTCCAAGTGGCAAAACCATCTGACTTGATCCCAGAATTGCAAGGTCGTCTACCAATTCGCGTTGAGCTAGAAGCACTAAGCAGCAACGACTTCAAACGCATTCTGACAGAGCCAAAAGCCTCTCTAACAGAGCAGTACGTTGCGTTGATGAAAACGGAAGATGTGGACATCGAGTTCACAGAAGATGGCATCACGCAAATCGCGGAAGCGGCATGGACGGTCAACGAAAGCACAGAAAACATCGGTGCTCGTCGCTTACACACCGTTATGGAACGCTTAATGGATGAAATCTCTTACGACGCAGCGGAGCAATCTGGCGCGAAGTTTGTTATCGATGCCGCTTATGTGAAAGAGCGCCTAGGCGACACGATTGAAGATGAAGATCTAAGCCGCTTTATTCTTTAAGCGCAATCTATTCCACCAAAGCCCAGAACCTTGTTTCTGGGCTTTTTGTTTAGAATGACGATTACTGTGACAACACCTAAATCAATAGGTCTGGCCATTCTAGCGAGCTCAGGCGAGGCTAAGAATCTGGTAACAGCACACCCTATTCTTTCCCACTAACCTTAACCACCACAATCGGATGATAGATTCTGAATCACACTCGTTCCTCGTTGTTCAGAATGACGGTTACTTTGACAACATCTAAATCAAAAGATCTCGTCATTCTAAGGGTTCTCATCGAGACTAAGAATCTAGTAACAGCACACCCTATTCTTTCCCACTAACCTTAACCACCACACAACCGGACGATAGATTCTGACTCACACTCGTTCCTCGCTGTTCAGAATGACGGTGACTTTAATAAACTCTAAATCGAAAGAACTCGTCATTCTAGCGAGCTCAAGCGAGACTAAGAATCTAGTAGCAGCACACCCTATTCTTTCCAGCTCACCTTAACCACCGCACAATCGGACGATTGATTCTGAATCACACTCGTTCCTCGTTGTTCAGAATGGCGGTTACTTTGACAACAGCTAAATCAAAAGATCTCGTCATTCTAGCGAGCTCCAGCGAGACTAAGAATCTAATAGCAGCGTTCTCCGCACCTTCACTTTCCAAAAAGAGTGCTATTTTATCGCCTCAAATATCGAAACTGCTTTCCTTCTCCTTCACCCTTTGACTTTTAGTTGAGTTGTTTTAGGTCAATAGCGTATCTGCCTCTTTGTGCTTATACTGGGCACATTGGTTACTAGCACGAAATTTCCATGAAACAATCTTTACAGATCTGGCTTGAAGCCGCTCGCCCAAAAACACTACCTCTGGCGTTAGTCTCTATCTTAACGGGTAGCGTACTCGCCTACTCGGCGGGTCATTTTTCACTGACAATTGCCATCATGGCTTTCGTAACCGCGACGTTGCTGCAAATTCTATCCAACCTGGCGAACGACTATGGTGATGCCGTTCAAGGTACAGATAACGACAAACGCCTTGGCCCATTACGAGCGATGCAGTCTGGCGCAGTAAGTGCGAAACAGATGAAACAGGCAATTATCTTTAACATCGTTCTGACCGCTATTTCTGGCTTAGTGTTAGTTTTCTATTCACTAAGCTCACTGGAAAGCATTGTGACGTTTATCGGGCTGGGAATTTTAGCCATCCTCGCGGCGATTGCTTACACCATGGGTAGCAAACCATACGGTTACGTGGGGCTTGGCGATATTTCAGTTTTCTTGTTTTTTGGTTTACTCGGCGTATCCGGTACCTATTTCTTGCATACTGGTCACGTAGATACCACGCTATTCTTACCTGCTCTAGGCTGCGGTTTACTCGCCGTTGCAGTACTCAACATCAACAATATGCGTGATATCGAGAACGACCGAGAGTGTGGTAAACGCACGGTCGCAGTGCGTTTGGGTCAACGCAAAGCCAAGCAGTACCACTTTGTTTTACTTGGCGGTGCTATTCTTGCCTTTGCGGCTTACTTGTTAATTCAAGACAAACCCGTTTGGATTAGCTTGCCATTTTTACTTAGTATTTATTTCGTGGCCGATCATGGCAAAGCGGTTTGGCATACACAAAAGCCCGCTCAGATAGCACCAATGATGCCAGTCATCGTGAAATGCTCTTTAGTCACCAACGTTTTGTTTGCAACAATTGTGGTAGCTCAAACTCTAGTAAGTTAAAAAAGGATTGTCATTGCATTGACTTAATGCCTAGATATACTCAAAGACAACCAATTTCTGTTTAGAAAGGTACGCTATGGAATACAATACCTCAGCACTCTGTGATATCTACCTCGATCAGGTAGATGTGGTTGAACCAATGTTCAGTAATTTTGGCGGTCGCGCTTCATTTGCCGGGCAAATCACCACCATCAAGTGTTTTGAAGATAATTCGTTGATCCGCGAGACATTAGAGCAAGATGGACTTGGTCGCGTTGTGTTAATTGACGGTGGCGGTTCCCTACGTAAAGCCCTTATCGATGCAGAAATCGCAACCATTGCGGAAGAAAACGAGTGGGAAGGCATTGTCGTTTACGGCTGTGTTCGTGAAGTAGATGAACTTGAAGATATGAACTTAGGCATTCAAGCCCTCGCCTCTATTCCTGTTGGAGCGACCAGCCAGGGTATCGGCGAATTAGATGTACCAGTCAACTTTGGCGGCGTCAGCTTTCTACCTGAAGATTATATTTATGCCGATAGCACCGGAATTATCCTGTCGCCTGAGCCATTGAATATTGATTTAGAGTTGGATGAAGAAGAATAACGAGTCTTAGGTACCTAAGTTATAGGACCTTCTCTTGGCTATCAGAATCGAGCTTGTCCTAACGATTTTCAACTTGCCCAAAACACAAACACCCGCTTAACGCGGGTGTTTTTAATTTGGAATGAAGAAGCCGAATTATTCCACTTCGTCCATTTTGCCAAGTAGTGCACGAATGCGCTCTTGCCATTGCGCGTGCTCTTGTTGTGCTTGCTGTGCTTTTTGCTCTAGCTCTTCACGTTGAGAGCGAAGCTCGTTCGCTTCTTCCGCAAGTTTTGCTTTATCTTCTTTCAGCTCTTCGACTTCCATCTGAAGAAGAGTGATTGTGTCAACTGCAGTTTGAATTTTAGATTCTAGTTGTTCTAGTACTTCAAAAGACATCTTGGCCTACCTATGTTATTCCGTTGGGACGATGTGCGAGATTGATGCACACCTAACCTATATAAGGTTCATTCTACTCAGCGTCGCGATGAGAAACACTCACTATATTCGATATTTCGCATCATTCGGTCAAAAAATCGGCGCAATCTCACTAAACGCTGACTTTTCTTATCGCCGAAGCATTTTTGAGCAAGGATTTTGCCTCCCGCCACGCTGAAAATCGACCTAAGTATTGATCAAATTCAAGTTAGATAAAGTAAAAGCTCCGCAAAAGGCAAACGTTTACCCTACGTTGTGATAGAATCGCCGCGCAAATTCTTCTTCCCTCTTGCTTACTTGGAGACATCATGAAACGTGATTTAGCAATGGCATTTTCCCGTGTGACTGAAGGTGCAGCTTTGGCTGGTTACAAATGGCTTGGCCGTGGCGATAAAAATGCAGCCGATGGCGCAGCTGTTGAAGTTATGCGCACCCTACTGAACAAAACAGATATCAGTGGTGAAATTGTCATTGGTGAGGGTGAAATCGATGATGCGCCAATGCTATACATTGGTGAGCAAGTGGGTATTGGTGGTGATGAAGTAGATATTGCTGTCGACCCGATTGAAGGGACTCGCATGACGGCAATGGGGCAATCTAACGCACTAGCCGTACTTGCCGCAGGTGAGAAAGGCAGCTTTCTTAAAGCGCCAGATATGTACATGGAAAAACTGGTTGTTGGCCCTGGTGCAAAAGGCGTAATTGATTTAGAAAAGCCGTTAAAAGAGAACCTAGAGAACGTAGCAAAAGCCCTGAACAAACCACTTGATACCTTAGTCGTTATTACCCTTGCGAAACCTCGCCACGATGACGTTATTGCAGAAATGCAAGCAATGGGCGTACGTGTCTTTGCGGTGCCTGATGGTGACGTGGCTGCCTCTATTCTGACTTGTATGCCAGACAGTGAAGTGGACATGATGTACTGTATTGGCGGCGCGCCAGAAGGGGTAGTATCAGCAGCGGTAATTCGAGCGCTAGACGGTGACATGCACGGTCGTCTACTTCCTCGTCATGAAGTAAAAGGCGATACTGAAGAAAACCGCATTTACGGCGCAGACGAACTAAAACGCTGCGATGAAATGGGCGTAAAAGCGAATGTTGTCCTCAAAATGGAAGACATGGCCCGTAGCGACAATGTGGTATTCTCAGCAACAGGCATTACTAAAGGTGACTTGCTAGAAGGCATCTCTCGCCAAGGCAATATCGCAACCACAGAAACGCTTCTCGTGCGTGGTCGATGCCGTACTATTCGTCGTATTAAGTCGACTCACTACCTAGATCGTAAAGATCCAGAAGTGCGTGATATTATTCTTTAAGCATTTCTCGAGGCTCTCGCTCAATCTGAGTGTGAGCCTTTCTTTCCGCACAACCAAGCAATAGATTCTGAATCACACTCGTTCCTCGTTATTCAGAATGACGGCTACCATAGCAAGCTCAAAATCAAAAGAGCTCGTCATTCTAGCAAGCTCCAGCGAGACTAAAAAATCCAGTAACAGCAAACTCCTATTATTTCCCTCTCACCTTAACCCCTACACAGCCGGACGATAGATTCTGAATCACCTCGTTCCTCGCTGTTCAGAATGACGACGTATATTGGCTCATATGAACATAGCCCCTACAAATCCCCACTCAAACTAAGTCAACACTTTTCTTTACTAACCCTATCGCGCATAATATGTACTGACGTATAAATGGTGGGTATATGAAGACCGTAGATAGGATATTGCAAATCGTTAAGCGTGATGGTTCCGTCACTGCAAAACAACTCTCTTCTGAGCTGGGTATGACAACCATGGGGGCACGTCAGCACCTTCAGAGTTTAGAAGATGATGGCATCCTGTCTATTCATGACGTAAAAGTCAAAGTGGGTCGCCCCGCTCGTCATTGGTCTCTCACTCAAAAAGGTCATGAGCAATTTGCTGACCGTCACGGTGAGTTGACCATTCAGTTTATAGAAGCTGTCGAACATATCTTTGGCAAAGATGGACTGGAAAAAGTCACATCAGAAAGGGAAAAACTCACATTACAAAGTTATCGTCAGCATCTTGAGCAATGTAACTCTCTGCAAAGCAAACTAGAAACTCTTGTGACACTAAGAGAACAAGAAGGTTATATGGCCGAGCTTGAGCAAGATGAGAACGGATTTATCTTGATCGAAAATCACTGCCCGATTTGTAAAGCCGCAACTCGCTGCCCAAGCTTGTGCCAATCAGAATTAAGTGTCTTTCAGTCTTTACTTGGACGTGACACCAAAGTAGAGCGTACCGAACACATCATTAGCGGCCAAAGACGCTGCGTTTACCGCATCCAACAACTGCAGTAACCACCACAAACAAACATCGACATGCCGCACTTATTCAATCTCAAGCTTGAAAGCTTCTCTTATAAGTGAGACGGCTGAAGAATTCATCCTCTCACCTCTTTCTAGTGGTATAGGCTTTTAGTAACTAAAGGCAATTTCCATAAGGATTTGGAGAGCATCGATGTCTACTCTACGTCACTACCCTTCTCAAACGCTTCCGCCATTCGATGAAATGGTTCGAATGGCTGAGCGAGACCCAGAAGCTTTTGAGCAATTTCGTCATGAAATGGCAAAAGAGATGATCGAAAGTGCATCAGAAAACATGCAAGAAAGACTGTGGGCTCAGCAAAGCCACATCGATAGAGTCATCAGCACGTGTAAAAACCCTCATCACACCAATGTGGTATTGATGAACGAATTACAAAAACAGGTCGTGAAGTTCAGAGCGGCACTACAAGGGGAGACGGCACCGACTCAAAAAGCGGATGTGGTTAGTTTAGAGGCATTTAAAGGTAGGGATGATTTTTACTGATACTCAGTAGATAGATCGAGAAAGTTAGGGTTCGTTTCTCTTACCAGGTCTAACTTCCACTCACGCTTCCACTGCGTGAGCTGCTTCTCTCGGGTTATGGCAGTTGCCATATCTTCGAATAACTCAAAGTAAACGAGCTTATGAACGTTGTATTTCTTGGTAAATCCCTCAACTACTCCGTTTTTATGCTGCCATATTCTTTGAGGCAGCTGACTGGTAACACCAATGTAAAGAACGGCGTTGTTGTTTGACGTTAGGATATAAACGCAAGGTATCCTATTGATGATTCATTCTCCTTTATGATTCGCTGTTACTTTTCCATTGTAATTCAATCGCTCAGTTCAAACTCGGAGCGCTCTGTGCGTAGATTCTGAATCACACTCGTCCCTCGCTGTTCAGAATGACGGTTCTATTTAATAAGAGAAAGTCGCCATTCTAGCGAGCTCAAGCGAGACTAAGAATCGAGTAGCAACAAACTCCTGTTCTTTCCCACTCACCTTAGCCACTGCTCAAGCGGACGATAGATTCTGAATCATGCTCGTCCCTCACTGTTCAGAATTACGGTTAAAATAGCAAGCTCTAGATCAAAAAAGCTCGTCATTCTAGCGAGATCCAGCGAGACTAAGAATCAAGTAACAGCAAACTCCTATTCTTTCCCTCTCACCTTAGCCACTGCTCAAGCGGACGATAGATTCTGAATCATGCTCGTCCCCCCACTGTTCAGAATGACGGTGGCTTTAACAAGCTCTAGAGTATAGAAGTTCGTCATTCTAGCGAGCCTCAGCGAGACTAAGAATCTACTTTCAGCGAGCACGTTACTTAAAGCGATTACTCCGGCTCAGGGCCATATTGGTTTGGTCCTGATGTTCCTTTTAATAAGCCACATTCAATTAGAATCCATAAACCACAAATCAGAGAAATGGATGCAACGAACATTTGCGGTGTCGACGGCTCTTGTGCAACAGGGCTAGTCATTGGCGTAGCGATTCGTCCGATAATCAGCGGAATATTCAGTGCTAGCCAATAGATTGATTTGTTGCGGTCATGCCAACGCTTGGTGGTGATCGCCAAATCAGGGATTAACAAAATCACCAAGAAAATAGGGAGAAGTAAATAGGAGAAAGTAGGAAATAGCTTACTGATTCCAGCACCAAAACCTAGAATAGAGGCATAGTAAATGACGTTCCAAATCCAGTAGGTTTTACGGTTTATACGTCCTTGAAAAGAAAACAGTAACTCTTTAGTCGACATCAAATTTTACCCCAAAATAGAAAGGTTATAGATTAGCCGAGTCGATATGGTTTGGAAAGTACACCTGCAGTGTAAGCGCCAATAGTGCCGTTATAACAAGCAGAGCGAGACTAAGCTCAAGCAACGATAAACGCTCGATAAGGCCTATTAGCTTTCAGTACCCTGCATCTAACGATACTTAACCCTGCTCACTGCTCTCAAGAAACTCGGTTCAACCTAATTCACTACCTTCTGGAAGCTGTCTACGTCCATGTCTCGGATATTGACCGTTAAGCTGTGCACGTGACTGGCTTGCTCTTGAAGTGTCGCCATCAAGGCTCGTGACAGCTCTCGCTTTTGTTCTTGGGAGCGGCCAGATAGCAAATCAAAGTTGATATGGATAAAGTCGAGGCTATCGCCCTCTTCCCCAATTAACCAATTGTGGCACCTGAGCGTTCTAGATTTCACTGACGCGAGTTCAAAAAGGCCACTCTCTAACGCCGTTTTATGTAAATCCTCCAGCAACCCCTGAACATTGACACGTTCTTCCACCGAGTTTGAATACTCTAAAACGAGATTTGGCATTTTGATTCCTTTCTACAACTATTAATTCCAGCGCGTAGTAATACCAATCTCAGCAGCAATTTCCGAGGAATGAACTATCATTCTGTCTACGTGATCACCAATCGATTGCTTTTGACAAAAATAACAGGATCGATGCTTGGTCGAATCAGTAAAGAAAGCCGGACAAGACATGACGCCAATCATGATCTGTTCACATTATTCTGTTATATTCCTACGTAGATTTTTTACATTAATTGACTATTTACATTAAAGATAAGGGAGATATTCCTATGCGTCGTCCTGTAGTGATGGGTAACTGGAAACTAAACGGCAGCAAAGCAATGGTAACTGAGCTGCTAACTGGTCTTAACGCTGAGCTTGAAGGCCTTGAAGGTGTTGACGTAGCAGTCGCTCCACCAGCACTTTACATCGACCTAGCAGAGCGCGTAATCGCTGAAGGCGGTAACAAGATCATCCTAGGTGCTCAAAACACTGACCTAAACAACAGCGGTGCGTTCACTGGCGATATGTCTCCAGAAATGCTGAAAGATTTCGGTGCTACTCACATCATCATCGGTCACTCAGAGCGTCGTGAATACCACAACGAATCTGACGAGTTTATCGCTAAGAAATTCAACTTCCTAAAAGAAAACGGCCTAACACCTGTTTTCTGTATCGGTGAATCTGAAGCGCAAAACGAAGCGGGCGAAACTGAAGCTGTATGTGCACGTCAAATCAACGCAGTGATCGACACTTACGGTGTTGAAGCTCTAAACGGCGCAATCATCGCTTACGAACCAATCTGGGCTATCGGTACTGGTAAAGCAGCAACAGCTGAAGATGCACAACGCATCCACGCTTCTATCCGTGCACTAATCGCAGCGAAAGACGAAGCAGTTGCAGCACAAGTAATCATCCAATACGGTGGTTCTGTTAAGCCAGAAAACGCTGAAGCTTACTTCTCACAACCAGACATCGACGGCGCTCTAGTTGGCGGTGCCTCACTGGACGCGAAAAGCTTCGCAGCAATCGCAAAAGCAGCGGCGAAAGCAAAAGCTTAATCTCGTTTTTACTGAGAGTAGAAATAACAAAGGGATGCATCATGCATCCCTTTTTGTTTGCGTGTTATCCACTTGGAATACACCGATAGGAAGTTCTGAATTATGCTGGCTCGGCAATTTTCACGGTTGGTTTTTTCGCGAGCTCCGCACTGGAATCCTTCTTATAAAGGTTCTCATAGCAGTAATTTGTTGCTTCAATGTAGCCTTCTACGCTACCGCAATCAAAGCGCTGACCTTTAAATTTGTATGCCAAAACACAACCAGATTGAGCTTGTTGCATCAACGCATCGGTGATTTGAATCTCACCACCTTTACCCGGCTCTGTATTTTCAATCAGCTCAAAGATATCAGGGGTCAGAATGTAGCGACCAATAATCGCTAGATTGCTAGGTGCAGTACCTGGCTCTGGCTTTTCAACCATGTTATCAATGCGGAAGATATCATCTTTGATCATCTCGCCAGCAATCACACCGTATTTATGCGTTTCTGATTCCGGCACTTCTTGTACCGCAACGATTGAACAGCGGAACTGTTTGTACAGCTCAACCATTTGCGCTAGAACGCCTTTGTCCTCATTCACACAAAGGTCATCCGCAAGCACTACAGCAAACGGTTCATCACCGACCAATTCACGTCCCGTAAGAATAGCGTGACCTAAGCCTTTCATTTCACGCTGACGGATGTAAGTGTAACTCGCAGAATCAATCAAAGAACGAATATCATCAAGCAGCGCTTCTTTACTTGTACCGCTAATTTGATGCTCTAGCTCGTAGTTTTTATCAAAGTGATCCATTAACGAGTGCTTACCACGACCAGTGACGATGCACATACCGTCCATACCGGCTTCAATCGCTTCTTCAACACCGTATTCAATCAATGGCTTGTTCACCACTGGCATCATTTCTTTCGGCATCGACTTAGTTGCAGGAAGGAAACGTGTACCGTAACCCGCAGCAGGGAATAAACATTTTTTAATCATAACCATTACCAACTAAAAGAAAGGCTCCCTTAAGGGAGCCTATTATATTATTTGAATATAAAGACTAATTAATCACTACCGAACAGGTCGCGGGTGTAAACTTTATTAGCCACATCAGCTAGTTCTTCCACCATGCGGTTAGAAACAATGACATCTGACATTTGTTTGAATTCTTCAATATCGCGGATAACAGCAGAGTGGAAGAACTCATCTTCCTTAAGTACTGGCTCATACACCACGACTTCGATGCCTTTTGCCTTAATGCGCTTCATAATGCCTTGAATAGACGAAGCGCGGAAGTTATCTGAACCAGCTTTCATAATTAAGCGGTAAATACCCACGACTTTTGGTTCTCGCTTGAGAATAGACTCTGCGACAAAATCTTTACGAGTGCGGTTCGCATCAACGATTGCACCAATAATGTTATTAGGAACTTCTTGGTAGTTTGCTAACAATTGCTTTGTATCTTTTGGTAAGCAGTAACCACCATAACCGAATGACGGATTGTTGTAGTGATTGCCAATACGAGGGTCTAAGCCAACACCTTCAATAATTTGGCGAGCATCAAGATTGTGTGCTTCAGCATACGAATCTAGCTCATTAAAATAGGCTACGCGCATCGCAAGATATGTGTTTGAGAACAACTTAACCGCTTCGGCTTCTGTAGAGTCAGTAAACAGAACCGAGATGTCTTCTTTTACCGCGCCTTCAACCAAAAGGTTAGCGAACTTCTCTGCACGTTCGCTGCGTTCACCAACGATTATGCGAGACGGGTGGAGGTTATCGTAAAGTGCTTTACCTTCACGAAGAAACTCTGGAGAGAACATAACATTCTGACAACCGAGCTCCTCTTTAATACGCGCAGTATAACCCACAGGTACAGTCGACTTAATCACCATAACCGCATCTGGATTAATTGCCATCACATCTTTAATCACTGCTTCAACTGAAGAGGTGTTAAAGTAGTTCGTTTGAGGGTCATAATCCGTTGGTGTGGCAATAACAACAAACTCTGCGTCTTTGTAAGCTCGCTCTTTATCTAGCGTCGCGACAAAGTTGAGTTCTTTGTTTGCAAGGAAATGTTCGATTTCCGCATCAACAATTGGAGATTTCTTGTCATTCAACAAGTCCACTTTTTCTTGGATAATATCAACCGCCACAACCTCATGGTTTTGTGACAATAACATGGCATTGGACAAACCGACGTAGCCCGTGCCTGCTACAGCAATTTTCATTTTTATTTCCTATTATTTAACTGACGCTAGCATATCAAAACACCGACACTCTCGGTAGAGTGCGGCGATTAACTAAAAGCCTAACTAGCAACACAACTTAATTCAATTGAGTACCCAAGTAACGCAAATAAGCATTGCGAATGCGAAGCTTGTTCTGCTCAAAGTACTCTTGACCATAACGGCCTCGGTTAAAGTAGCGGCGAAGCATACTATTATCCATCACGAGTTCATCACCCTGGCCTGCTGCCAAATAGTTTGTATCGTTGCCAACTCGTGTCGTAACGTTGAAATCATAAGCCTCGTTACCACGAACTTGTATCACTCCCGGTGACATATCACGCCATGGCGTTAATGGCAGCTTTACTGACACAGTGACAAACTGCTCTTCGTCTGTATCATTAAACTTTGTCACCTGATAACTTGCCGATACTTCTATGTCCTCAAACCAATGTGAGGTCGTGAATTTTGCGCCGACATCCCCCTTCCAAAACTCTCCAGCAGTCGCATTAAACTGCCAATCCCACTCCGGCATAGAGAATGTATAACGAGTTAAAAAGGTTTGGCGGTCTGGGTTCGCATAACCATTTTTGTCTTTTTCGTCTTGATGTTGGAAGTAGCTCATCTCTAGTCCCAACTCATGGTTGCCTGACTCAGAGAACCAAGCTGATTCGCTGCGCGCACCGATATAATCCGACTTAACCAAGCCTAGAGAGACCTGGTTAGCAATATCGACATATGGTAAACGGAAGAACTGATGCACCATTGCACGATCAATCTCGTTCTCGTACGCGCTGTCTTCGAAATACCCACCTTCTTCAAAATCGTCACTTTCTGCTAAAGGTAAAATATGACGAACATCAATTGCCGCGCCAGACCATAGGTAGGTGTATAAGTTGCTAGACATAGCAAAAGAGTAATCATACACACCGTACTCGGTTGCAAAACCATGCCTTACCATAGGAGAAAGCACGATCTGCGAATCTAAAGTGCCTGAATTAACTCGCTCCGTTTTCCAATCAACCATGTCTAATCTTTCCAGTAAATCGCGCGTGATAAACTGAATGTCATCACAAGCTGCGCTACCATTGACAAAACTTTGGTAACAGTTAGCGTCAGACAAAACGCTGACCACTGGTTTTTGGTTGGCAAGCATCACAAGTTCAAATTGATCCGATGCAGCGCCAATATCTTGCGCCGCATTTTGACCTAAATGACTCGACACAATACCCAGAGCCACACCTAGTCCGTCAACTTGATTATGGTTGTAGCGACGGTTCTCTAAAGCCACCACAACTTTGTGATTTGACAAGCCGACTTGAACGTTAACGAAGCCTTCATTTTTTAACGCACTAACCAAAGAGGAAATTGACGCTTGTTGCGCTTTGTTTTGCTCAACGACTAAACGATCCATTAACGTCATATTATTCTTCGCGTAGTCGCGAGAGCGAGAGTATTCCGTTATCAATGGCATCGAGAGTGCAGCACTCCAAACGCTCGAACCATCCGATTCATGACCAGAATAAATCTGGTAGCTTAATGAGGCGGTTATATCATTAGGCAGTAAATTATCGGGAGTAAACACTTTTACAGAAGAGTTGAATTCTACTGAATCATATTCGCCAACTAGTTGAATAAAGTCAAAAGGTTGGTATTCAAAACCACCAAAAGGGCCATCCAGAACACCTATCAAACGCTCTTCTGACTGACCGAAACCAGCAGAAACCCTTAAGGGAAGTGCATTAAACGTATAATCAGCGACGGCAAAATTAGTCATGAGCTTATTTGCAGCCCCACCGACATCTTGCATACCCAAAGCAAAATCTAAGTTCTCATTCCCCCAAAAATTGGGAACCTGATACTTCAGTGATAATGATAAATCTCGAATACCGCCACAGCCTGTTTTAAAACAGTTAGAGTTATAATCATAAGTAACGATACTACCGTGAGCCTCTAACCCTTCAATGAGGCCGAAAGATACTTTGATAGAATCTAAACCTTGCACCTCGTCAAGCCAAGGGCGCCCTTGGGCAAAAGATACACCAAAGTCGCCATACTCTTTCACTTGAGCATTAGGGTTAAAAACCAGTCCACTAAAGCTTTGGTTAGAATTTAGCGTCTGCAATTCGTTTGCCGCGACGCCACAACTAAAAGCCAACGATAGGGCAATTATCGTTACTTCATCCACTGAAATCTTTTTGATCATAACTCTTTATTTTATTTAGTTTTGCTAACTGGCACTGAGGCCTTCTGCTTGAGTTTTTTCTTTTTGAAAGCAATCTTCCACTGCGTCCAAGTATTTTTGTATGACTAACTGCTCATCAAACTCTCGTTCAACTTTTTGACGACTGAATTGTCCCATTGTTAACCTTTCTTGATGAGTGAGGTTGATCACCAAATCCAGTTTTTCAATCAAACTCTCTGTCGAGCGAGGAGCACATAAATAACCATTGACTCCATCGTCAACCGTTTCACGACAACCAACATTGTCGGTTGTTACTATGGGTTTCCCCATTGCCGCAGCTTCAAGTAACGATTTAGGAACTCCCTCTCGATAGAATGAAGGAAGCACCATGCAATCTACCTTCGCAATCTCCTCTTCTACACAATCAGAAGTGCCAAGATAACTTACAATGCCTTCATCAACCCACTTTTGCATATCGCTACTAGAGACAGCTGAAGGGTTATTAACATCAAGAAAACCTAGTAATCGAAATTCAACCTTATCACCATGCTTAGACTTCAATGCACGGGCCGCTTCAACGTAGTGACCAATGCCTTTGTCGTACAACATTCTGGCAATCAATAAAAAGCGAATTACACCGTCATCATTTGCAGGGCTAACTTGAAAACGGTTGAGATCAGCTCCCGAACCGGGTAGACGATCAACAAGATACGATGGCGCTAACCGGTTCTCCAAAAACAACGTTTTATCGTCTTCATTTTGAAAGAAGATCTTACTTGCTTTAGATTGGCTCATTTTATACAGCAATCTGGCAATCTTAGACGTAAGGCCTTCATTAATAAAGACCATACCTAAGCCGGCAATATTATTGACCGACTTAGAGCCAACAAAATGCCCAGCTAACGTACCGTAGATATTATTCTTTGGAGTAAAGTTCAGTACCACATCGGGTTTGACGCTCTTAAAGATTTTGATCAATGAGAAAAACGTACCAATATCTTTAACAGGGTTTGTACCCCCTTGGTCAATGTTGATATGACAAAAGCTTGCTCCAAGTGATTCAAGCTTCGGTGAATAATCATCTTTAGGGGCTATAGCTACAACCTGATAACCTGCGTCCAACAACGCCGTAATCGTGTTTCTTCTGAAATTATATAAATACCAACTTGTATTTGCTGAAATCGCAACCGTTTTCATCTAACTACCTAAACCTTATAAAACTCGCGATACCAATCAACTAAAGCTTGAACGCCTTGTTTAAGACCAACTTGAGGTTTATAGCCAGTCGCTTCGAATAAATCAGAAGTATCAGCATAAGTCTTATACACATCACCAGGCTGCATCTCGCGGAAATTCTTTTTCGCTTCAATACCAAGCGCAGATTCGATTTCCGTGATGAAGTCCATAAGGTTAACTGGACTACCGTGACCGATATTGTAAACAGAGTATGGAGCTGAACTAGAAGCAGGCGTACCGGATTCAACGGTCCAGTCGTCATTTCTTTGAGGGATAACCTCAGAAATACGTACAATACCTTCAACAATGTCGTCAATGTAAGTGAAGTCTCGCCACATATCGCCATTATTGTTTATATCAATTGTATCGCCCTCTAATATCTTCTTAGTGAAAATAAAAGGTGCCATGTCAGGACGACCCCATGGACCGTAAACGGTGAAGAACCGCAATCCAGTCGTCGGTAAGTCATACAAATGAGAATATGAATGTGCCATTAACTCATTTGATTTCTTCGTCGCTGCATACAAAGAAACTGGATGGTCAACCGTATCACTTGTTTCAAAAGGTGTTTTTTGATTCAAGCCATAAACAGAAGATGACGATGCGTAAACTAAATGCTTAACTTTTGAATGTCGGCAACCCTCTAGGATGTTTAGGTGACCAACTAAGTTAGAATCCGCATAGGCCATCGGGTTTTCTATAGAGTATCTCACACCAGCTTGAGCTGCTAAGTGGATAACACAATCAAACTGGTTGTTAGCGAAGAAATCAGCTACAGCTTGTCTATCCGAGAGATCCATCTTTACAAATTCGAATCGCTCACTATTGTTGATCGTCAGTAGTCGAGCTTCTTTAAGATTAACATCATAGTAGTCATTAATATTATCTACACCAACAACACTCGCACCTTTACTCAAAAGTACTTCAATGGTTTTAGCGCCAATAAAACCCGCTGCGCCAGTTACTAAATATTTCAATGTTATTCTCCAAATAAAATATTCATTTTTATGAATGAGCACTTATTGCATTAATAATAAACTCTCTCTTCCTATCATCTAAATTAGAATTGAATCTTTCTGCCATTTTCTTAGAGTGTTCTGAAAGCTTTAGATATTCAATCTTATCTTCACTAACTGATAAAATCTTGCTTGCGATATCTTTACTATTTCCAGCTTTAAATAAGTAATTTGAATGAACAAGCTCAGGAATCCCACCAACTTTAGAGCCCAGGACAGGAATAGAAAAAGACATTGCTTCCACAATAGACCTTGGAAGACCTTCTGTAAAGCTCGGTTGAATATACAAGTCTATAGTTGAAAGCCATTTGTCTAACTCTTCTTTATCAGCAATAATACCTTTTAATTCAACGTTATCATCTTTAGCCATTATTGACTCTATTTCAGATACGTTGGTACCTCCTACAATAGACAATACATATTTATTTTTAGGTAATAACGACATTGCATGATACAGGCTTTCTACTCCTTTGAGTTTTAGAGATGGGTTAGCAATAATACCTATACGCATCAGTTTATTTTTATCTAATTCTTTTCCTTCGCTCTGGATACAAACCCTTGCATCTGAAACAGCTATACAGCGGCCTCTAGTCGGGTAAGCTTGCTGTAAGTAAGAATTTGTTACGTATATGACACTTTCTGCATTTTTCAATGCCTTTTTCACTCTATAGTGTAAGAATGGTGCATATAGTTTGGCAAAAATATCTCCCCGATACCAAAGACAATCAAAAGGAGATGCCACCATTTCAACGATGCAGTTGATATTAAGTTTTTTAGCCATATTCGTGGCTAAAATTCCAAATTCACTAGGCATTCTAGAAAAAACAACATCAACATCGAGTAAAGTATTTGCAATTTCATTGAGATAATTTTTTCTGTTGACCATAAAATTTCTAGTCAATACCCCTGGATAGCCCTTTATACTTACATTCTTTCCTAGAGATAAAAACTCAGGTGGTGGGGCTTCATAGACTTCTTGGTATCGACTGACAACGATCAACTCCTGACAATACTCTAGATAATATGACAGTTGCCTATATGTTAATTTTCCTTTTGAATAATATCGACCTTTATACTTAAGAAAAATATGGTCATGAAAAAAAGCGGCCTTCATAAACTAACCTTAATTAAAAAATCATATTTTTTTTATTTCTTTAGCAGGCACACCTGCATAAATACAATTAGAATTCAAGTCACCTTTAACAACTGAACCTGCTGCTATTATAACCCTGGAATCGACATAAGCACCGGCAAGTATTCTACTTCCACACCCTACCCAAACATCGCTATTTATAAATATGCCTTTTTTTTTTAATTCATTATATTTAATAGACACCTTATCATCACTCCAATCATGTTCAAATGAAACTATTGAACAGTTATGTGCTATAGATACATCATCTTTAATTTCAATACCACCAATTGCATCTATATAACAGTTTTCATGAAATGAGACGTTATCACCTATAAGTAAACCTTCGAAATTTTTTATTCTGACATTTGTTGCTATATATATATTATCACCGCATTTAATAATCCCCTTAATAACCACCAACCTAATCAATACTCCTAGCTTGGTTGGAATAAACATAGTAAGATTATATATCATTTCTTTAAATAATAGCGGAAAAAAACTAAAAACTTTGGATAAAACCGTGACAACTGGTTTTATTAACTTTACAATTCTTCTTCCTTGCATGCTTATATTTTAAACTCTTTCAATCAAATTCAATATATTATCAACACTTATATTATTATGTAATTTCATTAAAACCTTGCCATTTGATTTTAAAAGGAAGGCTCTTTGTATCATGTTGACAAAGTCATTCGTGTTAAAACAATCAACAATAAAACCATTTTGCCCATTGACAACTATCTCTGAAGGTCCGGTAGGACAATCAAAAGAGACAACTGGAGTACCACAACTAATCGACTCACAAAGCACATTTGGAAAGCCCTCGAAACGAGATGTTAATATCGTAACATCTACTGAGCGATAGTAATCATCCACGTTGTCAACTTTTCCATAAAAAAACACTCTATCATCTACTCCATTACTTTTAAGAAAATTTAAAAGTTCATCTTTACCGTCCCCATCCCCTATTAAATGAAAACTCAAATTATTATCAGACTTTAACGACTTAATTATTATGTCACCTAAAAAATCTATACCTTTTTGCTTTTTAAACCTTCCAACATATAACACCTTCTTCTCGTAATTAGAAAGTTTTAATTTACAACCATCAGGAGAGAATTTCTCTTCAACCATATTATATATAGTAGTGACTCTGTTTTCATTTATAGACAACTCTAATTTCAAAGCAACTTTCATTGCTTCACATTGAGCAATATAGTGGTCCATCTTCGTATACAGAATCGGGGTTAACTTATTCAGAACTATTTGCTTTATTCTTTTTGAGTGAATTTTGTTCAGAGCACTCAAGTTATTAACACACCTGGAAATAATCTTAAAATCACTACCAGAGATTAACCTTGAAAGATATACAAGTATTGAAATCTGAGAGTTAAAGCAAAAAGCAAGATCAATTTTATTGTTAGATATTACCTTTATTAGCTTTGGAAGAGCTTTTAGACCGCTGCTTTTATTTAAGTTAACAACTCTCACTGAGGAATCCAATTCATTAACAAGACTTAGATTACCCAAGTTATAAATAACTACTGATACAGTATAGCCGTTTCTAGCAATAACATTTGCATAACTAACACAGTTTTTTTCAGCTCCACCTAGAGACAAAGAATCTACAAAAATAAAGATACTTTTGTTTTTATAATTTATCATTTTCTTCAACTTTTAAATTAATTTTCTATCAACATGCAATATAGTTTAACTTCTTTTAAAATGGCGAATAAAACTATTACTAAAGCCAAAGTAACCAACAAAAAACAGAATAGTAAAGGATGTTATAAAAGATACAGTAGTGTAAAAAAACATTCCAATTAAAGAGGAAAAGAATATAAAATTTGAAACTATATAATTACCTAAAAACAGAACCACTAATGAAGTAAAAAGCGGGAGTCCAATATCATAAAGTAATATTCTTGTCTTATATGGAACATTGTTTGTTGTAGTATAAATATTAATTAAGGCTGACATTATTGTTGAGATAACATATGCCCACAATATGACTTTCAAATCATATTGAAGACAAAAAACAATAAGTGACAAACCTAAACTTCTTTTTAAAACCTCTAATTTAAATATTAAACTAGCTTTACCATAAGATTTTAGGTAACTCCTAGTTAATGACTCTACAATCATACCGTAGCCAGACAGTATGATTATAGACAACATAGGTGCAGACTTAATCCATTTTTCACCAAATAGAATTGATATTATAGTTTGTGAATATACAGATATTATGGCAAAAATAAAAAAACATACAGCGCAAGAGAATCTACATACCTTCTGCATTTCTAGAAAGCTCTTATTATTATCGTTAATGCTTTTGACAATTATAGGAAATGCAGCTTTATTTATTATCGTAGTTACTGTATTAACAAATATTTGGTTAACTCGGTTAGCCTGATAATAATAACCAGATTGTACAGCTCCGAAATTTTTTGTTAAAATTAAGCTAAGAGCATTTTCATACGCAGTTTTTAAAATAGAAGATAGCATTAAGAAAAAGCCAAAAGAATACATTTCCTTGAAAGAGCTCAAGCTAAAATATAACTTAGGAAATACCTTTCCTACATATGTATAGAGAGTTAACAATATGATCGCTTCTATCAATGACATATAAACTAAACTAAATACGCCAAATCCATTACAGGCAAAATAATAACCAAACACAAAAGATATCAAGTAAGATATAAAGGAAATTTTTGCTTGCACTTTAAATTTCAACTCTTTAGTCAAATAGGTGATTTGAATAAGAGAAAGTGACTTTATTATCAGCAACAAACTAATCAAAGGAATTACTGAATTCAATTCGACAATATTGAAATATTCACTTATATTTTTAGAAAATAAACATATGAAAATGTACAGAACTATTGACAATGTTAAATTAAAAATAAAAACTGTCGAAAAATCCTTTTCATTAGCATCTTGTTTTTTTATCAATGCCCCCCCTAATCCTGAGTCAACAATTACATTTGCAAAAGCAATAAAAGTAGATGCAACTGAAAAAACACCAAAATTTTCAGGACTTAATATTCTAGCGATAATAATAATACCAATGGTTTTTAGTATTACATTCCCAAATTTATCTATAGAGACCCAAAAGTAATTCATTTTATATCTTCATATATGGTTTTTTTATAAATCTATCGTCATCACAAGACTCGAGAAGTAATTTCTTTTTCTGTTCGTAGTTGAGCTTTTTACTGGAAAAATCACTTTCCTTAGCTCTCTGTAAAAAATCATCGACTTTTGATACGATTTTGGCTGGATTTCCTGCAACTACAACCCCAGAAGGAACACTCTTTGCAACGACAGAACCAGCTCCGATAATACACCTATCACCAACGGTTACACCCGGCATAATATATGCCCCATGACCAATGTGAACACTATTTCCTATTTTGATTTTTCCAAAGATATCCAAATCGCTTTCTGGTGTTCTGAATGGGATTAATCCCCCATGAGTAAAAAATCTGACTTCATTTGCAATTCTTACATTATCTCCAATCTCTATTAAATATGGCTCAGAAGAAAACCCCCTAGAAGAGATTACACATTTTTTTCCAATTTTAACGCCTATTTTTCTTGCGTATTCTTCATCACTTATAAATCTATTGTGTATTTTTTTTAAAATCTTATTTAACATATTAACATTACCATCTTAATTCACTTTCGAAAAAGAATTCGAAATGTGATAATTAATGTATAGAGCACACCAAACCAATATGATTGTAGAGTATTCCAATGATATAGAGGATCTTGACAAGTAAAGAGACTTTGACAAAAAAACTAGGATAGCAATCCATCCTAAATTCAAGTAGTCTTGGTTTCCACTTATGAGCTTCGGCTCATTACAACCAATAATCAAACCAAAAATAAGAAGCCCAACATACATCCCCAAAAAACCAAAGTCTAAATATAGATCTGCAGTAATCGATGTACCATCACCATATGTAGGATTCTCTCCTTGAATTAAGAATGAAATAAAATTCGCGGTATCATCATATTTCCATTCCCCATTACTTATAACTTGATTAAATATACCAGAAGCACCAGGAATTACCGCTATAATCCTTTTTAATTGATACATTCCATATTTGTAATCATAGTTGTCTGGTACATTATATATTGCATGATTTAATGTTCGAACTGATTGCGCTAATTCAATAAATGATGCGCCAGGAACATTTTGATCGTACCATCGGCTATGTGTTTTTTCCTCAAATAAGGATTGCTGTATTCTTTCACTATAACTATCTCCCGAGTACCTTGATTGCCTAACTTCCCCAACAATAGAAAGGAAAACAGATATAGCCAAAATAGAGATAACAACCTGATGTATTTTTAATCTCTTCCATCTATAAAAATATAAAGAAAAAATTAATATTCCATATGTTATTATTACCCCTCTATCCCCTACGAAAAGAGAAAAAGCCAAATGCCAAAATAGAATTGCAAGTAATGGTTTATTAAATAGGTTTAAATAATCAACGAGACTCCCATGACGTTCTAATCTCGATATCTTGGAGAGGTTTGATATAATAGAGGCAATTAAGAATATATTGAATAGTTTTAAAAAATAATTAGATCCTGCCAGTGAGTCACCTGCCGCATACTCGCCATATTTATATGAACCAGATGTTAAAAAAAATAAAACATAAAACACATAGGTAAATAGAAGCAAGAAGAACGTTGAATCTGTCCGTATTAGGTTTTTATTGATTACTTTTATTTTTGAACCATGAAAGCTTCCAATTATAAACATCTGCATAGCAATAAGTGATGATATTATCGATATATTTTCTATACTGTCCATTCCCCAAACTTTGTAATAAGAATAATGAGGCAAATGGTACCCAAACACTTGCAAAGATATTATCTGAAAATGGACAATAACAAATCCTAATATAAATATTGATGAGAAAGAGAACCAACCTATTCCTTGTTTATATTTTGCAACTGCATAGTTTAATACAGACAGGATGACTATCACCAAACATACAAACTGATATTTAATACTTGGACTTATCGGTTTGTAACATAAAAGAATAAGACTAAAAGCGCATAATAAATATGAAAAAAACAAGTTAAAACTTATGCTTTTATTTAATTTTACGACCATAATTTATTTTATACTTGAGTAAATTAAGTCACACTTCACTAGCAACGAGTTCTTTACTTTTCTTCAGGATTTTTTTAAAGAAAGCAGATACTCTCCATATATAGTTAATACAAGTAAAGTAGATTAAAAAGGTTAAAAGAAAAGAGAGGAACATTGTTGACTCATTTACATCAGTAAAATCAGCCCATAAGCCTACCGCAGCACAAATCGATGCCATCGAACAGATGAAAATTAACGTTGCACCTGGTGAAAGCCCAATACGTTGGCAAATATGGTGTAGATGTTCTCTGTCTGGTTGGAATGGTGACTGACCTTTACGAACGCGACGAATCATAATGGTTGCCATGTCCATCAATGGTAAGGCAATTAACCACAGAGCAGTGACTGGCTTGAAAGCTACAGCTCCTGGTTCTTGCGTGCCACGAATTAGCATCCAGACCACGGTAAAGCCGATGAACATACTGCCTGCATCACCCATGAAGATCTTAAAGCGACGACCTAGTGGGAAACCTAGGTTCAGGAAGATGTAAGGAAGCATCGCAGTCACGATCATTAAACAGATCGTGGCTAAGTATTCGTTTCCGTTGTAGGCAAACACAATACCTAATGCTGTAAAGGTGACCGAGGCTAACCCGCCCAGCAAGCCGTCTATACCATCAACCATATTAAATGCGTTAATGGCGCCTATTACCGCAATCACGGTGATCACCGCGCCAGTAACTTCATTCAGGGCAATGGTTTCGCTTCCCATTAGATAACCTAAATCGTGTAAGCTGTGGCCTCCGATGTAAATCATCGCAAGGGATATTCCTGCTTGGATAATAAGGCGAATTTTGAAACTTACATCGTAATAGTCATCTAATGCGCCGAGCACGATGAGTACAGCCGAACAAGATAAGTAGAGTGATAGGTTGTCATTCATTGGTAGGAACAGAAGGAACCCCACCAGTATGGTAGAGAAAATGGAGATCCCTCCTACAAGTGGCACCACACCTTGGTGAAGCTTTCTTGCATTGGGTTTATCTACTAGACCTACGCGCTTAGCGACCTTGCGCATAACAAAAAGTAGAACGAACGACAAAATAAATACAAATAAATATGCATTATTCATGATAGCCAACTGTGTTATTAAATAAGTTTGAAGTAAATCTATAACGCATCCGACTGATTCCCTTTACGGATTCCATTGCATCACAGGTCCGATACTGCTGATTCTTTTTCGCTCATATCTGAATAAGCCGAACCTAAGAACAAGCAGGTGATTTTTTGGCGTGACAAAACCACATTAGACAACATGGGTTGTAACGCACAGCAAACGCTAATTTTTAATATTGAATATGTAAGTAACTGAATCGCCCCGATACTCGCTCACGGCGGTCACGGGTTCACAGCTTTTTATAGGCAGGCCAAATACAAAGCTTGTATATGCTAACTGACGGTTTGAGTCGATAGTTAACTACTTCTACACGCTTAGTGCTTGGTTTTGATAGGTATGAGAAATGGAGATTTAAATTGTAACCTATGCCTAACCAACATTCGCTCGCCACTTTGTTAGCTTTGAGCATCCCTCTGACAAAAGGGAATTACATAAATTTGTAATAGTTCTCGTTTTTTATAAATCAATCTTGCCAGAAATGCACTTAGGTGCTTATTATTATTGAAAATTCTTTAGTTTGACCTCTTTCTTTTATTAGGAAGGAGGCTTCAACGGTGATTTGGGCACGCTACCGCCCCTAGGTCTGGCTCCTAGAAGCAAGTTTTTGCACGTAATGTGAACGGTTGCATTTCCAAACAGGAGACGAATTGTATAGTAAACACGTTGCAACTAAAAGTAGAACGTGTAAAAAGCTTACAAAAAAATGTCTTTTTTCTGACACTTATGCCGTCATAAATGTGGCGTGTTTTATAAAAATATAATTATCAGACACCCATTTACCCAACGAGCACTAAACAGCCAGTGACGCTGATTCCAAAAGCCTAAATGAAAATAGTTGCAATAATATGAATTGCATCACAAGCGGTTGCAATGCAACGTAGTCAAATTTATGACGAATATCTAAGTCTCTCTAAACTTTCAGTTTTGCCATTTTCTTTCTCCTATTTTGCTTGCCTACAATACGCTCACTTATTCACTATCTGCCTGCTTACCATACCTACTGAGCGATTTACCGAATCACTGCCAAATAGGGAGGTTTGGCTATGTGTAAAATAGATACTCTCAAGCGTAAGCTAGCAAAGGTAAAAGCGTCGTTTTGTTATGAAAGTACTGCACCACGGTGGGAAAAATACGGTTACTGGCTCTTGTCACGAGCTCGTGTTACAAAATGGAAGTGTGCTGATCGACTGTGGTTTGCTACAAGGCCAAGACCATGCTCAGCAGCAGAGTTGGGATATCGATTTTTCTATCGCTCATCTCAAAGCGGTAGTGCTGACCCATTCTCATATCGATCATATTGGTAGGCTGCCTTGGCTATTAGCAGCTGGCTATAAGGGCCCTATCTACTGTACGGAAGCCACCGCTGAGCTCGTGCCGCTTATGTTAGAAGATGGTTTAAAGCTCCAATTGGGTATGCGGCGTCATCAAAGAGAGAAAGTGCTCGATTTTATTCGAGCGCTTATTCGTCCTTGTCCTTACTCAGTGTGGGTAGAAATAGAAGAGAGTACTTCTCTTCGCTTTCAACCTGCTGGGCACATTTTAGGCTCAGCATATGTTGAATTTCATTTATCAAACCAAGAGGTTGTTGTTTTCTCCGGGGATTTGGGACCTCGCAACACACCTCTCCTACCGGATCCCTTATCACCGGAAAAAGCTGACTACCTGTTTATCGAGTCGACTTACGGCAATAAAACTCACGAGGATGTAGAGTCTCGCAGCAGGCGATTACTTTCTATTATTGAGCACGCACTTAGGGATGGTGGCGTAATTGTGATACCAGCTTTTAGTGTCGGGAGAACCCAAGAGTTACTCTTTGATATAGAGCAGCTTATACATGAGCACGCTTTGCAAGATTCACTGCCTATTATTCTCGACTCTCCTTTGGCTAAAAAGGTGACCAATACCTATCGCCATTTTAAAAAACTTTGGGGATCTGAAGCGAAAGAGCGACTTGATCATCATCGACACCCGCTCGCGTTTGACCAATGCATTACGATCGAAAGCCACGCAGACCATTTACAGCTCGTTAACCGTCTCGCAAGTACATCAGAAGCCGCTATCGTGGTTGCAGCCTCCGGAATGTGTGAAGGTGGCCGTGTCGTCAATTATTTGGAAGCTTTACTGTCTGATGAAAGAAATGATGTTCTATTTGCTGGCTATCAAGCGGAAGGGACTTTAGGTCGGCGTATCCAGGATGGAGAAGAAAGTTTATTGATTGAAGGTAAGCGCGTGAAAGTGAAAGCTCAAGTTCATACGATGTCAGGCTACTCTGCGCATGCCGATATGAACGACTTACTACAATTTGTAACTGCCATTCCTACTCCTCCTAAAGAGGTTCACCTTATACATGGTGAGGAAGATTCGAAAAAAGCGCTTTATCAAAAACTAATCAACCTCGGATATAACTGCGTAATATAGTGAATTAGATAATGATTTAATTTCGAGGCAACATAATATATCGCAAACATAGTTTGTCGAATTCATTGATATAGTTACGTCAAGATTCAAAAACAAGCCATAAGTAAGGACTCAGGTTCAAGAAAATTAACAAAGTTACAAGCATGTTCTGGATTAAGGGATATAATTTCTATACGAATTAAATTATAATCGCCGACTTGTAAGCAATTGGCTAGTCGAAAACAACTTATTCCATTCCTATGACAGACAGTATGAGCGACACGCTTCAAGAACGAGAAGCTTCTGAATTAACTAAAAATAATTCTATCAGCATAACATCAGCATTGGACGAGTTATCCGCAAGTGAAACAGACGCTTGCCTTTATATCTACTGTCCGAAAGAAGACGAAGCAAAGATAGCTCAAGTGCTTAAGAGACATCCTGAGATTAACGCACAAGTTAATAACTATGCCCTTAGGGATTTCAAGAGTAAAACCCTTTGCCACTTCAAAAGCTCACATTTAAACCCTGAGCAGCAAGCGTTTCTTGTAGCTGCGACAGAACTAGGTGCTTGGGTTGAGCCTTTAGTGAGCTACTTTGATCGTTCACTTGGCTACACTGAAACTGAGCTCTTGCATAGCGGTTACTTCTTACACCAAAAAGCTTTTTCTATCCTCTCTAATCGTAAGAACAGTTGGCAAAAGCGCTTCATCGATCTCTTGTTTGTTTTTATGCTGTCGTGGGTTGCTATCCCAGTAGGACTTATTACTGCACTGCTCATTAAGCTTGAGTCACCAGGTCCGGTATTCTTTAAGCAGCGTCGTACTGGCCAATATAATGAAGAGTTTGAAGTGATCAAGTTTCGCTCGATGCGAAACGATGCGGAAAAGAACGGTGCCCAATGGGCGACCAAGAACGACGCTCGCGTAACGAAAGTCGGCTGTTTTATTCGTAAAACTCGCATAGATGAACTCCCTCAGTTAATCAATGTACTAAAGGGAGAGATGTCGATGGTTGGCCCACGCCCAGAACGCGAGGTGTTCATCTCTGAATTGGAAAAAGCCATTCCTTACTACCGCTTTCGTCACGCCGTTAAACCAGGGGTAACTGGTCTAGCCCAAGTAAAATACCCTTATGGCGCATCGGTAGAAGACGCTATCTGGAAGCATAAATACGATATCTACTACATCAAACACCAAAACTGGATGATGGAAGTGAAGATTCTTTTCCTTACGATTAAAACAGTGTTGTTTGGGATGGGGCGCTAGAAAACGGCGAATTCAACCGAACGGATCATAGGTATAAAAAAGAGCAGCGCCTTACGGTAGCTGCTCTTTTTGTATGCGTATTTTGTGTTACTAGGTTCTACCGAAGATTAGCGAGACTAAGACTTGCGCTTAGTTCGGTGTTTCATCGTACCTTTAACGGCATAGACAGAAAATGTAAATAGACTTCTTGGCAAACTCAAACCTACTACGTCTCTATAGAACTTCCATTGATATGACAAAACGCTAAATTTGTTAGCTGTCATACCACTATCCATCCGATACTTTGCTAATGGCTTAGGTAGACAGTAAGCTTTGGGAGTATCTTTCAGTATATCTAACCACAATCCCATATCCTGACGTTTACGAATAAGCGGCATATAGCGCTTACCTAGTGCCTGTGTGTCATAAACTGCAGTTAGGCATCCGATAACGTTACTGTAGATAAGTTTTTTATACGTTGTATATTCGGGTGCAGTTACAACACTTAGCTCTTCTTCATTATTAAAACGGCTATAGTGGGTGTATGTGAGTGGATAGTTATTCTCAAGCATGAATGGGATCTGCTCTGCTAGTTTGTTTTCCATCCATAAGTCATCAGAATCTAAAAATGCAATAAAGCGACCTTTTGCTTTTTTTATCGCAAAATTTCGGCTCGCTCCTGCACCTAGATTTTCTTTATTCTGATATGCATGAATATTGTCGTACTTATCAGCGTATGTTTGAATGACTTTCCAAGTATTATCGGTAGATCTGTCATCTACTATTATAAGCTCCCAGTTTTTATATGTTTGGGATAGTACACTTTGAATGCTTTCTACAACTGTTTGATCAGAGTTGTAAGTTGGCATGATAATAGAAACCATAAAAGTCAATTTAGAGTTCCTCTTTGATCAATCTAACCGGACTACCTGCGTACAGACCTACTGCAGTAAGCTTCTTGTTAACGTATGAGTTTGCTCCAATCAAGCTACTATGGGGAATAGTTGCTCCAGCACCGATAACAACATTACCAGCAATCCAAGTTCCTTGGCCGATAATAATCGGGGAACCTGTCGGTTTTCCGAACCTGTAAGACCCGTTCTTCTTAGTATGGTTTGACGAAACAAGCAAAGTATTAATACCTATTAGAACTTCATCATGCAAAGTTATTCTTTCGCGAGCATTTATAACTACGCCGGTTGCTAGAAAGACATTCTCTCCAACACTTAAATTCGCCAAGCCTAATATCCTGACGCTAGAAGCAACCTGAAAGTTCTTACCACAACTAGGCATGAAAAAAGAGTATAACCACCCTCGGAACCTCATTATAGTAGGAGCATCAGGAAAGAAAAAAGTCACCCCCCAAACAAACCAACTGTACAAAAAGTTTAGTCTTTTCTTCATACTTAACCCTTAGCCTTTCTTGAGAACATTACTAATAAATGAGTCCAATGTGTAACCTTCAATCAAGTTTCGTCTATTAGTATTATTAATATCTGATAGGTCGAAGTTTTGAATCACTGACTTCAATGAAGCCTCCAGCGCTTTTTTACAATTAGGCTCGACTAAAACCCCTAGCGAATCATTTCCATCGATCACATCACGGACATAACCAACATCAGTAGATATACAATATAAATTGTTATATAGGGCTTCAATTAACGTTCTAGGTCCAGTTTCGGAAATGGATGGATTTACAAAAATGTTATGCTCCTGATACACCTGGTTAAGTTTAGGACCATTTGGAATAAAACCTAGAAATTTAACATCATCTTCAATATGCAATTTTTTAGTCAAACATAGTAATGATTCTAAAGTTGGACCATTGCCAACAATAGACAAGGAAAAAGACTTACTTGCGTTTTCCTTTTTTAATTCGGAGAAAGCCTCAATCAATAACTCTAAACCTTTACCTTCTTGAAGACGAGAAACACAAATAAAGTTAAAGCTTTCATTGGGCAATAGGTTAGGTGAAGAGAATTCATCAGTAGATAAAATACTACTTTCTACCAAAACATCAATTTTCTTTCTGATAAAAAAAGGAACATTTTTTAGTACAGAGCTACCATTAGCAGAGCAGAAATTAAAATAAGCACTAAGTGAAATAAGAAAATATTCTGGATAAAAAATTAATATTTTAAATAGATTTTTAATGAAATCATCTTTCATTCTACCCCTAAGCACCTCTAAAGGATTTGAAGTAAAATGATAATTTAGAACTTGATCTTTTTTCAGTACAGCTGCAAACCAGCTAAATGGTTCTGGTGTTCTTAAGTAAACAAAGTCTGAAACAGAAAGGAGTTCTTTCATTCCATTCCAAATTGAATAGCTTTTTTTTAAGGCCCCTAAATAGGAATTAAAATCAGGTAACTGTATTAGTTTTACGTCCTGAGTAGAAACAAATTCAAAATTTTCTGGAATATCAGAATTCCTAGATGAGGAACATAGCAATGTAACCTGTTCTGTTTTTTTAACGAACTGATCAAGATACTTTTTATGTATTCCTTCGACATAAAAGCCACCATCAGCGAGAAATATATTCCAGTTGGCATAAATACCTAATTTCACATCAACCTCACATAATTACAAATGACTATTAATGAATTTTCTAGTTTCTTTTTTAGTTCGTTCTCTAAATTCAACAAGATCTTCGGAAATAATAATATCATCAAAAGACTTAAGTTTATTAGAAATAGGAAATGTAATGACTCTACAGCCACTATTTATAGCCAAAATCAAACCATGCATACGCCCAGACACAACAAGAGACACCGACTCTAAGTTTCTCTTATAATCATCCAAAGTTTTATTATAGAGAATATCAAGATCAACATTATGTACTCTCTTTATATATTCTTTGAAAAGCTCACATTCGACGCTATCTTCTTGAGTAGTATAGGTCAACACGACATTGGAGATTGATATGTTGTTCTTCCTTAAAAACTCCAACCATAAATTGTAATATTCATCCCGTTCAAGTTTGGAGTTATACATATTATATACAGAGAGCGCTGTAATACCCAAGGCGATAAGAGTCTGTTTTTCAGGACAAAATGTTAAGGTTTTTTCAGTAAATACGACATCTCCAGAAACCACTGATTTAACACTATATAAATCATCTATCATCTTAGATGACCTGTTGTCTCTGAAGTTTATACCATCTGCATGATTTACAGCCCAACTAATAAGCTTACCTTCCAACCAAGAATAATTCCCTCCATAGCCAACATTAGAAAAAACTATTTTCTTATTGAGTTTCTTTGCAAGGTAAACCCAAGTAAAAGCAGCAACACTGAATCTGCCATGAAGCAGTAACTGTCCACCGCCAACGACTATTAAGTCAGGTAAGTTATTATCGATACATTTCTTGATTCGACTATAGTTTCTAAAAAACCAAATTAGGTTGAGAGGAAGAATTTTTTTAAGAAATCCTTTTAAAGGACTTACATCTTGACCAGCGTTAATGGTATTCACATTTTGAGACTTAGAAGTATAGTCTTCACACACAACATCACAGCCAATTTCATTATTAAGAAATTTTTCAAAAGCAACATTAATAGCTTGGTCTCCCAAATTGTTACAAGTACCTCTGTTAACTAATAATACTTTCTTCATTATTGTCTCTTGTTTATAATTTGTTTTCATTTTCTTGATTTGAAATCTTAGGTAAAGAGAACCTATCTATCTTTAAAACTCTGTCTTCAAATAGTGACGGAATGAAGTAAAACGGCTTTGTATCAAACATTGCGTATCTCTCATAGTTTAACTTGGAGAAATATGTCGAGTTGAACAGACTGAATACGAGTATAGGGAAAACTACCCCCAAACACAGTTTAGTTCGCCCCAAGTAGTTAAAGTATAAAAAGCCAGTTAACAATGCATAGATAGGCATAGTAACACGGAAAGATAGACTTGGTAGGTAAGATGTACTCATAACAAAGACTGTCATAGCTAAAAATGGGTAGAAGGTCTTATCTAGCTTTCTTCGAACAAACAACACTGCAAATGGTACCAAAAAGAACAGAAGACCTTTAATGTTTGTTATTATCGATTGAGACATCATTCCAGAGTCAAGCATCCCTGATAAAGCATATGTAAGCTTTGTCAAAATTACATTATTAAAATTAATAGATGTGAATATTTTTACGTTTACCAAAATAAAAACACTCATAAATATACTAGCAAGAATGAACAATTTTAATTTATTGAAGCTTTTATTTTTAATTATAAAAATAGACAATGGAAATATTGCTATACTAGATAAATGAAATGTACATGCAATGACCAGAAATACATACCTAAATTTCCCCAAAGAGAATATTGCTAATGCTATAAATAGACTCGCATACCCCTGCCTCATTATCAAAAAGACATAGTTAAGCTTGAAAAATATTAAGGAAAGACCGAGTATAAAGAAGAAATCTCTGGACTTCAGATTATAATAGTTGATAATTTTAAGGCAAACCGCAACTAATAAAGAAAGAATAAAAACAATATGAAACAACTTAAATATATAGGGAAGTGGTTCTCCAACAATACTATAGATGAGTAAGTTCAATAATGGGACACCAACCTCACCCCCCCCTGAAAATTGAAATATTGCGTCACTGTAATGACCATTATAAATTTCCAAGTAGTTATTATAATACGTAGTGAAGTCATCGCCTCGTACAGCAAAGTGTTCATTACTCATCGCTGTTACGATGATTCCTAGAAGCGCAAACGCACTACTCACTAGCATTGACCTAAATTCAGCATTAAAGCTATAACTCTGAATAAGAAGAAGAGTAACGGACAAATAAAATGAAAAGAATGGCGAGAATGCAAAAACTGCAACTAGTAGTAAGCAATAGAATAGGAATAGTAACTTATCTGTCATTTTCACTGAAATAATTTGTTTAAGAAAACTCGATTCGTTATCAGCTTAAAGTATATGGCTATTTTTTCTATTCCTTTACTTGCAGCTTTATCTTTTACTAAACTGATATAATCAATCCATTCATTCACTAACTTTGTGTCCGTATCTGATATAAGGCCTAACTTTATTGCTTTTTCCATATCTTGAAGATATTGTTTTTTTATTCTTTCATGCTTCATTTTAACTAAATTTGCGGGAGCCGATAATGAACTATCATGAATTCGATAGTAAATGCCAGGATGATTGATAATCATCCCCTCTCCCAAATATAAGCCTCTAAGCAAGAAGGGGGTATCTTCCGTAGGGCATGTTGGCTCTAATGCATCAAATGAGTCTATAATGCTTCGTCTAAACACTCTTGATGCACCACTAGTAACGATTTTTTTGCCTGAAGTGTAGTCTGCAAGCGTAAAACGCTGATCACTCTCTAAATCGCTCAAGCGCCCAATCTTCTCTCCGCTCTCATCAATCTTCTCATCATTAAAAGATAAAAACGAAACTTGTTCATTTCTAATAAAGCATTCTACGGCTTGGCTGACTCTTGATGGTAAAGACAAATCATCCCCCGCTGCGATAGCAATTATTTCTCCTGTAGCCTTACTCAAAGCAATATTTACATGTTGAGAAATGCCTGAATTTTTTTCATTTCTATTTAAAATGATGTTTTTATGTGGATATTGAGCACAAACTCTCTCAATAATTTCGAATGTATCATCATTCGAACAATCGTCGGAAAAAATATATTCAATATTTTCATAATCTTGTTCAAGTGCAGACCTTATAGCCGACTCAATAAAACCTGATTGGTTGTAAGCAAGTAAAACAAAAGAAACCTTTTTCATATTTTATACCTAGTTCTATTTATATTTTGTTCTGACAATCCGACTCATCCAAAACATCATTATAAAGAAATAAATCAAGTAGTTTAGGAAGTAAGCAAAGCTTAGTCCCTCCATTCCCATATTGTTCACAAAATAAAAGCACAAGAATGTATACGATGCAGAGAATACTATTTCGGAGATAACAAACTCTTTCGTCATTGACTTAGAAAGCATCAAATATGAAATGAGCCATGAAGACATTTTTAATACGTTACCTATTAACTGCCACTTAAATAACACTAACATAGGATAAAAGTCTTTTGTAAAAAGAGCCCAGATAATAAAGTCTTTCAATAGATAAACAAAAATTGAAATAATAGAAACAAGTGGGAATATTACTAGGAAACCTATCTTTAATTCTTTTTTCAACTCACTTTCTAATTTTATTTCAGACAATCTTGGAAGATAATAAGTAGCAAGGGCTGTAGTAATCACTAATAAGTAAGTTGAAGAAATATAGTTCATTGCTTGCCAATAGCCTGCGGCATCCCAAGATATATTTTCACCTACATAATTTCGAATGAATATCATAGACACTGGAACTGCCAATGTCGATGCAAGCGTCATCAATGTATAGTTTAATAGCCTTCTACTACTTTTATTGTCAAACTTTGACGTGAAGTTTTTTATTATAATTTTTTTGTGCTTTCTTAACTTAATTAATAAGACAAAGCTTACTAAAGATTGATTTGTCACCAATGCAATGAGAGCACCATCCAATCCATAAAGATATACCAGAACTAGCGTTAAAATTAAGCCAACAATACTTTGTGTAATATTTATGGAAATATAAGTTCTAATTTCCTTCAAACCATTTAGTATGGATAGTACTAATTGATTTAGCGAAAACAATGTTATTGTGATAGCAAACAAAGAAAAAACATAACTATATTCTTCTGTATCAAAAATATACTTCGACATTTCACTAGAGAATGCCATCATTAGTATGCTAGTTATAATTGAACAAAGTAATGTAATTTTAAGAGCAGTGCTCCAAATCACCTTTGTATTGTCTGTATCGTCTGCATATTCAGCAGTATATTTAGTTACTCCTGAATTGATCCCCCCTTGCGCAAAAGCGCGGATCAAGCCTTGACTATTCTGCAATTGGCCAATTAATGCCAGACCGGAAGGCCCGATTAATACAGAAACAGCTTTGTTGATAACTAAGCCGGAGAGCATTTTTATGCCAGTAGCAAGAAAGCTAAGCATAGACGTTTTGAGTAAGTTCACTTAAAACCTAATTTTTTGTTTTTCTTAACTCAAAAACCAGGCCCCCCCCCCTAGGTTGGCCTGGTTTTATAATTAATTTAAAGAGAGAAAGAGTTTATGGCGGCAACGACTGCCCG
>NZ_JAMPZF010000018.1:0-596 GCF_024747315.1 Vibrio sp. HS-50-1 | reverse complement strand
CGCTCGTTGCGGGACTTAACCCAACATTTCACAACACGAGCTGACGACAGCCATGCAGCACCTGTCTCAGAGTTCCCGAAGGCACCAATCCATCTCTGGAAAGTTCTCTGGATGTCAAGAGTAGGTAAGGTTCTTCGCGTTGCATCGAATTAAACCACATGCTCCACCGCTTGTGCGGGCCCCCGTCAATTCATTTGAGTTTTAATCTTGCGACCGTACTCCCCAGGCGGTCTACTTAACGCGTTAGCTCCGAAAGCCACGGCTCAAGGCCACAACCTCCAAGTAGACATCGTTTACGGCGTGGACTACCAGGGTATCTAATCCTGTTTGCTCCCCACGCTTTCGCATCTGAGTGTCAGTATCTGTCCAGGGGGCCGCCTTCGCCACCGGTATTCCTTCAGATCTCTACGCATTTCACCGCTACACCTGAAATTCTACCCCCCTCTACAGTACTCTAGTCTGCCAGTTTCAAATGCTATTCCGAGGTTGAGCCCCGGGCTTTCACATCTGACTTAACAAACCACCTGCATGCGCTTTACGCCCAGTAATTCCGATTAACGCTCGCACCCTCCGTATTACCGCGGCTGCTGGCACGG
>NZ_JAMPZF010000017.1:0-10986 GCF_024747315.1 Vibrio sp. HS-50-1 | reverse complement strand
AATTCTTCTAATGCAGTAACTCTGAAAACACCTCGTCTGTCACACACATAAACCGTTTTAATACAGCTAATAGGAATAGCACACAAACTAGCCGCTTCTAACTTCGGCATATATTGAGTATTCATTCCAGCGTTAATCCAACGCAATCGAGTATCTTCGGCAGAAAGGAATGAACTTCCTAACTTTGATAGATCAATCTCAAACCAAACCGTACGAATCAGGTCAACTTTACATGGAACAAACCTACTAAGGAGCCCACTTGAATGAGAATTCGGAAGACGAAAATCAAACAAGCTGATACCGCCAATACTTCTTACAAACAGTTGAGTAGCACTTCCCCAACGTTTTGTTTCACTTAATTCTGGTTCAGCTAAAATAGCCCCGCACCCAACTATGCTTTTTGCATTTTCAATGCTTGTTGAATGCCAAACTTTGCCCCTCAATTGTGGCGGTACTTTAGTAGTCAAGAATCATTCCTCAAGAAAATCAAAATTTAATCATTCTTTGATATGAATGAAAACTTGATTCGCCTAACGCCCTGTTAAGGTGTGAGCAACGCAATACCGATGCTTCCGCATACCCCTTAACCACTAAACACAACGCATAGTAAAAATGCCACGCGTTGCGAATCACTCTTAAACAGTTTGTTATGCGACTGCTCGCAAGGCTTTAATATTTCCAACACTAGCCACACTAACAAACACAACAACTTGATTTTTAGACTTGAATTTATAACATAACGTTCTGGTGAAATGCCATATTAAGGAAACATTCAATGTTTAATGCAATAGGTAATAGATTATATACAGCTAAAGTCCAGGCTGATATTGGTGCTCAGTTTGACCAAGAAGTCGATGGTTTTCTAAATATATCAGTACGAAAACAAACTTTTATCAATGCTGTTGTTGCCTCCGTCCCTGCTGAAAATTTTGAAGTAGCAAAAAACAAGAAGTAAAAATATTCTACAGTGCTTTAATTTCTCTAGCAGCTTACCTTGCTGAGGTAATGAAAGGGAACATAACCCCGAATAATGAAGTTGAGGCTGCTGTTTGCCTTTGCCTCATAAATAGGGTTGAACGAGTAAATTTAGAGCTCATTAGTGAACACGAACGCGCAATGATTTATTCTGCCATGCACACCTTAGAAGCATTTCAAACAAAATAAGTAAAATGAAGTCCGTTCAAATTGATTATATGAACGGGCTCACTGACGCATAACGCCCAATTAAGGGGTGAGCAACGCTGCCACCCAAACTTAAAGCATTGTGCCATAAACACTTAACTTGAAGTAGAACCAAGAATGCCAAGCGTTG
The DNA here is from genome assembly GCF_024747315.1 of Vibrio sp. HS-50-1. Classification (NCBI taxonomy): domain Bacteria; kingdom Pseudomonadati; phylum Pseudomonadota; class Gammaproteobacteria; order Vibrionales; family Vibrionaceae; genus Vibrio; species Vibrio sp. HS-50-1. The sequence goes on along the minus strand of NZ_JAMPZF010000017.1, from coordinate 9,674 downwards.
GGAATCCCTCTTAAATTGTTTGTTAGGCGATTTTTCGCACTGATGTTTAACTAACTGAAAACAGATTACCTGAAACCCAAAAAACGACCAAACACCCACTGACTTTTTGTGATTCAAGAACCGCTGAAGTCTCTATATTTCAGCCAAACTTCCAACAACCACGAAATACGAACTTTCAGCAACAAAGCTGCTTTTAAGCCCCAAAACTCCAAGATACAAACCAGCAGCGAAAACGAAAGCCTCGATTAACTTGCCCCTTCCACACTTTAAGCCAGTGAAACTCACCGCCAACCAACACAGGAAACCAATGAGGCAACCCACGAACTTTGGCATGTTTTACGGTTTGAGGGATTCAAGAATTTGAGCCGACAATGCTGAATTGCCGACTTCGAGAAACGAACAGCCAGAGGGAGCAAGAAGAAGAGAACAAAGAACTTTCCTGCCCGTCGCCTAACGCCTAATTAAGGTGTGAAGCACGCAATGACCAAGCCGCCGCATGGCACTTCAACACCCAAAACCACCACATACCAAAAATGCCACGCGTGCTGAATCACTCTTAAATTGTTTGTTAACTGGCTTTGTCTTCGTTTGCCACCCCAAATGGTATATGAACAGAAGGCAATATAGATGAAGATGGTTTCAGATGTAGTTTTTGGTCGTCAAAGAACATATGGGGTTTGAGTATATTTAGTACTTTCGACTTTTCTACCCCACCCATAAAAAATGCTTCGTTCACAGAAATATCCCATGCACGCATTGTATTAATTACTCGTTTATGTGAAGGAGCATTTCGTGCTGTTACGATAGAGACCTTTAGCATGGGTGAATACGTTGGATCTTCGTTCTCTTTTTTAGATTCAAGTTTTTGAATATCAGAGATCCGTTGCAAAAAGTTTTTGAGTGGCCCAGGGTTGTGCGGCACATTTACTAACTCTGATTCATGTGTATGAAAATCTGCTAATTGACCTGAGTTCTGATAAATCCCTTCTGCTTCATCGTCCGCAATCACCCCATCAAAGTCAAAAGCAATCCTTAGCTCCAGATCATCAGTGTCATCTGTAATATCCCCTTTAAGTATTTGTCCTGCAGGATAACCTGCAAGCACTGCTTGGCGAACATCTTGATAGTTTGCGGATAAAAACAACTCAATATCGAATGCAGGTATATAAATATAGGGCGACTTTCCTTGAAGAAAAACTGCTCTGGTCATCCCCAACCCATAATGTTCTATAGAATTCATTACCCGTAACCCTGTATCAGGGTCATTCCGTGAGAGTAGAATAACTTCGACCGGAGGATCTTCAGGGCGTAACTCGTTTAACTTCAATAAACGACGAACAAACGGAAAAGCTACTCCTTTTGCGAGGGGTTCATCCTGCTTTTCTCTTTGGTAATCTCTATAAATATCTTCACCTTGAGACCTAAAAATCTCATCAGAATCTTGTAGATCAAAGAGTGCGCTGGAAGATAATCCAACAACAAGTCTTTTTGTTAAATCATATGGCACTTATAATCCCTCCTGCCAGTTAACGCCCTGTTAAGGTGTGAGCAACGCAATACCGAAGCTGCCGCATACCGCCTTAAACACTAAACGTAACGCATGGTAAAAATGCCACGCGTTGCGAATCACTCTTAAACAGCTTGTTATACCACTGTTTTCGCTAGGTTATTTTACCGGCTGGCTTTCCATACGCTCCAAATAACACGTCTTCTCTTATTTCTTCCCATGGCTCAATATAATTGAAGTGAGAAAAACCTAAAGTCTTTGAAATCGTTAATACTTTGTCAATTACATTTTTAGGTAAGTGCTCTGCGACTGCAACACTCAAAACTTCAGGTTGCTCAGAGTCAGCGCCAAACGTACTTGTATATGAGACACCAAAACTCGACAGTTTACTCTCAATATCACTAACATTTTTTAGCCATTCATTTATACCAAACTTAAGTGAACTAAGTTCAATAACCTGCTCATTGTCTTTCGTAGGAGGCATTAATTGTAACTCCAAACGATTAATTTTGGATAATAGATGCTCAATCTGGGCATCTTTAGCTGGTATCTTAATAACCTCATTGGTTCTGTTATTTAAATAAGATGAATAATAAGAGTCTTCTTGTAGCTCTGGTCGAAACTTTGTTTGAAGTAGAAACAACGCACCAATAAACAATGGGACGTTAATAATAGCAGCTACAGTAAGAGCTCCAGATTGCCAAGTTGTCTGCTCAAGATTGGTCGCCGCAAGCAAAAATGCCGCATCAATACTAAGCAGACCGACTAACCAAGCACCTAATAATTGAATGGGTTTGGTGATACGTTCTGGGTTGATTTTTTGTTTTTCCATAACTTAACTTATTTGATGTATTTAAAACCATTAGTTAAAACTTTACTTGAGTAGAATCGGTGGTATAACGCCCTGTTAAGGTGTGAGCAACGCAATACCGATGCCGCCGCATACCACCTTAATCACTTAAACCAACGCATGGTAAAAATGCCACGCGTTGCGAATCACTCTTAAACAGTTTGTTATACCCGTGCTAGATTTTAGCTAGAATGTTCCAACTGCTATCAGCCAATAGTGCATCAATAACTGCTTCAGCCTCAAACTCAGTGAGTTGTTCGATTTCTACGAACGAAAATAGATATGACAAACAAAAGTTAGAATGTAGGTTTCCCTTGCGTTCGGATCAATTGCAATGTCTCTGTCCACACCACCAACAGCATAATCGTAGATTCGGTCGAACAAGTGCTCGTCTTCAATACTGTTCTGTAAAGTACAATAATATGTACCGCACTCATACAAACGATCGAGACTATCAACCCCAAGAGAGCCACTGTGGAAGTCCTCAATCGCGAGTTCAAATGTATTTTTAACCCTGACCTTCCAGATTTCTACATCCATAACTTCTCCCGTTTTAGATAAAGGGTATAACGCCCTGTTAAGGTGTGAGCAACGCAATACCGAAGCTTCCGCATACCACCTTAAACACTAAAAACAACGCATACTGAAAATGCCACGCGTTGCGAATCACTCTTAAACAGTTTGTTAAGTGTTTTTTTCCACTGCTTTATTCAGACTTCTTGAGACTCTTGCTTGCATAGAAGGACGAGTTAGATCAACTTGCCATTGTAGTATTTCATCTGGACTAGTCATAACTGGAAAAGTTGAGTTCCCCTCAAGCCAAGGCCACATCAAGTTTGCACTAGCCTCCTGCTTGTTTTTCGCACCATTAGCCTCATAAAAATGAACAATGATTTTTTCTGGAACCCGAAGAATTTCAAATATTTTTGGTTTGAAGTATTCAAACAAAAAGCTTGTCCTATCAATTGTTTTTTGATGAATAATATTATTCCTGCACTCTTCTAACGCAATAAAGTGAGGCCAAAACTTCTGTTTGTTCAGCACGCTCGTATTGTAAATATCAGGTAGAATTACGTTCAATTTATCTTGTAACCTAACCCATCTTTCAACAGCTTCTTTACTAAACTGTTCTTTTATTCCTTTGCTGTTAGGTTTAGATATGTATGTATAGTTTTCTGGAATACTTATATTGGCAAAAGCTTCAAGCGCTGTATAACCAAATACTATGGCTGTTTGCATTAGCTCAATATAGTCAGAAACTAATGAGCAATTACTCCACAATTGGTCTACGAACTTTTCTTCATCGGAGGGAATGTGTTTGAGTAGCTGCTCCTTGTACATTACTTCAGCTTTATCTAGCGACTTCCTGCTATTGGATAACAGCAAAGCAATGTTATTTGGCACGAAGTACTCCAGTTGTTTGCCTTTGGAAAGATTGACTTTGTCTGTTTCCTGAAAGGCAACGCTCATGGGGTACTGAGGATGCTCCTTACAATCGACACAGATAGGCTTTAGTGCTCGAATATCTCGATATTTGTAGTTGTCGACTTCTGTACTCACAACGACCATTGAACGGCTAGCTTGCTTTGTTCGTTTATTATTCTTTGCCATTATAACCTCATGAAAACACTTAACGCCGCGTTAAGTGGTGAGCAACGCTACCACCCAACCTAAACCATTGTGCCGTAAACACTTAAGTTGAATTAAACCAAAACTGCCAAGCGTTGTGAATCCGTCTTGAACGCTTTGTTAGGCTACTGATTCTCGGCTATGCGCCACAACACACCACTTGGATCTGTAACGCAAAATTCGAGCATTCCCCACGGCTGCTCAATAAGTTCCGTTACCTTTACACCAAACTCTTTGTTTAGGTTTAGCTTTAGGACATGTTTATACCAGCTTCGAGCATCTTCGACTAAAAGATGCATCATAAAGTTGTTGCTGTGAACAGGTTCGTAGAAATCTTGGAGTAAGAAAGAGCAAGAACCATATTTAAAATAAGCGATACCTTCAAATTCAGATACCATTTCAAAGCCAATAATTTGATAAAAGCGCTTAGAACATTCAAAGTCTTTAGATGGAACAAAAGGCTTTATTTCTACGGTATTCAAGTTTTCCATTTCCATCTCCATTCTGTAACAACTGCTTGTAGCCTAACGCCGCATTAAGGTGTGAGCGGCGCTTGGCTATACTTGAGCGAAGCGAAACTGCCAAGCGTTGCGAATCACTCTTAAATGCTTTGTTAGGTACGTTTAGGAAGCGCATACTTTAGCTCAACAGGCTTAGTTTCAACCTCTCTTACCCCTTGAGTACGATCATGAAAATACCAAATATTGAACTTCCTTTCATGCGGTTTGGTATCGTACCCCAAAGAATCCCACCCTAAATATTGTGCGACTTTTTCAGCGACTTTTAGCTTAGCGGGTGATGTTGCAGCACCTTGAAAAGCACTCATAACGGCACCTAACAGAAAGTCGGAAATTTGAATATTTTCTGATTTCTTTGAGTCTTTTTCGACAACTGACTTAATAGGGTTTTCTCCATTAAAGCTACGGCGAAGAGTTCGGTTAGCTATAATATGAAAAGCTTCATCTGCTTTATCATATCGAGAAGCTATCGGGTCAATTTCAATTCTAAATTCACACTGTCGATTCGAATGAGCTTTTTTAACGGCTGAAATTTTCGTCGTGATTAACTTAGTAAAGTGCTTTCGCATAGCAAGGTCATAATCACCACCATGATATTGCTTGTTCACCATACCCTTTCTGATAACAATACAGTGAAACGCTAACCATTGATGTTTAAAAAACATATCTATCAAATCTGAATAAAATTCAGCATAGTGTTTTTTATGGGCTTTTTGCCACTTAATTTCATCGTGGTATCTATGCTTGTCACGAAGCTCTCTAACCTTTTGAGCAAAATCACCACGTCTTTGATACTTCATCCACAAAGAACCAAATCCGTAATATTTTTGCCCTCCGACACCAGATTCGTCACATGCTACATGCCAGATGAGTTTCCCTTGTTGCACCCCGCACCTCCACAATATTCATTTGTAAACGATAAAGTACCTAACGCCCTGTTAAGGTGTGAGCAACGCAATACCGACGCCGCCGCATACCACCTTAATCACTTAAACCAACGCATGGTAAAAATGCCACGCGTTGCGAATCACTCTTAAACAGTTTGTTATAAGCGTGGTTTAAGCATGTATACGAACTGTTCGTCCTGCCCTGTAACCTCAAAGCCAAACCTTTTGTAAAGTTGCCCTACTCGGTTTCCTTGTAAGCAGCAAAGCTTTATCGGTGACGACTTTTGTTCAGCAAGCTCAATGACAGCCTTTAATACTTGGCTACCAATTCCTTTACCCTGATGTTCTGGTAATAGGAAAAAGCGACCAAAGTACAGATGCTCAGAATGGCACTGCACCAAGTAACTGCCCACGGCGACTCCATCGACTTCGATTATGGTTGGCTTTTCTTCGACCCACTCATTGTGATGAATTTCTCTTTGAACACTTTCGTCCCAACCAAATACAGCTTTGATTGGTTCAAATTCTGCTGATTTCTTAAGTTCGAATAGGAACTCATAGTCACTATTTTCAGCTTTACGGGTTTCGTACACCTAACTCTCCAAACCTACAACTACGGATAGCTTATAACGCCCTGTTAAGGTGTGAGCAACGCAATACCGAAGCCACCGCATACCACCTTAAACACTAAACGCAACGCATAGTGAAAATGCCACGCGTTGCGAATCACTCTTAAACAGTTTGTTAGCTGGCTTGAGAGTCTCGCTTTGTGATTTCTTCTGCCATTGCGGTCATAGTCGCATGTATATCAGCCGCTTCAACAATAAAAGCTAATGCTGTTGCACATTGAAGCTTTGCATTATCAAATATATTAACTCGACCTAAAGAAGTCGGAACATTGTGTGTATCTGGTACATAGTTATGAAAAATACTGGTTTGTGAAGGGTGAACCCACTCGCTAAGTAAATCGTATGCCATTTCGATCTGACTCTGTTTCTCGCCTGAAAACTTCATCTCGTTTTTATATACATCTCTTAATGCGTTCATCACATGCTCACTTGCGGCAAGCATATTTTCAAAACGATACTTAGCTTGATCAGTAAACTGATAGTCGTTTGGGTCATAAACGCCCTTCTTAATTTTTTTCTGTTCAGTTTCTTTTATTCTTGAGCTATTTATAAACTTAATAACTAAATCTAAAGCCTCTTCAGCACTTTCTTTACCCGACTTAGCATTAAGTGTTTTAGCCACTTTGGTCGCCAAAAGCTTTGCAAATGCATGAGTTTCGATCATTCCGCGACTTATCGTACATGCAGAAGGAATTCTATCATTTTCTAGGAGAAATATAGCATCATCAAAAATATCTAGCTGTCTATTAAGGAGACAGTTCGCAAAATTTGAAAGGTGCATTCCTCTATCGTTAGAGTGCGGCAAACCAACCAAGATCCCTTCTTTATGACTCAAAGACTCCCTAGCCTCTTTTGCTAGATTCAACCTTTCCTTATAAACCTTTCTTAACATCTTATACCTTTATAGTTGATTACCGTGCCAGCTAACGCCCTGTTAAGGTGTGAGCAACGCAATACCGATGCCGCCGCATACCACCTTAACCACTAAAACTAACGCATAGTAAAAATGCCACGCGTTGCGAATCACTCTTAAACAGTTTGTTAGCTAATAGCTTTATATGGCTTAGGTTTAGGATAGTCTTTAATCTTCAACCTAGAAGGGTGTCTACCACTCCCATCAGCATTGTTGCTAATGCATAAGTACTGTTTATCAGGATATTTCCTTATTATTTTTTTTACGACCCTGATGTAACCTTCACCAGTTGCAACAACTATTAGATTATGCCGAGCAACAGCTTCATTTATGAATTTAGAGTTTATTTCTTCCGCCTCTTTTGAGGGCTGAATATTATCGGAATCGGAAGAATAAGAAGGGTGCAAGTTAACTAATTCAAAACCACTCCATCCCCACTGAACAGAAAGACTAGTAATATTCGCTAATGTTTGGTCATACATTAGCTCATCTGCGAATGAGGGGTTTTCACATATAAATAATGCCCTAGGTTTTAACTCAGACTCATCTTCCCAATACTTGGATAAAAGAAATCGGAAACCTCCGCAATTTGATACAGAGCTTGTTGTTTTTACAACACTACTCTTTTTTTGAACTTTCATCGTGTTCCTTCAGTAAACTGCTATTTGCTAACGCCCGCTTAAGTGGTGAGCAACGCAATACCGATGCTACCGCATACCACCTTAATCACTAAAATCAACGCATGGTAAAAATGCTACGCGTTGCGAATCCGTCTTAAAGCGTTTGTTAGAACTATCTATTTAGGGTCGTAATTTGCGTGCGGCCATATTTCGTTAATTTCATCGGCTTGCTGCTCAGCACTGAATCGCTCCCACACTATCCCATTCACGTCTTTTTCTTCACTAAAATCTTTAGCCGATGCGTCTTCCCAACCTAAGTGCCTTAGTTCACCAGGCTGGCACTTTGAGTCTTGTCGAATGGAAAAATTAAGTGACTCAGTTCTCCATAAAGCATATTCATTTGCGACAAAAGAGCATGGTTCAGCTCCTAGGCGCTTACTGTAGTCTTTGATAGATTTTTCGATTGAATCTGTTGCAATAGCTATATGTAATTTGTTCATGAATCTTCCTTGATTGTTCTAACGCCGCATTAAGGTGTGAGCGGCGCTTGGCTATACTTGAGCGAAGCGAAAACGCCAAGCGTTGCGAATCACTCTTAAATGCTTTGTTAAGTTTATTTTTTCGGACGCAATTCTTGCTTATTGGGGTTGTGGAAAAAGTCTATATTTCGCACTGAAAACTCCAATTCTTTAGGCATGTCTTCACCCAAGTATAGTTGTTTCAATACTGCTTCAAACACCATAATTGCTTGAAATACTACGTTTTGAAAAACGCTATCACCAGAGTGGCTTGAGTCATTACCTAGCCACTTAATCGACTCAAGCGCATTACCACATTTTCCATGAACTTTTCCTAATTTCTTAAATCGTTTTAACCGCTCTTGAAGCATTACTAATTTAGGTTTGCCTTTAGAGTTGAGTATAGGAACACCATTGTTGTGCTCATGGTCGTCGATCCCTTGATAAGTCATTAGCTCTTCAACAGCAATACGAAGCTTGTTACCACATGATGAAGAGTCAATCCAAAAAAGAGAAAACACTTGTTCTAATGTGCAACGAATATCTCTCGGGTATTTCTGGTTCAACTGAAAAATATTAGGGGCTGGATTAACATAAGTCGGAGTGTAGAGCATTTCTGGTGCAGCCTCTCCATCTGAATATAACTCACCCATCATAACCATGACACCAACCTCTCCACAGTCATCATTCTGACAAAGCAAATCGGTGCGGAGCATCGCTCTTGTATCCCCACCAGTGCGAACTTCAGACTGCCTGTTACTAACTTCACCAACAGGAAGCATATCCTCTTGAGAGCAAGTCGGACAAACATATGATGGAACTTGCTTTTCTGAATATAAAAAACCTGGTTTCAATTATCTAACTCCATAAACTTAACGCCGCGTTAAGGGGCAGCAACGCGCTACCACCAAACTTCATTGACCACCGTAAACACAAATGCCAAGATTGGAACCAAATTCGCCACGCGTTGACTGTCCCTCTTGAACGCCTTGTTAACTTATTACTTTCAATACTTTAAGCCTGATCACTGAGTGATTCTACAACTGAAAAGTGAAAATTTCCCTGGAACCACGCCAAACTTTGAACTGGCTTGAACTTGAACCATTAATGCCATCCTGAGAGTCTCACGGAAATTCACCCACCGATGCTTGGATTGGAATTGCTATTTTCGCCGCTCACCATTGCCAATAGCGCCAACTAAAAACCAAGAACCAAGAACCAAGAACCACTTTCACAACTTTTGACGCTGTCGCAAGCAACTTAAACAAGCACGTTGGTTGATGTGAAAATCAGATTTCAAATTGGCTTTAAGACTCTGTTTTGTATGCAGTAAGTTAACGCCGCGTTAAGGGGTGCCGGCACGCAATACATAAGCCTCTGCAAAGCGCCGTAAACACTGAACCCAACGCATGCTAAAAATGCCACGCGTGCCAAATCCCTCTTAAACGCTTTGTTATGTGCTTAACTGCACCTTATTGATTTTTAACCAAAATGACTCTTGGCATTGATTCGTAAAGTTCTTTCTCTTGGGCGCTACATTTAAAAAGCCAGGCTGTTCTGTTACTTCATATGAAATCCAGCACTCCTCACAAACTGCTTCCGG
>NZ_JAMPZF010000016.1:0-871 GCF_024747315.1 Vibrio sp. HS-50-1 | reverse complement strand
TCAACGTCTTTAGTTTCGGCAAATGACGATACTTCTGACAACATGAAAGAGCCAATACCTTGCCCTCGATAACGTTCATCAACACAGAAGTCGATTACGCCCAGAACCTTATGTATTTCCCCACCGACACTAACAACGCGATAATCCAGTCCAAGATAGCCAACCAGCTGTTCACCTTGAAAATGAAGGGCACGCATATGAGGTAACTGCTTAAAGTAAGAACGACTTACTTGGTTGTCTGGAAAAGCTTGATTTCTTAATGCTTCGATTGACTTATGATGCAATTCTGAAACATCTATTTCTTGTACGATTTCCATATCGTTTCCTCGAAAAGGGCTAACGCCGCGTTAAGTAGTGAGCGACGCCTACACCTGACCTAAACAATTACACCATAAACACAAAACTCAATTTAAACCGAGAATGCCATGCGTTGCGAATCTGCCTTAAACGCTTTGTTAGGCATTTTAGTGGCTACCGAACTTACAACACAGTTATAAAACCCTACAATTTTGTCTGAACAAAGGTTGCAAGTTAAACTCTTTTTTATATATCTGCTTATGATAATCGGTGATACCAATAAAGTACGCACCTCTTGTATTTAAAGCAGAGAAAATAGCTTGCTCATTAAACTTCGCATTTTTGACTGGCTTTAGTAAGCGAGCAATATCTGCTTCATATTTTACATTCCCTGTGTCATTTAAAAGTAATGTAGCCATCGCAGCACAGTTCACATACTTTCCATATTGGTCTTGAGGCTCAATAAGCCTTGCCACATCATCATAAAATGACGATGCATTTGCTGAGATTGAAATCACAGCAGTTATGACTATAAACAAGATTTTATTCATATCTGACTCTCATAACACTCATG
>NZ_JAMPZF010000015.1:0-2871 GCF_024747315.1 Vibrio sp. HS-50-1 | reverse complement strand
GTGAGCAACGCAATACCAAAGCCGCCGCAAACCACCTTAAACACTAAAATCAACGCATAGTAAAAATGCCACGCGTTGCGAATCCCTCTTGAACAGTTTGTTAGTTTGCAAACCCAAAGCGTTGATTTTAAGTTATTTTAAACTTTGCAAACAACAAACTTTATGTGCTTTGATGCACTTAAGTCAGGCGTAGTCTCAAAGCGGCTAGTCAATGAAACCACTTGGAACAAACAACGCCGCAGAAAACGAACTCACAACACCAAAAAGCGCTTTTGGAAAACCAATCTCACAATGCGGACTTTCAACAAAGGCACTGAAACCACGTGAACTTACCACACCAGAGAAAACGTCATTTCAGCGAGTAAATCGGCTTTTGTACCAACAAACTTAACGAACAGAGTTTCAGCAAAAAAGTACGACTAAATTATCCCAAAAGTCGCCGCACCAAAGAACAAATCAACCGTTGAAACGATGCCAACTTGGGATTTTCACCACGCTAGTTAACACTGAAATTGAACGTCGATACGACAATTTCAACTTTGAGCTTTTACTGGTAGATCTTGCGATATAACTGCGTTTTTCCTCTTGCAAACTAACGCCGCATTAAGGTGTGAGCAGCGCTTGGCTATACTTGAGCGAAGCGAAACTGCCAAGCGTTGCGAATCACTCTTAAATGCTTTGTTATGTACGCAGCACAAAAAAAGCGCCTAGTTACAGGCGCTTTTAACGATTCGAACGAATTTTAACTATCTTTATAATGGAAAGACAACTCAGCTTCTTTTAGTTGCAGCTCCAATTTTTCTCGCCACTCCTCAACACTAAAAGCTTCTTCCTCTGAAGCATAATCAGCAAAGGTTATGACGTTGTCATCAGCTTCAGAATCTGGGAGAGAACTAACTTCCAAAGTGCTAGAGTGAATGATTGTTCGTCTAGTAATTGTCATTCTCAATTTCATGATTTCTTTTAGTGACATACTAACCTCCTTCTCCAACAACACCCAATTCATCTGGTTTTGATGACGAGTCTCTTGATTCTGAATCTAGCACTTGAGCTAGAAGATTACAAATCGGAGACATCAAATGATAAAAAGAACTAGCATGCTCTTCTGAACGAAGGATTAATTTATCATCTGAACCAATAAAACCTTGATATATGTTAACCACAGAAAATATAACACCATCCTTGTCCTTCAATGGAATTGAATATATAGAGAACTTACAGCCCTCATAATATTCTTCCAGTAGATTTTGATAATGCTTGGAGAATCTAACATGAGTAGATTGAGCCTCTCTGATAAACCGCTGTAATGCTTCCGATGTATTGGGGATGTATATTGCCTTGTTCTCTACAATACAAGCCGGAGCACCAAATAAATTGGGCTGTTTAGTCTTAACCTCTCTTTGAGAATAGGTTACTGGCAAACACATGCACGGCTCTTCAGTGTTTGACGGCTTAGCGCCATTGGTAGAGACACTATAAGCTCTTTTTGTGTATAGAATTGCATCACAATTATCCAAACAACTATCAAGATTATCTGAATACAAGAAAAACGGAGACTCATTAATAGCGCGACTAAAATCAGGCTCTCCTTGCTTTATAGCATGTTTCACCGCCTGACTATCAAGTAGCACCATAAAGTTGATATTATAGTCAACCTCTTGAGGTTTTTCGTGCCCGTCCCATAAAGCGGCCAGATTAACGATTGAAGAAAGTATTTCTTTTACTTTCTCCTCTACTTCGATTGAATCTTGCCGAGCCAATTCATTTAGTGCAATTACGTGTTGCGATATATGAGAAAGCACTGTCTTAGGAGGCATATTTGACAAATGTATTTTAAGGTTGTTAATTTGCCTATCTAGTTTATTTTCCTTTTCTTTAACTTCTTTTTGGATAACGTAGTCATTTCTATTGAGAACAAAAAACAGGCTCATTAGTCCTATTAGAGACAATATAACGGTGTAACCCACGCCACCCTGCATTTCTGATTTCAACTCATTGCTGAAAACTGAAAATAGAGCACCAAACACTAAAGTAACAATAGCAATATACGTGCTAGATATGCCATCACCTACTATTAGGTTTATTGATTTAGTCACCCATTTTTTTGATTTTTGAATTTTATATATTAAAAGTAGAGATAATAGAAAAGCTAAAAGGGGCCAATGAGAATAAGGTAAGAGTATTTCTTTCTGCTCAGAAATAACATTCATTTCCATCATAAAAGACAGAAATTGGTTCCAATACTCAGTCACAAAATACCCTCTAAATTAAAAATCGCGGCATTATACTAAAATTTGTCAGAAAAACAATCACATGTGAGTGAAACCGCGTATTGGCACAAGTACATAACGCCTTGCTAAGGTGTGAGCAACGCAATACAAAAGCTACCGCACAGCGCCTTAATCACATAAACCACCGTATAGTAAAAATGCCACGCGTTACGAATCACTCTTAAGCAATTTGTTAGTACATACGCTACTTCTATTTATGCGCTCCAAGATATTGAAAAGTGGCATGATATGAAAGGCTTTGAACACTGAAGTGAGACGGGCAGCTACAAAACTTTACCGCCATTGAGAAACGAAAGTTGGCTAGAAGAAAAACGCGCGGAACTGCTCTACTTTCATTGGCTTCAAATTAGAAAAGGATTCGTTCCTCGCACTCAAACGACAGCCCCAAGGAAAGACAAAGTTCACTTGGAAAACACAGCAAAAACGAAGAAGCGCCAAAGAAATAGGCTAAAAGTTAGAAACCGTAAACGGAGAAATCAAAGCGAACACTCCGCATATAGTGCCACCGGAAAGAACATGAAAGGTACAAACTGTAAGGTGTAAAGACGAGCGCCGAAACAGATAAACACCAAAACTGATG
>NZ_JAMPZF010000014.1:0-19263 GCF_024747315.1 Vibrio sp. HS-50-1 | reverse complement strand
TCCGTAGAAATATGATGAAAACGGAATGCCGATTGGCGCGCTTCATCTAGGTTCGACCAATATTGACGCGCCGCTTCAAGCAAATGGTAAGTGCCCATCACGTTGGTCTCAATAAAAGCAGCAGGACCATCAATAGAACGATCGACATGAGATTCGGCGGCCAAATGCATCACCCTATCGGGTTGATGCTCTGAAAACACGCGGTCTAGTTCAGCTCGGTCACAGATATCTACTTGCTCAAAATAGTAACGTTCACTCTCTGAGACATCAACCAATGACTCTAGATTCCCTGCGTAGGTCAGTTTATCTAAATTGATAACAGTATCTTGAGTGTCACGAATGATATGTCTGACAACAGCTGAGCCGATAAAACCAGCTCCACCGGTTACTAATATTTTCATTATAAACTCTCGTTTTCGATGTTAATTAGTCTTCAAAGCATAATTATTAGAATCTCGTTGCCACGAAAACCTAATTAATACGATTAAAATACTAATAATCCCACCTACCAACGTTCCTAAAACACAGATTAGGGCCCTCCTAGGCTCGAATTTTTTTTCCGGAACGACAGCAGGGTCTATAACCTTAAATACAAACTCATCTTGCACCTCGGCCAACATTAAACTTTTTGTTTGCTCTTCAATCAGCTTGTAAAAAGTAGTTTGCATATCCGTCACTGCAGTTTTATTCAGCTGAGACTGTAAATAGCTTAAATTCTTTGTGACTTCAGCTATCTTTCTTTCCCTCATCACCAAATTAATATCAGCAATAAGCCAGTCAGCCCATTGCTTGGCTAAATATGGTGAATAGTGCTTAACAGAAAGCTTATACATTCCTGAATCAGCATCTTCTGAAATACTCAATACTTCAGTTATAAAATACTTATAGATCTCTTGTGCCGTCGGCTCTTTACTCACTAGCCCTTTAGGTACCCTAAGCCAACTTTTAGATGACATATCGTATACACTGTCATCAATAACCAAAGTGTTAGAACCTAGATCCCAACCTTTTGTCGCCATCAAAGGGACAATGAGATCATGCTTTTTAACGAATGAATCTACAAACTTTCTTGACTTTAAAACCTGTATTGCAAGCTCTGTTTGGCTACTTTCATTTGCACCTAGATTTACTCCAGCAAGTGCAGCTAATCCACCAAGTTGACCAGCCATTTTAGATAAGCTCCCACCATCAGAGGACTCTGAAGAGGTAAGTAACGCATCAGCTCTGTAGATGTTTGGTAAATTGAGCGAAAACAACACGGCTCCAGTCGCAAATAGTGCCGTTACAATAACGACGATCCATTTATCACGCCAAAAAGCACTAATTATATCTCTAATATCAAACCGTTCGCTTTCAAATTGAACACAAGAGTGAGGAGCCAAATTTGAGTGTCTATCTATATCCATAAGCTTGCTCTATCTGAACACAAAAGTACTGAATTCAGTCTAATTTTAATTTCCAATCTTAATAACACCTTTCTAAAAAATAGGGCTGTCACCAGCCCCTCTAATTTAAGTTACTTAAGGGCGTTAATCGCTACACCGGTTTGATATAGGATCTGTGTCGCAGCTGTCCAGGTACTTAGTGCATCTCTATAGTCAGTGTCAATTGGTACAACGATAGTATCGCCAGCTTTTAACCCTTCTTTGTTATTTCCAAACCAATAACCTGATGAAGGCTTGTAAACAGAACCATCTGCACGCACTACAAAAATGCGATCTTCGTCCGCTTGCTTTTTAGCACCACCCGCTTTGTTCAGATAATCATCGACGTCAAGTTTGTTATCTAACAAGTAGGTAATTGGAACCTGAACTTCACCCATGATTGATACTGTGTTTCGGAAAGTCGGAACAAAGAGGAAGTCACCGTCCTCGAGCATAAAGTCTGCTGAACGCTCGCCTTTTAAAATACGGTTTAACTGTACCACCATACGGCCAAGTGCTTTGCTGCGACTTGCTTCTTCAACAAATGCTAACGTTTTTTCTGGGTCTGAAATTACAGAACCTATATTGCTATCTGCTCGGAACGTCTTCTTCGCTGTTTCTTTTCGCATATCTGCGGCGTATTGGTTTAAAAGCTTCTGCTCTTGTAAACGCAATGCTTCACGCGTAAATATTGCTCCTTGAGGGTGAGCAAACTCTGTCAGACCGCCAGCTCGATCCAATAACTCACTTAAGGTTTCACCTTGACGCACGGTATAGGTTCCAGGGAAGCGAACTTCACCCTGTAGAGTTACTGTGCTTTGTAGCTTCACATTTGGCTTTTCTAAGATGTTCAAACGATCTCGGCCCACGATAACTGCATCGTCTGAAGCACTGCCTTGGATTGCTTTACGCAGATCAATACGTTCAACATCAATATACGCACGCTCATCCGCACTATTAATCGCGGTTCGCGCTAGTTCTGCATTAATTGTGAATGCGTTGTAAGTTAAACCACCAGCGGCTTCAATAAGCGTTGATACCGTCATTCTTGGAGTGATCGGGTAGCGCCCTGGGTGCTTCACTTCACCAAAGACTTCAGCAATTTGAGGGGCTAGCCCCAAACGAGACTGTTGCTGAAGTTGTAACAACACTGGTGCAAGCAAAGTGCGACGAGTATTTTGCTTCAGCTTTTCAAAGTCTTCCTCTGTAATCTCTTTACCACGGAAAATGATTTTAGCTGGTTTCGCCTGCTCTGTGGTGCTCTGGTTATTCAGCGTACCGTTTGCTGAATGCGAAACGGCAACAGAAGAGCTCATCACTTCTTGCTCTTTCTGTTGTTCCAGCTCAGCTTGCTCTTGCGCTTGCTCTAATGTTTTTGCTTTTGAAACAGCATCTTGCGTTGCTAATGTATCTAAGTCTTCGTTATTAAAGCGGTTGAAAACCAATATACGGTCTCGTGAGTGTAACTTAAGGTTGTCTTGGCTACCTGGTGATAGAATTGCGTTGGCTAAGCTTAGTTGGAACACTTCAATATCACGCTGTGGATTAATCTCTCTTACCACAACCGCATAGTTAACATCAGCTGTAGAATTAAAAGCTGAGTCAACAGATTTGAAAAGATCGGCAACACGAAGGCCATTGCGCCATTCCACATAGCCAGGATGACGAACATCACCCTCTACCTGCACGTAACGAGTAAGCTCTTCGCTTTTTTTCAAGATCTTGATGGCGTCGCCATTTTTAACTTTACTCTGTCGATCTTGCGTTTTATTAAAATCAAGCGTCAAAGCCTCACGAGCGCCATGTGAAGCGTAGCGTTTTATCTCCAACTGCTCGACATGAGCATTCGCAGTAAAACCACCTGCCATCTGAATAAGTTGTTGGTAAGTTTCACCGGCCTTGACTTCATAAATTGCCGGACGGTTGATCTCGCCTTCTATAGACACGGTATCGTTAACAGAACCAATTAAAACAACGTCATCCGGTAGTAAGCGCACATCATTACGTGCATCACCTTTTAGTAAAAGGTCATACATATCCAACTTACGAATGATTTTACCATCACGCTTTAGCTGGATATCTCTCAGCGCCCCACTTTCACCAAAACCGCCGCTGTAATAAATAGCTTGTGAAATTGTCGTTAATGCGCTAACCGTGTAGGCACCAGGCTTATATGCATCCCCCATTACAAACACTTGCATGGTGCGTAATTCACCCAATGAGATATTACTGCGCACACCAATCATTTGCTCTTTTACACGTTGTGTCAGAGAGTCTCGAACATCAGAAAAGTGCATGCCAGCAACATTTACCGGCCCAAGTGAGGGGAAGTTGATTGTGCCCGCACGATTTACGCGTAAACGATGCGTTTCGTTCTCCTTACCAAACAACTGCACAATGATTTCATCGCCTGCACCCACGGTATAATTTGCTGGCACAGGAACATCACTGATCGGAGCAAAAGTACTTGGAGAACCAGAAAAAAGATCTAAACCAAAGCGTTTAAGCTCTTCCTGTTCGCCTTTTTTGAGCCATTCTTCTTCTACGTTGGAAGAGATAGTTCCACTAGATTCAGATCTAGGCTTGATGACTTGCGGGTTTTCGTAAGGAGATTTATTTGAGGACGAACTAGAGGGAATTGAGAGACCATATTTACTCGCCAGTGCCTGCTGTTGGTCGGCGGGTAAGTTTTGAAACATTTTTATTTGTTCTGGAGTGGGTGTTTGTGCCATTGAATAAGACGCAAACGTACTTGCCAATATAAAAGCGGCAACAGAGAAATATCCTTTAAACATGGTATGTCACTATAATAATTGAATAAAAGACCCTAGCCCCAAGTTTGAGCTCTAGGTATTTAAATTAGAAACGGTGCTGAAAACCCAGTGTAATCGAGTTAAGCCGAACTTGGTCTTCAGAGACGTTATCAACGAACTCAAATATCACCGCGCTTTGGTTGTTTAAAGCGTAGTGCATACCTAACCCAAAACTAAATCCTTGTTCTTTGTGAGAACCTACATTTTGTAGATCAAGCTGAACGCTTGAATACCCAGCTAGACCATAAAGTGCGACTCGCTCTGAAACTGGCATATTCAACTTAACAAAGCCGCTCAAAACGCTATCAACTGCAAGACCATTGTCACGTTGAACTGATGTCCCATAACGCCCTTCTAAGCCAATATAGTCATTAAAGAAATAACCAGCTTGTGCACTAAGAAGGAAAGGGCTTCCCTCTTTCACGGATTCAGAAGACGAGCTTTTCAATTCTGCATTTGAGTAGCTCACTAAAGCGCCTGCGTAAAAATCGGCTGACGCTGAAAAAGAACTCAGGCTCAAGCCCAGTGCACCAAGTATTCCCAAACAATGCTGCTTTTTTATCACGTAAAAGTTCCTAGTACTGTTAATAATATGGACTGACAAGGCAAAGTTAAGCGTGCTATGCAGGCCATTAAATACTGAAGAGCTGGCACGCTACCGCCCTGAGGCGTTGAGCGTAAGCCACTGTATCGCTTTCTATATGGTGTCAGTAAAAACGACCTATTCCCTCCAAACCTCTAGTATTGGAGGAAATAGGCCGACAAATTATGCACTCTTGATAGTTTATCAGCAAGCAAGGGAGCAAGATAACCGCGCAATGTCACGCTGGTGTTAGAAATGAGATCATAAGCCATGGCAAAATAAGAAACTATTTACATGCTAAGGCTTTTTTATCTAGAATATAATTTGGAGCATTTTTTATGCTACCAAACATCGATGTTTTTATACCGGATACACAAGGATTAATAATGAAGAATACAGCTCTAGCTATTCTTATGGCTCTAAGCGCATCAACTGCATTTGCAGCAGAAGAAGCAGGCTCAACAGGCGCTGCGTCTGCGTCAGCAACTGGCACTACAGCTGTAGGTGTAGGTGCAGCAGCAGCAGTAACTGTAGTAGCAGTTGCAGCGTCAGATAGCGACTCAACATCTACTTCAACATCTACTTCTACTTCTACTTCTAACTAATTTCGTTTTGTAGAACAGAAGCCAATCGCCCTGATTAAGTCAGGGCGATTTTATTTGTAAGAGGGATCAATGAATATCTTCCGAATACCTAAATGGATACGCCAACTCCTCATTCTTCCACTACTCCTTGTACTCTTTGGTTGCACACAGAAATTCAATGATGTTTCAGCAACCGTCCAAGAAGCCTACGGTAACTACATCGATGTCGAGATGACATCAGAAGAAATAAATGCCGTTCCTTATGCCAGTGCCTATTTGAAACTTGGAAATCAAAAACAGGTGTTTGTTGTTTTAGCTTTTGCGGAACGAAACCCTCTCAATGGAAAAATACAACTGAAATGGGTAAGTGCTGACAAAGCTATGATCGTTACGGAGAATGGGCATATCGTCAAAACGATAGGTCTACAAAATGGGGACTTAGCGGGTGTTTATGGTGACGTGCCAGATTTTTCTTCAGATTCAGCCTCCATGAGCTACACACTCTCATACGATTGGGTAAAACAATATCGTTATGGCTTTCCTGCAAATGTGAATCGCTTTTATGCAGGCAAAGAAACGTTGACGACACCTATTTCTAACACCATGACCGACGTATATAAAGAAATCGTTGAGTTTAGCAGCCTTTCTCAGTCGGTCGAAAACTACTATTGGGTCAATGAACAAGGTCAGGTTGTTAAGATCTTACAACATCTAGGGCCAAATATGATTCCGGTTGAGTTAACCATTTTAAAGGGGTATAGCAAATCATGAGCAAGCGACTACTCACATTATTCGGTTTGATCATGCCACTTTTGAGCATACATAGCTTCGCTCAAACAGAAACCTCTACTACACAGTCATTAAATGTTGAGTTATTGGAGGTAGGTAAACAGCTACAATTTCAAGGGCCGGCTCGTTTAGAAAGTGTGTTAGCACTTGCTAAGGAGCAAAGCGTCTCGCTGCAATACCCTCTTGGTACGACTTTGTTTGATAAATCGGAACGCGCCAATAAGACCTCTACCGCCTTAAAGAACTCGGTGCTCAATCAAATGATTCAACACAATTTGGTTGCACATCCATTCTACAAATTCATTCAGAAGCAGAGCTTTGCACCACGCTTACTGTCTGCGATCGATGTTGATAAAATTCGACTAAATAAATTCGACAACCCACTGTTGCGCGGCAATTACCTGCTCGCAAGCCCTCTACGCGAAGAAAAAGTGTACTTCCTGGGAAACCTAAACAGCGTGTATTCCATTAAGGAGCAAGCAGGCATCCCTTTGCAGACAAAAATAGAGAGTTTGAAAAGTAATATTGGTACGTTATCAACGCCGCCAGTGTTGATCTACCCAGATGGTCATGTAGTTAAGCCGCATCACGGAGCTTGGTTAACAACACAATATTACTTACCACCTCTAACATTGGTATATGTCCCGTTTGGTGATCTTGAATACTCCGAAATGGACCAAGATATTGTCCGACTACTCACTCAACTGATACCAAATTCCATAAAGAGACCACAATGATGCCAATTAGAAAAAGCTTAACCCTTTCTTTAATGGGCCCAGCATTGGTTTGGGCTCAAGAAATACCCTTTGAGGCTCCCTCGTTACAGCCTTCTCAATCTGACTTTGGTGGTGTTGGTTTAATGCAGATGCCAACCGGACGTATGGCTCCTGAAGGGGAATTCAACTTTTCGGTAACAGGTAGTGATGAGTACCTTTTTTACAATGTGACTCTGCAACTCATGCCGTGGTTAGAAACAACTATCCGGTACACTCGAGTTCACGATCTGCCTTATTCGTCATCCTTCCCCGATGTTGACAATGAATATACAGACAAGGGGATAGATTTTAAATTTAGATTATGGGAAGAATCTGAATACATGCCAGAAATCGCCCTAGGGGTACGAGACTTTGCTGGTACTGGTCTTTTTGATGCTGAGTTTCTTGCGGCGACAAAACGATATTCTAATTCGAAATTAGGTACTTTTGATTTTACTTTAGGTATGGGCTGGGGCTACCTAGGAACTAGAGATACGGTCACAAACCCTTTTTGTAAAGCATCAGACAAATTCTGCGATAGACCTTCAGAATTTCTATCTACTGGCGGAACAACTAACTTCGATAGAGCCTTTAAAGGCCCTGCTGCCCTTTTTGGTGGTATTGAATATCAAACTCTTCATAAGCCTCTTCGCTTCAAGCTTGAATACGACGGTAACGATTACAGCACAGACTACCCTGTAGTTCAGGCCGGTGTAGATATGTCTCCCCACACGCCATGGAACTTTGGTGTGCTCTACCGTATCGGAATGGCCGATTTTCGTTTAAGTTATGAACGTGGAGACACGTTGGTCGCGGGCTTAACGCTAAACACTAATTTCAATGACATGCCATCATTCTGGCGAGACACACCAACACCAGAAGTAGAAAGCAATCAGCCAGAAGAACTGTCTGATGTTGACTGGGAACGTGTAACAGAAGATTTAGACAAAATTGCTGGTTACCAAAACACGCGTATTTATGTTGATGACAGTACAGTAACTGTCGTTGGTGAGCAGAAGAAATATCGTGACCGTACAGAGGCACACGAAAAAGCGGCGGCTGTACTTCACAATGAAATGCCTGACGATATTGATACCTATGCGATCAATGAACGCAGCCGAGGCTTAGTCGGCGAACAAACGATTATTTCCAAAGAGAAATATCGCGACTTTACACAAGTTAATTACATCAATCCGAAAATAGAAGATGCAACCGAAAAAGCTAGCAATAAGCCTAGTGGAGAATCTGTCTATGATGGTTTTGAACGTTTTGATTGGGGTTTTGCACCTAAGCTTGTTCAAACTCTCGGTAACGCAGAAGATTTCTACCTCTTTAGTGTAGGGCTAAGCGGTAATGCCTCATACTGGCTGACGGACAACCTTGAAATTGGCGGTTCGTTATACTGGGATTGGTATAACAACTACGATAAGTTTATCTATGTCACTCCACCTGATGGCACTACCGTTCCTCGTGTTCGCACCATGTTCCGCGCTTACCAAAATGAACATGCTGTAACCATGTCAAACCTACAATTGACTTGGTTCCAAGAGTATTCCAATACGATGGACCAGCAATTCTACGCTGGCTATCTGGAGAGCATGTTTGCCGGAGTCGGTACCGAGTTTCTTTACCGACCACAAGGAGCTAACTGGGCGATTGGCGCTGACGTCAACTTAATTTCTCAACGTGATCCACAAAGTTACTTCGGTGTTTACGGTGAGAAATGGCAGAACGTTCCAGAATATGGGCGTCCATTCCAAGTTATTGATAAAGGATTCACTGGTTTTGTATCTGGTTACTACTACCCTCAATGGGAATTCCTGCAAGATTTGATGATCCAAGTCGATATTGGTCAGTTCCTAGCTGGCGATGTTGGTACACAAATCAATGTTTCTAAGCAGTTCAAGAGTGGCGTAATTGCTGGCGCCTTTGCCTCATTTACAGACTTGTCTGCGGACGAATTTGGTGAAGGTAGCTTTACTAAAGGTTTCTACTTGTCGATTCCGTTTGACATCATGACCGTTAAGCCAAGTAACAATCGTGCGAACTTTAGTTGGCAGCCTCTTACTCGTGACGGAGGGCAGAAGCTCGGCCGCAAATACAGCTTAATTGAGTTAACCGACGAACGAAATCCTTGGTACCAAAGACCTAACCGTTCGGATGTGGAATAATAAAGTAATCAAGGGAGCTGCGGCTCCCTTTTCATATCCAGATACTGAGTCATAGAAGACTAAAACCTATCTTCCTGCTTCCAATAGCGCTACTTTTCGTTTCTTGCTAGAATTCCTGAGAAAATTTTAATCTATGGTGGAAGTTCTATGATCATCGTAACTGGTGGCGCTGGCATGATCGGCAGCAACATTGTTAAAGCACTAAACGAAGCTGGTATTAACGATATCCTGGTTGTCGACAACCTAAAAAATGGCAAAAAGTTTAAGAACTTAGTTGATCTGGACATCACAGATTACATGGATCGTGACGACTTTCTGACCCAAATTATGGCGGGCGATGATTTTGGTCCGATTGAGGCAATTTTCCATGAAGGTGCTTGTTCTGCAACGACTGAGTGGGACGGCAAGTACATGATGCTAAACAACTATGAGTACTCAAAAGAGTTGCTTCATTACTGTCTAGATCGTGAAATTCCATTCCTTTACGCCTCTTCAGCAGCCACTTACGGCGATACAGATACTTTCGTTGAAGAACGCGAATACGAAGGCGCACTGAATGTATACGGTTACTCGAAACAGCAGTTTGATAACTACGTTCGTCGTCTATGGCAAGACGCTGAAGAACATGGTGAGACCCTTTCTCAAATCACCGGCTTCCGCTACTTCAACGTATATGGCCCACGTGAAGACCATAAAGGTAGCATGGCATCAGTTGCGTTCCACCTAAACAACCAACTTAACGCAGGTGAAAATCCTAAATTGTTCGCGGGCAGCGAATCATTCAAACGCGACTTCGTTTACGTTGGTGATGTCTGTAAAGTAAACCTGTGGTTCTTAGAAAACGGCGTATCAGGCATTTTTAACTGTGGTACTGGCCGTGCTGAATCTTTTGAAGAGGTAGCAAAAGCAGTTATCAAACATCATGGCAAAGGCCAAATTGAAACCATCCCATTCCCTGAGCACCTAAAAGGCGCTTACCAAGAATTTACACAAGCGGATCTGACCAAACTGCGCACCGCAGGCTGTGATGTTGAATTCAAGACAGTTGCAGAAGGCGTTGCCGAATACTTGACTATCCAAAACAGTTAAGCACCACAAGGTGGTAGAACCATAACCTGCCACCTTTACTCAAATGCAATAGCCTGTATCATTCCTAACTATCTTTTTTCTCATTTAAACCACTTCGCCCGTACACGAATAGGTAACTAGACACGCCATGACCATAAAACGTGATGACTTCGACCCTAAAGCATATAACCCTGAGTTTAAGTGCCACTTTCTGTCGCCTAAGTACTGGGGCACGTGGTTAGGTGTTCTCTTATTTTTACCGTTATCATTAATGCCACAGGGTTTACAAAAGTGGTTAGCGAAAACCATAGCCAAAAAACTGTCGAAATCCCACAAAGGGCCAGCTCACCGAGCGAGGGTTAACTTTGAGCTGTGTTTTCCAGAAAAGTCGTTCCAAGAACGTGAAGCTTTAATAGAAAAAACACTCTACACAGCAGCCATGTTCTTTTTTCGCTTCGGGTTACTAAGTTTACGCTCACCAAAGTGGCTTCAGAACCGTTGCCAAATTCGCGGCCTAGACATTTTACGACAGCACATTGATAACAACGAAAATGTGATTTTAATGGTTCCCCACTCTTGGGCAATTGATGTGCCTGCTATCTTGCTCGCTTCAATGGGAATGCCAGTTTCTGCAATGGCGAAGAAACAAAAGAATGATGTTGCTGACTGGCTGATGCACAAGCAAAGAGTTCAATACGGTGGTCGTGTTTATGAACGCTCAGGTGGCATTAAGCCTTTTCTGAAATCCATTCGAGATGGCTATGTGGGGTATTATCTACCCGATCAAGATCACGGCCCAGAGCATAGTGTGTTCGTAGATTTCTTTGCTACACGTAAAGCAACGCTACCTGGTTTAGGCAAAATTGCGAAACTATCACGCTCAAAAGTACTGCCTCTATTTGCGTCGATGAACACTGAAGATGGTACGTTTGATATTGAGATTTTACCGGCGTTTGAGCTGGATAAAGGCGAAGAGCAAGACGCTCGTACCTGTAATGAAGCCATTGAATATTTTGTCGGTGATAAACCCGAACAATATATGTGGGTACTGCAGTTGCTGCACTCTCAAGAAGACGGCAATAACTATTACAATTTGTTTAAACCAAGATATAACAGCGACTGGAAAGTGCAGTGAAAGTATTTGTCGTAAGCTTGGATCGATCGCTAGATCGCCGAGAACGCATTGAAGAAAAGTTAAAACAACAAGGCATTACATTTGAATTTTTTGATGCCGTAGATGGCTCTGTTGACCGTTTTCTTCATTCAGAAAAAAGTCGTCCAACCATTACTCTACGCCGCAAAGGGTATCAATTAAAAACCAGTGAAGTCGCCTGTTTTGCAAGCCATTACGAGTTGTGGGTTCGCTGTGTTGAGCTTGATGAACCGATCGTCATCTTAGAAGACAACGTCGACCCCGTAGAAGGGCTGAAGCGAGTACTCAAACATACCCTTCCATTGACTTCTACTTATGACTACATCAAGTTGTCTGCCACTCAGAAGTGTGCATTCACCCCTATCGTACCGATTGATGATAATCATATGTTAGGGGGCTACTCTGCTGGAACTTGTGGTACCACCGCATATATTGTCACACCTAAAGCAGCCTCAAAGTTTGTTATGCATGCTCAAGAGTTTATTGAACCAGTCGATGACTACATGGAAAAACCATGGAGACATGGTGTTCAAGTTTACAGCGTGTCTCCAGATCTTTTTACTAGAGCAGAGATTGCTTCGACGATTGGTGGTAAAAGAAAAGATAAATCCAAAATGACTCTTGCGAATAAAATATACGCTGAACTTTTTAGAACTTATGAGTCAATTTTGAAATTCCTATACTGGAAAAACAAAGCATGAAGATTTTAGTCATTGGCCCTGCGTGGGTCGGCGATATGGTAATGTCGCAATCGTTATATATCGTATTAAAGCAACGTCATCCAGATAGCCAAATTGACGTTATCGCTCCAGGATGGTGTAAACCGATTCTTGAGCGAATGCCAGAAATCCACCAAGCTATTGAAATGCCTATCGGTCATGGTGAATTTAACTTATTAGGCCGCAGGGAAATTGGTAAATCATTACGTGAAAAGCAATATGACCACGCCTATATCTTGCCTAAGTCAGCGAAATCAGCACTGATCCCATGGTTTGCCAACATTCCTCTTCGTACTGGCTGGAAGGGAGAAATGCGCTATGGTTTATTGAATGACTTACGCCCTAACATGAAGTCTTTTCAGTACATGGTAGAGCGCTATGTAGCGTTAGCTTATCCAAAAGCAGAAATGGTGGACTCTAATTCTCTTGGCGGGCTTGAAACCTTACCTCGCCCACGCCTTGCAATCAACGCGGCAGAGCAACAAGCCACGCTCAAAAAGTTCAACTTAACGCAAGACCAACCAACCATTGGACTGTGCCCAGGAGCAGAGTTTGGTCCTGCCAAAAAATGGCCCGAAACACACTACGCTGAAGTTGCGACGCAAATGGCTCGATCTGGGCATCAAATCTGGTTGTTTGGTTCTCAAAAAGACTTAGAGACTTGTAACAATATCCGCGCACTTGTCCCGACGCAATTCCATGAGAACATTCATGTTCTAGCAGGCCAAACTAGCTTAATTGAAGCGGTCGATCTGCTTGCTGCATGTAAGACTGTTGTCGCGAATGACTCAGGCTTAATGCATGTGGCAGCTGCGGTTGGTTGTAATGTTGTTGCCGTGTATGGCTCAACTTCACCGAAGTACACACCCCCACTAGCAGAAAAAGTGGAGATTGTTCATACCGATATTGATTGTCGCCCTTGTTTCCAGCGTGAATGTCAATACAAACACCTTAAGTGCTTGACAGAACTTTCGCCTAAGCAAGTGCTAGATAGCATCCAAAAACTTGACGCCATTACGATAAGCTCATGTTAGTTCGTATTGTTTATACCTTACTACTCGCTCTAGCGTCACCGCTGTTTTTATTTGGTTTGTACAAGAGCAAACCAAATAAGCCTAAGTTCGGCTCTCGCTGGAAAGAGCACTTTGGTATTACTCCCAAGATAAAAAGCAACGACAAACCTATTTGGATACATGCCGTCTCTGTCGGTGAAAGCATCGCGGCAACACCTTTAATCAAAGCCATTAAGGAACAAAACCCCAAACAATCTATTCTAGTTACCACAACAACAAGTACCGGAGCTGAACAGATTGCTAAGTTGGGTGATTTAGTTGAACACCGCTATATGCCAATTGACTTTGGGTTCGCTATCAAAGGTTTTCTTAAAGCAGTGCAACCAAAACAGATGTTGATCATTGAGACTGAGCTGTGGCCAAACACGCTTCACAATGTTCACAAAGCGGGTATCCCTATAACTGTCGTGAATGCGCGCCTATCTGAAAAATCATGCTGTAACTACGCCAAAGTTCAACCTTTGTTTAACGTTATGTTGCCATGCCTAGCTCAAATCCTTTGTCAGACGGAGTCAGACGCAAACCGGTTTGAACGACTGGGTGTTGATAAAGACAAATTAGCCGTAACTGGCTCTATTAAGTTTGATATTCAAATATCAGAGCAAGTGAAACAGCAAGGACAGCAGCTTCGAGCCCAGCTTGGAGACGATCGTCCAATTTGGATTGCCGCTAGCACCCACAAAGGCGAGGACGAACAGGTATTAGATGCACATAGACAAGTTTTAAAATCTCATCCAGATGCTTTACTCGTTTTGGTTCCTCGCCATCCAGAACGATTTGATGATGTATTCACGCTTTGCCAACAGCAAGGCTTTAACACTGTTCGTCGCACTTCAACGCATGCAGTAGAGACGAATACTCAAGTCTATCTCGGCGATACAATGGGTGAGATGCTAACGTTGATGGGCGCAGCGGACATCTGCTTTATGGGTGGAAGCCTAATTGGAGATAAGGTTGGTGGGCACAATGTACTAGAGCCTGCCATGTTAGAAAAAGTCATCATTACTGGCCCTAGCTATTTCAACTTTAAGGAGATTGTTGAAAACTTACTAGCTGTGGATGGTATCTTAATTGTGCCAGACTCAACGACCCTTGCCCTAAGGACTACAGAGATCATTTCTCAACAAGATAAATATTTACTCCGAGCTTTGCATGCTAATAAATGGGCCTCATCCAATCAAGGCGCTCTAAACCGAACAATGAGCTTACTCCCCCAAAGTGATAAGTAATAACTTAATAATTAGTTTGATAAATACCTCACTTTTACTATTAAGCTTGTATGTTTTACTGTACTAAGCACTTTACCTGTTTAACTTAAAAAGAATATCCATTATGCAAAAAATTTTAGACTGTACTCTTCGCGATGGTGGCTACTATAACCACTGGGACTTTTCACCAGAAGTCGTTGACGCTTACCTCACAGCAGTTGCAAAAGCTAAAATTGATTATGTTGAGTTAGGGCTTCGTAACTATCCTAAGTCTGTTTACAGTGGTCCTTTTGCTTATACGACTGAAGAGTTTCTAAACACGCTACACCTACCGAAAGGTCCGACATACGGCGTAATGGTTGACGCAAAAACTTTGCTAGATGCGGGTAAACCTGTTGTCGCTGCCATCAATGATCTTTTTGTACCAGCACAAGAAAGTAAAGTTGATCTCGTTCGTATCGCGGCACATTTCAATGAAGCAGAGCAGTGTGAAAGCATGATTAAAGCTTTCAAAGAAATGGGGTATATCGTTGGTTTAAATCTGATGCAAGCGGGCGGAAAACCATCCGAGGTTATAGCGGAAAAAGTACAGGCGGTAGCAAAAGCAAACCCTGACGTCATCTATTTTGCTGACTCTCTCGGTAATATGGATAGTGCAGAAGTCACTCGCATTGCCGAAATTGTAAAGCAAAACTGGGATGGCGACATTGGCATCCACACCCATAACAACATGGGTCAAGCAATGTCTAATACGATGACAGCTCGTTCGAATGGTGTTACATGGTTGGATGTGACGGTTACCGGAATGGGACGAGGCGCTGGGAACGCCCAGACCGAAAACCTGCTCGCCGAGCTTGATGGACTAGATAAATACTTGCCAACAGCAATATATGAACTAGTTATTCGCCATTTTGAGCCAATGCAAAGAAGATACGGTTGGGGCTCAAGCCTTCTATATTACTTGGGAGCCAAAAACGATATTCACCCAACTTATATTCAGAATATGCTTTCTAATCCTAATTACGGAACAGAAGAAATTGTTGGTGCTATCGAGCATTTAAAAAAGCTAGAAGGTACGACAAGCTATAATGGTGATGTCTTAGAAGAAGCGCTTACTGTAGGGAAAATAAGCCAACCAACTGAAAGCCAATCAGACCTATCAGGGATCTTTTCAGGAAAAGAAATTTTACTGGTCACTAATACGCCCAATACGGCAACACATAGAGTCGCGATCGAGACATACATTAAGACTCGAAAGCCTATCGTAATTGGCATCAATACAAAGCATGAGATTAACACTGAGCTTTTCGATTACTTTGCTGTATCTCATAACTCTAAATACTTGTCAGAAAGCAGCCATTACTCAGAGGTAGCCAAACCCGTATTTTTGCCAAAGAACCGCTTTGACGAAGACGAGCTAAGTAAATTTAGTAATATTTCTATGATTGATTACAGTAGCACCATAGAGAAGGATACTCTCACCGCCCATAAAAACTACTGTACACTACCGTATGACAATACCGCTGCATATGCGTTATGTATCGCTTTTATAGGTCAAGCGCAGAAGATATCTCTCGTTGGTTTTGATGGTTATGATGTGACTGACCGACGCCAAATGGAAATGAATGAGATCTTTAGCATGGTTAGTCAGCAGTTTGGAAGTACATCAATTCAAGCGTTAACCCCAACCACTTATCCAGTAAAAGCAGGGTCTATTTATGCACCCGCTATTTAATGGCTATGATACTGTTATTTTTGACTGCGATGGCGTGATCTTAGACTCAAATAACCTCAAAATTGATGCCATGCGTAATGCTTTACGCATGGCCCAAGTATCAGAGCTCGAAATAGACAATTGTTGCAATTACTTTAAAGCTAATTTTGGCAAATCGCGTTTTCATCATGTGAGTTACTTTGTTGAACATTTCATCCTAAATACAGATGAAGCATTGTACGAACATATACTAAGCTTCTACTCAAAGCAGTGTGAAGAGCTATACATGGAAGCTCAACTAACGCCTAATTTTATTGCAGCAATTACAGATTGCCCAGCCAAACTCTATGTAGCGAGTGGATCTGCTCAAGACGAATTACGAGAAGTATTTGTTAAAAGAAAGCTGGCGCAATATTTTACGTTAATTCTAGGATCACCTACCGCGAAAGCAGATAACGTTGCAACCATCCTAAAGGAGTCTTCAGGCACGGCTCTAATGATCGGTGACGCATTATCAGACTTTCACGCAGCCAAAGAGAATAATATTGATTTTCTTGGCTATCTTCCTTTTTCAAATGTAAAAGAAGAGCTTGAAAGCTTATCAAAAAGTGAAGGTTTCAATATTCTAAGGAGTTGGTAAGCATGAGTGTCCATGTCTTTTTACCATGCCGAAAAGGCAGTGAACGTATCCCAAACAAAAACACCAAAGACTTTGCTGGTGTAAAAGGTGGGTTGCTAAAAATCAAACTGGATCAGTTAATCAATATAACTGATCTAGATTCGATAGTCGTATCTTCAAACGACGACGTTGTTCTAGAGTTTGCTTCAACATATAAAGATTCTCGCATACGAATAGATGAACGCCCAGAGCACTTAGGCTCAAGTTCAACAAGCACTGATGATCTTATTA
Source organism: Vibrio sp. HS-50-1 (assembly GCF_024747315.1). Classification (NCBI taxonomy): domain Bacteria; kingdom Pseudomonadati; phylum Pseudomonadota; class Gammaproteobacteria; order Vibrionales; family Vibrionaceae; genus Vibrio; species Vibrio sp. HS-50-1. The sequence goes on along the minus strand of NZ_JAMPZF010000014.1, from coordinate 2,299 downwards.
GATACGTTCCTTCGATTATTACTACAGGTCACGTACTTTGGACTCATGTAACCTCGCCTTTCCTCGATGAATCCGGTTATCGTGCAATTCTAAAACAATATCTCGCGAGCCTCTCTGAAGGATATGATTCATTAATGACAGTCAAAGAGCTACGCGGTTTTATTTGGAATAAAGACAGACCGATTAGCTACGATCGTAATATAGAAAAATGGCCAAGAACTCAGACGATTGAACCTTTGTATGAAATCGATAGCTCAGTCTTTTTAAATAGCGTCGAAAACTACAAAAAACTAAATGACCGAATTGGACTAAAGCCTTCGATGTACATACAGGATGCAGAGAGCTCAATTGATATAGATTGGCCAGAAGACTTTACTTTCGCAGAGTCCGTTTGGTTACAGAAAAATAGATAAATAATCATAGGTAAGTGGGCATTACCATTGTAGCGTCTACTTACCTGTAATTTCACCGCCGAGGGTAAGCATCGATCATAGAAAAATTAGACCTATTTATGACTTTTACCCCTTTTAGCTCTGCCCATTTATTCAGCAGTTGATGTGCATAAAACGTCAGAAAAGTTAATCGCATCAAGTCCGTCATGTTAAAAGGTTTGATCTTTTGAGGGTTTTCTAGAAGTGGCAACTTCTCTTCTTTTCCATAGAAATGCTTGTAGACCATATAAAGCTGGTTATTTTCTTGATCGACATGGACATCATTATGGAAGCTCATATCTGCCCCAAATATTTCCACTGAATCATATTCACATAAAATTGCCACATACACAGCAAAGATAAGAACATTTACAGCTGGAGGTGCAACAATACCTGAAGATAATGCTATTGGCCCATATTTAATATTGGTTACATTACTAGGAATTGCTCGAAGCACTTTTACAGCTATGTTGCTATTTTTGATATTTCCCTGAATGAACGCTATGTCTGCAAAGTCAGGAATAATCAATTGCATTTTCCAAGACACAAGTTCGTTTAGATCTTTAAACAATTTATCTCTTTTTTCCACCAACGAACTATGAGTGGCTTCATCCCAGAAATAGCTATCAATCAAAATATATTTATTGGGCTTCAAAGTCGTAAAGTGCTCAGACTCCGAAAAGTGATTCACAGCAATCACATCAGTATCTGTACTGATATTATTAATATCTGATTTTAAGGATGGTCCATTACCTAAAACTGTACATTTCTCATATGTACGATAAAAGTCTTTAGGTGAGTCAGTACTTTTATCACTTCGTTTTTTGAATGAACGGAAAGTTGAAGCAAAATGCCTCTTCATACTTATCGATTGCTTTATATTTCTAATTGTACTCATTTTAACCTACGCAAAACTTTTAAAACCGTTCGATAATCCAATGTTTTAACAAGATAACAAATCGCTTCGCTGTACAAAGCAAAATTTGATTGTGGAAGTGATGCCATAAACTCAGCGGAACGCATCCGTTTTTTAATCGCACTCACAGCTTCATTGGCATTTTTACTCTGTGCATCTCGTAAATTCATTTTAAGATCTTGCAGCTCACGCTGAGCATTGATAACTGTGTTGTTATATTTTTCTTCGCGTGTTTCTTTTGCGAACGTTGATATGCCACCTAGTCGATATTGAATCCATTTTTTGTTTTCATGATGAATACCATTTAACAAAAAGGCTCGGAGGACATTGATGCGATCTTCATTGATGATGTCTTTGTTGTAAGGAGCAAACTCGTTCAGTACATCCGAGGTAAAAGCGGCGCAACAACCATCTACTGCACACTTTCTATTAATAATATTTTCGAGTGTGTAAGGCTTTTTATTTTGCTTGATCGATTCAAATGGCTCAATGACATCACCTTGCTCAGAAATTTTGTCGTAGCTACCAATAATTAAGCTTGGTTTACCATTTTTCAACCAAGTTTCATAAGTTTCCTCAACTCGGTTCGGCATCGCTATATCATCGCCAGCTTGTACAATAATAAGCTTATTTTGGTATTGCCCCCGCAAGGAGTTGATTTGGCTAACTAAACCAACATTTTGCGTATTGTGGCGATATTCAATATTTAATCCTTTAGGCGCAAACTCTAAAAGCGATAGAATCTTTTCATGGCTATCATCTGGAGAGCAATCGTCCAATACTAACAGCTGGCTCGGCCATGCTGTTTGATGTAATGCCGCCGGAAGCGTTTTATCGAGATAACTTGATTGTTTGTAGCAAAAGAAGACATAAACCACATCTTCTAATACTTGCACATGCTCTTGTGTCATTGCTCAACCTTAAAAGAGTTGATTGCATCGACTACTTTTTG
>NZ_JAMPZF010000013.1:0-6990 GCF_024747315.1 Vibrio sp. HS-50-1 | reverse complement strand
TTAAGGTGTGAGCAACGCTACCACGAAACCTTACCTTACCACCGTAAACACAAAACCCAACGATGGAATGAAAAATGCCAAGCGTTGGGAATCACTCTTAAATGCTTTGTTATGTGCGATTTCGATTCAACCACATTGCCTTAAGTTTATCTACGGGCATTGCTGGTTTGGTTTTATGGAGCATAGCATGGCAATTTGGACAGACAGGTTTTAAGTCTTTGACTGGATCGACTGTATACGTTTCACCAATTTGCGCGAGGTCTACTTCATGGTGAACATGAATATAGCCAGTCCCTAAGTCACCATAATTTTCATGGAAATCGAAGCCACATACATAACAACGACTCCCATAGTGCTCGATACACTGAATTCTTGCTTTCGGATTACGCTCGTAAGCATTTACTGTAATTTGCTTTTTGGCACCCTCTGTTAACACTTCACTACCAATATCATCAGGGTATGAGATTCCTTGAGAATCAATTTGATATTTTTCTAAAAGTTCATCAACAAGAGCTTGAGTTTGTACCTGTTTTCCGTAACCAAGGGCATTGTAATATGCCACATGAGATGCGACGACATCTAAGGCTTGTCGCAACTTTTGAATACCAAAGTCGCTATAAATTTTCTCTAAGTAAATTCTCGTACCTTTGAGGTTCATCGTGCGCTTATATACAAAACCGTCCATGATATAACGATAGTTTTGAATGTAGTCTTGCGCGGAGCCTTTACCCATGATCTGATTTTTTACAGCAAGTTCCACTGCTTCCTTTCGAGATAGTCGCTCTTCGTAAACTTCACGAGCTAAATCATAGATTTGAAGTACTGATTCTTCGGTAATTTTCAAACTTTTCTCCTAGCACATAACGCCTTGTTAAGGTGTGAGGCACGCAATACAAAAGCCGCTGCATACTACCTTAACCACTAAAACCAACGCATAGTAAAAATGCCACGCGTGCCGAATCACTCTTGAACAATTTGTTATGCTCGTTCTTTTAGGGTTTGCACAAAACTTACAAGCAGCGAAACATCGGTAGTTTCAAAGCACTCAAGTTTTGGTAATACATAACTGTCGTTCGCTGTTTTTAAAGTAATTTCTTTGAGCACTGTGCCGTCCCTTGAGTAACTTATATCAGAAGATTCAACATCACATACATTCAAATGCCAAAGTGTACTGTTGCCAAGTTTAAGAGTAATACGCCCACCTAGGACCTCGATGCTGTAAAGACCACTTTTATCCGGAAATTTTTGCTGTAGTAATAAGCTAATTGCGGCTATTGAGCTCAAACCTAGCGCTACAAATAAGCTTCCTGAAGCAATAGAAATACAGATAATACCTATAGTGCCGATTAAAATTGCACCCTTATTCAAAGCTTTCTCTTTTTCCCTGAGAAACACAACTTCCTCCTAAGAGCATAACGCCCAATTAAGGTGTGAGGCACGCAATACCGATGCTGCCGCATACCACCTTAACCACTAAACCTGACGCATAGTAAAAATGCCACGCGTGCCGAATCACTCTTAAATTGTTTGTTATGTGATTTTTCTAGTTGGGTATACGAGGCTCTTCCCCCATGATTGCAGCCCCAGCACGATTAGCTTTAGCACTGCCAATACGATTAGCCACAGAAAAGGGACTACCAACACTAGCGCTATCTGCTGCACGATACACTAATCTGTCGTTAACGATAGTCCCCACATAGCGACCGTCAGTACCAAATACCTTGCTTCCACGAATTTTTCCGAATGCCACTCCAGATTTGCTGTATACAATATCTCCAGATACTTGAAGTGGTTTTCCATTCTTTGTATATAAATCCATTACTTACCTCATCAACAATCACATAACGCCGCATTAAGGTGTGAGCAGCGCTTGGCTATACTTGAGCGAAGCGAAACTGCCAAGCGTTGCGAATCACTCTTAAATGCTTTGTTATAAATTTTATGTTCCCGAACTGCTAGAAGCGTGGTTTGCAGCAATCGAAAATGGTTCGCCAAACGTAATCCAATACAACACACTGAGCAATGCGGAGATAACAACGAAGTATGAAATGAAATCTAATATGTGTGAGACGATTATCTTAAAGTGCATCGACCACCAATCTAAGCCTTTGATTTCATAATCCTCGGGCATTTCTAACTTTGCACGATAATAATCGCCACGAAAATCATTGTTTGAATGCGTTTCATAGAGTTTTAATAACTGATGATATTTATCCTTAAACTCCAGATACCTACCCTCATCATGCTCTTCTTCAGCTAAGTATGGACGAACTTCTTGCTTTAACTCTCCCAACTGCGCTGCACATGAATACATTTTCTCCGATGTACTGGAATAGTCATTGCGGTCAATTAGCAATGAGTAGACTAGAACAGCTATTGATGAAAAAGCTTGGAACAAACCAACTATTTTATTGTTAATATTGCTGCCCAATGAATAAGCCTGCATCAGCGTAACGAGAATCAAACCTAGTGATATAAACACTATAATGTAGGTCGAAAACATAGAATGAAGCTTTAGTCTTCTTGAGGCATTAAACCTTGTCTTCGATGTTGCATCCATTTTTTTGTACAAATTTTGAAAACTACTTTCTCTCTCTTCCACTTTTTCTACCCAACTATTAAAAATTTATAACGCCTTGTTAAGGTGTGAGGCACGCAATACCGAAGGTTCCGCATAACACCTTAACCACTAAAGCCAACGCATAGTAAAAATGCCACGCGTGCCGAATCACTCTTGAACAATTTGTTATACGAATTTTTTCAGTGCCAACACTTGCTGTTCAAATAACTCACAATCTGACTTTGAGTATGACTTAGCGACATTAACCCATTGAACGCCCGTTTCATCTATGTGGCGAAACTCGACTTGAAGTGCATATTTAGAACAACGAAAAAGAGCAAAAACCAAACCTACAACCGTCAGACTAAGAACTAAAACTAGTAGCCATTGTGGCACCTCTTCCAACCTTGGAATAACTAACCAAACTGCCCCTGAAAAAACACACACCCAGAATAAAACTTGACCTAAATTATCAAGAAAACTTAACTTTTTAACCCTAACATTGTTTATCTTAGACAAAGGATATGAGTCTTTCTTAAACCTGAACTCTTTTGAATCCAAGCTAAAATCAGTACTCTTGTACATAAATTCCCTCTATTCGTATAACGCCTTGCTAAGGTGTGAGTAACGCAATACAAAAGCTACCGCACAGCGCCTTAATCACATAAGCCACCGCAAAGTAAAAATGCCACGCGTTACGAATCACTCTTAAGCAATTTGTTAGTACATGCGCTACTTCTATTTATGCGCTCCAAGATATTGAAAAGTGGCATGATATGAAAGGCTTTGAACACTGAAGTGAGACGGGCAGCTACAAAACTATCCCCCGATTGAAAGACGAAAGTTGGCTAGAAGAAAAACGCACTGGACTGCCCTACTTTGCAAATTTCAAATTAGAAAAGGATTCTTTCCTCGTACTTCAACAGCCACACCAAAAGTAATCAAGGTTCTCTCAAAAGCCACCAAGAAAATGAAGAAGCGCCAAAGAAATAGGCTAAGAGTTAGAAGCCGTAAACGGTGAAATCAAAGCGAACACTCCGCATATAGTGCCACCGGAAAGAACGTGAAAGGCACTAACTGAAAGGTGTAAACACGAGCGCTAAAACAGATAAACACCAAAACTAATGACCTTTGATGTAAAACCCGTACTAACGCCTTGTTAAGGGGTGAGCAACGCAATACTGAAGCTACCGCATACCACTTTAAACATTAAAACCAACGCATAGTAAAAATGCCACGCGTTGCGAATCCCTCTTGAACAATTTGTTATGTGCGTTGTTCCACATGCGTAAAGATCTTTATAAACTCGGCTTCAGAAATGGTTAAATTTAATTTTGATTTGAGCTTTTTGTACAAAGCTTTTGCGAGTTGGTCGTTGGACAAATCATTGTATTGTGGATATTGCTGTCGATACACCGAAATTATGCTTTTTCCCTCGAACAACTGAGGCGTTGGAAATTGTTGGCAACCGTTGTCGAAACGACACAAGCTTATTTCACCCGTTAGGATGTTAGTTTTATGTACTAACCCTACTTGAATTGTGTCAGTTCGATAAAGCCCACCATTAAAAAAGAAAGCAGAGAAAACAGCCGAAATACCCAGCACAACACTTACCAATAATTTCAATTAAACCTCCTAGCACATAACGCCCAATTAAGGGGTGAACAACGCCTCCACCCAAACCTAAAGCATTGTGCCATAAACACTAAAACTGAAGTAGAAGCAAAAGTGCCAAGCGTTGTGAATCCCTCTTAAATTGCTTGTTATGTTTAAAGCCAAACGAGTCCACTATACGGCTTAGCTCTTAGGGATTCTAACCTGCTTTTAAGGGAGCCTGAATGTATCTCTAGTTTATGACCATCAGGGTCTAAGATATAAAGTGACTGTCCTTCACTCTTATTCTGTTTCCAAACTTCCACACCCAATGAAACTACACGCTTCGCAAACGCTTCAAATTCTTTTGGTTCGATATCAAAAGCTACGTGGGTATAGTCGTTTTTGGGGCAAGGTTCATCGTGAGAAAGGCAAAACCAGAGTTCACCTACTGATAAGTAAGCCCCATTGTCCCACTTAGCGTGAGCATTGAACCCCAACGTCTCCTGATAAAACTTAAGAGAGCGCTCTAAGTCACTAACTGCAATGGTTATATGATTGAGCCCTAAAATCACCGTTTTCTCCCGTAAACATAACGCCGCGTTAAGTAGTGAGCAACGCTACCACTAAACCTAACCATACCACCGTAAACACAAAACCCAACGATAGAATGAAAAATGCCATGCGTTGGGAATCTGTCTTAAACGCTTTGTTAGTTGCCCATTTCAAGCGCCAGTGCTAACATTTGTGCACACACCGTTTTTTTAGGAGTCTCCAATGGACACCAGAATTCAATTTCGCGTTGATGATGAAACAAAACGCCTAGCTCAACAGATGGCTGAGAGTCAAGGTCGTACACTTAGCGATGCTTGCCGTGAACTCACAGAGCAAATGGCAGAGCAACAACGAAAAACATTATCTCACGATGCTTGGTTAACGGAACAAGTTAATCTTGCTTTTGATAAGTATGACTCAGGCAAAGCCGTCTTTGTTGACAATGAATCCGCCAAGTCTCGTATGGAAGCACGAAAAGCTAAAATTCGAAGCAGAGGTCAACAATGATTCTGTGGGAAGAAGAATCCCTCAATGATCGAGAGAAAATCTTTGAGTTCCTTTATGACTTTAACCCTGATGTCGCAGAAAGAACCGACAACATCATTGAAGCTAAGGTCGAGAACCTACTAGAGCACCCATTAATGGGCGTACAACGTGATGGAATTCGAGGAAGATTACTGGTTATTCCTGAAGTCTCGATGATCGTTTCTTATTGGGTGGAAGGCTCAATCATTCGCATCATGCGTGTTCTGCACCAAAAACAGAAATTTCCTACAGACTAATGCGGCATACGGCAACTAACGCCTTGTTAAGGTGTGAGGCACGCAATACTAAAGTCTCCGCATACCACCTTAACCACTAAAACTAACGCATAGCAAAAATGCCACGCGTGCCGAATCACTCTTGAACAATTTGTTAAATGCCAAACTCCTCTGAGTTTCTTTTTTTCTTAAATTTATATTTTATGCGAGTCGGTACTAGTGTTAGCTTGAACCAAAAATCAGATACCTTATCATTGAATGTTCTATTTAACTGCCTATACTCATGCCGAATACTAAGCAAAATTTGCAAATACGGATCATCAATGGGCTCTTCTATTAGTTCACAAGCCTGCTCATTAACCCTTTTGAGAGCAAGATAACTTTTCTTTACCGAATCAGGGCTAACCAAACGTGCTTTTTCCCAGTTTTTGTTAATAACGGGGCTAAAGTAAGAGAGGTTTTCAGTAACGTGATTCATTAAACGCTGAAAACGCTCACCAAACTCATTGTCATCTAGATAAAAAACTGGTGATTGGTAGTTTATAGACTCATCAAATGAGCTTTCGTGTTTTTGACGTTCATGGGCATAATATGCTTTTGATACTCTTGAGCGAAATTCTGCTTTCTCGCTATCGGTAATCGCTGTCGGTGGATATGTAATATTCATACCATATGTTTGTTCTAACCAATGAGCGTTAGAAAAGTCATTCACTGCGTTTTCTAGATACTTATCTTCACTTTTATATGGTTGCTCCAATTGGTTTCGATAATGGAATAAGAGCAAGTCTGACGCGTCGTGATAAACTTTGTCATATGCACGAATTTTCTCTAGTTTCCGATTGAGTTTAGCTTGGCGAACTGCATATACAAAACTCAAAGCCGACACGACCAAACTGCCAATTGAAACAACAATAGCTACCTGCGATTTGTCCCAAAAACCTCCTTTTGGCATTTAACGCCCTGCTAAGGGGTGAGCAACGCAATACCGATGCTTCCGCACACCTCTTTAATCACTAAAATCAACGCATAGTAAAAATGCCACGCGTTGCGAATCCCTCTTGAGCAGTTTGTTAGCTTAAATTATGTAGCACCAAACCATACCACCCCAAAACAGAATGTTCAGTGTCCAAATCATTATGCTTTGAACTGGGAGCATATGAAAAACTAACTGGGGACATGCTTTTAGCTCACTTGGAGAAAACAGCATTTGAGGTTGGAAATCCCAACTAGTAGCTAAACGACAGCCACGTTTGAATCGAGGATGATTAACCAAATATTCTGCGTAGGATGAATAAATTGTCCATAAGCCCAAAAAGCCAAATAACTCAATTAGAGAGATCACTTCTAAGCTAAATGGCAATAGTGAAGGTCCACCAATGAGTATAATTGCCGCAAATATCCATTTTTTGTTTCTCATTACACATCCTTGTTAATGATTTAAGCTAACGCCCTGTTAAGGTGTGAGCAACGCAATACCGAAGCTCCCGCATACCACCTTAAACACTAAAACCAACGCATAAT
>NZ_JAMPZF010000012.1:0-49183 GCF_024747315.1 Vibrio sp. HS-50-1 | reverse complement strand
GATCGTGTTCCTTCCTAGTTATGATTCGTCGTGATCATTATTGATCGACGACGCGCCAGAAATTGTTATTTTATGCGCCAACGCCCGTTAGCGCAATATTTGGACGCCCTGATCTCGCAAAAAGTCGTAAACTTTTTGTAGTTCAATCGTCAATTAGTAACCACGCTCTGCAATAATTTTATCTGCGAAGTTTTTCGGCACTTCAGCGTACTCGTGAAACTCCATAGAGTAAGACGCACGGCCTTGAGTTGCAGAACGTAGATCAGTTGCGTAACCGAACATTTCAGATAGTGGTACTTGAGCACGGATGATCTTAAGACCAGCCACACCTTCGTCCATGCCTTCAATGATACCGCGACGACGGTTTAGGTCACCAACAACGTCACCCATCCAGTCTTCCGGAGTGGTTACTTCGACATTCATCATTGGTTCTAGAATCACAGGTTGTGCTTCTAGTGCACCTTTCTTGAATGCCATCGAGCCAGCGATCTTAAACGCCATCTCGCTTGAGTCTACATCGTGGTAAGAACCATCAAATAGTGTAGCTTTAATATCTAGTACAGGGTAACCCGCTAGAACACCACTATTCATTTGTTCCTCGATACCTTTCGATACTGAACTGATGTATTCCTTAGGAATCACACCACCCACGATTTCGTCTACGAATACGAAACCTTCGCCAGGTTCAGAAGGCTCAAGTTTGACCCACACATGACCGTATTGACCACGACCACCTGATTGACGAACAAACTTACCTTCAACTTCCGCTTTACCACGAATGGTTTCACGGTAAGCAACCTGAGGTTTACCAACGTTACAATCAACGCTGAATTCACGCTTCATACGATCAACGATAATGTCTAGGTGAAGTTCACCCATACCTGAGATCAGAGTCTGACCTGATTCGTCGTCCGTTTCCACGCGGAATGATGGATCTTCCGCAGCCAGTTTACCTAGCGCGATAGCCATTTTCTCTTGGTCTGCCTTAGAACGAGGTTCTACAGCAATCTGAATAACTGGTTCAGGGAACTCCATGCGCTCTAGAATCACTTTGTGGTTCTGATCACACAGTGTGTCACCTGTTGTTACGTCTTTCAGACCGATAGCAGCAGCGATATCACCAGCGCGAACTTCTTTTACTTCTTCACGCTTATTCGCATGCATCTGAACGATACGACCGAAACGCTCTTTCTTCTCTTTTACAGAGTTGTAAACAGCGTCGCCGGAGTTTACTACACCAGAGTAAACACGCATGAACGTTAGCGTACCCACGAATGGGTCAGTCGCGATCTTAAATGCTAGCGCAGAGAATGGTTCGTTGTCGTCAGCGTGACGCTCAACTTCATTTTCTCTTTCGTCAACACCTTTAATTGCAGGTACGTCAACTGGCGATGGCAAGAACTCGATCACAGCATCTAGTACCGCTTGAACACCTTTGTTCTTAAACGCACTACCACAAGTGGCCAGTACGATTTCGTTGTTTAGTGTACGAGTACGTAGAGCTTGTTTGAGCTCAGCTTCAGTCAATTCACCTTCTTCAAGGTACTTGTCCATCAGCTCTTCGCTAGCTTCAGCAGCGGATTCAACCATGTGGTTGCGCCACTCTTCAGCAAGTTCGATCATGTCAGCTGGGATGTCTTCGTAAGTAAACGAAGTGCCTTGATCGGCTTCATTCCAGTTGATCATCTTCATCTTGATAAGGTCGATGACACCTCTGAACTCATCTTCTGCACCAACGTTCAGTTGGATTGGAACAGGGTTCGCACCAAGACGATTTTTAATTTGGTCCACAACGCGTAGGAAGTCTGCGCCCGCACGGTCCATCTTGTTTACAAATACCAAACGTGGAACGTGGTATTTGTCTGCTTGACGCCATACAGTTTCAGACTGAGGTTCAACACCAGATGAGCCACAGAACACAACCACAGCACCATCAAGTACACGAAGAGAACGCTCTACTTCGATAGTAAAGTCAACGTGTCCAGGGGTATCAATGATGTTTACGCGATGCTCAGGGAACTGTGCTTCCATACCACGCCAGAATGTAGTAGTCGCAGCGGATGTGATAGTGATACCACGTTCCTGCTCCTGCTCCATCCAGTCCATGGTTGCTGCACCATCGTGAACTTCGCCGATTTTGTGAGAAAGGCCAGTGTAGAACAGAATACGCTCAGTTGTGGTTGTTTTTCCTGCATCTACGTGAGCACAGATACCGATATTACGGTAGCGCTCAATAGGAGTTTTACGAGCCACGATTGTATCCTCTTACTAAGGTGTACCTTAGAGTATAGAAAAGTGCTGCGAGAGAACCTCGCAGCACAGAAGGTATTACCAGCGGTAATGAGCGAACGCTTTGTTTGCGTCAGCCATGCGGTGAACGTCTTCACGTTTCTTAACCGCAGTACCTTTGTTCTCAGACGCGTCTAGCATTTCAGCTGCTAGGCGTTGAGCCATAGATTTTTCACCACGCTTGCGCGCAGCTTCAACCAACCAACGCATAGCAAGTGCGTTACGGCGAACCGGACGTACTTCTACAGGTACTTGGTAAGTTGAACCACCAACACGGCGAGATTTAACCTCTACCGCTGGGCGTACGTTTTCAAGAGCTTCTTCAAAAATAGCTAAGTGGTCTTTACCAGACTTTTCAGCCATAGCATCTAGTGCAGTGTAAACGATTTTCTCTGCAGTAGATTTTTTACCGTCAACCATTAGGATGTTAACGAATTTTGCCAGCAATTCAGATTTGAATTTTGGATCTGGAAGGATCTTACGCTGACCAATGACGCGACGACGTGGCATGGATTTATCTCCGTTGTCTTCTTCAGGTTTTATCCAAAACTTTTCAGTTTTTTCAAAAAATTAAAAATAATTTAGTGTTTGGCCTTACTTAACGGAATCCATTAAGACTTAGGACGCTTCACACCGTACTTAGAACGACCTTGTTTACGGTCGTTAACGCCAGCACAGTCAAGTGCACCGCGAACAGTGTGGTAACGTACACCCGGAAGGTCTTTTACACGACCGCCACGGATTAGTACAACACTGTGCTCTTGAAGGTTGTGACCTTCACCGCCGATGTACGATGTAACTTCGAAGCCGTTTGTCAGACGTACACGACAAACTTTACGAAGTGCTGAGTTAGGTTTTTTAGGTGTAGTAGTGTAAACACGAGTACATACACCACGTTTTTGTGGGCACGCTTCTAGTGCAGGCACGTTGCTTTTAACAACTTGCTTTGCACGAGGCTTACGTACCAACTGGTTAATAGTTGCCATTAACTAGCTCCTGATTTACTTGAAAGTAAGCTTTGTGAAAAATCTATCCCCAACTACCATTGCAGTTAGGGACGCAAAATTCTATGCAGCAGTGAGAGGTGTGTCAAGAAATATACGGATCTTTTTTGTTCAATTAGGACAATTCATCCGTAAAGCTTTAGCGACAGTAAATCACGTTCAATCCCAAGTAAGCGATTTATCCTGTTTAACTGTGAGCTCAACGAAGCCTGAGTAATTCACGATCGTCAGTGATGGACTGATACGATTCGCAATACCGCGAGCGTGAATATCGCTCTCTAGCACAAATACACTGCGGTTTTTTAGGTGGGAGAACGCTTTATGCTGCGAGTTAGCAGCGTACACGGCATCTTCTATAAGTAAGATGTCATCCTGTGCACTGCATAAGGGCATGGCGTCTTCTAGAGCGGAGACCGTTTTTATAATATGTAGCATAACTTCCTCAGAACGACAGTAGCTTGCCAGCGTGTTGCAACTTATCTTTGAGCTGCTCTGAGCTTAACGCTTGAGCTTCAATGACTAAGTCCGCTTGAGCCAAACCTCGCTGAGCTAATGACTCTGAGCACACAAAGACTTGTTCAATATCGTATAAATCGAAGAGCTTCAGCATCGGCGCATAATCTTTGCTCAAGATCTTACTCGGTTCTTGTCCTAGTAGAAGCTGGTAAACCCCATCTCCCATGAAAATGACGCTGATATCTTCACTGTAAGCCGATGCAGCTAACAGTGCATCCACACCTTCACGACCAGCCGCACTGCCATGCGGCGCACTACGAAATAGATAAGTTAGCTGACTCAAAACTGTACCACTCTATCTTGGGTTAACATCGCTTCGGCTAAGCTACCTAAGCCGGCTTGCTCAAAACCTTCCGCTAGATTGCTCTGGACCAAACCATGTTGATTCGCTTCTTCTTCACTTACGATCCCGCGACGCAAAGCCGCAGCAACACAAGTTTCTAGACGAACACCATGCTCTTTTGCCAAAGATTGCCATGCCTTATTGAGATCAAATTCGTCGTTGGCAGGCACACTCAAAGCAGTACCATTGGTCACGCCCTCTTGATAAAAGAAAACGCTCACTAACTGATGGCCTTGCTCAATCACCGCCTTGGCGAACTGATAAGCACTGCGCGCTGACTGGCTACCGTAAACAGGACCGTTCACCACCAACGTGTAAGTCAGTTTACTCACTTTTCATCGTCCTCGGTTTTACGTTGACGAATGTATAAGTAGACGGTGTGTTTTGAAATGTTAAGACGATCTGCAACGCGGTTGATGGCATCCTTAATATCGAAGATGCCTTTGTCGTACAATTCCATCACGATTTGGCGATTCTTGGTGTTGTTCGATACCGATTTATCCGCATTGATCTCTTCGATGGTGCGTTCAACAGTTTGGTCCACCAGCTCTTCTACGTCACTAGCAAAGTTAACCGAGGAAGCCGCTTCTTTTGCTTCTTGCGTTGGCATGAAAGATTGAAGGACTTGCGAGAAGGGCGCGTCCAAGTTGACGTTGATACACAACAAACCAATCACGCGATTTTCACCATTACGAATGGCAACAGTGATCGACTTCATCAACACGCCACCTTTTGCACGGGTAAAGTACGAACGTGAGAAGTTGCGCTCCGAGCCTTCGATGTCTTTTAGCATTTTAAGCGCTAAATCAGTGATCGGTGAGCCGACTTGGCGACCCGTGTTTTCACCGTTAGCGATTTTAATTGCAGAGGTATTTAAGTCTTCTAGCGAGTGAAGAACGATTTCACAAAAGGGACCTATCAGGCTGGCGATACCATCAACGACCGCCTCATAAGATCTTAAAATGATTTTGTCGTGCTCGGTAAACGGCATCACGTTAACGGATTCCATTTCGAGCAACATCTCCGCGTTTATTGTTTCTGTAGTTGTCATAAGCCTTCGAGCGAAAAATCAACAAATTGGTGTAAGTTTATCAGAAAATTTGAAAATCAACCTAGCAAACTCACCAACTAGTGACCTAGAACAAAAAAGGCCCGTTAAACGGACCTTTTTCAATAACTTATCGCTGCTTATTGTTATTGCTCTGCGTTGTCGTTCTCGACTTTTAGCAGCTCAACTTCAAATACTAGCGTTGAGTTAGCAGGAATGCTTGGTGTGTCTTGATCACCGTATGCTAGCTCTGGCGGGATGACGAATTTGAATTTAGAACCCACAGGCATTAGCTGAACACCTTCTGTCCAACCTGGGATTACACGGTTAAGTGGGAAGGTTGCAGGTTCACCACGATCGTAAGAGCTATCAAATTGCGTACCATCGATTAGCGTACCTTTGTAGTGTACTTGAACCGTATCAGTGTCTTTTGGCTTCTCGCCTTCAGCTGGAGTAATAACTTGGTATAGAAGACCTGTATCTGTCTTCACTACGCCTTCTTGCTTCTCGAACTCAGCACGGAAATCATCGCCAGCTTTTTTTGCTTCAGCTGCTTTCTCAGCCGCTTGTGCTTGCATCTTTTCAGCAACACGCTTATCTAGAGATTCTAGTGCTGCACGTGTTTCTTCTTCATTCAATTCAGCATTGCCTTTGAAGACGTCTTCGATACCTTTTAGTACCAAGTCTTTGTTAAGATTAATGCCGATTTCGCTTGGCTTGTCGATGCTTGTGCTTAGGTAGTTAGCAAATGAAACACCGATTGCGTATGCCGCTTTATCGTCGTCGGTTTTAAAGTGAACCGCTTTACCGGTTTCTGCTTGAACTTGTTCTGCTTGAGGTGCGGCTTCTGTTTTAGTTTCTTCTTTCTGACAACCTACCGCTAGCATAACTGTTGCAGCAAGTAGCGACACTTTTAAAACTGATTTCATTAAATTCTCCCAATAATGGCTTTGCCATTGGTTGTTGTGCACAAATCTTCTATGAGACTAGTGAAGACAATCGTTATATCAATATACTAGCTATATGTCTTAAGACACAAACCGGATTATTAGATGTGATGCAAAGAATTTCTCATTTATTCCTATATTTAATTGTCATCACCACGTTAAATGGTTGCTTTTTCGCCGAGCGTGAAGTGCAGCGTTGGCCGATAGAACCTCAGGGTGCGACGAGCTTCGCACTTAGCAGAGATGGACGATTTGCTCTGCTCTATTCTCAGCAACACCATTTGATGTTGTGGGACCTAGAGCAAAATGAACAACTAGCCAACCTGGGTGAGCTCGATGCCGATGCCAACGTGGTATCCCATATTCGTATCTCAGACAATGGTCGCTATGCAGTCACAGCAAGCCAAATGAACTTCGCAGTTTGGGACTTAGGTTGGACGCAATCCGAAGGCCTTTGGTCTATTTCTGATGCGCTCATTCGCGACGTTGATATCACCAGTAACGGTGAGCAAGTTCTGCTCGGGTTATCCAACGGTAAAGCAATTTACGTCAACTTAGTCACCGGACGTCGCTTGGAGTTCCTTGCGCATCGTGAAAAAGTCAATTCCGTCGCCATTTCTCCTAATGGCCGATTCGCACTGACTGGTGGTAATGACTACAAAGCGTATTTGTGGGACACCGAAACCGGACAAGTGCTGCGGACCTTCGAACATGAACAACGGGTTGTTCGTGTTGCCCTGCAACGAGATGGCAAGTTAGCAATGACATCCGATGGCGGAAACCAAGCGGTAATTTGGGATTTAAAAACTGGACAAGAAGTCACACAGTTGAGCAGTTGGTCGCGCCAATTGATCTTCTCTACTGCGCGATTTTCTGATGACGGAACTCAGTTAGTGACAGGAACGCCTTCTGGCCGCGTTTCAATATGGGATACTCAAACCGGACAACGAATGAGTGGATTTGAAGTGGAGCCCAAAAAAGACACTCGCCCTCCCCGTGCGGTCGTGTATGATGCAGCCTTTGATTCAAAACAACGCGTAATTACTGCTACTTCAGCAGGTATTGCCCAAGCTTGGCAGTTAGAGAACGGATCATGACAGAAAAAATCATTCAGCAATTGGAAGCACGCATTAATGACTTAGAATGTCAGCTGGCGTTCCAAGAACAGACTATTGAAGATCTGAACGGTGCCTTATCGCAGCAGCAACTGCAAATTACCAAGATGCTCGATCAGATGAAATATGTGGTAGGTAAAGTAAAAAATATGGACTCGTCGAATTTAGCCGATCCGTCAGAAGAAACCCCACCACCGCATTATTAAAATGCAGGCTCAAATAGCATAAAGCCCAGAACGTGTTCTGGGCTTTGTTGTATTGATTACTTAAGAGGCACTCAAGAGGAAGCTATTCGTCGGCGTAAATTTTAACACTCAGCTCGCCTTGCGTATTAATGCCAGCTCGGTACATGCCAGAGCTGTTCATCGCAAAGTGCAGCTCACCTTGCGCGTCAATTGCGATTAAACCGCCTTCGCCGCCCATCTCTTTCAGTTCCCCCTGAATAATATGCTCACAAGCCGTATGAATATCTTCTTGTAAGTAACGCATCCGCGCGGCGACGTCTTCTGCGACACGTTTACGAATAAAGAACTCGCCGACACCCGTAGTGGAAACTGCGACAACGCCATTTTCGGCCACCGTGCCACAGCCTATCAAAGCCGAATCCCCAACTCGATTGTATTGCTTATTCGTTACGCCACCCGTGCTGGTTGCAGCTGCTAAGTTACCTTGTTGGTCCAACGCTACGGCTCCGACGGTGCCATGTTTACGATCATCTGGGTAGCGAGATTCCGACAAAGCAAACAGCCCTTTCTCACGCATAGACAGCAACTGCTCATAACGGCGATCAGTAAAGAAGTAATCCTGTTCGGTATACTCATGGCCTTGTTCAAAAGCAAACTTCTCTGCGCCCTCACCCACCAACAACACGTGATTGCTGTTTCGCATTACGTCACGAGCGAGCTCAATTGGATTCTTGATATGACGAACACCAGCGACCGCGCCTGCGGCTTGGTTTCGACCATCCATGACAGAGGCATCCATTTCTACCATTTCGTTGTTGGTCAGCACCGAGCCTTTACCCGCATTAAAGTTAGGCGAGTCTTCCAATACTTTTACTGCAGCCACAACCGCATCCAAAGCGTCGCCGCCTTTCTTTAGAATTTGATAGCCAGCTTTTACCGACGCTTCCAAATCAGCCAAGATGGATTGCTGAAGTTCATTGCTCATCTGTTCACGTAAAATGGTGCCTGCGCCACCATGAATCGCAATCGAGAAAGGTTTTGTCATCGCTTTTTCCATGAGTTGTTCTTTTCTTCTATGCACTTCACCTTAGATAAACAAAAAGCGCAAGTTGAAACCTCAACTTGCGCTTTGCAAAGCTTTACTAGATAAAACTATCTAGTAAAGAAGCTTGTGATTAGTGAGAACCACAGCTACCGCCGCCACAGCAGCCTTCATCGTCGTGATCATGGTCATGACCACAGCCACCAGCTTGATGGATATGACCGTGTTCGATCTCTTCTGCTGTTGCTTCACGTGTAGACATAACTTCTACTTCGAAAGTTAGTGTTTGACCAGCTAGCATATGGTTACCGTCAACAACCACTTCGTTGCCGTCAACTTCTGTTACTTCTACAGGGATTGGACCTTGGTCAGTGTCAGCTAGGAAGCGCATGCCCACTTCGATTTGGTCAACGCCTTGGAATACGTCCGCAGGAACGCGTTGTACTAGCGCATCGTTGTGCTCGCCGTAAGCTTCTTCAGGAGCTACCGTTACTGAGAACTTGTCGCCAGCCACTTTACCTTCAAGCTCTTTTTCAAGACCAGTGATTAGGTTGTTGTGACCGTGAAGGTAATCTAGAGGCGCTTCTGCTGTTGATTGATCAACAACTACACCGTCTTCCAACATTACTTTGTATGCAAGGCTTGCAACAACGTTCTTTTCAATTTTCATACTAACTCCAGGGAGATTAATTGACTTAACCTGAATGGGGTTAAGTACTGAGATATCTGGGTGTATTATGGGGATCAATTATCGAAGTTCAATTATTCCGGCTTAAAAATTCCGATCATTTCCTGATCTGAGTGTTTATTTTTCTCTACAGATTGCGGTTTACGCTGCTCAGTAAATTCACACTCGACACACTCAACTAACTCGATATTATTTTCAATCCACCAGCGCAGGGTATCTTGCTGGCTGCAATTTGGGCAGCTAGCGCCGGCAATAAAACGTTTTTTGATTTTCACGCTATTTCCTTAGCTTGAGTCTTGGCTCAAGTACTACTTCCAATGATTAGGTGACTGATGGTCGCTCTCCATCTCACGACCAAAAATTTCTTCTAGCTCTTTGCGTGCCTCTTTCGCTCTCTGAGCCAATTTCTTATCTTCATTGTGCTGAGGCAATAAGTCCTTAAGCATAGCATTATCTAACTTACGAAAATGTGCTTCTGCCCGCTTTGCTTGATAAGGGTGCATACCAAGTTCTACGAGCGCTTGACGACCGAGATCCAATGCCCCTAAAAATGTTTCACGAGAGTAATTCTCAACACCGTGGCTCATTAACTGATACGCCTCGACACGGCTTCTTGCTCGAGCTAGCAACTTAAGTTTCGGGAAGTGCACGCGGCAGATATCAACGATGGCCATCACCTCATCAGGTGAATCGGTACAAATGACCAATGCTTCTGCTTTATCTGCGCCAGCAGCCCGCAAAAGATCAATTTGGGTAGCATCGCCATAAAACACTTTGTAACCATACTTGCGCAGTAGGTGAATTTGGCTGGCATCACTTTCTAATACCGTCACTTTGATTTTATTGGCATACATTAAACGTCCGACGATCTGACCGAAACGTCCAAAGCCTGCAATGATCACACGTGGCCGACGATCCACTACTTTCGTGGTCATGCCCTCTTCTTCTTGATTCAGGGTATGAGCAAACCATTTTTTTTGTCCCATCAGCAAAAGTGGTGTCGTCACCATGGATAGACTGACCACCACCAACAAAAACGCTACTTGCTCTTTGGATAAAATGCCCTCTTGGCTCGCTGCGGTAAATATGACAAAGGCAAACTCACCACCTTGGCTTAAAATCGCGGCCATACGGCTTCTCGCTTTAGCTCCGACACGGGCAGCTCTCGCCAATGCATACAAAACCAAGCCCTTAACCACGACCAAAGCCACCACCGCGCCCAGAATCTCTAAAGGGTGTAATGCCAATAACCCCAAATTTACCGCCATGCCAACCGCGATGAAGAACAACCCCAACAACAAACCTTTAAACGGCTCGATAGCGATTTCCAATTCATGTCGATACTCACTCTCAGCCAGCAGAACGCCGGCTAAGAAAGTCCCTAGAGCCATAGAAAGCCCGAGCTTTTGCATCACGACAGAAATCCCAAGCACGACCAATAGTGCGGCGACGGTAAAGAGCTCACGAACGCCGCTCATCACAACAAAACGAAACAGTGGACGCAATAAGAAATGACCACCAATCAACAGGGCCACCACACTGCCTAATACCGTGAAGACATCCAACCAACTACCGCCACTCTGCCCGCCAGCAAGCAAGGGCAACATTGCCAACATTGGGATCACGGCAATATCTTGAAAGAGCAATACCGCAAAACCAGACTGACCCGTTTCGGTGCCATTGAGCCCTTGCTCTTCAATCACTTTAAGAGCAATTGCCGTCGAGGACAGCGCCAACCCCATCCCAATAACCAAACTCACTTGCATGCTTACGCCGAACATACTGACGACACTGCCGAGCACGGCGGTCGTAACCACCACCTGCGCGCCGCCTAAACCTAGAATCGGTCCTCGCATTTGCCACAGTTTTTTAGGATTTAGTTCAAGGCCGATCAAGAACAGTAACAACACGACCCCAAGTTCAGCAAAGTGCAAAATAGCATCAACATCACTGATTAAGCCAAGACCCCAAGGGCCAATCAACACACCGGCAAGTAAATAACCTAAAACCGAGCCAAGTCCGAGACGCTGAGCAATCGGCACCGCGATAACCGCAGCCGAGAGAAAGACCACGCTACTTTGAAGAAACTCACTGGTTATCGCCATACTGACCTCCTTGGTCTGTTGCTTCCCAGTTTTCAAGTGGGTTGTTCAACCACCGACGATACAATTCGGCGTGCTCATACCGCTCAATATCCGAGACATTACGCGACCAATACAACACCAAAGGTTCAATCCAGTGCATTTGACACAAGGCGGCCGTCAGTTCAAACGGTTGTAAGATTTGCTCTAATGGATATTTGTTGTACCCCTTCGCGCTAAAGGCCTCTTCTTTCCCCCCCGTTGTAATCACACTGCGCCAGTATTTTCCCTCCAGCGCCGAACCTCCGCCAAAAGCAAAACCTTTGCCCAGCACTCGGTCCAACCACTCTTTTAACAGGGCTGGGCATGAATACATATAAAGCGGGTGATGAAACACGATCACATCATGCGTGAGCAACAACTCATGTTCATAATTCACATCAATAAAGAAGTCAGGGTAAACACCGTAAAGATCGTGCACAGTGACGTGCTCAAGCGACTGAGCTTTTTTAATCATCACTTGATTAGCAATCGAGTTATGTGGCTCTGGATGAGCATAAATGACCAGAACTCTTGGGAGAATAGACGGTGCAACAGCCAAATGGTCGTCCTTGTGGTTATTTTTATCCGTTATCAAATTGTTATACTTTTTTGTACAGCATAATGCAATTAAAGCGAATCAATCGACTTTTCCGGCCAATACCCCTACTATTCACCGCTAGATATATACCCAAGTGGCTTTAAAAACGATTGAAACCACTTCGCTATGTAACCAAGCAACGCGCACTGCGCAAAGTGAATGAAAACTTTATGATTACCTTCTCTGATATTCAGTTACTGCGTGGCGGTAAACCTCTTTTAGATCAAGCTTCAGCGACTATCCATCCTGGCGATAAAGTCGGCCTTGTGGGCAAAAACGGCTGCGGTAAATCAACGCTATTTGCATTGCTGAAAGATGAACTGTCGATTGATGCAGGCTCATTTAGCCAACCTCAACATTGGGAGTTGGCCTGGGTCGCACAGGAAACGCCTGCGCTAGAGCGCACTGCACTGGAATACGTCATTGATGGTGATCGCGAGTACCGAGCGCTCGAAAAGCAGTTGGCTGAAGCGGAAGCACAAGACAACGGCACCTTGGTTGCCGAGATCCACGGTAAAATTGAAACCATCGGCGGTTATAGCATTCGCGCTCGCGCGGCAGAATTGCTCGACGGTTTAGGTTTCAGCCAAGAGCAAATGAGTT
Source organism: Vibrio sp. HS-50-1 (assembly GCF_024747315.1). Lineage (NCBI taxonomy): Bacteria > Pseudomonadati > Pseudomonadota > Gammaproteobacteria > Vibrionales > Vibrionaceae > Vibrio > Vibrio sp. HS-50-1. The sequence continues at coordinate 36,682 of NZ_JAMPZF010000012.1, read as the reverse complement.
GGAGTTTGACTCAATTCTCAGGTGGTTGGCGTATGCGCCTTAACTTAGCCCAGGCGCTATTGTGCCGTTCTGACTTATTGCTACTCGATGAGCCAACCAACCACTTGGACTTAGACGCAGTGATGTGGCTTGAACGTTGGCTACAAAACTACCCAGGCACACTGATCCTGATCTCGCACGACCGTGACTTCCTTGACCCAATTGTTGGCCGTATTATTCACATCGAAAACCAACAATTGAACGAATACACGGGTAACTATTCGTCGTTCGAAAACCAACGAGCGCAAAAAATGGTGCTGCAGCAAGCGATGTTCGAGAAGCAACAGAAACAGATGTCGCACATGCAAAGCTACATCGACCGTTTCCGTTATAAAGCCTCTAAAGCACGCCAGGCTCAAAGCCGTATTAAAGCTTTGGAGCGCATGGAGAAAGTGTTACCCGCTCAATTCGATAACCCATTTAGCTTCCAATTCCGTGAGCCCGCGGCGCTGCCAAACCCAATCATGATGATGGATGAAGTATCGGCAGGCTACGGTGACAACCTGATCTTAGAGAAGATCCGCTTGAACTTGGTTCCTGGCAGTCGCATTGGTCTACTCGGCCGTAATGGCGCGGGTAAATCGACCTTGATCAAATTGCTCTCTGGTGAGCTTAACGCGCAAGGTGGCGATCTGACTTACTCACAAGGCGTAAAAATAGGTTACTTTGCCCAGCATCAATTAGAAACGTTGCACCCAGAGGAAACGCCGCTGCAACACATGATGCAGATCGCGCCGGATCAAACCGAACAACAGCTACGTGATTACCTAGGCAGCTTTGGCTTCCAAGGAGACAAAGCACTGGAGAGCGTCGCGCCGTTTTCGGGTGGTGAAAAAGCCCGTTTAGTGCTGGCCTTAATTGTGTGGCAAAAGCCAAACCTGTTGCTACTTGATGAACCAACCAACCACTTGGATTTGGACATGCGTCAGGCATTGACGATGGCACTGCAAACGTTCGAAGGTGCAATGGTGATTGTTTCGCACGACCGTTACCTATTGCGTGCTACAACCGATGACTTGTACTTGGTGCACGATCGTCAAGTTGCGCCGTTCGATGGTGACTTAAACGACTACTACAAGTGGTTAACCGAGCAACAAAGAGCGGAACGCAAAGAGGCACAAGCCACACAGCCAGCCAAAGATAGCGCCAACAGCGCCGCAGCGAAAAAAGAGCAGAAACGTCGCGATGCAGAATTTCGTAAGCAGACGGCGCCAATTCGCAAAACGCTGACACAATTAGAAAATAAAATGGATAAGTTAGGTGCTGCACTGGCCGAAGCTGAAGAACAATTGGCAGATAACTCACTGTATGAAGCCGAAAATAAAGCTAAACTTAACCAAGTGCTGGCTCTTCAAGCTTCTAGTAAGGCAGAGCTCGAAGAAATTGAAATGGAATGGATGTCTGCTCAGGAAGAACTGGAGCAGATGGAGCTAGAGTTTAATCAATGAGTAATCAACACGCTGAATACACACTCACCCTAGAACACCTTTGGCAGTTCAGTCTGCAGTTTTATGGTGTGCGAGAAGTGAAAGAAGCGTGTTTATTATTACAGAACAATTATCACGGCAACGTGAACCTACTCCTGCTGCTCAGATGGCTCGATGAGCAGCAACTCATTTTCCAAGAAAAAGACTGGCCTCTGGTACAAAGCTGTCTGGGCCGAAGCGAAACCTTACTGCACTCTTTTCGCGACTTACGTCGCCATCTTAAGTCTCAAGTCAATGACGCTTTATATCGTGAAACCTTGCAGTTTGAGCTGCAACTAGAAAAGCAGCAACAAGCGGATTTGGTGAACTGCATTAACTCGCTCACGCTGGTCAAAAATGATGGCGCCCCACTCACGCTGAGATACTGTCGTCAACTTGGTGGTGAGCATTTGCAACAGGCCTTTGCTATTCCGGTGCCAAACATTCACCCACCAAAACGCCCATAAATCTGTAGAATACCTATAATCTTTATAAAGGATTATATTAATAAGTTCTTCAACTGACACCGAAGAACCGCATAAGAGCAGTTAGGTATGACACAATTTTTCGCAGCCGCCGGGATCAAAAACCCGCATCTTCAAACGCTTTTACCGCGTTTTATTCGCAAAAAAGCGTTGTTTACGCCGATTTGGCAAACCCTCGATACATCCGATGGAGACTTTCTCGATCTCGCATGGAGCGAGGACCCAACCCAAGAACCTGCGCAAAAAAAGCCGATTTTTGTTTTATTTCATGGACTAGAAGGCTGCTTCTATAGCCCTTACGCCAATGGCCTAATGAATGCATTTGCTCAATCCGGATGGCTGTCGGTGATGATGCATTTCCGCGGTTGTAGCGGTAAGCCAAACAAGAAAGCTCGCGCCTATCATTCTGGTGAAGTGACTGACGCTCGCCACTTCTTAGAGCACCTTGAGCAACGCTTTCCTGATAACCCCAAAGTTGCGGTTGGCATTTCTCTTGGCGGTAACATGTTGGCGAATTATTTAGCCCAATACAAAGACCACCCCATTTTGAATGCGGCGACCATTATCTCAGCACCTTTAGACTTAGCAGCGTGTGCGAACCGTATTGAACAAGGCTTTTCGAAAGTGTATCGCCGTTACCTACTCTCTTCACTCAAACGCAACGCATTGCAAAAACATCACTTGTTGCATGGCGAGCTCGCTTTGTCCTACAACTCAATAAAACGTGTCACACGATTGTATGAATTCGATGATTTGATCACGGCACCACTGCACGGTTTTAAAGACGCACAAGATTATTACGATCAATGTTCTGGCTTAAGTAAATTACAACAGATCACGCTACCGACACTGATCATTCACGCCAAAGACGATCCATTCATGACTGACGATGTGATCCCGAAATTTGTTCTGCCAGATAATATTGATTACCGTCTCTTTGAGCACGGTGGGCATGTTGGTTTCCTTACAGGTTCAGCGCTCAAACCGAAATTTTGGTTGGAAGAAGCGCTGCCAGCGTATTACGAAAGTATTGCCGCAGATTACCTTTCTGCTGTATCCAAGCAGCGAAAGCAGTAAACTAGCCGCTCATCATAAAAGTTCGAGGTATTTATGATCATTCCATGGCAAGACATTGCGCCAGACACATTGGAAAACTTAATTCGTGAATTCGTCTTACGTGAAGGCACGGATTACGGAACCGTCGAGATTTCTTTGCAAGACAAAGTGGACCAAGTAAAAACTCAATTAGAAAAAGGCGAAGCGGTTATCGTGTTCTCTGAACTGCACGAAACCGTCGATATTCAGGTAAAAACAAAATTTTAGACCCTTCACATTTTACCGTACCCCACTCAATGACAAGGCATTGTTACGTGCTATAGTGGGTTATCGACCGTGCAGTAGCAGCCTACTGCACATTACAGGTAAGTAATTTTCGACAAGGTTTGTCATGTCAGCTAAACACCCAATTATTGCGGTTACTGGTTCATCCGGTGCCGGCACGACCACTACATCTGAAGCCTTCCGTAAGATGTTCAATATGATGAACGTTAAACCCGCATGGGTTGAAGGCGACAGCTTCCATCGCTTTACTCGCCCTGAAATGGATATAGAAATCCGTAAAGCGCGCGAGCAAGGTCGACACATTAGCTACTTTGGCCCTCAAGCTAATGACTTTCCAGGATTGGAAGAGTTTTTCCGTAAATATGGTCACGATGGCGCAGGCAGCGTACGTCGCTACCTACACACCTTTGACGAGGCCGTACCTTATAATCAAATGCCTGGTACCTTCACACCGTGGCAAGACTTACCGGAGAACAGTGACGTTCTCTTCTATGAAGGCTTGCACGGCGGTGTTGTGGATGGCGATGTTAATGTTGCGCAGCATGTGGATTTCTTGATTGGTATGGTACCAATCGTAAACTTAGAGTGGATCCAAAAGTTTGTGCGTGATACTCGTGACCGCGGTCATTCACGAGAAGCAGTAATGGATTCTATCGTGCGCTCGATGGACGATTATCTTAACTACATCACTCCGCAATTTTCTCGCACTCATATTAACTTTCAGCGCGTTCCAACGGTCGATACCTCTAACCCACTTAACGCGAAAGGTATCCCAAGCCTGGATGAGAGCTTTGTCGTGATTCGCTTGCGTGGGATAAAGAAAGTCGACTTCCCATATCTCCTAGCTATGATTGATGGCTCATTCATGTCACGCCACAACACGATTGTCGTGCCAGGCGGTAAGATGAGCTTTGCAATGGAGCTCATAGTTCGGCCTATCCTACAACAGCTCATCGAAACAGGGAAAATTGGCTAAAAACCTGCCTGCGAAGATGTTTACTTTTCATACCGTGATCATGTGCACAGTTTTGCTTACAAAATCTCAATCATGGCACGATTAAAATCAAGAAATCGTTTTCGAAAAAGGATACTATTTCTTACCGAAACACAAGAGAGCTTGCAGCATATAAAAAGTGCTCTTATTCTAGTAGGCCTAATTCAGGCTTAGCTAAAATATGGATAGCGCAAGCGTACCCTGCAGAGGAAGTGAGATATTATGGTTCTAGGTAAACCTCAAACCGACCCAACATTAGAGTGGTTTCTTTCACACTGTCATATTCATAAGTACCCTTCAAAGAGCACGCTAATTCACGCGGGCGAAAAGGCAGAAACTTTGTACTACATCGTTAAAGGTTCTGTTGCGGTTCTTATCAAAGACGAAGAAGGTAAGGAGATGATCCTTTCTTACCTAAACCAAGGAGACTTTATTGGTGAACTTGGTCTATTCGAGGAAGACCAAGAGCGCACAGCTTGGGTTCGTGCTAAATCTCCTTGTGAAGTTGCTGAAATTTCTTTCAAGAAATTCCGTCAGCTTATCCAAGTAAACCCAGACATCCTAATGCGCCTTTCTGCGCAGATGGCTCGTCGTCTTCAAGTAACTAGCCAAAAAGTGGGTGACCTGGCGTTCCTAGACGTAACTGGTCGTATCGCTCAGACGCTTCTGAACCTTGCAAAACAACCAGACGCAATGACTCACCCAGACGGCATGCAAATCAAGATCACTCGTCAAGAAATCGGTCAAATCGTTGGCTGTTCTCGTGAGACAGTAGGTCGTATCTTGAAAATGTTAGAAGAGCAGAACTTAATCTCTGCGCACGGTAAAACTATCGTGGTTTACGGTACTCGTTAATCTCAAACCAGAGTGACGCGAACAAAATTATAAAAGCCACCAATGGCGACATTGGTGGCTTTTTATTTGTCTTGTAACCACATTAAGCTCAGAGCAACAAAAGACTAATGAGCAAGTTGGTTAGCCGAAAGGTTAACCCTAAAAGTTAGCCATTCGTACTTTCAAAGATTTTGTCCGCTGAAGCCGCCACAAAACCTGGGTACAGCTCACCATTTTCCATCGGGTAGCGCTTAGCAAACTCGTAAAAGCCACCAGGGATAATTTCAGTGCCTTCGCTAAAGCGAACCGCCACTTTATCCGCCATGGTCGATGATTGTTCTAGTAGCACCTCAGGAGTGCCCTTCACTTCCCCGCCGTTTTCATTGATGGTAAATCCGGCCGTACGTAAGTGATCGTTTACTTGCTTCACTTCTTCGTATTCATTGAGCTGGTTAACGCTCACCGTGAAGTGGTTTGCGCCGTAACCATGCGCAGCCAACCAAGATGCATACTCACTTTCTTTAGCCAACGTTTGGTAGTCAGCAAAGCTTAAATCCCACAAGCGTCCACCATGTAAGAATGCGCTATCGTTCAGCTTGCCTGCATCGACTTGTGCCACCAGCTTTTTCACAATCTCTTGCAGCTCAGGCGAACACTCCTCAACTTTTAGCTCACTAATAAAGACTTTAGGTTGCTTCGGATCAGGGTGCTCATAGTGTTTAGCAACCAGCTTTTTACTTTCGAAAACGTAGTCACCACATGCCTGGTAGCCAATGGCTACAAATGGTTTAGCTAAGGTTTCGATACCAAGAGGCGCAATATTGAAGGTACGTAAAGCTATATGATCATTAATCAGAGGCTCATCTTCTTGAAGCAGCTGATGTACTTTCGCAGCTGAGGGGCAAAGACGTTGAATGTAATCTTGCCATAGCGATTCAAATAACACATCGGGCGTCATAACGACTCCTTGTTACGAGATGTAGAGTTAAAAGGTAAGCGGAAGTTGACTGCTCGCTCACAACGAAAAGTTGTCCAGAATAATGAACGAGCAGCCATCAACCTGTGACGGTAAATGCCAGTCAGTCAACACGCTTTTCCGAGTCTTTGCTCACTTTCCGTGTTCTGCCAACGATCACTACAACCCATACCTAAATGATTCGCCGGCAAGGTGAGCCCCAATACATGGTTGCGACTCTGTTATTAAAACTTATAGCGCCACACCTGGGCTTAATGTTGCTGGCAGGATAGTCTCGTGACCTTCCATTGATGCCATCGGGTACGCACAGTAGTCTGCTGCGTAATAGGCGCTTGGACGTAGGTTACCTGACGCACCAGGACCACCAAATGGCGCATCACCACTTGCACCTGTGAGCTGGCGGTTACGGTTCACGATCCCAGCACGAATATGGTCAACGAAGTATTCCCATTCTTGGTCGTCAGTTGAAACTAAACCAGCAGAGAGACCAAAGCGCGTGTCATTCGCCAGTTCTACGGCTTTTTCTAGCCCTTCGTAACGCACCACTTGCAGAAGTGGACCGAAGTACTCTTCATCTGGTAGCTCAGCAATGTTCGTTACATCAATAATGCCCGGAGAAACAAACGCCGCCTCTCCTGCTTTAGCTTCAATCAAGCTTTCACCACCAAGTGATTGTAGGTTCGCTTGTGCATCGAGAATGAACTTGGCTGCGGCAACGGAGATTTGCGGCCCCATAAATGGCGCAGGCTCTGCAAATGGTTGGTCTACGCGAATATTGAGTGTCGCTTCGACGAGCTTGGTGATAAGCGCATCGCCTTTCTCACCCAATGGCACGTACAAACGACGAGCACATGTACAACGTTGACCAGCACTGATAAACGCTGACTGGATGATGGTGTACACCGTGGCATCCAAATCACCATATTTATCAGAGATCACCATCGGGTTATTACCACCCATTTCTAGTGCTAACATCTTGCCTGGTTGACCCGCAAATTGACGGTGCAATACATGCCCCGTGTTCGCGCTGCCCGTGAACAGTACGCCATCAATGCCTTTCGCATCAGCAAGCGCAATACCGGTTTCTTTCGCACCTTGGACAAGGTTGATCACGCCTTTCGGCAGACCTGCTTCTTCCCAAAGTTTCATAGCTAGCTCGCCAGTCCAAGGCGTTTGCTCGGATGGCTTGAACACAACGGTGTTACCCGCTAGTAACGCAGGCACAATGTGACCATTTGGTAGGTGACCAGGGAAGTTATATGGCCCAAATACCGCCATCACGCCCAGTGGGCGATGACGCAACACAATTTGGTTGCCCGCCGCTTCACGGCTCGCTTCACCGGTGCGGTCATGGTAAGCACGAATAGAGATTGCAATTTTACCTGCCATTGCCGCTGCTTCAGTGCGCGTTTCCCAAATTGGCTTACCAGTTTCTTTGGCAATGACTTCGGCGATTTTCTCGCTGTTCTCTTTTACTTTCTCAGCAAAAGCCAACACGATCGCTTCACGCTCTGCAAATGGGCGTTTTTTCCAGTCAATAAACGCTTCACGCGCTGCAGATACCGCTTGATTCACCTGCTCTGCCGTTGCACCGTTGCCTTGCCAGATCACTTCTTGGTTGTAAGGTGACAGAGACGTAAATGCTTCACCCTGACCTTGTACCCATTCACCTGCAATCCAATGTGTCATTGTTTCTATCCTTAAATTCTGTCGTCTGTTACTGCGGAAGAAGGCGAACAAAATCCCCTTCCTCAACCAAAAGTGCATCCGCAACGTCTGGTGCGATCATGACGCTTTGTGTTTCAGCGTCATACGCCGCTTTGGTGACTGCTGCGCGGAAGTTTTCGAACGATGAGTTGCACATCAAGAAGTCTTGCGTACTGCTATGTTGTGCAATTTTCACTTGCGCACGGAACGAGTGACGTACCGATTCAATATTGCGTAAGTCACATTCAACGGTTGGACCCGCATCGAAAATATCCACGTAGCCACGGTTAGTGAAGCCTTCACGCTCAAGCAGCTTTAATGCTGGGCGAGTATTGTCATGCACTTGGCCAATGACCGCTTGCGCTTCTGGACTCAACAGGTTGATGTAAATAGGCAGCTTCGGCATTAAGTCAGCAATAAAGCCTTTCTTGCCGATACCTGTGAGGTAATCCGCAAGCGTGAAATCGATGGAGAAGAAATGTTCTTGCAACCATTGCCAGAACGGCGAGTTGCCTGCGTCGTCTGAAACACCACGCATCTCCGCAAAGATCGTTTCAGAGAAACGCTCTGGGTGCTCAGCCATCATGAGGAAACGACACTTCGACATTAGACGACCATTCAGACCTTGGCGGAATTTCTCACGCAAGAACAAGGTACAAATTTCGCTGTTACCCGTGTAGTTATTACCAAAAGTAAGCAGTTTGACGACATTATTGACGCCAAGCTTTGGTGACGAGTGCACCACTTTACTAATGTGATACGAGTAAAATGGGACATCCCAGCCGATAGATGCTTCGATTCCGGTGGTACCCGCAACCTCACCCGTTTCAGAGTCAAAGCCGACCATCAGGTAGCCTTCATCACCTGGTTCTGCCACATCTGGCTTACCAAAGCTGTACTCTGAGTGTTTGATTCGATTGGTTAACAGTTCTTCGTTAACCGGTAGAGATGTAAATCCGTGACCAGACTCCACCGCACAAGTGTGCAGCGCGTCATAATCCGACATCGCGATAGGGCGAACTACTAGCATCAATACTCCCTCCAGATGCAAGAAGATCCTAACTATATTGTAGGAACAATTCCCCCATCAGAGATCCTTGACGGGGGTGTCTGCGTTGACGTTGAAACTGATATCGCGCTTAAACTAAAGTCGCGATCGCTTTATCCAGTTTCGCCAAGCCTTCTTCAATTTCTTGTTGTGTGATAACGAGTGATGGTGTGAAACGTACGACATTGGCACCCGCAACCAATACCATTAGACCTTGTTTGCCTGCAGCGACGAGAACATCACGTGCGCGGCCTTGCCATTCTTCATTCAGTGCAGCGCCAAGCAATAGGCCTTGACCGCGCACTTCTGAGAAGATGTTGTACTCAGCATTGATCTTCTCTAGACCTTCGCGGAACATCGCTTCGCGTTCTAGCACACCAGCCAACACTTCAGGCTTAGTAACTTCGTTCACAACTGCTTCTGCTACAGCACACGCGAGTGGGTTACCGCCGTATGTTGAACCGTGCGTACCGACTTTCATGTGCTCTGCTAATTTTGCAGTAGTCAGCATTGCACCGATTGGGAAACCGCCACCGAGTGATTTCGCGGTGCTTAGAATATCAGGTGTAATACCTAAACCTTGGTAAGCGTAGAAGTTACCTGTACGACCATTACCGGTTTGCACTTCATCGAAGATCAGTAGCGCGTTGTGTTTGTCACACAGCTCACGTACTGCTTGAGCAAACTCAGGCGTTGGTGGCACGATACCGCCTTCACCTTGTAGCGGCTCCATCATCACCGCACATGTGCGATCAGACATGTGTGCCTGTAGTGCTTCGATATCATTGTAAGGTAAGTGGGTAACGTCACCAGGCTTAGGACCAAAACCGTCAGAGTAAGCCGCTTGACCACCAACCGTTACGGTAAAGAACGTACGACCGTGGAAACCTTGTTTGAATGCGATGATTTCTGATTTCTCAGCGCCATGTACGTCAGCAGCGTAACGACGTGCCAGCTTAAGTGCCGCTTCGTTCGCTTCTGCGCCAGAGTTAGCAAAGAATACGCGCTCAGCAAAGCTCACTTCTGTTAGCTTTTTCGCCAGACGAAGTGCTGGTTCGTTCGTCATCACGTTACTTAAGTGCCAAAGCTTGTTAGCTTGCTCTGTTAATGCGTTTACCATTACTGGATGACAATGGCCAAGACAGCTCACTGCAATACCACCAGCAAAGTCGATATATTCATTACCTTCCTGATCCCAAACACGTGAACCTTCACCTTTAACAGGGATCATTTCCATCGGGTTATAGCAAGGTACCATTACCTCATCGAATAAACCGCGCTCTACTTTAATTTCCGTTGTCATTGCACATTCCTTCTTGATACCGCATGCGTAGCAGATAAGCGAATTTAACCGGCTCTCTTTGCCAGCAAATAATGTTTTGCATTTAAGCTATTGCGGCATTGTATTTACATTTAATTAACCATTTCAATAGTGATTTATTCTTTTCGTTCTCGAAAGCAACTTCCATTAATCACTGCTTATGACTATTTATGCATCAAGAAAGTAAAATAGAGAAGCGATTTTTTATAAATGTTATGTAATACAGGGGATAGAAGGTTTAAAAAGACATGAATAGACAAAGAGGCCAGAATGAACCGCATAGTTTTGCAATCCACTCACCTCGGCAAAAAGATGAATGATTTGTTAAGAAAAGTGATCGCGATCAGATCGCTTTACGTGCTAAAAAGTTCGCGAGCAACTCGTGACCTTGCTCTGTTTTGATCGATTCTGGGTGAAACTGCACTGCGTCAATTGGCAGAGTTTTATGTTGGTAACCCATGATTTCGTCCATACTTCCATCCGGCAGCTCAGTCCATGCGGTCAGTTCAAACACATCGGGTAACGTACCGTTTTTCACCACGAGAGAGTGATAACGGGTTACGGTGAGTGGGTTATTCAGGTTTTTAAACACACTGCGACCATTGTGACGAATAGGTGACGTTTTCCCATGCATCACTTGTCGGGCGCGCACGACTTCCCCACCAAACACTTGCGCTATCGCTTGATGACCAAGGCAAACACCCAATATTGGAAGCTTACCAGCGAAGTATTCTATAGCTTGTAGAGAGATACCTGCCTCGTTTGGCGTACACGGTCCAGGTGAGATCACCAAGTGAGTTGGGTTCAACGCTTCAATCCCTTGAATGTCGATTTCATCGTTACGCACGACTTTTACACTAGCGCCAAGCTCGCAAAAGTATTGGTAGAGGTTGTAAGTGAAAGAATCGTAGTTATCGATGATCAACAACATAGAGTGTCAGCTGCTCCAATCCGTTTAGGCAAGACTTAAGAGATGATTGTCTGGTTTGCGACAATTAAGGGCGGTATTTTGCAACACCAAACTAGAAAGGCAAGTCTTTGTGCAATAAAAAGGCCAGCATCGGCTGGCCTTTGGTCTTTACAGCTGTATTTTAGGAGACAAAGGCTTAGTTGCGGCGACGTAGTAAGCCAAGTCCAAGCATCGCGAGTAGCGCGCCAAAACCAAACGAACCACCATCTGAATCCTTCGAACCTTCTGCACCCGTTTCGGTTTGCGTCATTGAAACATCACGAACAGAGCTAAACTTAACGACGTTGCCTGTCGAGTCTGTCACTTTCTCTTCTAACTGGTAATTACCTTGTTCTGGCGCTTGTTCAAACTCAATATTCACGCTGCGTGCGTCAATGTCAGTTTGAGTCAAGGTTTGGCTAGCCGAGTAAACTTTTGCATCACTGCTTGTCGCGGCCGCTTGTGTGGATGCTGTTAAGTTCACTGTCACAATATCGCCCGCAACCGCAGTTGGTGGTAGACGTACATCAATAGCTAAGTTTTCACCCGCTTTCGGTAAATCGATATCATCATCTGGCAAATCAATAGCAATAATCACTGGATCATGATCAGACGCTGAGAACGCATCTTTGTACTTCGGCATGTCACCCGTGTATTTGCTGCTGTATTCAAACAAGTTACTTTCTAGGGAGTTGATGTGCCAATCTTCAATCGCCACCACTTTTTGCGCTAAACTGCTGCTTGCCAATGCATGGTCCAAGTTCCCCAACTCGCCTGAATAGGTGTACGAGAACGTATCAGCGCCATGCAGCAAGGTGTTTAAATTGTGCAGACCGTAGCCTTTTTCAATCTTGGTTTTCTCTACTTGAAGCTCACCGCCACCAATGGTTGTGTAAGCGGCAGTGTAGATATCACGGCCGTATTTCTCTTGTGAGTAATCAGTGAGGGTAAGTAACGGATCTTCTTTGCCGTAAGCGTTCAAATCGCCCATGACGAGCACATCGCCATCAATATCTTTCAGCGCTTCACCAACGACTTTCGCAGCAGAAACACGGAAGTTGTTGCAGTTACCTTGCAGATCCGCGGGTTCTGAGTCTTCTACACCAGCAATCCACTCTTCAATACATTCAGAACCTTTCGATTTAAAGTGGTTCACGACCACTGAAAGATCTTCGCCAGTCTCTTTCACTGTAAAGGTCTGTAATAAGCTATGGCGTTGGTACTTGTCGTAAGCAGGGTTACTTTCTGTGCCCTCTTTACGAGTAATGGTGTTCTCTGCAATGTGTTGCTCTGGCGTCACAATGACTTTTGCTGCTTCTTTTGGTGTTACTGCGTTAGCACGATATAAGATCGCCACCATGATCGCATCACTGCCAAAGTATTCCTCTTGGTATTTATCTTGCTCTTCGATTTCGACATACGTGTAATGCTCTTCCACGTCATCAATCTCAGCGTTTAAAGCATCAACCAAGTTTTGGATAGCGCTACCATCACCAAAGCCGTTATTTTCCACTTCCATCAAGCCAATGATGTCCGCGTCCATCTTATTCATCGCTGAAACTATTTTCGCTTGCTGGATCAAGAACTCATCAAGGTTTGTCGCGCCACGATTTTGCCCGGTTGGGTTGTCGTGCCCGCTGTCAGCAACTGAAGTGAAGTAGTTAAGAACGTTGAAGCTCGCTACTCGTAAATCAGAATCGGCTATGGCTGGCGCCGCTTTACGCGCAACGTCAAAGTCATCACCTGACGTGACAAAGTTGCTGCTATCAACTTCATTGGTCGCAATTAGGCGGTACTCGTTGTAGCTGTAAGCCACAACACCTTGCAGGCCCTCGACACGAGAGCCTAGGCGAATGTGCTGCTCTGAAGAGCCATTTTGGTCAAGATCTTGTGCAAACGTTGGGAAATATGGGATTTGACCATTTGGCGCTTTGCTATCCGATTCCAAGTAAATACGGTTGGCCGCATTCTCTTTGGCAAGGGCAACCGCAGCGTCACTCTCTGCTGCATGCAATTGAGTCGGCTTTAACAATGGCGCTTCATGAGAGAGCATCATGTTGTTGCGTCGAGAGTCATAATCGTAAGAAAAGTTACGAGTAACGAAAAGTTCGCTAGCCGAGCTGAGCTCAACTTGCATACCTTCATGACGCTCTAGTGCATCACGTAGTGTTTCCCCTTCCTTAATCGTTAACGGAGTAACCAAAGAGGCGTTTGATGTGCCTGTTTTTACATAACTGTTTGCATCAGAAGAAAGCTGAGTGTTGCTGTAGTACTCTTGTACTTTCCCTTTCACACAAACAACATCACCAGCTTTCAGCTCTGTATCGGCAACATCGGTGTGAATAAACAAACCTTCAGATGTCTTGTCGTTGCCATCATTCTCAAGTGCTTGCAGGTAGAAGCCTTTAGTTAAGCCTGTTGTTACCGCACTGACCACACCAGTTACGAAGTGATCTTCGGTCGTGATGTAAGGGTAGCCATCAATAAATGGAGAAGAAGCACCTTCACCTTGAATCTCTTGGATGGTGGTAAAGGCTGGTTCTTGTCCATCTACTTCACAAGCAAATGGCGCAGGTGGCTCAGTTGTATTTAATTCTCCTAAACCATCAATATTATCTTTAGGTAAGGCTGTCCACTGAGTGGATTGGTAGGTAGTTGAAGGTGTAAGCGCATCACTGTTACGAACTAACGTGGTGTCTTTAGCGAAATCCACGTCCCCCATCACACCTAATATATCGTGCACTTCCCCATCTTTAAGAAGTGCCAACGGATCGTCGCCGTTAAAGTTCGCTACATTTTTATCAGTGTAATCCGCAACCGCCTTTATTGCTTCGCTCGCATCGCCATGAGCAAGCACATACACTTGCTTCGCTTGTAACGTTACGTCACTAAGATCAAGAGTGCTGCCCCACGAGCCGCCACCATTCGAAGATTTTGCTAATTCATAGCCTGTGAGTGTCACCGCAGTATCACCTGTATTGGCGATCTCGACCGCTTTATTATAAGCGCCGCCTTCCACATACTGGGAAATAATAATCTCTGCGTTCGCGTTTGCGCTAAGTGCACTGGCGATGGTTAGTGCGAGTATTGAGGGTTTGATTAACGTGTCCATTGTCATACCTGATATTTATGTAAATGCAAACTTAGCTCTGATCAGAGCCTACCATTTGCGTCTACTATCAGGTTTATTTATGAAATAAATAAGAATGAGCAATTAAAGCCGTGAAATGAATCACATGTGAATGTAAGAAAATATGCCAGAACATCCCATTCAAACATTTTTTGTAATAAATACAGAACGCTATTGATAAACAAATCAAAATTTAGATTAATTACTCAGTTTATTTTTTCACTTCATGTTAAGGAGTAGAAAATACATCGCTCGTGAAGTGGCTTATTAACCAAGCTCACTTTGTTATAAATGAAAATATAATTAATCACTAATTTAGAAAGCTTTGATTTTCATTTTTATAGCCATGTCTAAACTTAAGTCACCTATTATTCGCTCGGCTTTTTCTTACGAATGACCCTCATACTTCAAAATTTTCCTCATTTGCTCAATAACTTCTCCTTATTCACTAGCCAAATTCATACACAAAAGATATAACACCTGCGCGAGACATTAAGATCTCATTAGCTGTAAACCCAGGAACGATAAATGAAAAAAATTCAACGCAGTGCGCTAGCTCTCTTCTTACTTGGCTTGATAACGGGATGTCAATTGACCGCCAGTGAGCCACTTCAACCTACCGCGAATCAAAACATCATCGAATCAGCCAAAAATGAGCTGGATGGAATTGAAGAGTTAGAGGTCAGTGACGAGGGTGTTATTACTTTTACCCAGCGTCTAAGAACACCAGGAACCTACTGGATCCCAGCGAGAATTAAAGAACTTAGCTACGATATATCATGCGTGCAGCTCAGTTACTTCATTGATAGAGGCATGGTGGTGAAGTCCGCCTTTTTAGGAGCTCGAGGACGTGTTGAATATTACGATATGGAACGTTGCATGAAAGACACGCCATTCCAGTAAAAAGCATAAAAAAAGCTCCACCAACGTGGAGCTTTTGTAATCTATTCTTAGCGACTATGGGCGAGCGACAAAGCCTACCGCTTTGTATGCTTTCTTCAGCGTTTCAGCAGCGCGAGCTGATGCTTTTTCCGCACCTTGCTGCATTACCTCATCCATGTAAGCACGATCAGCGCGAATACGATGGTATTCTGCTTGAATTGGCTCAAGCATTGCTACAACCGCCTCACCAACATCTTTCTTAAATGGACCATACATTTCTACGCCTTTGTACTTGGCTTCGATCTCTTCAAAGCTCATGCCTGTCGCCGCAGAGTAAAGTCCCATTAGGTTCGCGATACCCGCTTTGTTCTCGATATCATGGCGAATGCTTGGTGGGGTTTCGGTGTCTGTTTGCGCCTTGTTGATCTTCTTGATGATCGACTTTGGCTCTTCAAGCAGAGTAATCACATTCTTACGGTTATCATCTGACTTCGACATTTTCTTCGTCGCGTCTTGAAGACTCATCACACGTGCATTGACTGTTGGAATGTACGGCTCAGGAACGGTAAAAATCGGACTTTCTGGTGAGTAGATGTTGTTGAAACGCGTTGCGATATCACGTGCTAACTCAAGGTGCTGTTTCTGATCGCTACCAACTGGTACTTGGTGTGCGCCGTAAAGCAAAATATCTGCTGCCATCAACACAGGGTAATCAAACAGACCCACGTTTACGTCATTCGCGTAACGTGCCGATTTGTCTTTAAACTGAGTCATACGGCTCAGCTCACCCATTTGCGTGTAACAGTTAAGAAGCCAACCAAGTTGAGCATGCTCTGGTACGTGTGACTGAACAAATAGCGTGCTCTTCTTCGGGTCAACACCAACTGCCAGACAAATTGCCAGTGCGTCTAATGTCGCTTCATGCAGTGCTTTAGGATCCTGACGAACCGTAATCGCATGAAGATCTACTACACAGTATTGGCAATCATAATCGTCTTGCATCTGCTGCCATTGACGTAGAGCACCCAAGTAGTTACCGATACTTAGTTCACCTGACGGTTGAACACCACTCAATACAATGGGTTTGCTCATTAGAATGATTCCTTTGACTTCTTAATCTAATTAAAATGAAAAACCGTGCGGCTTTTAGCGCACGGTTTACTCAGTGTACTCATTAACAAGTATTTTGGAAGATCTTTTGTTGCCGTTATGCAGAAACAGCGACGACTTCCAGTAATTCCGCGAGGCGGTTCGCCACTACGTCAGGGTTCGAAGCTGAAATGGGCTCGCCATGGTTATAACCGTAAGTTAAACCAAATGAAGCACAACCCGCATTTTTAGCCGCCAAGATATCGTTTTTCGAATCCCCAACCATCAGCATCTCTGCTGGTTTTACCTGGTGCTTTTCCATTAGCCAGTTCAGCGCCACCGGGTTTGGTTTTTTCTCTGGAAACGCGTCACCACCTAATACGTCTACGAAGTACTTGGCGATGTCATGCTGCTCTAGAATTTCTGGTACGAATTTCGAGGGCTTGTTCGTCACAATCGCCATCGTAAAACCAGCTTGGTGTAGCTCTTCAAGCGTCTCTTTTACTGTTGGGTAAAGGTGACTTAGCTTATGGCCGCTTTGCTTGTAGTATTCATCAAACAGCTCACGCGCTTTAGCACGCAGCTCATCACTCAAATCACTGCTGATGGTCATGCTTTGGCTTAATGCACGTCCAATCAATATATCAGCACCATTACCAACGTAATCACGCACCTGCTCTTCTGATACAGAAGGATAGCCTAACGCCTGAACTGCTTGATCGGCCGCTACGGCAAGATCTGGCACGCTATCAAGCAGTGTTCCATCCAGATCAAAAGCAATCAATTTAATATCTTGTTGGGTCATAAATTCCCTAGCTAAAATAACACAGGATGGTTCCCCATCCTGTGTGCTTAATCTTGATGTCACTCAGTGTCACACTCAGCGACGCTTAGTGTGCTCGCCTTATTTTTGGGCAGCCAAACGCTGACGAACCGCTTCAAACAAACAGATACCAGAAGCCACTGATACGTTCAAGCTTGATACACTGCCCGCCATAGGGATCTTAATTAAATCATCGCAGGTTTCGCGAGTAAGACGACGCATACCATCACCTTCAGCACCCATCACGATAGCAAGAGGACCAGTAAGCTTAGCTTGATAAATGTCGTGCGTAGCTTCACCAGCCGTACCCACAAACCAAATACCTTTTTCCTGTAACGTACGCATTGTACGTGCAAGGTTGGTTACACGAATCAAAGGCACAACCTCTGCAGCGCCACATGCTACTTTACTTACCGTTGCATTCATTGGTGCAGAACGATCTTTCGGTACGATGATCGCCGCAGCGCCTGCCGCATCTGCGTTACGCAAACACGCACCAAGGTTGTGCGGGTCCGTCACACCATCTAACACTAACAGTAGCGGTGATTCATGCTGCGCTAAGATGTCATCAATGTCGTTCTCGTTCAGCTGTTTTGCTGGTTTTACGCGAGCAATGATGCCTTGGTGATTTGCACCACGCGCTTTATCATCCAGAGTTTTACGCGTCATTTGTTGAATAGAGACACCACAAACCTGAAGATCATTTAGGATTGGCATTAGGCGATCATCTTGACGACCTTTTAAAACGTATGCCTCGATAAAACGCTCTGGTTCGCGCTCCAATACCGCTTTCACTGCGTGAATGCCGTAGATAAATTCGTTACTCATTGTTTAACCTGTTGTTCGGGTCGCATTGCCTGCGCCAGCCGAGTTTGAACTGAGCTGGCGCTTCAGCCTACTACGCTTCTTTTTTAGTGCGCTTGGTTTTCTTCGGCTTACTGTGTGGCTTTTTTTTACGTGCTTTTTTCACTTTAGGCTTCTTTTTGCCTTCGGCGTCATCACGTTTGGGGCCATTGCGCTTACTCACTGCGCCCGTTTCTTCTGGACGCTTAGTTGGCTCTATCGCAGGAACTGCGCGAGGCGCGCCACCTTCTTTCGATGAAGAGCGAGTCGCAGCGCGTTTTTTATCTTTCGCTTTGCGTTTTGCTTCCGCTGCGCGTTTCTTCGCAGTCTTACCTTCACCGCGTAGCTTACGACTTGTTTCGACCAATTCAAAGTCAATTTGCTTATCATCGAGGTTAACAGCCAGTACTTTTACTTTTACTGCATCACCTAAGCGATAGATGTTACCGAAACTTTCACCAATAAGTCGTTGACCAATCGGGTCAAATTGATAGTAGTCGTTCGCAAGGGTAGAAATATGCACCAAACCATCGATGTGCAAATCCGTTAAACGTACAAAGAAGCCAAAGCTAGTGACATTAGCAATCACGCCGTCTAGTTCGTCACCGACGTGGTCTTGCATGTATTCACACTTCAACCAATCCGCAACATCACGTGTGGCATCATCAGCACGGCGCTCTGTCATCGAACATTGTTCACCGTAAAAGTCCATATCATCGAACGAGTAATGGTAGCCACCCGTTGGTGTCCACCGGTCTTGATTACGACCTTCTTCTTTCGCAATCAGATACTTGATTGCACGGTGAAGTAACAGGTCAGGGTAACGACGAATTGGCGACGTAAAGTGCGCATAGCGTTTCAGTGCCAATCCAAAGTGCCCCGCGTTATCTGCGTTGTATACCGCTTGCTTCATTGAACGCAGCAGCATGGTTTGAATCAACTCTTGATCTTGACGCCCAGAGATTTGACGTGCGAGATCAGCATAGTCCGTTGGTGAAGGCTCTAGACCACCTTTTAGCTCAAGACCAAGTTCACTTAAGAAGTCACGGAAACCTTGCAGGCGTAATTCACCTGGAGATTCGTGGATACGATAGAGCGCAGGCTCTTTCGCTTTTTCTACCAGAGATGCCGAAGCAATGTTGGCTAAAATCATACATTCTTCGATGATCTTGTGCGCGTCATTACGAATCACTGGCTCAATGCTTTCGATTTTACGTTCCGCATTGAAGATAAACTTGGTTTCAACGGTTTCAAATTCGATTGCACCGCGTTGATCTCGTGCATCTTTCAGCACTTTGTACATCTTGTGCAGCTCTTCTAGATGAGAAACAAGCGGCTGGTAGCGCTCACGTAGTTCTTCATCCCCTTCTAGAATCGCGCTCACTTTGCTATATGTGAGACGAGCGTGCGAGTTCATCACGGCTTCGTAGTGCTTGTAGCCCGATAGTTTACCCGTCTCTGAGATGGTCATTTCGCACACCATACACAAGCGATCAACTTGTGGGTTAAGTGAACACAAACCATTTGATAGCACTTCCGGTAACATTGGCACTACTTGCGATGGGAAGTACACCGAGTTACCACGGTTGATGGCTTCTTTATCCAGCGCAGAGTCAGGACGAACGTAGTAACTGACGTCAGCAATCGCTACCCATAAACGCCAACCACCTTCTTTGTTCTTCTCACAGTAAACAGCATCATCAAAGTCTCGTGCGTCTTCGCCGTCAATGGTCACAAGTGGTAACTCACGTAGATCCACACGACCAACTTTGGCTTCTTCTGGTACTTCTTCGCCTAAGTTTTCGATTTGTTTATCGACGGCCTCTGGCCACTCGTGAGGAATTTGGTGTGTACGAATCGCAATTTGCGTTTCCATACCTGGTGCCATATTTTCACCAAGTACTTCAACCACTTTACCCATCATGCCACGTGAGCGTGAGCCACGATCAGTAATTTCAATCACGACCACGTTACCCATGCGTGCACCCGCTTTGTGCTCATTTGGGATCAGAATATCTTGGCTGATACGCGAGTCATCAGGGACAACATAGGAATAACCATATTCGAGGAAGAAACGACCGACGATTTGATCATTACGCTCCTCTAACACTCGAACCAAGCGCCCTTCACGACGACCGCGCTTGCTGTTGTCTGTAGGTTGCACTAAAACAAAGTCACCGTGGATGATGTTCTTCATTTGATGGTGCGGTAACAGAATATCATCATCCTTGCCGACGCTGCCTTCTGGACGCACCCAACCGTGGCCATCACGATGACCAATCACGTAACCTTTCACCATTTCAAGTTTTTCAGGCAATGCGTAGCACTGACGGCGGGTAAACACCAGTTGACCATCTCGCTCCATCGCACGTAGCCGACGACGCAACCCTTCGTATTGCTCTTCGCCCTCAAGCTTTAGTGCCTCAAACAAGTCATTGCGATTCATTGGAACGCCCGCTTGCTCTAGAAACTCGATGATAAACTCTCGGCTTGGAATTGGATTTTCGTAATTTTTGGATTCACGATCTGCAAAAGGATCGTTTGGAATATTGTCTGACATAGGCACGCCTATCTAGCAAGGAAGGTATATGGCTAGTATATCTGAGTCTCTCGATAAGCTACAGAATTGCTTTGAAAAAAGAATGATCGAGATCGACTCTAGACGTGCAAATGAGTTAAGGACGAGCCAGTAAGATCAACAACTCAGAATTGTCGCTCAGCAAGGATTCGATCGTGCAATCATCCAGCTCCGCCAAGAAGGCACTTTTTGCTTTTGCCAATTTATCTTTGAGGCGACAGGCAGGGGTAATATGGCAAAAATCTACGCCGCAATTGACCAAATCTAACGGCTCTAAATCTCGCACGACAACACCTACTGTGATTTCAGAAGCAGGTTTCATCAGCCGAATACCACCGTTTTTTCCACGCACGGTGTGGACATAACCTAGTTGCCCTAAACGGTTGATAACTTTGACCATATGGTTACGTGACACACCAAATAAATCCGTCACTTCAGTGATATTAGTTAACTCATCTTCCGGCAACGAAGCCAAGAAAATTAAGGTTCTCAACGCATAATCAGTAAAGCTCGTTAACTGCATATTCTCTCCCAAAGTGCGACTCAATAACTCGCTGGTGACACTAAAACGCCAAACTTGAGCTATCGATAAAAGTGTAAATCTTTTCTTGATCGAAAGATACATTTGAGATACAACTTTAAACATGCATTATAAATACAACTTAAAGTAGGAAGCCCATATGCTCAGCAATCAAACCATCGAGATCGTCAAAGCGACCGCACCACTTATCGCCGAAACGGGACCAAAACTGACCGCGCACTTTTATGAACGTATGTTTACTCATAACCCAGAGTTGAAAGATATTTTTAACATGAGTAACCAGCGTAACGGCGATCAGCGTGAAGCGCTATTCAACGCCATCTGCGCCTATGCTGCCAATATTGAAAATTTGCCAGCCTTACTTGGCGCAGTAGAAAAAATTGCGCATAAACACACAAGCTTTTTGATCACAGAAGATCAGTACCAAATCGTTGGTAAACACTTACTTGCGACGATTGATGAGTTGTTTAATCCAGGTCAGGAAGTATTGGATGCTTGGGCTGAGGCTTACGGCGTACTTGCGAATGTATTTATTCAGCGCGAAGAACAAATTTACCAACAAAATGAAGCTCTAGAAGGCGGTTGGCGCGGTCTACGCGAATTTGAGTTAGTTGATAAACAAATAGAGAGCGAACACATTTGCAGCTTTGTGTTCAAGCCAACCGATGGCCAAAAAGTGGCACCGTATAAACCGGGACAATATCTTGGCATCTATATCAACAGTGACCAGTTAGAAAACCAAGAAATTCGCCAATACAGCCTATCCTCTGCGGTTCAAGAGAACACTTACCGTATCTCGGTAAAACGCGAAGAAGGCGGAAAAGTATCGAACTTCCTGCACGATAGCCTGAACATTGGCGAAAAAGTGCAGCTTGCCGCCCCTGCCGGTGATTTCTTTATGGATGCCGAACCACAAACACCCGTTGTTCTAATTTCTGCAGGTGTAGGACTGACGCCAACGCTGTCCATGCTAGAAAGTCTCTCAGCACATCAAGCACCTGTAACTTGGGTTCATGCAACAGAAAATGGTCAACAGCATGCTTTCAAGCAACACGTGAACCAACTAGTCGCGACGAAAGAAAACATGAACGCGCTCGTTTGGTATAACCACCCAACGGCAGAAGACAAACTAGGTGAAGACTTCCACTTCACGGGTTTTGTCAATCTGTATGAAATTGAAGCCGCATTAAAGCAAGATAACGTGCAGGTGTACTTCTGTGGCCCTGTCGGGTTCATGCAGCACGTAGCGAAACAACTATTAGAACTTGGCGTACCACAAGAGCAATTCCATTACGAATGCTTCGGTCCACACAAAGTCGTTTAATCGCTCAAGATTACTCTTCGGGAAAACAACAAAGCCCACATTATGTGGGCTTTGTTGTATGAAGTTGTTTGCCTTGATAGGACGTTACCAAAAGGTGTCTCGCCTTTTAGCTCGAGCAATAACGTTTTGTGGCATGCGCTGCTCGAGGCCATTTCTCAATACAGTGATACGCTTATGCTGCCGCTTATCTGCTGTGACAGAGTTATATAACCAACGATACGCATCTTCGTAATCAAGTGGGCTGCCGTAATCACGCAGGAGCAATTCGGCTAAATGAATACGCGCATTTAGGTTTCCCATTGAGGCGGCTTCTCGCAAGTAAGGAATTGCTCGTTCTTTATCTTGCTGCACTAAAGTGCCACGCGAATAGTATCGGCCAATCTGCTCTAGCGCGGCAGGTAATCCCTGATGTGCTGCATTTTCGATGTAGTAAAGGCCCAGTTCGACATCTTGCTCGACACACACACCCCACGCCAACATGTCGCCGTACAGAAATTCATAAGCGGGCAAGTTAATTCGAGTCGCACGAGCAACGATATCCTCCACCAGCTGGCAGTTATCAGCGCGCACACGTTGTAAGTGCTTATTTTGCTCAATAAGCTTTATCAGCTCTGCTTCGGTGTAGATAGGAACTGGCGCCCCCACATCAGCAACATTGGCTTTCGCTGTGGTAGCTACCAAGGTCAATAACAGTGAAGCAGCCACTGTTCGTAACTTCATAAACGTACTCTTTAAGGTATCTAAGAAACCAAAGATCGATGAAGGATCTCCTCTGCTTGATAACCTTATCGGCAAAAACCAGCTAAGCTTTAGACAATTTTTGCCTCTGACTTAGACTCAGCGGCAAAAATTTGCCATATGAGAATCACTGCCGTTTTTTGTTCAGATACAAAAAAGCCGACCAGAAGGTCGGCTTTTGCAATCTTTAACGACTATCAATTAAGCTTCGAATGGATGAACCTTGATGATAGTTTCGTTGCGGTCAGGACCTGTTGAAATGATATCTACAGGCACACCTGTTAGCTCTTCAATACGCTTGATGTAGTTAAGAGCCGCTTGTGGTAGATCTTCTAGCGCTTTAGCACCGAATGTGTTCTCAGACCAACCAGGCATTGTTTCGTAGATTGGCGTTGCTTTTTCGAATGCTTCAGCAGCCATCGGAGAAACTTCTAGCACAGAGCCATCTTCCATCTTGTAACCAGTACAGATTTTTAGCTCTTCTAGACCATCTAGTACGTCTAGTTTAGTTAGACAGAAACCAGATACAGAGTTGATTTGGATTGCACGACGCATAGCAACAGCATCGAACCAACCTGTACGGCGTAGACGACCAGTTGTCGCACCGAACTCGTGGCCAACTTCACCTAAGTGCTTACCAATTGGATCTTGCTTATCTAGACCATCGTATAGTTCAGTCGGGAATGGACCTGCACCAACGCGAGTACAGTACGCTTTCGCGATACCCAAGATGTAACCGATGTGACGAGGACCAAAACCTGAACCTGCAGCAACACCACCAGCAGTCGTGTTAGAAGACGTTACGTATGGGTAAGTACCGTGGTCGATATCAAGTAGCGTACCTTGTGCACCTTCGAACATGATCTTATCGCCGCGCTTACGTGCTGCGTCTAGTTCGTCAGTTACGTCGATAACCATTGAAGTAAGTAGCTCTGCGTAGCCTTTTGCTTCTTCAAGCACAGCTTCGTAGCTTACTGGTTCAGCTTTGTAGAAGTTAACGAGTTGGAAGTTATGGAACTCCATGACTTCTTTTAGCTTCTCAGCGAACGATTCCATATCGAATAGGTCGCCAACGCGTAGACCGCGACGAGCAACTTTATCTTCGTATGCTGGACCGATACCACGGCCTGTTGTACCAATAGCTTTTTTACCGCGAGCGATTTCGCGAGCTTGGTCCATTGCAACGTGGTAAGGAAGAATTAGCGGACATGCTTCAGAAATGAAAAGACGCTCGCGTACTGGAATACCGCGCTCTTCAAGAGGTTTCATTTCTTTAAGTAGAGCTTCAGGTGATAGTACAACACCGTTACCGATAACACATTTTACGTTATCGCGAAGGATACCTGATGGAATTAAGTGAAGAACGGTTTTTTCACCGTCAATTACGAGAGTATGACCTGCGTTGTGACCGCCTTGGTAGCGTACCACGTATTTTGCATCTTCAGTTAAAAGGTCTACGATTTTACCTTTACCTTCGTCACCCCATTGGGTGCCTAGAACGACTACGTTATTTCCCATCTTTCCAAGTCTGATTGCTAGTTAAAAATGGATTCTAGCACCGAATCACGCTTCTTGCAGTCATTTTTTGTTCACAGAGTTGCTACCAGAATGTCATCTTGCTGCTTTGCTCATTTTGAAATCAGCATATCACTGATAGTATTTAGTTTTCTTTATTCGACTGGAAAGCGGTATGTCTGAATCCATATGGTTGGCGATTGGGCTCGTCTTGATCGTGGAAGGCATTGGACCACTCATTGCTCCAAACGGTTGGCGGAATATGGTGGCTCAATTAAGTGAACAGCCCAACAATCAGCTACGACGCATCGGTGGCTGCCTAGTAGTTGCTGGAGCCGTAATCGCCATAATGATGAGCTAGCACTTAGCATCAGATACAAAAAAGGCTCCCTAAGGAGCCTTTTGTTTCATTTGACGCTGAGATTATTTCTCCATGCCGCCCTTCGACTGGTTCATGTATTGGAAGAACTCACTCTTCGGATCAAGTACCAGGATATCGCTCTTAGAGCTGAAGGACTTCTCATACGCACGTAGCGAACGTAGGAAGCTAAAGAATTCAGGGTCTTTGTTGTATGCTTCAGCATAAATCTTCGCTGCTTCTGCATCCGCTTCACCTCGTGTTACACGAGCAGTCTTATCAGCTTCAGCTAGAATGGTTGCCACTTCTAGCTCAGCTTGAGCACGAATAACTTCTGCTTTCTCACGACCTTGAGAACGGTGCTTACGAGCTACAGACTCACGCTCTGCACGCATACGACGGTAGATAGACTCACTGATTTCATCAGGCAGGTTGATTTTCTTCATGCGGAAATCAACAACACGAACACCCAAGTCTTTCATCGCGCTTTCACGCGTGTCTTTCAATACTTCAGACATGATTAGGTCACGTTCACCATCAATCTCAAGCGCTTCACGTGCCGCTTCAGTTGCGACAACATCTGCACTTGCATCTTCTGGTAGTACATCATCGTTACGTGGACCAGATACAATCTGTTTGATTTCACGAGCACCGATTTCAGAACGAAGCACATCCGTTACTTTACGCTCAAGTAGTGCCTCCGCCGTTAGCGAATTACCACCGCCTGTTGCTAGGTAGTAACGACCAAAGTCTTCAATACGCCACTTCACGTAGGTATCAATAATAACGTCTTTTTTCTCAGACGTTACGAAACGGTCTGCACGGCCATCCATCGTTTGGATACGTGCATCAAGTTGTTTCACACGGTCAAACAGAGGCATCTTGAAATGCAAACCAGGTTCGTAAATTCGAGTGATGTCGTTGTTGTCTTTAAGAACACGACCAAATCGAACCACGATACCGCGCTCACCTTCAGGAATCACAAACAAAGACATCAACATTAATGCCAGTGCGATTACCAATACAGGGATCATTAACTTACGCATTCTTAGTATCTCCCTTGACGTGAACCTGTTGAACGAGACTGCGTGTTCGAAGTGTCTTCTTGTGTACGCTCAGACTCCAGTTGAATTTGATCGTAGGTTGAAGATGACTTCGATTTACGTTTTGTGTCTGCCTGACCTTCTTGGCCCGCCAACTTATCGATTGGAAGGTACAGAAGATTGCCGCTTGATTCAGAGTCAATCAACACTTTCGAAGTGCTTGAGTACACCTCTTCCATTGCGTCAATGTACAGACGGTCACGCGTTACACCTGGTGCCGCTTGGTATTCTGGTAGTAGTTTTTCGAACTGTGCTACCTGACCAAGAGCCTCGTTAGTGACACGTTCATTGTAACCTTGCGCTTCTTTCTTCAAACGTTCAGCACGACCCGTTGCCTTCGGCAAGATTTCGTTCTTGTATGCTTCAGCTTCACGGATGAAACGCTCTTCATCCTCACGAGCTGCGATTGCATCATCAAACGCATCTTTCACTTGCTCTGGTGGACGCGCAGACTGGAAGTTTACGTCAACAAGTACCAGACCCATATCATAGCTATCAATGATTTGGTTCAGTGTTTCTTGCGTAGTTTGACGAATTTGCTGACGACCACTGGTTAGAATGCTATCCATCAATGAGTCACCAATTACTGCACGTAGTGCAGAATCCGTTGCTTGACGCAAGCTATCGTCCGCATTGGTTACACGGTACAAGTATTTGTACGGGTCAGTCACTCGGTACTGAACATCCATCGCGACTGTTACGACGTTTTCATCTTTAGTCAGCATTAGACCAGATGCACGTAGTGAACGAATCGCTTGTACGTTTACCGCTTCGTATTCATCAATAAAACGAGGGCGCCAGTTAAGGCCTGGGTCTACGATACGATCGTATTTACCTAAACGCAGCACAACACCACGCTCTGCTTCACCGATGGTGTAAAATCCAGCGAAGAACCAAACTGCAACAGCAATAAGAGCAATCACGCCAAAGCCAATTGCACTACCACCACCGCCGCCGATTGGAGAACCACCGCCGCCTTTTTTACCAAACTTGCCACCCAGTTTTTGACTCAGTTTATTGAACACTTCATCTAAATCTGGCGGACCTTGATCTCGGCCACCAGGACGCTGGCCACCACGATTATTATTACCCCAAGGGTCATTATCGCGGCCATTGTTGCCGTTGTTATTTCCAGGCTCATTCCACGCCATTAGAAAGCTCCATCATTTGATATGACGTTATACTGTAGCAGTCCTTTAAGTGACTATAAAGCCAGTCAAAACTGCCCCTTCTCTTTTTTCAAGTCTAGACCAATCTACTTGCTGCATTCGAATATCGATCAACAAGTTACCATCCTGGTCATATTCCTCACGTTGAATACACTTCATTTGGAAGAAGGTACTACGGAATCGTCCTTGATACTGTGGAGGAATTCGCAACTGATGCTCGACCATTTGTGACGCCAGACGTTCCGTCAGTGCCTCAAACAGGACATCAATGCCCAACCCATCCATTGCTGAAACCCAAACTGCGCGAGGTACGCCTTCCTCGTCTCGTTCTATACGTGGTTTCTGCGAATCTAGATTGTCGATTTTGTTCATGACAACCAGAGTCGGCACTTCATGTGCGTCGATCTCTTCTAGTACTTCATGAACAGCTTGAATATTCTCACGAAAACGCTCATCACTGGCATCAACAACATGTAACAAAATGTCAGCTTCTTGCGTTTCCTGCAAGGTTGCCTTGAAGGCCGCAACCAAGTCGTGAGGCAAATGTCGAATAAAACCAACCGTGTCTGCCAAAATGGCAGGCCCAACATCTGCTAACTCTATCTTACGTAAAGTTGGGTCCAAAGTAGCAAATAGTTGATCAGCGGCATACACGCCAGCTTCTGTAATACGGTTGAAGAGTGTCGACTTACCCGCGTTGGTGTAACCCACAAGTGAAACCGTTGGGATTTCAGCTCGATTTCGGGCGCGGCGCCCTTGTTCACGCTGCTTCGCTACTTTGTCTAAGCGTCGCAGGATGGCTTTGATTCTGTCACGCAATAAGCGACGGTCGGTTTCCAGCTGGGTTTCACCCGGGCCACGTAAACCGATACCCCCTTTCTGCCTTTCAAGGTGCGTCCAACCACGAATCAAACGAGTAGAGATATGACGAAGTTGAGCCAGCTCTACCTGTAGCTTACCTTCGTGTGTTCGAGCTCGTTGAGCAAAGATATCGAGAATAAGACCAGTGCGGTCGAGAACTCGACATTGGCACAGTGCTTCGAGGTTACGTTCTTGGGCAGGAGAGAGGGCGTGATTAAAAATCACAATTTCGGCACCTGTCGACTGTACCGCAGTAGCAATCTCTTGGGCCTTACCCTCTCCGACATAGTATTTCGGGTGTGGGGATTGACGACTACCAGTTACCACTTGTAGTGCCTCTACCCCAGCAGAAGAAACCAGCATTTCGAACTCAGCCAGATCTTCCCATTCACCTTCTTGCGTGAAGTTGATATGAACAAGTACGGCTCGCTCACCGGATTCATAACGGTCAAACAAGCAATCAACTCCTTATTTTAAAAATACTCGATGAAGAATTAATCTTCTGATTTCTCTTGTGGACGCTCACCTTGTGGACGTTCACCGCTGTGATGGCTCACTGGACGAGCCGGCACAACTGTTGAGATCGCGTGCTTGTACACCATTTGGTTAACAGTATTCTTCAGCAGGATCACAAATTGATCGAACGATTCGATCTGACCTTGTAGTTTAATACCATTCACAAGGTAGATAGATACCGGGATACGCTCACGACGTAGCGCGTTTAGAAATGGGTCTTGTAGAGATTGCCCCTTAGCCATTTTATTTTCCTTATTTAATTTGTAGTTGTAATTATTTAGCTAGTGGTGCAATGCAAAAGATACTGCTTTTGCATCTGAGCTAAACGAATCAAAAATGCACTCTAAGTAATTAGCAGCATAGTATAAAAACCGCCAACAACAGATCCTTTGAGAGTGCGTTCACGCAAAAACGATCACATTATACACAGCTATGTCAATCAGATGCTATTGCTTCCGACATCGTTTCTAATGCCTGTTCAATGTTCTCGCTATCCAACCAAGTTAAGTCATCCCAGCTGCGTAACCAGGTGATTTGACGCTTGGCCAATTGACGAGTCGCGCATACGCCACGAAATACTGCTTCGTCACGTGTACACTCCCCATCTAAATACTCCCACATCTGTCGGTAACCGACGCATCGTATGGAAGGAAGATCGGGGTGAAGATCTTTTCGCGAATGTAGCGCTTTCATTTCTTCTTCAAAGCCCGCTTCCATCATCTTTTCGAAACGAAGTTCAATTCGACGGTGAAGTTCTGCCCTATCCTTGGGAGCTATTGCAAACTGCTTGACTCGGTATGGCAGGCTTTCACCTTTCGTTTGAGTCAATTCAGTCAAAGTTTTACCTGAAATACGAAAAACTTCCAATGCCCGAGATAAACGTTGGGGATCATTGGGATGGATTCTCGCTGCTGACACAGGATCAACCTCTTTGAGTTCATCGTGCAACACTGACCAACCTTTAGTCAATGCT
Source organism: Vibrio sp. HS-50-1 (assembly GCF_024747315.1). NCBI lineage: Bacteria > Pseudomonadati > Pseudomonadota > Gammaproteobacteria > Vibrionales > Vibrionaceae > Vibrio > Vibrio sp. HS-50-1. The sequence continues at coordinate 7,079 of NZ_JAMPZF010000012.1, read as the reverse complement.
TCTTGTTCAATTTGCTGACGAATTTCAGGATTTGCAGCAGGAAGTGGGGATAAACCTTCAAGTAGCGCCTTATAATACAGCATTGTCCCACCCACTAAGAGTGGAATTTTTCCTTCTGCAACAATATCATCCATCGCTTTCAATGCATCACGACGAAAGTCGGCTACAGAGTAAGATTCGCTCGGATCCAAAATATCAATCAAGCGATGAGGCGCTAAACTTAACTCTTTTTCATCCGGTTTCGCCGTACCGATATCCATCCCTTTATAGATCAAAGCAGAATCAACACTGATGATCTCAACCGGGAACTTTTGACGAAGACGAATCGCCAACTCAGTTTTGCCTGATGCAGTTGGCCCCATTAAAAATAGCGCCAAAGGTAGTTTATCTGTCATGGTTTTAATTTGGCTATCGTGGCAGAGAAATCAACAGCGGATACAAATTTTGTATCTTCTAATGGCAATTGACCATCTCTTAGCTGTTCAAGTTCCGCAATAATTTGAATTGCTTCAGAAAAAGTATAGTGACTCTTCACTGTCGTGACCTGCAATGCGAGCCAATCTATCAACTCAGACAGCATCTGAGCCGTTGCTATACCTTCCTTCACACAAGATTGCGCGTAAGATAACAGATCTGGTACTAGATTTTGTAAGTTTTGTTGACGTAGCGGCGCGGGAACGCCCATCACCATTAAGGCTTGCTCATTTCTCGCTTTCAATTGAATGCCAAGTAACGCCAAATCTTGTTGATAATCTTGAGCCAGCTTCACTAACTCGGCCTCTAACTTAATAGATAGAGGAACGAGTAGAGGTTGTGCTTTAAGCGCGCCATCGCTTGGAGTGAGCTGCCCTTTTACACGATAAAATTCCGCTCTAGGTAACGAGACTAACGCCGCCCCACTGTCACTGCTCATCAAAACAAATTGCTCATCGACCATCACTAGCGCTTTGCCTAATGCATTAATCGATGGAAGTGATGCATTCGAAGTTGCCTTTTGGGGCTCTATCGGCGTTACGGGTTGAGACTCAAACTCGGGCGTTTTCAACAACTCGTGATAAGCGCGCACTTCTTGCTTGCTTGGTGCTGGCTCAACATGGCGCTCTTTATTGTGATTCGGCTTTGGTGCGGGTTTGGATTCCACCCAATCAGTACGCTTGAACGAGTCCGCAACGCGAGCTTCTCGCACGGAAGTATCCCTAGGACTGCGATCGCGAGGTTTAACTTCATAATCACTGCGTCCAGGATAAGCCGGTGTACTCTCTATCGCTTGATAAACACGCTCTGGAACTGGTGAAGGTGTCGGCCTTTGCAATTTTTCAGGCTCAGGCGAATGCTCAACCTCTTCGGACTCAGTCGGTTCCACACGATGAAATGCGGATTCATTAACCTGTGGTTTATCAATCACGGCGCTTTGCGCAAGTGCATCCGCCAAAGCTTGATAGATGAAATCATGCACTAAGCGAGCTTGGTGAAAGCGCACTTCATGCTTAGCGGGGTGAACATTCACATCTACCTGGTGCGGGTCTAACTCAATAAAGAGCACATAGGCAGCGAACTGATCTGGCTTTAAGCTCATTTCATAGCTTTGACGAATCGCGTGATTGATTAATTTGTCACGCATCATTCGGCCATTCACATAGCAATACTGTAAATCGCTTTGCTGCCTTGCTCCCTCTGGAGTGGTAATCCAACCATGTAGCTTTAATCCTTGATGCTCAAGCTCGATTCTGAGCATATGCCGCACAAACGCATTACCGCAGACAGCTGCAATACGTTTTTCGGTTTGAAGCTGATTTTTCGCCGCACGATATTGACGAATGATCTTGCCGTTATGGCGCACATTGATGGTGACATCAAAGCGGCTTAACGCAATGCGTTTCAATAACTCATCAATATGAGCAAATTCGGTTTTCTCGGTACGCAGAAATTTGCGACGCGCGGGAGTATTAAAAAATAAATCCAACACCTCAACAGTCGTACCAATCGGGTGCGCTGCAGGCTTAAGCTTCACCTGCATATCACGCCCTTCGGAGTAGGCACTCCAGGCTTCTTCTTGTGCCGCAGGACGCGATGTGAGCGTCAAACGCGAGACTGAGCTAATACTGGCTAACGCTTCTCCGCGAAAACCTAGACTCATGATGGCTTCAAGATCATCCAAGGTATGTATCTTAGATGTAGCATGACGACTGAGCGCTAAGCCGAGTTCATCTTTCGCGATACCTTTGCCGTTATCACGAACACGAATCAGCTTTGCGCCTCCTTTCTCGATATCGATATCGATTCGAGTTGCGCCAGAATCAAGACTATTTTCAACCAGTTCTTTAATCACAGAGGCGGGTCTTTCGACCACTTCCCCTGCTGCGATTTGGTTTGCAAGTCTAGCTGGCAAAATTTTAATCGTCATAATGAGTTAAAAGCTCACCTACTTGTTTGGAATGATAAGAACTTGCCCAACCGCCAGCTGATCAGAGCGTAAGTTGTTCGCTTTACGAATGCTCGAAACGCTGACGCCGTATTTGGACGCTATTTTACCAAGGTATTCACCTCGAGAAACTTTGTGCTTACGGATCGGCTTATCTTTGACAGCGACGGTTATCTTCAACTTTTGTCCTACCCACAAGGTATCTGACTTCAGGTTGTTCTCACGGCGGATATCTGAAACCTTCACTTTATAGTGACTCGCGATCTTACCTAAGAACTCACCTGACTTAACCTTATGAATGATGGTTTCTGTCTCAACAGTAATCGGTTTACTTGGTACTTTAATCGTGCCAGCAGAAGGGATTTTGAGCTTCTGACCAATTGCTAATCCAGTCGACTTCAAGTTGTTTGCCGACATCAGCGCTTTAGAGCTAAGCCCATATTTATTCGCAATCACCGATAACGACTCGCCACGTTTTACGGTATGCACTATTGGCTTCGCTGAAGGCGAGAATACCGTACCCTCTGGTGGATTATCTTTTAAGTACTTAACGACCGCCTTAGTGATCGCCTGAGCTAACTTATCTTGGTGCGCTCGTTGAAACAGCAACCGCTCTTCTGTTGGGTTAGAAATAAAGCCCGTTTCCACTAATACAGACGGAATCTGCGGAGAGCGTAAAACAGCAAGGCTAGTATTAATCGGTTTGGTGTTATGCAGGTGCGCAACACGTCCCATCTCACCAAGGATTTCTGTTGCCAGCTTATACCCTTCTTTTTGTGAATGACTAAACTGCAAGTCCAACAAAGTTTGGTTCACGTTACGATCTTTGGTCTTAGTGAAGAACGCATTACCCGAACCACCTAATATTTCAGATTGTTTCTCATGGTTCTCAACCCAGCGAGCAATTTCAGTATTTGCACGACGAGTATTCAACACGAAAACCGAACCTCCGCGAGGCTTCGGTGAGGTAAACGCATCAGCGTGAATGGAAATTAGTAAGTGCGCATCATTTTCACGGGCAATGGCTACACGACGGTTTAGATTCACAAAGTAATCTCCGGTACGTGTCATACGCGTTTTAATCCCAGGCGTAGCATCAAGCTGAGCGGCGATTTTTCGTGAAATACTTAATACTGCATCTTTTTCATACTTACGGCGTGAAGGGCCAATAGAGCCAGGATCTTCACCACCGTGACCAGGGTCGATAACGATCAAGACTTCTTGAGCTCGTTGTACTGAACTCATGTCTTTACTGGTCGCCGCTGGCTTGCTCGGTTTAGAGGCTGAAGTCGATGCTTTCTTACCGTGCGGCAGGTCAATCACCAAACGGTGACCATATTGCCCGCCAGGTGTTGGGCTTAATTTAAACAATTCTGCTTGAACGCTCTTTTTCAGTTCAAACACCAAACGATAGGTGCCCTTCTCTGGCGGAGAGCTTTTTCGAACTAGCTTTAAAACCGGGCTGTCCGTAACAGTAACAGGCAGTTTGGCCTGCATGGTCGTGCTTTTTAAATCCACGACAAGACGATCCGGTCCGGATAAAGAGAAATAGGAATAGTCAGCTTCCGAGCCTAAATCGATGACAACACGCGTTTCATCAGGTGAAGGCCAAACTCGAAAACTCTTAACGACGTTAGCAAATGCTAAATTGGGGATGAGAAGGAGAAAAGTGGCGACAAACGTCGCCACTACTCTAAAATTTGAAAAACTCAACATAGCTCCAATCGACTGAGTAACTGCACACCATAATCATTATTAGCTGTTAGTTCGGCTACACGCTGCTCACCTTGGTAGCGAATGTTCACATCAAGATCCGGTTGTGGCAACAAACCATGCCCTTTTTCAGGCCATTCAACCAAGCAAATTGCATCATCTGTGAAGTAATCTCGAATCCCCATGAACTCAAGCTCTTCAGGATCCGCAAGACGATAAAGATCGAAATGGTACACTTGCCACTGATCCAACTGATACGGTTCGACTAGAGTATAAGTTGGGCTTTTCACGTTACCTTGATGGCCAAGAGCACGGACAAAACCACGACTAAAGGTTGTTTTACCTGCACCCAAATCACCATGCAGATAAATTGTGGTTTGTTGCGAACAAAGGTGAGCCAGAGCGGTACCTAGTGCAACCGTTTCGTGCTCATCTTTTAAATTGAATTGTTTCGTGCTCATTGATGCTTCTCTAACTAATGATCGTTGACTATATAAAAATCAAAAGAACAGGAATAGTAAACCGTGTTGGTTTTGAGAGACAAGCTTTCAAATGTCATATGTGCGAAAAAAGTATCCAAGGAACGGTATCTTAATCACCTTAGTATCGACCTAGATTTAGAATATATGCAAATGACTTCAATAAGCAGTATTCACAGCATCAAAAACGTCCATAACTGGGTAGCACCAAAGCCAGAGATCCGTTAAGATCCGCCCCCCTTTTATTCCGGTGGTTAGCATGAACTACGAACAACTCGCACAACAAATCAAAATTTGGGGAAAAGAGCTCGGCTTCCAAAAAGTTGGGATCTGCGACGTTGATCTGAGTGAGCATGAAGCCGCCCTGCAAAAATGGCTCGATGCAGGCTATCACGGCTCAATGAACTGGATGGCTCGTCACGGTATGATGCGAGCTAGACCCAATGAGCTACTCCCGGGAACCGTTCGTGTGATCAGCGTTCGGATGGACTACCTACCACCAGAAGCACAATTCGCTTCAAACCTAGCGAATAAAAATCATGCCTATATTAGTCGCTATGCATTAGGGCGTGATTATCACAAGCTCGTCAGAAAACAACTGAATAAACTTGGCAAACTTATTGAACAAGAAGTTGGTCAGTATGGTTACCGACCTTTCGTCGACTCCGCACCAATATTGGAGCGACCACTTGCCCAAAAAGCAGGCTTAGGCTGGACAGGGAAACATTCCCTGATTTTAGATCAAGACTGTGGCTCGTGGTTCTTTTTAGGCGAGTTACTTATCGACTTGCCACTTCCCGTTGACGAGCCAAGCGTTGATCAGTGCGGTAAATGCAAAGCATGCATTACCTCATGCCCAACACAAGCCATCGTTGAAGACAAAGTTGTTGATGCTAGACGCTGCATCTCTTACCTCACCATCGAGTTCGATGGCGTGATCCCTGAAGAGTTTCGCAAGCCAATGGGTAACCGCATTTATGGCTGTGATGACTGCCAATTGGTTTGCCCATGGAATCGCTACGCCGACATAACGGAGCAGAGTGATTTCCATCGTCGCGATAGTTTCAAAAACCCGGATCTCGTAGACATGTTTAACTGGGATGAAGCGACTTTTCTAAAAAATATGGAAGGCTCCGCTATTCGTCGCATTGGTCATATACAGTGGCTGCGTAATATTGCTGTCGCACTTGGTAATGCAGAATACAGTCAACGAGTCATTGATGCGTTAGAAAGTCGACAAGGTGAAAATAAATTACTTGATGAACACATCAAATGGGCTTTGGCCGAGCAACTGAATCAACTCCCCATTGAGAATAAAGCATCTACAGAGACGAAAAAGCAGCGCTTAATAAGAATAGTCGAGAAGGGGCTACCAAGAGACGCATAGTGCGTAGTCTATATGCAAGAGATTGAAAGCACTTTTACATGTTCAATTCATGACCTTGTTCTCAATTTTGTAATGTGGAAAAAAATTTGAGATTCAAGAAAAACAAGCTAGCAGAAAAAAGTTAAACACAGCTTGGAGAAATGACTAGGATCAAAAAAATACCAGTTAATGATCGTATTTTAACGTACCCGATCCGACAAAAAACTTATTTTTCTCTTATTTAACAAAGACTTAATCAATATTTCGTTATTATTTCGACTTTCCTTCAGCGAAAAGATCTTTCTTCTCCATCGCAAAAAGTCAAGCTAAAAACACTTTATCAACTAACTTATCCACAGAACGACGTATGTGGATAACTCTGTTAATTAAAGTAGATAAAACATGCAGAACCTCATCATGCTTGTACGCCAGCCGATTCATATCGTGTTTTAAACACAAACGAAATCGTCCGACATCATATGATGCGGATAAAATTTAGTTTTTGGGGATTCATGCTTCGCAGCATTATGAAAAGAGCGATGTGATTGGTTGCGAGAAGCAGGAATTGAATCAAGCGGCGCATCCGTCGACGACTTAGGATTGTGCTAATAAATAAGCATTCAATCTATCGTCTTGTATTTGGTTGCGGGGGCCGGATTTGAACCGACGACCTTCGGGTTATGAGCCCGACGAGCTACCAAGCTGCTCCACCCCGCGTCCGAGTGCTTCATCTTTGTTGATGATGAAGGCTTTGCTTTCATTTATAAAAAAGAAACTGGAGCGACACACGAGGTTCGAACTCGTGACCTCAACCTTGGCAAGGTTGCGCTCTACCAACTGAGCTAGTGTCGCTTTTGTCACCGTTAAGCACGATGAAGGCTATATATTGGAGCGACACACGAGGTTCGAACTCGTGACCTCAACCTTGGCAAGGTTGCGCTCTACCAACTGAGCTAGTGTCGCATTTCGTCACCGTTAAGCACGATGAGGGCTATATATTGGAGCGACACACGAGGTTCGAACTCGTGACCTCAACCTTGGCAAGGTTGCGCTCTACCAACTGAGCTAGTGTCGCATATTAACAGCAGTCGCTATTAAT
>NZ_JAMPZF010000011.1:0-1966 GCF_024747315.1 Vibrio sp. HS-50-1 | reverse complement strand
TTACATGATTTCTACTCATCAAATGGCTTTAACAAAGTTCAGTGTATGCAGTCTTGGTTACGTCTTCACGAGCACACCAACTTTGGAGTTGCTGTAGAGCATCTTGATGAACTGTATGTGAAACCACTCAGAGATAAGCAGTGGGGTGTTGGACATTTTGATTGGCTAGGTTATATGTACTAGTCAACCACAGGGCTAACAAAGCATTTAAGAGTGATTCGCAACGCTTGGCAGTTTCGCTTCGCTCTAGTATAGCCAATCGTCGCTCACACCTTAATGCGGCGTTATGTGTAGCCCCCAAATCAACCAATTATAAGGAATTAATGGTTATGATTACTTGCTATGTCAGATATGTTATAGATCCAAAGAAGGTCAAAGAGTTCGAAGAATACGCGAGAATGTGGATACCACTCGTTGAAAAGTTTGGTGGTCAACATAATGGCTATTTTCTACCATCTGAAGGTGCAAACAATATAGCTATGGCACTATTCACGTTTGAAAGTTTGTCAGCATACGAAGATTATCGTGCCAAGTCTCTAAATGATTCTGAGTGTATTAAAGCTTTCGAATTTGCCGATAAAATGGACTGTATTATTAGCTATGAACGTAGCTTTTTTAGACCAGTATTTGGTTGAAAAAGCTACACATAACAAGTTGCTTAAGCGTGATTCAGCACGCGTGGCATTTTTGGTATGCGTTAGTTTCGGTGTTGAAGTGCCATGCAGATACTCGGTCATTGCGTGCTTCACACCTTAGCAAAGCGTTAACTGTACTTCGATATAAAAATTACGAGCAAGTTGCACAAAAACAGGTCGTTTCTAAAATGAAAAAGTGGTTTATATTTTTGGTTCTTTTGCTAACAGGGTGTGTTGCTAAGCAAGTACCTTACTCTCCTTCTGATATGGTAAGCACAGAAGTTGCGGCGAATGTGATTGAACAGGTCATAATGGAACAGCCCCCAAAATTTAGACCTGAAGGTCTTGTTGTGACCAGTTCTTATATCGGGTTATCAGAAGGTCAAAATTCAAAAGTAGTGGCAGTTAGCAATTATAATGACTCTTCAAATTTGCTCCTGTCATCTTCAAACGTAAGGCTATCAGAAATCAATTCAAGGTATTATTTCAACTCGATATTGGCGCTTGAACTGTATAGCAAAAGAGATTGGTTTATCATTCAGCTAAAGAACGATGAACGACAGGTTGTTAAGCGTTTTTATACGAGAAGTTTAGAAAAGGCACAGCGGTTTATCGATTCAATAAATTATATGAAAAATTCGACTAAGCCATTTGCTGCTGAGTAGTACAGTTAACAAACTGTTCAAGAGTGATTCGCAACGCGTGGCATTTTTACTATGCGTTGTGTTTGTTGTTTAAGGTGGTATGCGGAGGCATCGGCATTGCGTTGCTCACACCTTAACAGGGCGTTAGTACGAGGTTGGCATCAACGGTGAAAATTTCGGTGTTTATCAGTTTCGTTTTCTAGCTTTACACTGGCTCAAATGTGCCTTTCACGTTCTTTCCGGTGGCACTATATGTGGAGCGCTTGCGTCGATTTTACCGTTTACGGTTTTTAAATTTGGGGCTATTTCGTTGGCGCGGTTTCTTTTGTGTTGTTGGCTTTTTAGCCTTCAATTCTGTACTTTGGTGTGGTTGTCAAAGTTCGGTGACCAAATCCTTTGCTAATTTGAAACTGGTCAAAACGGGGTAGTTTGGCGTGTTTTTCTTCTAGCCAACTTGCGTTTTGAAATTGAGTTCTAGTTTGGCAGTTGTCCTTTTAGTTTCAGCGTTTTAAGCCACAAGTTTAGTGCTATATTTCAATATCTTGGTACAAACCAAAAGGTTTAGGAACAGCGTACTAACAAACAATTTAAGAGTGATTCAGCACGCTTGGCATTTTTGGTTTGGGTTTGGTTCAGTGTTTACGGTGCTCAAATGAAGTGCCGTAGTCGCGTGCTTCACACCTTAAT
>NZ_JAMPZF010000010.1:0-4690 GCF_024747315.1 Vibrio sp. HS-50-1 | reverse complement strand
CGGGTTTGACATCAAAGATCATAAGTTTTGGTGTTTATCTGTTTTAGCGCTTGTATTTACACCTTTCAGTCAGTGCCTTTCACGTTCTTTCCGGTGGCACTATATGTGGAGTGTTCACTTTGATTTCACCGTTTACGGCTTCTAACTCTTAGCCTATTTCTTTGGCGTTTCTTCGTTTTCGTGGTGGCTTTTGAGAGAGCCTTGATTACTTTTGGTGTGGCTGTTGAAGTACGAGGAAAGAATCCTTTTCTAATTTGAAGCCAGTGAAAGTAGGGCAGTTCAGAGTGTTTTTCTTCTAGCCAACTTTCGTCTTTCAATCGGGGTAAAGTTTTGTAGCTGCCCGTCTCACTTCAGTGTTCAAAGCCTTTCATATTATGCCATTTTTCAATATCTTGGAGCGTATAAATAGAAGTAGCGCATGTACTAACAAATTGCTTAAGAGTGATTCGTAACGCGTGGCATTTTTACTATGCGGTGGCTTATGATGATTAAGGCGCTGTGCGGTAGCTTTTGTATTGCGTTACTCACACCTTAGCAAGGCGTTATGTTCTTGGAGGTTTATGGAAAACTTCAAAATTAGCAGAATCCACACAAAGTTAGGTATTTTCCGACTATCTGGAATCCTCAACAATGAAAGTGGTATTAAAAATATCAGCTATATTTCTGCTGAATATATGGGAACTGATGGCTGGTGCGAACTTAATTTACAGTCGGAGCATACTCAAAATTTACTGAGAGAGATTCAAATTGAAGTGTTGCAGCACCTAGCGTGAGCAAGTCTGTTGCATCGACCAGACGTAGTTTTGTAAATATCAGTGGCTTCAAATAGCTACGAACATAACAAAGCGTTCAAGAGGGATTCTCAACGCTTGGCAATTTTGGTTCTAAGTTTAGCTTTTGTGTTTATGGCACAATAATTTAGGTTTGGCGGCTTGCGTTGTTCACCCCTTAACGCGGCGTTATATTCACGAGGAGGCATATGGAAAGCTTTAAGGTAATTGATAATATCCCAAAGTATGTTAGTACGCTAGTGCCAGCGATACTCTCGCTATCAGTAGTTTACGATTTGGGGTACTTTGGTGGGTTTGGACTCACATTTTCCGAGGTTCCTACCACGATATCAGATCATCTGCGAAGTTCACTAATTTGGTTACCCGTTGCTATTCTGTGCGTGTTTTTCGTTTCAATCATCGAATTGTTTACTCGTAGAGTAAAGCAAGGGAAGTCCGAATCTGAAATTATCAATAGCGCTCCTAACCCGAAGCGAACTGCTTTTATTAGGCAATCCCCAGTTTATCTGGTAACCGCTGTTACCATCGCCATTCCGATCGCCTCAGTGTTAGGTGTTGAAATCCCTCTTGCTGGGTGGCAGTTTTTCTCAATCATACTTTGGTTTTTGTTCCATAATTTCGCTTTTGGTCACGAGCGGATTTTAAATCAAACCCCTAGAGTCGTTTGGTCTATGACTCGTTGGATTCCAGCGGTAACTTTATGGGTACTATTTGCAGGTTTCATTTCGGCTAAACAAGATACTGACACGCTCGACACGGTTCAAATTGAACTTTCTGACAATACTATTGAAGGGGTAGTATTGAGAGCATATGACAAATTCTACCTTGTTTATAATCCCCATAATGAAGTTGTTACAGTGCTTAGTTCGGGAGAGGTTAAATCAATAGAATCACCATTGAAAAAGTGAATATAACAAGCAATTTAAGAGGGATTCACAACGCTTGGCATTTTTGCTTCTACTTCAAATTTAGTGTTTATGGCGCAATGTTTTAAGTTTTGATCGAGGCGTTGTTCACCCCTTAATTGGGCGTTAGGCTTTTGGTGGAAACATGGATATTTCCCTTAGACGAGCGAGTGAGACAGATATTCCTTTCTTGCTGTCATTACGTGATAAAACGATGAGGCGGTATCTAGAAGAAGTAGGTATGCCAACGAGTACTGAAGAGTATGAAAAGCGAATACGCTATGAGTTTTCTCATGCACAAATCATTGAGTTGGATTGTAAGCCTATTGGGTTGTTCAAAGCCACATACAATGAAGAACTTAACTATTGGTATTTGGTTCAAATTCAGATCTCTCCTGAGTTTCAAGGTATGAAAATAGGTAGTAAGCTAATTCTCGACCTAATTGCTAAAGCGGAAAGAACGAAATCTAAGGTTGGGTTAAGCGTGATTGAAACGAATCCAGCTAAGCGACTGTATTTGAAATTGGGCTTTAAAATCGTGAAAAGCTCTGGGGTTGAGCAGTTGTTGGAACTACAAGCCTAACAATCAATTTAAGAGGGATTCACAACGCTTGGCATTTTTGCTTCTACTTCAGTTTTAGTGTTTATGGCACAATGCTTTAGGTTTGGGTGGCGGCGTTGTTCACCCCTTAATTGGGCGTTAGCCCACACAAGGAATAATTGAATTATGAACATAAGGAACGAATGTTCGAAAGACTATACCCAAATTGAAGAGATAACGAAGTTGGCTTTCTTGGGCAAACCATACTCTTCTGGTACAGAGCAATACTTAGCTGAAAAGCTACGTGCACATGACGCCTTAGTTCTATCCTTGGTCGTAGAAGAAGCTGGCGCAGTTGTTGGTCATCTCGCTCTTTCCCCAATAAAGATTAATGGTGTTAATGGCTCGTATTTCGGCCTTGGTCCACTGGCTGTTTTGCCTAGTGCTCAAGGAAAAGGTTATGGTACTGCGTTATTAAACTCAGCCTTGGAGTTTCTGTCTACAAATAGAGCTATATGCTGTGTTCTAGTTGGAGACCCAAACTACTATTCACGTGTAGGCTTTGAAGTTGAATCAGAGCTAACATATCAAGGAGCCCCTGCTGAATACTTTCAATCAATCTGGTTTACTGAAGAAAAATTAGCAGGTGAAGTTGAATTTCATGAGACCTTCGAGTAGTGGGCTAACAAACAATTTAAGAGTGATTCAGCACGCTTGGCATTTTTGGTTTGGGGTGAATTTAGTGTTTACGGTGGTCTATTTATGTGTCGTGGTCGCGTGCTTCACACCTTAATTGGGCGTTAACTGGCGCAGAAAATACGAAAGCACAATGATACAGTTTCTAGGTTCAGAGATTTAGCGTGTTCGGTTGGTTTCCTTAGCTGAGCTAATGCGACTAATTTCAGTTTGACATTTAAGTTTACTGATGTGAAAGGCGGCACAAAGCCTTCTAATAATATAAGGCATTCGCGATTAGTTCGGCGCACTTACATCGCCGAAGTATGGTGTTGTGAGACGCATTTCAAACTAAAGATAAACGGTAATTTTTTGGTTAAATACATATTTGAGTTAGCTTTGCTAATCACTAATTAGCAAAACGAGCTTTGGCGAAAGTGGCTGAAAGATCGGCGAAAACTGAAAGGCGCTCAGTTAACAAACTGTTCAAGAGGGATTCGCAACGCGTGGCATTTTTACTATGCGTTGGTTTTAGTGTTTAGGGTGGTATGCGGCGGCTTCAGTATTGCGTTGCTCACCCCTTAACAGAGCGTTAAGTGCCTTATCAGCTATGAGGATAATATTGTAATGCAGCTCATTTTTGGTGACCCATACTATGATTCTGAAGATTGGGATGAACATCAGTATCTTAACGAACTTGAAGGATGGCTTCGAGAGTATGATGAAAGCCTGCAACTACACCATGTAGATACGGGGCATGGTGCGGATTTTCCTGCCATTCTTGTAGAGTTTTTTGATAGCCTAGATTGGAAGGTTGTATCGGCTTCATCTGTTGCTGGTGTTTTCATGCTTGGAGACAAAATAAACAAAAACCTTGAGGCGTGGATTGCGATCGGTAAAAAATTATCCTCGCTAATCGAAAAATGTAAACCAACTAGGGTTAGTGAAGATGCAGCAGTTTGCTGGGTAATTAATGAGTTAACTAGCCAAGAGGTCCCTCTTCAAGATCTAGATATACGCTTACAGGTTATTCAATTTTCTAAAGGACCTCGTAAGAGTAACTTGAAACTAGAAGCTAATCCGGATTGTCTATATATCATTACGGTACAGACGAGTGACAAAGTATTTGTTTATGGTCTTAAGTCAAACTTAAAGGTCGAGTTTAAGAGAGAATTCGATACTGCTTGGCATGAGTTCTAGGCACTTAACAAAGCATTTAAGAGTGATTCGCAACGCTTGGCATTTTCGCTTCGCTCAAGTATAGCCAAGCGTCGCTCACACCTTAATGCGGCGTTATGAAGCGCTTTTTAACTAAAGTTGCAGTTATTTAGAATGATGTAGCCTAAACTTTTGAATATATGGAACAAGAAAGAAGCCGTGCTGCGCTAATTTCTGTATTAAGTCATTTGCAAGAATGTGACATGATTGAAGATGACCGTGCTCAAGGTGTTACTCGCCAAATCATCGGCGAAGGCACACTAGATAACTTAAGCGAAAAGCAAATTTATCGCTATGAGCAAGATGTACTTCCTCTAATCGATCGCGATTGTGATGGTCATTGTGAGGGGAAAATTGATATTGAAGATCTAGAAAACGGTTATTTACGTGAAATGGAACTAGGCGGAGTATACTGTCAGCACTGTATGTATGACGTTGAGAACATGCTAGGGTAATCTGAGCTAACGCCCATTCATAACAAACTGTTTAAGAGTGATTCGCAACGCGTGGCATTTTTGCTATGCGTTGCGTTTTGTGTTTAAGGCAGTATGCGGCGGCAT